>NZ_KB907973.1 GCF_000382265.1 Yoonia vestfoldensis DSM 16212
CATCATCACCACCAACCTGAGCTTCAGCGAATGGGCCAGCGTCTTTGGCGATGCCAAAATGACCACGGCACTGCTCGACCGTCTCACCCATCGCTGCCACATCCTCGAAACCGGCAATGACAGCTACCGCTTCAAGGCCAGCTCCGAAACAGCCAAGAAAAAGCGAAAGGAGACACCACCATTGACGCCATCATAATACGCAGATCATAACGACTGGGTGGGTCAGATCTCGATGAAAATGCCGGGTCAGTTCTCAGTGACAATCAACAGGCATAGCCCCAAAATGCCGTTCAGGACGATCATGATGGCGGCAAAGACAGTGTCGCGGGCAACCGTGCTTTCACCGATAGGCGCAGAGAGCAAGAGCGACACGATCAGTGACACCTCGATGACCGTCACGGCCAACGCCAGAATGATCGACCCAAAGGGTTGTCCCACACGATGGGCAATTGTCTCGGCATGATGGACGGCGGCAAACACAGCGGCAAAAAGCAAGGGGACCGCCAGCACGACCATCCACCACGCTGGGTCGCCACCAGCAGACGACACCGCAAAGCCCGCAAAAACGAGCGCGCAGACCGGGGCAATGATTGTCCAGATGGGCGTGGCCATCACCGCGCGTTCAAGTACTGCCATCAATCAGCGGGCTGAAAGACAAACGGCGCCGCCTGCGCAAAGTTGCCAGAGCTTTCGCCCGACATGACGCGTTCTATGTCCACGCCCAGATCCAGCTTCATCACATCGGCACCTTCGGACAGGTCGAGGTTCGCAAGATCGACCCAGAACACGCTGGGAGACTGCACGGATTCCACATAGTAACGGCGATCCAGATGGTCGGCGACAACACGCGAACGGGTTGTCGACAGATTTGGTTGATCCGCGATGCTGATCCCCCACGGCACCGACGCCTGCCGGATGACGCTGAATACCGCCGCGGCAGCGGTGCGCGCGTCGGCGCTTTGCTCGACGGCGTTGATGTAGAAACTGGCACGCACGAAACGGTCGGTCGCACGCACGGTTCCCGGCAGGAATTCACGCGGATTGACCGCGTTCCAATATTCGCGGACGGCAAGCTGGCGGTCATAGGTCGGTTCATTGGTCATGACCTGATAGCTGCGGTCGTGCCAGATCACCATTTCGCCGTCGACGAACTCGATGATGGCGCTATCGCCCGTCGCATCGGACATCGAGACGTGGACGGTGGCCGCACGTCCGGGGGGGCCGACAGGCACCGCGCCACCCGCGACAAGAATTGGATTCTCGCGCAGGTCTGCAACCGCTTCTGCAACCGAACAGAACTGATCAAGCAGGTATTGCGGAAAGACCGACAAGGACACCCGCGGGGTCATGCCGTCATCTTCGGGATAGGTCGCCTCTACCTCCCACAAAAGATTCACGACGAGGCCTGCTTCGTTCATCCCATCGGCGGTAGATATATCGTACCCCGAAACCGCAAGGCTGCCGTAGCGCGACGTCCATTCCGCCGACCGCTCACCGGCGGCGCCGTTGCGCGCCATGCCGCGCGGAAAATCCCACAGGTTGCTGACCATGGGTAGCTTCCAGTCCATGCTCCGTCCGGTCAGGATACGATCCTCGGGGCCAAGATACACCGCGCGGGTGCAGGCCTCTGCGACCGGGGCAGCGGCCAGGGCAAATGCCAAAGCCATCGGCGCGATATGATTGATAAAGCGTCCCATCAGCGTCTCCTCTCGGTTTGGTTTCGTGCGCTACTCCATCAATGTGAAATTCGTGCGTTCAGAACGTCCAGGTCGCCCCGATGACAGGTCCGACCATGCTGCCGTCAAACTCTGTCCCGCCATCGGTGTAATCGAGGTAGAGTTCACGCCACCCCGCTGAAATGAAAAGATTGTCTGTCGCCTGAAAGTTCGCGGTGACAGCCGCCTGCCATGTCAGCTCTGACCCGACCCCGAAGCCGCCGACATCGGCATATCCCAGCAGTGACCATCTGTCCGAAAGCACCGCATTGGCACGCAATCCGATAATCGGATCGACAAAGCTCTTTTCCGGCGCGACATCGACACCGGCTAGCGGGACAGAGACGCGACCTTCGATGATCCAGGCCCGCAGGCCGCCCAAAACGTCGATGGTCCCGCCATCGGCCACCGTGAAACGGTTGCCTGCGGCCAGGGTCAGCGATTGCAGCGTCACCTCTCCCGATGCGGGAATACCCGGTGGGACCCGCCCATCCCGAGAGGATGCAGAATAGGTGTAGTCCGCGAAAAGCACCAGATCGCCACGCCGCGCCAGCCCGGTGAGGAAAAACGCGCCATCCAGGTCTTCCAGAACCTCGGACAGGGATTTGTCAAACGACAGGGTCGGTGCGCCGCTGAGCGGTGTGAAATCCCCCTTGACTCCAGCGCCCCACCCATAGGCCGTGGCCTGACCCGACCATTCCTGCGCGGACAGCGCCATTGGGGCCAGCCCTGCGGCCAAAACAGCGCATGCTATGGCCGAGATCGCGGCGTGCCGGTTGGGTCTGGTCATGCAAGCTGCTCCTTGAAGATGCGTCCGCCTTTCATCACGAGACGAAGATTCCTGTCGGGGTCCGAGAGGAAATCAAGTTCGGTTTCCGGGTCGCCGTCCCAGACCAGAATATCCGCCAGCGCCCCTTCTGCGATCACGCCGAGCGCGCCCTGATATGGTGCGCGATCACCCGACATGGCGAGCAATTCACCCGCCGCACCTGTTGCCATCCGAAGCGCCTCGAGCGGTGGCATGAAGCGCGCAAGTTTGCCAAGTTGACGGCCTTGGGATGCGGCCCCGGTCGGATTGAACAGCACATCGGTGCCGAACGCCATCTTGACGCCTTCTGCCCGACCTTTTTCGAATGCCTGAACTGTGCCGACGGCGACTTCTTGTTGCTTTGCCTGTTGGCGTGGATCGGACTTGGGGTTGGCATCTTCATCGGCAAGGAATGGCTGGATGCTCCACCAGACACCTGCTTCGGCCATAGCACGGATCGTCGGCTCGTCCGCAAGCTGGCCGTGTTCGATCGACCGCACGCCCGCCTCGAGACAGCGCATGATGCCCGTCGGTGTATAGACATGGGCGCAAACATAGGTGCCCCAGTCTGCCGCTGCTTCAACGGCGGCACGCATTTCGTCGAGCGTGTATTGTGCGGTGTCCAACGGATCATAAAGCGACGATACGCCACCACCAGCCATGATCTTGATCTGGCTCGCGCCGCGCATCAGCTGTTCGCGCGTGCGGCGCAGCACTTCGTCCCGGCCGTCCGCAATGGCGGCAACGCCCACGCTTTCAGTATAATCCGCAGGTTCATTGGCCATGCGCGGCAGGGCATTGAGCAACCGGAAATCCCCGTGGCCAGATGTTTGCGACAACATCGCGCCCGATGGGAAAATGCGTGGGCCTGTCACGGCCCCTTGGTCGATGGCCTGTTTGAGGCCAAAGACCGGCCCGCCAGTGTCCCGCACCGTCGTAAAGCCGCGCATCAGGGTCGCCCCGGCCTCGCGCCCGGCCATCAGATGCACCCAGCCGATATCCTGCGTCAGTGCCGCGATCTGGCTGACACCGACCAAAGTTGCGTGCCAGTGACAGTCGATCAATCCGGGTGTCACCGCGCGACCGCCACAGTCGATCACATCAGCCTCGGTCGGACCCGTTCCGGTCGCAGGCAGCCCTGTGATCCGCCCGCCCTCGACGACGATGTCGCGGCCTGTCTGCATAGAGAGCGTCGTGCCATCAAAGTAGCGCAGATTTGTCAACACTGTCGGGCGTCCCGGCGTCTGGGCGCGCAATTCGCGTGGCGCAAGACCAAAGCCGGCAAACATCCCCAGAACCGCCGCAGTGCCACCCCGCAATTGGCGGCGCGTGATGTCGGCTTCCATCCGCTTCATCGCCGCAACGGTCTGCGGCGCACCACAAAGGCAGGGATTGATCGCCGCTGTTCCGCTTTCAAGCGCTTCAATACAGGTTATGCACATTGTGAGAGTACCTTTTTCGAAAACTGTCGGATTGAGTATTGATCCATAAAATGAAAAATGGAGCACCCCTGCAATCAAGGCAAGTTTTTTATGATTTGTTGAATTGTTTGCATGCATCATCGTTTTGGATGAACAGAACATGTCGGGATTGGGGCATGTCGCATGCCTTGATACAGTTTGGTGGAAATGAATTCCGCGCATCAAGGTTTCTGTGGCGTGATGAGCAACCGTTGTCGGCGGCGCGGATTGCCCCGCCTTTTTCGTGATGCCAAGAGATGCCGCGCGCCTTGATTGCCCGGCCCGTGTGGCTGCGGCTAAGTCTAGGCTCTGCGGACAGAGTTTCCGCCGGCGATGATCCTGCGGATCAGGGCGGCCGCAGCCATGTGTCGTTCGGTTTCGGCCTTGGAACCGACGGCATTTTCATGTGTGGCGGCCGCATCCGTCAGAACACCCATGATTTCCTTTTCGGGCAGAATCTCCGCATCATTGAGCGCAAGAAGCAAAGCCTCGCAGATTGTAAGTGCGGCCATTCCCGAATACTTGTGATCGTTCTTCATGGGTTTTGACCTTTCCGCCAAGTGCGACGCCGGACTGCGCCTGAAGCTTACCAAGCAGACTGACAAGGAATGTGCTACGCTGCGCTGATCGAGATCAGCTATCGACGCCAATTCCTTGCGTAAAGCTTCGCGAGGTAATGGAGGGGACACATGATCGAAAACACTCCACTTGTTCGCAAGCTTGGCGCATTTGTCGCGCTTTCCGCACCCGAACTGGCCGTGCTTGCATCCTTGCACAAGCGCCGTCGCACCTTTGTGGCGGGGCGGGATCTTGTCCGTCAGGGGCAATCGGATCAGGCCGCCTATATCCTCGCCAATGGATGGGCCTGTTCCTACAAGCTTCTCGAGGACGGGCGGCGGCAGATCGTCGACTTCCAGATCCCCGGTGACTTTCTGGGACTGCGCAGCATTCTTTTGCACGTATCGGATCACAGTATAGAGCCGGTGACAGACATTGAGGTCACTGAAATTCTTGCTGCCGACCTGCTGACCGCCTTTGCGCAGACGCCCCGGCTGGCCACAGCCGTCCTTTGGGCTGCATCCCGGGACGAGGCGATGGTAGTCGAGCATCTGGTTGACATCGGGCGTCGGGATGCCGCTGAACGCATGGCGCATTTCCTGTTGGAGCTTGGCGGGCGGCTGACGCTCGTCGGTTTGGCGACCAAAGCGGGTTATGCCTGTCCGCTGACGCAATACCTTCTGGCCGATGCGCTTGGGCTGAGTTCGGTCCATGTCAACCGCGTGCTGCGCCAGCTGCGCGAAGCAGGGATGGTCACATTCAGGGAAGGGTTCGTCGCGTTCGACGATTACGACAAACTGGCGGTATTTGCCAAGTTCGACCCGACCTACATGGATCCGCGGGGTCCGCTTCTGCTTTGAACATCTGCCGCGGGGGCCAGCCGTCAGATACGGCCCAGCAGCATCAGGATGACGACGATCAACAGAACCGCGCCAAGCGCGCCTGTGCCTGCATGCCCGAAGCCATAGCCGTAGCCACCGAAGCGTCCGCTGAAGCCTCCGAGCAGAAAAATCACAAGAATGATGATGAGGATCGTACCGACTGACATGGCTTTTTCTCCTGTGGTGCGGAACCGGGCGCGGAGAATGCGACCCGTCCTGCGCAGTCTTTGTCGTCTCCTGCATCTGCCCGGCGCATATGGCCGGGCAGACAGGACATCACATCACGCCAGCGCGTGGGTGGCGGCATCCAGTTCCTTGTGGGTGTCGGCGTCGTTCTTGGCTGTGTGGGCCTTCTCGGCGGCTTGATAATGCTTGAGCGCAGCATCTTTCTTTGGGCCGGAAGGCGCCTTGTCCCAAGCGACCTTCACAGTCTTCATCTTGTCAGCCACGTTGGTCGTTTTGTTTGCTTCGGGTTTCATCTGCTTTGTCCTTTCTCGGACGGTCCGGGGCACAAGAAACACGCGGGACATGGGGGGCGAGGGGGGGACAGATTGCCCCACGTGTCTCAGGCTTGATCGGACAGGTACAGTTCACCGATATAAGGTGAACACTCAGACTATCGCGCCGCCGTCATCAGGCGACACTGATGCAGGTTGGTCAGTGCCTTTGAATCCGGGCGTCTTTTGCCCAGAGGTGCCGTTTCGGCTGGTTTCCGCCTCGTCGGGCAGAATGCGCGTTCCGGCCCGGCGCTCGAGGATCGCGCGGGCGTCGGTCAACTGGCCGATCCCGGCAAGCTTGCCGCTCGCCCTGACAAAGGTCATGGCGGCGGTGACTTTCGGCCCCATTGACCCCGGTGCAAGCGCAAGTTCGCCCATTGCGTCTGGGGTCGCTTCGTCGATCGCGATCTGATCCGCGCTGCCATAGTGACGATAGACCGCTGGCACATCGGTCAGCAGCAACAGCGCGTCTGCATCCAGCCCCAAAGCCAGCAAGGCCGCCGTCCTGTCCTTGTCGATCACGGCCTCCACGCCCGTCATGTCGCCGTCCGCGTTGCGCACGACCGGGATGCCGCCGCCGCCTGCGCAGATCACAATATGGCCCCCGCCCAGAAGGACCTTGATGGCGTCAAGCCCCAGGATCCTGAGCGGCAGCGGCGAAGGCACAACACGGCGTTGGCCGCCTGTTACCTCGGTCACCATGGACCACCCATGATCGCTTGCGGCCTGCGTGGCCTCTGCCATCGTATAGACGGGCCCGATCGGTTTGGTCGGGTCCTCGAAGGCGGGGTCGCTTGGGTCCACCTCGACCCGGCTCAGCAGGGTGGCGCAGTGCGATCCTGTGGGCAGGGCATTCATCAACTCCTGCTCGATGAGATATCCGATCATGCCTTCGGTTTCGGCACCCAGCACATCCAGCGGCCAGGGCGCGGCTGGATCGTAGGCCGCACCTTGCAGCGCAAGCAAGCCGACCTGCGGTCCGTTGCCATGCGCCACGACGATCTGGTGGTCGCGGGCGAGATCGGCCAGCGCCCGTGCCGCGATCCGCACATTCGTGTGCTGCGCCTCGGCCGTCATCGGCTGACCTCGCTGCAAAAGCGCATTACCACCAAGGGCCACGACCACCCGCATCTCAGTACCTCATCGTCGCGACAAGAACCGCCTTGATCGTGTGCATCCGGTTCTCGGCCTGATCGAAAACGACGGACGCCGAGGATTCAAAGACGTCGTCGGTCACCTCCATGCAATCGATCCCGAATTTCCGGAATGTTTCTTCGCCAACCTGCGTACCCCGGTTATGAAACGCCGGCAGGCAATGCAGGAACTTTGCATAGGGGTTCCCGGTCATTTCCATGACTTTATTGTTCACCTGATAGGGCGACAGCAGCGCGATGCGGTCTTCCCAGACCGTGTCTGGCTCTCCCATCGACACCCAGACATCGGTGTAGACGAAATCAGCACCTTCCAGCCCCTCGGCGTGTTTCTCGGTCAGGGTGATCCGGGCGCGTGTCTTTTCGGCGATCTTGCGGCACCGTGTGACCAGCTCCTGGTCGGGCCAGCAGCTATGCGGACCACACAGGCGCACGTCCATCCCGACAAGTGCCGCCCCCACCATCAGCGAGGCCGCCGTGTTGTTGCCCACATCACCCATGAAACAGACCGCGATATCGGACAGATGTTTCTGCGTGAACTCGCGCATGGTCATCAGGTCCGCAAGGATTTGCGTCGGATGGAAGTCATCCGTCAATCCGTTGAACACGGGCACGCCGGAAAACGCCGCCAACACCTCGGCATCTTTCTGCGCGAAGCCACGATATTCGATCCCGTCGTAGAAACGACCAAGCACGCGGGCGGTATCCTCGATGGTTTCCTTATGCCCGATATGGCTGCCCGACGGCCCGAGATACGTGACATGCGCGCCCTGATCATGGGCCGCAACCTCGAACCCGCTCCGGGTGCGGGTGCTGTCCTTCTCGAAGATCAGCGCGATGTTCTTGCCTTCCAGTTGCGGTTGCTCATATCCGCCCTGCTTGGCCATCTTCAGGCTGACGGCCAGTTGCAGCAGATGCTGGATGTCCTCGGGCGAAAAATCCAGCAGTTTCAGAAAACTGCGGCCGCGAAGGTTCTGTGGCATTGTGTAATCCTTCCAGAGATCAGGTGAGGGTCTGCGCCACGGGCCGGCGCAGCGCAAATGGCATGGGGGTGGCAAGGCCAAGGCGCAGAAGGATCGACGCCCGTCCCGATGTCAGGCCCATGAGCGCCGCCACCGCAGCGCGCCGCTCGGGCACTTCGACGGCCTGATTGAAATGGGCATGGGCCAGCCCCAGATCGGTCGCAACCAGCGTGAGGCGTGCCAGAACCCGGCCGGTTTCGACCCAGTGTTGCGGCGCATCGCCCGCACTGACCAGCAGAACAAGGGCTGCCGAACTGTCGATCTGCGCGCTGTATTTTGCCGCTTCCGACGCCTTGCGATAGACCAGCGGAAACACGACGCCACCGAGCCGTTGTGGCATCGACGGGTTGCCCGAACAGCCTGAAAACAACCCGTCCGCCCGCGCAAGCGCCGCAGCCTCGCTGAACCGCAGCCAGTCGCGCAGTTCGGCGACAAAGGCAGGATCGTCCATCTGGTCTGCGTTCGCGGCAACCACAAGATCGCGCAGCGCCGTCTTGGCGGTGGCGTCCTCGACCAGATGCAGCACCACTTCGGATCCTGCGGTGACCTGCTTCAAGGCGTCTTGTTCGGGCGCGGTCAGGGGCGCGCCGTCATAAATGCTGCGGTTCGACTGGCGCTGGGCAACCGCCGTCACCAGCGGGTCCGCCAGCCCACCGGGCGCAAGACTGATCCGAAGCCTCTCGCCTGCGGGGTCGAAAACCGGGCGGGCCGTCAACCCATAGGCGGATGCGGCAATCCCCAGCGTTTCCGCCGCCGCGCCGAGGCTGACAAAGCTGTGGTGGCGATCAGGATCGACGACAGGGGTGAACCGGGCCGGGTCGGGTGCGATGGTGATCTGACTGTCATCCCCCGAAAACCGCCAGGCTTGGGTGTTGTGGTTGTTCGGGGCCAGCGTGGCAAAGCGTACCAGTTCCGCCATGCGCGTAGGCCCCTGCGCCATGAGGTCCAGAGGCAGGCGCAGCGCCGCCCCCGCTTTGGCAAACCCGGCGGTGTCGCGCAGCATCCACGCCCCGGCCGCCACCGCAGGCACACCGACGACCAAAGCCGGAATGACCGCGCGACGTGACAGATGCATCCCCATCACACCGCATCCCGGATCAGCGGGCAGGTCATGCAATGCGATCCGCCACGGCCGCGGCCCAGCTCTGATCCGGGGATGGTGATGACCTCGACGCCCGCCTTGCGCAGCAGGGTATTGGAATAGGTGTTGCGTTCGTATCCGACGACGACTCCGGGTTCGAGGCACAGCAGGTTATTGGCGTCGTCCCATTGTTCACGGGCACTCTCATAGGCATCGCCGCCAGTTGGCACGGTGCGCAGTTTCTTGAGCCCAAGGGCAGCAGCCACGACATTCAGGAACGGTTCCGTCTCGACTTCGACGGCGATGGCCCCGCCTTCGCCGGGGCGCAGGCTGGTGCAGCGGATTGCATCCGTGACTTCTGCAAAGACGGTTACGAGGTCGCGGTCGCAGAAGGTGAAAACGGTATCAAGATGCATCGCGCTGCGGGACTTGGGGAACTGGCATGCGATGACGCGCGTCGCGCCGCCGCCCGCGAACAGCCGACGGGCGATCTGGCCCACGGCTTGCGGTGTCGTGCGTTCGCCCATGCCGATCAGCACGGTGCCATTGCCGATGGGCATGACATCGCCGCCCTCGACCGTGGCCGGGCCGTGATCCTGCATCGGATCCCCCCACCAGATCGGAAATCCCGCATCCTTGAAATCGGGATGAAAGCGATAGATCGCGGCCACGTTCAGCGTTTCCAGCCGCCGCGCGGGCCAGTGCATCGGATTGACCGTGACACCGCCATAGATCCAGCAGGTCGTGTCGCGGGTAAAGATGTGGTTGGGCAGGGGGGGGAGGATGAAATCGGCAGGCTCCAGCATAGGGGCGAGCACGCCCTTTGCCGGAATCGGCAATTCAGCCCGGCTCATGCCCCCGATCAGGATGGTGGACAGCAGGTCGGCATCGACCTCCATCAGATGGGCCGTCAGGTCATCGGCCAGACCGACACCCACGGCGTTGTCACTGATCCGCGCTGCCAGCAGCCATTTGCGGGCCTCCATGTCCTTCAGCGTTTCCGCCAGCAACTGGCGCAGGAACACGACCTCGATCCCGCGATTGCGCATCGCATCGACGAAGGTCATGTGTTCGATCCGCGCCTGTTTGACCCAGATCACGTCATCGAACAGCAGTTCTGCGCAATTGGCGGGCGTCAGCCTGGCCATGGCGGCCCCGGGCTTGTGGACCAGAACGCGGCGCAGCTTGCCCGCCTCGGAATGGACGCCATAGGTGATGCTCATGTCGGGGTTCCTTGAAGGATGACGCCCATGCTCAGGGCGGCCATGATGATGACGGTAAGGACCAGAAGGACCGGCCAGACAAAGCGCAGCCAGCGTTCATAGGGCACCCGCCCGATGGCCAGCCCGCCCATGACAACGGCCGAGGTCGGGGTAACCAGATTGACCACGCCCTCGGCCGACTGGAAGGCAGTCACGACAAGGCTGCGGGAGACCCCGGCGAAATCGCCGACGGGGGCGAGGATCGGCATGGACAGCACGGCAAGGCCCGAGGTCGAGGGCACAAAGAACGACAGAACGACCTGAATCCAGTACATCACGTTGATGAAGATCACCTCGTTCAGGCCCGCGACGGTGCCTTCGGCCCAGTGCAGGACGGTGTCTGTCATGTGGCCCGCGTCCATCACCACCACGATGCCGCGCGCCAGCCCGATGATCAGCGCCACCCCCAGTAGGTCGCGCGCCCCGCCGACGAAGGCGTCGACCAATCCCTTTTCGCCCAACCGGCCCACAAGGCCGATGCCAATCCCCGCAAAAAGGAACAGCCCGCTCATTTCGGCCATCCACCAGCCGCCCAGCGATACGCCCCAGATCATCACCGCGAAGGTCGCGCCGAACAGCATCAGCACGATCTTGTGCAGCCCGCTGAAATCGCTCGCCCCGGGCGCGGCCGTGCCGACGAAATGCGCTTCGTTGGCGGCTTTCTTGTCAAAGACCAACGAGCGTGACGGGTCGGCCTTGACCCGTGCGGCGTAGCGCATGACATAGGCCACGGTCACCGCAAAGGTCAGCGCCAGCAGGACCAGCCGCAGCATCAACCCGTCGGTAAAGGGCACCCCGGCGGCGTCCGATGCGATCACGGTCGAAAAGGCGTTCACGGTCGAGCCCAGCACGCCGACGCCCGCGCCCAACAGGATCGTGGCCACGGCGGTCAGAGCGTCATAGCCCGCCGCGATCATCACCGGCGTCAGGATGACGTAGAAGGCCAGCGTCTCCTCGGCCATGCCGTAGGTCGAGCCGCCAAGCGCAAACAGCGCCATCAGGATCGGGATCATCCATTTTTCCCGCCCTTTCAGCCGGGCCATCGCGCGCTTGATGCCTGCGTCGATGGCGCCTGTGGCCGTCACCACGCCGATGAACCCGCCGATCATCAGCACGAAAAGCGCCACGTCGATCGCATTGGCGGAGTAGCTGCCGGGATCATAGAACCCGGCGATCGGCGCAAGGATCACGTCGAAAATGCCCTGCGGATTGGCGTCGGTGGGGGCATAGGTGCCCGCAACCGGAACGTCCTTGCCCAGTGTCTCGGAGGCCACACGCTCATACTGGCCGGCGGGGATCACCCAGGTCAGGCCAGCGATGATGATGATCAACGCGAAAAGGATGGTATACGCAGACGGAAAGTGGAAACGGGACGCGGTTTCGGGCGCAGGCGTTTCGGGGTTTGCCATGATGTGTCCTTTGCCAGCAAAAGCCGCATTGATGCATGTGGCTGTTGTGACAAGGCTAGGCGAGGATGGCGTGCGGCGGACTGACAGAGGTTAGCGGGGCCTTCTGCCCGATGATCCCCGGCGCGGATTTTGCCGCAGGGGGCCGGGGGGCAAATCACTGGCGGTGCCGAACCTGGGCCACTGCTCGCAAGATCGCAAAGCTGGGGTCGGCCTCGGCCCATGGCAGCGACGCTTATCTTGGGTCTTGCGCCGATGCAGCGCCGGTTCCCAGTTCGATGATTTCGGCGGTGATCGCCTCTTGGCGGACCCGGCGCAGGGTTGCCTCGAACGCGCCCAACTCGCGCGTGATCTGGCTGCTGGCGGCGGACATCGCCTCCATCCGCGCCTCGTTCTCGGCGGCAAAGGCATGGAGCGCGCCCTTGCACACCAAGGCATGGAGGTAGTCCCCGCTGAGGCTGGTGATCAGTGCCTCGGTGGGAAGCTGGGTCAGCGGCCGTGTCGCGCCGGGCGTCGGCAGGACCGACAGGTCGATCGGCAACAGTGCCTGCCGGACGACTACCGTGCGTCCGCCCGCCCGTCTGGCGTGGATCATGTCCATCCGCTCAAAACGATCCTCTGCCATCGTGCGATAGATTGCCTTGACGATCCCGTCGGCGAGTTTCGGAATGCCGGGCGTCCGTGAGGGCATCGGCGCCGCCCAGACCGGATAAAGACCGCGCGCCGCGACGATGGATCGGCCACGGGAGCCGATCAAAAACAGGCTGGTGGCGGGCAGATTGTCCTCGATGCTGTCCAGAACCCGTTCGCTGAATGCGCCCGCGAATCCCTGTTCAGCGCAAAACACCAAAAGACCTGCGCCGTTGACAGCCTTGCCGTCTGTGCGTTCAGGTGGCGATGGTGCCCCAGCGGGGCCAAGCGCGCTCGACATGGCGGCGGCAAGTGTCGCGGCATAGCTGTCGACTGCCTCCATCGCCGCGCAGGCGGCGTTGGCGCGGGCGGCGGCGATGCCCTTCATCGCGTTGACCACGGCCCCAAGCTGGCGAATGCCGTCGATCCTTGCGCTGACATCGGCAAGCCGTTCCGTCATGTCGCGGACCCGGTATCGCCAAGCTGTTCTGCAAGCCGGGTCATCGCGGCCATCATCGCGGTCCGCGCCTTTTCATCCAGCTCTCCGGTCGTCTGGATGGCATGCAGCGCAGCGGTTGCATCCCGGTCCAGACTGTCCGGCAATTTGTCCCGAAACCGCGCAACAGCCTCGAGAGGCAAGGGGTCCAGCAGACCTGATTGCACCGCGAGCAGCAGCGCCACCTCATCGGCGAGGCGCAGCGGCGCATTCTGAGGCTGGCGCAGGATTGCCCTGATCCGCTCGCCGCGCTTGAGTTGTTCGCGCACGCGGCCTTCGGGCATACCGCCGAACCGGGTAAATACCTCAAGCTCCAGAAACTGCGCATAGTCGAGCCTGAGCGTGCCTGCCGCCTTGCGCAGGACGGGCGCCTGCGTCTTGCCGCCCACGCGACTGACGGACAGGCCGACATCCACGCTGGGCTTCTGCCCCTGATGGAACAGCGCCGCATCCAGCACGATCTGTCCGTCGGTGATCGAGATCAGGTTGGTCGGGATGTAGGCCGACAGGTTCCCCGCATCGGTTTCCGCGATCGGCAATGCGGTCAACGACCCGCCGCCACGCGCCTTGGACAGTTTCGCGGCGCGTTCCAGCAGGCGGGCGTGGATGTAGAACACATCGCCCGGATAGGCCTCGCGCCCTGGCGATTGCCTTGTCAGGAGCGCGATTTCACGGTGGGTGGCGGCGTGTTTGGACAGATCGTCGATCACGATCAGGGCGTGCTGGCCCTTGTCGCGGAAATACTCGGCCATGGTCATGCCCGCATAGGGCGCGATCCATTGCAGGCCCGGTGCCGAGGCGGAGCCTGCGACCAGCACGATGCAGCGCGCGAAATTCCCGTGCGCTTGCAGCGCGTCGATGGCGCGGCGGACGCTCGATGTCTTCTGCCCAACGGCGACATAGACGCAGATGATGTCGCTGTCGCGCTGCGCGATCATCGCGTCGGTGGCCAGTGTCGTCTTGCCGGTGGAATGGTCGCCGACGATCAATTCGCGCTGGCCCCGGCCAAGCGCAAAGAGCGTGTCCATCACAAGGATGCCGGTCTGCACCGGTTGCGTCACCAGATCGCGTTCGATGATCGAGGGGGCTGGGCGCTCGATCGGCCAGCGTTCGGTCGTTTCGATCGTGCCCTTGCCGTCAAGCGGGCGGCCAAGCGGGTCGACGATGCGCCCCAGCAGCGCCTCGCCAACGGGTACGCTGACCACCTCGCCGGTGCCGAAGACCGCATCGCCTGCTGCGACCTTGGTCGCCGCGTCGATGAACACGCAGCCGATCAGATCGGGGTCCAGAACGCGGGCGAACCCGAACTGACCGCCTTCAAATCGCAACACCTCGTCAAGGCGCACGTCGCGCAGGCCCGAGATCATGGCCACGCCATCGCCGATCTCCTCGACGCGGCCCCTGTGTTCCGGGCGCGGGCCCAGTGCCGCGCGTCGTACGGCGCCTTGTGCGGAGGCGAGCCAGTCCGGCGTTTCAACCGGCATTTTCAACCTCGTTCAGGATTGTCTGAAGGTCGGCCCGCCAGCTGTTATGCAGCACGAAATGGGCGCTGCGCAGCTCCAGCCCGGCGATCAGGTCTGGATCGGTGACAAACCGCAAGCAGGGCGTGCCGCCCAAGGCTTCGTTTATGGTGCGTTCGATCTCGGTTCTCTCGGCCGTCTCGGGGTCTGTCGCGGTGACGATGTCGATGTCGACCGCCACGGTCGTCAGGGTCGCACGGTCAGAGGCGGACATGCCGACAATGGCAACGATCAGATTGGTGCGAAAGGCGGCCTGAACGCCGGGCGTGTTGAAGCGGCCAAGAAGCTTGGCGGCGATCTCTACGGACAGCCCGACGGCCTTTTTCGCGGTATCCTTGCGCGCGGTTTCGCGGTTGCGGTCAATGTCGGCGCGCGCGGCGGCCACAAGGGCGTCGGTCTTTGCCTGCGCAGCGGCCATCGCGGTTTTCGCGTCTTTTTCAGCCGTGGCCTTGGCGTCGGCAAGTACGGTTTCACGGTCGGCCGCTATGCCTGCCTTGGCCTCTTCGACCTCGGCCAATGCAGCATCTGCCTTGGCCTGTGCCGCCTTGGCGTCGTCGAGCATGGCCAACGCCGCCTTCTGGCGTCCGCTGATCGCGCCGGCGACCGGCCGCCAGAACACGCGGCTCAGAAGCCAGACGAGGATCAGGACGTTGATCGCCTGCAGACCCAGACCCCACCAGTCGAGTGTCATGCGCTCATGCCAGCAACGGGTTGGCGAACAGCAGCAACAGCGCGATCACCAGGCAATAGATTGCTGTCGTCTCGATCATCGCGAGACCCACGAAAAGGGTCCGCGAGATCGTGTTCGCGGCGTCGGGCTGACGGGCGATGGCGTCCATTGCAGCGGCAACGGCGCGCCCTTCGGCAAGTGCGGGGCCTATGGCACCGAAAGCCACGGCAAAGGCCGCGCAAAAGATACTTGCCAGGCTCAGATAGTCCATCATGGTTCCTTTTCAGTCAGGGAAGGGGTCGGATCATCAGTCTGTGCGGTGCCGTCCTCGACCGCGGAGGTAATGAACACCATTGCGAGCACCGCAAAGATATAGGCCTGCACCAGCCCGGTCAGCAGATCGAGCGCCATCAGCGGGATCGGCACCAGTAGACCCGCCAGCGAGGCGACGATGCCGATGACGAAGACGCCGCTCATCACATTGCCGAACAGGCGGACGAACATCGAAAAGACGCGCGTCAGGCTTTGCAGGATGTTCAGGGGGATCATGACCGGATTGGGCGCGGCAAAGGATTTCAGCCAGCCGCCCAGACCACCCGCGCGGACGCCGAACCATATCACCGACAAGAAGACCAGCACGGCAAGACTTGCGTCGGTTTCAAGCTGGGCTGTCGGTGGTGCGACGCCGGGTAGAAGCGAGGACCAGTTCGCAACGAGGATGAAAACGAAAAGCGTTCCGATGAACGCGCGATAGGGTGCCGGGGCCGCGCCCGTTGTTTCGGTGATCTGGGTGTCGAGCGTGGTGACGATCAGTTCCAGTGCCGCCTGCGGCCGGGTCGGCCTGAGCGCCAGTCGGCGGGTCAGCGCAAAAGCACCGATCACCAGTATCGCCATGATCACCCATGTCGTGGCAATCGCTTGCGTGATCGCAACCGGCCCGATCTGGACCAGGACCGTGGCGTCGAGCGGCGAATTCACGCGCGGCCCTCCCGCATCCTGCGCAGCATGATCCACTTGGCGCACAGCAGCCCCGCAAATGCCGCGAGCAGAGCCAGACCGCCTGCCAGAACGGCAAGAAAGAACCCGCTCGCCAAAAGCGAAATGCGCCCCAGCGTCAGGGCGATCGCGCGCAATGGTTCGCCACCGTTGACAAGCAGGTTCGCGGTCTCGCGAAGTGCGCGGAAATAGCCATACCCGATGAAAAGCCCGCCCAGAAAGCAAAGCGGCAGCAGCACCATGAGGGGCAGGTCGGTCATCGTGCGTTCATCCATTTCCAAGCTGTCCAGCCGCCGATGCACAGCCCCAGCAGTAGCATTGGCGCGCTCCAGAAGATGCCGGTCTGGAACCGCGCATCGACCCAGCGGCCAAAGAAGAGGCCCGCCAGCGTCGGCACCACGAAAATCCAGCCCAGCACGCCGATCTGCGCCAGACGGCGTCCGACGGACATGTCACCTTCGCGCAGCCATTGTTCGTGATGGCTGCGATGCTTGCGGATCTTCACGATCAGCGGATCGGTTTCTGCGGGGTCTGATCGGTCTTCGCTCATCGGAACTGTCCTCTGTCAGCGCCTTGTCCCAGTCGGCTGATCATCTGGCGGATGGCGTGCATCTGCACCCGCATCGTCTCGATATGCTCCATCCGTTCGTCATCGGCGTCGGTCTGGAACCGGGTCAGGACCTGCGCGTCCAGCGTGGCCAGATCGTCGCCAGCCACCGCGTCGCGGGCAGCGACCGCGATGGTGCCGCCGATCACGGTCAGCACGCCGCCCCGAACCGCGCAGAACCGTTCGACGCCACGGGCCTGCCAACTGATGATGGAGACAGCGAGCGCGGTCAGGAACGGGGCATGGCCGGGCCGGATACCAAAGCTGCCGCTGGCGTCCTCGGCCCTCACGCTGCCGACATCCTCGTCAACCACGACGCAAAGCGGGGTCACGATACGCAATCTCATGCTGCGGCCTCGGCGTCCGTGGCGGTTGCCTTGGCTTCCTTCGCGCGGGCATCCTCGAGCGTGCCGACCATGTAAAGCGAGCTTTCCGACCATTCATCCGCTTCGCCATCCAAGATGGCGCGGCAGCCGACAAGAGTTTCGGCAAGCGGCACGCTCGCGCCGGGCGTTCCTGTAAAGGCTTCTGTGACCATGAAAGGTTGGGTCAGGAACCGCTGCAACCGTCGCGCGCGTTTGACGATCAGGCGGTCAGCTGTGCCCAGTTCTTCTACCCCAAGCAAGGAGATGATATCGCTCAGCGCGCGAAACCGCGCCAACGTCTGCCGGACCGCTTCGGCTGTGTGGTAGTGGTCGTCGCCGACAACCAACGGATCGAGCAGCATTGACGACGACCCCAGCGGGTCGATTGCCGGATAGAACCCTTCGGAAGCCTGGGCGCGGGACAACATGATGACGCAATCCATGTGACCGGAAATCGTGGTGACCGCCGGGTCGGTGAAATCATCTGCCGGGACATAAACGGCCTGAATGGCGGTCACTGCCGATCCCGAGACCGAGGCGATCCGCTCTTGCAGGCCCGCCACCTCTGTGGCGAGCGTCGGCTGGTAGCCAACGCGCGACGGCAGACGCCCAAGCAGGCTGGACACCTCTGCCCCCGCCTGAACAAAGCGGAACACGTTATCCATCAAAAGAAGGACGTTCTTGTGCTTTTGGTCGCGGAAGTATTCCGAAACCGTCAAGGCGGTCAGCGGGGCCCGCCAGCGCGCGCCGGGCGGCTCGTTCATCTGGCCGTAGACCAGCACCGTCCGCGCCAGTACGCCCGAATCCTGCATTTCGGTCAGCAGTTCGTGCCCCTCGCGCGATCTTTCGCCAACGCCGGCAAAGACCGAGATACCTTCGTATTTTTCGACCATGGCGCGGATCAGTTCCATCACCAGAACGGTCTTGCCGACCCCGGCGCCGCCGAACATCGCGGCCTTGCCGCCCTGTGCCATCGGCGTCAGCAGGTCGATCACCTTGATCCCCGTCTCGAACACATCCGTGGCGCTGGTCTGGGATTTCAGAAGCGGCGGCAGGGCGTGGATCGACCGTCGCGGGGTGTCGTCAGGCAGGGCAGGCCCGTCATCCTGCAGATTGCCCACGACATCCAGAAGCCGCCCAAGAACCGCTGCGCCCACGGGCACCGTGACGGGCGCGCCACGCGCATGGACCAAAACGCCCCGGGCGAGACCGGCGGTAGATTGGAACGCCACCGCGCGGACCGTTTGTTGATCAAGATGACTGTGGACTTCGAGAACAAGATCGGTGGGCCGGTCCCAGTCGACCACCAGCGCCGCGTTGACCGGTGGCAGGTCCGTACCGGTAAAGGCGACATCGACCACCGCCCCCCGGACGGCATGCACCACGCCATCGGTTCGGCTGGATGCGTCCGGCAAAGCCGGCAGGTCGTCGTCCGCTGTCTGATCTGCAGTCATGGATGCCAAACGGGACCTCTTTGCTTGTCACTTGCCAAGAGCCGGCACCAAAGGACCGGTCTGCGGGAAAGCATTGCGGACAGTGTAGAAAGAAGAAGGGACGCGGGTGCTGATCTACATCAATGCGATCACGAACTGTGCATGACCCGCCGGGGCAGGCCGCGTTTTGCCGTGAAACGTGGCTTGCTGCTAACGCCGATCAGTGCGCCGCAGCGTCGCATGCCGCACAAAGGGACATGCCCTGAGTCCTGACGCTCAAATGATCGGAGAGCCACCATGAACGGTTATGTCGTGAACATCGAAGACCTGACGGAAAAGAACACCGATTTCCGGCGTGTTCTTTATTCAGGGACCAAGCTGCAACTCGTTCTGATGTCGCTGGCGCCGGGCACCGAAATCGGCGGCGAGATACACGCCGACAACGACCAGTTCTTTCGCATCGAAGAGGGAAAGGGAATGGTCGTGATCGACGGCGTCACCCACAAGGTCAAGGCGGGCGACGGCATCGTCGTGCCTGCAGGCGCACATCACAACGTGATCTGCCGCGGCCATGACGCGCTCAAGCTTTACACCATCTATGGCCCTCCGCATCACGAGGACCAGCTGGTTCAGAAGACCAGATCCGACGCGGATGCGTCTGACGAGGCGTTTTCCGGCAAAGGCACCGAACAGGCGGCAGACGTCGTCGAGGTCCGGGCCCGGCCGTGAAAGGCGGCCTCGCCATATCATCTTCAAACAGGGGTTCCGTCAGCGCGACGTCCCATTCTCAAGCAACGAAAGGAAGTCAGAATGTCACTTGATATCAAGACCAACCCCAAGATTACCGCAGCCACCGACATCGATGCCGTCAGCCACCAATTGGCCGCCCTGCGCGCGGACATGTCGCGCCTTGCGGAAACCGTGAGCGGGATCGCCGGACGGCGCGGGAGCCGGATCGCCGCGGACATCGCCGATGGTTTGGACGAAGCCAAGCATTATGCCCAAAGCAAGAGCCGGTCCGCCGAGGCGCAATTGGAGGATTCAGTTGTCGCGCACCCATTCATGACAATCGGCCTTGCTGCCGGCGCGGGTTTTCTGGTTGGCGCCCTGTCGCGGCGGTGACGGACCCGGTCAATCACGTATTGCGCGGTGTTACCCGCGCGTTCCGCAAGGACGCGGGCAGACTGCTACGATCGGCATTGCTGGCTCTGGCCGGTGGCCTGACCGCCGCCGCAGGTTTGGCGTTCCTGACGGTTTCGGGGTATCTGGTGCTTTGCTTGGCCTTGGGGCCGGGGCCTGCGGCTTTTTTGATCGGCGTCGGATTGCTCGTTCTGGCGGGGGGCCTGCTGACCTTGGCCGGAAACCGCCCTGCGAACAAGACCGCCGCCGCCCCGCTGCCACCGCAACCCGCTGCATCTGCAACCCATGAGACCGACTTCGCCTCTCGGATGGCTTTCACGGCAGCTTATGTGATGGCCCGCTATCTTGGCGCGGGCAGACGGGACCGGCAGCATGAACCTTGACACAAGTGAAAGGGCGGCAATGCAGCCCTTACCGAAAATCAAATTTGCAGGAGAGGCAGCATGACATTTGATTTCGACGGCAAGACAGCCATCGTCACCGGCGCGGCATCGGGGATCGGTGCGGCAATCGCGCAGGATCTGGCGCGTTTTGGAGCCACGGTCGTCCTGGCCGATATGGACGAGGCGGGGATGTCCGCGGTGGCCGAACGGATCAAGGCATCCGGTGGCGCAGCCTTGACCCAAAAGACCGACACAGGTGTTGCCGCAGATGTCGAAGCCCTTGTGGCGCGCGCTGTGGCAACGACGGGCGCGTTGCATCTGCTTGTCAACAACGCGGGCATCGGGGGGCCGGCGCAAATGGTCGGCGACTATCCCCTTGATGGCTGGCAACAGGTCATCGATGTCAACCTGACCGGCGTGTTCTATGGCATGCGATATGGCCTTGCCGAAATGGTCAAGGCGGGGGGAGGGGCCATCGTCAACATGGCGTCGATTCTCGGGTCGGTCGGCTTTGCAACGGCGGGCGCCTATGTGGCGGCGAAACATGGGGTGGTTGGCCTGACCAAGGTTGCAGCCATCGAATACGCAAAGGCCGGGGTCCGGGTGAATGCGGTCGGTCCGGGTTTCATCGCTACGCCACTTCTTGAAAAGAATCTGGACGCCGCCGCGCTGGATGGCATTGCGGCGCTGCACCCGATCGGACGCCTTGGCGCAGTGGCCGAGGTATCTGCGCTGACCTGCTTCCTGCTTTCGGATCAGGCCAGTTTCATCACGGGCAGCTATCACCTCGTCGACGGGGGCTATACCGCGCAATGAGGGCAGGGGGGTGGCGTGCCCTTGGGGCGTCAGCCCGTCCGGCGACCCTGGCCTATCCGGTCACAACCCCATCCCCCACCACGATCTGTCGGCGACACACCGCCGCGATCTTTTCGTCATGGGTCGAGATCATGAAGGTGGTGCCTTCCTCGCGATTGATCTGTCCGATCAGGTCCATCACCTGCATCGCAGAGGCCCGGTCGAGGTTGCCGGTCGGCTCATCCGCCAGCACCAGTTCAGGGCTGTTCATCAAGGCACGGGCCACGGCAACGCGCTGCTTTTGTCCGCCTGACAGATTGGCCGTGGGAAAGTCGATCCGCTCGGCCAGCCCCATCCGTGTCAGCAGATCGCGCCCGCGTGCGCGTGCGGCGGGCGTTTCGCGCCCGTCCCGCACAGCGGTCGGGAAGACCACGTTTTCCAGTGCGGTAAAATCCGGCAGCAGGTTGTGAAACTGGAAGACAAATCCGATGTGGGCATTGCGAAACCCGGTCAACGCCCTGTCATCGGCGGCAATCATGTCCTGACCCAGCATCACGTAGCTGCCCGATGTCGGCTTCATCAAGGTGCCGAGGATCGTCAGTAGCGTGCTCTTTCCCGAACCGGACGGCCCCAGAAGCGCGGCCATTTCGCCTGCCTCAAGGCGCAACGACAGACCGCGCAAGACCCGTGTCGCGGCCTCGCCCGTCCCGTAGGTCTTGATAAGGTCGCTCACTTCCAGCAGCGCGGTCATTGGCCGATCGCCGTGACGGGATCGACCCGCGCGGCCGCGCGCGCAGGCAGGATCGAGGCCAGGATCGCGCCGATCACGGTCAACGTGATGGCCAGCCCATACGAGCCTTGGGTGATATCCATCGGCAGGGTGCCGGCCTCGAATGCATCGCGCGATGGAAACGGCAACAACGCGAGATAACCAAGCACGGCACCCATGATGCCGCCCAACAACCCGATCAGCGCGCCTTGTGTGACGAAAACGAAAACGACGAACCCGCGCCCCGCCCCCATCGCCCGCATGATCCCGATCTCGGGGCGGCGACGGTAGGTGGAAAGCAAAAGCGCCGAAGCGACGCCGATCACGATGGTGATCAGCGCGAAGGTCTTGAGGAAATAGCCGGTCTGCGCCTGTGCATCCAGCGCCTCCATCAATTGTTCCGCGCCATCTGTCCACGGCACCGCATCAAGGCCCGTCAGCGCGCGGATGCGCACAGCGGTGGCATCTGCGGCGTTCAGATCCCCCAGCTTGATTTCGATCCGTGTCACGCCTTGCGGCATCGTAAAGAGCGTCCGGGCGGTCGACAGGCTGACGAAGGTGCGCGCCCCGTCGATCGCGCCGTTGCCGGTCTTGAAGATACCGCCGAGGGTCAGCGCCGCCGCAACACCATCCGAGCTTTCCAGCCGCAGCGTCTGGCCGATGGACAGTGCTAGGTCGTCGGCCAGATCGCGTCCCACCACGATCAGGCCGGACCCAAGCCGCACGTCACCCTCGACCATGTATCCCGCAAGGTCGAGGATTGCGGATTCCCGACCCGGTTCCACCCCGGTGACACTGACCTGGGCTGTCTGCGCGCCGCGCGTCAGGAACCCCGCCCCGGTGATCTGCGGTGAGACGGCCCTGACCCCCGGAACCGCCTCGATCAGCGGAAGCCATGTCGCGGCCTCGGACAGTGTCGCGGTGCGCATCCGGCCGCGTTCCGCCACGACCAGTACATGACCCTCGGGTGAGATCAGCAGTGACGGGTCGTCTGTCTCGGCCTCGATGGTGATATGGCTCAGGTCGCCCACGGTGCGCGACAGGATGAATTCGGCCAGCCCGCCGATCAGTGCCGACATGAAGATGAAGATGAACACGCCAACTGCAACGCCCGTCACCAGAAGCGCGGTCTGCGCCTTGTTCGCCGTCAGATAGCGGGTCGCGATCTTCAGAGCATAGAGCATCAGGGCTGATCCACGGCGACCGTCTGCCCGTCCACGATGCCGGTCGCGTCCACAATCACCGCGTCGCCTGTTGCAAGGCCCGCGTCCACGATCAGGCGCGCGGCGGGCCAGTCCACCACAGTCACGGGCCGCAATTGCGCCGTGCCGTCGGCGACCACGAAAATCCCGTTGCCGTCGACCAAGGCTGTGCGCGGAACGCTAAGCGCGGCGTCGCGCCGGTCGACGATGATGTTCGTTGTCACGGTCAGGCCGACGGGCGCGCGTGCGGGGGTGTCAAAGGCGATCTTGATGGCAAGCCCGCCGGTGGCCTCGTTCACGCGGTGCGACACAAAGCTGAGATGGCCCGCACGTGTCCCGGTTTCTCCGGCCAATTGCAGGACAGCTTGTTGATCGACAGCGATCTGCGTCGCATAGACCTCGTCCACATCCGCCGCGACCAGCAGGTTGCCCAGATCGGCCAGCGTCAGCAGCCGCGTGGACGGGCCGATGATCTGTCCGGCCTCGGCATCAAGCTCAAGCACGGTACCGGCGACCGAAGCGCGGATCGTATAGGTTTCAAGCACGATCTGTGCCTGGCTCAGCAAGGCCGTCAGACGCGCGACCTCCTGCGCTGCGGATTGCACGGCAAAGGCGTTGGCTTCGAGCGTGGCCCTTGGCACGTTGCCCCCCAAGGCAACCGCGCGGTCATAAGTCTCGGTGGCTTGCCGCTGCGCGACAAGCGCCGTGTCGAGCGCAGCCATGGACTGGCGGACGATTGCATTCTGTGCGGCGGCATCGACCTGCGCGAGGATCTGGTCTTTTTCGACCACGTCGCCTTCCGCCGCAGACAGCCTCGAAAGGTTGCCGGAAACCACTGACCTGACATCAATGGAATGGGCTGCGGCGATCCGGCCGTTGACCGCAAGCACCCGTGTGATCGGTGCGAGGGACGCGATCTCGACTGCAACGGGGATTGGTCGTGCCATCCAGAACTGGGACCAGAACAAGCCCGCAACGGCCAGCCCCAGCAGTCCCGCCGCCCCGAAAATCCAGCGGCGGCGCGTGGTTGTCGATCCGTCCGCGACCGGGCGCAAGGCTGGAACGCGCGGCGTTGGTCCGGTCTCATCTTGCGACCGAGCGGGGCCGTTTTGCGGCGTCTTTGTGGTGGTGGACGATGCCAAACCCAGTCCTTCCAAATACCCGATGCGCACAGACAGGGTGGCGATTCCCGCCACGCCGATCGTTCGGTTAAGATAGGCGAGCACGGTGGTCCTGCCTTGATGCAGATCAGCAAAACGGGTGGCGCACCGGCTGATTTGCGCGCAACCGCGCTATGCCGATCCCGCCCGAACATAGGATGTCGCGGCAAGAAAGCCGCGCCTGGTTGCCGTCACCCTGCTATCGACAACCTCGCCATCTGGCCGTTGCTGTGCCACGCCACATCCAAAAAACCGAGGACGGGCGTAACCCAATGTCGCGGACGGCGTGCCATCATGCAGATTCCGGCAGTTCCAAGAAACGTTAGCGTGGCGTGCAGGGGCATGTGTGCCTGCCAGCAGAATCTTTTGCGCACCGGTCGCAGGTGTCACAAAACAGCATTACTTGTCTCATATCCGGCGGGATTGATCCGTCAAAGACGCATCCACCCGACCACCTGCAGGAGCCCCCATGTCCACAGTAGCTGCCAAGACCGTTTCGCCCTCTCGCGGTCTTGCGCTGATTTACCTGCTGTTTACCGGCAGCATGTTGGGGACGTCTACCATTCTGGCCAAGCTGTCCAGCAATGCGGGGATCAACCCGGTGGCTTTTCTGACGTGGTCCATTCTCTCGGCTGCGGCGCTGTTGTTCGTCACCGGGACGTTGCGGGGGGTCAGATTTCACCTTGGCGACGGGCGCATCGGATATTTCGTGGTCGCAGGGTTGGTCACCGTCGCGGCACCCAACCTGATCATCTTTACCGCCGCGCCGGTTGTCGGCGCGGGGTTCGTCGCCTTGTCCATCGCCTTTCCGCCGCTGTTGACCTATCTCGGCGCGCTGCTCTTGCGGATCGAACGCTTTGACCTTGTGCGTGCCTTTGGTGTTGCGCTGGCCTTGTTCGGGGCGATCTGGCTGGCGCTTGGCAAGATGGACGAGGCTGATGCGTCACTGGCGTGGATCGGCCTGACCTTGCTGATCCCGGTCTTTCTGGCGATCGGCAATATCTACCGCAGCCTCAGATGGCCTGCGGGTGCGCAGCCCGAAGAACTCGCACCGGGCATGCTGGCTGCGGCCGGTGGCATCCTGCTTGCGGTGGGGCTGACCACAGGACAGAGCCTGACGATTCCCGCGGCACCATCTGCGTGGCTTTTGCTGATGGTGCAAAGTGTCACCTTCACGTGCCAGTTCTTTGTGTTCTTCATGTTGCAACGTGTGGGTGGGCCGGTCATTCTGAGCCTGCTCGGGGCCGTCGCTGCCATCGTGACCGTACCTTTGTCGGTTGTGCTGCTCGCAGAGGACATACCCGCAGGGCTTTTGATCGGCGGCATCACGATCGGTCTGGGGATCTTCTGCGTCACCCGAAAGCCCGCAACGGGGAAACCCTGACCGGGACATTCACTGCGTCACCTCGGCCTTGCCGGACCATCCAGCACGTCGGCCCAGTCGCGATGCCGCCTGAATTGTGCTGCTGCAAAAGGGCAAAGAGGGACGATGCTCCACCCGTTTTCGCGCGCATCAGCGACGGCGCGCGCGACGAGAGCCAATCCAACGTTCTGCCCGCGGTAAACGTCTGGCACTTCGGTGTGGTCGATGATGATCATCTTATCGCCCGCCCGCGAATAGGTCATCCTTGCTTCCGGGCTTTGGTCGTCGCTGCGATAGCTGTAGCTGCCCTTGGTCTCCGTGACGGTGTGGGTGATCTGCATGTCGGTCTCTCCTGTTGGATGTCAGTCTTTGATCGGTCGTTGACCGGTTTTCCGCGTCAACGATGCTGTCCTCTTTGATCGCGGCTCCCAGAGGGTTGACCGAACACGGCCATCGGGGGGGCGCCAGCCCGTTAGACGCCAGCGGCAGGTCTGCGTCTGACGGCGCCGGAAGCGCGCGCGCCTGACGATCCGGCAGCACAGAAATGTCGATTAGCCGCGGAATTGCTTTCGCTTTCGGAAGTAGGTGGGCCCTAGGTATCTTTTGAAACATTTTTATGATGGCGACGCAGCGAAATTGGCGAACGGACCCCGCGATTTGCCGGTGTTGCCTGAATATGAGGGTTACAAAGTGGCTTTGCC
Organism: Yoonia vestfoldensis DSM 16212; assembly: GCF_000382265.1. Lineage (GTDB taxonomy): Bacteria > Pseudomonadota > Alphaproteobacteria > Rhodobacterales > Rhodobacteraceae > Yoonia > Yoonia vestfoldensis. Next base: position 26,072 of record NZ_KB907973.1, read on the forward strand.
AACCATTCCAGCATCAAGAGGTTTGCGGCCACCGGCCTGCGCGGTCTGAACGGATGGGCCAATGACGGTCAGGATGGCAATCCACGACGCCACAAAACCTGTCGTCCACCTTGCGATAGCGAGAGACTGACCGACAAGAACGGCCGGCCAACCGTATCGCGGCGGATCATGTGGCAGAAAACCGATCGGACGGATGGCGCCTGCGTCAGCGATTCTGCCTGGCAACAAGATCAATGGAGTGTGTGTGGCCCGCGTGCTGCAAACGACCGTTACCCAGCCGTGACCCCGAAGATCACGCCGACCAAGGCTGTCGATGCCATGGCAAGGACACCCCAGACCATGACCCGCAAGGCCCCGCGCAGGACGCCGGCCCCGCCGGCAGCGGCTCCCAACCCACCAAAGACGGCAAGGCCGATGACCGTCGATGCCGCCACCGTCAGCGCGATCCGCGTTTCCTGCACCAGCAGCACGATGATCAACGGCAGCACTGCGCCAACGGCAAAGGTCAGCGCGGACACCAGCGCGGCCTGCACCGGGCGTGCCGTCACCGTCTCCGAGATGCCCAGCTCATCGCGCGCATGCGATCCAAGCGCGTCGCGTTCGGTCAGTTGAAGCGCGACTTGCGCGGCCAGATCACGGTCTAGACCACGATCGACATAGATCTGCGTCAATTCCTCGCGTTCGGCATCAGGTGTCTCTGCAAGCTCTTTGGTTTCGCGGGCGAGGTCGGCTTGTTCGGCATCGGTCTGCGAACTCACCGAGACATATTCTCCGGTCGCCATCGACATCGCCCCGGCCACAAGCCCGGCGAGCCCGGCGATCAGGATTTCGGGTTTTGCCGACCCGGCTGCGGCCACGCCGACGACAAGGCTCGCGGTCGAGACGAGGCCGTCATTGGCCCCGAGAACGGCGGCCCGCAGCCAGCCGATCCGGTGAACCCTGTGGATTTCGGCGTGCGACAGACGGCTCATGGCGTGGTTCCTTGTGTGATATCGGACTGACCGGCAGCGACGGCCAGTGCTTGGGGTATTGTTGGTTCCTGCGGCGCAATCCGCAGCGCGCGCAGTGCGTTCAGGATCACGGCAACGTCGATGACCTCTTGCAAAAGCGCACCCTGCACCGGGCTGAGATAGCCGAAAGCGGCGGCGATCATCCCAAGGACCGACAGGCCGATTCCCGCGATCACGCTTTCGACGGCGATCCTGCGCGAGGCCCTTGCGATCTCTATCCCCGGACCAAGCCGGTCGATCCGGTCGACCAGCAGCACCACATCGGCCGCTTCGGCCGAAGCGGCGGCACCGCGCGCGCCCATCGCGACGCCGACGTCGGCTGCGGCCAGCGCGGGCGCGTCGTTTACCCCGTCACCTACCATCATCACCGGGCCGTGCTGACGTTCTGCAAGGACCAGCAGCACCTTCTGATCCGGCGTCAGGCCCGCCCGCACGCCGTCCAGGCCAAGCCCTTGGGTCACACGCTCTGCCACGTCAGCCCGGTCGCCGGTGGCCAGCAGGATGCGCCCGATCCCTTGGGCGCGCAGCCCGTCCAGCATGGCGCCCGCGCCTTCGCGCAAGGGGTCGGACATGACCAGATGCCCCGCGATCTGGCCGTCCACCGCCACGCCCACGACGACAGATCCGGCAGCCGTGGCCGGAAAACCGCCCGACGGTCGCCCGACCCGCCCCGCGACAAAGCCATCACCACCGACGATGACGTGGCGTCCATCGACATCGCCCGTCACCCCTTCGCCGGGGATTTCGGCAACCCCGGAGGGCAGCGGCAGGTCGAGGCCCCGCGCCTTTGCGGCGGTGACGATGGCCTGCGCGACAGGATGCTTGGACGCTTGGTCAAGCGCTGCGGCCAGCCGCAATATGTCATCCTCTGCCATGCCGTCGGCGCTGGCGATCGACACGATCTGCGGGCGGCCGTCCGTCAGTGTGCCTGTCTTGTCCAGGATCAGCGTGTGGATACGCGCCATTGTCTCAAGCGGCCCCGCGCCCTTGATCAGCACGCCGAAATGCGCCGCACGCGACAGGCCCGCCACAAGGGCGACCGGCACGGCCAGGATCAGCGGGCACGGTGTCGCAACGACAAGCACGGCGACCGCCCGGATCGGATCGCCGGTGAACCACCAGGCGGCAAAGGCGATGCTGACCGTGATGGCCAGAAAGCCCAGCGACCAGCGATCCGCCAGCCGTGACATCGGCGCCTTTGACGCCTGTGCCTCCTCGACCAGCCGGACGATCCCGGCATAGGTGCTGTCTTTCGCTTCATGCGTTGCGGTCAGGTCAAAGGGTTCACCGGCATTGGTCGAGCCGCTCATCGCTGCGGTGCCGCGCTCCAGCCGGACGGGCAAGGATTCGCCTGTAAGGGCTGCGGTGTCCACAAAGGCCAGCTCGGACGCCACTGTGCCATCCACCGGCACGACGTCGCCCTGACGGATCAACAGCCGGTCGCCGGGGGCGATCTCATCAAGCGGCACGTCTTGCAGCCCGGTGTCGCTGTGGCGGGTCGCAGTGCGGGGCACCCGGGACAGCAGCGCATGCATCTCGCGCCGGGCACGGCCCTCGGCGAAGCTTTCAAGGAAGGTGCCGCCCGAATACATGACCGCGACGACCGCAGCGGCAAGAGTCTCGCCAAATAGCAGCGCGGCCGACATGGAGAGCGCCGCAACGATGTCGAGCCCCACCTCGCCAGAGCGCAAGCTGCGCAATATCTCGATGATCAGCGCGGCAAGCGCGGGCACCACCCCCGCGATCCAGAAGAGGTGCGCGATATCGGGCCTGCCCAGCACCCAGCCCGCAAGCCCTGCGATCAGGCCTGCTGTGGCGACAAACAGGATGGCGGTCTTGAAACGATCGGTCCGGGTCTTTTGCACGCGGCTCATCCCCCCTTGGTCAAGGTGATTGGGGCTGGCGCTTGGGCGAAAAGCCCGCCGACGCCAACGCCACTTGCCTCGCCGCGATCATCGCGCACAAGGAACAATACGTCGAGCCCGTGTTTTTCCGCGACTGCCGCGCCGGCGTCTGGTCCCAGCACCATCAGTGCCGTTGCCCAGGCATCGGCCTCGGCACAGGTGCGGGCGACCACGCTGACCGAGGCGGGCCCGGCGATCAGCGGTGCGCCGCGCTTTGGGTCCATCGTGTGCGACAGGCGCTGCCCGTGCACCTCGACCCAGTGGCGGTAATCGCCCGAGGTCGCCACGGCGGCATCCTGCAACGCAAGGACCGACCGGGGAGCGCGGCGCCCGGCGTCCGGAGCCTCGACCGCGATGGTCCAGGCTGTGCCATCCGGGCGCAGGCCCATGGCGCGCATCTCGCCGTCGATCCCGACAAGCGCGTTGGTGATCTCATGGTCACGAAGGGTCTCGGCCAGCCGGTCAACGCCGTAGCCCTTGGCAATGCCGTTCAGGTCGAGCGCGACCGGCGCAGTCTTGCGCAGCGCCATCCCGTCGAGTTCCAGTACGTCATGCGCGGGGCGGCGCGGCGCGGCCATCGCCTTGCGGATACCGTCGGGCGCGGCTGCGTCTGGCCCAAAGCCCCAGGCGGTCACCGCATCGCCCATGCCGATGTCGAACGCGCCACCCGAGGCGCGCCCGATCTCAAGGCCAAGCCGCAGGACAGCGTGCAGATGCGTCGGCACGGTCAGCCAGCAGCCGACCGCCGCTGCGTTGACGCGCATCAGGTCGCTGTCGGGCTTCCATGTCGACATCTGCATGTCGACCGCGTCCACGGCCGCCTGAAGTGCTTCCTGCACCGCTGCCGTGTCGAAACCAGGTGCGACAAAGAACACAGCCGACCACCGCGTGCCCATGGTTGGGCCGTTCAGGGCGATGCGCGCCTTTTCAGTAGACATCTTCGACATATCGACCCTCTGCCTTGAGGACGGCGGGTGAAAGCCCGGACGGTGCGAGGATCTCGGCCAGTGCCTCCGTGACGCCAGCCGCCATGTCGCGACCGCCACAAACCATCACGCGCGCGCCGTCGCGGATCAGGCCTGCCACTTGCGCTCCGTCGCCGCGCAGCGCGTCTTGCACGTAGTGAGGCCGCCCCCCCCCGCGCGAGACTGCCGTGACCAGCCCGGTCAGGCGGCCGTCGGCCTGCCAGCCGGGCATGTCCTGCCCATAAAAGAAATCGCTGTCCGCGTGGCGCATCCCGAAAAACAGGTGGATCGGTCGCCGCCGCGCATTGCCGCGGACGAACCCTGCAAGCGGCCCGATGCCGGTGCCCGCGCCGATCAGGATCAGCGGGGCACGGCCCCGTCCGGGATAAAAACCTGGATTGCGGCGCAGGAAGGCTGTGACGGTATCGCCGGGCATCAGCGCCGTGAGGCGGGTGGAGACAAGACCGCCGGGATGCTTTCTGACGACGATCTCGATGAATCCGTCCCGGCGTGCAGAGGCAAGCGAGTATAGTCGCGGCACGGCGCTGCCGTCGGGCAGGATACCGATCAGGTCGCCTGCGGTGAATTGCGCAAATCCCGCCCCGGTCAACCGCTGCCAAAGCGTGGCGCGCGGCAGCGCGAACCGCAGGATCGCCGCCCTTGCCTGCACTTCAGAGCCATAGTCGCGCCGGGACATCAGCGTCAGCGTCTGTGTCGCCGGGCTGACCGGCGTGTGGACGAGGTCCAGATCCGTCCCCATCGCCTGACCAAGCGCGCGACCCCAGCGCGCGAAGTCCTGCGGCGATTGCCTGTCGACGGTGTCCGGCGGCATAAACGCGTCCCAGCCCTTGGCGCGGGCAGCCTCGGACACGGCCTCGGCAAAGGCGCAATAGGCCGGAAAGCTGCGGTCGCCGAAGCCAAGCACGGCGATGGGCGCGTCCGGCGCGCGGTCAGCGGCGTTCAACTGGTCAAGGAAACCCTTGGCCGATGCAGGGGCGGCCCCGTCGCCATAGGTTGCGGCAAGCACGATGATCCGCTCGGCGCTGCCATGACGTCTCGGCGCATAGCCCGACATCGGCCCGACATGGACGCTGTGCCCGGCCTTGGTCAGCGCGGCGTGAAGCGTTGCGGCAAAGCCCCATGTGGTGCCACCCTCGCTGCCCACCAGCACGATCGTTCTGGCGCGCCCGGCAGGCTGATTGCCCCGGATGCGCAGCCGCCCACGCCGTCCGGCAAGCCAGATCAGGACGCCTGTCGCGCCCATCGCGGGCACGCCAAGCGCCATCAGCCCAAGGACCAGACCCAGCGTCGCGGCACCTTGCCCTGTGTGCAGCATATAGATGGTTTCCGAAACGCGTTCCCACCCGGTCAGGTCGGCCCATGCCAGAAGCGCACCGTTGCCCTGATCGATGTACCCGGTTCCGCCGTCGGTTTTCAGCGTGTAGGCATCCGTCACATCGCCCGAAAAGGGAAAGCTCAATTCACGCAGTTCAGCGACCGGCGTTTGTTGCAAAATGGGCATCTGATCCGGGGCGAACCCGGTATCCCCGGTCACCTCGGCCGGAAAGGCAAGTGCGGCCGCACCGTCCGGAAGCAGGTCGAAGGTGGAGGCTGTCATCCAAAGGGCCGTCGCGGCGGAAAGCACAAGACCGATCACGGCGATGCGGGCGATCTCGACATGGAGCCGTCCGGCAAGCGGACCGCGCAGCGGCGTGAACCAGTGCCGCCAACCGCCGACCCGCCGCATGACCAACGCGATGCCGGAAAACGCCAGAACCAGCATCGCCGCCGCGCCTGCGGCCATCGCAATGCGACCGCCATCCCCCAGCAAAAGCGAGCGGTGCAGGTTGGTCAGCCAACGTTCGATCCGATTGGGATCGGCCGAAGCGACGCCTTGCCCCGTCGCCGGGTCGATCACCGCGGCACCTGGCGCGCCCTGATCGAACCAATAGGCGGTGATCCGGCCCGAGGGTTGGCGCCGGATCTGCTCGACGCCCGGATAAGCCAGCTTGATACGTGCCGCGAGTGTGGCGACGGTCAGGCCGGTCTCCGGCTGCGCCGCGCCGATCCGCTCGGCCGCCGGAAAGACCGACAGCGCCGCCCCGCTCAGCGCGAGGATGGTGATGAGGGCAAGGGCCACAAGACCCGGCCAGCGATGGATTGCGCGGATCATGACACTCTTGCCTCACATGTCGTAGGCAAAGCTGGCGATGTAACGACGGCCAGCCACAGGCACGCCCGCGCCTTCGGTCGTCAGCGGCACCGCCACCTCGTTCGGGCTGTCGCGCATGTCCTCGACGGCGGCGTCAATGTGCAGCGTGTAGCCCGCATCGAACAGCGCATCGGCAAGGTCGAGCGTGATCTCGAGCGTTCGACCCGCGCCCACGCTGGCACCCGTGATGCCGTCCACCTGTGCGGTGTCGCCATTCGTCACCCGATGCCAGTCGGTCAGATGCTCGTAGTATTTCGACTTGCCACCGGCCATCCAGAGACTGCCGGCATAGGCACCTGTGGCGTCGGTGACGAAGAGCACGAGATAGGCCCCGTCGCCGCCGTAACTGTTAAGCGTCGTGGTCAGTGTCACCGGGCGCGCCATGGCAAGACCCGGAAGTGTCAGCGCCGTGGTCATGGCGAGTGCTGCGAGAAGTGATTTCATCAGGTGTATCCTTTGGTTCGATGGGTGCGCAGGAGGCTCAGTTCACTTGGGCCTGTGGTGGGGCGCCGTTCCCGAAAAGCCCGTTTTGCGGCGGGGCAGCGGTGCCCGCGGTCGCGGGATCAGGAGCGCCGCCAATGCAATCGTCATCATCATCGTCATCCTCGCAGTCCTCGTCGTGGTCATCATCGCCGTGGTCGCGGCGCGCGCCGTGGTTTTCGTCGTCATCATCGCCGTCGTCGTCGCTGGCAAGGATGACGGGCAACGACTTTGCGCCATCCTCATAGAGCGTCGTCAAAGGGCGCTGAATTGCGTTGGGGGCGGTGGCCATCGCACTCCAGCCGGTTGTGCCGATCACGGCCGTCAGCGCGGTGGAGGCGACAAGAAGCGTCAGGGTCTTTTTCATGGCAGGCTTTCCTTATGTTTGCTCTGCACTCTTCTGGACCTTCGACCTGAGGGTTTCCTGACGCATGAACGCGGCTGGCTTCAGCTTGGCGTCAGGAAAAATGCCCCCGCTGCGGGGGCATTTGACCACGTGCTGCCAAAATGATGTCCGGCCGCGGCGTCTTGATGCAGGGGGGTCAGGCGATGTCGCCGGGGGCAGGTGCGCGTTTGTCGCCGGTAACCATGGCCTGCGCGAGGTTTTCATGGTGCCGAAAGGACGCGATCACCACACTCGCGACATGCAACGCGATCAGGAAAAGCATCAGGTTCGCAAGAACCTCGTGGACTTCCTCCAGCGCTTCCTCGCCGCCCAGCCCGTTTTCGGCGCCGTCTTGATCGGCGTCTGCCCAAGCGGGGGCCACGATCTGCGGCATCTGCGGCAGCATCGCGAGGCGCGCGGGCTCGGCCATCAGCCAGCCGGTCAGCGCGGTGCCCGCCAGCGTCACCAGCAACACGAGGATCATCACGCCGCCGGCCGGATTGTGACCGAGATAGCGCCGCTCTCGTCTCTGCGTCATGTCGCCGACATAAGACAATGTGGCGGCGGGCCCTTTCAGGAACTGGGCAAAGCGCGCATAGCGGCTGCCGACAAATCCCCAGACGAGGCGGAACGCGACCAGCCCCGCGACGACGTAGCCCGCAATTTCGTGGACGGTTGACAGTTCTTCGGCGCTCAGCCAGGCCACGAGGAAGGCGGCGACAAGGCTCCAGTGGAACACCCGCACCAGCGGGTCCCATACCCGGACCTTGCCGGTCGCGGGTGACCCGTCGTTCCGGGCCTCGTGCAAGAATGTCTTAGTCATTGTCGCCTCCTGTCCGGTCGCTGCGGGGACGATCATCGTCCTCGCTCTCGTCCTCGTCCTCGTCTTCATATTCGACCTCGATCACGTCGAGCGTGGCGGGTTGGATCGTCACCTCGATGCGGCGCCCTGCGGCGTCGCGACCGTCGATCTCGTAGCAGCCGTCATCAATCTTGATACGGCGCACCGTCCAGCCGTTCTCTTCGGCCAGCCGCGCCACGGCATCGCGCGGCTGCCAATCGGCCATCGGCACAAAGCAATCTTCGTCCGCCATCGCCGTTCCGGGCGCAAGCAATACGACGAAGCCGAGAATTGTCAGGATCGTCTTCATGGGCCAAACTCCAGGTTGCAGCCATATTGGGCGAACCATGCACGACAAACCTGACAGGCTGCTGAAGCAAGTGAACTGATCTGCGTCAGCTTCGCGTCAGGCGGACCGGTCAGGATGGGTCAAAATGTAAAGGAACCGGACCAGACATGCGCATTCTGCTGATCGAGGACGACACCACGCTCGGTGCCGCAGTGCGCGACCAGATCGCGGCAGATGGTCAATCGGGGGATTGGGTCACGCGGCTTGACGCGGCGGGCGACGCATTGCGCGCGGCGTCCTACGACCTGATCCTGCTGGACCTGATGCTGCCCGACGGGCGCGGCATCGGGTTCCTGAAGAGCTTGCGCGCAGGCGGGGACGTGACGCCGGTCATCATCCTGACCGCGCTTGACCAGATATCGGACCGGATCGAGGGGCTGAACGCAGGAGCCGACGATTATCTGGTCAAGCCCTTCGATCTGGCTGAACTGTCCGCCCGGATCGGATCGGTCGCCCGGCGCTACAGCGGTAACCCGAATCCCATCATCACCCACGGACCGCTTGACATTGATCTGGCCGCGCGCAGCGTCCACCGCGACGGCAAGCCCGTTCAACTGACCGCCCGGGAATGGGCGTTGTTCGAAACGTTTCTCGCTCGGCCCGGCCAGCTTCTTTCGAAGCCGCAGCTTGAGGAAAAGCTCTATGCTTTTGACGCGGAAGTCGAAAGCAACACGATCGAGGTGCATGTCAGCCGCCTGCGCAAGAAACTCGGGGCGCAGGTTGTCGAAACAGAGCGGGGCATGGGCTATCGGCTGGGGCGTCCATGAGGTGGCCTGCCAGCCTTCAGGCACGGCTTGGCCTTTCGCTTGGCCTTGTGCTGACATTGCTCTGGCTTCTGGCCGCGACGGTCACGGCTGTGATCGTCCGCGATGAACTGGACGAGGTGTTCGACAGCGCGCTCCGCGAGACGGCAGAACGTATCCTGCCGCTGGCGGTGGCCGATATCGTCGGGCGTGACGCGCCGGGCATGACGCAGCGGGTTGCGCCGATCCGCGAACATGACGAGTTCTTCACCTATGTCGTGCGTGACGCCGAGGGGCGCATCCTGCTGCAATCCCATGCGGCGGACCCCGCAGCGTTCCCGTCATATGATGGGCAGGGATTTCGGCAGACCGCGACCCATCGGCTTTACAGCGACGCGGCGCTGCAGGGCACGATCCGCATCACCGTGGCCGAGCCGCTTGCGCATCGGGCGTTGGTCGCGCGGGAAATCCAGATGGGTCTGGGTCTGCCGCTTCTGGTCGTGCTGCCATTGGCGATTTTGGCGATCATCGTCGCCGTCCGGTTCAGCCTCGCGCCATTGCGTCGATTTCGGGCGCGGCTGGACTCGCGCGGCGCGCGTGACCTGTCGGACGTGCCTGCCAGCGACTTGCCGACAGAGATTGCGCCGCTGGCCGCCACCTTGAATGGCCTTCTGACCCGGTTGCGCGATGCCTTCGAGGCCGAGCGCAGTTTTGCCGCGAATGCCGCACATGAATTGCGCACGCCGCTCGCAGGCGCGATCGCGCAGGCGCAGCGGCTTCGGTCAGAGACCGCAGACCCCGGCATTGATGCGCGCGCCGCCGAGATCGAGGCGACGCTCAAACGGCTCACGCGCCTTGCCGAGCGTCTGTTGCAGCTTGCACGGGCCGAAGGCGGGCGTCTGCGGACCGATCAGAGCATGGACGTCAGGGCCGTCGCGCAGATCGTGGTTGATGATATCATGCGCGCCAACGCGCCGGGCCGCGTCGCGCTGCGCTTGCCGGACACGCCTGTCCAGTCCGACATCGACCCGGATACCTTTGCGATTGTGTGCCGGAACCTTGTGGACAATGCGCTCCGGCATGGCGCGCAAAGCGCGCCGGTCGAGGTCACCATGACGGCTGACGGACGTCTGATCGTGGCGAATGACGGTCCCGCACTGGCGCGCGACAGCCTTGATCGCCTCACGCGGCGGTTCGAGCGGGCAGATGCGCGCGCCGATGGCAGTGGGCTCGGCCTTGCCATCGTGGCCGCCATAGCAGAGCGGCTGGGAAGCCAGCTGCTGCTGGAATCGCCGCGTCCGGGTGGGTCTTGCGGGTTTCAGGCGTCGATCATGTTGCCGACACCTGTGCCGGACACCCGATCCGGCGGCATTTGGCGCGGGCTTGAATGACCCAAGAGGCAGGGACGGTATCTCCACCGGGCTGTAAGGCTGAGGTGAGGTCGAAGACGGAAAGCCCTTGCGGGAACGCGGGGGCTTTTTCTATGATTGCATGGTCTTGCAATCCGTATGACACTGTAGGTTGAAATAGATTTGCGGGGTTGTATCTGAGATATGGAGGAGCCGAAGTTCAAGACTTCTGATGTCAATCCCCTGCCTGAACTGTCGGGCGTGCGCGTTGAGTTAGAACCAACAGCTGAGTTTTTCGAGTTGAAGTGTCGCTTGCTGTTCGCTGTAATGCGGTATGAACATCAAGGTCGTGAATACGAAGTGGGTGTTACTCGGGCCTACTTGCGCCTTTCTCTTGAAGGCTGTGAGACTGTTTTGGGATCAAGCTTTGGCGAGAATGTGCTTGCATCGGTAGTGGAAGAGAACAGCCTAGAGAAACAAGCGGGATTTGTGGTTTCGGGTGGTATCAGCGCGGGTTCAGTGAGTGGCGTCAATGTGAATTTGGGTGGACGTGGTGAAGTTGGAGTCTCAAAAAAACAAAAGATCAGCGAGACCAAGACACACCTCCCTGTCATCGCTAGGCCCAACGACTCATGGGAGGTTTTGCCGCAAGTTACTAGTGCAGGTCGCGCGCCAATAATTGATGGTACAGCAATCCCAAGTATTGCCCTATGTACGCTTCGGAGAAAAAAGGGTGGTAACAGAATGGTAGTGATCGGAGAGGTTCAAGTTTCAAAACGGTCAATAAAGGTATCAGCTGTTGGTGGAAACTTAATTGGTAAGTAATTTAGTGAATGGACAAACAAAGATATTATAGTCGGTTTGATTTTGAGGCGTGCAATTCAGCGTGAGGCGAGCCAGTATTCAACCTCATCTCAACCTTCTGCAGTCTCCATATCACGCTTTGAGGTTTTGGAAGAATGAACCGACTGCTGGAGGACATGCTCAGCGAAGGAGAGCTAAGTTCAATTGATGCGGTTTTTGCCGCGCCTGACACAAGATTTGACAAACTAGTTAAATTGGTTGGTTTAAATCCGCTTACAGATTTTCAGTACGCTGACTTGCGAGGCACAAATTTTTGTGGTGCTGATCTTCGGGGTTTTGACTTCACCGGGTCTGACTTGAGAGATTGTATTAGAAATGATAAAACAGTTGTAGATCATAGCACAATTCTGGTTAACGCTGATGTTCAGTGGATTGACGTTGAGTATTTGCCGATTGTCGCGAAAATGCAGGACATCGAGATTTCTCAATCTTCGGAAAAGAGAAAAGATCTGCTTAGTGAGCTGATTGCTGATTTTGGCAAGACAGATCATGTTGTTGCCTATATGGTTTCTGCAGCGGTTCGATCTGACGATCTTGATAAATTCATTGACTTTGCATCGTTTCTCCCGGCGGAATTGTCACAAAGTCAATTTGCTCAGATACGTGCGAGCGGTATAAAGCTCTTTCGAAAGAAAATCGCTCAGAGCCGTAGCCGAACGAGGCGTAAAACTACCGCAATATTCGCCTACAGCGAGATATTGGCGAAACTAAGTGAGCAACCAGGCTCACTCGCGGCAGGCGTCTACAGCCGCTTGGCAGATTTAGTTATGGCAAAGCAACAGACCGAGCAGTTGAGGTGGATGTCGCTAATTGAAGATCAAGACTTTGAAAAGGCGCTTGATTCAATCGGGCACTGAACAGGCGCTCGGACTATTCCCACACCCCCTTGCCACCCCCCGACCTCCCCGCTATACGCCACCAATCATGGCCTCGGATTCGTTCCGGGGCCTTGTGTCTTATGCGCAGGCCAGGGTTCGCCCCGGCAATCGTAGGTCGGGGTTCACCCCGACAACCCTTCACTTGGGGACCTTCGGGGCCCTGTAAACCATAGTCCCGGACCTGTCCGGGACGCCAAGCAAACGGAAGAAGCAAACATGGCACTCAAGTCGTACAAACCGACGACGCCGGGCCAGCGTGGGCTGGTGCTGATCGACCGTTCGGAGCTTTGGAAAGGTCGCCCTGTCAAGGCCCTCACGGAGGGTCTGACGAAATCGGGCGGACGGAACAACACCGGACGGATCACAATGCGTCGCATTGGTGGGGGCGCAAAGCGTCTTTACCGCATCGTCGATTTCAAGCGCAACAAGCTGGACATGCAGGCTGTTGTCGCACGTATCGAATACGATCCGAACCGGACAGCATTCATTGCGCTGATCCAGTACGAAGACGGCACCCAGACCTACATCCTGGCACCGCAGCGTCTGGCGATCGGTGACAAGGTCATCGCCTCGGCCAAGGCTGACATCAAGCCCGGCAACGCGATGCCTTTCTCGGGCATGCCCATCGGGACAATCGTCCACAACATCGAGCTCAAGGCAGGCAAAGGCGGCCAGATCGCCCGTGCAGCCGGCACCTATGCCCAGTTCGTCGGTCGCGATGGCGGCTATGCGCAGATCCGCCTGTCGTCGGGCGAATTGCGTCTGGTCCGTCAGGAATGCATGGCCACCGTCGGTGCCGTGTCGAACCCCGACAACTCCAACCAGAACATCGGTAAGGCCGGTCGCAACCGTCACAAGGGCATCCGCCCATCCGTGCGCGGTGTCGCGATGAACCCGATCGACCACCCGCATGGTGGTGGTGAAGGCCGGACATCCGGTGGCCGTACGCCTGTGACCCCATGGGGTAAGGATACCAAAGGTACCCGCACCCGTAACAAGAACAAAGCATCGCAGCGCCTCATCGTGCGCACGCGTCATGCCAAGAAGAAGGGTCGTTAAATATGGCTCGTTCCGTCTGGAAAGGCCCGTTCGTCGACGCCTATGTCTTGAAAAAGGCAGAAGCAACGCGCGAAAGCGGCCGCAACGAAGTGATCAAGATCTGGTCGCGTCGTTCCACTATCCTGCCTCAGTTCGTTGGCCTGACCTTTGCGGTCTACAACGGCAAGAAGCACATCCCTGTCAACGTCACGGAAGACATGATCGGTCAGAAGTTCGGTGAATATTCGCCGACACGGACCTATTACGGTCACGCCGCCGACAAAAAAGCGAAGCGGAAATAAGCCATGAGCAAGGATAAGAATCCCCGCCGCGTGGCCGATAATGAAGCAATGGCAAAACTGCGCATGCTTCGGACCTCCCCGCAGAAACTGAACCTCGTGGCAGCGCTGATCCGTGGCAAGAAAGTCGAAAAGGCCCTGCAGGACCTGACTTTCTCCAAAAAGCGGATCTCGGACGATGTGAAGAAATGTCTTCAGTCGGCCATCGCCAACGCCGAAAACAACCACAACCTGGATGTTGACGCGCTGGTCGTGGCAGAGGCTTACGTCGGCAAGAACCTGATCATGAAGCGGGGCCGCCCCCGGGCGCGTGGCCGTTTCGGCAAGATCGTCAAGCCGTTTTCAGAACTGACCATCAAGGTGCGTCAAGTTGAGGAGCAATCATAATGGGTAACAAAGTAAACCCTATCGGGATGCGTCTTCAGGTCAACCGCACCTGGGACAGCCGCTGGTTCGCGAACACCAAGGAATATGGTGATCTGCTGCTGGAAGACCTGAAGATCAAGGCGTTCATCCGCAAGGAATGTGCGCAGTCCGGCATCAGCCGCGTGATCATCGAACGTCCGCACAAAAAGTGCCGCGTCACGATCCACGCCGCACGCCCCGGTGTGATCATCGGCAAGAAAGGTGCGGACATCGAAGGTCTGCGTCAGAAGCTGGCGAACCTGACCAAGTCGGAACTGCACCTCAACATCGTTGAAGTCCGCAAGCCCGAACTGGACGCAGCGCTGGTCGCTGAATCCATCGGTCAGCAGCTCGAACGCCGGGTGTCTTTCCGTCGTGCGATGAAACGTGCTGTGCAGAACGCGATGCGCATGGGCGCCCTGGGGATCCGGGTCAACCTTGCCGGTCGTCTGGGTGGTGCCGAAATCGCGCGGACCGAATGGTACCGTGAAGGTCGCGTGCCGCTGCACACATTGCGTGCGGACATCGACTATGCGCTTTATGAAGCCATGACGCCCTATGGCATCATCGGCATCAAGGTCTTCATCTACAAAGGTGAGATCATGGAGCATGACCCGCAAGGCCACGACCGTAAACATGCCGAGCTTCAGGAAGGCGCCATCCCGCGCGGTCCTGGCGGCCCGCGTCGCGACAGGTAAGGAGTAGAGAAGATGCTGCAACCAAAGCGCACGAAACACCGCAAGCTGCACAAAGGCCGGATTCGTGGTGAAGCAAAGGGCGGGTCTGACCTGAACTTTGGCACCTATGGCCTGAAAGCGACCGAGCCAGAGCGGATCACCGCACGCCAGATCGAAGCGGCACGCCGCGCCATGACCCGTCATATGAAGCGTCAGGGCCGCGTCTGGATCCGGATTTTCCCGGATCTGCCCGTGACCTCCAAGCCCATCGAAGTGCGTATGGGTAAGGGTAAGGGTTCGATCGACTTCTGGGCATGCAAGGTCAAACCCGGCCGCGTGATGTTCGAAATCGACGGCGTCAGCGAAGAAATCGCCCGCGAGGCCCTGCGCCTTGCAGCGATGAAGCTGCCGATCAAGACACGCACCGTGGTCCGCGAGGATTGGTAAGTCGGGGTTAACCCCGACCTACGGGTCGATTGAAATGGAAAAGCCCCTGCCGAGAGATCGGCGGGGGCTTTTTTCTGGCCTTGCGTTTCTGATCACGCGTGCTGATCCGCTTTTGCCGTCAGGTGCGCGACGCGAACTGTGATTTCACGAAATTCGCGCGGGTCCGGGTGAATACTTCGAGCAGCCGCTGATCGTTGCGGCACAGATCCTCGATCTGTTGTGCAAAGGCAGTTTCGGATTGCCCATAGAACGCCTTGGCGGCGCGGTCGGCTTCGGCGTTTCGGGTTGTCTCTCGCATACTCATTACTCCTTTCCGCGACGCTATCGCGGTGCAATACGGTGATTGTTGGGCCAGAATGCGTTTTCTGCCAAAAGCGTAATGTCGCGTTGACCCCATGGGCAAGATTTTATGTCATCCCCACGCATAATTGAAACTGACGCTGATCCGCTCTTCCTCCTCGGCCATGTTCATCGGCACCTCGTGGCGCAGCCAGCTTTCCCACAACAGAACGTCGCCGACGGCGGGCGACACATAGACGAACTGGCGCAATTCCTCGCGGGCGGTTTTCTGGCGGGGCGGGGCGGCCATCATCATGGCAAGGCGCGGGTCCTCGAACTTGATCGCGCTGGCGCCTTCGGGCATGGCCACATAGGTCGTGCCGCTGATCACCGAATGGGGGTGGATATGCCCGGTGTGGATACCGCCGGGCGGCAGGATGTTGATCCAGATATCTTCCAGCTTGAGCGTCTTGTCGCCGAGGTCGAACTCCAGATCCTGCGCAAAGGCCGCGACATGTTTGTCCAGCACGGCGACCAAATCCTTGAAGATCGGGAACCGCCAGGGCAGGTCGGTCAATGATGCATAGGACGTATAGCCGGGATAGCCCTGTTCCTCGCACCATTGCTGCCCGGCCTCGTCATCATCAGCGATGACAAGGCAGGAGTTTTCCAGTTCGGCCGGGTCAACCGCCCCGTGGGCGGACAGATGGGCGTGATAGAGACGGGTGGCGAACAGCGATTTTACATTGGTCATGGACTCGTCATATCCAGTTTCCATGCAACGGTATAGTGCCGCTTGGCGCAGAGGTTAGCGATAAGGCGAACCACTGCCTTACAAGGGGTTGCTTTATCGGGGAATGGGGGCTAAACGGCGCACTTCTACCCCCACTCCACCAGGAATCGGGTAACGCTTTGCGCGGCCTGCTGGTGATGTTGAAAAGGAAAAATGGCATGGATGCCAAAGAACTGCGGGCGAAATCGCCCGATCAGCTCCGTGATGAGCTGGTCAAACTGAAAAAAGAATCGTTCAACCTGCGCTTTCAGCAGGCCACGGGCCAGCTCGAAAATACGGCAGCGTTCCGTGCGGCGCGCCGGAATGCGGCCCGCGTCAAAACCATCCTGAACGAAAAGGCCGCTGCTGCGGCATCGGAGGCTTAAGAATATGCCTAAGCGTATCCTTCAAGGTGTTGTCACAAGCAACCAGAACGCCCAGACCGTGACCGTCCAGGTCGAGCGTCGCTTCAAGCACCCTTTGCTGCAAAAAACCGTCCGCAAGTCCAAGAAATACCGGGCTCACGACGAAAACAACGCCTTCAACGTCGGTGACACGGTACGCATTCAGGAATGTGCACCGAAATCGAAAACCAAACGCTGGGAGGTTATTGCTTCTTAAGCAGTAACACCCGGTTCAATGAAACCCTGGGGCGCCGGTCGGAAATCGGCAAATCCCCAAAGGTCGGAGAAACCAAATGATCCAGATGCAGACCAATCTGGATGTAGCTGACAACAGCGGCGCCCGCCGTGTTCAGTGCATCAAGGTTCTGGGTGGTTCCCACCGCCGTTACGCGAGTGTCGGTGACATTATCGTCGTATCGGTGAAGGAAGCCATTCCACGCGGTCGCGTGAAAAAGGGCGATGTCCGCAAGGCCGTTGTCGTACGCACCGCCAAAGAAGTGTTCCGCGAAGATGGCACCGCCATCCGCTTTGACAGCAATGCCGCTGTCATCCTCAACAACAACAACGAGCCCATCGGCACCCGTATCTTCGGGCCAGTTGTTCGCGAGCTGCGCGCAAAGAACTTCATGAAAATCATCTCGCTTGCTCCGGAGGTGCTGTAACCATGGCTGCGAAACTCCGCAAAGGCGACGACGTCATCGTTCTGGCCGGCAAAGACAAAGGCATGAAGGGCACGATCAGTGCCGTTGATCCAAAGTCCGGCAAGGCCGTTGTTGATGGTATCAACATGGCGATCCGTCACCAGAAACAATCCCAGACCAGCCAAGGTGGCCGCACACCAAAAGCGATGCCGATCCAGCTGTCGAACCTGGCGATCGTTGACAAGAATGGCAAACCGACCCGCGTTGGTTTCCGCATGGACGGCGAAAACAAGGTGCGTTTCGCAAAGACGACAGGGGATGTGATCTGATGCTTGACGCTGCAAACTACACCCCCCGCCTGAAGGCTGAATATATCTCCAAGATTCGCGCGGCGATGAAGGAAGAATTCGGCTACAAGAACGACATGCAGATCCCGCGTCTGGACAAGATCGTCCTGAACATCGGCTGCGGCGCAGAAGCTGTCCGTGACAGCAAGAAAGCCAAATCCGCACAGGAAGACCTGACCACCATCGCCGGCCAAAAGGCGATGACCACGAAGGCGAAGAAATCCATCGCCGGTTTCCGTGTGCGTGAAGAAATGCCGCTGGGCGCAAAAGTGACCCTGCGCGGTGACCGGATGTATGAATTCCTTGATCGCCTGATCACGGTCGCCATGCCCCGTATCCGCGACTTCCGTGGTGTCTCCGGCAAATCCTTTGACGGTCGCGGCAACTATGCCACCGGCCTGAAGGAACATATCGTGTTCCCCGAAATCAACTTCGACAAGATCGATGAGATGTGGGGAATGGACATCGTTATCTGCACCACAGCGAACACTGACGCTGAAGCAAAGGCATTGTTGAAGCTCTTCAACATGCCATTCAACAGCTAAGCGTTAGGGAGATTTGACAAATGGCTAAGAAATCCATGATCGAGCGCGAGAAGAAGCGCGAAAAGCTGGTGGCACAGTATGCTGGAAAGCGTGCCGCGCTGAAGGCAATCATCAACGACCAGTCCAAGCCGGTCGAAGAGCGATTCAAGGCGACCTTGCAGCTTGCAAAACTGCCGCGCAATTCGTCGGCTGTGCGTCTGCACAACCGTTGCCAGCTCACCGGGCGTCCACACGCCTATTACCGCAAACTCAAGATCAGCCGGATCGCGCTGCGGAACCTTGGTTCCAATGGCGAAATCCCCGGCATGGTCAAGTCGAGCTGGTAAGGAGAATTTGATATGAACGATCCTATCGGTGATATGCTGACACGCATCCGTAACGGTCAGATGCGCGGCAAGGCTTCGGTGGAAACACCGGCGTCGAAACTGCGCGCCTGGGTGTTGGACGTGCTGGTCGCAGAAGGCTACATCCGCGGTTATGCAAAGAAGGACGGCAAAGACGGCCATCCTGCTTTCAACATCGAGCTGAAGTATTACGAAGGCACACCAGTCATTCGCGAAGTGAAGCGGGTCTCCAAGCCCGGTCGTCGCGTGTATCTGGGCGCCAATGACCTCCCATCCGTCCGTCAGGGCCTGGGTGTGTCGATTGTCTCCACCTCCAAGGGTGTGATGACGGACGCGAACGCACGGGCTGCCAAAATCGGCGGCGAAGTGCTTTGCACAGTGTTCTAAGGGGAAAACATGTCTCGTATTGGTAAAAAACCGGTTGAGCTGCCCTCTGGCGTCACTGCGTCGGTGTCCGGTCAGACCGTGGAAGTCAAAGGCCCGAAGGGCACCCGCAGCTTCAAGGCAACCGACGATGTCACCATCACCGTGGATGGCAATGTCGTTTCCGTGAAACCACGTGGCACGTCCAAGCGGGCGCGCCAGCAGTGGGGCATGTCGCGCAGCCAGGTCGAAAACTTGGTGACCGGCGTGACCACCGGTTTCAAGAAAGAGCTTGAGATCAGCGGTGTGGGCTATCGTGCCACGATGCAGGGCAACACCCTGAAACTGGCATTGGGCTATAGCCATGATGTGAATTTCGAAGTGCCAGAGGGCGTCACCGTGACAGCCCCGAAGCAGACCGAAATCATCGTGGAAGGGATCGACCAGCAGCTTGTTGGCCAGGTCGCGGCGAATATCCGTGAATGGCGCAAACCTGAGCCTTACAAAGGCAAGGGCATCAAGTACAAAGGCGAATTCATCTTCCGCAAAGAAGGCAAGAAGAAGTAAGGAACGCACAAATGGCAAACAGCAAAAGAACACTGTTTCTGAAGCGCCGTATGCGCGTTCGGAACAAACTGCGCGGCGTGACCGCCAACCAGGGGCGTGCGCGTCTTTCGGTACACCGCAGCAACAAGAACATCAGCGTCCAGCTGATCGACGATGTGAACGGCGTGACGCTTGCGTCCGCGTCGACGCTCGAAAAAGATCTGGGCGTTGTCGGCAAGAACAATGTCGAAGCCGCTGCCAAGGTAGGTGCTGCAATCGCAGAACGCGCCAAGGCTGCCGGAATCGAACAGGCCTATTTCGACCGTGGCGGTTTTCTGTTCCACGGCAAGATCAAGGCCCTTGCAGATGCAGCCCGCGAAGCCGGGTTGAAGATCTAAAGTGGCGGTGCGCAGGAATGCGCACCCTACCAACACTGCAGGGTGGGCCTTTGGCGCACCCTCGATGATCCGGCTTCGACCGCGATTGGACAACGCCCTCGGGCAAGAAGATAAGGACGCCAGATATGGCAGAACGTGACAACAATCGGGGTGGCAACCGTCGCCCCCGCGAAGAACAAGCACCCGAGTTTGCCGACCGCCTGGTCGCCATCAACCGCGTGTCCAAGACCGTCAAGGGTGGTAAGCGTTTTGGCTTTGCCGCACTCGTCGTCGTCGGTGACCAGAAAGGCCGCGTCGGTTTCGGCAAAGGCAAAGCCAAGGAAGTCCCCGAAGCGATCCGCAAGGCGACCGAACAGGCGAAACGCCAGATGATCCGCGTCGCCCTGCGTGACGGCCGCACCCTGCACCACGACATCGAAGGCCGCCATGGCGCTGGCCGCGTCGTGATGCGCACAGCCCCTGCCGGTACCGGTATCATCGCGGGTGGTCCAATGCGCGCCGTGTTCGAGATGCTGGGCGTGCAGGACGTCGTGTCCAAATCGATCGGTTCGCAGAACCCTTACAACATGATCCGCGCCACGATGGACGGCCTGCAAAAAGAGCAGTCGCCGCGCAACGTGGCTCAGCGTCGCGGCAAGAAAGTCGCTGACATTCTGCCCAAGCGGGAAGATGCAGCCGACACATCCGCACAAGTCGCCGAGGAGGCTTAAACCATGGCAAAAACGATCGTCGTCAAGCAGATCGGCTCCCCGATCCGCCGCCCCGAGAAACAGCGCGCCACGCTGATCGGTCTGGGCCTGAACAAGATGAACCGCACCCGCGAACTGGAAGACACACCTTCCGTGCGCGGCATGGTCAACAGCATTCCCCACCTCGTCGAGATCATCGAAGAGCGCGGGTAAGCGAAAGATAGGGTGGATTACGATCCACCTTACGAAATTGAAAACGCCCTCGGGAAACCGGGGGCGTTTTTTGTTTGTCGGATCGTTTCGAAGACTCTACCTAACCGCAGATCGTCCCGTCCGTGTCGCTGTACCGTATGCCGATCTGGACGGGGCGCCCGTTGCGCAGGCAAACCTCTACGTCCAGACGGATGATCGCACCGAAAGCGAGCAGTGATTCAATCTCGGCGTCGCGGGGCCCGGGTTTGTAAACGACCTGCATCCGGGCCCGTGTCTGGAAATCATCAAAAAAAGGATCGGTTTCGTCGCCATCCTGTCTGATGTCGAACCGGTGGTAATTCGCGCGGTCTTGCTGGAGGATCGCTGCCAGATCCTCCAACCGTTCGCCGTTGGAATTGACCATATCGTCGGTCACGATTTCGGCGCGATAACCAAAGCTCCCATCGCTCTGGATCGCAGATGTGGCGAGGCCGACAGACATGAGCAAGGCGCTAATCATGGCAAGGGTCGCAGTTCAAGCTGGTGTAGGCTGTTGGTATCATGCGCGGGAATGTAGCGCCTTTGCCTTGGTTGTGAAGAGTTTCCACATTTTGTTGAACATCTACCTGCCACTGCGCAAAGCATTCCTGCGCGTGCTTTCTTGACCTGCCCCACCCCCCCGTCTATACGCCGCAAGTCGGCACCACTGGACCGACTCGATTTTAACGCCGTGTTTGGCCGCTCCCGTCGCTGGGGGCCAGTTCCGGCAAGAGGAGAAGCGACATGAAACTGAATGAACTTTCCGACAACCCAGGCGCCACCCAGCGTAAGAAACGGATCGGCCGTGGTCCCGGTTCCGGCATGGGTAAGACCGGTGGCCGTGGTATCAAGGGTCAGAAATCCCGCTCGGGCGTGGCGATCAAGGGCTACGAGGGCGGCCAGATGCCACTCTATCAGCGTCTGCCCAAGCGTGGCTTCAACAAGCCGAACCGCAAGGCATTCTCGGTCGTCAATCTGGGTCTGATCCAGAAATTCATCGACGAAGGCAAGATCGACATCAAGGCCGACATCACCGAAGACGCGCTGATCGCGTCCGGTCTGGTCCGTCGCAAGAAAGACGGCATTCGTGTTCTGGCAAAGGGTGAATTCAAATCCAAAGCCACGATCACCGTCACCGGCGCGTCGCAGGGTGCTGTCGATGCCGTGGCCAAGGCCGGCGGCACATTGACCGTCACAACCCCGGCAGCGGCAGAGTAAGACCTTGTGAGCGGCGACACCGTCGCTTAGATGATCTTGCAAGTTTTCCCAAACGCCGCTGATCGGGGAACCGGTCAGCGGCGTTTATCATGAAAAGAGACCCACATGGCTTCTGCAGCAGAGCAAATGGCAGCCAACGTCAGTTGGAGCGCCTTCGGCAAAGCAACTGAACTGCGCCAACGCATCCTCTTCACGATCGGTCTGTTGATGATCTATCGTCTGGGCACCTTCATCCCGGTTCCCGGGATCGACGGCATCGCCCTGCAGCAATTCATGGAAGACGCGCAGGCGGGCATCGGCGGCATCCTGTCGATGTTCACCGGCGGCGCGCTGTCGCGGATGGCGATCTTCACGCTGGGCATCATGCCATACATTTCGGCGTCGATCGTCATGCAGCTGCTTGGGTCCATGTGGGAGCCGCTGAAAAACCTCAAGAAAGAGGGCGAGGCAGGTCGCCGCAAGCTGAACCAATACACCCGCTATGGCACCGTGGTGCTGGCGACGGCTCAGGCTTACGGTCTTGCTGTCAGTCTGGAAGCGGGCGGTCTGGCCTCTGACCCCGGGTTCTTTTTCCGTGCGTCCTGCGTGATCACCATCGTCGGCGGCACCATGTTCCTGATGTGGCTGGGCGAACAGATCACGGCGCGCGGCATCGGCAACGGTATTTCGCTGATCATCTTCGTTGGTATCATCGCCGAAATTCCGTCCGCCTTGGCGCAATTCCTGAGCCAAGGTCGCACCGGCGCGATCAGCCCCTTCGTTATCGTGGGCATCCTGCTGATGGTGATCGTCGTGTTGACCTTCGTGGTGTTCATGGAACGGTCGCTGCGCAAGATCCATATCCAGTATCCCCGCCAGCAACGCGGCATGAAAATCTATGACGGGTCGTCCAGCCACCTGCCAATCAAGGTAAACCCAGCCGGCGTCATCCCGGCGATCTTTGCTTCGGCGCTGTTGCTGCTGCCGACGACGATCAGCACTTTCAGCGGCGGGTCAAGCGGGCCTGTCATGTCGACCATTCTGGCGCTGTTCGGCCCCGGCCAGCCGCTATACCTGATCTTCTTTGGCGGCATGATCGTGTTCTTCACCTATTTCTACACCCGTGAAGTCGCCTTCAAGACCGAGGACGTCGCCGAAAACCTCAAGAACCAGAACGGTTTCATCCCTGGCATCCGCCCCGGCAAACGCACCGAGGAATATCTCGACTATGTTTTGACGCGTATTCTGGTGCTTGGGTCCGGCTATCTTGCGCTGGTTGCCTTGCTGCCCGAAATCATCCGCGCCGAACTGTCGATCCCGTTCTATTTCGGCGGGACATCGGTGCTGATCATCGTGTCGGTGGGCATGGATACGATCCAGCAGGTGCAGTCGCATCTTGTGGCGCATCAATATGAGGGCCTGATCGAAAAATCGCAGTTGCGCGGCAAACGCAGCACCACCAAGAAAAAAGGCCCGTCGCGGCGATGAACATCATTCTGCTTGGCCCACCGGGCGCTGGCAAAGGGACGCAGGCCCGCAAGCTGGTAGACGAACGACACATGATCCAGCTCAGCACGGGTGACATGCTGCGCGCCGCCCGCACAAGTGGCACGGACATGGGCCACAAGGTGGCCGCGGTCATGGACCGTGGCGAACTGGTGACGGACGAGATCGTGATCGGCCTGATCCGCGAACAGCTGGAAACGGCTGGCGATCACGGCGGTTTCATCTTTGACGGTTTCCCCCGCACACTGGCGCAGGCCGATGCCTTGGGCGAACTGCTGGCCGAGATGGGGCAGAGCCTCGACCATGCGATCGAATTGCAGGTCAATGATGACGTGCTGGTCCAGCGGATCCTCGGACGTGCCGCCGAGATGGTTGCGGCAGGCGGTCAGGCGCGCGCTGACGATAACGAGGACAGTCTCAAGACCAGGCTTTTGGCCTATTACAAGCAAACCAGCCCGCTGATCGGTTATTATCACGCCAAGGGCGATCTGATTTCCGTCGATGGATTGGCCAGCGTGGATGAAGTCGCGGCAAGCATCGCCAAGGCGCTGGATTGATCGCAGCGGTCTATTGACGATGGCGGCTTTGCCCCCTAAACAGCGCCATCCCGCAAGGGAATCAATGCGCAGGTGCGGGGTCGCGCCCTTCATCCTGCGGCTTACCTGATATGACGCAGCCCGGCGCCTTATGGTCCGGGCTTCCGTTGTGAAAAAAGGGTCTGGCATCACGGACCCGCAACGAAAAGGAATTGCACACGTGGCACGTATTGCCGGCGTAAACATCCCGACTGCAAAGCGGGTTCCAATCGCCCTCACCTATATCACCGGAATTGGCCCTGCCATTGCCGAACAGATCTGCGAAGCGACCAACATCGACCGCGCACGCCGCGTGAACCAGCTGTCGGACGCAGAGATCCTGACGATCCGCGAATTCATCGACGCGAACCTCACCGTCGAAGGTGACCTGCGCCGTGAAACCCAGATGAACATCAAGCGCCTGATGGACCTTGGCTGCTACCGTGGCCTGCGTCACCGTCGCAACCTGCCGGTGCGTGGTCAGCGGACCCACACCAATGCGCGCACACGCAAGGGCCCTGCAAAGGCCATTGCCGGCAAGAAGAAATAAGGGGACCTGACAGATGGCACGCGATACCAAACGCACCAAAAAGAAGGTTTCCAAGAACATCGCCGCTGGCGTTGCTCATGTGAATTCTTCGTTCAACAACACCAAGATCCTGATCTCCGACGTGCAGGGCAATGCGATCGCATGGTCGTCCGCTGGCACGATGGGCTTCAAAGGGTCGCGGAAATCCACGCCTTACGCTGCCCAGATGGCTGCCGAGGATGCGGGCAAGAAAGCACAGGACCACGGCGTCAAGACGCTCGAAGTTGAAGTGCAGGGTCCCGGTTCCGGCCGCGAATCAGCCTTGCGTGCGCTGGCTGCTGTCGGCTTCAACATCACCTCGATCCGTGATGTGACCCCGATGGCGCACAACGGCTGCCGCCCGCCAAAGCGCCGCCGCGTCTGAACCACTCCGAACGCATTGGGGTCGTGCATCTTTTTGCACGGCCCCAATCCGTCATTTTGAAACCTCGGGCGTTTGCCTTTTTGGACATGAAGGCAAACAAGGATGGAGGGACATATGATCCACAAAAATTGGGCTGAACTGATTAAGCCGATGCAGTTGGACGTCAAGCCGGGCAATGACCCGATGCGTCAGGCGACCATGGTCGCCGAACCGCTGGAACGCGGCTTTGGTCTGACACTTGGCAACGCGCTGCGTCGCATCCTGATGTCGTCGCTGCAGGGTGCCGCAATCACCGCCGTGCAGATCGACAACGTGCTGCATGAATTTTCGTCCGTGTCGGGCGTGCGTGAAGACGTCACCGACATCGTGCTGAACCTCAAGGGTGTCGCCATCCGTATGGAAGTCGAAGGCCCCAAGCGTCTGTCCGTGCAGGCCAAAGGGCCAGGTGTGGTGACCGCCGCCGATATTTCGGAAACGGCCGGAATCGAAATCCTGAACAAGGACCATGTGATCTGCCACCTTGACGATGGTGCCGATCTCTACATGGAACTGACCGTGAACACCGGCAAAGGTTACGTTGCCGCTGACAAGAACAAGCCAGAAGACGCCCCCATCGGCATGATCGCCATCGACGCGATCTATTCGCCGGTGAAAAAGGTGTCCTATGACGTGCAGCCGACCCGCGAAGGTCAGGTGCTCGATTATGACAAGCTGACGATGAAGGTGGAAACCGACGGGTCGCTGTCGCCTGACGATGCTGTGGCCTATGCCGCGCGCATCCTGCAGGACCAGCTGTCGATCTTCGTCAACTTCGACGAGCCTGAATCGGCCTCTGCCGGTTCCGATGACGACGGGCTGGAATTCAACCCGCTGCTGCTCAAGAAAGTGGACGAGCTGGAACTGTCGGTGCGTTCGGCCAACTGCCTCAAGAACGACAACATCGTTTATATCGGCGATCTGATCCAGAAAACCGAAGCCGAAATGCTGCGCACCCCGAACTTTGGCCGCAAATCCTTGAACGAAATCAAGGAAGTGCTGTCGGGTATGGGTCTGCACCTTGGTATGGACGTCGAGGATTGGCCGCCAGACAACATCGAAGATCTGGCCAAGAAGTTCGAGGACCAGTTTTAACTGGCCTTCGTCCCGGGCCTGACCCGGGACCTCGCACAACCTGATGAGGCCCCGGAACACGTCCGGGGCGCGTCACCTCGAAATGCCCACGCATGTGGGGACGACCCCGGGCAATCCCGCCCCAATAATACGGCTGGCACGCATCAGACCGTTGGACAAAGTATAAACCTTTAGGAGACTTCAAATGCGTCACGCAAGCGGCTACCGCAAGCTGAACCGGACCCACGAACACCGCAAGGCGATGTTCGCCAACATGGCAGGGGCCCTGATTGAACACGAGCAGATCAAGACGACCCTGCCCAAGGCCAAAGAACTGCGCCGTATCGTCGAAAAGCTGGTCACCCTTGGCAAGCGCGGCGATCTGCATGCCCGCCGTCAGGCTGATGCCCAGCTCAAGCAGGACATCCACACAGCCAAGCTGTTCGAAATCATCGGCCCACGTTATGCCGAACGTCAGGGCGGTTACATCCGCATCATGAAGGCCGGTTTCCGCTATGGCGACATGGCCCCGATGGCGATCATCGAATTCGTTGACCGCGACGTGAATGCCAAGGGCGCGGCCGACAAGGCCCGTCTGGCCGAGTTCGAAGCGCTGGAAGATTAATTCAGCCTTCACGACCCAAGCTTTGCAAAGCCCTGCCACACTGGCGGGGCTTTCGCTTTTTCCCGATAGGCCTATCATCCGCCCATGCCTGACCTGTTCGACAGCGCCCCGAAGAATGCCCCTGCTGGCCCCCGCCCGCTGGCCGACCGGCTGCGCCCGAAACACCTGTCAGAGGTGATCGGCCAGCAACAGGTGCTTGGCCCCGATGCGCCGCTGGGGACGATGCTTGCGTCGGGGTCATTGTCGTCGCTGGTGTTCTGGGGGCCGCCGGGTGTCGGCAAGACGACCATCGCGCGGTTGCTGGCGGATGAAACCGACCTGCATTTCGTCCAGATCAGCGCGATTTTCACCGGCGTGCCGGAATTGCGCAAGGTGTTCGAGGCCGCCAAGATGCGCCGGCAGAACGGCAAGGGCACGCTGCTCTTCGTCGATGAAATCCACCGTTTCAACAAGGCACAACAGGACGGTTTCCTGCCCTATATGGAAGACGGGACCATCCTGCTGGTGGGTGCAACCACCGAAAACCCCAGTTTCGAACTGAACGCCGCATTACTGAGCCGTGCGCAGGTGTTCATCCTGACCCGCCTGACGCTGGCTGATCTTGAACTGCTCGCCCAACGTGCCGAAAAGGAACTGGGCCGCGCGCTGCCGCTGGACGGAAACGCCCGCGAGGCGTTGCTGGACATGGCCGATGGCGATGGCCGCGCGCTGCTCAATCTGATCGAACAGGTGGCGGCGTGGAAAACCGATGCGAAACTGACGCGCGACGACCTGACCAAACGGTTGATGAAACGTGCGGTGAAATACGACAAGTCGGGTGATGAGCATTATAACCTGATTTCAGCGTTGCATAAATCCGTGCGCGGATCGGACCCCGATGCAGCACTCTACTGGTTCGCGCGCATGCTGGCCGGGGGCGAGGACCCGCGCTATCTGGCCCGCCGCATCACGCGGATGGCGGTCGAGGATATCGGCCTTGCTGACCCGCAGGCGCAGGCGGTGTGTTTGCAGTCGTGGGAAACCTATGAACGGCTGGGCTCGCCCGAAGGCGAACTGGCTTTGGCGCAGGCTGTGACGTACCTCGCGCTCGCGCCGAAATCGAATGCGGCTTATGTCGCCTACAAGGCCGCGATGGCCGCGGCAAAACAGACAGGGTCGGAACCGCCGCCCGCGCATATCATGAACGCGCCGACCAAGCTGATGAAGGAACAGGGGTTCGGGGCGGGCTATGCCTATGACCACGATGCCGAGGACGGGTTCAGCGGCCAGAATTATTTCCCCGAAACGATGAAGCGCGGCATTTATTACCTGCCCGTGGATCGCGGGTTTGAACGTGAGCTGAAGAAACGCGTCGATTTCTTTGCCGGATTGCGCGCCAAGCGGGGCAAGAATTGACTTCCCCGCGCCAAAAGGCGAAGGCAGGCCGATGATGACACCTGTGATCTCCGTGGCTCTTGGGGGCGCTTTCGGCTCTGTGCTGCGCTATCTGGTCGGATCGGTCGTGGCCTTTCCGATGGGCACGCTTGCGGTGAATGTCGCGGGGTCTTTTGCCATCGGGCTGGTCTGGGTCTTGCTGGCCGCGCGCGGGTTGCAGGGCTGGGCGCCTTTCGTGATGACGGGCGTTCTGGGCGGGTTCACGACGTTTTCGGCCTTCTCGCTCGACACCATCCGGCTGGTCGAGGCGGGGCGCGTCGTGGCTGCGGGCGGCTATGTGCTTGCCTCGGTGGTTTTATCAATTGCGGCCTGCGGATTGGGCCTGTGGCTTGCCAAAGGAATGACGACATGAGCGGTGTACACACCAGAACCATCGGCCCCGACGACGGCGACCAGCGGCTGGACCGCTATCTGCGCCGCCTGTTTCCACATCTGACCCAAGGCCGCATCGAAAAGCTGTGCCGCAAGGGCGAATTGCGTGTCGATGGCGGGCGGGTCAAAACCAGCACGCGGCTGGAAGTCGGCCAGAAAATCCGCATCCCGCCCTTGCCGACCGAGGAAGAGGCTGCCGCCGCATCGGCCCTTGCCCGCCACGGCGTGACCAAGGCCGATGCCAAGCTGATCCAGTCCTGCGTGATCTACAAGGACGACCATATCATCGCAATCAACAAGCCGCACGGGTTGGCGACGCAGGGCGGCACCAACACCACCCGCCACGTCGATGGCATGGCCGAGGCGCTGATGTTCGGTTACGACGAAAAACCGCGTCTGGTCCACCGGCTTGACCGTGATACATCCGGCGTGCTGCTGCTGGCGCGGACGCGGATGATGGCCAAGCAACTGACCGAGAACCTCAAGCATCGCGAGACGCGCAAGATTTACTGGGCCGCTGTCGCCGGTGTGCCGCATCCGCGCGCGGGCACGATCAAATACGGTCTGGTCAAGGCCCCCGGCCACGGCAAGGGCGGCGAGAATGAAAAGATGCGCTGCGTGCATCCCAACGACATCGCCAGCACCGAAGGCGCGAAACGTGCGGCATCCGATTATGCCGTAATGGATACACTGGCCAGCCGTGCCGCGTGGTGTGCGCTGGTGCCGGTCACGGGCCGCACACATCAATTGCGCGCACATATGGCCGAGATCGGGCATCCGATCATCGGGGATGGCAAATATGGCGGGTCGGGGCAGGAAAACCTCGGCGATGGCTGGGGTGCCAGCATGGGAAGCGAGATCGGGCGCAAGATGCATTTGCACGCCCGCAGCCTGACCATCGAACATCCCGCGACCGGCAAGACGCTTCATATCACCGCCGACCTGCCAGAGCATATGCAGAACACATGGGATTTCGTGGGGTGGGTCGTCGGCCACGCCCCCGTCGATCCGTTCAACATGCCAGATGAGTGATCTGCGCCTTGTGATCTTCGACGTGGATGGCACGCTGGTCGACAGCCAGGCCGAAATCGTCGCCGCGATGACCGCCGCCTTTGCCGCCGAAGGTCTGGTGCTGCCTGACCGCAAACAACTGTTGTCGATTGTCGGGCTGTCGCTGGATGTCGCCATGGCGCGGCTGTGCCCCGACGAGGCGCTGGACAGGCACCCCCGTCTCGTGCAGGCGTACAAAAATGCCTATATGGACCTGCGCGGTGCGGATGGGCAGGGCGAGCTGAGCCCGCTTTACCCCGGCGCGCGTGCGGCGCTGTACGCACTGGCCGGGCAGGACAATACCTTGCTGGCCGTGGCGACCGGTAAATCGCGGCGCGGTCTGGACAAGATGCTGGAAAAACACGGGCTGCGGGGTTTGTTCCATAGCGAACAGGTCGCCGACGACCATCCTTCCAAACCGAATCCGTCCATGATTTTGACCGCGCTCAATGAGACAGGCACCGATGCCCGCGCCGCCGTGATGATCGGCGATACGACCTATGACATGGACATGGGGCGCGCCGCTGGCGTGCGCACGATCGGGGTGTCCTGGGGCTATCATGATGCAGACAGCCTGCGCCCTGATGTGCTGATTGACAGTTTCGACCACCTTTTGCCCGCTATCGACCAACTGACCGGACCAAAACCATGACCGACTGGAAACCGAAACGATTCTGGAAAGCCGCGACGCCGGAGGCCTGCGAGGGCGGATTCACCGTCACTTTGGACGGCCGATTGGTGAAAACACCGGCAAAGGCCGCATTGGTCGTGCCGACCCTGCCAATGGCCGAGGCGGTCGCGGCGGAATGGGATGCGCAGACCGGGCTTGTTGATCCGCGGACCATGCCGGTGACGCGCAGCGCCAATGCGGCAATCGACAAGGTCCGCACCCAGCGCACCGAGGTGATCGGCCTGTTGTCCGAATACGGCGGCACCGATCTGCTGTGCTATCGCGCACCTGCGCCGGACGGCCTGGTTCTGCGCCAGCGGCAGGCATGGGACCCGCTGCTGCATTGGGCGACGGACACATTGGGCGTGACTTTGGCGGTGGGCGAGGGGGTCATGCATGTCCCGCAACCCGATGAAAGCCTTGCGGTCTTGCAAAGCGAACTCGACAGGATGGACGATTTCCGTCTGGCAGCCGCACATGATCTGATCAGCTTGTCCGGATCATTGATTCTGGCGCTTGCCGTGATGCGTGACCATCTGGACGCGGCGCGCGCATGGGACATTTCGCGCATCGACGAAGACTGGCAGATCGCCCAATGGGGGGCCGACGAAGACGCAACTGCTGCCGCTGCGATCAAGCGCGCTGCATTCCTGCACGCCGAACGATTCTTTCATCTGTCGCGGTCATGAACCGATGGAGCACATATCTGTGCATTTGTCCCGAAGATTGCCTGTTTTCAAAGCATTTGCGCAGCGGTTGCTGCGAGTTTTGCTTGACCCCATGGCGTTTCATCGGACAATCTACGCAAACTCGCACAAGGGCGTCGCCTTTGTAAAAGTCGCTACCTTGAAAGAGGTGGTATAAAAATTGGCTGCCGTACTTAACGGTGGAAACTCAGGAAGAGGTAAAAATGACAAAAACCGTATTTATCGGCGCGCTGGCCGTCGCTGGCTTGACCGCCGGTATCGCATCCGCACAAACGCTTAACGACGTTCAAGAGCGTGGGACCCTGCGGTGCGGCTCGAACGAAGGTCTGGCTGGCTTCGCTGCTCCCGATGCGAACGGCAACTGGGAAGGTTTCGACGTGGCCCTGTGCCGTGCGATCGCTGCCGCCGTGCTGGGTGATGGTCAGGCCGTCGAATTCGTGCCGCTGACCAGCCAGACCCGCTTTACCGCGCTGGCCGCTGGCGAAGTCGACGTTCTCGTCCGCAACTCGACCTGGACCTTCACACGCGACACCGACCTTGCGCTGGATTTCCCGGCCATCAACTACTACGACGGTCAGGGCTTCATGGTCCCGCGCGCGCTGGGTGTGTCTTCGGCAACCGAACTCGACGGCGCGACCGTCTGCATCCAGACAGGCACCACGACCGAACTGAACCTCGCCGACTACTTCCGCGCCAACGGCCTGAACTACGAACCAGTGCCCGTTGCAACCAACGCCGAAGGCCAGCAGCAGTATCTTGCCGGTGCCTGTGACGTCTACACGACAGACATCTCCGGTCTGGCCGCGACTCGTGCAACCTTCGAGGCCCCTGGCGATCACGTCATTCTGCCGGAAGTCGTTTCCAAAGAACCACTGGGCCCCGCAGTGCGCCACGGTGACAATGACTGGGGCGATATTGTCCGTTGGACGACGCATGCGCTGATCGCTGCTGAAGAGTATGGCGTGACACAGGCGAACGTTGCCGAACTGGCCGCAGCACCTACCGACAACCCGGAAGTTAACCGCTTGCTGGGCACCGAAGGTGAACTCGGCGCAATGATTGGTCTGTCGGCAGACTGGGCCGTGCAAGCGATTTCCGTCGGCGGCAACTACGGCGAGATCTTTGAGGCAAACATCGGTGAATCCACCGCTGTGGGTCTGGCACGTGGTCTGAACGCACAGTGGACCGAAGGCGGCCTGATGTACGGTGGCCCGTTCCGTTAATCGCTGATCGTTTTGGGGTCCGGCTTTGATCGGGCCCCTTACATCATTCAATAAACCGACATTCTGACTTTTGGTGGACAAGATATTTCTTGCCCCCCTGTTGTTGTATCCAGATCGAGGGCTGCGCATGGCGGACATTTCTGATCAACCGCGCGAGACATTCCGCATAAGCATGCTGCTTTATGATGCGCGGTACAGGTCGATGACCATTCAGGTGGTCGCCGCCATGCTGATCATGTTATTTCTGGCGCAACTGGTCGACAATACTGTCACCAACCTGGCCGCATTGGGCAAGGACATCAGTTTCAGCTTTCTGGGGTCCACCGCTGGCTATGATATCAATCAGCAACTGATCCCCTTCACATCCCAAGACACCCATGCCCGCGCCGCCTTGGTCGGCATTCTGAATACCCTGCTTGTCGCGGTACTGGGCTGCATTCTGGCCACGATCATTGGCGTTTTTGCGGGGGTTCTGCGCCTGTCGTCCAACTGGCTCGTCGCGCGGGTGATGACGGTTTACGTCGAATGCATGCGTAACACGCCACTGCTGATCTGGATTCTGATCGTGTTCGCCGTGATGACCGAGGCAACGCCGCAGCCGCGCGACTTTCAGGAAGGCGGCACCGCGTCGATGATCCTGTGGGACAGCGTCGCGATTTCTAATCGCGGTGTTTTCATGCCGCTGCCGATCTGGGGCGAAGGGTCCGGCATCGTCGTTGCGATATTCATCCTGTCGATCATTGGCATTTTTGTGCTGCGCTATGTTGCGCGCAAACGGCAGGAAGACACAGGCCAGCAATTGCCCGTGCTGCCGTTGTCGCTTGCGCTGTTCATCCTGCCTGTCACGCTGGCGTTCTTTGCGCTGGGCC
Source organism: Yoonia vestfoldensis DSM 16212 (assembly GCF_000382265.1). Lineage (GTDB taxonomy): Bacteria > Pseudomonadota > Alphaproteobacteria > Rhodobacterales > Rhodobacteraceae > Yoonia > Yoonia vestfoldensis. Next base: position 58,768 of record NZ_KB907973.1, read on the forward strand.
GTCCGATCTCGCTGGATTATCCTGTGCTGGGCGGGTTCAATTTTCAGGGCGGCTTGCAGGTGCGCAATTCGTTCATCGCGCTTTGGCTAGCGTTGTCGCTGTATACGTCAGCTTTCATCGCGGAAATCGTCAGGTCGGGTATTCTTGCCGTGTCCAAAGGCCAGACCGAGGCGGCCTTTGCGCTGGGCATGCAGCCGAACCGTACGATGCAACTGATCATTCTGCCGCAGGCGCTGCGCGTCATCATCCCGCCGCTGATTTCGCAATTCCTGAACCTGACCAAGAACTCGTCGCTGGCACTGGCCGTGGGGTATATGGATGCGCGGTCCACATTGGGCGGCATCACCGTCAACCAGACCGGGCGGGAATTGGAAGGCATCCTGCTTTTGGGGATATTCTATCTGATCACCAGCCTGATCATTTCATCGGCCATGAATTTCTATAATTCCGGCGTCAAGCTGAAGGAGCGCTGAGATGAGCGGAACACCAAAAGTCGCCTACGTCCGCAGCGACATGTTGCCTGAAGCGCCACCACCACCGGGCCAAGCCGGCCCGATCAAGTGGCTGCGCGAAAACCTGTTCGCCGGATGGTTCAATTCGGCAATGACGATCCTTGCGATCTATGTCGTGTGGTCGGTCCTGTCGGGCACCTTGCCTTGGGTCTTCAACGGCATCTGGGACGCGGGATCGTTGACCGAATGTCGCGAAATCCGCAATGCACGCGGACTGGACAGCGCGGCCTGCTGGGCCGTGGTGAACGAACGCTGGTTGCAGATGCTGTTCGGTTTCTATCCGACCGACGACCCGCTGCTCGCGCGCCTGTTCTATGCGGACGAACTGGCTGCGGCCGGTGGCGCGGAAATGGTATTTGGCGGCGGCTTCAACGCCACACAGCAGGTCGCATTCATTTCGGCGATGAAAGACGAGATCAGCAATGCCGCGATCTTTTTCTTTGGCTACTGGCGGCCGCTGCTGGCCTTGGCATTGCTTGTCCCTGCGATCGCACCTGTCTTGTATTCAAATCTGCCGCGCAGTCTGCTGATCTTTTCGCTGATCTATCCGTTCGTCGCGTTCTTCCTGCTTTGGGGCGGGTCGGTGTGGCTGCCGACGCTGGTGGCGCTGGGCCTTCTGGCGACGATCATGGCGGGGCGTTATGCTGCTGCCTTTGTCGGCAGCCTTGGCGGCTTTTTCGTGTCACTGATTGTCTTTCTGGCGATCTTCATGAACCCGCTCGGCGTGGTCGGCATCGACGGGCTGTTCCCGTTGCTTCCGCAGCTGAACGGCGAATTGACCGACGCGATCCCCTTGGGTCTGCCTTTCATCGCATCGCAGAATTTTGGTGGTTTCATGCTGGCGATCATCATCGGGACATCGGGGATCGTGCTGTCGCTGCCGCTGGGTATCGCGCTGGCGCTGGGGCGCCAATCGTCGATGCCGTTGATCAAATGGGTCTGCGTGTCCTTCATCGAGGTCATCCGCGGCGTGCCGTTGATCGTGTGGCTCTTCACAGCCTCGACCTTGCTGAACTATTTCCTGCCGCCTGGTACCGAATTCGATCTGCTGTTGCGGGTGATCATCATGGTGACCTTGTTCGCCTCTGCCTATCTGGCCGAGGTGGTGCGCGGCGGTCTGGCGGCCTTGCCCAAGGGGCAATACGAGGCGGCGGATTCTTTGGGGCTGGATTACTGGAAATCCATGCGCCTGATCATTCTGCCGCAGGCTCTGAAGATCTCGATCCCCGGTATTGTGAACACCTTCATCGGTTTGTTCAAGGATACCACGCTGGTCGTGTTCATCGGTCTGCGTGACCCGCTTGGCCTGACCAACGCGATCCGCGCGACCAGTGAATGGAATGGCATCTACTGGGAACTCTATATCTTTGTGGGGGCACTGTTCTTCATGTTCTGCTTCTTCATGTCCCGTTATTCAATGTATCTGGAGCGTCGTCTCCGGACCGACCACCGCTGAGGAGAGAGAGCATCATGGCCCAAGCTGACACGGATATCGCCGGGACAACCCGGATCGCCGCGAATGTCTCTGACGAGGTGGCAATCGAAATCCACAACATGAACAAGTGGTACGGGACGTTCCACGTGCTGCGCGACATCGACCTGACGGTGCAGCGTGGCGAACGGATTGTCATCGCCGGACCGTCGGGGTCAGGCAAGTCGACGCTGATCCGGTGTATCAACGCGCTGGAAGAACATCAGAAAGGCAAGATCACCGTGGATGGCACGGTGCTGTCGTCCGATCTGAAGAACGTCGACCGCATCCGGTCCGAGGTCGGGATGGTGTTTCAGCATTTCAACCTGTTCCCGCATCTGACCATTCTGGAAAACTGCACTTTGGCCCCAATCTGGGTGCGCAAGATCCCCAAGCGTGAAGCCGAAGAGATCGCGATGCATTTCCTGACCAAGGTCAAGATCCCCGAACAGGCGCTCAAATATCCCGGCCAGTTGTCCGGCGGTCAGCAGCAGCGAGTTGCAATTGCACGGTCGCTGTGTATGCGCCCGCGGATCATGCTGTTCGACGAACCGACATCGGCGCTAGACCCTGAAATGATCAAGGAAGTGCTTGATACGATGGTCAGTCTGGCCGAGGACGGCATGACGATGTTGTGCGTCACGCACGAGATGGGCTTTGCCCGTCAGGTGGCGAACCGCGTGATCTTCATGGATCAGGGTCAGATCGTCGAACAGAACGAACCCGAAGAGTTCTTCAACAATCCAAAGTCCGAACGGACGAAGCTGTTCCTGAGCCAGATCCTCGGGCATTGAAGAAAAACTTTTGGCCTCCGGCGGGGATATTTAGGCTCTGAAGACGGGCAGGTCGCCGGGGGTTCTGAAGGCTTTGCAGGTCCCGCTGTGGCGGGCTGCATTGCCCCAGTCCGCGATGTCGAAGGCGATCACGCAGGTAGCGCCGGTCGGATAATCGCCAAAACGCGGATGCGCGGGGCGCCGTCCGATCATCCCGTCGGCGAACATGGCGATGCCCGGATTATGCCCGATCATCGCGATGCAGTGGGCTGTCTGTCTGCGCAGCACATCCAGCATCGTGTCGGGGCTGGCGTGATAGAGCCCCGGCACAAGTTGCAGCACGGGCGCAGGGGCCAGATGTGGCAGGATCAGCGCGGCTGTTTCCTGCGTGCGCGCGGCATCGGAACACAGCACGACATCGGGCACGTGCCCTTCCGACGCCAGCCAAGCGCCGATAGCAGGTGCCGCCGCGCGGCCCCGGTCGTTCAGTACGCGTGCGTGATCGTCGGCAAAAGGATCGTCCCAGCTGGATTTCGCATGGCGGATCAGGATCAGCATCAGGCTCACAGGAAAGACCCCATGTGAAAGGCGGCATGGGCGGGCAGGCGGTTGCCTTTGCCCACGGGGCAGGCGCGGCGTGCAGCACAGCCTTGGCCCATGCATTCCTGTCCCGCTGCGCTGCGCAAGTGGTCCTTGCAGGCCGCGACATCGTAGCCATCGGCAAAGGCGCTGACAGGGCATGCGGTGGTGCAGGGCTGGCCTGTGCAGCTGTCGCAGGGGCGTGGCCCCGCGCCTGTGGCGGCAACCCAGGGCACCAGCAATGCCATCCGGTAAGAGATGAACAGCCCGCCCGTGTCATGCACCAGAAACCCGATGGGTGACGCCCAGGCCCGGCCAGAACGCAGCGCCCAAGTATAGAATGGCAGGAACGGCGCACCGCCAAAGGGGTAAAGCGCCAGTGCGCCGAAATCCTGCGCCAGCGCGTCACCAATCCGGCGCGACCAGCGGTCCATCGGGTCGGATGCGCCGTCACGGTATTCGGGGCTTTGAATGAAGATCGGCCAGAACGCGGGTTCGGCCGGACTAATCAGGACCAGTGACCCGTCCTTGCGCGGCAGCCCGTCATCCGGTTGAATGTGAAAAGCCCCTGACACATACAGCCCTTGCAGAGCCAGTGCCGCGTCAAGGGCGCTGGCGGTCATCGTCAGCGCGGCTCGCGGATGATCGAGCCTGCACCATGTTCGGTGAACAGTTCCAGCAGGCTGGCATTGGGCAGCCGCCCGTCAAGGATGACGACCGCGCGCACCCCTTGTTCCACCGCCATCAGCGCGGTTTCGGCCTTGGGGATCATGCCGCCGCTGATCGTGCCATCGGCGATCATCGCGCGGACCTGATCGGGGGTCAGCTGGGTCACAACCTCGCCGCTGGCATCCTTGATGCCGGGCACATCGGTCAGCAGGAGAAGGCGGTCCGCCTTGAGCGCGCCTGCGATGGCACCAGCAGCCGTATCGCCATTCACGTTGAAGGTTTCCAGCATGTCCATGCCAGTCGCCACAGGGGCCACGACAGGGATGATCCCTGCGGCGTTCAGATCGCGCAGCACCTGCACGTTCATTTCCACAGGACGGCCGACAAAGCCCAGTTCGGGGTTCAGCGCCTCGGCGACCATCAGGTCATCGTCCTTGCCGGACAGGCCGACAGCGCGCCCGCCTTCGTCCATGATCGCCTGCACGATGCGTTTGTTGACCAGTCCGGTCAGCACCATTTCCACGACTTCCACCGTGTCCTGATCGGTCACGCGCTGGCCGCGTACGAATTCGGTCTTGATGCCCAGCTTGTCGAGCATCTGGTTGATCATCGGACCACCGCCATGCACGACGACGGGGTTCATGCCGACCTGTTTCATCAGCACGATATCGCGGGCGAATTCGGCCATCGCATCGGCGTCGCCCATCGCGTTTCCGCCGAACTTCACGACGACGACAGCACCGGAATAGCGCTGTAGATAGGGCAGCGCCTCAGACAGGGTGCGGGCGGTCGCGATCCAGTCACGGTTCATGTCGGCGGTCCTTTTCTTCATGATATCCCTGCGATGATGGCGCGCAATGTGGGAATCCCGTCGCCCTTTTCGGCGGAGGTCAGGATCAGTTCGGGGTAGGCCGCAGGGTGTTTCACCAGTGCGGCGCGCGTCTTGGCCAGCGATTCCGCCAGCGCGTCGCCGCGCAGCTTGTCGACCTTGGTCATCACGACCTGAAAGGTCACGGCCGAGGCGTCGAGCAGCGACATGATTTCTTCGTCCACCGCTTTCGCGCCATGTCGCGCGTCGATCAGGACAAAGACACGGCGCAGTGTCTGGCGGCCTTGCAGGTATTGTTTCAGCAGGCGCTGCCACTTTTCCACCACGGCGACAGGCGCATTGGCGAAACCATAGCCCGGCAGGTCGACGACATAGATGTCGCCTGCGGTGAAAAAGTTGATCTCCTGCGTGCGGCCCGGCGTGTTGGACGCGCGCGCCAGCCCCTTGCGCCCTGTCAAAGCGTTGATCAGCGAGGATTTGCCCACGTTGGACCTGCCAGCAAAGCAGACCTCGATCCGGTCGGCGGGAGGCAGGCCGTCCATGGCGACGACACCTTTGACAAAGGTGGTTTCGCCCGCGAACAGCATGCGCCCGGCCTCTTTCGAGGCGTCATCGGGGTCGGGCGCTTGGGGGAATCGGAGTTCCATTTCGCTGTTGCCGTTCTATTTGTCTGGCTTGCTGGCCGGATCTGTCTTCTTGCGCTTGATACTGGACTTGATGTTGCCGAACACATCCGGTTTGGCCCCATGGCTGCGCATGATCGCATATTGCTGCACGAAGGTGATGATGTTGTTCGCGATCCAGTACAGCACCAGACCAGAGGCGAAGCCGCCCAGCATGAACATAAAGACCCATGGCATCCAGGCAAAGATCATCTGCTGTGTCGCATCGGTCGGGGCGGGGTTCAGCTTTTGCTGCATCCACATCGACACGCCAAGAAGGATCGGCAGTACGCCGATAAAGATCAGTGACAGGATCGAGTTCGGATCGGGCGCCGCCCATGGCAACAGGCCGAAGAGGTTGATGATCGACGACGGGTCAGGCGCGCTGAGGTCATCGATCCAGCCGATCCACGGCGCGTGCCGCAATTCGATCGTCACAAAGATCACCTTGTAGAGCGAAAAGAAGATCGGGATCTGCAACAGGATCGGCAGACAGCCCGCGGCCGGGTTGACCTTGTTTTCCTTGTACAGCTTCATCATGCCTTGCTGCATGGACTGCCGGTCGTCGCCGGCACGCTCCTTCAGCTTTTCCATCTCGGGCTGGAGTTCTTTCATCCGCGCCATCGAGACATAGGATTTATAGGCAAGCGGCAGCACAAGTGCCTTGAGGAACAGGGTCAGTGCAAGGATCGACCAGCCCATGTTGCCGATGTAGATGTTCAGCGTGTGCAGCACCCAGAAGATTGGCTTGGTCAGGAAAAAGAACCAGCCCCAGTCAATGCTGTCCACAAAACGCTCTACCCCGCCGTTAAGTTCATAGTCGCGGATCGCTTCCCATTCCTTGGCGCCCGCGAACATGCGGGTTGTCACCGTGACGGTTTCACCGGCAGCAACGACGCTGGGGGGCATGACAGCCTCGACCTGATACAGATCGCGCGTTTCGAAGTATTTCGACGTGGACCGGAACGGCTGTCCGGCTTCCGGGATCAGCGTCGTCATCCAGTAATGGTCGGTATAGCCGACCCAGCCGGATTGCTGCACCTCGATCCGTTCGGCCAGCGTACGTTCGCGTTCGTCAAAAGTGTAGTCGAGGATATTGCGATAGGTGGTTTCTTCCAGCTCGCCGTCGGACATCCGGACCAGACCTTCGTGCAGGATGAAGAACCGTTTTGCGTCGGACGGTTCCCCGTGCCGCCGCAGGATGCCATAGGGCCGCGCGGTGATGGGCGCCTCGCCCACGTTTTCGACGCTTTGCGCGAAATTGAACATGAAACGCTCGTCCACCGAAATCTCGGTACGGAAAATCTGGCCTGCGCCGTTGTCCCAGACCAGCGTCACGGGTGTGGAGGGTGTCAGCGTTTCGCCGCTTTCGACGGACCAGATCGTATCGGGGCCGGGCACGGCTGCGGGATCGATGCCTTCTGTCGCGGTCCAGCCGAAGGTCGCAAAGTAAGTGTCTTCTTCGCCCACGGGGCGCAGCAGGCGCACGATGGGTGCGCCCTCATCTAGCGTTTCGCGGTAATCCGTCAGGGCAAGATCGTCGATCCGCCCGCCCAGCATCGAAATCGACCCTGTCAGTTCGGGTGTCTCGATCCGGACACGCGGTACATCCGGACTGGTTTCATCTGCAACATCGGCAGGCGCCGTCGCGACAGGTGTGCCGGGATCGGCCAGCGGGACGGTCGGATCAACGGATTGGGTCGCGACCTCTGCGGGAGTATCGACGAGGATTTCCTCGGGCGGAAACAGCAGTGTCCATGTCATGATCACGGCAAAGCTGAGAAGCGTTGCAAGGATGAGGTTCCGGTTCTGGTCGTTCATCTGAAAACACCTGTTTCCCACATCAATTATCAGGGCCGTTCAACCTGTCGGGCGGACAAAGGTCAAGCGGTTTTCAGGAAAAGGCGGCCCTTTGAGGGGCAAGAACACGGAAGATTGCAAAAGCGGCAGCCAGACGCATCTGTCGTGCCGCTGCTTCAGCTTTTCTTGCGGCCCAGCACGTCCCAGCCCGCAAGGCCAAGGGTGATGGCTGCGATCACGCTGATATCAACCCGTTGCAGTTTGAAGACAAGCACGGCGACAAAGGCGCAAAGCACGACAAAGGCGAAAATCGCAAGAACGCGGTCAATCATCGGTCACTACTCCGCTCGTGTTTCTGAGTTCGGTCATCAACCACCGCGCCGTCCGCAGCAGCCGGGCATCATTGCCCCGTCGGCCCACCAGTTGCAGGCCCATCGGCATCCCTGCCGTATCCTCGAACACTGGCAGCGTCACCACCGGCACGCCACACAACGTCCACAAACCATTGTACACGGCACTGCCGGTAGATGACAGCCCTTCGGGCGCGGACGTGGGCGTCGCCGGACAAATGATCGCATCGCAGCGATCAAAAATCTCGTCCAGCGCGGCGTTCAGCAGTTTCGGCCAGTCGAGCGCGGCAAGATAATCCCTTGCCAGAACGGACTTGCCTGCGTCGATCGCGGCCAACGTGAGGTCCGAAAGGCGATCGCGCCCGCGTCTTTCATAGGTGTAATAGCATTTCGCCATCTCGGCAAAGTTGATCCGCTCGCGGATCTCGGCGGCTTCGTCGAAAAGCTGCGGCAGGATCAGCGCAAAAGCGTCCTCGCCCAGCAGGCCCGCCAATTCCTGCATGGCGAATGCCATGTCATCTGACGAGGCCGTATCGCCCGGCATTTGCGTCAGGATCGCAAGCGTCGGACGTACCGGCACATCGGACAGCGCCGTCGCGAGCATGCGCGGCGGTGCCGACAGGCGCGTTGCCGGATCGGCGGGATCATCCCCGCACAGCACATCCGCCAGCATCGCCACGCCCGCGACGCTGGTCGCAAAGACGCCGACCGTGTCGAGTGAGGGCGATTGCGGCAGGATGCCTGTGCGCGGGATCATCCCGAAGCTGGGCTTGAACCCCACGACCCCACAATAGGACGCAGGCCGGATCACTGACCCGCCGGTTTGCGTGCCAATCGCCAGCGGCACCATGGCCGCACCCACCGCTGCCGCCGACCCTTGCGATGATCCGCCGGGTGTGTGCGCGGGATTGACCGGGTTGCGGGTCTTGCCCGGCGCGATATAGGCCAGTTCCGTCGTGACCGTCTTGCCCATCACATAAGCACCCGCCGCCTTGAGCTTGCGCACGATCACCGCGTCTTCGGTGGGCACGCGGCCTTTGTCGATGATTGTGCCGTTCTCGGTGGCGATCCCCTGTGTGTCGATGATGTCCTTCAGCGCGACGGGCAGACCGTGCAAGGGGCCCACCGGATGGCCCGTCTTGCGCAGCGTATCGAGACGCTGCGCCTGCGCCATCACGTGTTGCTCGTCCAGCCAGGACCAGGCCTGCACGTCTGCCTCGCGGCGCTTGACCTGATCCACGCAGGCAGTGGACAGATCAACCGCGCGCAAGGCGCCGGAAGCGAGCCGGTCCCGCATGTCCAGCGGATCGAGCGCGATCACCCCTTCGTTGCGCCGCGCCCCGGAAGGCAGGGTTCTGGCCTTATCGTGTGCCATAGATCGCATCCGGCAAAGAGAAGACCAACGCAGGGAATTCATACATCAGGAACATGCAGACAAAGACCATCAGCAGATACGGCATGACGCCCTTGAAGATATGCGACAATTGCACGGCGGGTGGCGCGATCCCTTTCAGGTAATAGGCAGACATCGCCATCGGCGGGGTCAGGAACGACGTTTGCAGGTTCAACGCCACAAGGATGCCGAAAAACAGCGGATCGACCCCGAACAACGGCAGCAGGGGCAGGAAGATCGGCACGAAGATGATGATGATCTCCGACCATTCCAGCGGCCAGCCCAGCAAGAAGATGATCAGCTGCGCAAGGATCAGGAACTGGAACGGCGTTAGGTCGAACCCCATTACGAATTCCGAAATCAGGTGTTCGCCACCCAGATAGGAAAACACCGAAGAGAACGTGTAGGAACCGACGAACAACCAGCAGACCATCGCGGTCGTGCGCACTGTCAGATAGACGCTTTCGCGCAGTTTCTGATAGCTCATCGCCCGATAGGCCACAGCCAGCAACATGCCGCCAAGGGCACCGATCGATGCCGCCTCGGTCGGGGTTGCAAGGCCGAACAGGATCGAACCCAACACCGCAAGGATCAGGAAGGCGAGCGGGAACAGCGACGTGACCAGCATCCATGCCAATTGCGGAAACGGGACGTCGGGGACTTCTTCCTTGGTCGGTTTCGGTGCGACGCTGGGCTGAAGGATCGACCGCCCGATGATGTAGGTCAGATAAAGCCCGACCAGCACAAGGCTGGGATAGAGCGCTGCGGCATAAAGCCTGACAATCGACACCCCGGACGCGGCGGCATAGACGATCAGCATGATCGACGGCGGGATCAGGATGCCGAGTGTGCCGCCCGCGCAGATGATCCCGGACGCAAAGCTGGTGTCGTAGCGCGCCTTGAGCATCGCTGGCAGCGCCAGCAGGCCCATCAGCGTCACGACCGCACCCACGATGCCCGTCGAGGTCGCGAACAAGGCGCAGGTCACAAGCGCCGCAACACCCATCGACCCGGGCATCCCCTTGGCCGCGATGTTCAGCGTGGTGAACAGCCGGTCCACGATATTGGCGCGTTCGACCACATAGCCCATGAACAGGAACAGCGGCACGGCGGTCAGAACCTCGTTCGACATGACCGTGTAGGTCTGGTTCACGAAGAGATCGAAGATCCTGTTATTGTAGAACCCCTCGATCCAGGCGGTGAAGGATGTCCAGCCATCCGCATCCTCGGTCAGGCGGTTGAACGTGCGCCACATCCGGTCGGGATCGTAATAGGCGTAGTAGCCAAACCCGATCCCCATCGCCATCAGCGTGAATGCAATCGGAAAGCCTAGAAAAACGAGAACAATGAAGATGCCAAGCATCATCAGGGCAACTTGCGGATCAGTCACTTGCTATACTCCGTAAAATGGGGACCGGGCGCGTTGCGCGATGTCACTGGCCTTGCGCCGCTTTTTCGGCGGCTTCCTTGATCAACAACTCTTCGGTTTCCACGACGTCTTCAGCCGCACGGCGCCAATAGCCTTCGCGGATGCACAGGATGCACCGGAAAACCTGGGCCAAGCCCTGCACCAGCAGCAAAAGCCCCGCGACGACGATGACTGTCTTGAACTGATAGATCGGGACACCTGCCGGGCTGTTGATACTGACCTCGGCATAGCTCCACGAACGACCGGCATATTTCCAGCCTGCGAAGACCAGCGCCAAGATGCCGGGAAAGAAGAAAATGATATACAGGACCAGATCAACCTTGGCCTGTGTCTGCGGTTTCCACAGGCGATAGATGAAGTCGCCCCGCACATGCCCGCCGCGCGACAGGGTATAGGCCCCGCCCATCATGAACAATGTCCCATACATGATGAACGACACGTCCAGCGCCCATGGCGTCGGCTTGTTCAGAAAATAGCGCATGAAGACTTCAAAGCTCATGCCGAAGGTCATCATCAGGATCAGCCAAGCGAAGGCTTTGCCAAAGTACCCCGACAGCTTGTCTGCGAATTCGATATAGCGGATCATGACTGCTCCCGTTCATGTCGTACTAAACCGGGGGCGCGCGGCGCCCCCGGCTCTTGTCGAGATTGTGATCCGTGAGATCAGATCGCGAGCTTGCCCGGGAAGTAATGCTCGTAGGCAAGCGCCAGATCCGGTGCGTTCATCAGCTCGTAATAGGCGACTTTGTCGACCCATGCGCGCTGGCTGTCCATCACCCGCTTGGAGAATTCGTCCTGCTCCAGCTCTGCGATCAGGCCATCCCAGGCACCAAGCTGTGCTTGCAGGATGTCGGTCGAAGTCCGGTGAACGGTCACGCCCAGCTCGTCGCGGATACGCAGCAGGTCGTTGGAATACTGATCCATCGCCAATGCGGTGTTCGCGGTTGACGCAGCCTCGACACCATAGCGCAGGATCGCCTGAAGATCGTCATCCAGGTCGGTATAGAAATCCTGGTTGATGATGAATTCAAAGCTTTCGGACGCTTGGTGGTAGGACGACAGGTAATAGTTCTTGGCCACGTCTGGTGCGCCGAAACGCAAGTCGGACGACGGGTTGTTGAACTCGAACGCATCGATCACGCCACGTTCCATCGCAGGCACGATTTCGCCGCCTGGCAACTGTGCCACGGACATGCCCATCGACTGCAACAGGTCGGCAGCCAGACCCACCGTCCGGTATTTGAAGCCCTGCAGATCAGCAGCGGTGTTCACTTCTTCCTTGAACCAGCCGAAGGGCTGCGCGGGCATCGGGAAGCCCATGAACCCCACGACGTTCAGGCCAAGGATGTCCTGTGTCAGTTCACGGTAAAGCTCGTCGCCGCCGCCCTGGTAGAACCAGCCCAGCATTGTGTTTGCGGAACCGCCGAAAACAGGGCCCGTGCCAAAGAACGACGCGGCCTTGGATTTGCCGTACCAGTACACGGGTACGGTGTGGGCCATGTCGATGACGCCATCGTTGACAGCATCCATAACCTGGAACGCGCCGACGACGGCACCGGCTGGCAGCAGGTCGATCGACAGACGTCCGCCGGACATCGCCTCCACACGATCGATGTATTGCTGTGCCATATCCATCCAGATGTCGGATGCGGGCCAGGATGTCTGCATACGGACAACCATTGGCGATTGCGCCATAACAGCAGGTGCGCTCAGCGCGGCACCGGCGGCGACAGTTCCTCCCAAGGCGCCTTTACTCAAGAATGACCGACGCGACAGCGCGCTCGTGGTCTTCGGAGCCGTTTTTTGTGTCATTGTATCCTCCCAGATATATTTCGCTGCCAAAAGACACCGAGGTGGTCAGGATTACTCACCAATTTTCCAAAAGCAAGCACTCAAGCGACGTCAAGTCACGCGTTTGCGCTAACACGCAAGGATTCTGTGCCGCGCCGCAACCACAAGGCGTTCCTCGTGGTCCGATCAGACCAGCCGATCGCCCGGCGTCCCCCCGCCGAAGAAGGAATCAAGGTTATCAAGCGCGCGAAACCCCATCGCGTCGCGCGTCTCGAAGGTGGCCGATCCGATATGCGGCAGCATGAACACATTGTCCAAACCCGCTAGGTCGGGGTTGCCGCCCGGTTCGGTGCGGAACACATCAAGGCCCGCCGCGAACAGCCGCCCGCTTTTCAGGGCGGCGACCAGCGCGTCCTCGTCCACCAGCGCGCCGCGTGCGGTATTCACCAGAATCGCCCCTTGCGGCATCAATGCGATCGTGCGGCCGTTGATCAGCCCCGTTGTGTCCGGCGTGGCGGGACAATGCAGCGACAGCACGTCCGATACCGCCAGCAGGCTGTCGACGGTGTCGTGAAAGATCGCCCCCTTTTCCTTGTCCGGGCTCAGGCGGGTGCGGTTGTGGTAATGGATTTCCATCCCGAACCCCCGCGCGCGGTCGGCGGTGATCTGCCCGACGCGGCCCATGCCCAGCACCCCGAACCGGCGGCCCGTGACCTGCCGCCCCACCATGAAAGCGGGCGACCAGAAGTTCCAGCGCCCTTCGCGCACCATCCTGTCGCCTTCGGACCCGCGCCGTGCCGCGCCCAGCATACACAGCATGGCAATTTCGGCGGTGGCGTCCGACAGAACGTCAGGCGTGTTGGTCACAACGATCCCGCGCGCCTTGGCCGCCGCCAGATCGACATGATCGACGCCGACGGAATGGTTGGCGATGATCTTCAACCGCTGTGGCAGGGCTGCGATGACATCGGCGTTGAAATGTTCGGAATGGCAGGGCAGGACGGCATCGACATCCTGACAGGCCGCGATCAGTTCGGCGCGCGTAAAGACGTGATCGTCTTCGTTCAGGACAACATTATAAGTGTCGCGCGCACGCTCCAGCACAGCAGGCGCTAGCTTGCGGGGGATCAGCAGGGTGGGTGGTGTGGTCATGGGCTGTCTTTCTGTTCGGTCCCGGCCATTCTGGTGGGAAAGAAACGCAAAAGAAAAGCCCGCAAAAGAAAAGGCCGGGCGAATGCCCGGCCTTCTGCGATGATACTAAACCGTGGATCAGCTGTCGCCGGTCCATTCCGGCATGTTTTCAAGCTCTTCTTCGGTCAACTGGGTTGACACCCGCAGCGATGACGTCATTCCGCCTTCGTCGCGCGCAATCTGCAGATCGTCGAAGGCAAGCGCGACAGGCCGTGCGCCGATCCCGAGGAAACCACCCACATCGACGATCACCTCGCCCAGCTGACCATCGGCTGTGAGGACGATATCGTCGATGTTGCCGACGGTCTCGCCGTTCAGGTCATGCACATCGGCACCGATCAGGTCGTCCGCTGTCAAAGCCGCGCGGTCTTCGTCACTGAGATACGTGTCATCCTCCATCGCCATGGCATCGCCGGCCGGATCGGTGGTGGTGATCTCTTCGGCAACCAGAGGTGCTTGCGCGCCTTCCTGCACGAGATCATTGGCGCCGGTCGCGGGCGATGCGTCCTGCGCAGTTGTCGGGGCCAGTGGGGCATCCGACGAATCCGTCGCGGTTGTCATCGTGTCCTGCATCTCGGCGTCGTCGGTCACGGTGTTCGTGCCGCCTTCAGACTGAAAGATGCTGCCCTGCAGGGTCATGCTGTCACGGTCCATTTCGGGGCGCTGTTCCAGTTCGGCAGGGTTGCCGTTGTAGACGACAAAGAAATCTTCGTCGCTGCTGGTATCGTTGATCAGCGTCAGCTCGTCCATCGTCAGGCTGATTTCACGCGCGCCGATCCCCAGAAAGCCGCCGATGTCCAGAACGACGGCGTCGATACCGCCATCGGCACTGAAGATCACGTCATTGACGGACCCGAGGTTTTCCCAATCGTCGGCAGGCGCGTCCATTCCAGCCACGCCGGATTCTGTCATTGTGCCGTCGGCGGCAGTGCCGTCGCCGGTAATGACCGCATCACCTGTCCCGGCGCCAGCAACGCTGCTGCCATAGATGGTGCGGCCGATCATTTCATCGGCGCTGATCTGAAGGCCGTTCATGTCGAACATGCCGCCCATCGGATCGGCCTGCGACATGGTTGTGTCGCCCGTTGTTGTCGTGGTGTCGGTCTGCGCAAAGGACGGCATTGCTGTCAGCGCGACAAGCGCGGTTGTTGCGAGAATACGTTTCATTTTGGTACTCCTTGATCATCTCTTTCCGGCGGCGCAGGGTCACGTCGCCTTGTGACCGATCAACCGCGAGCGCTCCGAAAGGTTTCCGCTGACGGTTCAAATAAACCACCCGAAACGGACGGAACCTTGCCTGTGCTTTTGCGTTAGCCGCGCCCTGCGGGTCGACTGTCAAACGCCGCTTGTCGCAGTGAATACCCAATGGATGAGGGTGCTTGCGGAACTCTTGCAAAGCTCTTGCGTTGCTTCCTTGCAGTCGGCAGGCGCAATGCCGCCGCTGCAAGATATGGCGTCGATCGATCATGGTGTCCGACCACCCCATGCGACGCCAACAGGCACGGGCAATGAATGTCCGAATGACGTGATCGGGCGAAACGTGGTTTGCAAAGATTGGCACAAGATGAACCAGATGACGCAGCTACAAAACCACGAGATCGGCCGGTCGCTTCACAAGAACGCCGCTGCCGTTGATGACCTTTCCGTTCTGATCACAGCGGCAGAGGCGTTTCCCGCGCTCGAAAAGGCCGTTCTGGACGCGCGCCATGACATTTCCGGGTGCTTTCGCATTTTTGACCTGACGACGCGGTTGCGTTCCGCCGAGGCACTGGAAATCGGCAGCACATGGTTCGATCTTCTGTTGCATGCACTGAACCGTGGCGTGGCCGTGCGTCTGATCGTGTCCGATTTTGACCCTGTCGCAGCGGTCGAGTTGCACAGGCTCGCCTGGCGCACCCAACGGCAGATCGCGGCGCTGCGCGAAGTCGCCGCGCCCGACGCGCAATTGTCCTTCACCGTGGCCTTGCATGATGCACAATGCGGGCTTTGTTCGCGCGTGGCGCTTTATCCTCTCGCCCGCAAGAAGATGCGCGAGATGGTGGAAATCTGGTCCGGCATGACCATGGCCGAGCGGAGCCGGTTCAGGATGGAATCGCCGGGGTTGCGACGTCTGAGCCGCGTTGATCGCCATGATCAACTCTGGTTTCCGCAGACGCTGGGCCAGATCCACCCTGCGACGCATCATCAAAAGCTGGCCGTGTTCGATGACAAGATGGTGTATATCGGCGGTCTTGATCTGAACGACCGGCGCTATGATACGCATGACCACCTGCGGTCGCCCGACCAGACATGGCACGACGTGCAGCTGATGGCGACCGGGCCGGTCGTTGCGGCGGCCAAGGCGCATCTTGATACGTTTCTTGATGTGGTCGCCCGCAAGACCCGCCCTTCGCCGCCGGTCGCCGGCTTTGTGCGCACCTTGTCGCGCCGCCGCGTGAATGCGCCGTTTCGCCTGTCACCGCAGAATGTCATCGACGAGATCGAATCCGTGCATCTGCGCGCCATCGGGCAGTCGCACCAACTTATCTATCTGGAAACGCAGTTCCTGCGGCACCTTCCTATTGCGCGGGCTCTTGCGCGACGCGCAAAGCAGGTGCCTGACCTGCGGTTGATCGTGGTCCTGCCCGCCGCGCCAGAATCTGTCGCCTTCTCGGACAAACCGGGGCTGGACAGCCGGTTCGGTGAACACCAGCAGGTGCGTGTCATCAATTGCCTGCGCCAGGCGTTCGGGCCGGACCGGCTTTTGTTCGCCTCGCCTGTTCAACCGCGTAACAGCGACAGCCCCGATCGCGATGCGCTGGAAAATGCGCCGCTGATCTATGTCCATTCCAAGGTGTCCATCTTTGATGATTCCGTGGCGGTTGTGTCATCGGCTAATCTGAACGGACGAAGCATGCGCTGGGACACCGAGACGGGCCTGCACCTGACCCGAAAAGATCACGTGGCCCAAGTCCGCGCGCGCGTCATGGGTGTCTGGCTGCCGCGTGATGCCGGGCCGGAATTCATGGATGTACCGACAGGGTTTGATCATTGGAAAAGGCTGGTCAGCACCAACAGTGCTTTACCACCGCAACATCGACGCGGGTTTCTGGTCGAATACGATTCCGACGCCGCCCGTGACATGGCCGCCCCCGTGCCAGGTGTTCCGCCGGAGATCGTCTAGGACGCGAGGCGGCTAGAGAAGTGGCCGACGCACCGGCGTGTCGTCGCGGTCCAGTTCCGCGATCTCGCACAAGGCCGGGTAATCATGGATTTCCAGCCGGCCGCCGCGCCATGTCGCGAGCTTCTGATCGCGCAGTTTCTTCAGCATCTTGTTGGTATGGACGACAGACATGCCCAAGGCATCGGCCATGTCCTGCTGCTTGTAGGGCAGCGGCATCACGTAATCCTTGCCAAGCTTCACCGCCTCGGCGCGGTCATAGATCCGCACAAGCGCACGTGCGATCCGCGTGATCCCGGTCATGTGGCCAAGTACAGCCAGCCTTTCACCCAGAAAATGTTCTTCGACGGCCGCGAGCCATGTCAGGTCAAAGGCGCGTCCGGGCTGGTCGCGGAACAATTCCCAAAGCCGTTTGCGGTCGAAGACGCACAAAACCATGTCGGATGTCGCTTCGACAGAATGTTGCATTTCTTTCATCACGCCTGCTTGCAGCCCAATGAAATCGCCGGGCATGACAAAGTTGAGCACCTGCCGATCCCCCGACATCAGCGTCTTGTAGCGCAACCCCATGCCATCCAGCGCAGTGTAGAGTTGCGGGCTGTTCGACCCTTCCATCATCAGGGTCGTCCCTGCGGCGATCTTCAACTCTCCCGATTTGAAGGCCTGCATGAAATTGATCTCTGCATCAGTGAACTGATCAAAGATCGGCTGTTTCCGAAGCGGGCAGTTTCGGCAAGTTGTGACCATGGAGATAATCCGCCTGAACCTGTCACAGATTAATGCGTGACCTTGAAAACACTATAGAGAAGAGTCAGGAAAGCCCGAAGAATTCACCTGAAAGATGCATATGCCATATGACGATCCAACCCGGCAAGAGCCGCTAAAATATATTGTCATGGAGAGTAATCTTCTGATCGCGGAGGATATCTGTGGCGCGCTTCTGGCAAGGGGGCCGTGCCGTCTGGTCAAGGTCGCGACGCATGAGGAATTGCAAGATGTCGTCACACCCGGTGGGCCGGTTGCTGCAATGTTTCTTGAAATGCGCTTCGATGATCTGATGGCGTCGCCTGTGTACCCGGCGCTTTTGCTGACCGGGGCCAAAATCGTCCTGACAGTGGGCGAGGATGACGAGGCGGCCGTGCTGGATCAAGGCTGGGCCATGCTCGTGCGTCCGTTCACCGAAGACATGATCCATGGCAGTTTGCGGACGGCAGTGCGCGAAATCTAACGGCGCGGCCTTCGGGCGTTGCGTCCGGCCTGCATACCGGCGGCAAAGCCTTCAGCCATCCGCAGGAACGGTTCGACACCCTGGGCCGGTTGAGGTGCTGCCGCTACAGGTTCGGCGGGCGTTTTCCGGTCATTGCGCCCCGCGATCAGCACGAAACAGATGCCAAGCACCATGTAAAGCAGGCCCAGCACCGTCCATGCGGCAAGCACACCCTGATGCGTCGCCAGCAACACCCAGAGGGCGACCGTCAGAAACGCAAGGCCGGTCGCACAAAACACGATGCCTGCGGCGGACAAGGCCGCCGCGCGGGCTGCAAGGCGCGCGCGGCGACGAAGATCGGAAACCAGTCCGGTCATGGATTACTTCCGTCCTGTCAGAAAACCCATCAAGAATCCGACGCCGACCGCCATACCGACGGCTGCGGCGGGTTGCTGGCGCACGGCGTCAACAGCCTGTTGGCCAAGCTCTTCACCACTGGCGCGCAGCTCCGCGGCTTTCAGACGTGCGGATTCGACCGCTGCATCCTTGGTCGATGCGCCGATCTCTCCCAGAGATTTGGAAATCGCGCTGATGTCCTGACGCAGAACCGCAATCTGTTCGGACAGCTGTTCAATGTGATCTTGGGTGTCTTGCGGGGCGGTATTCACTGCTTTTGGCTGAGCCATGTTGAAATCCTTTCGTTGTCTCTGCAACCATAACGCCGCAGTGGCAACGAAGTTCCGTCAGAGGGCATATTCGCCCGTTCGCCCGCAACGCCCAATCAGGCCATTTGTGGGCGGACAGGGAACCAAGTGGCAGGTTCGCTGGTTGGACCCGCATCACAACTGGTGAATATGAAAGGAGAAATCCATGCTGTATTGGGCACTTGTCTTTCTTGTCGTCGCGCTTGTCGCGGGCGTGCTGGGCTTTGGCGGGATCGCTTCGGCCTCGGCCGGAATCGCGCAAATCCTGTTCTTTGTCTTTATCGTGCTGTTCGTCGTCGCGATGATCGCCCGCGCCTTACGCGGACGGACACCCTGACGCCTGCGTCGCCATAACAAAAGACCCTGCACCAAAAATGCAGGGTCGCTTTTTTTTTGGTCGCATCTAGGCGCGCAGGGTCTCTGTCCCGGCAAAGAACATCGCCTGGCTGACCGCGGATTGCACCTGTTCTTCCGTGTATGGCTTGGTAATCAGGAACGCCGGTTCCGGACGTTCGCCCGTCAGCAGCCTTTCGGGAAACGCGGTGATAAAGACGATGGGCAGTTCGCCCAGCTCTGTGAGGATATGATTGACGGCATCGATCCCCGACGATTTATCGGCCAACTGGATGTCGGCAAGGATCATGTCGGGCGGATCGCGCCGCGCCAGTTGCACGGCCTCGTCGCGGGTGCGGGCGATGTTGGTGACCGCATGACCCATCTCTTCAACAATGGCGCGAATGTCCATTGCGATGATCGCCTCGTCTTCGATGATCATGATCCGGCCATGAATGGCGCTTGTCATCTCGTTGCGTGCGATCGACAAAAGCGAATGCGCCTCGTCTGTGGTGGTGCCGATGATGGTGGCGATATCGTTCGTCGTAAAGCCTTCGATGCTATGCAGCAGCAGGACCTCGCGGGTGTTTTCGGTCAGCCCCGAAAGACGCCATTGCGCGCGCGCTTCGGGCGTGTCGGGGTCTGTCGCTTCGTCGACCGGAGAGCCGGAAGAAACCCAGATTTGGTGGAAGACGCGAAACAGGGCCGTTTTGGGCGCAAGCGCGCGGTCAAAGACCGTGTCGTCCGACAGCACCGCCTCGAGCGTTGCGGCCGCGTAATTGTCACCCGATCGCTGACTGCCCGTCAAGGCACGGGCATAGCGCCGCAGGAAAGGCAGTTGATCTGCAATTTCCGTCGCGAGATCAGGCAAGTTCTGTGTTTCCGTCATTGATGTCCCCAGAAGTGGAAAAAAGTTGATCTTGTATGGAACCCAACGCCGGCGGCCGTGTTATGTTCCAAGGAGGGTGCAAAATTGTTCCTTTTCAAGGGTGGCAGAAAATAGGCGACATGGCAAACAAACGCAGGACGACCGAATTGAACCAGCAAATTGATGAAAACCTCCGCCGGGTTTACGCGGATGCCGCCAAGGAGCCGGTTCCAGAACGCTTTACCAAGCTTCTGGAGCAGTTGCGGACACGCACGGCCCAACGTACGCCAGAACCCCCCGAGGAAAAATCGTGACAGATAAACTGGCCACGCATATCGACCCTCGGGACGAGCTGATCACGCATTTGCCTGCCATGCGCGCTTTTGCCACCAGCCTGACCCGGAATGCTGCCGCGGCGGATGACCTGGTTCAGGATGCCGTGGTCAAAGCATGGAGCAATATGGACAAGTTCCAGCCCGGCACCAACCTGCGGGCCTGGCTGTTCACGATCCTGCGCAATACCTATTATTCGCTGTACCGCAAACGTCGCCGCGAAGTCGAAGACCCCGACGGGGTCATGGCCGGCAAATTGTCGGAAAAGCCCGCGCATGACGGGCATCTTGCGATGGCCGATTTCCGCGTCGCCTTTGCCAAGCTCACCGACGAGCAGCGCGAAGTTCTTGTGCTGATCGGTGCCGAGGGTTTTTCCTATGAAGAAGCCGCCGTGATGTGTGGCTGCGCTGTCGGAACGGTCAAAAGCCGCACAAACCGCGCCCGCAAGCGGTTGGCGGAACTGATGCATATTGATGACGAGGACCAGCTGGAAATGACGGATGCCGCTACTCTGGCCGTGGTGATGGGAAAGCCGGCTGCATGAAGGAACGATCCAGCGTGCTGGACGGGTTTTTCCGACCCAAGCTGGCACTGCGACTGGGCCTCGCGCTCAGCCTTGCAATTCTGCCGCTTGGGCTAATCTCGGTGTTTCAGACTTATGAAGTCCTCAAGGAACGCGAGGTCCTGTCCGGCACCGCGCTGCTGGCGCAAACGCAACAGGCGTTTTCAGACAGCCGCGATGTCATTCACGCGACACTGAGCGTCGGCCGGACGCTTGCGGATGTTCTGAATGCGACCGACGGTTCCTTTGAAAATTGTGACGTCGTGATGCGCGAGCTTGTCGAACAAGAGAATGCGTATATTTTCGCCGGTCTTGTCGGGCCTGACCTGAACATGGTCTGCGCCTCCGGTGGCGTACCCGAGGATCAACAGGCGGTCACGTCAATCGTGCCTGAACTGAGCAGTCGCGAAATCGAAGTGTTCATGCATTCTCTCGAATTCGCAGGCGGGGTCGCCACAGTCAGCGTTCTCGTCCCGATGTTCGACGGCGCTGAATATCGCGGGGTTGTCTGGATTGCGATCCAGATGAACCAGTTGATCGACGCATTGGCCGAAGCGGCGCCGGACGTGGACCTTGTGCTGTTTGGCGCGGATGGAAGCATCATCGCGACTGCGAATTACACCGATATGCGCCGCGCGGTCCTGCCGGAAAACCGGACGCTTCAGGAACTTGCCGGGCAGGGGCGGCAGACATTCCGCGATGACAACAGGTTCGGGATTACGCGCGACTTTGCCGTGATCCCGCTGGTGCCCGGCAAGGTCTTTGCCCTGGGGAGTTGGGAGCCGCAGCAAAGCGGGCTTGTCCAATTGCGCTATGAACAGGTGTTCGCGCTTTATTTCCCGTTGCTGATCTGGGCGATCACCATCGCGATCGCCTATATCTGGGTGCATTATCTGGTGATCCGGCACGTCCGCCGTCTGCGGTCATGGATGCGGCTTTATGCGGCGGGGCGTGGCGATCTGGATGGTGCGCGACTGGACAACGCGCCTGACGAACTCGAGGTGGTGGCCGAAAGTTTCCGCGCGATGACCCGCCGTCTGTCCGAACAGGAACGCGAACTGGAGGCGGACCTGCGTGAAAAAACTGTCCTGCTGCGCGAGGTGCATCACCGGGTCAAGAACAACCTGCAACTGATCTCCAGCATGCTGAACATGCAGATCCGCGCCACCAAGAGCGCCGAGGCGAAACACCTGTTGCGCCGCGTGCAAGACCGGGTGATGGCGCTGTCGGCGATCCATCGCTATTTGTACATGGCGCGCAACCTGTCGCTGGTGCGGGCGGATACATTGCTGGACGGGATCATCCAGCAACTGGTCATCGTCGGCACGCTGGACGAATCCGGTCGCAAGGTCGGCGTGGCAACCCAGTTCGATCCCGTGGAAATCAGCCCGGATCAATCTGTGCCGCTGTCGCTTTTGACGACCGAAGCTGCGATCAATGCGGTCAAATATTGCGGGATGACGACGGGCATGGATGCCTGGATCAACATCGCGCTGAAGGATGTCGGCGATGGAAATTATGGTCTGAGCGTCGTCAATTCCTACGTTGCCCCGACCGAAGAGGAGAGGGCGGCGCACGGGCCCGGCTATGGGTCCGGCCTTGGGTCGAAGCTGATCGAATCCTTCGTGGCGCAACTGAATGGCACGCTGGAAATCAACCAGTTTGCAGACCGCTACGAATTGCATGTCGTCTTTCCGGTCAAGTGGCACGCCGTCGAGGAGGAAGGCTGAAACATATTTGTCTTCGTCGGGAACCGATCCGGGTGTCCGTGGTTATGTGCCTGCACATGGTTCACATATTGGAGATTATCATGAAGAATTTGCGCATTACAGTTCTGGTCCTGCTTGGTGCCGGTGCGTTGGCCGCTTGCGAAACCATCGAAGGGGCCGGTCGCGATATCCAGACTGCCGGCGAAACCGTGACCGAAACCTCGCAAGAGGCGCAACGCTAAGCAAAGCGACCCCGTCCGCCGTCTGCGCGGGCGGGGCTCTGTCCGGTCTCGTGGACCGAACCTTCGAATTTCGTTACCATCCAGTAGTTGTTTGCCTCTTTCTTGCGTAAGATACTTGCACAAGACCGAGGATGAGGAGCATGTGTTTGCCACCCCTGACATGCTTGACAAGGCGCCTAGCGGCATGTGGCCAAGCAATATTTGTCTGCGTTGTCATGGTTTCACATGGTGCCATCCTGTCGCCTGCTCGCGCGCAATCAGCCGATGAGCCTACGCAATCATGTTTGCAGCTTGTCCGAACGCTCGTCTCTGGGGGACATGTCGCGTTGAACGGCGTCGCGTTCGATTTCAACCGCGCCAGCCTGCGTCCTGACAGCCTGCCGGCGCTTGTCGCGGCGCGTGACGCGATCCTGACGCTGGGTGGCGATTGGCAGATCGCGGCGCATACCGATGACCGTGGCAGTCGTGACTATAACCAGGCCTTGTCCGACCATCGCGCGATGGCCGTGCGTGACTGGCTCGTCGTCGCGGGTGTGGATGCCGCACGGTTGAATGCCGCCGGTTTCGGCTATGACAGCCCAGTGGCGGACAACGCCACCGAGGCCGGACGTGCCCAAAACCGGCGCATCGCATTGCACAGGACAGACACATCCGCCCCCCAGGGATCTGCCGGGCAGGACGAGGCGGACCCGTGCGCACCGCCCTTGGCCGCCGACACCCCGCCACCGCCGCCGATCCGCGAGTGGACAGGGTCGGGCGGCCTGGACTGGCTGCCGTTTTCCTACCTGACAGCGACCGGGGCCAATGGTGGCAGGGACCGTCTGTCTATGCCGCCGGGCACCCAGCCACACGCTTGTCAGGCGCTCTGCGCCGCCCGATCCGACTGTGCGGCGTTCAGCTTTGAACCCGCGGGTGCCAGTTTCATCGAGACCGCCACCTGCGATCTTATCGGCTATGGCAATGAAACGGATTTGCGGCGCGACAATGCCTATCTGGCGGGCGGGGCGTATCACGCATCCGGGCTCAAGCCAGACGCCGTGTCGCTGACCGACCAAAGCGCTGCTGTGGCCCAATCGCTGTTGACCGATCTTGCCGACATTGCGGCGCTGCGGGGCGCTGTCCGGATTACCGCGCCCGATACGCATGGCCCGGATCGCTGGATGGATGTCGCCGTCGCAGGCGCGGCCCCTGCCGACAGCTATCCGTCCTATCTCGAAATCACCACACGCGGTGTCTATGACTTTGACAATCAAAAGTCGAAATCATCCTTGTCCGTCAGTGATATGGCGGATGGTCACAGTGGCAGGATACGGGTGCCGGGGCCGGGGGATTACGTGCTGCGCTATGTGATCGACCATCCGACCGCGTCGCTGCATGTGATCACCGAGCAACCGCTGACTGTGACAGCGGATGACGCCGCAGCAAACGTTGTTGAGGCGGATGCCAGCGCAAGCCTGTCTTTTCCCATGGTGGTGACGCCGGGCGAGACGATCCGCGTCACCTATTCCGGCCCGCTTCTTGCAGGCGACCGGATCGACATCGTGGCCGCAGGAGACGACGACATGTCGGGCGGGCTGGGCTGGGGTTGGGCGACGGGAGCGCCCGTGACGCTGACGGCGCCTGCGCGCGAGGGTGAATACGCGCTGCGCTATGTGGCCGAGAACACGCAGACTGGCCGGGTCGTGCTGGCCCGCGATACACTGGTCGTGCGTGCGCCGGTTGACCCAGTGGTCGCTTCGGCAGAGATCCTGCACCGCTGCGACGGGCCGGGTCTGACGCCCTGCGACATCGTTCTGCCCGAAGATGACATCGCGATCACCTTGCTGCCGGGCTATGGACTGACAGAACCTTATATCTATGTCACGCCCGCCGGTGCGGCCGCCGCGCGGCCCAGTTTCGACGTCGTGCGCATCGTCGATGGCGACGTCGTGGTGGCTGTCAATGCCCGTCAGGCGCAGGCGGTCTATTGCCAGGACGGTCTGGCAGGTGACACGATGTGTGTCACGGACGCCGTGACCGATGCCGATGCCGTCGCCGTGGCTTTCGTGCTGGCCTCGCTCGGGTCGGCGGCAATGGCGCTGGAACTGGACGCGATGGGTGAGGACGCACCGGGCACGGCCGCGGGTGAACTGCAAGGCGTGTGGTTTGCCCGTCTGGACACGCCGGGTCTGCCAGATCACGCAACGCCCTTTATCATGATGGAATTGTTTCAGGACGCGGGCGCGCCAGAGGTCTTCGGCTATTTCGTCTCTGCGCCCGACCTTGGCCCCGTACGTGATATGACGGGCGATGTTACCGGGCAGGTTGATGACACCACGCTTTCACTGACGTTGGCGTCGGTTGACGGCACCCCGCTGTTGCAGTTCACGGGGACGCCCACGGCGGACGTCGAATATGTCGGAGAGGTGATCCCTGTCGGCGGCGGCGCTGCGGTCGGCGCCAGCCTGTCACGTATCGCGGGACCGGGCGAGGACTGGTCCGGCCCTCTCTGGATGACCGGGGAGGCCGAAGACGTGACCGACGCTTTGCCGGATGGTCATGCCGCGCCCGATGCGCTGCGGGGTGATCCGCAGGCCGAGGATCGCGCGATGGCCGACCTTCTGGGCGCATTGATAGAGACGATGGCCAAAGACGGCATCGCCCCCGCCGCATCCCCGACGCTTGCCCCGCTTGGTGCGCAATCACTGGATTTGCAGGGCATACCCGCAGACGTGCTGATCGACCTGATCGTACCTTTTCAAAAGCGCGCGCCATGACCGCGCGGGTGTTCGTGACAGCCCTGCTTGGCCTCTTGCTGGCAACGGCAATCCCTGTTGCGGCGCGGGCCGACACCGTGCTTGCGATCTGCACGTCCGGTGGGTGCCAATGTTCGCTCAGCCCGTTGTCGGCACAAGAGATCGCGGAGGTGGTCGGTGAACCCTCCATCTCAGAGACGCCGGTCGATCGGGCTGTGGCGACGCTGGTTTATGAACCCGATGCCGGCATCATGTCATGGGTGGATGCGCCCCGCCGGGATATTTACGCCAGCTTTGGCGGTGACGGCGACTGTCCTGTCGAAGTGTTTGCCGCGCCGGATGCGATGGTCCCACAGGATGGCACATGGCAATGGCGGACGTTGGCCGAGGCGACGTCGGGCTGTCCGGCGGATCTGGGTGGCATGCTCGCTGCGTCACAGGTCGCATTCATGTCGAGGCGCGTGGAATGGGACGGTGCCTTTCACCCTGATCGTCTTGCCGAAGGGCTGCCGCAGCCGGACGTGCCGGGTATGTCGTCCTACGAATGGCGCGAGGCCGGACCCTATCGGTGGCTGTCCGATAACGTGCAAAACCGGGAATGCAGCGACGGGGCTTGTACCGAAATCGCGCTTTGGCTGACCATGACGCTGGTCGCGCCGGACCGGATCAGCGGGCTTTTGTCGCTGCGCAGCGCGATTGACGCGCCGAAGGCAGCCATGCGGGCCGGGTTCGGGCTCGCCGATTGCCGGGTGCGCGTGCGCTTTGACTTCATGCGGACGGGGCCATAGCCTCTGCGGCTTCGATCAGCCCTCCATTGGCAAGCGCCTGGAGCAATGCATTGACGTCGGTGATCAGGTTGCTTTCGTGCTGGTCGGTGAAATGCTCGGCGAGCACCGCCGCGATTTCCTGCGCAGAGCCGGGAATTTCGAGCATGCTCCAGACCGCCAGCCCAAGCGCATTCATCCGCCAGACGGTCTGCTTGCCGGGCATCCAGAGAAAAGCTGCATCGCCTGTCGCCTGCATCATGACATCGGGCCGACGCGACCAGATCATGTCAGGGGCCATTCGGGCCGCAGGCATCATCCTTGTTTGGGTCTGGGGCAGAGGGGGTTCGATCATGACGTCGGCATGCACATCGGCACCGCCACCAAAGGCATGCCGGATCAGCCCGACCGCGTCTTCCAGATCGGAATAGACCAGCCGCAGGCAGATGATCCGGCGCAACAGACTTGTCAGCCGGGCAATGGCCGCATCCGCCGTTTCAAGATCGGCCATGTTCTGGGACAACAGGAAATGCAGCGCCTCGTCATCAGCCACTTCGTGCAGGCAGGCCTCGGCCTCGGTCCTGCGGTCAAGGATCAGCAACGTCGACAATGGTGCCTGTGTCCCGTGCGGTGCGACGGTCGGTGCAGAAAGATACGCGTAGCGATCGTCGCTTGGCCCCATATGCTGCGCGACATGCGCCTTGAAGCTGTCCGAACAGCCCTCGGGTAACGGCAGCCGCAAGCGAGGCGCGATGCCCAGGCCGACTGCAGTGCCATCCGGCATCAACGGCAGGACATCGTCGCAAAACAACGCCATGTCCTTTTCCTGCGTCATCCGCGCGGCAAGCGTGCTCTTGCCCGCACGCGCAGGGCCGGTCATCGCGATCAGGCGATTGTTGAACCGGAATGCGGCGCAATGCAGCGCAAGGCAGCCCGGGCGCGTGACGAAGTAATCCTGCGCCAGATCGGCGATCACAGCGCAGGCGGCACCGGCCACGCCCAGCCCGTGAATGGTTTCCTCCAGATAGGCGGATCGCGTCGCATAGACACCGTCAGCCCCCAGAACCAGTGACAGCCGCGCCGCTGGGTCGGCAGCATCGGCAACCGTCGGCGTCCAGCCGCGCAGGGCATTGTCAAGGGCCTCGCCGACAGTCGCGGCATCATCCAGCACGACCTGCAAGGCAAGACCGGGATAGTTCCGGACGTTGCGTGTGGTATCGGGGCCGCCCTGTGCGGCCTCCGATTGGGGGATGATCTTACCCAAGGCCGTCATGGATCATGGCGTGGTGGTGTTGCGGACCCAGGACATCGTTTCGGGATCCCAGCGCCAGTCGAACGTCGATTGCCCGGAGGCATCGCGTGGACGCGATGGGCTGGATGGCGCACTGGGCGTCGAGGGTGCGCTTGGACGCGACGCACGACTTGGAGCGGATGGGTTGCTTGGTGCCGACGGGCTGCTTGCGCTGCTGGCTGTGCTTGCCTTGGCGACGTCCATGCCCGCAAATGTCGGCGCGACATAGGCGGCACCGGTGGCAAGCCCGAGCTTGATCAACAGGCCGCGGCGGGAAATCATGTCCTTGGTGTTCTGTGCCATCGAATGGGTCCTTTTTGGTTGTGCATTTCGTCTTCGTGTCAGGAAAACGGGTCAACCGTCCGCTTTATTCCCCGCTGACCGAAAAAAACTGCGTTTCGTCGTTACAGGTTTCGGGCGACGACACCAGGCCATGCCCGTAGACGGGGTCATAGCCTGCCTCGCCCAGATCCTTGGCGCAGGCGAACAGGGTCGCCGTCACATCGCGCAGCTGTTTTTCGGGCATCCGCATCCTTTCGACCGCCAGTGCCGCCGTCACGAAAGGCGTGGCATATGACGTCCCCGACCGCAGCCGCCCGCCGGAAATCGATGCCGCAGTCCAGATGTCCACCCCCGGCGCCGCGAGCGCGACATAGGGGCCTTGGTTCGCCTGACGATAGATACGTTCACGCGCATCGACGGCCGTGACCGCGATCACCTCTTGCCAGGCGGCGGGATAGGCGGGCGCGCTGCCTGGCCCGCCGTTTCCGGCAGCGGCGACAAGTCCGATATCCAGTTCCGCCGCGCGTTCGACCACACGTTTGAGAACGGCGTTCTCGGGCCCGGAAAAGGACATGTTGATCACGTCGACGCCTTGCGAAATCAGCAGGTCTACCGCATTGGCGACGGAAAAGGCGTCAGCCTGTTCGCCCGACCCGCGCGCGTGAAACGCCTCGACCGCGATCAGTTCGGCGTCAGGCAGCAGACCCGGCACCCGCCCTGTGACGCTGCCCACAAGCATTGCGGCGATGGCGGTGCCGTGGACGCGGCCCGCTGCCTCGCGGTCGCCAAGGTCGACCTGATAGACTTTCAACCTGCGTCCCTGCAAGGCAGGGTGGGCGGTGTTCACGCCGGTGTCGATCATCCCGATCCGGGGCCGCATGGCGCTGGGCCAACCGGCCCAGCCGATCATCGCGTGGGCCGCGCAATCCTCGCCGGTGCAGGTGAAATCGTCGGGCGTATAGAAATGGTTTTCATCCGTCACCGCATCCGGAAAAAGCCGTTCCAATTCGGCTTGCGCATTTCTGACGGTCCGACCGGACGGCACGGCGAACCGGACCAGAATACCCGACAGCGCACCTGCATCGGTTTGCGACAGCGGCCTGAACCCCGCGGCCAGCGCAGGGCTGAGCGATTGGCCAAACGGCACGAAGACGAGGATTTCACCCGTCGGTGACGAGGGTCGCCGCTGCTGTATCGGCTGCTGCTGCACCGGCTGCGCGTCTGGGCGCGAGGGCATCGACGCGCGTGACGGTGCGGATGCCCGCGACGGTGTTGACCGACTTGAGCTGCTGGGCCCGCTGGCCGGGGAACCGCCGCCGCTGCCACCCGACGCGCGCGCGACGCTGAGCCCGGTCAAGGCGGGCGCGACATAGGCAAATCCCATGCCGAGGCCGATCCGGCCCAGCAGCTTGCGGCGGGACCTGTTGATGTCGGCTTCGTCCTCGGGGTCATTTTTGGGGGGCATGGCAAGTCTCCGGCATTGCTTGCAGATGTGCAGCTTGGACAATAACGTCCGAGGCTTCAATATTATTCCGGTTTTGAAAAGATTGCGGAATAAAAATCGGCCTGACCCGTTTCTATCGCGAAGTTTGCAGAAAGAGCCAAGAGTGCCCAGCGACCGACGCAACGAACTGATCCGGCTTTTGCCACGTCTGCGCCGCTTTGCATGCGGCCTGACAGGTGCCGCGGATCAGGCCGATGATCTGGTGCAGATAAGTATCGAAAAGGCGCTGCGCAATCTGGACAGTTTTGCCGTGGGCACACGGATGGATGCGTGGATGTTCCGCATCATCCGCAACACATGGATCGACATGATCCGCGCCCGTCGCAACACTGTCGCATATGACACCGAGGCTGCCGATACGATCATCGGCTCGGACGGCCGCACAACGACCGAAGCCCGCCTGCATCTGGCCGAGGTACGCCGCGCGATGCAGGGCCTGCCAGATGATCAGCGCATCGTGCTGATGCTCGTCTGTGTCGAGGGCATGCGCTACCGCGAGGTGGCAGAGATGCTCGACATTCCCGAAGGTACGGTGATGAGCCGGCTTTCGCGGGCCCGGCTTGCCCTGGCCGACAAACTCAAAGACACGCCCTTGCGCACAGAGAAAGGGATCGACCGATGACCCGACAGGATAAAGTGAGTGATGATATGCTGATGGCCCTTGCCGATGGCGAATTGAACGAAATCGAGGCCGATCGCCTGCGTCGGCTGATTGCCGCGGATCCTGCCCTCGCCGCGCGTTACCGCGCCTTTGCGACGACGCGCAGTCTCTTGCAGGATGCCTATCCTCTCGAACCTGTGCCCGAACGGTTGATGGCCGCCGTGATGGCTGACGGCGTCCCGAAGGTCGCGCCGCTCCGCAGGCAGATGGCACCGGCCGCTGGCTGGGGCATGGCCATGGCTGCCGCTCTTGTGCTTGCGGTGGGCGGGTTTTTCGTCGGGCGCGGCACCGGGCCGGATCAGGTGAACGTGGCAGCAGCGACCGCCGACTTGCTCACAGGGGCCGAAATCCGATTGGCGGATGGCAGCACGGCGCGTGTTCTGGGAAGTTATGACACGGACATCGGCCTGTGTCGCCTGATCGGGCAAGACGATCTGCGTCACGTTGTCTGTCGTGACTCCCGGGCTGGTGGTTGGGTCACCGCGTTGAGCGTGGATGCAGGCAGCGCGGATAATTTCATGCCCGCCTCTGATCTGAGCGTTGCGGTGATCGACCGGCTGCTGGATGATGTCGGTGCCGGTCCGGCGCTTGATCCAGTGGCGGAACGTGGCGCGCTGATGCGCTGATTCCCGGCCGGGCGCCGCTTGGTTATTGACCATCTGCCGCAATGCCTGCCTTATTTTGCGGCAGTGTCCGTCCGCAAGACGGATCATGCCGTTGCCAGCCGTTGTCCTGTGGCTGGCACCCGGTGATCGTAGGGGCGAGTAAGGTGGCTAGGGTTCCGGCATGGCGACATGCGCTTGGACCAAGAGCCGCACCTGAAGGGCAGACAGATCCTTCGGGCACACGGCGGGATAAAAGCCCGGGAGACCTCGAACAGCCAAGGGATTGGCGTCGATGTCGTGCGACCAATCCATTCACACTGACAGGGATTGCCATGACGTTATCATTCAAAAACAAAACGCTGCCTTTGCTGGCCATTATCGGCGCGAGCTTTCTTGCTGCACCCGTCGCCGCGCAGGAAAAGACCGAATTCAACGTCGCCTGGTCAATCTATGTCGGCTGGATGCCCTGGGGCTATGCCGAAGATACCGGCATCGTGGATCGCTGGGCAGATCAATACGGCATCACGATCAACGTGACCCAGTTCAACGATTACGTGGAATCGATCAACCAATACACCGCCGGTGCCTATGACGCCGTGACCGTCACGAATATGGACGCCCTGTCGATCCCTGCCGCTGGTGGTGTGGATACAACCGCTGTCATCGTCGGTGATTTTTCGGCAGGCAATGACGCCGTGTTTCTCAAGGGTGGCGAAAGCATCGCGGATATCGTGGGGCGGCCTGTCAATCTGGTCGAATTCTCGGTCTCGCACTACCTGCTGGCGCGCGCGCTTGATTCTGTGGGCCTGTCCGAACGTGACGTGAACGTGATCAACACGGCGGACCCCGACATGGTCGGTGCGTTCCAGACGGCGGACGTGACTGCAATGGTGACATGGAACCCGATGGTCGCCGAAATCGCGATGCTGCCCGACGCTGTGCAGGTCTTTGACAGTTCGATGATCCCCGGCGAGATCATCGACCTTATGGTCGCCAATACCGAGGTGCTGGACGCGAACCCCGATTTCGGCCGCGCGCTGGCGGGCATCTGGTATGAAACCGTCACCCTGATGACATCCGACACCCCCGAAGGCGCCGAGGCGCGCGCGGCGATGGGGGCGGCTTCCGGCACCGATCAGGCGGGCTTCGAGGCGCAGATGGCCGCGACCGAACTCTTCGCCGATCCCGCGGCTGCCGTGGCTTTCACCGCTTCGGCTGATCTGGCGGACACGATGAACCTTGTGCGGGCCTTCCTGTTCGACAAGGGTCTTCTGACGCCAACCGCGACGTCCGACAATGCGATCGGGATCGAACTCCCTGGCGGGACGGTGTTGGGCGATGCGGACAATATCAAGCTCCGGTTTACGACCGATTACATGCAGATGGCCGCCGACGGCGCGCTGTAAGCCGGTCTTCTGCCATGCGCCTGATCAATCAACGGCTTTCGCCGCCGGCCTTGTTGGCGCTGAAGCTGGCACCTTTCGTGCTGCTGATCGTCGCCTATCTGGCGGGGTCGGCGGCGCGGCTGACCGACAATCCGGCGGATAAACTCCTGCCGGCGTTGTCGAGCATGGCGACAGCGATTGATCTGATGGCCTTCACTCCTGACCGGCGCACGGGCGAATACCTGCTCTGGACCGATACGGCGGCCAGTCTGCAACGGCTGGGTGCGGGGCTGGGGATATCGACGGCGCTGGCGTTGGTGCTTGGCATCGCCATCGGCATCTTTCCGGCGATCCGTGCGCTTCTGGGGCCGTTCGTGGGCTTTGTCGCGATGGTCCCGCCATTGGCCTTGCTGCCCGTGCTGTTCATCATGCTGGGGCTGGGCGAGATTTCCAAGATCGCGCTGATCGTGATCGGCATCGCGCCCATCATGATCCGTGACATGGCGCAGCGCGTGCTGGATCTGCCGCGCGAACAGATCGTCAAGGCCGAAACTCTGTCCGCCAACAGCTGGCTGGTCGTCTGGCGCGTGGTGCTGCCGCAGGTCCTGCCGCGCCTGATCGTCAGCCTGCGGCTGCAACTGGGGGCCGCGTTCCTGTTCCTGATCGCGGCAGAGGCGATTTCATCTGACAGCGGCCTTGGCTATCGCATCTTCCTTGTCCGCCGCTATCTGTCGATGGACATCATCTTTCCCTATGTTGCATGGATCACCTTTCTGGCGGCGATGGCCGATTACGGGCTGGACCGTCTGCGCCGCTGGCTGTTTCCGTGGTCCGAGATGGAGGTCGGCAAATGACCGCCCTGACCATCACCAACCTGTGGAAGGAATACGGCGACCAGATCGTGCTGGAGAATATCAGCATCGACATCGCACCCCGGTCCTTTGTCGCGCTGGTCGGCGCGTCAGGCTGTGGCAAGACCACATTGCTGCGGCTGCTGCTGGGGCAGGAACAACCCACACGCGGCACGATCCTGCTCGACGACGCACCGCTGCCGACGGAACCCGGACCGGACAGGGGTGTCGTCTATCAACGCTATTCAGTGTTCCCGCATCTGACCGTGCTGGGCAATGTCATGCTGGGGCCGGAAATGGCGGGATCTCGTGTCTGGGGCCGACTGACGGGCGCGCGCAAAAGCGCCCTGCAAGACCGCGCCCGCGCGATGATCGCCGATGTCGGGCTGGCGGGAGCCGAAGGGAAATACCCCGCCCAATTGTCAGGCGGGATGCAGCAACGCCTAGCACTTGCGCAGGCGCTGATGATGCAGCCACGTGTGCTGTTGCTGGATGAACCTTTCGGCGCGCTCGACCCCGGCATCCGCGCCGATATCCACGCGCTGATGCAGCGGCTTTGGCACGCCCTGCCGATGACGGTGGTGATGGTCACGCATGATCTGCGCGAGGCTTTCACCCTTGGCACGCGGATCGTCGCCCTTGAACGCACCCGCATACGGCCCGAAGAGATCGCCCGCTACGGCGCGCAGATCGGCAAGGACATCGCCATCTGGCCGCCCCGTGTGGCGGGCGGTGGCACGATTTACGACAACCCGGCGCTGCGGGACGACCCCGCGCTGGACACACTGATCGCGGGACGACCCGACAGCATTGAAAGGCATTAGATGCATATCCATCGCACCCCCGACCAGATCGCCGCTGACCGCCAGCGATACCTTGATTTCCAGCGCGAGGGGATGGAGGCGAAAGCCCTGCCCCAACCCAGCCCGCGCCCCGCGCCTGTTGCCCCAGACGCCCGCCTGACGGAAGCCGTGCCGGGGGGCTGGTACACCGCGCTGCATCTGAAAGCGGGCGAGGTGCTGCGCCTTGTCCCCGGCGGGGCGTCGACCGTGTCGCTGGCTGCGTGGGCTTTGCCCGATACGACCGAACGGCTCTGCCTGCCTGATACGGTGAAACTGCAATGGACGACCGACCTGACCAAAGGGCGCGTCATCTTCTCGGACATGGGCCGCGTGATGCTGTCTTTGGTCGAGGATAGCAGCGGCGCGCATGACGTGCTGACAGGCGGGTCCAGCCCTGAAACCGTGGCGGATTACACCGGCGATGCGCAACGCAACACGCGCGACAACATGCTGCTGGCGGCGGCCAAGCTGGGGCTGGATAGGCGCGATATTCCCGCTGTGCTGAACCTGTTCGCCCCTGTCCGTGTCGATGCCGAAGGGCGCTTCACATGGCGCCCCGCGATGCTGGCGGCGGGCGACTGGGTCGATCTGCGTGCGGAAATGGACCTGTGCATCGCCCTGTCGAATTGCCGTCACCCGCTGGCCCCCGATGCCAGCGATGTGCCGCCCGATCTGTCAGTGATCTGCCTGCCAGCACAGCCCATCCCCGCCGACGACCTCTGCCGCACCGCCACCGCCGAGGCGCGGCGCGGTTTTGAAAACAACGCCCGCCTGCAGGGAGCGATCTGATGGAAACGGTCCACGACATTCCCGCCCGCGCCCCCTGGTCCGGCATCATCCGCAAAGGCCAGACCCTGCGGATCGAGGATACCTATGGCCAGCAGGCCATCGACACGCTGTTCTACAACGCGATTGACCATGCCGAACGCTATTCCAGCCAGGATACGTTGCGCGCCCAAGGGGCCGCTTATGTCACCACCGGCACGGCGATCATGTCAAACCTTGGGCGCGTAATGCTGCGGGTGACTGCGGACAGCGCGGGACGGCACGACACCTCTGCGGGGTGCTGTTCGTGCGAAAGCAACACGGTGCGGTTTGGCCACGACACGCGGTTCCAACATGCCTGCCGCGAGAATTTCATCCTTGAACTGGCTCGCCACGGCATGACCAAGCGCGATATCGTGCCGAACCTGAATTTCTTCATGAACGTCCCGATCAGCCCCAATGGCGCGATGACGGTGGATGACGGTATCTCTGCCCCCGGCGACCATCTGGAACTGGTGGCGGAGATGGATGTGCTTTGCGTGATTTCCAACTGCCCGCAGATCAACAACCCCTGCAACGGTTTCGATCCGACGCCCTGCCGCGTCATCATCAAGGATTGAGCCATGTTTGACAAAGTATTGGTCGCCAATCGGGGCGAGATTGCCGTGCGTGTCATTGCGACATTGCGGCGGATGGGGATTGCGAGCGTTGCGGTCTGGTCCGACGCGGACCGTTTCGCGCGCCATGTGCGTCTGGCGGATCAGGCGGTGCGGCTGGGCCCAGCACCTGCCGCACAAAGCTATCTGGATGTGGATGCAGTGATCGCCGCCTGCCGGCAAACCGGCGCGCAGGCCGTGCATCCGGGTTACGGGTTTTTGTCCGAAAACGTAGGCTTTGCCGAACGGTTGGCGGCGGAAGGGATCACCTTTATCGGCCCTGACCCTGCGCATCTGCGCGATTTCGGTGCCAAACACACCGCCCGCGATCTGGCGCGCAAGGCGGGTGTGCCGCTGTTGCCCGGCACCGATCTGTTGGCCGATGTCGATGCCGCCGTGCTGGCCGCAGGCGATATCGGCTATCCTGTCATGCTGAAAAGCACCGCTGGTGGTGGTGGGATCGGGATGCAGCTTTGCGCGGATGAACCTGCCTTGCGCGCTTCTTTCGCCGCCGTGCAGCGCACCGCGACCGCCAGTTTCGGCGATGCGCGGGTGTTTCTGGAACGCTTCGTGGCACAGGCCCGCCATGTCGAGGTGCAGGTCTTCGGCGACGGCAAAGGCCGCGTGCTGGCCTTGGGCGAACGCGATTGTTCGCTGCAACGCCGCAATCAAAAGGTGATCGAGGAAACGCCAGCCCCCGGTCTGTCCGACGCCGTGCGCCGCGCGCTGCACAAGGCGGCGGTCGATCTGTGTGCCTCTGTGTCCTACGCCTCTGCTGGGACGGTCGAATTCATCTATGACCCTGTGCGGCAGGATTTCTTTTTCTTGGAGGTGAACACCCGCCTGCAGGTCGAACATCCGGTGACAGAGGCCGTCTGCGGCATCGATCTGGTGGAATGGATGGTCCGGCAGGCAGCGGGTGATCTCGTACTGCCTGAAACCGCACCCGCACCGAAAGGCGCCGCGATCGAGGCCCGCCTTTACGCCGAAATCCCCCATGCCAATTTCCGCCCGGCGGCGGGGCGGCTGACCGAGGTCACATTCCCCGCCAATGCTCGCATCGACAGCTGGATCGAGACGGGCAGCGATGTGACGCCATTTTATGACCCGATGCTGGCCAAGATCATCGTGCATGGCGACACCCGCGATGCCGCGATCACCGCGCTGCAACAGGCGCTGGAGGCCACGCGGATCGGCGGGGTGGAAACCAACCTGCGCTATCTGCGCGCGATTGCGGGGTCGGACCTCCTCGCCTCCGCTCAGGTGACGACGACGGCGCTGAACAGCTTCGCCTTTGATCCGCAGGTGATCGAGGTGCTGGCCCCCGGTGCGCAATCGAGCCTTCAGGAACTGCCTGGCCGTCTGGGCCTGTGGCATGTGGGCGTGCCGCCCTCGGGTCCGATGGATGCGCGATCTTTCCGCAATGCCAACCGCGCGCTGGGCAACCATCCCGACACCGCCGCTTTGGAACTGACCGTCAACGGCCCGACCCTGCGCTTTGCCAGTGCCGCGCGTGTGGCCTTGGCCGGTGCGCAGATGGCGATGACGCTGGATGGTGTGCCTGTCGGTCCGGTCGTTGACGTGCCTGCGGGCAGCGTGCTGGCGATTGGCGCGATCACGGGCGCAGGCCAGCGTGCCTATCTGGCGGTTGCGGGCGGGTTTGCCGCACCGCAGGTTCTGGGGTCGCGCGCCTGTTTCGCGCTGGGGCAATTCGGCGGCCATGCCACTGGCACCCTGCGCACTGGCGATGTACTGGGGCTGGCCCATGCGCCGGTCGGTGATCCGCAACCGTTCGAGCCTGCCGATCTGACGCAGGACTGGGAGATCGCGGTGGTCTATGGCCCCCACGGTGCGCCCGATTTCTTTCAGGACGGGGATATCGCCACCCTGTTTGCCACCGCCTATGAGGTGCATTTCAATTCCGACCGGACCGGCGTGCGCCTCACCGGCCCTGCGCCGAAATGGGCGCGCGCCGACGGGGGCGAGGCGGGGTTGCACCCGTCCAATCTGCATGACAACGCCTATGCCGTGGGCGCGATTGATTTCACCGGCGACATGCCGATCATCCTTGGCCCCGACGGGCCGAGCCTTGGCGGTTTCGTCTGCCCTGCCGTGATCGCCAGCGACGATCTTTGGAAAATGGGCCAGTTGCGCCCCGGTGATCGGGTGCGGTTCGTGCCCGCCGCCCGCGCCGCTGATCCCGTCGCCGGGCCTGCCGTGATCGGTGCCGGATCGCCTGTCCTAGGTGGTGACCCTGACGGACCCGTGCCTGTGGTCTACCGCCGTCAGGGCGATGACAACCTGCTGGTCGAATATGGCGACATGACCTTGGACATCGAACTACGCCTGCGCGTGCATCTGCTGATGCAGGCGGTGCAGGACGCGGGCCTGCCGCTGATCGACGTCACCCCCGGTATTCGGTCGCTGCAAATCCATTACGACAGCACCAAGCTCAAGCGCACCAAACTGCTGGACGCCTTGGCCGAAATCGAACGCGCCCTGCCCGCCGCCGAGGATGTCACCGTGCCATCGCGCATCGTGCATCTGCCGCTGTCATGGAACGACCCCGACGCCGTGCTGGCCATGACCCGCTATCAGGACCTCGTGCGCCCCGACGCGCCGTGGTGTCCGTCGAATATCGACTTCATCCGCAGGATCAACGGTCTGCCTGATGTGGATGCCGTGCATCGAATCGTCCATGACGCCAGCTATCTCGTGTTGGGTCTGGGCGATGTCTATCTGGGCGCGCCGGTCGCGACCCCGATTGATCCGCGCCACCGGCTGGTGACGACCAAATACAACCCCGCCCGCACATGGACCCCCGAAAATGCAGTAGGGATCGGCGGGGCCTATATGTGCATCTACGGGATGGAAGGGCCGGGCGGTTATCAGCTTTTCGGGCGCACGATCCAGATCTGGAACACGTGGCGGCGCACGACGGCCTTTGCCGACCAGCCGTGGCTCTTGCGGTTCTTCGACCAGATCCGGTTCTTCCCCGTCTCGCACGAAGAGCTGACCGAGGCGCGCGCCGCCTTCCCCCACGGCGGGTATGACGTGAAGATCGAGGAAACGACCTTTCGCTGGGCCGACCACAAGGTGCAGCAAGCGGCCGAGGCAGGCAGCATCACCGCCTTCAAGACCCGCCAGCAAGCCGCGTTCGAGGCGGAACGCGCCCGCTGGAAGGCGCAAGGGCTGGACAGTTTTGTCAGCGATGCAGGTGTGGCGGAACCTGCGAACGCTGCCATCGCGGCGGGTCATGTGGGTGTCGAAAGCAGCATCCCTGGCAATCTGTGGAAATATACCGCCGCCATCGGCGACCATGTGGCGGCAGGTGATACGGTGGCCATCGTGGAATCGATGAAAATGGAAATCCGCGTGCTGGCCCCGGCGGCGGGCATCTTGCGGGAATGTATCGTCGCACCGGGCAAGACCCTGCGCGCAGGCCAAGTGATTGCAATATTGGAGACTGACTGATGTTCCCCGAAATCCTGACGATAGAGGCTGTCCGCACCGCCTATGCCAACGGCGCCACCCCGCTTGATCTGGCAGAGGAGATCATCCGGCGCCGCCATGCCGCCAGCGACCCCGCGATCTTCATTCTGCCCGTGGCCGATGACGCTCTGCGCGCCGCCGCCCGCGATCTGATGGCGGGGCCGCGCGATCTGCCGCTCTGGGGTATTCCTTACGTGGCCAAGGACAATATCGACGTGGTGGGCCTGCCGACGACAGCGGGCTGTCCGGCCTATGCCTATGATCCCAAGGCCGATGCCACCGTGATCGCGCGGCTGCGCGCGGCGGGGGCATTGCTGGTGGGCAAGACCAACCTCGACCAATTCGCCACAGGCTTGAATGGCACACGCTCGCCCCACGGCGCGCCACGGTCGGTGTTCAATGCGGATTATGTCTCTGGCGGGTCGTCGTCGGGGTCGGCGGTGGCGGTGGCCTCTGGCCTTGCGACCTTCGGGCTGGGCACCGATACCGCCGGATCAGGCCGTGTGCCTGCGGCGTTCAACAACCTTGTCGGGATCAAGCCGACACCGGGACTGGTGCCCAACACCGGCGTCGTGCCCGCCTGCCGCAGTGTCGATGTGGTCACGGTCTTTGCCGGCTGTGTGGCCGACGGCATCGCCGTGCGCGCGGTGATGGAGGGCGTCGATCCCGGCGACGGGTTCACGCGCGCGGCACAGCCTGTCGGCATCCGGCCCAAGCCGCGCATCGGCGTGCTGGCGGGGTCTGAGCGTGAATTCTACGGCAATGCCGGATTCGAGGCGCTCTACGACGCCGCCATCGCACGGGCCGAGGCGCTGGGCGCCACCATCGTCCCCTTCGATTACGCACCTTTCCGCGAAGCGGCAGCATTGCTTTACGACGGCCCTTGGGTCGCAGAACGTCTGGCAGCGGTGGAAGACTTCTACGCCACCAATGCGGCCGATTTTGACCCGACCGTGGGCGGGATCATCGGTGCGGCGGGGCGCTATAGCGCGGTCGATGCTTTCAACGGACGCTATCGGCTGGAAGAACTGCGCGCGCAGGTCGCCCCTGTCTGGGACAGCGTCGATCTGCTGCTCTTGCCGACCTCGCCGACGATCTACACCGTGGCCGACATGCTGGCCGACCCGGTGACGAAGAACAGCCATTTCGGGCGCTACACCAATTTCGCGAACCTTCTGGGCTATGCCGCCATCGCCGTGCCTGCGGGGATCACGGCGCATGGTTTGCCCGGTGGCGTCACCTTGATCGGCCCCGCCTTCAGCGATGATGGCTTGGCACCTTTCGCCGCCGCCTTGCACCATTCCGCCGCCTGCGGCATGGGCCGCGACACGGCCGCAGCGATCCCGCCGCTCGACACAGCCGCCATCCCCAAAGGCATGATCCCCATCGCCGTCGTCGGTGCGCATCTGACGGGGATGCCGCTCAATCACCAACTGACCGACGCGGGCGGGCGCTTGCTGCGTGAGACAATGACAGAAGCGGCGTACAGGCTCTACGCGCTGGACGGCACCGTGCCACCGAAACCGGGGCTGGTCCGCGCCGCAGACGGGGCTGCGATCAAGGTGGAAATCTGGGCGCTGCCCGAGGCCGCCTTTGGCCGCTTTGTCACCGCGATCCCCGCCCCCTTGGGCATCGGCAAGCTGACGCTGGCGGATGGCAATGCGGTATCAGGCTTCCTGTGCGAAGCTTACGCTCTGACCACAGCCAAGGACATCACCCACTTCGGCGGCTGGCGCGCCTATATCGCCAGCCTCTGACATCGTTCGAGCCCAAATATCCCCGCCGGAGGCCTAAAAGTTTCAGCGCCCCAGATGGGCATTATGCGACAGCCGCAGATCATACCCCTGCGGTAACAACGCCACCCACCAGTCGCGGTAAAACGGACCAAAAGCCGCGATATGGGACAGGCGGTTCGGCGTGTCGGTGAACCAGAACACCGCCTCGCCCCGCCCTGTGGTCGCGATGTCGGGGAACAGATAGGCGCAGCCCAGATAGACCCCCGCACCGTCGCGGATGATCCATGCAAACGATCGCCGCGCCGTGAATTCGCGGTGGTGCCAATGCAGGTCGGTCAGGTCATAGTCATGGGTCAGCTCGTCCGGCCAACCGGGTGCAAAGAACCCGCGCAGCACGGCGGCCGACGCCATGACGGCCGCGAAATCCTCGTCCACATCGGCCCCTGTCAGCATGGTCAGCAGATAGGGGCCAAGCGGCAGCGCCTTGGGCACATCCAGCCCTGCAAAATCGGGATGCGGGGTCATTCGGCGACCAGCACCCGTGCCTCGCGCTTGAAGGGGTTTTCCTCGGGGACTTCGTAATCGGTGCTGAATTCACCCTTGGCGCGCGCATCGGCCATATAGCGGAAGGCATTGACCGTCATCCGCATCAGATGTTCGCCCGCCTTGATGGGCGGATATTTCGCAACCGTTTCCGGCGTGCGGAACTGCGCCAGCGGTTCGACGATGCTGTGATAATCCAGCCCAAAGAACAAAGGCATCGAATAGCGTTCGCGCCCGATGTTGTTGACGCGGTGCT
Source organism: Yoonia vestfoldensis DSM 16212 (assembly GCF_000382265.1). Classification (GTDB taxonomy): domain Bacteria; phylum Pseudomonadota; class Alphaproteobacteria; order Rhodobacterales; family Rhodobacteraceae; genus Yoonia; species Yoonia vestfoldensis. Next base: position 99,703 of record NZ_KB907973.1, read on the forward strand.
GGGTGGATTTGAACTGGCCGCCCGACCATGTCTCGAAGATATCACCGATGTTGACGACAAAACAGCCGGGCAGTGGGGGTGCCTCGATCCAGTCGTCGTCGGCGGTCATCACCTGCAGACCGGGGCCGCCCTGCATCAGGATCGTGAAACACTCGAAATCCGAATGCGACGCGATGCCGACCACATCCTTGTTGGCGGGCATGTCGTTGGGGACATAGCGCAGCAGGCGCAGCTGCGACGTAGGGCAGGTGATGTGCTGCAACAACTCTGCCGGATCGACGCCCAGTTCCAAGGCAAGCGCATCCAGCAGGCGCAAACCCAGCGCGAAGACCTCGTCGTAATAGGTGCTGACCGTCTCTTTCCAGCCGGGCAGGTCGGGCCAGATGTTCGGCCCCGTCATCCGCCAGCCTGCGAGGTAATCAGGATGGTCGGCGGGGGCCTCGAACGACATGTCCCAGGCTTCGTTGAAATTGATCTGCTTGGGAAAGCTCGCGCCGTTTTCCTCCAGCGGGACATAGCCGCGATGGTGGGTGGTGAAGCCCGACCAGTATTTCATCTTTTCGCGGCGCGGCAGGTCGTGGAACTGTTTGGATGCGGCAAAGGCCGCGTCGATTAGCGTCTGATCGATCCCGTGATTGCGGATGTAAAAGAACCCCGATGTGCGCGAGGCATCCCCCAGCGCGCGGGCGACGGCGGCCTTTTGCGCGGGTTCACCCGAGGTCAGACCGCCAAGGTCGATGACGGGCAGGTTGGCTTCGGCGATGGTCAAGGCGTGCTGGTCGGCATCGGACATGGAAACGACTCCCTTTGAAAGCGGCTGTCCCCACCGTTCTGCATCCCGCGCGCACCGGGCAAGAGCGCTGCGCCCTCGCGGCCCAGCCTTGGGCGTCATGCCTGTTTTTTGTTCACCTTTGGTCAAGACTGCCTGCATTTCGCGCGAATGCAGGTGCGGCATGGCTTTGCTGCTGTGCGGCATTGACGGATCAACACGGCTTTGGCCTGCTGAATGTCATGGGCGATCTGTTGCGCCCGCCGCCTTTACATCAGTCACAATTACCAAGGGAAAGCCAATGTCTCGTCATCTCATGAACCGTCGCAGTCTGCTGAAATCCGGTGCCAGTGCGGGCGGCCTTGCGCTGGCCAGCAGCGTGATCGGCACGCCGCTGATTGCGCAGACGCGCAGTCTCAAGGTCGCATCCTATGGCGGCTATTTCGAAAACAGCTTCAAGGAACATGTGTTTCCAGCCTTCACCGCCGCGACGGGGATCGAGGTTGAAAGCGTCACGCAGCCCAATTCGACCGACTGGCTGGTCACGATGCAGCAGGCGACCGCCGCAGGCACGGTGCCGACGGACCTGTCTCTTTATGCGCGCGACACGATGATCAAGGCCAGCCGTCTGGGTGGGTTGATCTCGCCTCTCGACATGGCGGCGATCCCGGATGCGTCCAATCTGGACGGTTATTTCATTTTCGAGGATGGCACAGGCCCGATCGGTGTCGGTGCGTTGTCGTGGTTTAGCGCCATGGTCATCAACCCCAACGAGGTCAGCGCGCCCGCAAGCTGGGCCGATTTCTGGGACAGCTCGGTCTATGAATCCAGCCTTGGGCTGTCCAAGAACTACAATTCCCAGCTTCTCGACATCATCGCCGCGACCTTCTTTGAAGGCGAAGCCACCTTCGCGACCGAGGACGGCATCGTCGCGCTGATCGAAAAGGCGGCAGAGCTGAAGCCCAATGTGGCGCTGTGGTGGACCGCCGAAAGCCAGATGGAACAGTCGATGAAGAACGGCGATGTTATTGGCGGGCAGTATTATCACGACGTGGCGCAACTGATGGCCGCTGACGGGTTCCCGATCCAGTCGATTTTCCCGAAAGAGGGCAATCCGCAGGATTACGGATCCTGGTGTCTGTCCTCGCTGTCCGACAAGGGCGCGGAAGCGGCGGAATTCATCAACTTCACCTCGCAGCCGTCCACGCAGGCGCTGATGTCGCGGATGATCGGCACTGCCCCGCTGGTGGACGCGTCCGTCACCGATCTGACACCGGAGGAATTCGCCTCGGTCTCCGGCAGTCCCGTGATCCGTCCGGCCTATGAGGCCTATCTAGATAAGGAAACCTTCATCAAGGAATCGTGGGACCGCATGCTTGCGGGGGCGTGACAAAGGTGGCAGGCCTCAGCCTCAAATACATCCGCAAGGCATATGGCGATGTCAGGGCGGTCGATAACGTCAGCCTTGATTTCGCGGACGGCGCGTTGACGGCCCTGTTAGGGCCGTCGGGGTGCGGTAAGACCACGCTCTTGCGGATGATCGCGGGGCTGGAGGACCCATCGGCGGGGTCCATTTCACTGGGCGGGCAGGACATCACGCGCCTGCCAGCGCACAAACGCAAATTCGGGATGGTGTTCCAGTCCTTCGCGCTGTTCCCGCATCTGAACGTCAGCGACAATGTCAGCTATGCGCTGACCATCGCGGGCACACCGCGCGGGCAGGCGGCGGCGCGCGCGCGCGAATTGCTGGACCTTGTGCAATTGTCGGCCTTTGCCGACCGCCGGATCGGGGAATTGTCGGGCGGCCAGCGCCAGCGCGTCGCCATCGCGCGGGCCTTGGCGCAGGAACCCGATGTGTTCTTGCTGGACGAACCGATGTCCGCGCTCGATGCCAAACTGCGCGAGGATATGCAGGTCGAACTGCGCCAGTTGCAGCAGCGTTTGGGCATCACCACAATCGTCGTCACCCATGACCAGCACGAGGCGATGACCATGGCCGACCAGATCGTTGTCATGTCGGAGGGCCGCATCGAACAGGTGGGCACGCCACAGGCGATCTATCACCAGCCCGAAAACGCCTTTGTCGCGGATTTCATCGGCAAGGCGAATTTCTTTGATGGCGTGACCGAAGGTGGCAATGTCCGGCTGGGGGCGCATCTGCTGCAGATCACGCCGCGCGCCAATTTCATCGACGGATCACCCGTGCGGATCGCGATCCGCCCCGAAAAGGCCGGTCTGGTAGGCGAGGCGAACCGTCTTCCCGCAAAGGTGACATTCGTGCGCGATGTGGGGCCGGTGCGCGACATCTATCTGGACACGCCCATCGGGCCGATGATCGTGACCGACAGCGACAGCGGCCAGCCTTTGCGTATCGGTGATGCCGTCGCCGTCGCTCTGCCTGCAGAGGCGATCCACGTCTTCCCGCGCGTCGCGGATCAGGTCGCCGCATGACCGCCGTCGACAGCACCAAGGCGGAGATGACCGCTCCGGTGCCGCAGATGCGCAGGCCGTGGGGGACGTGGGCGCTGGGCGCGCTGATCCTGTTTCTTGCGGTCACGCCGTTCATACTGGTGATCGTCATTTCCTTTGGTCAAAAGATCGAAGGCGCTGGCTGGGAATGGGATTTCACCTTGGCCAATTACCAGCGGTTCTTCGTCGGCGCGCTTTGGCCAGACGAGGTGACGTTCCTGCATCTGCAGCGGCTGTATTATGCGCTTTACTATGCCGTCATCGCGTCGGTGCTGGCGGTCGCCACGGCGTTTCCGTTCACCTATCTTCTGACCCGCCAGTCCCGACGCGCGCAAAGCTGCTGGCTCGTGTTCATCCTCGCCAGCCTGTCCTTGTCCGAAGTGTTCATCGTCATGGGCTGGGATGTACTGCTCTCAAACCGCTCCGGCCTGCCGATGCTGTTCGAGGTGTCGGGTGCCACCGACTGGCTGAAACGCACGGGCTGGTTCGACGTTTTGCGCGAATGGGGCCTTGCCAATCCGCGCAATGTGAAATTCAAGACATCCGAATTCGCGACCATCCTGACCATGTCCTATCTGGTCTGGCCCTATGCGGTGATCCTGCTTTATCCGGCCCTGTCGCGCCTTGACCCCAGCCTGACCGAGGCCGCGCGCACCATGGGCGCAAGCCCGACAAAAGTGATGACATCGGTGATCCTGCCCACGGTGAAACTGCCGCTGATCGGGTCCACGCTGCTGCTCTTCGTCTTTCTGCTGGGCAGCTATGTCACCGTCGTCGTTTTCGCCGAACCCGCCAAGCAGACAACCGCCGTCGCTGTCTATGAAAGCGTGCGGGGCGCGACGCTGGACGCACCCTTCGGGGCGGCGCAGGCGGTGGTCCTGCTGGTCACGGCGGCGCTGTTTCTGGTGCTGGCCCAGTACCTGACCAAACGATCGGAGGCCCGCTGATGCGCCGCTTATTCGGTCATATCTTCATGGCGCTGTCGGGGCTGGTGCTGGCGTTGCCGATCATCGTGGTGGCGGGGGCGTCGCTGAACGGCGGGCGCACCATGCTGTTCCCGCCCGAGGATCCCAATTTCGCGCGCTTTGTGGAATTCTTCATCACCGAAACGATCTGGGTCCGCGCCTTGCAGAATTCGCTGATCGTGGCCTTCGGGTCGGCGACGCTAGCGGTGTTGCTCGCATGGCCGCTGGCCTATCTGCTCTGGGCCAAGGGCAGCAAGGCATCAAAGGTGCTGGCAGGGCTTGGGTCGCTGCCTTTCGCGCTGCCGCCAATCGTCTTTGGCGTGGGGCTGGGATTTTTGTGGGCCTTCATCGGCAGTCTGGGGGCGATCTGGGTCGGCATCGTCAGCCATGCGACGCTGTTTCTGGCGCTGCCCTTGGTGACCATCTCGATCGGGCTGCAATCCATTGATCGCGCGCATCTGGACGCCGCTGCCACCATGGGCGCGACCGAGGCGGTGACATTCCGCACGGTGATCCTGCCGCAGACCTTGCCCTATTCGATCTCGGGGTTCTTTTTTGCGCTGGTCCTCAGCTTCAACGAATTCATCGTGATGTTCTTCGTCTCGGCCTCGGCCTATGCGACCGTGACGCTGCAAATCTTCAATTCCTTGCGCAATGGCTACACCCCCACGATGGCGGTGGCGGCCGTGCTGTTCATCACCGTCTCTATCGCCGTCTTTTCCGCCGTCGCCCGTTGGGGCGATCTGCCGCGCCTGATGGGCGCGGATCAATCCCGCAATTAAAGGAGGTTTCACAATGCCACGCCAACCCATGCTTGTCGGCCAACCTGTGCTGATCGTCGTCGATATCCAGAAATCCGCTTTCATGGATCACAAGGCGGGCATCCCCGTCATGCCCGGTTACCGCGCCAATATCGCACGCGCGCGCCGCGTCGTGGATGCCGCCCATGACGCGGGGATTCCGGTCGTGTTCATTCAGGAAATCCATCGCCGCGACATGGTGGATTATGGCCGCGAACTGGACGGGACCGAGGATGTGCATTGCATGGACGGCGAACCCGGCACCCCCGTCGCGTTCGAGGAAATGGGCCGCCAGCCCGGAGATTATTTTGTCCACAAACGCCGCTATTCGGCTTTCTACGGGACCGAGCTGGAAATTCTGCTCAAAGGGCTGAAGGCACAGACGCTGATCCTGATCGGCGGGCTTACGGATGTCTGCGTGCATTATACTTTCGCGGACGGGCATCAGGGCGATTACTATTGCCGCGTCGTGGGCGATTGCGTCGGCGGGTCATCGACGGATGCGCATGACGCGTCGCTGAAGGCGATGGAATACCTCCAGACGGGCGCTGTCGTGACCGCCGACCAGATCACCGCCGAACTGGGCCGTTTGCAGGTGGCCGCTGCGTGATAAAGACCGCCGATCTGCGAGGCCACTGGCGGCGCGACTGGATCAAGGCACCGGATTTTGAGGATACGACAACCCGCGTGCATTGGTTGCAGGCGGGGATGCTCTTTGCCGATCTGCGCGTGCCTGCCGATTTGCCTGCCCTGCAGGGGGGTTGCCTTGCCGATCTGGACGCCGCAGCGCTGCAATCCTTGTTGCGGATCGAGGGTTTCGCTGGCGAGATCACTGTCGCGCAGGGCCAATGCACGTGGCACCGCACGATCAACTGGCAAGGCGCTTTGGCCCGCCCCGATGTGGGGGCGATGTGGTTCGACGGCGATGTGCTGATCGAAGACGGCGTCCATGCCGACTATCGCGAGGCGTGGCTCAAGCAACCCACCGCCCCGCTGCGCGGGCATCGCATCGCCTGGGGCGACATGACCGGCGTGCTGGTGGAAAGCGACGATCGTTTCCTGCTGGGCATCGGACTCGCGCCAATGGACCGGCCCGTACGGGATACATTCACCAGCTTTTATGCGCTGGGCACATGGGACGGCGCGCGTGGCATCGCCGAACTTGCCACCGACCCGTTCGCCATGGGCAAACCCGTTCTGGACCGCGCGAACGACAGCTTCGTCTGGCACGCGCCCCTATTCACCGGCGGTATTGAATCCCGTCCTCTTATGAAAGTCCACTGACATGCCGCTTCCCGTCGCCGAAAACTGGTTCAAAGCCAAAGTGGTCGGCCCCGATGTGACCCTGATCCTTGAGCCGCATGTCCATGTGCTGGAACAGGCCAACATGTTTCTGGTCCAAGGCCGTGACCGCGACATGATCCTCGATACCGGCATGGGGATCGTGCCGTTGCGCCCGTTCCTTGACACGCTCCGTGATGATCCGGGGAAGGACATCATCTGCGTGTCCTCCCACACCCATATCGACCATATCGGCGGGGTGCATGAATTCGACACCCGTCTGGTGCATCCAACCGAGGCAGAGGAAATGGCGGCTCCTTCCGGCCTCAAATCGCTTTACCGCGACGACATGCCCGCGCGCCTGATCCAGACTTTCCTTGATGCAGGCTATCCGCCTCTGGACGAGGTGCTGATCGACGCCCTGCCCTATGCGGGCTATGACCCGCGGTCCTACGTCCTGCGCGGCGCGCCTGCGACGGACTTGCTCGACGCGGGCGACACCGTCGATCTGGGCAACCATCTGTATGAGATCATCCATCTGCCGGGCCATTCGCCGGGCGGCATCGGATTATATGAACGCGCAACGGGCGTCCTGTTCGCAGGCGACGCGATCTACGACGGCCCGCTGATCTATGACGGGCCGGGCATGTCGGTGCCGGATTATCTGGACACTTTCGCCAAACTGCACGCGCTGGACATCACGCTGGTCCACGGCGGCCACGACCCGAGTTTCGGGCCAGAGCGGTTGGGCGATATCATGGCAAAGTATGAGGCGATCTGGCGGGGTTGACCGCGATCCCTTGACAGACCGTCCCCACCCTTTACGTTCCGCATCACGACAGGGGCGTCCGCATTGCGGGCTGAGAAGCACCCTTTGAACCTGAACCAGATCATGCTGGCGTAGGGAGTCCGTGAACAGCCAAGCCCTGTCTGGGGTTGGTGCGTTCCCTGACCCCCATGCCACGGGGGACCACGATGAACGACACAGGGCACTACCTTGACCAGATGCGCGGCAACGCGCCCTTGGTCCATAACATCACCAATTACGTCGCCATGAACATCATGGCCAATGTGCTGCTGGCCGCAGGTGCCGCCCCCGCGATGGTCCATGCGCGCGAGGAGGTGGGCGAATTCGCCGCCATCGCACAGGCGCTGACCGTCAATATCGGCACGCTCGACCCTGCTTGGGCCGAGGCGATGGAAACGGCCGCTCAGGTCATGCAAAACGCAGCGAGGCCCTGGGTGCTGGACCCTGTGGGTGTGGGTGCAACCCGCTACCGGCAGGACGTCTGCGCGCGGCTTTTGGCGCTGCGGCCCACGGTGATCCGCGGCAACGCCTCCGAAGTGCTGGCGCTCGCGGGCCTGTCCACTGGCGGGCGCGGGCCGGAGACGACCGACACGGTCGAGACCGCCGAGGCCGCAGCGCGTGAACTGGCGCAGCGGACGGGCGGGGTGGTCGCGGTGTCGGGGCCCGTCGATTACGTCACCGATGGCACCCGTGCCTATCGCGTCGCCAATGGCGATCCGCTGATGACGCGGGTCACAGCGCTTGGCTGTTCGCTGAACGGGGTGATCGGGGCCTTCGCCGTCGGCCAGCCGGCGCTGGAAACAACCGTCGCGGCGATGGCCTATTACGGGCTGGCTGGGCAGCAGGCGGCAGCGACGACAAAAGGGCCGGGGGCCTTTGGTGCGGCGTTTCTGGACCGTCTTTATGCGATCACACCCCATGACCTGACCGTCGGCGCAAAGGTCACATCCGCATGATGGGGCCGATCTATGTTGTCACCGATGCCGAGGCCCCGTTATCGGTGATCGACCAGATCAAGGCGGCGGCGCAGGGTGGCGCCGCCTTGATCCAGATCCGCGACAAGACAGCCAGCGACGCTGATCTTGCCGGGCTGATCGCCGCCGTCTTGCCTTTGGTGACAGCACAAGGCGCACGGCTGATTATCAACGACCGTGTCGATCTGGCGATCCGCACTGGCGTGCATGGCCTGCACATCGGGCAGGGCGACGGTGATCCGGCGCTGATCCGTGCGCGCATTGGCGCGGATATGCTGCTTGGCCTCTCGGTCGAGGCGGAAGAGCACCTCGCCCACGTCCCCGCTGGCGTCGATTACCTTGGTGTGGGGCCGGTCCGCGCCACCGCCAGCAAAGCCGACCACGCCCCGCCTATCGGGTTTGACGGGTTGGCGCGGATTATCACGGGCACATCGCTGCCCTGCTACGCCATCGGCGGGCTGAAACCGGGCGACGCCCCAGCGGTCAAAGCGGCGGGGGCCGTCGGTATGGCCGTCGTCAGCGCCGTGACCCGCGCCACTGACCCCCAATCCGCGACGCGCGCGCTGGTCGATGCATGGAGGCTGGCATGATCCCCAATATCCTGTCCATCGCAGGGTCGGATCCTTCGGGCGGTGCCGGTATTCAGGCTGATATCAAGGCGATTTCGGCCAATCGCGGCTATGCCATGGCCGCGATCACCGCGCTGACGGCGCAGAACACCCAGGGGGTGACAGCCGTGCAGATGATCGGCCCCGAGATGGTGGCGGCGCAAATCGCCGCACTCCGTGCCGATATTCGCATCCATGCCGTCAAGATCGGGATGCTGGGCGATGCCGCCATCATCCGCGCGGTGTCGGATGGCTTGCAGGGGCTGGACGCGCCCATCGTGCTCGACCCTGTGATGGTTGCCAAAAGCGGCGACAGGCTGTTGCAGGCGGATGCCGTCGCCGCCTTGCGCGTGATGCTGCCGCTGGCTGCTGTCATCACCCCCAACCTGCCCGAAGCCGCCGACCTGCTGGACCAACCCGAGGCCACAACCCGCGATGGGATGCAGGCGCAGGCATTGGCGCTGCTGGCGCTGGGGCCGTGTGCGGTGCTGCTGAAAGGCGGGCATCTGGCGGGGGATGATTGCCCCGATCTGCTGGCGGATGCAGGTGGCATGACGTGGCTGGCAGGCACGCGCCATGCCACCCGCAACACGCATGGCACGGGCTGCACCCTGTCGTCGGCGCTGGCCACCTTGCTCGGGCAGGGGCTGCCGCTGCCGCAGGCGGCGGCGCAGGCGAAAGCTTTTGTCGCCCGCGCCATCGCAGGCGCGGATGCGCTGCGCGTGGGGCAGGGGCACGGCCCGACCCACCATTTCCACGATTTTTTCAAAGGATAACCAATGACCCGCACTATCTCTGACCTGACTGTCCTGATTACCGGCGCAGGGCGCGGCCTTGGGGCTGCCATCGCACGCAGCTTTGCACAGGAAGGTGCGCAGGTCGCGATCAACTACCGCCACAGTCGTGATGCGGCCGTGGCGCTGGCGGCAGAGCTTGGCCCGCGCGCGGCGGCGTTTCAGGCCGATGTGACCGATCCCACTCAGGTCAGCGCGATGATCGCCGCGATCACCGACCGCTTCGGCGCGCCGGACGTGCTGGTCCATAACGCGCTGGCCGATTTCAGTTTCAACGGCGATGCGCGCAAGACGCTGGACCAGATGCGCTGGGCCGATATCGCGCAGCAGGCGGAAACGGCTGTGGGCGGCGCGCTGCATTGCCTACACGCCGTGCAGCCGCATTTCGCGGCGCAAGGGTTCGGGCGGGTCATCCTGATCGGCACCAACTTGATGCAGAACCCGGTCGTGCCCTATCACGACTACACCGCTGCCAAAGGCGCGCTGCTGGCGCTGACCCGCACGGCGGCCAAAGAACTTGGTCCGCTGGGGGTGACGGTCAACATGGTCTCGGGCGGTCTGCTGCGCACCACCGATGCGAGCGCCGCGACACCCGAAGCGGTCTTCGACATCATCGCAGGCCAGACGCCGCTGGGGCAGGTCACGACACCCGCCGCCATGGCCGATGCCGTGCTGTTTTTCGCCAGCCCATGGGCACGGGCGGTGACAGGGCAGAACCTGATCGTGGATGGCGGGCTGGTGTTCGGCTAGGCGCGATTGCCGCGGATGATCCATTCCGCCATCGCGTCAAAGACTGGCGCGGCCCCTTCGGCAAAGGGTGTCAGCCCATAGGTCACATGCGGCGGCACCTCTGCCCGCACGTCGCGCCAGATCAGCCCGTCCTCCCCCAGACTGCGCAGGGTCGCGGTCAGCACCTTTTGCGTCACGGGCGCCAGGCTGCGCTGCAAGGCGTTGAACCGCACAGGCCCTTTGCGCAGGCGGTAGAGCACCAGCATCCGCCATTTGCCGGTCAGCAGGTCCATCGCGGTTTCCACCGGACAGGTTTCGCCAAGGGCAGGATCGGGCTGGTCGGCGAAGGTTCTGACATGGCCGTCCATGGGTGGTATCCTTTTGGTACGTACTTGCGAAAAAGACTGTAACCCGCCCATATCCGCCACGTCGAGAGCAAAACGGAGAGAATTGACGATGAAAGCAGTGGTATTTGGCGCGACAGGGCGCACGGGGCGGCATCTGTTGGCGGCACTGGCCGCCGCGGGATATGAGGTGATCCCCTACGGGCGGCGCAAGCCCGACGGTTGGACGGGCGAGGCGGTGATCGGCGCGCTGGATGACCGCGCGCAGATCGCGCAGGCGCTTGACGGGGCGGATGTGGTTCTGTCCGCGCTGGCATCGTCGCGGTCCACGTCTGTCTGCCTGCCTGCGGCGCAAAGCGTGGTCGCCGTGGGCAAGCCCGGGTTACGGTATCTGACCGTCGCGGGCGCGGCCGTCGATGTGCCCAGCGACGCGAAAGGGCTACCCGACCGATTCATTGGCGGCATCTTCAAACTGCTGATGCGCAAGATGCTGGCCGAGCGGCAGGCCGAATACGATCTACTGGCCGATTCCCATCTGTCTTTCACCATGCTGCGACCACCGATGCTGAAAGACGGGGGAGGTGCGGGGGACTGGCTGTTCACACATGACAAACCCGCGACGACCAAGATCGACCGTGCCGATCTGGCCCGCGCGATGGTCGCGGCGATCGCGGATGATGGCCTGATACGGCGCGCCCCTTTTGTGTCGGCGCCACCTGTCAGACGGTAGGCACCGCCCAAGGGTTGGCAGGCGCGCGGTTTCGTGTATACCGCGCATATAACCTCGACCCGAGGGTAAGCCTCGGGTGGCTCTTCCGGCCGCCGATCCGCCGGACAACCTGCAAGACCCAGATCGTGTCGGCGCATGTCGCCGGACAGGAAACATTTACATGATATCTTTTGATGCATACCGCGCCCAGTGGACGGGCAACATCCGCGGTGACCTATTGGCGGGGCTGGTCGTCGCCCTTGCTCTGATCCCCGAGGCGATTGCCTTTTCCATCATCGCAGGCGTCGACCCCAAGGTGGGGCTATATGCCAGTTTCTCAATCGCGGTGCTGACGGCCATCACGGGCGGGCGGCCCGGCATGATCTCGGCGGCGACGGCGGCGACGGCGGTGCTGATGGTGACGTTGGTGCGCGATTACGGGCTGGAATATCTGCTCGCCGCGACCGTGCTGGCGGGCCTGATCCAGATCGGCGCGGGTATGCTGCGGCTTGGCTTCGTGATGCGCTATGTGTCGAAATCGGTGATGACGGGTTTCGTCAATGCGCTGGCGATCCTGATCTTCATGGCGCAATTGCCCGAACTCGACCCCGGCGTCGTGACATGGCTGACCTATGTGCTGGTCGCCGCAGGCCTTGCGATCATCTATCTGTTCCCGCTTTTGACCAAGGCGATCCCTTCGCCGCTGGTCACGATCGTGGTGCTGACGGCGCTGGTGATGGTCTTTGGCTGGGATGTGCGCACGGTGGGCGACATGGGCGCATTGCCGGACACCTTGCCGGTCTTCCTGATCCCGCAGATCCCGCTGAACCTTGAGACGCTGATGATCATCCTGCCCTATTCGATCGCGGTCGCCATCGTCGGCCTGCTGGAAAGCCTGATGACCCAGAACATCGTCGATGACTTGACCGATACGAAATCCGACCGCAATCAGGAATGTATCGGCCAAGGCATCGCCAACACCGCGACGGGGTTCATCGGCGGCATGGCGGGCTGCGCGATGATCGGCCAGTCGATCATCAACGTGAAATCGGGTGGGCGCGGGCGGTTGTCCTGCCTCACGGCGGGTGTGGTCCTGCTGATCCTCGTGGTGTTTCTGGACGATCTGGTCAGCCAGATCCCGATGCCCGCCTTGGTCGCGATCATGATCATGGTCAGTATCGGCACGTTTTCGTGGTCCTCGATCAAATCGCTGCGGACGCATCCGCGATCCTCGTCCATCGTGATGATCGCCACTGTGGCGACTGTGGTCTATACCCACAACCTTGCCATCGGGGTGCTGGTCGGCGTGCTGCTGTCGGGCATCTTCTTTGCCGGCAAGATCGCGCAATTGTTCAAGGTCACGACCAGTATCTCCAAGGACGGGCGCGAGAGGACCTATGTGGTCGAAGGCCAGCTTTTCTATGGCTCGGTCGAGGATTTCATGAACGCTTTCGACTTCAAGGAAGCACTGGACAAGGTCATCATCGATGTCAGCCGCGCGCATATCTGGGATATTTCCTCGGTGCAGGCGCTGGATATGGCAATCCTCAAGTTCCGCCGTGACGGCGCCGATGTGGACATCGTCGGCATGAACGAAGCGACCGAAACCATCGTGGACAAGCTTGCCATCCATGACAAGCCCGGCGCGATGGACAAGCTGATGGCGCATTGAGGAGACGACCATGACACCGACACAAAAGATCGTGGCCTTCATCGACGGGTCGATTTATTCGCAAAGCGTCTGTCACCACGCCGCATGGATCGCCGACCGCACGGGTGCTGCGGTGGAACTGATCCATGTGCTTGGCCCGCGCGACACATCGGGCACGCGCGATCATTCCGGTGCTATCGCGCTGGGCGCACGCACGGCGCTTTTGCAGGAACTGGCCGACCTTGACGCGCAACGCTCAAAACTGATGAGCCACCGGGGCCGCGCCATCCTTGACGATGCCCGCGCCATTCTGGAAACGGACGGTGTCACCGACATCAACACCCGCCTGCGCCACGGCGACGTGGTCGAGGCGGTAGCCGAGGTCGAGGACGACGCCCGCGTCATCATCGTCGGCAAACGCGGCGAGGAGGCGGATTTCGCCAAGGGCCATCTGGGATCGAACCTCGAACGGATCGTGCGCACCAGCACCCGGCCAGTCTTCGTGGCCTCGCGCGCCTTCAAGCCGATCAGGAAGGTACTGGTGGCATATGACGGCGGTGCCTCCGCGATGAAAGCGGTCGACCACATCGCGCGCAGCCCGCTGTTTCAGGGGCTGTCCATCCATGTCGTCACCGTCGGCACGGCCGCTGCCGAGGTAAAGAAAGGGTTGGATGACGCCAAGGCGATGCTGAAAGCCGCAGGGCTGGAGGCAGAAACATCCGTCCTGCCCGGCCAGCCTGAAAGAGCGTTGGCCGATCTGGTGGAAAAAGAGCATTTCGACATGCTGGTGATGGGCGCCTACGGGCACAGCCGAATCCGCAGGCTTGTGATCGGGTCCACCACCACGGCGATGATCCGCGCCTGCAAGGTGCCGGTCGTGCTGATGCGCTGACGCTTTACATCTTCCGAGCCTAAATATCCCCGCCGGAGGCATCGATCTTTTCGGACCGACGCCTCCGGCGGGCATCACATCAGATGATTGCGTGCCGCACTTTGGATGACACCCATTCGCTGACGACCACAGTGCCAAGGATCAACAGCAGGATCACGCTGATCTGGCTCCAGGCCAGCGTATTGAGCGAGGCTTCGAGTTTCAGCCCGAGGCCACCGGCACCGACCAGCCCCAGAATGGCGCTTTCGCGGATGTTGATGTCCCAGCGGAACACGGTGATCCCCCAGAACGTCGGCAGCACCTGCGGCACGATCCCGTAGCTGAGCACCTGCGCGCCGCTGGCACCCGTCGCGGTGATCGCCTCGATCTGCCGGGCGTCGGTTTCCTCGATTGCCTCATACAACAGCTTGCCGATGAACCCGATGGACCGCAGCGCGATGGCGATGATCCCCGCCAGCAGGCCGGGACCGATGATCGCCACCAGCAGAAGCGCCCAGATCAGCGCGTTGATCGACCGCGAGGCCACGATGATGAACAGCGCGATGGGGCGCAGGACCAGCAAGGATGGCGAGGTGTTGCGCGCCGCCAGAAACGCCACCGGCACGGCCATGATGACCCCGCCCAAGGTGCCCAGTGTGGCGATGTTGATCGTGTCCCACAAAGGGCCCATCAATTCGCCCAGATACCCCCAGCGCGGCGGCAGCATCCGGCCCCCGATATCGGCGGCCTGCTTTGGCGCGTCCCAGACGAAAACCCACATCGTGCCCGCCGTCATGACCTGCCAGCAATAGACGAACAGCGCCACCAGCGCGAACCAGCCCCCCCAGAGCAGCAGCCGCGCGCGGGGTGTCCGGTAGGTCCAGACCTGGGAATGATGCGTCACATCGGTCATTGCAGAAACTTTCGCAGATAGCTGGAGCTGTATTCCGCCACCATCACGATCCCGATGATGATCAGCAGGATTGCCCCCGCACTGTCATATTCATAGCGGCTGATCGCAGTGTTCAGCGTGGCCCCTATCCCGCCCGCGCCGACAATCCCGATCACGGCGGATTCGCGGAAATTGATATCAAGCCGGTAAAGCGACAACCCGATCAGGCGCGGCATGACCTGCGGCTGCACGGCGTAATTTACGACCTGCCACCATGATGCGCCCGTGGAGCGGATCGCTTCGGCCTGCGCTTCCTCGATCTCCTCGATATCGTCGGCCAGCAGTTTGGCAATGAACCCGATGGTGGCGAAGGACAGCGTCAGGAACCCCGCAAAGGGGCCGAAACCGAACATCGCCACCAGAAAGATCGCGATGATGATTTCCTGCAGCGCGCGGCTGACCGCGATGATCGACCGGCAGATGCGGTAGATCCAGACAGGCGCGATATTGCGCGCCGCCCCGATCCCGATCGGGACCGAAATGGCGACACCGACCACGGTCGACGTCAGCGTCATCGTCAGGCTTTCCACCAATCCGTTGGAAATATCGCGCCAGCGGCTGGCGAAATCGGGTTGGAGAAAGCCCATTACGAACCGCTGTCCGCGTTCCAGCCCTTCATAGACGCGGGTCCAGTTGACCTCGACCGTGCCCATCGCCAGCACCAGATAGATGACGATGCCGACCTGCACCGCGATCCGCCAGCGCCGGTCCTTGATAATCTGCGGCGGGCGCGTCCAGCGGGTAGGATAGGGCGCGCTCATCGGGCCAGCGCCGAAATACGGTCGCGCGCGTCGGCTTCGGCGGCGGTCTGTTCTTCGTCGCCCTTGCGCATCGCGTTCCAGTCTTCTTCACCGTAGATCGTGGTCAGCGCGTCCTGCGTCAGCAGATCGGGTGACCCGTCGAACACGACGCGGCCGGCGCGCAGGCCCACGATGCGCTGCATGAACTGCTGCGCGAGCGGCACGTCATGGATGTTGACGATGGCGGGCAATCCGCGTTCGGCGCAGATCTCGATCAGCAGGCGCATGATCTGGCGCGATGTCTTGGGGTCAAGGCTGGCGGTCGGTTCATCGACCAACAGCAATTCGGGGTCCTGCGCCAGCGCGCGCGCGATGCCGACACGTTGCCGCTGCCCGCCCGATAGCGCATCGGCGCGTTTGTCGGCATGTTGCAACAGCCCCACACGGTCGAGAAGCGCATAGGCGCGGGTGATATCCTCGGCCGGAAAGCGGCGCAGATAGCTGCGCCAGAACGGGACATAGCCCAGCCGCCCCGACAGGACGTTTTCCATCACCGTCAGGCGTTCGACCAAGGCATATTCCTGAAAGATCATCCCGATCCGGCGGCGTTGCTGGCGCAACTCGCGCTTGCCAAGGCCTACGAGGTCCACGTCGTTCAGCAGCACCTGGCCGCCGGTGGGTTCGACCAGCCGGTTGATGCAGCGGATCAGGGTGGATTTACCCGCGCCAGAAGGGCCGATCAGCCCCATGATCTGCCCTTTCGGCACGGTCAGGGACACTTCGGACAGGGCGGTGTCGCCGGTCTTGTAGGTCTTGGAAAGCGATTGGAGGATCAGCATGGAAAGTCCTGAAAAAGGGAACGCGGGCGGTTTGCACCGCCCGCGTCGAACCTAGGGAGGGAGGTTATTCGCAGGTATATTGCACGTCCAGCGCCGCATCGATCTGGCGGATCACGGCCCAGTTTTCGAGGAAGGTGATCGGGATGAACTGTGCTTCACCCGAGGCGCTGAATTCTTCTTCCATGCTGGTGCCGGCCCAGTCGAAGGTAAAGAACGCTTCCTGGACCGCCTCCTGCAGATCGGGATGCAGGTTGTAGACGGTGCCGTAACCCGTCGTCGGGAACGTGTCCGACGTATAGATGATCTGCACCTGATCCGTGCTGATCACGTCGCGGGCTTCCATCCGCTTGCGCACCGAATTGGCGATGGCGGCGGCGTCATAGTCGCGGTTGGCGACGCCAAGGATCGAATTGTCATGCGCGCCCGAAAATGCGGTTTCGAAATCGTTGCCTGCGACCAGACCGAATTCGGATTCCAGCAAGGCGGATGGTGCCTTGAAGCCCGAGTTCGAGGTTTCCGAGGTGAAGGCCAGCGTCCGGCCAGCCAGATCGGCGATCTCGGCGATGCCGCTGTCGGGGTAGGTGATGATTTCCATCTCATAGCCGAAGGACCCGTCGGCGGCGGCCATCATGGCGAAAGGCCGGAAACCGGCGCAGGCCACGGCCAAGGGGTTCGACCCTGTGTTGAAGCCTGCGACATGCAGACGGCCTGCGCGCATCGCTTCGATCTGGGCGGCGTTGGATTGCACGGGGAAGAACTGCACGGTTTTGCCTGTCAGCTCGGCCATGTGGTCAAGGAAGGGCTGCCAGACTTCGGCATAGACGGCAGGGTCTTCGACGGGGGTATAGGCAAAGACCAGCGTGTCAGGGTCAAGCCACTGGCTTTCGTCGGTCGGCACGTCGGCGATCAGGTCGCCATCGGTATCTGTAAAGCGGTCGGCGATGGCGAATTCGGCAAAGCTTGGCGTGGCAAGCACGACCGTCATCGCTGTGAGTGTCGCAGTCATTTTCATGGCAGAGTTCCTTTGCGTCGGCAGGGTGATGCCGCCGTCACTGACCGCGTAAAGCAAAAGAATTGTAAAACCGGCATGATGTTTTTGTAAAACTCGCCGTGCTGCGGCGGGCGCTCCTTTAGACTTTTGGAGCGGGCGCAGAGATGAATTTCCCAGAAAACAAGGACTTTTCGTGGGGCTTGGTTGAAGCTTGGCGATGGATACGCTAGGTGCGGCCCCTTATCTGGCTGATCCCGGTCGGACAGAAAAGGAAAAGAAAGGAACGATATGACCGATCATACCGCGCCCGGCCACGCGCCGCCGGACATCGAAGCGATCCCCGAACCCCAAGGTGACACTGAAATTATCGAGACCGATTATGACATCGGCCAGGATAATTTCAGTGGTGCTGTCGCGCTGGAACTGGACCTGCACAAGATCGTGTTTTCCGTCTCGGCCATCGCGATCATGCTTTTCACCTTCCTCACGCTCGCCTTCCAGAACGAGGCCGAACCCCTGTTCATCGGTCTGCGCGACTGGCTGACCGCCAACCTCGACTGGTTCTTCCTCAGCGCGGGAAACATCTTTGTGCTGGTCTGTCTGGGGCTCATTGTCTCGCCGCTGGGCAAGGTGCGCCTTGGCGGGCCTGATGCCACGCCCGATTACGGCTATGTCGGCTGGTTTTCGATGCTGTTTGCCGCGGGCATGGGCATCGGGCGGATGTTCTTTGGCGTCTCAGAACCTATGGGCCATTTCGATGCGGCCTTGGGCGGGATCGTCGTAGGCGATGACGGACTGCGCACTGACTGGGCACCCTTGGGCGGTGCCGCAGGCGATATCGCGGAGGCAAGCCGTCTGGGCATGGCTGCCACGATCTTTCACTGGGGTTTGCATCCTTGGGCGATCTATGCGGTCGTCGCCTTGGCGCTGGCGCTGTTCAGCTACAACAAGGGTCTGCCGCTGACGCTGCGGTCGTGCTTTTACCCGATCTTTGGCGAACGGGTGTGGGGCTGGCCGGGCCATGTGATCGACATTCTGGCTGTGCTGGCGACCGTGTTCGGTCTGGCGACATCGCTGGGGATCGGCGCGCAACAAGCCGCGGCCGGTCTGGATTTCCTGTTCGGTCTCGGCACCGGGAATTCGATGCTGATCCTGCTGATCATCGTGATCACGCTGATCGCCATCGGGTCGATCGTCCGGGGTCTGGACGGCGGGGTGAAAGTCCTGTCCGAGGTCAACATGGGCCTTGCGATCCTGCTATTGCTGTTCATCATCGTCGTCGGGCCGACGGTTGCGATCCTGACCGGCTTTTTCGACAACCTGCTGGCTTACGGGCAATACCTGCCCGCGCTGTCGATGCCCTTCGGGCGCGAGGATGCGAACTTTTCCCAAGGCTGGACCGCGTTCTATTGGGCGTGGTGGATCAGCTGGTCACCTTTCGTGGGCATGTTCATCGCCCGCGTCAGCCGTGGCCGGACGGTGCGGGAATTCCTGATCGGCGTGCTGATCGTGCCGACGCTGCTTTCGGTGTTGTGGATGACCGCGCTGGGTGGCACGGCCATCGGGCAGGTGGTGAACGACGGGTTTACCGCCGTTCAGGACGCCGCGCTGGAAGTGAAGCTGTTCGAGATGCTGACCCAATTGCCGCTGACGGCGATCACATCCTTTGTCGGGATCATTCTGGTCGTGGTGTTCTTCATCACCTCGTCCGATTCCGGCAGCCTTGTGATCGACACGATCGCAGCGGGTGGCAAGACCAATGCCCCGGTGATCCAGCGCGTGTTCTGGGCGAGCTTCGAAGGCGCGGTGGCCGTGGCCCTGCTCTTGGGTGGTGGTCTGGCGGCTTTGCAGGCAATGGCGGTGTCGGCCGGTCTGCCGTTCACCTTCGTGCTGCTGGCGGCCTGCTATGCCGTTGTGCGCGGTCTGATGAACGAACCGCGCTGACGGGGCGAAACCCGTGGCAAGCACGAAAAGGGGCCGGAATCGATCCGGCCCCTTTTCTTTTGCCGTAGCGGCGCGTTTGCGGTCCGGGACGGGGTGCCCCATATAGGTCGTCTCAGCCAGCGGTTGCGGCCGCGTCCGGCCTGATGTGAAAGTTGTCCCATGACCACACCCCAAATCCTGATCGTCGCCATTCTGACCGCCACGATGGCGCTGTTCCTTTGGGGCAAGTTCAGACATGACATCGTCGCGCTTGCCTCTTTGATGGCTTGCGTCGTCGCCGGGCTGGTTCCGACCGAGGCCGCTTTTGCAGGCTTCGGGCATCCGGCTGTCATCACCGTGGCGTGTGTGCTGATCCTGAGCCAGGGTCTGCAGACCACCGGCGCAGTCGACTGGCTGGCGCGGACGATCCTGCCGCGCACGGCGGGGCGGACGGGCAGCCTTGCGGCGCTGATGGGGTTGGGAGCCTTGCTGTCTGGGTTCATGAACAACGTGGGCGCGATGGCCTTGCTGATGCCGGTGGCGGTGCAGGTGTCGGGCAGGCTCGACATGACACCGGGGCAGGTGCTGATGCCGCTGGCATTCGCGACGATCCTTGGCGGGATGACCACGCTGATCGGGACGCCGCCCAACCTGATCGTCTCGGGTTTCCGTGCCGAGGCGGGGCTGGGCCAGTTCGCCATGTTCGATTTTGCGCCGGTCGGCGTCGCTGTCGCGCTTTGCGGTGTTGCCTTCATTATCCTGATCGGCTGGCGGCTGGTGCCCAGGCGCAAATCGGTGTCCGACGGCGATTTCGCGACCGGCGCTTACATGACCGAGGTGCGCGTGCCCGACGACAGCAAGGCGGTCGGTCTGACGCTGCGCGCCTTCGAAAGCGAGATCGCGGATAGCGAAGCCCAAGTGATCGCCATGGTCCGCAACGAGGTGCGGATCACCGCGCCGCACGGCAACAGGAGCATCCGCGCCGGCGATATTCTGGTTCTCGAAGCGGATGTGGACGCGCTTGCGGAAACGCTGTCGGTTTTCGGGATTACACTCGAAGAACAAAAGACCTCTTCTGTCGAAGCGGACAAGCCTGACAAGGCGGATGATGACGATACCGGCAAATCCAAGCGCGACGCCGAGATCGTTTTGCGTGAACTGGCCGTGTTGCCGGCGTCCACCATCGTCGGGCGGTCCGCGCGTGATCTGCGGCTGCGCACGCGCTATGGGTTGAACCTGCTTGCCGTGGCCCGCGAAGGGCATCCGCCGCGCGCGCGGCTGCGCACGCTCAAGCTCAAATCCGGCGATCTCTTGATGATGCAAGGCCCGGCCGAGGCGCTGTCGGATTTCGCCAATGACACCGGATGCGTGCCCTTGGGCGCGCGTGAATTGCGAATCCCTGACAAACGCATGGCGCTGATTGCGGGGGCGATCATGCTGCTGTCGGTCGGGATCGTCACCTTCGGGCTGTTGCCTGCGGCTGCGGCCTTTACGCTCGGCGTGATCGCGACGATGGTGCTGCGCACGGTGCCGCCACGGTCTGTCTATACCGCGATCGACTGGCCCGTGATCGTTCTTCTGGGCGCGCTGATCCCCGTCGCGGGTGCGCTGCAAACCACCGGGGCCGCTGATGTGCTGGCGCAGTTCCTGGTCGGTACGATCGCGCAGGGGAATGCGGTGGCGGCCTTGGCCGTGGTGCTGATCACGACGATGTTCCTGTCCGATGTCATGAACAACGCAGCGACGGCGGCGGTGCTGTGCCCCATCGCCATCGGGATCGCGGCGACCTTGGGTGTGAACCCGGACAGTTTCCTGATGGCGGTGGCGATTGGCGCATCCTGCGCGTTTCTGACGCCGATCGGGCACCAGAACAACACGCTGATCCTAGGCCCCGGCGGTTTCGGGTTTGGCGATTACTGGCGTCTTGGCCTGCCGCTCGAACTGGTGGTGGTGGTCGTCAGCCTGCCGCTGTTGCTGGTGGTCTGGCCTCTGTGACGTCCGACAGCAGCCGGTCCGGCGCGATCCCGCGCTTTTCGGCGCTGGCGCGCACCGCTTGTTGCAACCCGTCGCTGCGCTTGAGCAACCGCCGGAACCGGTCTTCGTCCAGCACCAGCAAGGTGGACGGCGCGATCGCACGCACCAGCGCCCGACGCGGCTTTTGCATCAGGATCGCCATCTGACCGAACATTTCGCCGGGGCCAAGCCGCCATGTCTGGCCTGCGACCTGCAATTCGACGGCGCCCGAGGCGATGAAGAAAACGCGCTTTGCCGCGTTGTCCTTGCGGATCAGGATGTCGTCGGCATTCGCATAGCGGGTCTGGAACGCCCGCCCCAGTTGCCGCAATGTGGCATCGTCAAGATCGGCGAACAGCGGCAATTGCCGCACAAGGTCGGACCGTTGCGGCGCGATGTCCAGGGGGGGACGCTTTTCCGCCGCCGCCCGCCGTTGCGACAGATCCTGCGCCAGCGTTGTGTACACTTCTGCGCCGATCAGCCCGTCGTCGCGCATGGCGGCATATTCGCGTTCTTCCAGACGCAGTGCGGTGCGCCTGATGAACCGGCGTTCAAGCTCTTCTGCATAGCCGGGATATTGCAGACGCAGACCTTCCAATGTGGTTTCCACCAACTCGATCCGGCGGGCCAGCAGTTCTTGCAACAGGTCGGCCACGCGGCGGCCATGGATGCGACGGATACGCCCGTCGATGAAGACATCCAGATCGCGTAGGATCAGGCGTTGCGACAGCAGGTATTCGAACCTGTCCGCGGTCATCCGCGCAAGCGGCATCGACAGTTTCAGGCGGTTGTGCAGAAACACCGCCCCGCGGAACGCCCGCCCATAGGTGACCGACCTTTTTGCCGCGCGCTGATAGCCGCTGCGCCCGCCTTGCCGCGCGCTTTCGATCAGACGTTCGGCATCGGCCAGCACCTGTTCGGCCATCCGCGCGGAAATCGTCCGGTCGCGCACGCGGTCGAGAATCGTATCCCGTTCATGCCCCGCCAGCGCGATCAACCCCAATGTGATCCGGTCGCGGTCCAGCAGGTCCGCGCTTTCCTCGGCCTGTTTGACAGCATCATCGAGCCGTTCACCGAACCGTTTCGCCTCGGACCGGACAATCTCGCGCGAGAGTTCGTAGTTTTCGGTCGTGCGCGCCACATCCTCGCGCACGGTCTGGAGCGCGACAGCCACGACCTGCCGCGACAGCGCGTCGTCGATGGGCGACAGCCGGTCAAGGCCCAGCTTTGCGATCACCCAGCGCAGGCTCGACCCTTGCACGATCAGCGTGAACAGCGTGAAACCCGTGGCAAGGATCCCGACCACGCGCTTGACCTCCAGCGGGACGCGCGCGCTTTCGGTGACGGCCAGCGCGAGTGCGAGCGTGACCGCCCCACGCAACCCGCCCCACAGGATCGCGACACGGTAGGGCCGGTCCACTGGCGGCGAGGCGCGCAGCAGCATCAACAGCGGCAGCAATCCGAACAGGACCACCACACGCGCGGCGATGGCCGCCACGATCACCACGGCGATCAGGGCAAAATCGCTCAGCCGGGCTTCTTCCAGCAGACGCGGGATGAACAGCGCCGCCAGCACGAAGATCAGCGCCCCCGCCCAATGCGCAAGCAAGCCCCAGACTTCGCGCAGGTTCGCCCACGATTGGGGCGGCAGACGGCTGGGGCCGGTCAGGTTCAGCGTCAGCCCCGCCGCGACGACCGCGATCACGCCAGAGGCGCCAATGATCTGTTCGGCCCCGATATAGGCCAGATAGGGCAGTGCCACCGACACCGAAATCTGCGCCAGCTCGAACCGCGCGAAAAGCGCCATCAGCCAGACCGCGATCCGTGCCGCGAACCAGCCCGCGACAGCACCGCCCAAGATCAGCACCGGAAACCGCGCCAGCGCGTCGCCAAGGTTGGGGTCCGGCACGCCCAGCATGACGAACCCCATGAACAGCCCGAACAGCGCGATGGCCGCGGCATCGTTCAGCAGGCTTTCGCCTTCGATGATCCGCCCCAGACGCTGCGGCGCGGAAATCGACCGGAAATTCGACACAACAGCGGAGGGGTCGGTCGTCGACACAATGGCCCCCACCAAAAGGCAGGCCGCAAGCGGCAGTGCGCTGACAAAGGATAGCGCATAGCCCACCGTCAGGGTCGCCACGACAACGGCGACGACCGCCAGCACAAGGATCGGCACCCAATCGTCCAGCATCCGCCGCAGGTTCATCCCCAAGGTTGCCTGAAACAGCAGGGTCGGCAAGAACACGTAAAGGAACACGTTGGACCGGATCGGCAGGCCAAGGATCGCCTCGGCCATCGGGTTCAGGGCATTGGTCAGGTCCGTGCGCAGGAAAAACAGCGCCGCCGTGGCGATGGCCACGCCCAACAGCGCAAGGATCACCGTGAACGGCACGCGCAGCCGGTCGGCCAGCGGCTCTGCCACGCCGATCAGCAGGAACAGCGACGCGATGACCGTCGTGATGAGAATGATGTCCATGATCTTGAAATATCACACAGATCAGGAAACGCATGGGCAAACTTGGCGGATCGGCAGGATCAACGCGGTTTTGCGCCTTCTCCGGGCGGTTTATTTGTAGATCGCCCGCCTGTCACCGAATTGTCGCACGCGCTTGCGCCACGCTCGATAGCTGCCGGGGGCCAGTTCGCGCCGCATCAGCGCCTTGACCTGATCCGGCGACAGCCCGTGCAGATCGCGGATCTGGGCGAAACTGGTGTGATCGCTCAGCGCCATTTCGATGATCTCGCTGATCGTGGCGGGGTCGAGATCGCGGGTCATGCGGTTTCCGGTTTGATTGCATGGCCCATGTACAGGATCGCCGTCAGCGGCAAAGGCCCAAAGGTCAGGTCCAGCCGCCGGTTCACGCCGCGCGGGCCAAGCCCGGTGAAACGCGCAGGCACCAGCCCTGCCGCCGTCATCGCCTTGCGCAATTCGGCAGGTTTGATGAACAGCGCAGGGTCGTGTGTGCCGCGCGGCAGCAGCCGCAGGATATCCTCGGCCACGGTGATCGTGGCAAGCCGTGCCAGCGGGTTGCGGTTGATCGTGTCGAACAGGAACAGCCCACCGGGGCGCAGCACGCGCGCGACCTCGAACATCACTTTTTGCAGGTCGGTCACATGTTCCAGCACATCCACACAAACCACCGCATCATAGCTGGCGGCGTGATAGGGCAACGCCTCGCCGACGCCCACATCATAGGCGATGTTCAAGCCTTCGGCTGTGGCATGCTGGCGCGCGGCGGCGATCGCCTCGGCGGCGGGGTCGATGCCGGTGACCCGCGCGCCGCGATTGGCGAGCGCCTCGGCCATGAACCCGCCCGCGCAGCCCAGATCAAGGACATCCTTGCCTTGCCAGTCGATCAGTTTGTCGAAATGCTTCAACCGTCCGGGCACAAGGTTTTTCAGCGTCCTGACCCAGCGGATATCATCCGACCACCATTTGTCGGCATAGGTGTCATAGATGGTCAGGTCATTGCGCATGGGGTTTGTCCTTTTTCAATCGCGGCAGCGCATAGGGCACATCCGCCTTGTAACGCGCAAAGTCCGCGCCATAGCGGTGGGCAAAGCGCCGTTCCTTCATCCGCGGGGCCAGCAGGCAATAGGCGGTATAGCTGAAAGCCAGCGCCAGTTGATCCGGCGTCCAGACCGGCACGGTCCACAGCGTCAGCGCGAAAGCCACATAGATCGGCTGGCGGATCAGCGCGAAAAGCCCGCGCGTGGGCATGTCGGGAAACACCGGCCTGATCCGCGCCAAAAGCGACATCCACCCCAGCGCGCCGGACTGCACCTCGGCGCCCGCATCAAAACTGGCTTTCATCAGTAAAAGCCAGCTTGCGGCATAGGCGGCGGTGATGGCCCAGAACAGGGCCCCTTCGGCGCGCCACCAGATGATGCCCGACGGTGTCCAAAGCGCGAATAGCGCCAACAATTGCGCCGAGGCGATGATCGCATAGGTGGTCGTGGCCAGCGTCGCGCCATGCGGTCCGGGGATCAGCCGGGCAAGCCATTTGCTGCCGCGCGCCGACAGAAAGAACGAATGCGCCAGCGGGAATTGCGCGATCAGCGCGGCATTGGCCAGTGCGGCCCAAGGCCAGGGCACGGTGCCGAAACTCTCGCTCAGCCCAAAGAACATCGCCGCGATCATCGCCAGCACGGCGGCGGCGAACAGCAGATGGCACAGAGCCCCCATCAACAGCGCCAGCATCATCCGCCCCATCCCCGCAGGCGGGTGCAAGGCCGCGCGGATCAAGCCGATCAGCCGTGCGATGCGCGGATCAGCCAGCATGGTGCGCCAGCAGATCGTCAGCGATGGCTGTGCCGCTTGTCCAGGCATCCTCGACCTTCGGCCCGAGGCACCAGTCGCCGCCCAGATAGAGCGTGCCGGTCTCGTCGCGCAGGAAGGGTTCGCCCAACGCCTGCGTCACCTGCCCATAGCGCCAGCGATGCGCGGCGGCATAGCGGACCTGCGCCATCTGCGCGCCCAGCCGGTCCAGCAGCAAGGGCAGCATCAGGTCTGCAATCGCCTCTTTGTCCAGTTCCAGATGGGTTTCGCTGAACGCGGTGCTGGCTTGCGCCACCCAAGCCACCGGCCCCTGCGGGCGATCAGGTTTTGTGCTGTCCTGCGCGATCCACGCCAGATCGGCAATTTCATCGCGGGCGGTGATGAAGGGCGCAGGCCCGTCGATCGCAGCCATCAGCGTCAGGTTTGGCGCATAGGCGACATCCGTCAGCCGCGCGGCCAAGGGGTGATCCGCGCCGATGATGCCCGCCACTTGCGGGGTGGGGACGGTGCAGATCACATGCGATGCGGGCAGCACCTCGTCCTCCAGATGTACCCGCCAGCCTTCGCCCTCGCGCGACAGCCCGGTGACCAGCGCCTCTTGCCGCATGCTCAACCCCGCGCCGATCCCCTTGGCCAGTGCCGACATGCCGGGCGTGCCAACAAGCCCTGTCTGCCATCCGCCGACATGACCGCTCGCGGCGAGTGTGCCCAGCACGGCCGCAAAACCCGCACCCTTGGCGCTGACATATTGCGCGCCATGGTCGAAATGCAGGCCCATTGCCCGCCGTGTCGCAACCCGCCCGCCGATGCCGCGGCCTTTGTCCAGCACCAGCACGGCGCGTCCGGCATCCGCCAGCCTGCGCGCGGCGGTCAGTCCGGTGATGCCAGCGCCGATCACGATTGCAGGGGCCGTATCTGGTTTATGCGTCATCGGTCAGGGGTCCTGTGCGGTAGTTTTCCAGAAGCGCACGCAGATTGACCCGCGCGCGCAGTTTGGTGGCCAGCAGATACATGCCGCCGATCTTGCGATGTAAAAACAGCGTCTCGGCAGGCGGGACGTGCATCAGGTCGCGGTCGTTGCCGATGGCCATGCCCATATCGCGGAGCCGTTCCAGCAGGTCCGTCGTGCCGAAATCAAACGGCACATCCTGCCGCAGCGGGACCATCGCGGTGTCGAACATCGCTTGGATGAGGTCTTGATGCTGCGGCGGTGTGGCCGTGCTGAAATAGCCGATCGCCAGCATCGCCTGCCTGACGGCGGGCGCATCCCCCTCAAGCCCCGCATTCATCAGGTTGCGAAACGTGGCCTGTTGCGCGGGGCTGATCATCCGCACCGCCCCGAAATCCAGCAGGACAATCCGGCCTGTCGCGCGGTCCACGCGGTAATTGGCAAGGTTGGGGTCGGTCTGCATCGCGCCAAAGGTGAAGAGTTCGCGCAGCACCAGATCAATCAGATCGCGCGCCGCGCGGTCGCGCACGTCCTGCGGCGCATCCGCCAGCACATCGACCGGATCAGCCGCAAGATAGGTCATCGCGAGCACCGCGTCGGTGCTGAAATCGTCCTGCACCTGCGGGACCATGAACGCGTCCGACCCTGCGAGCAGATCACCGAAGCGGCGCAGATGCGCGGCCTCGGCGCTGTAATCGGCCTCTTCATGCAACTGCGCTTTCGCAGCGGCCAGCAGCGGGGCAATATCCATGCCGCGCGGCAAGAGACCCGGCAGGCGCATCAATCCCGCGATATTGTCCACATCGCTGTCGATACTGGCGCGTACGCCCGGGTATTGCACCTTGATCGCCAGATCGCGGCCATCATACGTCGTGGCGCGATGCACCTGCCCGATGGAGGCGGCGGCAAATGGGCGCACGTCGAAGGATGCAAAGCGCTTGCGCCAGCCTTCACCCCATTGCGCGTTCAATGCGCCTTGGAGCTGCTTGGGCGGCATGTGGCGGGCATCGTCGCGCAGGCGGGCAAGGATCGCGGTCAGTTCCGGCGACAGCACGATCCCTGTATCCATGGACAACATCTGCCCCATCTTCAGCGCCGCCCCCCGCATTTGTGCCAGACCGTCGGTCAGCCGCAGCGCGTTGGCTGGCGTCAACAGCAGGTCCGCCATACCGGGGCGCTGGCCGCTGGCCAAGCGCCGCAAGCCACCCGTCGCCACACCGCCCGCGATCCCTGCGGCGATCCCGCCCATGCGCAAAAGGCGGTTCGCGCGGCCGGTCGGCACGGGCGTGCCGCGCATTCTGTCATCGGGTCGGGTCACTGGGCACCTGTCGTCTGCATCACCTGCTAACTGGCGCGGCGCGCCGCTTCGTAAAGGGCGGTGGTCAGATCGGCGCGCGCTCTGGCCTGTGCCGCAGCGTCGGTCAGGCGCAGGATATAGGACGGATGCCAGGTCACCAGCACCGGCCCGTTGTGCAGGCCCTGTTCGATCTTGCCCTGCCGGTCCTTCATCGGGGCGGCATTGCCTGTCAGCGCGTAGGCGGCGCTGGCCCCCAAGGCGACGGTCAGTTTCGGCTGTACGAACCCCAGTTCCAGCCCCAGCCACCAGCGGCAATGGTCAATTTCCGACCTGTCGGGCGATTGGTGGATGCGGCGTTTGCCGCGCGGGGTGAATTTGAAATGCTTGACCGCATTGGTCAGCCACGTGTTGGCGGGGTCAATCTGTGCCTTGGCCATCGCTTGCCGCAAGACCTGCCCCGCCGGGCCGACAAAGGGCTTGCCTTCCAGATCCTCGCGGTCGCCGGGCTGTTCGCCCACGATCATCAGCGCGGCATCCGGCGCGCCTGCGCCCCAGACCGTCTGCGTCGCCTTTTCGCAGAGGTTGCAGCGGCGGCAGTGCAAGGCGGCCTGCTGCGCCTGATCCAAGCTGTCGGGCAAATCCACCGCTTGCGGCATGGCCGCTCGGTAGCGGGTGGACACCGCCGCCGCACCGGGCCGGGCGGGGGTGCTGCCAGCCTCACGCATCCGCTGCACGCGGGCTTCGGCGTCTTTCAGCATGGCGGGGATCAGCTGCGTTTCAGGCAGGTTTTTCCAGTATTTCTTGGGCATCTCGGAGCGCATCGCATCGAGCTTGATCCGCGCAGGATTGAAGATATTGGCGAAATACGTGGCCCAGAGGGATTCGGACGCATCATCGGGCAGATCGGGGCGGGCGGCGGCAGGGCCAAACCGCAGCTTGCCGCCTTCAAAATGCGCGGTCAGTTCGGGGGTCGCGATCATCCAGTCCATATCGGCGAAGCGTTTGGCAAAGAACGGCACACCGGGTTCCAGCGTATGATGCTCGGGTTCGAACCATGCCGCGAAACGGCGGCGGGTGGTGGCGCTGGGCAATTCGCGGAACCGCACGAAGGCATGCATCTTGTGAATGTCGCGGCGGACGTTCTTGGCCAGCAGTTGCAGCTGCCGCCCCAAAGGATCGGCGGCGGACAAAGGATCGCCATCGCGCCGGTCGATCCGCCACAATGCCTGATACAGCAGCGCCGCGCGGTCGGGCGATTTGTGCCAGATCGCGGATTTCGCGATGTCAAAGAAGGCAGCGGGCACTTTTGCCTGATGCGGCCCCATCTCGCGCGGCAGGGGGTGAGCTGCGAACAACCCGCCACCGCCGGTCCAGTCGATCAGGTCCGGCGCGATCCGGTGCGAAATGGCGATCCGTGCCGCATCACGCCAAGCATCCAGCGTGCCAAGATCGGGCAGCGTGACGGCGTAGGTCAAATCAGCTGCAACTGCTGGGGCGGCGGCGCGAAACGCGCGCGCAAATTCGCGCTGTCGGTCATCGCGGCCGGGGTCCAGCCGGGCATGGCGACGAAAGCCTTGGCCTTTTTCATCAAGGCGCCCATGCGCACCAGATCCTCGTACCGCAAGGCCCCGCTGCGCCGTGCGGCGATGATCCGGTCCACGATCCGCGTGCCGAAACCGGGGACCCGCAGCAGCATGTCACGGGTGGCGCGGTTCACATCGACGGGAAACTGGTCGCGGTGCTGCAGCGCCCAAGCCAGTTTCGGATCAAGCTCCAGATCAAGATGTCCCGCCTTGGTGCCGGTCGCGATCTCTTCTGCCGAAAAGCCGTAGAACCGCAGCAGCCAATCCGCCTGATAAAGCCGGTGTTCCCGCACCAAAGGGGGCTGGACCAGCGGCAACATGGCCGATGCATCGGGGATCGGGGAAAAGGCGGAATAATAGACCCGCCGCAGTTTATAGCCGGAATAAAGCCGCGTCGCGCTGTTCAGGATCGCCACGTCATCGGTGCCGTCTGCGCCGACAATCATCTGCGTGCTTTGACCTGCGGGCGCAAACTTTGGCGGGCGTTTGCCGGTGTGGGATTTGTCCTTGGCAGCTTCGCCTTCCAACCTGACCTGCGCCATGCTCGCGCGGATCGTCTCGGGGCGCTTTTCGGGCGCGAATTTGCGCAAGGATGCATCCTGCGGCAGTTCCACGTTGATCGACAATCGGTCGGCGTAAAGCCCCGCTTCCTTGATCAATTCCGGCGCGGCATCAGGAATGGTTTTCAGATGGATATAGCCGCGAAAGCCGTGATCGACCCGCAGGCTTTTTGCGATCCGCGCCATGTCGCCCATCGTCTGGTCGGGCGATTTGATGATGCCCGACGACAAAAACAACCCTTCGATGTAATTGCGCCGGTAGAATTCCAGCGTCAGGGTCACGACCTCCTCGACCGAGAACCTTGCGCGTTCCACGTTCGACGACACGCGGTTGATGCAATAGGCGCAGTCGAAAATGCAGAAATTCGTCATCAGGATCTTGAGCAAGGATATGCATCGCCCGTCCGGCGTATAGGCATGGCAGATGCCAGCGCCGCCGGACGACCCCAGTCCGCCCTTGCGTGAATCCCGCCGCTCACCCCCCGAAGAGGCGCAAGAGGCGTCGTATTTCGCGGCATCCGACAGAATCGCGAGCTTGTCTTGCAGGGTCATTTTTACCATGACCCCACATTAATGTTCTGCCTTTGTTCGTCAATGGCAGACGACAACGACGGGCAATCCGCCGCAGTCAGATTTGTGCGGACGGATGCGCCTTGCCCCAGATTTTCGGCACGTCGCGGGCAAGGGTCGCCCGTCCGGCCCGTTCCAGGGACGCCAGTGCCGCCGCCGCATCCCCTTGATATCTGGCCCAGATACGCCGTGCGGACCGTGGGCTCCATGGCAGGCGTGCGGTGGCAAGCCATTGCCGCAAGGGGGGCGGCAGGGCATCGAAATCGCGCATCGGGTCAGGGCGCGGTTTCCCGCGCAGGGTAGTTTGCAGATTGCGTCCCATCATGCCGCCTGCTGCTTGCCCCAGTGCGGGAACGGATCGGCCAGCCCTGTCCATGCGTCGGGCGTGAAATTCTGCGCCGGGATCAGGGCCGCATCCAGCATCGCGCGGATCGCGGCCTCATCCATGCCCGCGCCGATGAACACCAGTTCCTGCCGCCGGTCGCCCCAAGGTTCCGCCCACTTACCCGCAACCTCGGCCAACATGTCGGGATGCGTGGGCCAACGGTCGCGCGGCACCGACACCCACCAGCCCCCCAGAGGCGTGACGGAGGAAACCGCCCCCGCAAGACTGTATTCCGCCACCCAATTGGGGCGCGTCGCCAGCCAGAAATGCCCCTTGGCGCGGATCACGCCGGGCAGGTCGCCGGTCAGGACTGCGTGGACCTTGGCCGGATCGAACGGCGCGCGGGCGCGGTAGACAAAGGAGGAAATGCCGTATTCTTCGGTTTCGGGCGTGTGATGGGCAAAGCCGTAAAGCTCCTTCGCCCAGAACGGGTGTTCATGCGCGCGGTCAAAATCGAAAAGGCCCGTGTCAAAGATCGCATCAGGATCGACGCGGGACTGGTCCGTCTCGATCAGGCGGGCGTCGGGGTTCAGCGCGCGGATGATCTTGCGCGCGGCATCGACCTTTTCGGGACCTGCGTCGGTTGTCTTGTTCAGGATCACGACATCGGCGAATTCCATCTGTTCGGTCAGCAGGTTGACCAGCGTGCGGGTATCGTCGTCCCCCAGACTTTCGCCGCGATCGGCCAGAAAATCATGGCTAGCAAAATCATTGAGCAGGTTGATCGCATCGACCACCGTCACCATCGTATCGAGACGGGCGACATCGGACAGGCTGTCGCCATCCTCGTCCCTGAAATCAAAGGTCGCGGCGACGGGCAAGGGTTCGGCAATGCCGGTGGATTCGATCAGCAGGTAATCGAACCGCCCCTCGGCGGACAGGCGGCGCACCTCTTGCAGCAGGTCATCGCGCAGGGTGCAGCAGATGCAGCCGTTCGTCATCTCGACCAGCTTTTCCTCGGACCGGGACAGTTCCGCGCCTTCGCGGATCAGGTCGGCGTCGATGTTCACCTCGGACATGTCGTTGACGATCACCGCAACGCGGCGGCCGTCGCGGTTGTTCAGGACATGGTTAAGCAGGGTGGTCTTTCCCGCACCCAGAAACCCCGACAAAACCGTGACGGGCAAGCGTGTGTCTGCCATGCTCTTCTCCTCTATGTACTGTTATAACATAACTAAAGGAGTCGCGCATGGTCTGCAAGAGCTAGGGCACGCCGCCGCGCGTCATCCGCAAGGACCGGCCAGCTGTCATCGGCGGCGATGATCCGAAATGGCCGTCGAGTATCCGCACCATCCGGCGATAGGCGGCACGGTGCCGGTTGCGCAGGGTGACGCCGGCAAAGACCGGTTGCGTGATGACCGGCGCATCCGTCACCAGATGGCACTGGCCTGCCGCGATCAGCGCCTGCGCAGACGGGGCCAGCACATAGGCACTGCCCGCCAGCGATGTGACCAGATCGACCATCGCCGCGTTCTGCCCGATAGACAGCGATACATTGGTCAAGTCGGGCAGCAAGGCCGCATGGCTTTGCGCAAAAGCGGGGGCGTAATTGGCAAGAATATAGCTATCGGCGCGCACCTCGGTCAGGCGGGTCGCGTGGGTCGAGACCATTAGATAAGGCACCTCGCCCAAGGTCTGGAAATAAAGATCGGGGTGGATTTTCGGCGTGTAAAGCACCGCTACATCCTGCGCGCCTGTCACCAGATCGGCGCACATCTGCGCGGAATAATCGGCCTCGAAGAAAAACACCGTATCGGGCAGGGCGGCGCGGAATTGCCCGATCAGCGCGCTGATCGCCATGCCGACAAGGTCGTGCTGCAACCCGATGCGCATCGTCACGCCTGCGATCCCGCTGTCGCGTGTGGCGTTCAGCGCGGTGATCCAGCTGTGCCGCAGGCTGCGCGCATGGGGTTCGAACCGCAGCCCTTCGGTGGTCAGCGCCGTGCCCGCGCGCGAGCGGATGAACAGCGGGCGGTCAATCGCCTTTTCCAGCGCCTTGATCCGGCCCGAGATCGTGGATTGCGTCACCCCCAGCCGTTCGGCTGTCTGGTTGAAGCTGCGCGTTTCGCACAGATCAAGGAAGGTTTCGATCAATTCGATTTGCATGGAAACCACTCTGCCCTGATCGGCAATCCCGATCAATAACAACCGGAATGCCTGATTGCCAGATGTCCGGTTTGGGCGCAGGATCACGGCAAATCCCCCCTGTGGAGACGCCCATGTCCGACACGATCCAACTGAAATCCCGCAGCGGTGGCCGCGCCGCGCGGGTCGCCTTGCGGTCTGCACCCTTGGCCGAGGACAAGCGCCCCGTGCGCGCGGGCCTGCCCGGTGGCCGCCTGAAGGTGCTGACCGATGCCGAGGTGCTGCGCATTCATTACGCAGCCCTAGATGCGCTGGAACAGATCGGCCTGTCCCAGGCCCCGCAATCGGGGATCGAGATCATGACCCGCACCGGGGCGATCCTTGGCGATGACGGGCGACTGCGGTTTCCGCGTGCCTTGGTCGAGGATATGCTGGCCAAGGCCGCGCGCGACATCACCCTGTTCGGGCGCGACCCGAAATACGACCTGCACCTGTCCGGCACCAACGTGCATTTCGGCACGGCGGGGGCGGCGGTGCATATCGTGGACCTTGCGACAAACACCTATCGCGACAGCACGGCGCAGGACCTGTTCGATGCGGCACGGATCACGCACAACCTTGATAACGTGCATTTCTTCCAGCGCGCGATGGTCTGCCGTGATGTTCTCGACAATCTCGAAATGGACCTGAACACGATCTTTGCCTGCTGTTCGGGCACCACCAAACACGTCGGCACATCCTTCAGCGACCCGTCGCATGTGGCCCCCGGTTTCGACATGATCCACCGGATCGCGGGCGGCGAGGCGGCTTGGCGCGCGCGGCCTTTCATTTCCAATTCCAACTGTTTTGTCGTCCCGCCCATGAAATTCGCCGAGGAAAGCTGCATGGCGATGGAAAGCTGCATCCGTGGGGGCATGCCGGTGCTGCTGTTGTCGGCAGGGCAGGCGGGGGCGACGGCACCGGCACCCATCGCGCTCGCCATCGTTCAAGCGGTGGCGGAATGTCTGGCGGGCGTCGTCTATGTCAATGCGATGGCACCGGGGCATCCGGCGATTTTCGGCACATGGCCCTTCGTGTCGGACCTGCGCACGGGTGCCATGTCGGGCGGATCGGCCGAACAGGCGCTGCTGACGGCGGGCTGCGCGCAGATGCATCATTTTTATGGCCTGCCGGGTGGGGCGGCGGCAGGAATTTCCGACAGCAAGCTGCCCGATATGCAAGCCGGATGGGAGCAGGGGATTACCAACGTGCTGGCGGGCCTGTCGGGGCTGAACATGGTCTATGAGGCCGTCGGGATGCACGCCTCCTTGCTGGGGTTCTGTCTCGAATCCTTGGTGCTGGGCGATGACATTCTGGGCCAAGTCATGCGCTGCGTGCGCGGGATCGACGTGACCGAGGACAGCACCTCGATCGAGGCGATGAAGGCGGTCTGTCTGGGTGGGCCGGGCCATTACCTTGGCACCGACCAGACGCTGCAACTGATGCAGACGGAGTATATCTATCCAACTCTCGGCAACCGCATGAGCCCCAAGGAATGGGTCGAGGCGGACCGGCCCATGTTGCTGGACAAGGCCATCGCACGCAAGAATAGCATTCTGGCCAAGGCCGGTCGTCAGATCGACCCTGACGTCGATGCCGCGATTCGTGCGGACTACCGCATCTACTTCAACTAAGGAGCCAGCGATGCATTACGGCTATATCGGGCTGGGTAATCTGGGGGGGCATTGTGCCGCGAGTTTGTTGCGCGCAGGGATGGAGCTTACTGTCACCGACCTGAACCGCGCGGCGGGGGATGCTGTCTGCGCCGCCGGTGCGCGCTGGGCCGACACGCCAGAGGCAGTCGCGGCATCGGTCGATCATGTCATCACCTGCCTGCCGTCGCCCGCCGTCACGGCACAGGTGCTGGCGCGCATCCTGCCCGTGATGAAACCCGGCGCGCATTGGATCGAGATGTCCACGCTTGGCCGCGACGACGTGCTGGCCTTTGCGGATCAGGCAGCGGCGGCTGGTGTGCGGATGATGGAACTGCCTGTCACCGGCGGCGTGCATCTGGCGGCACAAGGGCAGATCACGATGCTGGCGGGCGGCGACAAGGACATGTTCGACCTGCACCTGCCAGCCCTGAAGGCTATCGGCAACCAAGTGTTCCACATGGGGCCGCTGGGGTCCGCGTCGATCATCAAGGTCATCACCAACATGCTGGCCTTCATCCACCTGAAAGCCTGCGGCGAGGCGCTGATGCTGGCGAAACGCGGGGGTCTTGACCTTGGGCAGGCATGGCACGCGATCAAGGCGTCGTCGGGCAATTCCTTCGTGCATGAAACCGAAGGGGCGCTGGTGCTGAACGGGTCCTATGACATCGCGTTCAACATCGACCTGGCGCTGAAGGATCTGGGCTTTGCACTGGATTTCGGGCGCGAATTCGAGGTCCCGCTGGATCTGGCGGGGGCGACGGAACAGACCTATGTCGCGGCGCGGGCGGCCTATGGCGGGCACGCGCAATCCCCGATGATCGTGAAACTGCTCGAGGATCTGCTTAAGACCGATCTGCGCGCGGATGGCTTTCCTGCGCGGCTCTGACGCTATTTCGTGATCATACGCCAGGACGCAAGGATCGCGCTGATCGCGGGAGGGTCATAGGCGAAAACGCTGGCCTCGTCGCCAACAACGGCGATAGCGGCTGCGCGCCCGTCACCCAGCGCATGATCGAGACATACCAGAAGCGGGCTTTCCTGCCGTGGAAAAATCGACTTTTGCCGCTTGCGGAACGGCCCGAACTGGTCACGCCAGATCATATCCAGCTGGGCCGTTTCACCCTGCGTGTTGCTGATTTCACCGTCTACGGCGACGATGTAAGCTGTGATCGCCGCCGCGTTGACGCTGAGAAACCGGATCATTCTTGATTGTGGCGCGGCGGTTTCCGCGACTTGCCACAAGCTTGCCAGGCCGGCCACAGGGATACCCGCTTCTGAGGGGTTGCCAAGCGGCTCGGCAGGTTGCGCCTGAATGGTGATCTGTTTTGCGTCCTTGCACAGGTCCAACAACAAGGTGCCAAGCGCCTTTGTCGTACTGGGGTCATCCTGCGACAGGACCTTGCCTGTCAATGCCTTTGCCGTTGGCGGCACCCCGGCAATGTCGACCAACCCGCGCAAGCGGCGGCCTGCCACGGACATGCGCAGCATCACACCGTCGATATCGAAAACAAAGGTCCGTTCGAGCACCGCATTGTCGATTTCGGCAAGAACTGCGGTCATCGGAGCGGGCACACCGGCCATCGAAATGACCCGGGCGCTACCGACAAAGGTGGCATCGTCGTCTGCCAATGCCTGAAGTTTCGTGACAAGCGCGCTCTGGTCACTCACGGTTGCGGATCCCTTTTTGTCGGTGGTCATGCACCATGGCTGATCTTTTCTAGACAGGCACGGGCGTCTTTGAGAAAACTGTCCACAATGACATCGTGGCTGCACACGCAGCACAACGCATCTGTCGGTTCCCGCGCATCGCGCAGGTAGATGCGCAGGTGGTCCCGCGTTGCGACAATGGCTGTCATCGCCTCTGTATCGCCGATTGCGAATTTGCCGCCGGTTCCGAAGGCAAGTGCTGCTTCTGCGCAGAGCGAATCCAGACCTTCGCGGCGAAACGTCGTGTTGGAATTGGTGATCAGAACCATGTTTGTCGACAAATCCGCAAAGGCCAGTGTCTCACAACCCGGGTGTTTGTC
This sequence comes from Yoonia vestfoldensis DSM 16212, assembly GCF_000382265.1. Taxonomy (GTDB): domain Bacteria; phylum Pseudomonadota; class Alphaproteobacteria; order Rhodobacterales; family Rhodobacteraceae; genus Yoonia; species Yoonia vestfoldensis. Next base: position 136,365 of record NZ_KB907973.1, read on the forward strand.
GTGCAAGTTGTCCAGCGCGTCGGCGACCATCGGTCCTGCCCATTGTTCCAGTCATATATCTGACTAAGGCAATTTTAAGGCAGGGGGAAGGGCTGTCGCGCGGATGTCAGGACGAGGCTCGCACAGCGCCGTCGCTGGTGTCATCGTCAGGCTCGGCATCCTGTCGCACCCGCTGCACCCGCCGTGGCATGATCGTCGCGCGCACCGGTTCGGGGATCTTGGTCCCGTTTGCGATGTTGTAGAGCGGCTGGTCGGTCCGGGCGGCGACTTTGGTCAGTTTCTCGATCATGTCGATCAGATGGGTCACGAACGGGCCCGCCCCGCTGGCATCCCATTTTTCGTAATCGTCGCCCGCTTGCAGCGCCTGCAGCAAGGAAATCGGAAAGGTCGCGGCAAACTGCCCGTCTGTTTCGCGGCGTACACGTTGGAACACCCGGCGGCGATCCTTGTCGGTTGTCAGCTTGTCATAGCGGGTGATCAACAGGACGGAAAAGTCGCGCACCGCGTCGGGCATCATGTCCCAGACCGCCGCTTCTGATTGACGCCAGGCTTGGGTCGCATGGGTACACCAGATGACGGCGTCTACCTCTGGCAGCATGCGTTCCCAGACGTTGGACGACATGTTTGGGTCCGAAATGCCCGGAAAGTCGATCAGGTCGCATAATTCGAGGATGTCGCATTCCATGAAAAGCCGGATGACGCGGGTTTCCTGCACCGGGATGGATTCCAGCCGTTCGAGCGCCACAGGCTCTGTCGCGCCCTCGACAGTCACGCGGTAGGGCGCGGTGTCCCCGTATGACATCCACACAGGGGCAAGCCGCGTCGCCGTTACCTTTTCCGGCAGGGGACGCGCACCTAGCAGCAGATTGGACAACGTGCTTTTGCCTGCGCTGAATTCACCCATCAGCGCAATCCGGGGTTTGCGCGATGCTTGCAATGCGGCGGTTTCGTCGGTCATTATTCGGTTCCTTGCGGCGCGGAACGGGTCTGCGCGGTCAGCTCTTCGATGATGTAGTCGAACAGTTCTTCGCGTTCCTGCTGTGCGGTGATCCCGAAAATATCCTTCAGATCGTTGATATGCACCGTGGATTTTTCGCTGATATCGGTCAGCAATGCGCGCTGTTCGTCAAGAAAATCGCGCAATTCACGTTCGGCCATCGCGCGGATGTCGGTCGCTTGCCTGTCCTTCAACTCTTCCACGATCGGGGCTGTTTCCGCTTCGATCAGATCATAGAAACCACTGGCAAAGGCGCGATACCCTTTGCGGCGTTTCCACCAGCCTTTCCACCATGACGTTTGCAAATCCAGCGCGATCGTTTGGCCCAGCGTGACCGGAGCGGGGATTTCGGGGGCTGCGGGTGGTGTGATCTTGAAATTGTCCACAGCAACGCCGAACGCAGCGCGGTAGGTTTCCGCCAGATCATCCGACGTCGCCGCGAACACCTGATCGCAGGCGGCAGACACGTTGCGTCGCATGACCTGATAGCTGGTTCGCAGCAACATCCGCAGGCCGTCGGGGCTGTATTGCCAGACTTCGTCTTCACCCCGGCTTTCAAGATGCTGAAGCAGCGATTCAAGTGCGCGATCAAGGAACCGCTTGTGCGATTGATCAATCCGGGACCCGAATTGCTGGAACACGATATCAAGACGATCATCCAGCAACTTGAGGTTGGTTTCCGCGATCTTGTCCAAATGCCGGACCAGTTGGTCATGCGGCATCACCTCGACGGTGTCGCCGTCCAGACGCATCGAGACGATGGACGACGACGCCCTGACACCTGCGACGAGGTTCAGCGCACGTTTGCGTGAAGCGGTCAGAATTTCAGCGCCGGGCCCTTCGGTGATGCGTTCGGAAACCGCGCGGAACAGTTCGGGCACGCCCGACAAATGCCACACCAGTTCTTTCGTGCCCATGTCGGCGGTTTCAGCGCTTAGCGATGCTTCGGCCCAGTTGAACATCGCCTCGGCGCTGTCGGCCACGATATCGTCCAGATTTTCCGCAAGCGCGATATTGGCCCAATAAGCACTGCCGAAGATCAGTTCGGGGTTTTCTGGGCCGTTGTTGTCGATCAGCGTCTGCAAGATGCTGTCGCGGATTTCAGGGACTTGCTCGGCAGGGTTCGCCAATTCGTCGATCCGGTTCACGAAAATCACGACTTCACGCGATTTTACGTTTGAAATCAGTCGAATAAGGCCCATATCCATGGAGCTGAGCGCCTGATGCGCCGACAGGACGACAACGCAGATGCGGCTGTCGCGGAGCGCGTTGATCGTGATCTGTTCGCGCATCATGAATGTGTCGTTCACGCCCGGTGTGTCGCGCAGGCACAAGGGCATCGGGATCGCCTTGGCGTCCAGATAAAGGTCGGCGGATTTGGTGATATCTGCAAAACGGCCCTGCTGGTCGGGTTCGTCAAGATCGTCGAAATCGTCGCCCATGCAGACATAGCGCTGCACCAGTTCATCGTTCAAATCGGCGTAATTATGCTTCTGACCCAGCAAAAGCTCGAATTTACGGCCAAGACGGCGTTTGGTCTTGTCGCGCATTTCGGCGATTTGAAGGCGGATTTTCTCCATTTCCTCGTCTGCACCGGCGCGGGCGGACAATTCACCGATTCGGCCGCCGTTCTCGACAAGATGGTCCCATTCGTCCTTGTTGAAAAACTGGAAGGTCGCGGTCGGCGCATCGTCCGGCAAAGGCGCGTTCAAGTGCAACGACGTGACGACAGAGGTCCACGGGTTGACATCGGCGGGCAGCAGATCGGGACGACCGACCATCGCATTGACCAGCGACGTCTTGCCGGACTTGATCTGGCCAATCATCGTGATGCTGGGTTCAAAGGATCGTAACTGCTTGATTAGCTTGGCAGATTTCTTTTCGGCATCCTGACCGCCCAGCTTGACGACGTCTTTCAACGTCGCCTCAAGGTCGGCGATCTCTTCATGAAACAGGTCAAGCTTTTCAAGACCCAGGCTCATGAACGGGTGATGTGCTGCCGGGACCTTGTAGCCGTCCACTTTTGCCAGCTCTTCCATCTTCATTCGGTTCCGTCCTCAATAACGCGGTCGCAGCACTAGTAACAGCAGTTCGTCCCAACGCCAAATCATGAGACTACACGACATTTATTGCGTATATGGAAACAAATATGCGCGGCTTAAGTATGACGCCATTTGGGCGGTTTGTTCAACCGATGTCATGCGTTACGCTGCGAGGTCGGCCTGCAACTCGCGTTTGACCTGCAATAAAAGGCTTACGGCCTCGATCGCGGCGCTGTCACGCTTTTCCATCTGCATCAATTGCACAAGGTCTGCGGCGTCAAACGCGGTGTCGCGGGCGCGTTGCAGCAGCGGATCGGTGTCGTCCCCGGCCCCGTCGAGATGGTCACACAACCATTGCAATTGCGCCACAGTCTGCGCCATGATCTTCGCCGGTGCGCCAAGGTCGCCGCTTTGGGCCATTTTCAGCAGCGCGGCACTTTGCCCGGTGATATGATCAACAGCGGCACGACAGGCGTCCCGGCTCGCAGGCTTCAGGGCAGCGACCGCCGGTGTTGCGGGCGTCGGGACCAAGGGTTTTGATATCGCGTTTTTGACACGCTGGAGAATAGCGTTTTCATCCGGCAGATCCGCTGCTTTGGGCGCAACGGTTTCCTGTGCGGGCGACGCTGGCTGCGCTTTTGCTGCCGCATTTGGCGCAGGAGCGGGTTCTGTCGGGATTTTTTGGTCGGTCACCGCTTCGGGATGCTGGGCCAGCAGCATATCGGCCATGTCGACCGCAGATTGTTTGCCAAGTTCCACTTGCTTGAGCACGGCGGCGATCAACGCCATACCGCCGCTTTCCCGCATCCGGTCCTTGTCGACCGACCCATCAATGTCGCGCGCGGCGATGGCATCCTTGGTTGCGATCGCAAGGATCTGGTTGAATTCGTCACGCGCGACCGCGTTCGCCTGCGCCAGAACCGTATCGAGCGTATTGTTTGCCCTCAACACATCGGCCTTGGTGATCATCAGAAAGCCGTGATCCTTGATAAGATCAGGCATTTGCGCCCAGATCGTCTGTTCTTCGGCATCGAAAGACAGGCTGCACCACAACATCACATCGCTACGCTTGGAAGCCCACTGGCTTGCACGGTGGATCGACGCGGCGTCATTGGGCGATACGATCTCCAGCAAAGAAATCTTGGCCAAGGCCGGCAATGGCAACTGCATTTCGACAAAGACAGGGGCAAGGTCCGCGATGTCGGACAGATCGTCGCCGTCGTATTCTGTCTTTGACCCGTCAGACAGCGTACAAATGATCCGCGCGGTCGCGCCATGCGTCAGTTCCAGCGTCGGAAGACGCATGCCCTTTGGCACCACTTCGGTCCCGACCAGCAGGTTGAGAAGCATGGATTTACCCGCGCCGGGCCGACCCAGAAGACCGATGCGCACAGGTTTTTCGATCCGCTCCATGAGCGCTTCGGCACGGGTCTGGACCTGTTCGGGCAACTTGCCCGACGCAATCGCCCGCGCGAGACCTTGCTGCACGCGGGCGGAAAGTGATTGGTTGGACATTAATTACCCCCGGCAGCGATCTTGGCTGGCGGTGCCGTCTCATCGACTTCCTGATTGCTGTCATCGTTTTCGGCGACGGTGACGTGTTTGACGGGCTTGACCTCTTTCACGACAGGTTTGACCTCGCGTCGGTCATCGGCTTGTTCTGCCCGGGCGGCGGTGGCGGCTGCGACATCGTCGATTTCGACGACACGGGTCGTCGTATTCGTATGAGCATCCACATGACCGACCGGTTTCGGACGCACGGCACGGATGACGGGCTTGTTGTGGTTCAGCTTGATGACCGAAAAAGTGCAATTGTCCTGATCGGGATCGGCCAGTGCCTCGATCGCCTCGAGCAGATAGCCAGCGATCTCTGCTGCCTTCTTGCGGCGGTATTTCTGCAGGATGCGCTGGATCTGCGCATCTTCGAGATATTGCAGCCCGTCGCTGGAAACCACGACAATGTCGCCCACCTCAAGTTTGAACGGCGTCTTGGGGCAATCGGACTTTGCCACACGGTCGCCGAGGATGACCGAGGTCAGGCAGTTGCGGTCAGGATGGTTCTTGCCCGCAACCGGGTCCAGCAGACCGGATTGCACCATGAAATCGATCTGTGGCGCCATCGAATGGTCTTCGTTCAACTGCTGCAATTTCCCATTGCGGAAGTGATAAAGTGGCGAATCCCCGATCGACATCCAGAACATGCGGTTTTCCACCAAAACCACCGACACCAGCGTGGCGCCCATGCCACGCGTATCGGGGTTTTGTGACACATGCTGCCGGACGACATCATTGGCATTCACGGCAGCCGCGGTCAGATAATGTGGTATCTCGCCTTCGAAATCCGAAAAATTGGCGCTTTGAAACTTCAGTTCGCTGAAAACTTCGGTGACGACGATCTTGCTGGCGACATCACCGGCGGCATGACCACCCATGCCATCTGCAAGCACCACGACACCTGTGTCGGCACCGAACGGAAAATCAGTGACGATCGCGTCTTCCTGATAATCGCGCCCGCCCTGGCAGATCGCTGAGGCGACGTCAAAGCGCGGTTCAGGCGATCGCCACATCTTCGTCCTCCCCGGTTGCGCCTTCTGACCAGTTGAATGACTTGTCGCACAGCGCGACAAAACGCAGGACAGTTTCGCCGATGCGGATCACGTCGCCGGTCTTGAGTGTTTCGTTGCTGATGACGGGTTTGTCGTTCAGGCGCACGATGTTGGACTTGCCGCCATGGCCCAGCAGGAATTCCTTGCCGTCGGGATCATAGACGATCGCGGCATGATTGCTGCGTGAAATGGCGTTATCGCCGAAATCAAGCTGCACTGCCTGATCCTCGCCGCGTCCAATCGGGTTCATGCCAGCCATCAGGGCAAAGCTTTCGCCGCGTCCCGGACCTTCGGTGACGACGATCCAGCCCACCGGAAACTTGGCGCGCTGGGTGGCCACGACCTTGGGTGCGTCGTTGAACAGGTCGACAACATCGCCGTCGGATTTCTCGAAGCCAATCAACCGGGTCTTGGTCCGGCGCGACCGCGCGGGCGAACGGGCCGCCGCGGCAGACGCCAAGGCAGGCGAAGGTGTCGGCAGGACGGGGGCCGTTTCGGGCAGCGCGGTCGAGCCGTCGTCGGTTTCCATGTCCCAGATGTTCAAGGCAGGCGCGGCCGGCGCGCGCGTCTCTGGCGCTGCTGACACCGGCGCTTCGGGAGCCTTGGTCTTGGCGTTGATGCTGGTCAGCATTTCATTCACATCGGCGGGTAAATCGCCCGCGCGCTGCCGCGCTGCCGCGTCGTCCGAAATGGAGCCGATGGTGTCGCGATAGGATTTTTCCAGCTTGTCAGTCGTTTTGGCAGCCTGACTATCCGGCCCCGACTGTTTCTTGCCAATGAGATCACGAATAAACTTCATGGTTTCAACCTTTCAAATTGCCGGCGCAGCAGCCTTCGTGGGAAGGCGTGCAACGCTTATTCTGCCGCATCGTCATACGTTACTGATGCTACCCACATACTGCCGTCACGTTGCACCGCGAACATGAAACGATCCGTTCCGTTTTCGATTTCGCGGTTGAGGATCGTCAACAGGCTGTCGCGGTCTTCCAATGTCTCTGCGGTGGGAATGTAGGATGTGACGATGTCACCTTCCTGCAAACCACTGCCAAGGTCCGTTGGCACCGCGGCCACCACTGTCCGCCAGGCCTGATCGGCAAAGCTTGTCTCGAACGCGACCCCGTTAGATAGGGCAACCGTTTGCACCACGGGCACGGTCAACTGCCGTTCGATCCGTTCGCCCGAGGTCGGGTTCATCGTTCCAAAGGTGATCGCCACATCGGTCGTGTTTGCAGATGTATCGGCGGTCTGGCGCAAGACGCCTGGGATATCGTTGATCGCATTGACTGAAATGCCGTTTACATCGGTGATCACCAGACCGGGCTGCGCCCAGGCGGGCGCAGAAGGCGCGACCGTCGCGATGATATTGGACCCGCTGCCTGCTGCCTCGAACGGCAAGTCTACAGCCCAGTCCGCGACGAGCCCGGAGGTCGTCAATTCATTGCCGGGGGTGACCGCCGTGATTTCCAAGACCGGGCCAGTGCCGACCGCCGCGATCATTTCGGGTGTGCCGGGCAGACTCAGAGCGGCGCTGCCGTCTTCCGCCGCAGGACGTAAATCAGCAGTTGCGGGCAATTCCACGGCGATGTCGGGTTCTTGCGCAGCTTCCGGTGTGTCCAAAGGAGTCGGCAATGGCGCTTGCTCTGCATCCGCCGCAGGCTCTGGCCGGGCCAGCGGACGGATCACCGGAGCGGTCTCGGGTGTGTCGGTGACGATGGATGCGATGATATCGTCGACCTCTGTATCGGCGGGTGCCTCGGGTTCGGGCAGCACGATTTCGGCGGCGGCGAAATCAAGTGTCGGCGCATCCGTTTCGGCAATATCCGTCGCGGCCGGGTCTGCATCGCCGATCGCCGGTTCTTCGGCGATGGTGGTCGCTTCGACGGCGGGCAGGGCGGCCTCGGGCTGAACAGGCGTGACGGCGGTGGTCGCCACGCTGGGTGGCTCTGTCGCGGCGGATGTCTGCGTGACGGGATCACTCTGTGTCCCGCTCATGAAAACGCCGACGCCGACCAAAAGCGCCACGACAGCAGCAGAGCCCAAAAGCAGGGGCATTTTCGATTTTGGCTGGCTCGCGGTTGTCTGGACCGCCTCTTTCTTGGGCGAGGCGATCTTGAGTGGGGTCACATTCCCTTGTGCGCCATCCATCATGTCCAGCCATGCCTTGGCGGATTGCAGACGGTCCTTGGGCAGGACCTCCAGCGCCTTGTCCATCGCGGTCAGGAACGGTTCGTCGTATTCGGTGATGCGCCCGGCCAGTTTGACATAAGGATCGGGGTCGCCGGACGCGATGGCCGCCAACCGGGCCTGCGAATTCGGCGGCACTTCTTTCGAGATCAGGTGATAGAACGTCGCTGCCAGCGCATAAAGATCGCTGCTTGGCCCCTGTTCGGACCCGGCGATATAGAATTCCTGCGGTGAATAGCCGTCCTTGACGACGCGCAACGCGGACAACACCCGGCTTTGCTTGGTCGCTTCCTCGCGGGCTGCACCGAAGTCGATCAGAACCGGCCGCAGATCGGTGCCGATCAGGATGTTGTCCGGGGAGATATCGCGGTGCAGGATGCCCTGCTCGTGGATAAATCCAACGGCACCCAGAATGTCCTTGAGGATCGTCTTGATCTGCGCGGGTGTCAGACCGTGATTGGGGTCTTCGATCGTGTCAAGAAGGTCGCGCCCTTCGACGAAATCGAGCGCCATATAGGCGGTGTCGTTGTCCTCGAACACCTGGTGCACGCCGACGATGTTGGGGTGATCCAGCTTGGCAAGGCTCCGGGCCTCTTGGACGAAAAGGCGGACGATGGATTTCAGCTCGTTCTGATGCGCACGCGACCGGGCCTGCACGACATAGCGGCTGCGACGGCAGAAGGCACCGGGGAAACATTCCTTGATCACGATCTTGCGGTCGAGACTGTCGCGCGCAAGGTAGGTGATCCCGAACCCGCCGGCATTCAGGAAGCTTTCGATCGTGTACTGGCCGTGCATCAACTTGGTGCCCGGCTTCAGTTCATCGACGAAGCTGTCATTTTCATCTGCATTGTCTTGCACTAGCGGTTTGGCCATCGTTATTTCCAGCTCTCACACTCAACAGCAAGACGTAATGCGCCTGCCTTTGTTTTGTAGTCTCATTCAAATTAGGCCAAAAAGTGACGCTAACTTGTTGTTTGATGGTTCTTAATCCTGCGCTTTCGAAGTGATTGTAGGAAGAAATCGAAACAGTACCGGGCCGATTTCCCCTTAAAATCGGGGATTTTTTACCATAGCACCACTTTTGACACTCTTCAGTGGCCGCGCGACCATTTCGCCGCGCATAGCCGCCTGCGCTGTATATTTGTGCATTATTTCTGTCGGCACGCCACCGTGAAACGGAAAATTCACACCTTTGTTGGGACTGATTCCATTTCGACGTCACTGCCGGCAAGATGATTCTGTGATGCGCTACCGGCTTGCGTTGTGTCTTGTGGACGGCTGCACAAAGATGCAGCATCCGGCAAAATCCGGGGGCAGGCATGACCAAAGTATTCATCAACGGGTTCGGTCGCATCGGGCGGACGCTGCTGCGCGCGCAAGCACTGGGATACGGTGCGGGGATCGAGGTTGTGGGGATCAACGATGTGGCGGCGAGCGATCTTTGCGCGCATCTGTTCGCCTATGACAGCGTCTTTGGCCCGTTTCCCGGACAGGCAGAATTGCGGGGTGACGCGCTGGTCATCAACGGCCAGCCGATCCCCATCTACCGGACCGATGACGTGGCCACGCTTGATCTGTCCGGCGTCGATGTGCTGCTGGAATGCACCGGCAAGGCTGACAGCCGCACAACGGCCGAAGCCGGATTGCGTGCGGGGGCGGCCCGTGTCCTGATCTCCGGTCCGTCTTCGGCAGCGGATCTGACCATCGTGCTGGGGGCGAACGATGATCTGTTGGCGGACCAGCCTATCGTGTCGAACGCGTCCTGCACGACCAATGCGCTGGCACCTCTGGTGCGGTTGATCGACGATCACTGGGGGCTGCAGACCGGCTGGATGACGACGATCCATTGCTACACCGGCAGCCAGCCCACCATTGATGCGCCGCGGGGCGATTTCCTGCGCAGCCGGGCGGCGGGGTTGTCGATGGTGCCGACCACGACGTCGGCGCAGAAGCTGCTCAGCGATGTGCTGCCGCAGATCGCAGGCCGGATCGAGGCGGCGGCGGTCAGGGTGCCGGTTGCCTCGGTGTCCGCCATCGACCTTGCGGTCGTGGTGCGCGACACGCCCGACCGCGCGGGGCTGCACGATCTGCTGCGCGCCCAGACTGGGGTGATCGGCCATACCGACAAGTTGCTGGTATCCTCGGACTTGCGCGCGCGGTCCGAAAGCCTGATCGTCGCCCTGCCCGAAACCCGCGTCACCCAAGGCGGCATGCTGCGGGTGTTCGGCTGGTATGACAACGAATGGGGCTTTTCCTGCCGGATGCTGGATATGGCCGCGCGGATGGGGTGACCTAATGTGACCGCGCGCCAAAACCGAGCAGGCGTTTTCGCGCATCGTCCGGTTCGAGGTGGCGGTATTTGCCGCCTGAAAACAGGTCCCAGTCAAGTGCCGCGCCGCGCCTGACCATCTCTGCGCCGATGTCGGTGCCATCGGGCAGATAGCATGTGCCGACAAGGCGGTCATGTGACCGTTCACCATTCAGTTTCGCAGTGACCGTCTGACCCTTGCAGATATCCACCATCGTCCACTTCGATTTTTTGCCCCATGGGCGGTCAAGTTCGGGCGCATCGATCCCCGAGACGCGGATCTTGATGCGCTTGATCGCGATGGTGTCACCGTCGATGACATAGGCGCGGCCAACAAGTTGTCCGCTGGGTGGGAAATCCGGTAACGGGCGGTCTGCCTTGTCGTCGACAAGCGGTGGCTGCGGTTTTTGAACAAGCGGCTGCTGCTGTGTCTGAACGACGGTGCGTTGGGTCTCGACGAGCAAGTGGTAATTGATCGGCGGCAACTTCGCGGAATCAGCGGAACGCTGCGCACTTCGCGCCCGGTTGCGCCGAGCCTTCAGACCCATTGCGCGCAAAATCAATCGAAACATCGCATAACTTTCGCAGCCGATGGCCAAACATTGTCGAGAATCGGAAATCTGCCAAGCCGTTTTCTTTGTTTTGCCCGCTGTGCAAACCGGCCCAGCCCTGTCGTGGATCAGCGCACGGTGTGGGCTCTTTTACTTCGGACTGTGCGGGTCTAGGTAATCACTGACCAACACAAAGGCCGTCCCATGACCGCAATCGTTTCCGTCAAGAACCTGCGCAAAGCCTATGACGGCGGGTTCGAGGCGCTCAAATCCGTCAATCTCGAAATCGAGGAGGGTGAAATCCTCGCCCTGCTCGGCCCCAATGGCGCAGGCAAGACCACGCTGATTTCCACGATCTGCGGGATCACGACGCCGACGTCGGGGACCGTGACGGTGGGCGGGCATGACACCCAGACCGATTACCGCGCCGCGCGTGCCATGATCGGGCTCGTGCCGCAAGAGATCAGTCTGGAACCGTTCGAGACGGTCCGCGCCTCTGTCCAGTTTTCGCGCGGCTTGTTCGGCAAACCCCGCGACGACGGCAAGGTGGACGCGATCCTTGCGCAGCTGTCGCTGGACGACAAGCGCGACAAGAAGATCATCACCCTGTCGGGTGGCATGAAACGCCGCGTGCTGATCGCCAAGGCGCTGGCGCATGAACCGCGCGTCCTGTTTCTCGATGAACCCAGCGCGGGCGTCGACGTGGAATTGCGCAAGGATATGTGGGATGTCGTGGCCGGGCTGAAAGCATCCGGCGTCACGATCATCCTGACCACGCATTATATCGAAGAGGCCGAGGCCATCGCCGACCGCGTGGGCATCATCGCCAAGGGTGAAATCCTGCTGATTCAGGACAAGGCCGAACTGATGGCGCAGATGGGCAAGAAACAATTGCGCATCGATCTGGCGGAAGCCACGGCTGCGATCCCCGAAGCGCTGGCCAAATACGATCTGCTGCGCGCACCGGACGGGCAAAGCCTGACCTATACCTATGACACCAAAGGGCCGCGCACCGGCATCACGACCTTGCTGAACGATCTGCAAAACGCCGGTTTGCAGATGAAGGACCTGCAGACGCAGCAAAGCAGTCTCGAAGACATCTTTGTCGGACTGGTGAAGGAAGACCAATGAACCTGAACGCAATCAAGACGATCTATGTGCATGAAATGCGCCGGTTCCTGCGGACGATCATGCAGTCGCTGGTGTCGCCGGTGCTGTCGACCTCGCTGTATTTCGTGGTCTTCGGCGCGGCCATCGGCAGCCGGATCGATCAGGTCGAAGGGGTCAGCTATGGTGCCTTCATCGTGCCGGGACTGATCATGCTGTCGGTCATGACGCAGGCCACATCGAACGCCAGTTTCGGTATCTATTTCCCGAAATTCACCGGCACGATCTATGAATTGCTGTCGGCCCCTGTCAGCTTTCTGGAAATCGTGGCGGGCTATGTGGGGGCGGCCGCGACCAAGGCGTTGTTCATCGGCATCATCATCCTGCTGACGGCGTTCTTTTTTATCGACATCGAGATCGCGCATCCCGTGGCGATGGTCGCCCTGCTGATCCTGACCTGCATCAGCTTTTCGCTGTTGGGGTTCATCATCGGCATCTGGGCGGGCAATTTCGAACAGTTGCAACTGATCCCGCTGCTGGTGATCACGCCTTTGGTTTTCTTGGGCGGGTCGTTTTATTCGATCACGATGCTGCCCCCCGTGTGGCAGGCGATCACGCTGTTCAATCCGGTGGTTTACCTGATCAGCGGCTTCCGCTGGTCGTTCTTTGGCGTCGCCGATGTCAGCATCGGGGTGTCGCTGCTGGCGATCACGGTGTTCACGGCGGCCTGTCTTGCCTTCATCTGGTGGATTTTCCGCACTGGCTGGCGCATCCGGCAGTGACCGCGTGGGGACCTTGCGGGGCGCGCGGATCGGCTTAAGTATGAGGGCATGAAATACATTCCCTTTACCAAGTCCGACCCCTTCGTCGCTGTGATTCGCCTGCAAGGCGCGATCAGCAATTCCGGCCGTGGTCTGGACAACCCCGGTCTTGCGCCGGTCATCGAAAAGGCCTTCGGCAAGGGCAAGCCCGCCGCTGTCGCGCTGGAAATCAACTGTCCGGGCGGATCGCCCGTGCAATCGTCCTTGATCGCGTCGCGCATCCGGCGGCTGGCGGATGAAAAGAAAATCCCCGTTTTCGCCTTTGTCGAGGATGTGGCGGCCTCTGGCGGCTATTGGCTGGCTTGCGCGGCAGACGAGATTTTCATCGACGATTGTTCGATCACCGGCTCTATCGGCGTGATCAGCGCCAGTTTTGGCGCACATGAGGCGATCGACCGGATCGGCATCGAACGCCGCGTGCATACGGCAGGCAAATCCAAAAGCCAGCTGGACCCGTTCAAGCCGCAGAACCCCGCCGATGTCAAAAAGCTCAAAGGCTGGCTCGAGGACCTGCACGGCACATTCATCGCCTACGTCAAATCACGGCGCGGGCCAAAACTGTCCGACGATGCCGATCTCTTCACGGGCGAGGTGTATATCGGCCAGAAAGGCATCGATGCAGGGCTGGTCGACGGGATCGGGCATCTGGCGCCGGTGATGCGGGCGCGTTTTGGCGACAAGGTCAAATTCCGCCGCTATGGCCAGCGCAAGCCGCTGCTGGCGCGGTTCGGCGCGCAGATCGTCGATGACACCATCGCGGGGATCGAGGAACGGGCAGCCTTTGCGCGGTTCGGCCTATGATCGTCAAATCGGTCCTGCTGTTTCTGGCCTTCATGGTCGTGCTGGGCATTTTCGGCAAATGGCGGTTTCCGGGGCAGGCAAGGCTCGCGGCGGCGAAATGCCCCAAATGCCAGCGGTTCTGCATCGGCAAAGGGCCCTGCGCCTGTGAAAAGGGGCGGCGATGAAGGCACTGGTGACAGGGGCAGGGGCGCGGCTGGGACAGGCGATGGCACTGTATCTGGGGCAGCGCGGCTATGACGTGGCGGTGCATTACGCGGGCTCGCTGGCCGGTGCGCAGGACACCGTGGCGCAATTGCGCGCGATGGGGCGGCAGGCCGTGGCGTTGCAGGCCGATCTGCTGGATGAGGATGCGACAGCCGCACTGGTCGGGCGTGCGCGCGATGCGCTGGGCGGGCCGCTGACCTGCCTTGTAAACAACGCCTCGATCTTTGAATACGACACGATCCACAGCGCCACCAGGACAAGCTGGGACCGGCACATCGGGTCGAACCTGCGCGCGCCTTTTGTGCTGACCCAAGGGTTTGCGGCGCAGGCCCCCAAGGCGCAGACCGACAGCAGGGGCGAACCCGTCGCACAGGCGCTGGTGGTCAACATGATCGACCAGCGTGTGCAGAAACTGACACCGGAATTCATGACCTATACCATCGCCAAAATGGGGCTATGGGCGATGACGCGCACCACAGCGCAGGCGCTGGCCCCCGATGTGCGGGTCAATGCGATCGGGCCGGGGCCGACCCTGCAAGGCGCGCGGCAATCGGCCGACCACTTTGCCCGCCAGCGCGCGGCGACCGTCCTGCAGCGCGGAGCGAACCCCGCGGAGATCTGCGCAGCGCTCGGATACTTCCTTGATGCGCCGGGCGTGACGGGGCAAATGCTTGCCGTGGACGGGGGGCAACATCTGGCGTGGCAGACCCCCGATGTGCTTGGCGTCGAGTGACGGGTTCCGAAAGTTACGCACCGGCAGGGTCAACGTTCACGAAACTGTCATAAACCCACGGTTTTTCAATGCGTTAAGAAGGAATTAATAAATATATCGTGTTAAAACAACGATGTATAAATCCGCTTAATTTTTGGGCAAAGAGACGAAGTAGGCCGGAAACAAAGATAAATTCCAAATACCCGCAGTTCGTCCACCGACTTATCCACAGAAACGGTGGATGCCTTTTCTCTTGTCCCTGCCGCGTTACCATTGCAGCACAGATAGAATCAAAGAACCCGACGCATGACCGATACCGGACCCCAGACAGCCAGCACCGGATATGACGTGATCCACGGCTATCTGCGCAGCCTCGATTCCTCGCCCGGGGTGTACCGGATGCTGGATGCGGACAGCCGAGTGCTTTACGTCGGCAAGGCCCGCAACCTCAAGGCGCGGGTCAGCAATTATTCCCGCCCCGGCCCGCATTCGCCCCGCATCGCGCGGATGATTTCGGAAACCTCGTCGATGATGTTCCTCACGACGCGGACGGAAACCGAAGCACTGCTGCTGGAACAGAACCTGATCAAGCAGCTCAAGCCGCGCTACAACGTGCTGCTGCGCGACGACAAGAGCTTTCCCAATATCCTTGTGACCAAGGATCATGATTTCCCGATGATCCGCAAACACCGCGGCGCGAAAAGCCAAAAGGGCGATTATTACGGCCCCTTTGCCGGTGCCGGTGCCGTCAACCGCACGCTGTCGCAGTTGCAGCGGGTTTTCCTGCTGCGCAATTGTTCGGACAGTGATTTCGAGACGCGCACGCGGCCTTGCCTGCAATACCAGATCAAACGCTGTTCCGGCCCCTGCTGCGGGATGATCAGCAAGGACGATTACGCCCTGTCCGTGAAAGAGGCCGAAAACTTCCTGCAAGGCCGCACCAAGGGGATTCAGGAAGCACTCGCCGCGCAGATGCAGGCCGCAAGCGAAGAGATGCTGTTCGAACGCGCCGCGGCGCTCCGCGACCGGATCAAGGCACTGACGCAGGTGCAATCGGCGCAAGGCATCAACCCGCAGAATACCGCAGAGGCCGACGTGATCGCGCTGCACACCGATGGCGGGCAGGCTTGTGTGCAGGTGTTCTTCATCCGCGCCAACCAGAACTGGGGCAACCACGACTACTACCCCCGCATCAGCGGCGAAGAGGACATGGCCGAAGTGATGGAGGCTTTCGTCGGCCAGTTCTATGCCAACCGCGAACCGCCGCGGATGCTGATCCTGTCGCATGGCTTGGACAATGACGATCTGATGGCGCAGGCGCTGGCCGAAAAGGCCGGTCGCAAGGTCGAGATCGTGATCCCCCAGCGCGGCGAAAAGGCGGAACTGGTACAGAACGCGCTGCGCAACGCCCGCGAAAGCCTTGCGCGCAAGATGTCGGAAACCGCGACGCAAAGCCGGTTGCTGAAAGGTCTGGCCGAGGCGTTCGATCTGCCCAAAGTGCCGCAGCGGATCGAGGTCTATGACAACAGCCATATCCAGGGCGCGCATGCCGTGGGGGCAATGGTCGTGGCGGGACCCGACGGTTTCGACAAGAACCAGTATCGCAAGTTCAACATCCGTGGCGACGACCTGACCCCCGGCGACGATTTCGGCATGATGAAAGAGGTTCTGAAACGCCGCTTTCAGCGCCTGATCAAGGAAGACCCGGAACGGACGCAGGGCACCTGGCCCGACCTGTTGCTGATCGACGGTGGCCAAGGGCAGGTGTCTGCCGTCCGCCAGATCATGGATGACATGGGCGTCAGCGATATTCCCATGGTCGGGGTGGCCAAAGGGCTGGACCGCGATGCAGGCAAAGAGGAATTCCACCGCACCGGCAAGCCAGTCATGGCGCTGCGCCACAATGATCCGGTCCTGTATTTTGTCCAGCGGATGCGTGACGAGGTCCACCGTTTCGCCATCGGCACGCATCGTGCGAAACGGTCCAAGGCGATCGGTGCAACGCCTCTCGACGATGTGCCGGGTGTGGGGGCCACGCGCAAACGCGCGCTACTGGCGCACTTCGGTTCGGCCAAGGCCGTGGCGCGCGCCAATCTGGCGGATCTGAGGGCGGTGGATGGTGTGTCGGCCAATATGGCGCAGGTGATCTACGACTATTTCCACGAGCAGGGGTAAAAACTTTTCTGCCTCCGGCGGGGATATTGATGCTCGGAAGATGGGGGTGCTGGTGTCTTGTGCAAAGCCGGTTTAATGTGACTCCATCATGCTGTCTGTACCCAATATATTGACGATCCTGCGACTGGCCGCCGCGCCGGGTGTCGTGATCATGTTCCTTTATTTTCACCGTCCTGCCGCCGACTGGTTCGCGCTGATCCTGTTCGTGACGGCGGCGCTGACCGATTTTCTGGACGGTTATCTGGCCCGCAAGTGGAAACAGGAAAGCAAGCTGGGTGCGATGCTGGACCCGATCGCCGACAAGGCGATGGTGGTGATCGCGCTTTTGGTGATCACCGGATTTTCTGGCATGGACCCGTGGATCCTGTTGCCTGCGACCGTGATCATGTTCCGCGAGGTTTTTGTGTCGGGCCTGCGCGAATTTCTGGGCGATACCGCCGGCACGCTCAAGGTCACGCAGCTGGCCAAGTGGAAAACCACGGCACAGATGGTCGCGATCGCCATTCTTTTCGCCAAGGGCGCTTTCGAGCATTATGACGGGGTCGAGGCGATGTCGACTTTCGTGACCTGGTGGTTGGGGATCATCGCTTTGTGGATCGCGGGGGTCCTGACTTTGCTGACGGGCTGGGATTATTTCCGCAAGGCGCAGCCCTATCTGCGCGGACCGGTGCCATGAACGTGATGTATTTCGCCTGGGTCCGTGAACGGATCGGCTTGCCGCAGGAAACGGTCAAGACCGATGCTGCGACGGTCGCTGATCTTGTCGCCGAACTGGTTGCGCGGGAAGACCGCTATGCGGCCGCCTTTGCCGATGTCAGCGCGTTGCGCGTCGCGGTCGATCAGGAACTTGCCGATTTCGATGCGCCCCTTGCCGGTGTGCGCGAGGTTGCGTTCTTTCCGCCGATGACAGGCGGCTGATGCAGGTCCGCGTTCAAGAGGCGGTATTCGACCCCGGCACCGAACTTGCGGGTTTTGCCACGGGTCGCCGCGATATCGGTGCGGTTGTCAGCTTTACCGGCGTTGTGCGCGACACATCGGGTGATCTGCGGCACATGCTGATCGAACATTACCCCGGCATGACTGAACGTGCGATTGGCAAGATCGTCGATGAGGCCGTGGCGCGCTGGTCGTTGGCCGGTGCGCTGGTGATCCACCGTTTCGGCACGTTGCCCCCCGGTGCGCCGATCATGATGGTTGCCACCGCCGCCGCCCATCGCGCAGAAGCCTTTGCCGCCGCCGATTTCCTGATGGATTACCTCAAATCCCGCGCACCGTTCTGGAAGAAGGAAGTCACCTTATCCGACGCCGCATGGGTCGCGGCAAAAGACGCCGACGAGGACGCGCTAAACCGCTGGTGAACGTGCCATGGCTGCGCAAGCCGCGTGGCGCGGGCAGGTCGTGACGTGGTTGTTGATCAGCCCGGTCGCTTCCAAGAAAGCATAGACGATCGTTGGCCCAGAGAATTTGAACCCCGCTTTTTTCAGGTCCTTCGAGATTTGCACCGACAGCGCCGATTGCGTGGGCATCGCGCTGCGGTCGGCCAATGTCGTCTGCAAAGGCACGCCGTCGACATACGCCCAGAGGAAGGCGGCAAAGCCCTGATCGGCCTCGATCCTTTGCCATGCACGGGCGTTGGTGATCGTGGCCTCGATCTTGCCGCGGTGGCGGATGATGCCGGGATCGGCCAGCAGGCGGCGCACGTCATCCTCGCCCCAACCCGCGATGATCTCGGGGTCAAAGCCCGCAAAGGCGGCGCGGAAATTGTCGCGCTTTTTCAAGATCGTGATCCAGGATAGACCCGCCTGAAACCCGTCGAGCACCAGCTTTTCCCACAGCGCGCGGCTGTCATATTCGGGCACGCCCCATTCGGTGTCGTGGTAATCGATGTAGATCTGTTCGGGTCCGGCCCAGTCGCATCGTGCCATGTCGTTTCCCTTAAGGCTTTGTTAGCGGCTATTGGTGCAAGCTGCGGCTGTCACTATGGATGGGCCCGATGTCGAACGCTACGCTTTCCCGCACGGATATAACCGATTTGCCGGTGGCTGACCCGCTGCTTTATGCCTTGGCCAGCCGTGATGGCGATGTCGTGACACTGGTGCGCGACGCGCTCGCGGCGGACCGGGCCAGCCTTGCGTTCCACCAGATCGTTACTGCCGATGCGATCCCGCAGATCGCCTTTCATGAAGGGTTGATCCGGCTGCATGATGACGCCGGGCGCATCATTCCGGCTGCGCATTTCATGGGGCTGGTCGAAGATACGGCCATCGGGCGCGAGATTGATTGCGTCAGCCTCGCGCTGGCGCTGCGGCACTTGCGGCGCAATCCGAGCCTGCGCCTGTCAATCAACCTGTCGGCACGGTCGGTCGCGGATGGGGAATGGCGGCGCATTCTGGA
The DNA here is from genome assembly GCF_000382265.1 of Yoonia vestfoldensis DSM 16212. Taxonomy (GTDB): domain Bacteria; phylum Pseudomonadota; class Alphaproteobacteria; order Rhodobacterales; family Rhodobacteraceae; genus Yoonia; species Yoonia vestfoldensis. Next base: position 155,270 of record NZ_KB907973.1, read on the forward strand.
CGACGGGTTGCGCGCTCCGTCCCGTCTGGGCGACCGGCTGATTTTCGAAATCAGCGAAACGTCCGCCATGATGTTGCCTGACGTGATGATCCGCTTCATGGCGGAAATGCAGCCCAGGGGCGTCGCCTTTGCCTTGGATGGTTTCGGGGCGGGAATGACGGCATTCCGCCATCTCAAGGATTTCTTTTTCGACCTTGTGAAGATCGACAAAAGCTTTGTGCGTGGCATCGACCGGGACCCCGACAATCAGGTCCTGGCCGAGGCGCTGATCACCGTCGCCCACCAGTTCGAGATGTTCGCCATCGCCGACGGTGTTGAAACCGAAGAAGAGGCGGCATTCCTGCGCAGCATCGGTGTGGATTGTCTGCAAGGCTATCTCTACGGCGTGCCCCGGTTCACCTTTTGACGGTGACGGCGGGTGAGCGGGGAAATTGAATTGCCCTCTCTGGTGCAACCCAATAGCATGTTCCAAACGGGAGGAAGTGGGGTCGCGCATGTCCGGCGTGCGGGGCACGCATCCTTTCGGCGGCACAAACCTGAAGGGACCAATCCATGATCAATGTTGTTATCGCATCCGCAGCGCGCACCGCTGTCGGCAGTTTCGGCGGCGCATTCGCGAACACGCCCGCGCATGATCTGGGCGCGGCTGTCCTGTCAGAGGTTGTGGCGCGCGCGGGTATCGACAAATCCGAAGTGAGCGAGACGATCCTTGGCCAGGTGCTGACCGCAGCCCAAGGGCAGAACCCGGCGCGGCAGGCGCATATCAACGCGGGCCTCCCCATCGAGGCGGCGGCATGGAGCATCAATCAGGTCTGCGGATCCGGCCTGCGGGCTGTCGCGCTGGGCGCACAGCATATCCAGCTGGGCGATGCCGAAATCGTGCTGGCGGGCGGTCAGGAAAGCATGACGCTCAGCCCGCATGCAGCCCATCTGCGCGCCGGTCACAAGATGGGCGATGTGTCCTATATCGACACGATGATCCGTGACGGGCTGTGGGATGCGTTCAACAATTACCACATGGGCCAGACAGCGGAAAACGTCGCCAACCAATGGCAGATCACCCGCGACGTGCAGGACGCATTCGCCGTCGCGTCCCAGAACAAGGCCGAAGCCGCGCAAAAGGCCGGCAAATTCGCCGATGAAATCATGGCCTTTACCGTCAAGACGCGTAAAGGCGACATCATCGTCGATCAGGATGAATACATCCGCCACGGCGCCACGATGGAGGCGATGCAGAAACTGCGCCCCGCCTTCACCAAGGACGGATCGGTCACCGCGGCAAACGCGTCCGGTTTGAACGACGGAGCGGCGGCGACGTTGCTGATGTCCGTCGAAAATGCCGAAAAGCGCGGGATCGAACCCTTGGCGCGGATCGCGTCTTATGCCACCGCCGGGCTTGACCCGTCGATCATGGGCGTGGGTCCGGTGATGGCCAGCCGCAAGGCACTGGCCAAGGCCGGGTGGAGCGTCGAGGACCTTGATCTGGTCGAGGCGAACGAGGCTTTTGCCGCACAGGCCTGTGCCGTGAACAAAGACATGGGCTGGGACCCTGCCATCGTGAACGTGAACGGCGGCGCCATTGCCATCGGCCATCCGATCGGCGCATCCGGCGCGCGCATCCTCAACACCTTGCTGTTCGAAATGAAGCGCCGCGATGCCAAGAAGGGTCTGGCGACGCTGTGCATCGGGGGCGGCATGGGTGTCGCGCTTTGCGTCGAACGGTTCTGACGACAGGGGCGGTCCGGTAATGGCCGCCCGTACGACAATAACTCGCGGGAGGAGAGACTATGGGACGTGTGGCACTTGTCACTGGGGGATCGCGCGGCATCGGCGCGGCTATTTCAACCGCGTTGAAGGATGCAGGCTATACCGTCGCCGCGACCTATGCGGGCAATGACGAAAAGGCAGCCGCCTTTACCGCCGCAACCGGCATCAAGACCTATAAATGGGACGTCGGCAATTACGAGGCTTGCGCCGCCGGCATCGCCCAGGTCGAGGCGGACATCGGCCCGATCGAGGTGCTGGTCAACAACGCGGGCATCACCCGCGATGCGCCGTTCCACAAGATGACGCCGCAGCAGTGGCAAGAGGTGATCGACACCAACTTGTCGGGCGTGTTCAACATGACCCACCCCGTCTGGCCCGGCATGCGCGAACGTAAATTCGGCCGGATCATCACGATTTCGTCAATCAACGGCCAGAAAGGCCAGTTCGCGCAGGCCAATTATGCTGCCGCCAAGGCTGGTGACATCGGTTTCACCAAGGCGCTGGCGCAAGAAGGCGCGCGGGCGGGCATCACCGTGAACGTGATCGCCCCCGGTTACATCAACACCGAGATGATGAGCACGATTCCTGAAAAAGTGATGAACGAAGTGATCCTGCCGCAGATTCCCGTGGGCCGTCTGGGTGAAGCGTCCGAAATCGCGCGCGCGGTCGTATTTCTGGCATCCGACGATGCGGGTTTCGTCACAGGGTCCACGATTTCCGCCAATGGCGGTCAGTATATGTGCTGACCCCGTTCTGGGCAGAATAAGGAAAGGCCGCGCCATGATGGCGCGGCCTATTGTTTTTGCTGGCAGCCCGTGGGCCGGCGTCAGCATTTATTCAATGCGGTGCAAGGCGGGTGATCTCTTCCTTGATCTGCAACTTTTTCTTCTTGAGTTTCGCCAGCTCAAGATCATCGACGCCGGGAGAGCGTTGCAACACCTCGACATGGTCCGAGAGGGTTTGGTGCTTTTTCTTCAGTTCCTGCAAATGCGAACTCAAGCTCATGATCTTCCTCCTGCTGGTTGAACGTAACGGAATTGCAACACGATTCAGACCCGCTGTCACGCGGCACTGCAGCAATTTCCCGATCATTTCAGCTTGGCAGCCAATTCCTGCCAAAAGATTAACGATCCATGGGCAGATCAGCGCCATTGCGTAAAATTCGGGCGACCTGCGGGGTATAGCTGTCCTTGTCGCCGTCATGCGCGGTGCCTACATGCCTCTCCAGCGCGGGTAGCAGACTGAAGGGCGCACGCCCTTCCTGCCGTGCCCGCAGGATGAAGAGGCCAGGCGCACGCCCCGGCCGCCCCGCGATGGGCAAAACCACCACCGACCCCAGCCGTCCTTGCAGGGCTGACAGGACCTCTGGCAGGCGTTCGATCCGCTGGATCACGCTCAGATAGCCCTTGGGCGCAAGCCGCCGCGCGCCGATGTCGAGCCAATCCGCCAAGGGCGTGTCGCCCCCCAGCGCCGTATCCCGCCCGGGGTTGGTGGCTGCTGTGCCGGTGTCGCGGTCGAAATAGGGCGGGTTCATGATGACATGATCGAATCGCTTTTGGCGCAGGTCCGCAGGCAGCGCGCGCAGATCGGCGGTGATCACTTCCAGCGGCAGATCATTGGCCACCGCATTGCGCCGCGCAAGATCCGCGTAATCGGCCTGCACCTCGACCCCCGTCAGCGCCAGCCCCGGCACCCGCCGCCCGAGACACAAGGCCGCAGTGCCCACGCCACAACCGAGTTCCAACACCGACTGGCCCGCGCGCGCGGCGATGCTGGCGGCCAGCAGAACCGGATCGACACCCGCACGATAGCCGTGGCGCGGCTGCACGATCTGCAAACGCCCGCCCAAAAAGGCGTCCTGCGTCACATCCTCAGTCACGCCCCAGATCGATCTCGCCATCGCGCATCACGGCTTCGGCCATGAACAGGTCGCGGTCATGCACCATCAGGCGGCGCGGCATGATGCCGATACTGCCTTCCATGATGCTCATATTGTCGTCGAAGGTGAACCAGTCTATACCTTCCGCGTCCAACAGGGCGGTTGCAAAGGCGATGACGGTCACGTCATTGGTGCGTAAAAGCTCTTTCATACCCAAGGATTACGGCGGTGCTGCGCCCTTGTCCATTCACATGACGGAACCTCGCATGAGCCTTGATCACGCCGCCACCAAACCCCATGAACAACTGGCGGCCGCCTTGGCGGATGACCTGACGGCGGTCAACGTCATGATCCGGGACAGGATGGCCTCCGAACACGCACCCCGCATCCCTCAGGTCACCGCCCATCTGGTCGAGGCGGGTGGCAAACGCCTGCGCCCGATGCTGACGCTCGCTGCGGCGCGGATGTGCGGCTATGACGGGCCGTACCATATCCATCTGGCGGCGACGGTGGAATTCATCCACACCGCGACCCTCTTGCATGACGATGTCGTCGACGAAAGCAGCCAGCGGCGCGGGCGGCCCACGGCGAACCTGCTTTGGGACAATACATCCAGCGTGCTGGTCGGCGATTACCTGTTCGCGCGGTCGTTCCAGTTGATGGTGGAAACCGGATCGCTCCGGGTGCTCGACATTCTCGCCAATGCGTCCGCCACCATTGCCGAAGGCGAGGTGCTGCAACTCACTGCCGCCGCCGATCTGGCCACCACCGAAGAGATCTACATCAAGGTCGTGCGCGGCAAGACCGCCGCCCTGTTTTCCGCCGCGATGGAAGTCGGCGGCGAGATTGCCGGACAGGATGCTGCCACCAAACAGGCGCTTTTCGATTACGGCGATGCCTTGGGGATCGCGTTCCAGATCGTCGATGACCTTTTGGATTACGGCGGCACAAAGGCCACCGGCAAGAACGTCGGCGACGATTTCCGCGAACGCAAGCTGACCTTGCCGGTGATCCGCGCAGTCGCGGCTGTGGATGCCGAGGAACGCGCCTTCTGGACCCGCACGATCCAGAAAGGCCGTCAGGAAGACGGAGATCTGGACCATGCGATTGCGCTGCTACACCGGCACGGCACGCTGGAAAGCACCCGTCAGGATGCGATTGCTTGGGCAGCAAAGGCCAAGGATGCGCTGGGCATTATCCCAGACCATCCGCTGAAAACCATGCTGGTCGATCTGGCGGATTATGTCGTGGCCCGGCTGACCTGACACCGGATACTTCTTTTTTCCAAAAATACTCTGGGGTGAGCCCCGGACTTGATCCGGGGTGAGGGGCAAAGCCCCTTTCTTTATTGCCCGATCGCCTTTTCGACCGCCAGCTGCGCCGCGCTGACCAGCGCCGCACCGTCATAGCCTTTGGCATTCATCTCCGCGATCCAGCGGCTGGTAACACCTGCGCCAATAGCCATGATGTCTGCGGTCTCCTCGGCCGAAAGCTCGGCAATCGTGTTGCCGCTGGCCGCCATCATGTCCCGCCCGACAGCATCGCCCGTGTCATGCGCGCGCCCGGCCCAGCGGCTGGCCATCAGGCCGGAATTGGCGTCGATCACGGCCCGCAGATCGTCGGGCAGGGCGTCATAGGTGGCCTTGTTCATCGCCCAGAGGAAATAGAGGTTATAAAGCGACCTGTCGCCCGCAACATCGGTATGGCTGTCCGTCAATTCATCCAGCTTCAGCGACGGGGCCTGTTCCCACGGGATCACGCCGCCATCCACAACGCCACGCGCAATCGCCTCGGGGAACTGCGGGACGGGCATGCCGATCGGCTCCGCACCCAGTTCTTTCAGCAACAAGGTCGCCGTACGCGACGGGCCGCGCAGTTTCAGCCCTGCGAAATCTTCCATCGTGGTGGGCGCATCCCCGCGCGTGTGCAGAATGCCGGGGCCGTGCATGTGGGCTGCGATGATATGCACATCGGCGAAATCATCGAGCAGGTAATCCTGCGTGAAGTCCCATGCCGCCGCACTGGCCTCTTCCGCCGATTTGGTGGTCATGAAGGGCAGTTCCAGCGCCTCGGCCTCGGGGAAACGGTTGGGCTGATAGCCGGGGATCACCCAGCCGCCATCAATCGCGCCGTCGCGGATCAGGTCATATTGGTTGGTGGCTGATCCGCCCAATTGCATGAAGGGGTAGATTTCGACCTTGATCCGCCCGCCGGATTGTTCCTCGATCGCATCGGCCCAAGGCTGCATGAAATAGGTGGGGTTCGCACTCGCGGGCGAGACAAAGTGCTGGAACCGCAGGGTCACCTCTTGCGCAAAGGCAGGTGTCGTCAGCGCCAGCAAAGCCAGCATGGCATAGGGGGGCAGGTGCATCGCGTGCATCCTTTCATAATGATGGGGGAAAGGTGTCGCCGCTAGCAACCCGTCAAAGATAACGATGCCACCCCAGATTGCAAGGTCACACCGCGAAAAGCGGAAATGTCATGCCCAAGGCCCAGCCCAGAAACACGCCAAGGCCCACGCCCGCCGCGACGGGCCGCTGCGCAGCCCGCCCGATCCAGCCGCCCAAAGTGCCGAACAGCAGAAAGAAGAGCAGGATGATCGGCAGGATCAGCAGCAGAAAGAACAACCCTTCCATGTCGAGTGCCGTGGCGATCCCAAGTGAGACCAGCGCATTGGTACGCACCACCAGCACCCGCCACAAAGGCGCGCGGCCAGCCTCGCTCAGATAGGCGTCGGCCAGCATGAACGGCACAGCCCCCGCCGCGATGGCAAGGATGATCCAGATCCGTGCGTCGACGGCAAAGAAAGACGCCACATAGATATCGAGCATACCCCCGAAGATGCCGATGCAGAACAATGCGATGGGCAGCGCCAGCAGCAATCCTGTCGCATCCCAGCGCAAGGCCCCTGCACGGGCAAGGAACACAAGGCCGATCAGCCCGAACAGCGCGAAATGCAGGGCAAGGTAATCGGCAACCAGCACAGGCAGAAACCCGATGTCGAAAGGCCACAGGATCAGCGGCGTCAGGATCGTCGGCACCAAGGTCGCCGCCCAGAACGCACCGCGCGGCAGACGCACAGGCGGCGTGGCCGCGCGCAAAGGCCGCGCGAGACGCGCTAAAGGCCAGGCAAGTGCTGTCACACTGACGATCAGCAGCGCGATCCAGCCGCCGCGCGCGGCGATGGGCGTGTCATGCGGGCGGTAGAATACCGCGTTCAGCCAGTCGCGTGTCTCGACCATGCTGGTCGGGGAATAGAGCACGCCGACATGTTCGACCGACGGGGCCAGCACCGCGCGCCGCCCTGTGCCCGCCGCAGGATCGCCCAGTGTCTGCGCAAATGTCGCGTCAGGGTCGGTCAGGCGCAGCACGCGCAACGCCTCGGCGGCAAGGGCGGTTTCCCATGCCCCGTTGATGACCAGCAGGTTGCCGGGGGCATTTCCGGTGACTTCTGTTGCGAACATCGAAACGGCAACGGTCGCATCGACGCGGCTGTCGGTAATCGCCTGCCGCACGATGATGTCAGAGGCCATCGAATGCCCCAGAATCGCCAGCCGCCCATCCGAACCGGGCAATGCAAGGGCGGCATCCACCACGCGGCCCAGTTCCTCGAGCAGCAGGCGGGTTGTGCCGTCAACGGATGCGACGTCGCCGGACATTGGCACCGGGTTGCGACCATGCCCTTGCAGGTCATAGTTTGCGACGATGTAGCCGGCCTGCGCCAGCGTCTGGGCGAAACCGATCATCAACTGGCGTGATCCCGCGAAACCATGCGCGATAACCACCACCGGGGCGTCTGTGACATCGGGCAAGTGTGAAACCGTCACGGGCGTCTGCCCGACCTGCAATTCGGACGTGACAAGCCCGGCCCCCGCCTGTTCTAGCCGAAACATCGACAGGCCCGCCAAGACCAGCGCAATTGTCAGAACCAGCCAAGGCGAGACCTTTGCCAGCATGGATCAGACGGTATAGGTCGGGTGGAACAGCCCCTTGGGAGATGCGGTAAAGATCTGGCAGCCGTCAGCGGTGATTCCCACCGAATGTTCAAACTGCGCCGACAGCGATTTGTCGCGTGTCACGGCGGTCCAGTCATCGGCCAGTACCTTGGTTTCGGGGCGGCCCAGGTTGATCATCGGTTCGATCGTGAAGAACATGCCTTCTTCCAGCACAGCACCCGTGCCCGCGCGTCCGTAATGCAGCACGTTGGGCGGCGCATGGAACACGCGGCCCAAGCCATGCCCGCAGAAATCGCGCACCACGCTCATCCGGTGGCTTTCGGCATAGGTCTGGATCGCATGGCCGATGTCGCCAAAGGTGTTGCCGGGTTTGGCGGCCTCGATACCCTTCATCAGGGCGGCGTGGGTCACGTCGATCAGCCGTTCCGCCTTGCGCGACAGGCTGCCTGCGACATACATCCTGCTGGTGTCGCCATACCAGCCATCCAGAATGACGGTCACGTCGATGTTCAGGATATCGCCATCCTTCAACACCTTGTCGCCGGGGATGCCGTGGCAGACGACGTGATTGACCGAAATGCAACTGGCGTGCTGATAGCCTTTGTAGCCGATCGTCGCGGATGTCGCACCGGCGTCGCCCACCATCTGCGTGATGATCCGGTCCAACTCACCCGTGGTCTGGCCGGGCGTCACATGCGCTGCAATCTCGTCAAGGATCATGGCCGCCAGCGCGCCTGCCTTGGCCATGCCGTCGAAATCGGCCAGTTCATAAATCCGGATGCCGTCTTTGGTCAGGCGGCCTTTGTTCGTATCCAAGTCGCTATCCTTTGCCATCTGCCCGATGATATATTGCAAGTCTCGCCCAAGTTCTAGGGCATGGCAAAGCGCGCCGTGCGATCTAGAAAGTCCGTGACACCAAAAGGAGAGCCAGATGCCAAACCCCACCGCCGCGATGCTTGTGATCGGGGACGAGATTTTGTCAGGCCGCACGCGCGACGCCAATATGCACCATCTGGCGGGGCGGTTGACCGAGGCGGGGATCGACCTGCGCGAGGTCCGTATCGTCAGCGATGACGCCCCCGCGATCATCGCCGCCGTGCAGGCGCTGGCGGCAGGGTTCGACCATGTGTTCACCAGCGGGGGCATCGGGCCGACGCATGACGACATCACCGCCGATTGCATCGCCGCCGCCTTTGGCGACACGATCGACGTGCGCGATGATGCGCGTGCGCTGTTGCAGGCGCATTACGACCGGTCGGGGCAGGAACTGAACGCCGCGCGTCTGCGCATGGCCCGCATCCCCGCAACCGCAACGCTGATCGACAATCCGGTCAGCACGGCACCGGGGTTCAGCATCGGCAATGTGCATGTGATGGCGGGCGTGCCTTTGGTCTTTCAGGCGATGGTCGCAAGCGTGCTGCCGACCCTGACGGGCGGCGCGCCGCTTTTGTCCCGCACGCTCGAGGTGATGCGGGGTGAGGGCGATATCGCGGGGCCTTTGGGTGTCTTTGCCGCTGACCACCCCGACCTGTCGGTCGGGTCCTATCCGTTCCAGCGCAACGGCATTTACGGCGCGAACCTTGTGATCCGGGGCGCCGATGCCGCGCAGGTCGAGGCCGCCTTCACGCGTCTGCAAGACCTGTTCGCCGCATGACCCTGCCATCCGCGCAGCGGTGCTATCAGGTGGTCGAAGGCACCTGGCCGCCTGCCGCGCGGCGCAGGGTCGGCGCTTGGACGATCCGGCTGGACGCGAGCAACAGCAGCCGCGTCTGTTCGGCCACGGCAGAGCGGCCTTGGACGGATGACGATATCACGCTGGCCGCGTCCACCATGCAAGCGGCGGGTCAAAGGCCGCTGTTCATGATCCGCGCAGGCGAGGGCGCGCTTGATGACGCGCTGGCGCAGCGGGACTATCTGGTGAAGGACCCCGTCAATATCCATGCCGTCGCACTTGACCGGATCGCCACCCAGCGCCCGCCCCCTGTGACGACCTTCGAGGTCTGGCCGCCGCTTGCCGCGCAGGCCGAGATTTGGGCCGCAGGCGGGATCAGCGCAGGCAGGCTTGCCATCATGGACCGCGCGCCGATGCCGAAAACAACGATCCTCGGGCGCGCAAAGGACCGGCCTGCGGGCACCTTGTTTGCGGGCGTCCACGGTGATTGCGCAATGGTCCATGCGGTCGAAATCGCGACAGCGTTTCGCCGCCAAGGGTTGGCGCGGCACATGATGGTCGCCAGCGCATTCTGGGCGCAGGGGCAGGGCGCGCGCTGGATGACGCTGGTCGCGACACGGGCGAATACCGCCGCCAACGCGCTCTATGCTTCCCTCGGGATGGAGGTTGTGGGACAGTACCATCATCGCATCATGCCGGAGGACAGCCTTGACCGACCAACCGACCGCCCTTGATCTGCCGATAGTCGACCCGCTGCCGGAGACGACACAGAAATATTTCGACATCTGTCAGGAAAAGCTGGGGATGGTGCCGAATGTCCTGCGCGCCTATGCCTTCGATATCGACAAGCTCAACGCCTTCACCGCGCTTTACAATGATGTGATGCTGGCCCCTTCCGGCCTGTCCAAGCTGGAACGCGAGATGATCGCGGTGGCGGTGTCGTCGGTGAACAAATGCTATTACTGCCTGACTGCTCATGGTGCGGCTGTCCGGCAGATGTCGGGCGATCCGGCCTTGGGCGAAATGCTGGTGATGAATTGGCGGGCTGCACCGTTGGATGCGCGCCAGACGGCGATGCTGCAATTTGCCGAAACCATGACGGTTGCCAGCGCGACAATCACTGAAAAGGACCGTGACGCACTGCGGCAGGTGGGGTTTTCGGACCGCGATATCTGGGACATCGCCGCAGTGGCGGGGTTCTACAACATGACCAACCGGATCGCGTCGGCGACTGACATGCGCCCGAATGACGCCTATCACGCGCAGGCCCGATGATCAGACTGGCTGCGGTCTTGCTAGTGCTGTCTTCAACGGCGGTGCAGGCGCAAATGCTCGCGTTTCCGGCCGACGCCGAGGTGCTCGTCGAAGAGACCAGTCCGCTTGACAGTTACGCGCTGCCAGTGGGCATCTGGGCGAACGGGTCGGTCCCGACGACGCTGGTCGAAGGCGGAATGACGCGGCAGGCATGGCGGATCGAAACGCAATCACTGACCACTTTGCAACTGCTGCGACCCTTGCGCGAACAATTGCGCGATTCGCGGTTTCGCATCCTGTTCGAATGCCAGACAGAGGCCTGTGGCGGTTTCGATTTCCGCTTTGCAACGGAAACGCTGCCGCCGCCCGAGATGCAGATCAACCTTGGTGATTTCAGGTTCCTGAGCGCGGAACGGACAACGGCGGACGGGCCTGAATACGTCACGCTCTTCGTCAGCCGCACGGCGCAGGCTGGTTTTGTTCAGGTCACACGTGTGGCCCCGGTCAGCCCCGATGCGGAACCACTGGCCGGTGCGTTGGCTCCTGCTGCCGGGCAGGTTTCTGCAACCGACGACATCGCGGATCAACTGGACAGCATCGGGCGCGCAATCCTGCCGGATCTGGATTTCGCGACGGGGTCTGCGCAGCTGGGCAACAGGACGTATCCGTCACTGACGGAACTTGCGGCATATCTGGATGCGCAGCCCGACAGGTCGGTCGCGCTGGTCGGCCATACCGATGCCGCCGGTGCGTTGGATGCCAACATCGCGCTGTCCCAACGGCGCGCGCGGTCGGTGCTGGAACGGCTTGTCACGGTACACGCCGTCAACCGCGCCCAACTGGCTGCCGAGGGTATGGGTTATCTTGCCCCCGTCGCCACCAACCTGACCGACGCAGGACGCGAAGCCAACCGGCGCGTCGAGGTGATCGTGACGTCGACACAATAGGCCGGTCAGACCGCCAGTCGCATCTGGTCGGGCACCATTGGCTGCTGGGCAAAGATCATCCGCGCCCGCCCTTCGGATTTTGCCTGGTAAAGCGCCCTGTCGGCATGAATGAACAATGCCTCAAGCGGGGTGTCGGGCGACGTGACGACAGCGCCGATGGACAGCGTTACGGTCAAATGCGCAGGTCCGGCGCGAAACGGGATCGGCCTGATCAGGCGTTCGCTGATCACGCGGGCCTGTTCGGGCGAGGAATTGGCCAGCAGGATGGCAAATTCCTCGCCTCCGATGCGGCCGATCACATCCTCTTCACGCAGGTTGCGGTTGAGCATATAGGCGATCGCCTTCAGGCAGGTATCGCCTGCGTGATGCCCGTGGGTATCGTTGATCTGCTTGAAGTTATCCGCATCAAGCATCAGCAGGATACCGGCCTTGTGTTCCTTGTTCCGTTTGCCGGCGAGGTCGAAAAAGGTGCGTCGGTTGTTCAATCCCGTCAGCCAGTCCTTGCGCGACAAATGCGACAGGTGGCGCTGCAGACGGACCTGATACAGCATCACGACGAAGAAAAACCAAAGGAACGGCGCGCCGATGAAAACCGCCTTGGCAATCTGGTACAACAACGGTTTTCCGGGCAACAACGGCCCGGCAATCGTTGCAAACAGGATATTCGCAAGGGCCAGCAGCACCGTGAAGAAAAGCACCCGGACAACGATACCCAACCTGCTGCGGGGTTCGAGTAGCCGCATTAACCGTTCCATAAGCGTCCCCGCCAATTTGAGGCGGAGCTTGGCAGTCAAATGTTAAGATTTCGTTGACGGAACTTCGGCAGATGGGCCCTTACCAGGCGTCGGGGCCTTTGTCGCAAAAGGTGCGGGATAGGAAATCAACGAAGGCGCGGACCTTTGGCTGCGTGAAATGCCCTTGCGGATAGACTGCGAAAATTCCCTGCGTTTCGACTGGCAGATCGGGGATCGCCTCTTGGACCAGACCTTTGCGCATGGCGTCGGCATAAAGAAAACTTGGCAGATATGCGATGCCAAGCCCGCCGATGCAGGCATTCAGCAAGGATTGCCCGTCGTTCACCGTCAGCCAGCCGGCCGTGCGCACCTGGCGCCGTTCGCCCGATGGTGCGGTCAGTTTCCAGACAGCGGAATTGGCCTGGTTCGAATAGTGCAACAGCTTGTGATCGTTCAGATCGTCGATTTTTTCGGGGCGGCCATATTGGTTGAAATACGCGGGGCTCGCGATCATGCGGCGGGTTGTTTCGGTCAGCTTGTGCGCGCGGAGGGTGCTGTCTTCCAGTTCGCCGATCCGCACGGCCATATCGAAGCCTTCCGAAATCAGTTCGACATAGCGGTTGTTCAAAACCATGTTGACAGTGATATCGGGGTATTCGCCGAGGAAATCGCCCAGAACCGGCGACAGATGGTTCACGCCGAAATCGGTGGCGACGCTGATCCGCAACAAACCGGACGGCGCTGTCTGCATGGATGTGACCAGCGCATCGGCTTCGCCCGCGTCGTTCAGCACGCGCCGCGCCCGGTCGTAATAGGCCAGTCCGATCTCGGTGGGACTCACGCGGCGGGTGGTGCGGTTCAACAGACGTGCGCCCAGGCGCGCCTCGAGCGCGGAAACATGTTTGGAGACGGCCGATTTGGAAATCCCCATTTTTTTCGCTGCATCGGTAAAGCCACCCTGGTCAACGACTGTTGCGAAGGCTTCCATTTCCGTGAGGCGATCCATTCCGACTTCCAACTTACTTGTGCAGCTGGGCTGTTCTTGACCGCCAATTCAGGCAGGAATGGGACAAATGCCTGACAATACGGGGGAAACTATCGGCTTTGGTGACAATACGGAAACAGAAACCACCGAATATCCCACGCAACCAATGGTTTGGCCGCAGGGTTCAAATTCGCAACATAGTGGCAGAAGGGGCTACAATGCCGCCGCAAGCCGTGTTCCCTGATCGATCGCACGTTTCGCGTCAAGTTCTGCCGCCACATCCGCACCGCCGATGATATGCACAGTACGCCCTGCCGCAATCAGTTGATCGGCAAGGCTGCGTTCGGGCAACTGGCCTGCGCACAGCACGATCGTATCGGCGGCGATGACTTTGGGGTCGCTGCGGTCGGCACCGTGGCTGACATGCAGGCCTTGCGCGTCGATCCGGTCGTAGTTCACCCCGCCGATCATCTGCACGTTCTTCATCTGCAAGCCCGCACGGTGGATCCAGCCTGTCGTCTTGCCTAGCCGCTTGCCCAGCTTTTCGGCCTTGCGCTGTAACAAGGTGACTTGCCGCACGGGTGCATCGGGCTGCGGCCCCTCGGTGCGCAGACCGCCGCGCACATCGGCTGGGTCGCCAACGCCCCATTCCTGCAACCAGTCGGGCAGGTGGTCCGTCGGGCTGTGTTCGGTCACAAGAAATTCCGCGACATCGAACCCGATCCCGCCCGCCCCGATGATCGCGACCTTTTCGCCGACCTGCACATCGCCGCGCAGCACGTCGATATAAGACACCACATTGGGGCCGTCCTGCCCCGGGATGCCCGGATCGCGCGGCAGCACGCCTGTCGCGATGATGATCTCGTCGAAACCGGCCAGATCATCCGGTGTCGCGACCTTGCCCAGCGCCAGCGTGATCCCTGTCTTGGCGACCATCGTGTCGTAGTAATCGACAAGGCCCCAGAATTCCTCTTTGCCGGGCACCTGCTTGGCAAGGTTCAGCTGCCCGCCGATCCGGTCGGATTTGTCGAACAGCGTGACATCATGCCCGCGTTCTGCCGCCGTCAAGGCAGCGGACAATCCCGCAGGGCCAGCGCCGATGACAGCGATCGTCTTGCGGGTCGTGGCGGGCGCGACCCTCAGTTCGGTTTCGTGGCAGGCCCGCGGATTGACCAGACAGGACGACAGTTTGCCGCTGAAAGTGTGATCGAGGCAGGCCTGATTGCAGGCGATGCAGGGCGCGATTTCGGCGGATTTGCCCGCCGCAGCCTTTGCCACGAAATCGGGATCGGCAAGGAAGGGCCGGGCCATGCTGACCATATCGGCGCAGCCTTCGGCCAACACCTGTTCGGCCACGTCGGGCGTATTGATCCGGTTCGAGGTTATGATGGGGATCGACACCTCGCCCATCAGCTTGCGCGTGACCCATGCAAAGGCGCGGCGCGGCACGGATGTGGCGATGGTGGGAATGCGCGCCTCGTGCCAGCCGATGCCGGTGTTGAGGATGCTGGCTCCCGCCGCCTCCATCGCCTTGGCAAGCTGCACGACCTCTTCCCAAGTCGACCCGTTCGGGATCAGGTCGATCATCGACAGCCGGTAGATCACGATGAAATCAGCGCCGACGGCGGCGCGCACGCGGCGCATGATCTCGACAGGCAGGCGCATCCGGTTTTCATAGGACCCGCCCCAGCGGTCGGTGCGTTTGTTGGTGTGGGTGACCAGAAACTGGTTGATGAAATAGCCTTCCGATCCCATCACCTCGACCCCGTCATAGCCTGCCGCGCGGGCGCGGGTGGCGGCGGTGACGATGTCGTTGATCTGCTTTTCGATCCCGTCCTCGCCCAGTTCCTGCGGCGGGAACGGGGAAATGGGTGACTTGATCGCGGAAGGTGCCACGCATTTGGGGCCATAAGCATAGCGGCCTGCATGCAGAATCTGCATCGCGATCTTGCCGCCGGCGTCATGGACGCGGTCGGTCACGATACGGTGGTTGGCGATGTCGGTGTCGGTATAAAGCCCTGCCGCACCGGGCAAAAACCCGCCTTCGGGGTTGGGGGCCATGCCGCCCGTGACCATCAGTGCGACACCGCCGCGCGCGCGGGTGGCATAGAATTCGGCGACGCGGTTCCAGTCGCCGGTTTCTTCCAGCCCCGTGTGCATCGACCCCATCAGCACGCGGTTCTTGAGCGTGGTAAACCCCAGATCAAGCGGTGCAAGAAGATGCGGATAATGCGACATGGCGGGCCTCCCTCAATGGGCGAAGAATGGCCAAAGCCGCGGGTCGCGTCACGCCCAACGTGGCGTCACATGGGGTTTGCTGCGCGCCGCCAGCAGGGCCGCGCGCAGCTTGGGCGATTTATGGCAGCAGAACTGCGTCGATCACATGGATCACGCCGTTGGACGCGATGATATCGGCGGTCGTCACATTGGCCCCTTCGACGGTCACGCCGTTGCGGCCATCGATATGCACGTTCGCGCCGTTCACGGTCGCCACGCTCAGACGCTGACCGGCCAGTTGGTCGGATGTCACGGCACCGGGGACGACGTGATAGGTCAGGATCGCGACAAGCTGGTCGCGGTTTTCAGGCAGCAACAAGGTGTCCACAGTGCCTGCGGGCAGCGCAGCGAATGCAGCGTCAGTGGGCGCGAAAACGGTGAACGGGCCTTCGCCTTTCAGTGTATCGACCAGACCTGCGGCAGTCACGGCGGCGACCAGCGTGTTGAAATTGCCGTTGGAGGCGGCGATATCAACGATATCCGGTTCGTTCTCCATCATGGGTGTACAGGCGGCGACAGCGGCGATGCCCGCGGCGAAAAAAGCGGATTTCAATGCAAAACGACGGTTCATGTGGGTGTCCTCTCATGTTGGTTGACGCTTTTGTTACGCGCCGAGAGCACCTCCGGTTCCCAATCTGACGATGAGTTGAAACCGCGACATATTGTCATCCAATTTGAAACGCCAAACGTAGGGTCGGGCTTAGTTGGCACGGTGTTGCTGACGAAAAGCGGCTTTTAGCAAGTCGAGTTCGTTGCGCAGCAGGGTGATTTCTGCCCTGATATCGTCGGCAAGCGCTTCTCCCGACAGGATTGCCAGACTGCCGATGCTGATGGCGTCGGGCGTACGGATCACGATCGTTTGCAATCCGTCGCTCAGTACGGCGGACGGCACCGGCAGGCTGCACCGCCAGGTACCGGCATCCGGCCCGGCGCTGCACCGCAGATCAGGCAGCACCTGTCCTTCATGGCTGGCAACCAGTTCGGGGGCGGTATCGCATGTGACCGAGAATTCCCAGATGCCGGCGTACAGGCGCGATTGCGTCAGGGCTGGATAAGACATGAAATACCCTTTCAAAGTTGCGCGCGTGGATGGCGGCAGATCGTCACATCATGCAGCGCGATCCGGTTCATCGCCGGGTTTTGGAACATCAGATCGATCCACGCCCGTTCCGCGCGCTGTGCATTCAATTGGGTATAGGCAAGATCGAATTCGACGACCGATTGCCCCTGTTCTTGCGGCAGGGTCAGCAGGATCTGTTCCGTGTTGGGGCCATTGCGCACATTCAGCCGCGCCAAGATGGTGATTTTCTGCTCGGCCACGACAGTGACCGCAAGGCGGATCAAGTGCTGCTTGTGCAGGCCCGCGCATGCCTCCGCGGGAAGATCGACCACGAGTGACAGATAAGACCCATCAAAATGAAAAACCTCCAGCTGCATTCCGAACGCCGAAAGATCAATATCGCGTGTATTCCTGATCTGTCGCGCGGTGATTTCCGCACGGGGACAATCGTGAAAGATCGCGATCTCCTCGCCAAGCTTTGTCTTGTCCAGAACCGGCGCGCATCCAGGTCGATCAAGGCGCGCGCGCCAGGCCTCAGGCCGCCACGACCAATCGGTCCCGACGGGCCGTGGAAATGTGTCGGCCCCGATGCGCGGCAACGTCAATCGATCATCGGCTTTATGGCAGAGCTCCTGCAAGGTCGATTTCAACTGACGTGCCTGATATCGCTGCGCGCGCAAGGCCGTCAGGTCGGTCGTATCGGCAGAATGGGCAGCGGACCGCCACCGCGCCAGCGCACCTTTGTGAAATATCCGGCCCAGCAATCCTTGTGGTTTGATCGGCATCGGTTGGCTGTCCTTTCCGGCACGGCCGCCTATCGCGTGGTCTCGACAGCGGTCGATCCGGCAGACACGCCGCCCACCATTTGGTCCAGCAGCGCGGCACCCCGACCGGCGGACAAGGGCGCATCATCGAGGCCGCGCACCGACACCGTGACCAGCCTGTCGTCCACATCGGTGAAGGCCCGCCATTCGTCCTGGCCAAGCCCGTCCATCGGCGGCGCGCCGCTATCACGGAAGTGCACGACGACGCGTCCGCCGAAGGCTTGTGACGAGACGACTGAAACGGTCGCTCCGCTGCCACCCTTGCTGAGCAATCCCGCGCCCTGCGGGCTGATCAGGAAATCGCGCAGACTGGATTCCGCGCCGACGACCATGGCTGAATTGGCGTCCCCTGCCTGCACGGTGGCAACGCCAAGAACCGCTGGAATCGGCGCTTCGGTTCCCAGGGTGACGCAAGGGGCGAATACCGCAAATCCGGCGCGCAACCTGCTGGACAAAGGGTCCGCGCAATAGCCGCGAGGCGGAGTCACGATCAGGTCACCGTCGCGCATCGCAACCGGCTGCGCCACCCCGACGGGATCGCATGCGGCAAGCGCCGCGATCCCGGTCAGGGCCAGTGCGTGCCTGAACATGCCCTTAAAGGTCCATGTAGATATGCTTTTCGCCCTTGGCACCCGGATGGGTCAGCGCGCCCAGACGCGTCGATCCGACCAACTGCGCATATTTCCACAAGGCACCCGACGCATAGATCGTGTCGCGCGGGCCAGCCCAGTTCTTGCGCCGCTCTTCCAGTTCTTCATCGGTCAAAGCGACCGACAATTCGCCGGTGCCCGCGTTCAGCGTGATCATGTCGCCGTCTTTCAACAGCGCGATGGGACCACCCTGCGCCGCCTCCGGCCCGACGTGGCCCACACAGAACCCGCGTGTCGCCCCCGAAAACCGGCCATCCGTAATAAGTGCGACCTTCTTGCCCATGCCTTGGCCCGAAAGGGCGGCGGTGGTGGACAGCATTTCGCGCATGCCGGGGCCGCCTCTGGGGCCTTCGTTGCGGATGACGATGACCTCACCTTCCTTGTATTGGCGCGCCTTCACGGCTTCGAACGCATCTTCTTCGCATTCGAACACGCGGGCAGGGCCGGCAAAGACCTGTTCTTCTTCGGACATGCCTGCGACCTTCACGATCGCGCCTTCGGGGGCAAGGTTGCCTTTCAGGCCGACCACGCCGCCGGTCTTGGTGATCGGATTGGCGGCGGTATAGATCACACGGTTGTCCGCCTCGCCCTTGATCATGTCGAGCTCTTCACCGATCACGCGGCCAGAGGCGGTCATGCAATCCTCGTGGATCAGACCGGCCTTGCGCAGTTCTTTCAGCACGACAGGCACGCCGCCAGCTTCGTAAAGATCCTTGGCCACATATTTGCCGCCCGGTTTCAGATCGACGAAATAGGGCGTATCGCGGAAGATGTCGCAGACATCGCCGAGATCGAAATCAATCCCTGCCTCGGCGGCGATGGCGGGCAGGTGCAGACCGGCGTTCGTCGACCCGCCGGTGCAGGCCACGATGCGCGCCGCGTTTTCCAGCGATTTGCGCGTCACGATATCACGCGCGCGGATGTTCTTGGCGATCAGTTCCATCACCGCCTCGCCTGATGCGACACCGTATTGATCGCGCGATTCGTATGGCGCAGGCGCGCCGGATGAATTGAGCAGCGCCAGACCGATCGCCTCGGACACGCAGGCCATGGTGTTGGCGGTGAATTGGCCACCGCAGGCACCCGCCGATGGACAAGCGACGCGTTCGAGGATTTCGAGTTCGGCATCGGTCATGTTGCCTGCCTGATGCTTGCCCACGGCCTCGAACACGTCCTGCACGGTCACGTCCTGCCCGTTCAACCGGCCCGGCAGGATCGACCCGCCGTATATGAACACGGACGGCACGTTCAGCCGCACCATCGCCATCATCATGCCGGGCAGCGATTTGTCGCAGCCCGCAAGACCTACCAGCGCGTCATAGCAATGGCCGCGCATCGTCAGTTCCACTGTATCGGCAATGGCTTCGCGCGAGGCGAGCGAGGACCGCATCCCTTCGTGCCCCATCGCGATCCCGTCGGTGACGGTGATCGTGGTGAATTCGCGCGGCGTGCCCTTGGCGTTCTTGACCCCGACCTTCACGGCCTGCGCCTGCCGGTTCAGGGTGATGTTGCAGGGGGCGGCCTCGTTCCAGCAGGTGGCGACACCGACCCAGGGCTGCGCGATTTCATGTTCGTCCAGACCCATCGCATAGAAATACGACCGGTGCGGCGCGCGCGACGGGCCTTCGGTCACATGGCGGCTGGGCAATCTGGATTTGTCGACACGGCTGCTAGGCATAACATCTCTCCCCGAAAAACTGTTGGCTCCGGTCTAAATAACGGGCGGGACTGACACAAGCGTGAAACCGTTATTGCAGGCTCGGCGGATGCCTGTCTAAACAGATGCATGAGTGATCCTTACCGCGCCCATGCCCAGTTCATCCGCCCCGCATGGTCGGTGCGGGACGCGTGGCGCGTGGTCGCCATGATTTTTCTGGTCGACCTGGTTTTCAACTTCTCACCGGCAATCTTGGCGCTTTTGCTGTCCGGCGATGCGTTGGAGGCGTATTATCAAGGCACCACCGCCTTTGGCACGCTGGCGCAATTCTACAGTTTCGGGGTTGCCGGATTGGGGCTGGTCGGCTTGCTGCACCTCTTGCACCGCCGGGGGTTCTGGTCGCTGATCGGGGACCGCAGCGCGGCGTGGGACGATCTGAAACGTGTCTGTTGGGCGGTAGGGCTCGTATTGCTTGTGGTCGAATTGCTGCCACCATGGGCACTGGATGGCGAAACCGTCGTGATGCGTGATCCGGGCACGTGGATGCTGCTACTACCGCTCGGCCTGCTCGCGTTACTGGTGCAGGTCGGCACCGAGGAGATGTTCTTTCGCGGTTATCTGCAACAGCAGATGGCCTGCCTCTCATCCTCGCGCTGGGCGTGGATGGTGTTCCCGTCGGTCCTGTTCGGCGTGGTCCATTTCTGGAACGGCTACGGCCCGGCCGACGGCCTGATCTGGGCGATCTGGGCAGCTTTGCTGGGAATGGCTTGCGCCGACCTGACGGCGCGGACCGGCAATCTGGGGGCGGCCATCGGGCTGCATCTGGCCAACAACGCCTTTGCGCTGCTGCTTTACGCGGTCGAGGATTGGCCGGCCTCGGGGCTTGCGCTGTTTCTTTATCCTTATGAAGATCCCACCGACTTTGATTACAGCCTGCCAACCCTGCTTGACCCGTGGATGATCCCCTATGCGCTGACCATGGCCGGTTCGGTGCTGGTGATGTGGTTTGCCGCAAGGATCGCGATCAGGCGCTGATTGCATTTTCTGCCGCAGGGTCATATCTGACGGAGGACTAGAAAAAGGCCCGCATATGAACTGGATCACCAATTACGTTCGCCCGACGATCAATTCGTTGTTTTCGCGCCGCGAAGTGCCCGAAAACTTGTGGACCAAGTGCCCCGAATGCGGAACCATGCTGTTCCACCGCGAACTGGCCGATAACCTGAACGTCTGCACCAACTGCGATCATCACATGGCGATCGGCGCGCGCGACAGGCTGCGGTCGCTGTTCGATGGCGGCGTCTTCGTCGAAGTCGCGGTCCCTGAACCCGTCACTGACCCGCTGCATTTCCGCGACCAGAAGAAATACACCGACCGGATCAAGGAAGCTCGCAAGAAGACCGGCGAAAAAGACGCGATGCTGGTGGCCGAGGGTGACATGGGCCGCACCGGTGTCGTCGTCGCGGTGCAGGACTTTTCCTTCATGGGCGGGTCGATGTCGATGTATGTCGGCAATGCCATTGTCGCAGCCGCCGAACGCGCGATTGCGCTGAAGCGCCCGCTGATCCTCTTCTCCGCCGCAGGTGGCGCGCGCATGCAGGAAGGCATCCTCGGCCTGATGCAGATGCCGCGCACCACCATCGCCGTGCAGATGCTGAAAGAGGCGGGTTTGCCTTATATCGTCGTGCTGACCCACCCGACGACGGGCGGCGTTACCGCGTCCTATGCGATGCTGGGCGATATCCAGATTGCGGAACCCAATGCGCTGATCGGATTTGCCGGTGCGCGGGTGATCGAGCAGACCATCGGGGAAAAACTGCCCGAAGGGTTCCAGCGCGCAGAATATCTGCTGGATCACGGGATGCTGGACCGGGTGACGAAACGCACCCACCTCAAGGATGAACTGGTCACCATCGTGCGCCTGCTGACCAAGCAGGCCCCGGCGGTCAAGGGCGACCTGCCCGCACCTGAACCTGTCCCCGCCCCCGAACCGGTGGAAGCCGAGAAGTGACACAAGCCTCTGACGTTATCCTGCAAAGGATGATGGCGCTGCACCCCAAGGTCATCGACCTGACACTGGACCGCGTCTGGCGTTTGCTGGCGTCTGTGAGCGATCCGCAGGACCGGCTGCCGCCCGTCATCCATGTGGCGGGCACCAATGGCAAAGGGTCCACGCAGGCGATGATCCGCGCGGGGCTGGAACAGGGCGGCAGCGTGGTACATGCCTATACATCCCCCCATCTGGCGCGCTTTGATGAACGCATCAGGGTGGCGGGAGAGTTGATTTCAGAACCCGCGCTGAGCGACGTTTTGGACCGCTGCTATCAGGCCAACGGCACCGACCCGATCACCTATTTCGAGATCACGACCGTCGCGGCCTTGGTGGCTTTCGTCGAAACCCCTGCCGATTACACCCTGCTCGAGGTCGGTTTGGGCGGACGGCTGGACGCGACCAATGTGATCGCAAAGCCTGCGCTGACGATCATCACGCCCGTGGACATGGATCACCAGCAATATCTGGGCAACACGCTGGCCGCCATCGCGGGTGAAAAGGCGGGGATCATCAAGCGCGGCGTGCCTTGCGTTGTTGGCCCGCAGCACCCCGAAAGCATGGATGTGATCGAGGCGGTGGCCGCGCGCAACGGCGCACCCCTGCTGGCCTACGGCCAACACTGGCATGTCAGCACCGAACGCGACCGGCTGATCTATCAGGACGAACGTGGCTTGCTGGACCTGCCGCTGCCCAATCTGCCCGGCCCGCATCAGGTGATGAACGCGGGTGCCGCAATCGCCGCACTGCGCCATTTGAGCAAGGATGAGGCCGCTTGCGAGGCCGCCGTCACCCGCGCCTATTGGCCCGCACGGATGGAAAAGCTGACGCGCGGTGCGCTGGTCGATCTGGCTGCCCCTGCGGAACTCTGGCTCGACGGGGGGCATAACCCGGCCGCTGGCGTGGCCCTTGCCGCGACCTTGCGCGCGCAATCACCGCGCCCCACGCATCTGATCTGCGGGATGCTGAACACCAAGGATATCGCGGGCTATCTGCGCCCCTTGGCGGGGATCGCCCAAAGCCTGACCGCCGTGTCGATCCCCGGCGAGGCGAATACGATCCCCGCCGAAGAGACAGCGCGCTTTGCGGCTGACGTGGGCCTGCCTGCCACCACCGCCGGCAGCGTGCAGGATGCGATCACCGCGATCCGCACCAGCCATCCGCAGGCGCGCATCCTGATCTGCGGGTCACTCTATCTGGCGGGCCATGTCATCCGGGAGAACAGCCAATGATCGCAAGATTTGCCGCCGCTCTGGCGCTGATCGGCACGCAGGCGCAGGCCGTCGATTTCTATTTTTGCTGGGACGGGGCCAATGGCTATACCATGACCGGCCAGATGACCGTGAACCCCGCCGCCCTGTCGCAGCCATTGGTCACGGAAAACGACGTGACCGAATTCCGCATCGCGGGCTATCTGGATGGCACGCTGATCGGCAAATGGGACATGCAGACGCGCGAGGCCGACGACACGTGGCAGTTGCATTTCGACCCCACGCGCGGGGCCTTTCTGACACCCGGCGAACTGGGGCTGGGGGTCAGCCAGGCCTGGAACGCAAACGGCAACGCCGATGATTGCGGCAATCCGGGCTTTGGGTTCAACCTTGGCAATTACGCGCAGGATTTCTGCCTCAACGGTGTCTGGGTCGAGGACAGCGGGATGCCCCCCGAAACCCCGTTTCTGGTCAGCCCCACCCCTGTCAGTCCCATCTGCGAAGTCTACGCGCCAACCAGCTAAAAACGAATCAGTCACTTGACGGCGAATCACTTGATCGCTTAGGGTCGTTCCAACGAGAGGTGCCGTAAAAACAGGCGCTACCGGGCAGTGGGGCGGGACGAGAAGACAGGCTTTCGGGCCTGTCTGCTTGTGCGCAAAGCCTACGATGCGGCGGCGATCCGCAGCATATCGCCAGTCCTGCTGCACTGCATTTGCAAGACGCCCGTTCACCCGTTAGCGTAAAGCCACAATCCCGAAAGGCAGGCTTTATCGTGCTGAGAAATACTCTGACCGCTGGTGTGATCGTTGCGACCGTTTTTTCGGCAGCGCCTGCCGTGGCGCAGGTGGATATGGGTGCCTATCTGGCGGGACGTCAGGCCGCGACCGACAATGATTTCGCTGGTGGCGCGCTGTACTTCGGTCAGGCGCTCGAGGCTGATCCGGGAAATCCGTTGTTGCTGGACAGCGCGCTTGCGTCGTTGGTGGCGTTGGGCGAATTCGACAAGGCCGAGATTTTGGCGCGCGAGATGGTGCGGCTTGAACGGACAAGCCAGATCGCTGATCTGACGATCAACGTCGTCGATGCGTCAACAGGCAATTGGGACGGCATATTCGAGGCGCTGGAAGGTGGCCGGTCGATCGGCCCCTTGATCGACGGGCTGACACAGGCCTGGGCACATATGGGCAACGGCAATATCCGCCGGGCGCTGGGGCAGTTCGATCAGGTGATCGAAACCGAGGGGATGGAAGTTTACGGGGTAACGCACAAGGCCTATGCGCTTGCCTCTGTCGGTAATTTTGAAGAGGCAGAGGCGCTGTTTTCCACCCGTGGAACGGACATGGAATACAGCCGTCAAAGCGCCATCGCCCGGATCGAGATTCTCAGCCAGCTCGGCCGGAATGCAGATGCGCTCGCGATCCTGCAAGCGATCTTCGGCGCGCGGCTCGATCCGGCTGTGGCCGATCTGCGCGACGCGCTGGAGGCGGGTGAAACGCTGCCTTATTCAGCGGTGCAAACCCCCCGTGCGGGCATGGCCGACATGTATCTGACGGTTGCGGTGCTGGTGCAGTCAGATGCCCCTGATACCTATACCTTGCTGTTCGCGCGCGCCGCGACCTACCTTGCACCGGAAAACACCCCCGCCGTCCTTATGTCAGCCGCCTTGCTGGAAAGGCTTGGCCAATATGATCTGGCCAATACCGCATACGCCGGGATCGCCCGCGACGATCCATCGTTCTCGTCTGCCGAGATCGGCCGTGCCGAGGTTCTGCGTGCAGCCGGAAAACGCGACGCTGCGATCGAGGTGCTGGAGGCCTTGTCGCGCAGTTACCCCGATCTGCCGCAGGTCTTTGCCGGCAAAGGCGACGTCCTGCGCGAGGCGAACCGGCTGAACGATGCCAAGACAGCCTATACGCGCGCCTTGTCGCTTTATGACGACACGGCACCCGCGAAATGGATCGTGTATTACACGCGCGGCATCACCAATCACCAGCTTGATCTGTGGCCCGAGGCAGAGGCTGATTTCCGTGCGGCGCTGGCGCTGGCACCGGACAATCCGCAGGTGTTGAATTATTTGGGCTATTCGCTGGTCGAGCGCGGGGAAAAGCTGGACGAGGCGCTTGCGATGATCGAAACGGCCGTTGCTGCCATGCCCGACAACGGCGCCATCGTCGATTCGTTGGGGTGGGTGCTGTTCCGGCTTGGCCAATACGAAGAGGCGGTCGCGGTTCTCGAACGGGCCGTCACACTGGAAGCTGTCGATCCGGTGATCAACGACCATCTGGGCGATGCTTTTTGGGCGGTCGGGCGCACCACCGAGGCGCGGTTCCAATGGCAGCGGGCTTTGTCATTTGGTCCTGAAGATGTCGACGCGCAGCGCATTCGCGACAAACTGGATCGTGGTCTTGATCTTGTGCTGATCTCCGAAGGCGAAGAACCGATCCGGTTGGCCCGTGGCAACGATTAAGGCCACAGCCCCGGCCAAGGTCAACCTGACCTTGCATGTCACCGGCCGTCGCGACGACGGCTACCACCTGCTGGATAGTCTGGTGGTCTTTGCAGGTGTCTGCGACCAATTGAGCGCCACCAGTTCCCCCGACATGCGGATCAGCGTCAGCGGCCCGTTTTCGCCCGGTGTGCCGACCGACGACAGCAACCTGATGATGCGCGCGGCGACCGCGCTGCAACAGGCGCGCGGTGTCGAAATGGGTGCCGCACTGACGCTGGAGAAACACCTGCCGCATGCGGCGGGCATCGGCAGCGGGTCGTCGGATGCGGCGCTGACCTTGGCGATGCTGGCAGAGCTCTGGGGCGTGCCGCCTTTGCCCGCCGATTCGCCCGAGGTGGTCGCCTTGGGTGCCGACGTCCCAGTCTGCCTGCAAGCGCCCGCACCCACGCGGATGACGGGCATCGGCGAAACACTGTCGGATGTGCCGCGCCTGCCGGATTGCGCGCTGGTGCTGGTCCGCCCGCCTGTCGAGGTGCCGACGTTGGCTGTTTTCCAGGCTTTGACCACCCGCGATGGCAGCGGCATGGATGATCTGCCGCAGGGGATGGATTACGACGGTTTCGCGCAATGGCTGGCCGCACAGCGCAACGATCTGCAAGCCCCCGCCGAGAGCATCGCGCCGGATATCGCCGAGGCGATTGCAGCATTACGCGCTTTGCCGGTCGTCAGCTATGCGGGCATGTCGGGGTCGGGTGCCACGTGTTACGGGCTGGTCAAGGACATGGCCACCGCCCGTCAGGTCGCGCGCCGGATGCAGGTTGCGCATATGAACTGGTGGGTGGCCCCTGCGGCGGTGCTTCAGCCCGCCTGATCGCGGCGCATCAGCGTCACGAATGTATCGCCGTAGCGGCGCTGATCCTCGACGGTGAAGCCTTTGGGGGCGACTTGCCCGCGCCCTTCTTCCCAGACGATCACCGCACCCGGCGCGATCCAGCCTTGCCGCAAGGCCGCGTCAAGTGCGGCATGCCCCAGCGCCAGACCGTAAGGCGGGTCAAGGAACACCAGATTGCAAGGCTGGCCCGCGGGGATCGCGACGGCGCTCGTCGGGATCAGCCGCGTGTCCCGCTCGCGCCGGAGTTTGACGATATTGGCGCGGATCAGCGCCTGCGCCGCGCGCCCGTTATCGACGAATGTCGCGTGGACCGCGCCGCGCGACAAAGCCTCCAGCCCCAAGGCCCCGGTGCCTGCGAACAGGTCCAGCACCCGCGCGCCGCGCACGGCATCGCCGAACCGCCCGCCTTGCAACACGTTGAACAGGCTTTCGCGCACGCGGTCGCTGGTCGGGCGCAGATGGGCTGCGTCGTCGCCGATGCCGACATCCGTCAGATGGGTGCCGCGATGGGTGCCTGCGATGATCCTCATGCGGTCAGCAGCGCCTTCATGTCGGTGGCAGGGTCTGTGATCAGCGCGGGGGCAGGGCTCCGGCCCGCCTCGATCAGGCGCTTGCCGATCATGTAATTGCGGGGATCGTTCATCGCATCGACCGCCAGCAGGTCACTGCCGCGATAATACCAGTGCGATTGCACGCCCGGCGCCTCGCCCTTGCGCACATGCACATCGGTATAGCCCGCATTCAGCCCCGCGATCTGGAGCTTGCAGTCGTATTGATCCGACCAGAACCAAGGCTTGGGCTGGTAGGGCAGGTCGCGGCCCATGATATTCAGCGCCACCGCCTCGGCCTGATCAATCGCGTTGCCCACGCTTTCCAGACGGATGCGGGTGCCGTGAAACAGGCAGGACGCGCAATCGCCCGCCGCCCAGATATGCGGGTCGGACGTGCGGCCGTGGCCGTCGGTGGTGATCCCGTTGTCCACATGCAGGCCCGCACTGTCGGCAAGGATCGTTGCAGGCGTGATGCCTGCGCCGACGATGGCGAAGTCGACGGCCAGTTCGGTGCCATCGGTCAGCCGCGCCCCTGTCACGCGGGTATCGCCCAGCAGACGGTCCAGCCCCACGCCTTCGCGGATCGTCACGCCATGCGATTGGTGCAGCGCGCGGAAGTAATCCGAGGTCTGGGGCGCCGCCACCCGTTGCAGGATACGGTCCGCCATTTCCACCAGCGTCACGCGCAAGCCGCGCTTGGCCGCGACCGCCGCTGCCTCCAGCCCGATATAGCCGCCACCGACGATCAGCACCTGCCGGTCCGCGACAAGCTCTGGCGCCAGCGCATCGGCATCTGCCAGATCGCGCATCGCGTAGACCCCGTCGAGCATCCCGCCGATCGCCGCAGGCAGGGTGCGCGGATGCGCGCCTGTCGTCAGCACAAGCTGGTCATAGCCCAGCGTTTCATCGCCGGTCAGCGTGACGGTCTTTGCCGCCGGATCAATCGCCACGACACGCGTGCCAAGTCGCAGGGCAATGTCCTGATCGGCGTAAAACTCCGCTGGCCGCAGATAGAGCCGTTCCTGCGCCATATCCCCAAGCAGATAGGCCTTGGACAGTGGCGGGCGCTGGTAGGGCGGCACCTTTTCCGCGCCGATCAGGGTGATCGCACCCGTGAACCCTTCGGCCCGCAATTTCGCGACGACCGAGGCTCCGGCCTGCCCTGCGCCGACGACGACAACATGCGTCATGAACTGTTCCCTTGGTGTGACCACTTGTTTTGCAGCACTCTATATGGGAAGCAATCGGCTATACAACGCGAACAGGGGGCGAAAGCCATGACAATCAAGACAGGCGATACACTACCGGATGCGACATTTTTGCAGATGGGCGACAACGGGCCGGAATCCGTGGCTCTTGCCGACAAGATCAAAGGCCGCAAGGTCGTGATCTTCGGCCTGCCGGGCGCATTTACCGGCACCTGCACGACGGCCCATGTGCCCAGCTTCATGGTCACCTATGACGACTTCATGGCCAAAGGCGTGGATGAAATCATCTGCGTGTCGGTCAACGATCCTTTCGTAATGAAGGCCTGGGGCGAAAGCACCCGCGCGACCGAAACCGGCATCACGATGCTGGCCGACGCCGAAAGCGCCTTTACCACGGCCATCGGGATGGATTTCAGCGCAGCCCCCGTGGGCTTCGTCAACCGCTCCAAGCGGTATTCGATGCTGGTCGAGGATGGCGTGGTCAAGATCCTCAACGTCGAGGCCGGACCGGGCCAGTGCGAGATTTCGGCAGGCGAAACCTTGCTGGCGGAATTGGGGTAACGACAACGGGCGGTCCAACGGACCGCCCTTTTTCACTCCGCCGCACTCAGCACCGTGCGCGTCGGGAAGGGGATTTCCACACCGGCTGCATCCAGCGCCTCTTTCACCCGCCGCTTCATATCGGCCTGATACTGAAAGAAATCGCCGCTGGCGCACCAGACGCGCACCAGAAAATCGACCGAGAAATCGCCAAGGTTGTTGACCTGAATGAACGGTGCAGGCTCAGTCCACGACCGCGGATCGGACAGGATGGTGGACCTGATCGTGTCTTCGGCGAGTTTCAGGTCCGCGCCGTAACTGACGCCGAACACCCATTCCGCGCGGCGGCTGTCATATGCGGAATAATTGACGATCGTATTGCCCCAGACCTGGCTGTTGGGAATGATGATCTGCACATTGGCAATCGACGCCAGTTCGATGAAGTTGAGGTTGATTTCCTTCACTGTCCCCATCTGGCCGTTCACCTCGACGAAATCACCCAGCTTCACGGGGCGGAAGAACACGATCATCACACCCGCCGCGATATTGGACAGCGTGCCTTGCAAAGCCAGACCGATGGCCAGACCGGCGGCACCGATGACCGCGACAAAGGATGTCGTCTGCACGCCGAAGGTGTTGAGAACGAACAGAAACGAAAAACCGATGATGACGTAGCGGACGATATTGCCCAAAAAGCTGAACAATGTGTCATCCAGATGCCGGTTCATCTGACCGACCCGCACCAGCCGCCCGCGCAGCCAGCCGCCGATGATGAAACCAGCGATCAGGATCAGGATCGCGGCAAGAACGCTGCCGAAGATCGATATCAGGAATTCCAGCGTCAAAAGATCGGCAAGCGTGCGCCCGTTGATGATTTCGGTTGTCAGAAAGTCTTCCAAGTCAGCCCCCGGCGAGCGCGTCCATCTTGGCGCCCAGTTTGGTGTCCAGCGCCGACAATCCGCCAGCGTCATGGGTCGTCAATGTCACCTCTACGGTTTTGTAGACATTCGACCATTCGGGGTGGTGATTCCATTTTTCCGCCCAAAGGGCAACCTTTGTCATGAATCCAAAGGCTTCGACGAAGTTGCGAAAGACGAATTGCTTATGGATCGCGTCGCGCCCTTCGACCATCTGCCAGCCATTGGCCAGCAATGGCGCAAGGTCGGTGTCGCGTTCGGTTTGGGTCAGTGCGTCGGTCATTGCTGTTCTTCCCTGTCGGTTTTGCGGAACGGACCGTAACTGGTCAGCACCTCGATTTCATGATCCACCGCGTCGCGTTCGGCCACCAGATAGCGGGCAATCGCATCGCGAAAGCCTGCATCCGCAAACCAGTGCAGCGAATGGACCGGCACCGGCAGATAGCCGCGCGCGAGCTTGTGTTCGCCCTGCGCCCCGGCCTCCACCCGCGCCATGCCATGGGCGATGGCAAAGTCGATGGCCTGATAATAGCACAATTCAAAATGCAGGCAGGCGTGGTGTTCGGTACAGCCCCAGTACCGTCCATATAACGTCTCGCGCCCGATAAAGTTCAGCGCCCCCGCGACAGGCTTGCCATCGCGGATCGCGAGGACCATCAGCATATCGTCACGCAGGGTCTGGTGCGCGAAGTGAAAGAAATTCCGTGTCAGATAGGGCGTGCCCCATTTGCGGTTGCCGGTGTCCTGATAGAATTCCCAGAACGCATCCCAATGCGCAGGCTCGATCTGGTCGCCCGTCAGCGCCACGATCTGCCCGCCGAACCCTTGCGCGGTCTCGCGTTCCTTGCGGATGTTCTTGCGCTTGCGGCTGGACAGGCTGGCAAGGAAATCGTCGAAGCTGCCATAGCCTTCGTTGACCCAGTGAAACTGCTGGCCGATCCGCGATTGCAGGCCCATTTCGGCCCCTGCCAGCGCCTCGGCCTCGGTGCAAAAGGTGGCGTGCAGCGACGACAGGTTGTTGTCGTCCGCGATCTGGACAGCACCCTGGATCAGCGCCGCCATGCCCACGGCCTCGAACCCCGGACGTGTCAGGAACCGTCGCCCTGTGGCTGGCGTGAATGGCACCGCGATCTGGAGTTTCGGGTAATATCGCCCGCCCGCGTTTTCATAGGCATGCGCCCAGTTGTGATCGAAGATGTATTCGCCCTGACTATGCCCCTTGGCATAAAGCGGGGCCACGGCAATGATCTGCCCGTCCTGTTGCGCGGTCAGATACCGTGGCTGCCAGCCCGTGCCGGGACCAACGGAATAGCTGTCCTCCAGCGCCTTCAGAAAGCGGTGCGTCGTGAAGGGGTCGGTCGGGCGGCCATCCGTGGCCTCGGGGCAGGCGCAGGCATCCCAATCGGCGGGGGAAATGCCGGTGATGCTGGCATGGGTGGTAATTTCGATCGCTGATCCGTCCATCTGCTTTTAACTGGGGGGCGCAGGGCGCGCGTCAAGCAAGATAACCCTCGAACGTCACATTATCCGCGATTTCGCGGGCCTGTGCCTCGGCTATCGCGGACCGGATCGTCCAGCACAGGACAGGCGCGCCCGTCGCCTTGATCTCAGCCACGCGGGGGCGGGCCAGATCAAGCGCCTCGTGGCTGATGAAACAGGCACCAACGCGGTCGTAATCGGGGATGCCGCGCAGATGGTCGCAGATCGCCGGTGTCAGTTCGGGCCAGAACACCGGATCATAGGCCGATGTCACCAGCCCGCGTGCAATGGCAGGGGCGATGGTCCGGCAGGCGGCGATGCTGTGCGGGTTGAACGACATCAGCGCGACATCGCCCGCGTAATTCGCGAGCGCGGCACAGGTCGCTGTTTCCAGCGGCCCCACATCGGGGCCCATCCGGCCATCCTGATCCTTGATCTCGATCAGCAGGGGCACTTGGCCTGCGACCAAGGCGAGCACATCGGCAAGCGCGGGGATTGTGCCGGTGTCATCCTTCAGCGCGATCTTTTCCAGTTCCGCACGGCTGCGCGCACGGACCGGCCCGCTTTGCGCGGTCAGCCGGTCCAGCATGTCGTCGTGAAACACCATCGCCTGCCCGTCGCTGGACAATTGCACGTCGATTTCGATGCCGTATCCGGCAGCAATCGCGGCCTTGATCGCGGCCATCGAACTTTCCACGCGCCCCGCCTTGCGGTCATGCAAGGCGCGGTGCGCGATGGGGCGGGCAAGGAACGCGGCAGGCAGGGTCATGCGATCTCGAAAATGCCTTCGATTTCGACCGCGACGCCAAAGGGCAGGCTGGCGGCACTGACGGCAGACCGTGCATGGCGGCCTTTGTCGCCCAAGGCAGCGACCATGAAGTCAGAGGCGCCGTTGATGACCTTGGGCTGGTCGCCAAAATCGGGGGTCGAATTGACGAAACCCACCAGTTTCACGACCCGCACCAGCCGGTCGATATCACCGCCACAGGCGGCTTTGAGTTGTGCCAGCAGGCTGACCGCACAGGCACGCGCGGCGGCGGCTCCGGCCTCGACATCCATGTCAGCACCCAGCTTGCCCTTGATCATGCCATCCGCATTGGCCGAGATTTGCCCCGACACATGCACCAGATTGCCTGTCTGCACGAAAGGCACGTAATTCGCCGCAGGGGCAGGGGCGTCGGGCAGGGTCACGCCCAGTTCGGCAAGACGGGTTTCGATCACGCTCATGTCACACTCCTTGGATGTTTGGCCGGACGCTAGCGGGCAATGCGCGGGGGTGCAATCAGCTGTCGCGAAACGCGCGGGTGAAATAATCCGCCAGCGGTTTGATCAGGTAATCCATCGGCCTGCGGTCGCCTGTGCGCACAAACGCCTCGACCGGCATGCCGGGCAGCAGGGCCAGATCGGCGGGTAGCCGCTGGATTTCCCCGTCGTTCAA
The DNA here is from genome assembly GCF_000382265.1 of Yoonia vestfoldensis DSM 16212. Taxonomy (GTDB): domain Bacteria; phylum Pseudomonadota; class Alphaproteobacteria; order Rhodobacterales; family Rhodobacteraceae; genus Yoonia; species Yoonia vestfoldensis. The sequence continues at coordinate 187,670 of NZ_KB907973.1, forward strand.
CTGCACTTCGGCGCGGTAGAACGACTGGCCCGTCACCTCGTCCTGAAACGCATCCGCCGACAACAGCGTGACGCGCCCCGCCAGTTCAGGCGTGCGCCGCTGGTCAAAGGCCGAAAACCGCAAGGTCACGTCTTGGCCTACAAAGACCTGATCGATGTCCGTGGTCTGCACCTGCGTCGCGATCACAAGGGGGCGGTCCTGCGGGATCAGGAACAGCACCGGATCAGCGGGGCGGATCACAGAGCGGGGCGCAAAGACCTGCATGCCATAGACGATCCCCGACACCGGCGCGCGGATGTCCAGCCGGTCAAGCTGGCGCAGCAGGGTCTGGCGGCGTTCGGCCAGTTCCAGCTGGTTGAATTGCAGATCGCGCAGGCGGGTGATCGCCTCTTCGCGGCGCGCCGATGCAAGGCCCAGCACCTGAATCTCGATCTCGGTCATGCGCTCGGCGGCTTGGGCGGCCTGCGCTGTCAATTCGCCGACACGGCCCAGAAGGCTTGCCTCTTCGCGTTGCAGTGCCAGCACGCGGCTGGCCTGCGACAGCCCGCGGTCGAGCAGGCTTTGCTGGTCGGCCAGTTCGCGCGCGATCAGGCCCTGTTGCGTTTGCAGCGCGGTCTGCTGCGCGGTGATGCCCGTGATCTGGCTTGCAATCTGGGCGCGCTGCTGGGTCAGCTGGTCGATGGATTGCAGGCTGGTTTCCAGCCGCGCCGCGAACAGCCGTTCCTGCCCCTGCATCAGCTCTGCCGCCTCGGGCGTGCCCGCGCCCAGCAGGATCGGATCGAACACCAAAGCTGTCGCGTCGTCGCGTTCCGCCTCCAGCCGCGCGCGGCGGGCGAGGATTTCGAAATACTGCCCTTCGACGATGGCCAGTTCCGATTGCAGGTCAGTCGGATCGAGGCTGATCAGCAGGTCGCCTTCCGCCACGCTGTCGCCTTCGACGACAAGGATCTCCGCCACCACCCCGCCGAACGGGTGCTGCACGACCTGACGATTGCGGTCGACCTCGATCTGGCCGCTGGTGATGACCGCACCGTTGATCTCGGCCATGACGGACCATGTGCCGAACCCACCCACCAGAACAGCCAGCGCGGCCGTGCCGATGATCATATAGCGCCGGACGGGCCATTGCGCGGTCATGACACGCCCCCTGACTGGGGTGCGGCGCGTTTGATCTGGGCGTGGTTCTGCACAAGGTCGGCCAGCACCTCGTCCTTGGGGCCGAAGGCGCGGCGCATCCCGTTGTCGATCACCAGCAGCAGGTCGCATTCCTGTATCGCCGCAGGCCGGTGCGCCATGATGAACACGATCCCGCCCGCCGCCTTGAACGCGCGGATCGCGGCGTTCAGCGCCAGCGACCCGTCATTGTCGAGGTTGGAATTCGGCTCATCCAGCACCAGCACCACGGGGTCGCCATACAGCGCGCGGGCGAGGCCGATCCGCTGGATCTGCCCGCCCGACAGCCGGCCCGTTGTCGCACTCACGCGGGTGTCGTAACCGTCTGGCAGTTTCAGGATCATGTCATGCGCCGCGGCCTTTTGTGCGGCCAGCACGACCGCCGCATCGTCGGGCGCCATCGCCATGCGGGCGATGTTGTCCTTGATCGTGCCGTCGAACAATTGCACGCGCTGCGGCAGATACCCGATATGCTGGCCCAGCACGTCCGCATCATATTGATCCAGCGCCGCGCCATCCAATCTGATCTGCCCGCCCGCCGGTTGCCAGACGCCGGTCAATGCGCGGGCCAGCGTGGATTTGCCCGCGCCGGATGTGCCGATGACCCCCACGGCCTGCCCTGCGCCCACATCGAAACTGACCATGCGCATGGCGGCGACACTCTCTCCCGGGGGAACGACGGTGATCTGTTCCGCACTCAGCCGCGCCTTGGGCCGTGGCAGGCGGGTGCGCGCTGGCTCTGGCGTGACCTGCCCCAGCAGGACCGCCAGATTGCCCCAGCCTTCGCGCCCGCGCTGGAACACGGCCCATTGGCCCACGATCATCTCGATCGGGGCGAGCGCGCGGCCGAGCAGGATCGACCCCGCGATCATCGCACCGGGCGACAGTTCCCCTTGCAGCACCAGATAGGCGCCAAGGCCCAGCATTGCCGATTGCAGGAACAGCCGGAACGCCTTGGTCAGCGCGGTATAGCTGCCGGCGGCATCCGACGCGCCGATACTGGCATCAAGCGACGCATTGCGCGCGACCTGCCAGCGGTCGAAGGCAGCACCCCGCATGCCCAGCGAATGGACCATCTCGCTTTCCTGCCGGATCTGGCTGCCTATCTGGTCGGACGCAAAACTGGCGGCATTGGCCTGCACCAAAGGCGCGCGGGTGTTGATCTGGTTCAGCACGGCCACGACGACCAGCACCAGCGCACCGCAGACGGCCAGCAGCCCCATCAGCGGATGGAAGATGAAGATGCCGAAGAAAAACAACGGCGCCCAAGGCAGGTCGAACACCGCCATCAGCGCGGGCGAGGTGATCAGCCGCTGCACGGATTCCAGATCGCGCAGGCCGGTCGCTGCCTCGCGCGGGGCGCGTTGCAAGGTGGTGGCGCGCATGACGGCTGCAAACACGCGCCGGTCCAGCCGCGCCTGAAACCGCGCACCGACCCGCGCCATGACCCGGCCGCGCACATGGTCGAGAATGCCCATCATCGCATACAGAAACGCCACCAGCACCGTCAGCGCGATCAGCGTCTCGACCGAGCGCGAGTTCAGCACGCGGTCATAGACGTTCAGCATGTAAAGCGGGCCGGTCAGCATCAGCAGGTTGACGAAAAAGCTGAAGATGCCGACGATCCAATAGAGCAGCCTGCTCTCGCGCCGCGCGCTGCGCAGTTCCGCCCGTCCTTGTGCCGCTGGATTATCCGTCATCTTGCGCAATCAATTTCCGCTTGTGCGAGGACCAAAATACAATTCGTTGGTACTGAAGGATAACAGTGTTTTCCGCCAGGCAATATAGTCCGAGCTTGACTGTGCTTTCGAAGAAAGTCGAGTTGTGTTGCGACAAAAAGCACTGCTTCCTCGTCCTCAAAGGCCCTCGGAGGTGGCGCAAGTGAGAAACCTTGCCACGTTCTGATAAATGATGTGCCAATTTGGTAATTCCGTGCGCAGAAAGCTCATGCGCACGTCCATCCCGGAAAGACGGGTCGTGTGGCTACAGCCTGCGTTGAGGGTGAAATTGACTCCACTCACCCCGCAGAGCATCCATCCGGCTAACTGCTGTTCGTCGTCGTAATGCACGAAAAGGTCTTCGCCTCCCAAACGTTCAGGCGCGACGACGCGGGTCAGGCCATTGGGTCCCGGCTCAGATGGGAAATCATTGACGTCAGGAATAGGCCGAGGCTTTCCTATATCTTCGATGGTGATGGGCAAGTCTAGCGTTAGACCCACTGTATGATGCATCGGAAGCTGGTCTGTCACTGCGAAGTCCATCCAGTCCCATGGGAGTGCAGCCGCATTGCGTCTTCCCGTTTCCGCGCGCGTGACTGGCTCGAACGTTGGAACCTCGATCCGAAACAACTGGGTGCCATGCTTGACCCCTTCTTCATGATCAAAGCGGTCCTCCAAATAGCGTTTCGGTACGCGCATCGGGACCAACCGCTCCTCCTGCTGCATCTCGATAAAAAATCCGACCATGTCCTCGTCGGGCGTAAAGTAGCGGCAGGGATCGAGAGCCGGATCAATCATGCTGGGCGGTTGCGCGTTCCTGTCCGGGCGCGGCGCCGGTTGATCCGCTCTCGCAGCAGACAGCAAGAGCGTGAAGAACCACGCAAGTGTCAGAAGCGTCTGTTTCAAGGTGAACCTTTCCCAATTGTCGTGGTGTAATGGTGGCACCGCGTCCTCAATCGATCAACTCAAGACAAGTTATCACGCGATCCTCCTTTTCAGCGGCTCTCTGGCCGGACACCCTCGTCCAAGACGGGGCGTGTTATGCTCAGTCCGCCGACCGCATGCTTGCATCGCTCCCGACTTTCGCGGTTGAAGGGTGAGAAGCAAAAGGTTTACGTATCGTGACGAAATCTGGTGCAGGCTGCGCCGGTTCGGTCTGGTCCGGATGGGGAAGAGCGTGTAACGCTTCGTACACCTCAAGATTGCAGAGCGGGTCATCTTCATGCGCAAAACCCAGTTGACGGCCATGATCGCGACGCTAGGCGGTACAGTCGCGCTGGCCTTGCTGCCATTGGCCGCGGCGGCCGAGGAGACGCCGACCTATCTGCTCACCAACGGCACGACGGTCACCGATTTCGACATGTTCAAGGAATGCGATGTCTGTCCGGAGATGATCGTCATGCCGCAGGGGTCGTTCATGATGGGGGCGATCGAGGGGGAGTCACGCAATCCGTTTGACTTCTATGGTCAAGGTGCGACGGGCCGTGTTCGTAGACCAGATGAGATCAACATTATTCCCAACGAACACCCCCGCCATCTGGTGGAGATTGATATTCCCTTCGCTGTCGCGCGTAATGAAGTGACGGTTGCTGAATGGGATGCCTGTGTGGCCGATGGAGGGTGTTCTCATACGCCCCGGCATGAAGTACTGGTTTTTGGGCAAGGCTATGTGCCGCTTGGTCCCAACCACCCCGTGGTCAATGTTTCTTTCCTTGATGCGCAGGAATATGTGATTTGGTTGAATGCCAAGGTTGGTGCCGTTGTTTACCGTCTGCCGACAGAAGCCGAATGGGAGTATGCCGCGAGGGCTGGTACGACGACGCGCTTTGCCCAAGGGGATGAGTTGACGACGGATCAGGCAAATTTCAGTCGCGCGGCGACCGAGAACGTCCGCCGACGCGAAATGCCTGACCTCGTCAATCGTCGAATGCCGGTCGAAGTTGACACGCTTGATGCGGCAAACGCGTGGGGCGTGCGCCACTTGTCTGGCAACGTTGACGAAGTCACGCTCTCTTGTTGGTCGGACACACACTTGGGTCTGCCCACAGCATCAGCGTACTTTGATCATGCGCAATCAAACAAGCCGTGTATTCGTGTCGGGAAAGGGGGAGGTTACGGAACTGCCATGGACGGACTGCGCCTAGCGAGCAGAGCACGCCCCACAGAGGACTACCGCCGTGACTTTTACGGGTTTCGCATTCTTCGCACCTTTTGATAAACGCTTTGCGTGCCGAGTCTGATCGCACCAATCCACATGACAACCATGTGCATCACCCCTGCCACCTGTTGATTGCGCGTGGAATTTGCCGCATGAGTGGGGGATGATCCGATTTTTGAGCCTTCCTGCCGTTTTGATCGGCCTTGTGCCTGCCGTGCTGTCGGCAGCGCCCTATGATGGCGTCTATCGCCAGACCGCCAATGCCGAATGTGCGCTGATCGGCGTTGATGGCGGGTCGGTGCGGATTGCGGCAGGCATCTTCTATGGCGTCGAAACCCAGTGCCAGATGACCCGCCCGGTGGATGTCAACGGGATGGAGGCCACGCTCTACACGATGGAATGCGTGGCCGACGACCAGCAATGGACGGAACGGGCGATGCTGATGCGCACAGCCGATGGCGGGGGGCTCTATATGATCTGGGACGGGTATGTCTTTGTCTACAGCCTGTGCCCGGAAGGGGCGCCATAACGCCCCGTTCTCAGTTCGTCGCGTCGCCGTTGACCAGCAGGTCCAGCAGGTTGACGATGTCGTCATCCACCACTTCACCACCCTGACTTTCCAGAATGCCTGTCGGAGCCGCCGCTTGTGGTGCCATCATCGGCAGCGGCGTCGGCATCCGCCCTTCCAGCACGCGCACCATGGTTTCGCGCCAGATCTCGGCGGGCAGGCCGCCCCCGGTCACACCGCGCAAGGGTGTGTTGTTGTCATAACCCATCCAGACACCCGTCACGTAATCGCCCGTAAAACCGATGAACCATGCATCGCGCGACGAATTTGTCGTGCCGGTCTTGCCTGCGATTTCCCAGCCATCGATGCGCGCACGCCTTCCGGTGCCTTCCTCGACGACCTTGGTCATCATCCAGGTCAGTTGCCGCGCGGCCTCTTCGCTGATGATCCTGTCGCCGATGCCTGCACCCATCGAATCCATCAGCACCGCGGAATCGCCCTGAATGCGCAGATCAAGAAGGCCGTAAGGCGTCACCTGAGACCCGCCGTTCAGGATGCCCGCATAGGCGCCGGTCAGGTTGAGCAGCGTGCTTTCGGACACGCCCAGCGCCAGTGCCGGCCCTTCGGCCAGTTCCCCTTGCAATCCGAACCCGTTGGCGACGTTGCGGACATATTCGCGCCCAACATCCTCGGACAGGAAAATGGCGGGCAGGTTCCGGCTTTCGGCAAGCGCCTGGGTCATCGTGATAGGCCCCTTGAACTCGCGGTCATAATTCTCTGGGCACCATTGCCGTGACCCGGGGATAGACCAGCATTGCGGCGCATCGCTGATCAACGCATAGGGCGAGACACCCAGATCGAGCGCCGCCGCATAGATGAACGGTTTGAACGCCGATCCGGTCTGGCGCAGGGCCTGCGTGGCGCGGTTGAACGCGCCCGTGGCCCGCAGGTTGCGCCCGCCAACCATGGCGCGGACAGCCCCATCAGCAGACATCACCACGATGGCGGCCTGTGCTTCGGACCCTTCGGCGACCTGGTTTTCAAAGACCGAGACCAGCGCCTCTTCGGCGGCGCGCTGGATACGCTGGTCAAGCGTGGTGCGGATGATCACGTCTTCGGTCGTGTTGCGGGTAAAGAATTCCGGCCCGCTTTCCATGACCCAATCGGCAAAGAACCCACCTGACCGCGCCTCGGCGGCGCGCGACAGGGCGGCGGGGTTGGCGATCGCTTCCTGCGCCTGCACGGCGGTCAGATAGCCCTGGTCCCGCATCAGGCCGATCACCACGGCGGCGCGTTCACGCGACCGTTCGATATTGGCCGTGGGGGCAAGGGTCGACGGCGCCTTGAGAAGACCCGCCAGCATCGCCGCCTGCGCGGGGTTCACCTGTGCCGCCGAGATCCCGAAATAGCGTTGCGCCGCCGCCTCGAAACCACGGCTACCGGCACCCAGATAGGCCCGGTTGAGATAGAGCGTCAGGATCTCTTCCTTGGTATAGGCGATTTCCATGCCGATGGCGAAAAGCGCCTCGCGGCCTTTGCGGTACAGGGACGATTGGCGGCAATCGGCTTCATAGGCGGCCTCGGAGTCCCATGCGGTCGAATCGTAGGGCACCCCAAGACACAGCAATTTGGCCGTCTGCTGCGTGATCGTGGACCCACCGTTGCCCGACAAAGGGCCGCGTCCTTCGCTCAGGTTGATGCGGATGGCGGATGCGATGCCGCGGGGCGACAGGCCGAAATGCCGATAGAACCGCCGGTCCTCGGTGGCGACGACGGCATTGTGCAGGTGGGGTGACACCGTGCTGGCCGTCACCATCCCGCCGAACTGGTCACCGCGCCAGGCAAAGACGTCGCCGGTGAGATCGGCCATGGTGACCGACCCACGCGCGCGCTGGTCGATGATCTGTTCGATAGGTGGCATTTGCGACGCGAAATAGGCCGAGATGCCGCCGACGATCAGTGCCGTGACCAGCCCGACCCGCCAGCTGACAGCCCAGAGGATGCGCAGAATGATCCTGAACGGCCAGAGCAGCCACCCAAGAACCGTGGTAGGGCGCCCGCCGGTGCGGGCCTTGCGCGCGCGCGCCGTACGTTTGGGCGCAGGTTTCTTGGCTGCGGGTTTTTTCGGGGCTGCCCTGCCCTGATAGCGTTTTTCGGCCACCAGCGGTGTCCGTCGATTGTCGTTGCCACTCATGATCCGCTCGACTGTTTGTGCGTCTGTTTTGCGGCATCTTAAACGGATCGAAACGAATTGTAGAGACGCGATGAGTCGCGCTGCCTGTTTTTTGTACTGCCTAATTTCTGTGCTAATGGCTTAAATTGTGCAATAATTGTGCAAACTCGCCTGATCTGCACCCGTCCGGACATAGGCAGAACCTTGCTCATGCTGCACTGCCGCGTTCTTTGGTGCGTGCAAGCGGACGCCGGGCTGGGCGTTGCCGCAATCCATTGCGAGGGGAAGAACGTGAAACTCATCATTGCAACAATCAAGCCGTTCAAGCTCGAGGAGGTCCGCGAAGCGCTGACCTCTGTCGGCGTGCGCGGCATGATGGTGTCAGAAATCAAGGGGTTCGGATCGCAGTCTGGCCACACCGAAATCTACCGCGGTGCGGAATATGCCGTGAATTTCGTGCCCAAGGTGAAGCTCGAGATCGTCGTGCCCGACAGCATGGCCGATCAGGTCGTCTCCACCATCGCCACCACTGCCAAGACCGACAAGATCGGGGACGGCAAGGTTTTCGTGCTCGACGTGCAAAGCGCCCTGCGGGTGCGCACCGGCGAGACCAATGATGACGCGCTTTGATCGCGGCGTAACGAGGAACAAATCGATGAATACGAAAAAACTACTTATGCTTGGTGCGGGGCTTGCGCTGCTTCCGGTCATCGGATTCGCGCAAGAAACCACAGAGGTGGCCGAAGAGATCGCAGAAGCCGCGCCGTCCTTCGACGAAATCGGCCCCTATATCATGACCACCCTGCTGTTCCTTGTGGGCGGCTTTCTGGTGTTCTGGATGGCGGCAGGTTTCACCATGCTGGAGGCCGGTCTGGTCCGGTCCAAAAACGTCACCACGCAGTTGACCAAGAACATCGCCCTCTTTTCCATTGCGGGCATCATGTACTGGCTCGTTGGCTTCAACCTGATGTATCCGGGTGAATTCAACGGCTATGTCGGCGGGTTCTTCAATATCACTGTCCTCGAGGCTGTGGGCTTGGGTGCGGACGAAGCGTCGCTGGATTATGCATCCGTCGCGTCTGACTTCTTCTTCCAGCTGATGTTCGTGGCCGCGACCGCGTCCATCGTGTCGGGCGCGCTTGCCGAACGGATCAAGCTGTGGCCGTTCCTTGCCTTCGTCGTCGTTCTGACGGGCTTCATGTATCCGATTTCGGGTTCCTGGCAGTGGGGCGGCGGCTGGTTGTCCGAGATGGGCTTCTCCGACTTCGCCGGTTCGACGATCGTTCACTCGGTTGGTGGCTGGGCAGCCTTGGCCGGTGCAATCGTGCTGGGTCCACGTTTGGGCAAATACAAGGACGGTCGTGTCAACCCGATGCCAGGGTCGAACCTTGCGCTGGCGACATTGGGCACGTTCATCCTGTGGCTGGGCTGGTTTGGTTTCAACGGCGGTTCGCAGCTGGCTGCGGGCACTGTTGGTGACATCACCGATGTCGGCCGGATCTTTGCAAACACCAACATGGCCGCATCTGCCGGTGCCGTGACCGCGCTGATCCTGACGCAGATCCTCTACAAGAAGGTCGACCTGACCATGGTGCTGAACGGCACGCTGGCCGGTCTGGTCGCGATCACTGCAGAGCCGCTTTACCCGTCGCTGTTCGGGGCGCTGTGGATCGGTGCCGTCGGTGGTGCGATCGTCGTCTTTGCCGTGCCGCTGCTCGACAAGATGAAGATCGACGACGTGGTCGGTGCGATTCCTGTTCACCTCTTCGCAGGCATCTGGGGCACCATCGCCGTCGTGTTCTACAACGAGGGCACCAGCCTGATGACGCAGCTGACGGGCATTGTCGCCTACGGTGTGTTCACCTTCGTTGTGTCCTTCATCGTGTGGTACATCTTCAAGATGACGATCGGTATCCGCGTCTCGGAAGAATCCGAGTTGACCGGTCTCGATCTGAGCGAGCTGGGTATGGAAGCTTACCCCGAGTTCTCCAAGAGCTGAGGTCATCCTTGCGGACAAAACATCAACCCGGGCGTTCGCGCCCGGGTTTTTCTGTTGTAGGATCGGCAAGGACGCTCAGGCAGTTGTGGTCGATTCTTCGATGAAACGCGCGGTATGCGCGGTCTTCGTCGAATAATGCGGCCCTGAGCGGTGTATTTGCAAAGATTGCCCCGCGGTTTTCGCGTTATCCTGCCGTTGACACCTTTACCCTGACCGGAGCTTGCGATGATCCAGACCCCTTACCTTTTGTTCCTTGGCGATGCGCCTGACCAGCTGGCCGCCAAGGTGGCGCAGGGGATCAAGGATTGGCGTCCGCAGAACGCGGTTGGCCAATACAGGATGCCCGGTTGCGGGGCTGATGTCGGGATCACCGATATGACCCTGGCCGAAGCGAGAGCCGCGGGTGCCAAGACCTTGGTTATCGGTGTGGCCAATCGCGGCGGCGTGATTTCTGCCGCGTGGAAGGAGATATTGATCGAGGCGCTGACGATGGGCTTTGATCTGGCCTCGGGCCTGCATAACCTGCTGCGCGACGAGGCCGATCTTGTCGAGGTCGCCCGCACACGTGGCCGCACCCTGTTCGATGTGCGCGTACCATCGGTCGCCTATCCGATCGCGAATGGCGTGAAGCGGACAGGCAAACGCTGTCTGGCTGTCGGCACGGATTGTTCGGTGGGCAAGATGTATACCGGCCTTGCCATGGATATCGAGATGCGCAAGCGCGGCATGAAATCGACTTTCCGCCCCACAGGTCAGACAGGCATCCTGATCACCGGTGGCGGCGTGCCGCTCGATGCGGTGGTTGCGGATTTCATGGCCGGTGCCGTCGAATATCTGACCCCCGACAACGACCCCGACCATTGGGATCATATCGAAGGGCAGGGCAGCCTGTTTCATGTGTCCTACTCCGGCGTCACCATGGCGCTGATCCACGGCGGCCAGCCCGACGCGCTGGTGCTGGCGCATGAACCGACGCGCAAGCATATGCGCGGCTTGCCCGGCTATGCGCTGCCGTCTCTCGAGGCGCTCCGCGACATGGTTCTGCCGATTGCGCAGATTGCCAACCCCGCCTGCCGGATCGTGGGCGTTTCGGTCAACACGCAGCATCTGTCCGAGGATGACGCTTTGGCCTATCTGGCCGAGGTCGAAGGGCGGATGGGCTTGCCGACAGTCGATACGTTCCGACAGGGGGCAGCGCGGCTGGTTGATGCGCTGGAGGGGATTTGATGCCGGATTTCTGGCGAAATCCGACGCCTCCGGCGGGGATATTTGGGCTCGGAAGATGATGAAGATTACAGTTTCATCTGATGTGTTCCGGCTGGCGCAGGTGTTTACCATCAGCCGCGGGTCGCGGACCGAAGCGCAGGTGCTGACCGTGACCGTGGCGGGTGACGGCTTTGTCGGGCGCGGCGAATGCGTGCCCTATGCGCGCTATGGCGAGACTTTGGAGAGTGTTGCCGCGCAGATCGCGGGGTTCGCGGGGGCGTGGCCTGACTTGCAGGACGCATTGCCCGCAGGGGCCGCGCGCAATGCGCTTGATTGCGCGTTCTGGGATCATGCGGCCAAGAAGGCAGGCAAACGTGTCTGGGACCTGCTGGGTCTGCCTGCTCCGCGGCCTGCGATCACAGCTTACACGCTGTCGCTGGATACGCCTGAGGCGATGCAGGCGCAGGCGGCGCTGAACGCGCATCGTCCGCTGCTCAAGATCAAACTCGGCACGCCCGACGATATGGCGCGGCTGGAGGCGGTGCGGCGTGGCGCGCCCGCCGCCCGCATCATCGTCGATGCCAATGAAGGCTGGACCGCTGAGGTTTACGCCGATCTGGCCCCGCATCTGATCCGGCTTGGCGTGCAGATGGTCGAACAGCCTTTGCCTGCCGGTGCTGACGACATGCTGGCGGAAATCGACCGGCCTTTGCCGGTCTGTGCCGACGAAAGCTGCCATGACCGTGCGAGCCTGCCGGGGTTGCGTGGCAAATATGACATGGTCAATATCAAGCTCGACAAGACCGGCGGGCTGTCCGAGGCGCTGGCGCTGAAGGCGCAGGCGCTGGCCGAAGGGTACGGGGTGATGGTCGGCTGCATGGTCGGATCATCACTGGCGATGGCGCCCGCGACGATTCTGGCGCAGGGCGTGGCCTTCACGGACCTTGACGGGCCGCTCTTATTGGCCGAAGACCGTGCTGCACCTTTGCACTATGACGACACTGGCGTGCATCCGCCCGCCGCTGACCTTTGGGGATGAATATGCGCACAGTTTACGTCAACGGCACCTATCTGCCCGAAAACGAAGCTACGATTTCGATCTTTGACCGTGGGTTCCTGATGGCCGATGGCGTTTACGAGGTTACCTCGGTGCTGGACGGCAAGCTGATCGATTTCGCCGGCCACGCCAAACGGCTGGAACGGTCGCTGAACGAACTCGACATGCCGCACCCCGATTGCCTGCCTGATCTGCTGGACATCCACCGCGAATTGGTGCGCCTGAACGGGATCGAGGAAGGGATGATCTATTTGCAGATCACCCGTGGCGCGCCCGGTGATCGCGATTTCGCTTTTCCTGACCCTGCAACCTGCACGCCGACGGTGGTGCTGTTCACCCAGAACAAGCCCGGACTGGCCAACAGCCCCGTTGCCAAGACCGGCATCAAGGTCATTTCCGTCGCCGACCAGCGCTGGGCGCGCCGCGACATCAAGACGGTGCAACTGCTCTATCCGTCGATGGGCAAGATGATGGCCAAGGCCGCCGGTGTCGATGACGCATGGATGGTCGAGGACGGGATGGTGACCGAAGGCACATCCAACAACGCCTATATCGTCAAGGGCAACACGATCATCACCCGCCATCTGGGCAATGAGATCCTGCACGGGATCACCCGCGCCGCCGTGCTGCGGTTCGCGCGCGAAGCGCAGATGCAGGTCGAAGAGCGCAGTTTTTCGATCGAAGAGGCGCAGGAGGCGGACGAGGCGTTCATCACCTCGGCCAGCATGTTCGTCATGCCGGTGGTAGAGATCGACGGGGTTGCCGTAGGCACCGGCGTGCCGGGGTCGGTCGCGGCGCGTCTGCGCGAGATTTACCTGGATGAAAGCCGCAAGGTCGCGGTTTAATCCACTTTGTCGTAGAACGGCGTCATCTGGGCCACGATGACGCTGTTTTCATCCAGCGCGCGCTGCATCAATTCGCGTTCTTCGTCAGAGATGTCGTGCCCTTCGGCCAGTCGTTCTTCCAGCGTGCCATAGCCTGACACGTCCAGAGGTGCCAGATCGGCCTGTTTGAGGATCGCCACGGTTTCGCGCACCGCCTCGGCCTCGTCCACGCCGGAGGCATAGCACATCAGCGCCGCACCCGTCGCCCCGTCGGGCAGACCGTCGCCGGTGCTGCGCCCGACTTCGACCAGCAGGGTAAAGACCTTTTGGCGGCTTTCCTTCTTTGTCATTTTTCGTCTTTCTCGGTCCAGCGGGACCGCACAGCCCAGATCGTCGATACGATGGCAACGACCTGAAAAGGCACGTAGATCACCGTGAAAAGCACAAGTATGGTGAGCGCCAGCCCAAGATGCGCAACGTATATCATCGTAAGGACCGGTTGCCAGATCACCGCCAGCACAAGAACGATCGCAACGATATCGAACGCCACCGGCGCCCATGCGGCACGGAATGACGGCAAGGTCTGTGCCGCGATCCGTTTGCGCGCAAGGCTCCGGCTGAGGATCATGTCAGTCGCGCAGCAATTCGTTGATGCCGGTCTTGGAGCGGGTCTTCTCATCGACGCGTTTGACGATCACGGCGCAGTAGAGGTTGATCCCGTTCGAAGATGGCATGGAGCCTGCGACGACCACCGAATAGGGCGGCACTTCGCCGTACATCACTTCTCCGGTGGCGCGGTCGACGATCTTGGTGGATTGACCGATGAACACGCCCATACCAAGGACCGACCCTTCACGGATGATGCAGCCTTCGACGACCTCGGAGCGTGCGCCGATAAAGCAATTGTCCTCGATGATGGTCGGCCCCGCCTGCATCGGTTCCAGCACGCCGCCGATTCCGACGCCGCCGGACAGATGCACGTTCTTGCCGATCTGCGCGCAGGACCCGACCGTGGCCCAGCCGTCGACCATGCTGCCTTCGTCGACATAGGCGCCAAGGTTCACAAAGGACGGCATCAGCACGACGCCTTTGCCGATAAAGGCCGAGCGGCGCACGATGGACCCCGGCACAGCGCGGAAACCGGCGGTGCGCCATTCCGCCTCGCCCCAGCCGTCGAATTTGGACGGCACCTTGTCCCACCATGTGCTGCCGCCATTGCCGCCGGAAATCGGCGCCATGTCGTTCAGGCGGAAGGACAAAAGCACTGCTTTTTTCGCCCATTGGTTCACATGCCAGGACCCGTCCGCCTGCTTTTCGGCGACGCGCAACGTGCCGCTGTCCAGCGCGTCCAGAGTCGTCTCGATCGCGTCGCGGACTTCGCCCGTGGTCGCGGGGGTGATCGTGTCGCGCGCATCCCATGCGGCTTCGATGGCGGTTTCCAGGGCTGTGTGCGACATGCGTTTCTCCGGATTTGCTGTGGTCTGTGGTTGCAAGGGGCTATAGACCGGAACAGCCCGAGGGCGCAATCAAGGAAGACGCCATGAAAGACGACCGCCGCCATCCGTTTCGTGACAGCCAGCAGGACCGCGAGGCCGCAACGCATATCCCCGACACGCCGCAGACCCGCGCGCCGTCCTACGCGCTGGCCTTTGCCGATCAGGATTTCCTGCTGCGCGAGGAATTACGCCCCGTTCGGTTGCAACTGGAATTGCTGAAACCGGAACTGATGATGAACGAGGCGGGGATCAATTCGACAATCGTTCTGTTTGGCGGCGCGCGCATTCCCGAGCCTGCACAAAAACACACAGCCAAGACCGAAGCGCTGGCGGGTCTGTCCGCCTATTACGACGAGGCGCGCAAATTCGCGCGGCTGGTGACGGAACGGTCCTTGCAGGCGGGCGGCACCGAAAATGTCATCGTCACAGGCGGCGGCCCCGGCGTGATGGAGGCGGGCAATCGCGGCGCGCAGGACGCAGGTGGGCGGTCTATCGGGCTCAACATCGTGCTGCCGCATGAACAGGCGCCGAATATCTATGTCACGCCGGAGCTGTGTTTCAACTTCCATTACTTCGCCATCCGCAAGATGCATTTCCTGATGCGCGCCTCGGCGGTCTGCGTGTTTCCGGGCGGGTTCGGCACGCTCGATGAAACTTTCGAGGCGCTGACCCTGATCCAGACCGGGCGCATGGGGCGGGTGCCGTTCCTGCTGTTTGGCCGCGCGTTCTGGGAAAAGATCATCAACTGGGATGCGCTGGCCGATGCGGGCACGATTTCCGCCGATGACCTCGACCTCTTCCGTTTTGTCGAAACCGCCGAAGAGGCGCTTGAGGCGATGGACACATGGGAAGGCACCGGCACCAAGCGCAGCGCGATCCCGGGGCGCTGACATGCATCCCGCGATCATGGTCATGGGCGTGTCAGGCTGTGGCAAGTCCACGGTCGGTGCGGGGCTGGCCGCTGCCATCGGCGGCACCTTTCTGGATGGCGACGATTACCACCCGCCGCTGAATGTCGCGCAGATGGCGGCAGGCCAGCCACTGACCGATGCGATGCGCTGGCCGTGGCTTGATACGCTGGCAAAGGCGGTGCAGGACGCGCGGCAGGGCGGGCCGGTTGTCTTTGCCTGTTCCGCGCTGCGCAAACCTTACCGCGACCATCTGCGCGCGGCCGTCCCCGACCTGCGGATCGCCTATCTCGATGCGCCGCGCGATGTGGTGACGGCGCGTCTGGCGCAAAGGCAGGGGCATTACATGCCAGCAAGCCTGCTTGACAGCCAATACGCCACACTGGAAATCCCGCAACATCCGACGATCGCCGTGCGGATCGACCAGCCAGTCGCCGCGATCATCGCCGCGCTACGGCGGATCGTCTGACGGCACCTCCAGCGCCTGCATCGGCGGCAGGTCGGGGTTGCGTATCGCCTGAATCGCGGCCTTGGCCAGAAATTCCCCCGCGATCCCGATTTTTTCGGACAGCGTCAGAATATCGGCGCGGAACAGTTTCAGGAACGGCACGGCCTCTTTCGCGAAGACGTCGACCTCTTTGCCAACTGTTTTGCCGCATTGTTCGATCGCCGATACCGCGGCCATCGCCGATGTGGTCGAGCCGACGATCACCGCGTCAATGTCGGGATTGCGGGTCAGGGTGTCGATGATGAAGGTCACGACCTCGGCGCTTTTGTTGTCGCTTGAGACTGCCTTGGAAATCGTCAGATCGATCCCGCCTTCGCGCGCCGCACCGCTGACGCCCGCGATCATGTGCTGGGCATAATTATGTTCCGTGGGCGGGGCGATCAGCAGGATATGTTTGCGCCCACGTGCGATCAGCCGCTGTGCCGCAAGGGTGCCGAAAGCTTGGTTGTCGAAATCATAATAGGGATGCAGGTCGGCCCGTTTGGTCCGGCCATGGGTCGCAAAAGGAAAATGCCGGTCCATCATGTAATTGACCCGCGGATCATCGGGCCTGATCTGGTTCAGGATGATCGCATCGGCGGACCCTGTTTCGACGATGTAGCGGACGGGTTCCATCGCGTCCTGATCGGGGAAATAGGGCGTGACAATCAGGTGATAAGGCGTGTCGCGCAGCGCCCCCGCCACCGATGAGATCAGCCGAGCGGTATGGCTCATCAGATCCATTTCGGTGGACATCACCAGACTGATGACGTTCGTGCGCCCTGTGCGCAGCCGAACGCCCGCGCGGTTGGGGACATAGCCGATGTCGCTGGCGATCTTGCGGATCAGTTTCTTGGTCTCATGGCCGATATCGGGCGCATCGTTCAACGCACGTGAAACGGTGGGGACGGCAAGGCCGCTGATGCGGGCGATGGTTTTCAATGTCGGCTTGCCGCTGACTTCGGCGGTGGATGCCGCGATTTCAGCGCTGGTTCTGCTTGCCGCCATGAAACGTCTTTCCTTGCCTCGCGTCAGGTGGTCCCGTCAGAAATCACGCCCAAGACCCCTGCGTCGGTCGAAAAATGATATAGGATAAGACGTTATATATGCACCATCTGCCCTGAAAGATATTGTCTTATTTTTTCTTGCGAGGTCAATCTAAATCGATATAGGCTAATCTATAACGATTTAGGCCAGGGAGGAAAGAATCGTGAAACTGTCAACAAAATTGCTTGCTGCGACGTGTATCGTCAGCGCATCCGCTGCTTCGGCTGTCGAACTGGAGGTCACACATTGGTGGACATCCGGCGGAGAGGCGGCCGCTGTCACGAAATTCGCAGAAGCCTGGAACGCGACCGGCAACACATGGATCGACGGCGCGATCGCCGGGTCCGGTGGCACAGCGCGCCCCATTATCATTTCACGTATTCTGGGCGGCGACCCGATGGCCGCGACCCAGCTGAACCATGGCCGTCAGGCCGAGGAACTGATCGAGGCGGGCCTGATGCTCGACCTGACCGAGGTGGCCGAGGCTGGTGGTTGGCGCGACATCGTCAACCCGTCGTCGCTGCTTGACAGCTGCACGCTGGATGGCCGGATTTATTGCGTGCCGGTGAACATCCATTCCGCGCAATGGATGTGGCTCAGCCATGCGGCCTATGAAACCGCAGGTCTGCCAGTGCCGACGACCTGGACCGAATTCGTCGAAACCGCACCGGCCCTGCGCGAAGCGGGCCTTCAGCCACTGGCAATGGGGCAGCAAGGCTGGCAGCAGAACCTTGCGTTCGGCGCGATCACTCTGGCGGTTGCCGGGCTTGACCCATGGCGCGAAGTGACCGTGAACAAGAACGCCGATGTGGCCGCTGGTCCTGACTATGCAGCCGTGTTTGCGGCTGTGGCCGATGCGCGTGAATTCGCGCGCGGCTCGAACGTGCAGGACTGGAACCAGGCCACCAACATGGTGATTTCCGGCACGGCAGGCGCGCAGTTGATGGGCGACTGGGCACAGGGGGAATTTTCGGTCGCGGGGATGCAGGAAGGCGTCGATTATTCCTGCCTGCCCGGCCTTGGTCTGAACGCCATTCTGGATACCGGCGGGGATGCGTTCTATTTCCCTGTCAACAGTGACCCTGAAATCACCGCTGCCCAGCTTGAACTGGCCGCGCTGCTGATTTCGCCGGACGTGCAGGTTGATTTCAATCTCGCCAAAGGGTCGCTGCCGGTGCGCGGTGACATCGATCTGGTCGCCGCCAACGGCTGTATGCAGAAGGGTCTCGAAATCCTTGCAAACGGCGGCATCCTGCCGTCCGGAGACCAGTCTTTGTCCCCCGACAGCCAGTTGCAGATCGAGGATCTGATGGCCGAATTCTGGTCCGGTGACATGTCTGCCGAAGATGCGCAGGCACGGTACGCAGCCATCATCGCCAGCGCGGACTGATCTCTCCCGCGGGCGGGTCCGGCCTGAGTGCCGGGCCCGTTTTCAGCCCAAGACCAATACGTCATGCCGGGGGAACGGACAATGACCACAACACTTGCACCATCGCAGGCGCGCCCTGCGAAGCGGCCTGTCCGGCTGTTCCGGCATCTGATGTCCAAGGTCGCGCTGATCCCGATGATCCTGACCGCGCTGGTTGTTTTTGTCGGCGGTACGGCCTGGACGGTTGTTCATTCCTTCACCAATTCGCGCCTGTTGCCGCGTTTGGAGTTCATCGGTTTCGACCAATATGAAAGGCTGTGGTCCACGGCGCGCTGGATCGTGTCGATCCAGAACCTCGCGCTTTATGGTTTTTTGAGCATGATCCTGTCGCTGGTGATCGGCTTTACGCTGGCCGCATTGCTGGACCGCAAGATCCGGTTCGAAGGCGCGTTCCGCAGCATTTTTCTTTGTCCTTTCGCCCTGTCCTTCGTCGTCACGGGCGTGGCGTGGCAATGGATACTGAACCCCGATTTCGGATTGCAAAACCTTGTGCGCGGCTGGGGTTGGGAAAGTTTCGCGTTCAACCCGCTCAATGACCCTGACACCGTGATGTTCGGCCTGTTGATCGCGGGCATCTGGCAGGGCTCGGGGCTGATCATGTGCATCATGCTGGCCGGTCTGCGCGGCATCGACGAGGATATCTGGAAAGCGGCCCGCGTCGACGGGATCGGCACGGTGAAAACCTATGTGCGGATCATCATCCCGATGATGCGGCCTGTGTTCGTCACAGCGCTGGTGCTGATCGCGTCGGGTATCATCAAGCTTTACGATCTGGTCGTCGCCCAAACCAACGGGGGCCCCGGCATTTCATCGGAAGTGCCGGCGAAATACGTCATCGACTACATGTTTCGCGCGCAGAACTTGGGGCAGGGCTTTGCTGCATCCACGATGATGCTGGTGTCGGTGCTGATCATTCTTGTCCCCTGGGCTTACCTTGAATTCGGAGGCAAGAAACGTGGCTGACGCAACCTTGCACGCGGGCCCGCGCGGGCCGAAACCCAAACGCGCCTTTTCGCGTGCCAATATCTTTATCTATGGCACCCTGCTGCTGGTCAGTATCTACTACCTGCTGCCGCTTTACGTGATGATCGTGACCTCGCTGAAAGGCATGCCCGAAATCCGCATGGGCAACGTCTTCGGCCCGCCAATGGACGTGACGTTCGAGCCGTGGGTCAAAGCATGGTCAGAGGCTTGCACAGGCATCAACTGCGACGGCCTCAGCCGTGGTTTCTGGAATTCCGTCAATATCTTGATCCCGTCCGTGATCCTGTCGATCGGGATTGCGTCGGTGAACGGCTACGCGCTGTCGAACTGGAAATTCAAAGGATCAGAAGTGTTTTTCACCATCCTCATCATCGGTGCCTTCATCCCCTATCAGACGATGCTGTATCCGATCGTGATCCTGCTGCGTGAAATCGGGCTGATGGGCGAATTGTCGGGGCTGGTGCTGGTGCATACGATCTTTGGGATGCCAATCCTGACGCTGCTGTTTCGCAATTATTTCGCCTCTGTGCCGGAAGAATTGTTCAAGGCGGCGCGCGTCGATGGCGCAGGGTTCTGGCGGATCTATTTCCAGATCATGCTGCCGATGGCGCTGCCGATCTTCGTGGTGGCGATCATCCTGCAGGTGACAGGCATCTGGAACGATTTCCTCTTTGGTGTGATCTACACCAAGCCCGCCACCTATCCGATGACGGTGCAACTGAACAACATCGTCAACTCGGTGCAGGGCGTGAAGGAATACAACGTCAACATGGCCGCGACCCTGCTGACCGGTCTTGTCCCTCTCATCATTTATTTTGCCTCTGGCAAACTTTTTGTCCGCGGCATCGCCGCCGGCGCAGTCAAAGGCTGATCCATGACCTATTCCGTTGAAATCAGACAACTCGACCTGTCCTTCGGCGCGGTCAAGGTGCTGAAAAACCTCGACCTCGATATCCATGAAGGCGAATTCCTTGTCCTGCTGGGGTCGTCCGGCTGCGGCAAATCCACCTTGTTGAACTGTATCGCGGGGCTGTTGGAGGTCAGCGATGGCCAGATCTTCATCAAGGGCCGCAATGTGACCTGGGCCGAACCGTCCGAGCGTGGCATCGGCATGGTGTTCCAGTCCTACGCGCTTTATCCGCAGATGACGGTGCGGGGGAACCTGTCGTTCGGGTTGAAAAACGCGCGCTTGCCCAAGGATGAGATCGAAAAGCGCGTGGCCCGTGCGGCGTCGATCCTGCAGATCGAACCGCTGCTCGACCGCAAGCCGGGGGCCTTGTCGGGTGGCCAGCGCCAACGCGTTGCCATCGGCCGCGCCTTGGTGCGGGATGTCGATGTGTTCCTGTTCGACGAACCCCTGTCCAACCTTGACGCCAAGCTGCGCGTCGATCTGCGGGTCGAACTCAAGCGCCTGCACAACCAGTTGCAGAATACGATGATCTATGTGACCCACGACCAGATCGAGGCGATGACACTGGCCGACAGGATCGCCGTGATGAAGGGTGGCAAGATCATGCAACTGGGCAGCCCGGACGAGATCTACAACCGGCCCCGCAACCTCTATGTCGCGGATTTCATCGGCAGCCCGTCGATGAATTTCCTGCACGGGCATCTGCAAGGCGGCCAGTTCAAGGTCGATGACATGGTCATGCCGATGACAGGTTACGAATTCGCCGCCCCGCAAGTTGCGGACCGCCCTGCCGTGATCGGCATCCGGCCCGAACATGTCGTCACCGGCGAACTGGTGCGCAACGCGCCGCTGCAATTCAGCGTCGATGTCGATCTGGTCGAGCCGATGGGGTCCGACACGCTGATCTATGCCAAGTTGGGCCAGCATCCGTTCCGTATCCGCATGGACGGGCAGGCGCGCGTCAGATCGGGCGAGGTTCTGGCCATCGGAATCGACCCGTCGCGCGCGTCGCTCTTTGACCAAACCACCGAGGATCGCCTCTGATGCACTATGATCTGGCAGGCGCATGGTCGCTGTCGGATGACAGCGGCACGCACGCTTGTGCGATGCTGATGCCCACCGACGGGATCTCTGCGCTGCACGCGGCGGGGCTGATCCCCGATCCCTATTGGGGGCGCAACGAATATGACATGCGCTGGATTTGCGAACGCGACTGGACAGCGACGCGCGATTTTGACCTGACCGAAACAGGGGTCGATCTGGTCCTGTCAGAGGTCGATTGCGTTGCGACGGTGCGGGTCAACGATCAGGTTGTCCTGCAGGCCGAAAACGCGTTCCGCAGCTACCGCGTGTCTTTGGCGGCTGTTGCCCGCGTCGGGCGCAACAGCATCAGCGTGACCTTTCATTCACCTGTCAGGGTCGGGGCGGAAAAACAGGCGGCCTTGCCGTTTGTCGTGCCGCATCACCCCGATAATTGCCCGATCCCCAATGGCAACATGCTGCGCAAACCCGCCTGCGATTTCGGCTGGGACTGGAACATCGCGCTGGCGCCTTTCGGGATTTACGGTTTGATGCAGGTGGTGCCATCCCGCGCCGCGCGGATCGACAGTGTGATGGTCGCGCAGAGCCATGCAAACGGGGTGGTGACGCTGGATATCACCGTCGCAACGGCTCATGTTGCTGGCGATTTGACCGCCACAATTGCGGGGCAGACAGCCTCTGCGCCATCGGAAAACGGCACGGCCAAGCTGCGTATCGCCATCCAGAACCCCGACCTCTGGTGGCCTGTGGGGCAGGGGGACCAGCCGCTTTATGATCTGACGATCACGGCGGGCGCGGCACAGGCCCACCGCCGGATCGGGCTGCGCGAAATTGCCTTGGTCACGACACCCGACGCCGCCGGCCTAGGTTTCAAGTTCCGCGTCAACGGGCGGGATGTGTTCTGCAAGGGTGCCAACTGGATTCCCGCCGATGCGCTGGCGGGCCGGATCACCGATGCCAAGACCCGCGACCTGCTGCAATCCGCGGTCGATGCGCACATGAACATGATCCGCGTCTGGGGTGGCGGGCGGTACGAGCGGGACAGTTTCTACGATACCTGCGACGCATTGGGCCTGCTGGTCTGGCAGGATTTCATGTTCGCCTGCAATCTTTACCCCTCGACCCCTGCATTTCTGGCCGAGGTCACGGCGGAGGTCGCCGAAAACGTCACCCGCATCCAGCATCACGCCTGTCTGGCACTGTGGTGTGGCGACAACGAACTGATCGGCGCGCTGAACTGGTACGAGGTCAGCCGCAAGGACCGTGACCGCTATCTGGCGAATTACGACCGGCTGAACCGCTGTATTGAAACCGCGTTGAAAGAGACCGACCCTGCCGCGATCTGGTGGCCGTCGTCACCATCGCCCGGCCTGATGTCCTTTGGCGATGCTTGGCATAACGACGGATCGGGCGACATGCATTTCTGGTCGGTCTGGCACGAAGGCCGCGATTTCGACCATTACCGCGATGTGGCCCCGCGTTTCTGTTCTGAATTCGGGTTCCAAAGCTATCCGTCGATGAATGCGATCCGGCGGTTCACCGGACTACATGACCAGAATATCGCAGCCCCGGTGCTGGAAAGCCACCAGAAGAACAAAGGCGGCAATGCGCGGATCGCGGAAACCATGTTCCGCTATTTCCGCTGGCCCAAACATTTCGACGATTTCGTCTATCTGTCGCAGATCCAGCAAGGCCTTGCGATCAAGACCGCCGTCACTCATTGGCGCAGCCTGAAGCCGCATTGCATGGGCACGCTGATCTGGCAGCTGAACGACACATGGCCGGTCTGTTCCTGGGCCTCGCTCGATCATGGCGGCGACTGGAAACTGATGCATCATATGGCAAAGGCGTTTTATGCGCCGGTGCTGGTGACAGCGGTGCCTGTGGGTGACCGGATCGTGCTGCGCGGGATCAACGACAATGCCACACCGCAATCAGTCCAAGTCTGCGCCCGTGCGATACGCCCCGACGGCAGCCAGCGCGATATGGGGATGGCGCGTGTGACACTGTCTGGCGGGGCCGTGAATATGATGGAAATCCCGTGCTCCGCCTTGGCCGAGGATGAAATGCTCCACTTTCGCTGGCAGGATGACGCCGGTATCCGGGGCAACGATATTCACGCACCCCTTCCGTTCAAGTCCTATGACCTTGTGGCACCCCATCTGTCGATGCAGGTCGATGGCCTGTCCGTCACCATCACTGCGCAGGCGCTCGCGCTCTTCGTCGCGGTCGAGGCGGGTGTCGCCGGACGCTGGTCGGGCAACGTCCTCCACTTGCTGCCGGGTGAGACTTGCACCCTGACCTTTCAGCCCGCCGATCCCGCCAGCACACCCACCTTTTCGCTGCGCGACCTGCACAGCGCCACTTATGCCTGAATGAACAAAGGAAACGACCATGCCACGCATCGCCTATCAGCTCTATTGCTCACGCAATTTCCCGCCCCTTGCCGACACCATGCGCACGCTGGCCGAGATCGGCTATCGGGATGTCGAAGGCTATGGCGGCCTGCTGGCGGATACCGACGGGTTGAAGGCCGCCTTGGGTGAAACTGGGCTGCAGATGCCAAGCTGTCATTTCGCGCTCGACATGCTGGAACAGGACAGCGCGGGGGCCATCGCCACGGCCAAGGCGCTGGGTATCGGCAAGGTGATCGTGCCTTACCTCAACCCCGAAAGCCGGCCCACCGATACCGCAGGTTGGGCCGCTTTCGGCGCAAGGCTGGCCGCAGCAGGCAAGCCTGTGCAGGATGCGGGGCTGGTGTTCGGTTGGCACAACCATGCCTTTGAATTGGACCCCACCCCCGAAGGCGATCTGCCGCTGGACCTGATCGCCGCCGCCTCGCCCGATCTGATGCTGGAGCTTGATCTGGGCTGGGTGCGTGTTGCGGGCCATGATCCGGTGGCTTGGGTCCAGAAATTCGGGCCCCGCATCACCGCTGTCCACATCAAGGACATCGCCGCCGACGGCACCGCCGTGGACGAGGATGGCTGGGCCGATGTGGGCCATGGCATCATGGACTGGGCCGCCATCCACGCCGCGCTGCAAGAGGCGGGTGTCGACCACTATGTCGTCGAACATGACAACCCCAGCGATGACGCCCGTTTCGCCCGCCGCAGCCTTGCTGCCGTGCACTCATTCTAAGGACCATCCCATGACACAGCTTGGCGTCGGCATCATCGGATGCGGCAATATCTCGACCACCTACCTGACATTCGCACCGATCTTCAAATCTTTGCGGCTGGTGGCGGTGGCGGATATCAACATGGATGCAGCGCGCGCGCGGGCGGCCGAATACGGTCTGCGGGCGGAAAGCGTCACCGACCTGCTCAAGTCGCCGGATGTCGATGTGGTGGTCAACCTGACCATTCCTGCGGTGCATTTCGCGGTAACAAAGCTGATCCTCGAGGCGGGCAAACACGCCTATTCCGAAAAGCCGCTGGTCCTGACGCTGGCCGAGGGCGAGGAATTGCGCAATCTGGCGGCTGCCAAGGGGCTGGCCATCGGGTCCGCGCCCGACACTTTCCTTGGCGGCGCGCATCAACAGGCGCGCGCGGCCATCGATGCGGGCGATGTGGGCCAGATCATCGGCGGCACCTGCCATGTGATGGGCCACGGCATGGAGGCTTGGCACCCGAACCCCGATTTCTTTTTCCAGCCGGGGGCGGGCCCCGTGCTGGATATCGGCCCCTATTACATCACCAACCTGATCCAGCTGATCGGGCCTGTGAAATCGGTGGCGGCCCTTGCCACCGCGACCTTTGCCGAACGCACCATCGGCAATGGCGCGCGCCTTGGCCAAAAGGTGCCTGTCGACACGCCCACGAACATCCACGCGCTGCTGGAATTCGCCAATGGCGCGACCGTGACCTTGGGCGCCAGCTGGGACGTCTGGGCGCATCGCCACGCCAATATGGAACTGTACGGCGAAACCGGATCGCTGTTCATCCCCGACCCCAATTTCTTTGGCGGCACGGTGGAAATCGGCGGACAGGACAAGGCAATCACGGCGCTGCCTGCATGGGACCACCCGTTCCGCATCCCCAATCAGGACGACCGCGCCAATTACCGCTGCGCGGGGCTGGCCGATATGGCCACAGCAGTGACGGAAGGCCGCGCGCATCGCTGCAACATCGACCTTGCCGTTCATGCGGTGGATGTGATGACCGGCATCCTGCGCGCAGGCGAAGAACGGCGGTTCATCGACATGACCACGACCTGCGATCGTCCCGCAGCGCTGTCGCCCGATCAGGCGCGCGCGCTGCTGGTTTGATGATCCGTCGCCGCCAGTTTCAGGCGGCGACGGATTTGCGCCCGCGGTCCCGCGCCATTTTGGCACGGCGATTGAAATCGTTGCGCAGGGCTTCGCAGATGATCCTTCGGATCTCTGTATCGTCTCGGCCGCCCAGATGTTGCAGGGCGTCCATGATTTCGGGCGGAAGGCCAAGGATGATGTGTTTCATGACCCCGTTTCACCATGAATTGGTGAAAATTTCGTTAGCCATGAATGAAAATCAGAGCCTGGCTTCCTGTGCAATCTGGGCCTTGGATTTGCGCGCGCGCTCCGTCGCGGATTTCAACTGGCCACAGGCGGCCATGATATCTTCGCCCCTCGGGGTGCGGATGGGCGAGGCATAGCCCGCCTTGTAGATGATGTCGGCAAAGGCGCGGATCCGGTTGTTCGACGACCGCTTGTAAGACGCGCCGGGCCATTCGTTGAACGGAATGAGGTTGATCTTGGCGGGGATGCCGTCGATCAGCTTGATCAGGCGGCGCGCATCGGCGTCGCTGTCGTTGACGCCGTCGAGCATCACATATTCGAACGTGATCCGTTCCGAATTGCTGACCTTGGGATAGCTGCGCAGGGCGTCAAGCAGGTCCGCGATCGGCCAGCGCTTGTTGATCGGGACCAGCTTGTCGCGCACCTCGTCCGTCGTCGCATGGAAGGAAATCGCGAGTTGGCAGCCGATTTCCTGTGCCGTACGCGCGATTTCCGGCACGACACCGGATGTCGACAGCGTGATCCGGCGGCGCGACAACTGGATGCCATGCGGGTCCATCGCGATCTTCATCGCGTCGCGGACGTTCTCGAAATTGTACAAAGGCTCGCCCATGCCCATGAGCACGATATTGGACAACAGCCGTGTTTCATCCTTGGGCGCGCCCTGCACAGGCCATTCGCCCAGATCGTCCCGCGCGACCATGACCTGCCCGATAATCTCGGCGGCGGTCAGGTTGCGCACCAGTTTCTGCGTGCCGGTATGGCAGAACGAACAGGTCAGTGTGCAACCGACCTGCGACGAAATACAAAGCGTGCCACGGTCGGTTTCGGGGATATAGACAACCTCGACCTCGTGGCCGCCCGCGATGCGTACCAGGTACTTGCGCGTTCCGTCGCTGCTGACCTGACGGGTCACAACCTCTGGCACGGTCATGACAAAGTTTTCGGCCAGCATGGCGCGATATTCTTTCGCCAGGTTGGTCATCAGCGCGAAATCGCGCACGCCCCAATGATAGATCCATTGCCAGATCTGGCCCACGCGCATTTTCGCCTGCTTTTCCGGCGTTCCGACCGCGATCAGCGCATCGTGCATCGCATCGCGGGTCATACCGACAAGGTTCGGCAGACCGTCCGGCACCTTGCGCGGAATGGTCAGCACGTCTTGCGTGATCGGGGCTTGGGCGTCCATGATGGGTCTTTCTGGCAGGATATCCCCGCCATATAGGCGAAAGGGCCGGTTTCCACAAGAAAACCGCCCCCATCTTCCGAGTATAAATATCCCCGCCGGAGGCAAGGATGTTTTTTACAGATCCATCAACCCGCGCAGCGGCTTGCCGCTTCGTCCACAGCGGCGGTGAACCCGATCAGGCTAAAGCGGTCGCTGGTCTGCGTGCCGCGCGACGACCGGCCGACGACCGTGGCATCAGCGCCCCGCTTCATCGCGGCGACAATACTGGCGTCATCGGCGGCAGAGGCGGGCCATGCGAAATTGCCCTCGGTGAACAATTCATAGGTTGTCTCGCCGATCCGTATCGTCACGACCGATCCGGGGGCAAACGGATAGCCGCCCGCAAACATTACCTGCCCTGCGATACTGTCGCCGGGGCGATAAAAGATGATCAGCTGGATATCGCCACGGTTCACATCGACCGCGTTCCCGTCGCGGGTGTTGATCGTCTCGACGGGGGCGGACACCGCCCAGCATTCACGCGGGCTTGCCTCGACATAAACCGCCCAGTCCGATGTCGCCGCGACGCGGTTTTCGCTCTGTTCTTGTGCCGTCGCCATGCCAGCCAGCATCATCGCCGCCAGCAATCCGCCCATCTTCATCGTTTTCAAGATCATCCTGTCGTCTCCAAACCGTCTTTGCCTCTGGACGTCCATCTGCACGCCCCAGATGCATCTTGCGGCACCCTTTTGGCTGGCAGGCACGTCTCTAACCCGATACGCTGACAGCTATCAAGAAAAAGCGCCTCTGGGAAACCCCCGAAAATTGCACTCGGCAAAGTAGCGCAGTAAAGGCACCGTTCTAAAAAAGGCAAAACATGATACATCCTGTTGATCTGGTCGAAGTCTGGCGCGGCGACCTGTGCGAAAGCCTGCATCAGGGCCATGCCGTCGTTTGCGACGACACAGGCGCAATCGTGCAGGCCTGGGGAAACCCGCAAGCGGTCATCTATCCGCGATCGTCCTGCAAGATGCTGCAGGCGCTGCCCTTGATGGAAAGCGGCGCAGGCGCGCATCTGAAGGGCGAACAGCTGGCACTGGCCTGCGCCTCGCATGAAGGTGCGCCGCTCCATGTGTCGATGGTGGGCGACTGGCTCGCCGATCTGGGGCTGGGGGACGATGATTTCCGCTGCGGTCCGCAGGCGTCGCGCGACAAGGACCTTTATCTGTCGATGATCCGCGCGCACCGCGAACCTTGCCGTATCCACAACAACTGTTCGGGCAAACATGCGGGTTTCCTGACGCTGACCAAGCATTTGCACGCAGGGCCTGAATATACCGAGATCGACCATCCGGTGCAGGTCGCCTGCAAATCCGCCTTCGAGGAAGTCACGCAGGAAACCAGCCCCGGCTACGGGATCGACGGTTGCACCGCCCCCAACCATGCCTGCACGGTCCACGGCCTTGCGCGCGCGATGGCGTTTTTCGCCTCGGCGCGGGACCGCCACGACACCCGCAGCACGGCGGCGCAGAAACTGACCGACGCGATGATGGCCTTTCCCGAACTCGTCGCAGGGCAGGGCCGGGCCTGTACGGAGCTGATGCGCGCGATGGATGGCAAGGTCGCAGTGAAAACCGGGGCCGAGGGCGTGTTCATCGCGATCATCCCTGAAAAGCGGCTGGGCGTCGCGCTCAAGATCACTGATGGTGCCACGCGCGCCAGCGAATGCGCGATGGCCGCCATTCTGGTCAAGCTTGGCGTTCTGAACGCCGCGCATCCCGCGGCAAAGGCGCGGATGACGCCGCCCGTGCTGAACTGGGATGGCCGCGTGACGGGCCATATCACGCCGACCGCCGCCCTTCTTTGATTTGCTGATAGAAAGCCTGCCATGCCCTTTACCCTTGCCACTTGGAACATCAACTCGGTCCGCCTGCGCGAAGAGCTTGTACTGCAATTGCTGCGCGACGAATCCCCCGACATCCTGTGCCTGCAGGAATGCAAGAGCCCGGTTGACCTGATCCCCGTCGCGCAGTTTCAGGCGCTGGGATACACCCACATGGTCGCGCGCGGGCAGAAGGGGTATAACGGTGTCGCCATCATCTCCAAGCTCCCGCTGGAGGAGGCCGGGGCCGAGGATTACGCAGGGCTGGGCCATGCCCGCCATGTCGCGGCGCGTTTGGAAAACGGCGTGACGATCCACAACCATTATATCCCCGCTGGCGGCGATATCCCCGACCGCGAGGTGAATGCCAAATTCGGCAACAAGCTGGATTACCTGACCGACATGCGCGACGCTTATCACGAGATGAAGCCTGAAAAGGCGATCCTTGTCGGCGATCTGAACATCGCCCCGCGCGAAGATGATGTCTGGAACCACAAGGCGCTGCTGAAGGTGGTCAGCCACACGCCCATCGAAGTCGATCATTTCGGGCAGGTGATGGACGCGGGCGGCTGGGTTGACGTGACGCGACAGGACATCCCGCAGGGCAATCTTTACAGCTGGTGGTCCTACCGATCACCTGATTGGGATGCCGCCGACAAGGGCCGCAGGCTTGATCATGTCTGGGCGACACCCGACATCAGTGGGGCGGCACACGGTTCGCGTGTGTTGCGTCATGTGCGTGGCTGGGACAAACCCAGCGACCACGCCCCTGTATTTGCGAGCTTTGATCTATGACACTTCCCACAACGATGCGCGCCCTTGTGCAATTGCACGATGGCTATGCCGGCACCCAGACCGGCCCCGACCTTGCCGATCCTGCGCCTTTTGTCGCCCTGCGGGACATTCCCGTGCCAACCCCCGGCAAAGGGCAGGCGCTGATTAAGGTGAAACTGGCCGCCGTGAACCCATCGGATATCCATTTCATCAAGGGTGAATACGGCCAGCCGCGTGTGGCAGGCCAGCCTGCTGGTTTCGAAGGCGTGGGCGAAGTTGTCGCCGGTGACACGCCGCTGGTAGGCCAGCGCGTCAGTTTCTTTGCCGGTGCTTCGGGCACATGGGCCGAATATGCGATGACCGACATCAGCGGGCTGATCCCCTGCCGCCCCGATCTGGCGGATGTGGATGCCGCAGGGCAGTTGGTGAACCCGCTGACCGCGATTGCGATGTTCGATCTCGTCAAGGACAGCGGTGCGGACAGTTTCGTGCTGAACGCTGCTGGTTCTCAACTGGGCAAGCTGCTGATCGCCTTGGGTCGGGATCATGGGATAGCACCCATCGCCGTTGTACGCCGTGCGGAACAGGCCGATGCCTTGCGCGCGCTGGGCGCGGCGGATGTGATCGTAACGGGCGCGGCTGATCCGCTGGATCAGGCGCGCGCCGTCTTCAAGACCCGCAAGCCGCGCATCCTGCTCGATGCCGTCGGTGACCAGTTCACCGCCGATCTCTTTTTTGCTATGCCGGGTGGCGCGCGTTGGGTCAATTACGGCAAATTGTCCACCGATGCGCCGAAAATCGCCGAGCTTGGGCAGATGATCTTTCAAGGCAAGCGAATCGAAGGTTTCTGGCTGACGCGCTGGATGAAAGAGGTCGACCCCGCGCTCATCCCTGCGGCCTTCGCGACCATTCAGGACCGTTTCGTCACAGGGGCATGGACCACCGATGTCGCGGGCATCGTGCCCTTGTCGGACGCGATGACGAAGCTGCCGGAGGTTCTGGCAAAGCCGGATGGCAAGGCGTTTATCGACCCGACCGCGTGATCCGGCATTGCCATCACGGTGTATTTCCGCCAAAGGAGCGGCTTGCCCTCTCGGATTTGTTGAAAAATGGCAGGGCGATTGCTAGTTTATAGCTATGCCCTGCGCCGAGGCTTTGTCGGCGCCAACCTAGGAGGACAATGCACTGTCTCTTTCTCCATCGGCTGCACCGGCAGCCAACACCGGAGCCCATGCCATGCAGGCTCTGAACACCGTGAACAGCGAAACCATTCTGGCGGCTGTCCTGCAATCCCTCGATGATGACAAAGGCGAAGACATCGTGCAGATCAATCTGCGCGGAAAGTCGGAAATGGGTGACTACATGGTCATCGCATCCGGCCGGTCGACGCGTCAGGTCTCGGCGATGGCTGAAAAGCTCACGGACAAGCTCAAGCAGGACCTTGGCATCATCTCCAAGACCGAAGGCAAGGATATCGGCGATTGGGTGCTGGTGGATACCGGCGACGTGATCGTTCACATCTTCCGCCCCGAAGTGCGCGAGTTCTACCAGCTTGAAAAGATGTGGCAGCCGGGCAAAGTCGCCGCCGGCTGATGCGCGTCCAGATTTGCGCCGTGGGCCGGCTGCGGCAGGGCCCGGAGCGCGAATTGTACGACGACTACCTGACCCGGTTCGACCGGACAGGACGGGCCTTGGCCCTTGGCCCCGCGCAACTGATCGAGGTCGAGCACAAGAAGGGTGGTGGCATGGTGGCGGAAGCCGCATTGCTGCGCCGCACGGTGCCGGATGGCGCGATGATCTGCACGCTCGATGAACGTGGCAAGGTGATGAGTTCACCGCAGTTTGCCGACCTTCTGGCGCTGTGGCGCGATCAGGGGCGGCAGGACGTGGCCTTTGTGATCGGTGGCGCGGACGGGATCGATCCCGCCCTGCGCGCGGATGCGGATGCTTCCTTGAGTTTCGGTGCGATGGTCTGGCCGCATATGCTGGTGCGGGTGATGCTGGCCGAACAGCTGTACCGTGCAGCGTCGATCCTTTCGGGCGGGCCGTATCACAGACTTTGATGCGCTCCGCGCGGGGAGTATTTTTGGAAAAAAGAAGTTGCCTGTCGGGTTGGCGCTGGACTGATCCGGCGGTATGACACGCGGGCAAGTGAAGGAGTCCTCCATGTCCGCACCCAAACCTGTCGTTCTGTGTATTCTCGATGGCTGGGGCCTGCGCGACGACGCTGAAGGCAATGCGCCCAAGCTCGCCCATACCCCGCATTTCGACGTGATCATGCACGGGCCGCGCGCGAAGCTGCTGACGCATGGCAATGATGCGGGCCTGCCGACCGGACAGATGGGCAATTCGGAGGTCGGGCACACCAATATCGGCGCGGGTCGCGTCGTGGCGATGGACCTCGGGCAGATCGATCTGGCGATCGAGGATGGTTCGTTCTACCGCAACCCGGCTCTGCTCGCGTTCATCGCGGCTCTGCGCGCCAGCGGCGGCGCGGCGCATCTGATGGGGTTGGTGTCGGATGGCGGTGTGCATGGGCATCTTCGCCATATCGCCGCCGCAGCGCGCGCGATCAGCGATGCGGGCGTGCCGGTGATTGTGCATGCGCTCACGGACGGGCGCGATGTCGCTCCGTCTTCGGCCCGTCATTTCATGACGGAGCTGATGGAAATGTTGCCACCACAGGTGCGGATCGCCACGGTGACCGGGCGCTATTTCGCGATGGACCGCGACAATCGCTGGGACCGGGTGGAAACTGCCTATCGTGCCATTGCGCAAGGGCAGGGCGTGCCCGCCGATGATCCGCTGGCGGCGGTTGCCGCGGCGCAGGCGCTGGGCCAGACCGACGAATTCATCCCGGCGCATATCATCGGAGATTACGCGGGGTTTGCGCCCGGTGACGGGCTGTTCTGCCTGAATTTCCGGTCCGACCGCGCGCGCGAGATATTGGCGGCCATCGCCGATCCTGATTTCGATGGCTTCGGGCGGGAAAAGCCAGCGCTGGCCTCTTTGCTCGGGATGGTGTCTTATTCCGATCGTCACGACGGCTGGTTCGAGACCGTCTTTCCCAAGCGCGACATCCAGAACACGTTGGGGGCTTGGGTCGCGCAGCACGGTCTGCGCCAGTTTCGGCTGGCCGAGACCGAGAAATATCCGCATGTGACGTTTTTCCTCAATGGCGGGGTCGAGACGCCCTATCCCGGCGAGCACCGCCATATGCCGCAATCGCCCAAGGTTGCGACGTATGACCTGCAGCCCGAAATGTCCGCCGCCGCCGTGACGCAGGCGTTTGTGGAGGCGATCGGCGCGGGCTATGACCTGATCGTCACGAATTACGCCAACCCCGATATGGTCGGGCATACCGGCGACATCGCGGCCGCGGTGAAGGCCTGCGAGGCCGTTGACGCGGGTCTGGGTGCTGTGCTTGCCGCGCTGAAGGCGGCAGGCGGTGCGATGATCGTCACGGCAGATCACGGCAATTGCGAAACCATGATCGATCCGGTCACGGGCGGGCCGCATACGGCGCATACGCTGAACCCCGTGCCTGTGGCGCTGGTCGGTGGGCCTGACGGCGTGACCCTGCGGGATGGGCGTCTGGCCGATCTCGCGCCCACGGTTCTGGACCTCATGGGGCTGGACCTGCCGCCTGAAATGACCGGCCGGACCCTGATCCGGCGATGAGATTTGTCGCTCTCCTTATCATGTTGGCGCTGCCTGCCGCCGCCCAGCAAACGGCAGACGAGGCCGCCCGGCAGCTTTTGGCGGCCAATGCGCAGCTTGGCGCGGCGGAAGGGGCCGCCGATCAGGTGACGGCGCTGACCCAGACGGTGCAGGCCTATGAGGCCGGGCTGATCGCGATGCGCCAGAGCCTGCGCGAGATCACCGAGCGCGAGGCTGTGCTGGCCTCTGAGCTTGCCGCGCGCCGGGACGAAATCGCCGGGCTGCTGATGGTGCTGGCCAGTATCGGCCAAAGCCCGCAGCCCGTGATGCTTGCCAACCCCGAAGGACCGGTGGGTGCGGTGCGCGCGGGGATGATGATCGCCGATCTGGCGCCTGCCTTGCGCGATGATGTGGCAAGGCTTCAGGGCGAGCTTGACACATTGCGCGACCTGCGTGACCGGCGGGTTGCTGCGGCGGATATGCTGCGCGAAGGGCTGGATTTTGCGCAGACGGCGCGGGCATCGCTTGGGCGCGCGATTTCGGAAAGGCAGGACGTGCCGCGCCTTTTCGTCGAAGATCCGGCCCAGACAGCCCAGCGTATCGCCAGCGCCGAGACATTGGGCGCGCTGGCTGCCGAATTGGCGGCACTGGGGTCGCCCGGGGATAGCACGCGAGAACCAGCCGCCGATCTGCCGCTGCCTGTCGCGGGGATCATCAGCACCGGCACCCGTGAACGCCCCGGCATCACAATCGCTGCGGCCCCCCGCGCGCTGGTCACATCCCCTGTGCGCGCGACGCTGCTGTTTCGTGGACCCTTGCTCGACTATGGCAATGTGATCATTCTGGAACCCGCCGAGGATGTGCTTTTCGTGATCGCCGGCATGGCCGAGGCCTTTGGAGAGCCGGGCGAGATCATCGAGGCCGGTGCGCCACTTGGTCTCATGGGGGGCGACGTGGGCATGGATGACGCTATGATCGGTCACAATCAGGCGATTGAAGCGGGCCAAACCGCGCAGCCCCTTTATCTTGAGGTGAGAGGCGGGCAAGGTTCCGTCAACCCGGACGCGTGGTTCGCGCTGGAATGAAAATGGGGAATGACATGAAAAAGCTGATGATGGCTGCGACAGGCGGTGCCGTGCTAGGGCTTCTGGTGACAAGCCAGGTGGCAGGGCCGCTGTTGGCGCAGGAAACCGGCGACGGTGGCAGCGTCTATGAACAGCTTGATCTGTTCGGCGATATCTTCGAACGGATCCGCGCGGGCTATGTCGAAGAGGTCGACGACAAGGCGCTGATCGAAGCGGCGATCAACGGTATGCTCACGTCGCTTGATCCGCATTCCAGCTATCTGTCTGCCGAGGATGCCGCCGCGATGCGGGTGCAGACATCGGGCGAATTCGGTGGTCTAGGGATCGAGGTCACGCAGGAAGAAGGCTGGGTCAAGGTCGTATCCCCGATGGATGGCACACCGGCGGATGCCGCGGGGATCATGGCGGGCGATTATATCACGGCGGTCGATGGCGAAAGTGTCATGGGCTTGACGCTGGACGATGCCGTTACCCTGATGCGCGGCCCCGTCGGATCTGAAATCGTGATCACTGTTGTCCGCGAGGGCGAGGTGGAACCTTTCGAGGTTTCGATCATCCGTGACACGATCAAGCTGACCGCCGTGCGGACCCGGACCGAAGGCGACGCCGTCGTGTTGCGGGTGTCGACCTTCAATGAACAGACCTTCCCCAACCTGCGCGACGGCATGGCCGAACAAGTCGAAGCCGCGGGCGGGATTGAGAACATCGACGGGATCGTGCTGGATTTGCGGAACAACCCGGGCGGGCTGCTCAATCAGGCGATTTTCGTTGCCGATGCGTTCCTTGACGCGGGCGAGATCACATCGACGCGCGGCCGCAACCCCGAGGATGGGGACCGCTTCAACGCCACACCCGGTGATCTGGCCGAAGGCAAGCCGATCGTGGTGCTGATCAACGGCGGGTCCGCATCCGCGTCTGAAATCGTCGCCGGTGCCTTGCAGGATCATCGCCGGGCGATCATCATCGGTACCAATTCCTTTGGCAAGGGGTCGGTCCAGACCGTTGTACCGCTGCGTGGCGAAGGGGCAATGCGCCTGACGACATCGCGCTATTACACGCCATCGGGACGGTCCATTCAGGCCTTGGGCATTTCGCCCGACATCATCGTGGAACAGCCGCGCCCGCAGCCGGTATCGGAAGAGGATGAAACCGCGCCGATCACCCGCTCCGAAGCGGATCTGCGCGGTGCTTTGAACAACGGCCTGTCCGATGACCAGCTGCGCCAGATCGAGGAAGAGCGCGCCCGCGCCGAGACAGCCGCCCAGCTGCGCGAGGAAGATTACCAGCTTGCCTATGCGATCGACATCCTCAAGGGGTTGAACGCGCTTGGCCCGCTGCGCGCCAGCGGGAACTGATCGCGCAGTTAAGTCAGTATTGTTGACTTAGCATGTGTTCGCGGTAAACCTTTCCAGTGACCGGATCATCGGTCATTGGGGAGGGCTTTCATGCGGTGGGAACAGGTGTTCGCGACACGGATCGCGCGGATGAAGGCGTCCGAGATCAGGGAACTTCTCAAGCTTCTGGATCAGCCCGACATCATCTCATTCGCGGGTGGTATTCCCGATCCGGCGTTGTTTCCGGCGCAGGCGTTTCAGGCGGCCTATGCCGATATCTTCACATCGGGCGATCATACGGACGCGCTGCAATATTCCGTCAGCGAAGGCTATGCGCCGCTGCGCCGCTGGCTGGCGGACCACATGGCGGGTCTGGGTGTGCCCTGCGGGATCGACAATATCCTGATCACGTCAGGATCGCAGCAGGGGCTGGATTATCTGGGCAAGCTGTTCCTGTCGCCCGGTGATACCGCCCTTGTCGGCTGGCCGACATATCTGGGGGCCTTGGGCGCGTTCAACGCCTATGAGCCGCATTACGACCGCCTGTACACCCACGGCAACCGCGCGCCTGCTGACTACGCCGACATGGCGGCGGCCAAGGGCGGGGCGGTGAAATTCGCCTATATGTCCGTCGATTTCGCCAATCCGACAGGTGAAACCATCGACCGTGCCGGGCGCGACAACGTGCTGGCGCTGGCCGAGGTGCTGGATATCGCCGTGATCGAGGATGCGGCCTATCAGGCGCTGCGTTATGACGGCGAGGCGATCCCCCCGATCCTTGCACTGGAAATCGCGGCCAAGGGCGATATCGACGCCTGCCGGACCATCTATTGCGGCAGCTTTTCCAAGACGCTGGCACCGGGGTTGCGGGTGGGCTGGGTCGTGGCGGCCAAGCCTGTGATCAGCCAGCTGGTGCTGATGAAACAGGCGGCGGACCTGCATTCCTCCACGATCAACCAGATGGCCATCGCGCGGGTGGCGGAAACCGTTTTCGCCGATCATGTGGCAAATTTACGCCAGACCTATCGCGCGCGGCGCGATCATATGCTGAAACGACTGGCCGAAAATATGCCAGACGGTGTGACATGGACCAAACCCGAAGGCGGCATGTTCGTCTGGATCACCCTGCCTGCCCATGTCGACGGGGCCGAATTGCTGGCGAATTCACTGCAAAGCGCGCGGGTGGCTTTTGTGCCCGGCCGTGCGTTTCACGCGGACGGATCGGGCGGTAACACGATCCGTCTGAGCTTTTCACTGGCCGACGAGGCGACGATCGACACAGGGATCAGCCGCCTTGGCGCATTGATCCGCGATCACATATTGGGGTAATTCGGCCCGTCGCCGCCCTGCGGGACGGTCCAGACGATGTTCTGGCTGGGGTCCTTAATATCGCAGGTCTTGCAATGCACGCAGTTCTGGAAATTGATCTGGAACCGCGTGTCATCACCCGTGCCCACGAATTCATAGACCCCCGCCGGACAATAGCGCGCTGACGGGCCTGCGAATTTCGGCAGGTTCACCGCCACCGGGATGGTGGGGTCGATCAGTTGCAGATGCGCAGGCTGGCTTTCCTCGTGGTTGGTAAAGCTGAAGGCGACATTGGTCAGCCGGTCGAAGGACAGCTTGCCGTCGGGCTTGGGGTAATCGATGGGTTTGTGCTTGTCTGCGGGTTCTGTCGCCAAGGCATCGGATTTGCCGTGCTTGAGCGTGCCCAGAACGCCGATCCCCAGCGTGTTCATCCACATATCCGCGCCGCCGATGCCCAGCGAGGCCATCAGCCCGTATTTCGACCACAGCGGTTTGACATTGCGGACCTTTTTCAGATCCTTGCCAATCTCGCCCTTGCGCACCGCGCTGTTGTAATCGTCCAGCGCGTCACCGCTACGCCCTGCCTTGATCGCCGCAACGGCGGCTTCGGCGGCAGCGATGCCCGACAGCATGGCGTTATGGTTGCCCTTGATGCGCGGCACGTTGACCATGCCCGCCGCACAGCCGAGCAGCGCACCGCCCGGAAAGGCCAGTTGTGGCATCGACTGGAACCCGCCTTCGGAAATCGCGCGCGCACCATAGGCCACGCGCTTGCCGCCTTTCAGCAGCTCCGCCACCATCGGGTGATGTTTGAACCGCTGGAATTCCATGTAGGGAAAGACATAGGGGTTCTTATAATTCAGGTGGACGACGAAGCCAACATAAACCTGATTTTTGTCAAGGTGATAGATGAAAGACCCGCCGCCTGCGTTGCTGTCCAGCGGCCAGCCCATCGTATGCGTCACGGTGCCGGGCCGGTGCTTTTCCGGGTCGATCTCCCAGATTTCCTTCATGCCGAGGCCGTATTTTTGCACGTCGGATTTCGCATCCAGATCGTATTTTGCGATCACCTGTTTGGACAAGGATCCGCGCACGCCTTCGCCAAGGAACACGTATTTGCCATGCAATTCCATGCCGGGTTCATAGTTCGGGCCTTGGGTGCCATCGGGGTTCTTGCCGAATTCACCCGCGACCACGCTTTTGACCTCGCCATCGGCGCCGTAAACCAGTTCAGAACAGGACATGCCGGGGAAAATCTCGACGCCCAGTGCCTCGGCCTGTTCGGCCATCCAGCGGCAGACATTTCCCATCGACACGATGTAATTGCCGTGGTTGTTCATCAAGGGCGGCATCAGGATATTGGGAATGCGCAGTTGCCCCGCTTCGCCCAGCATGTAGAAATTGTCGTCGGTCACGGGCACGTTCAGGGGCGCGCCCTTGGCCTTCCAGTCAGGGATGAGCTTGTTCAGGCCAACAGGGTCAAGCACCGCGCCCGACAGGATATGCGCGCCGACTTCCGACCCTTTTTCCAGAACGACCACGTTCAGATCGGCATCAAGCTGTTTCAGGCGGATCGCCGCGGACAGACCTGCGGGGCCTGCGCCAACGATCACGACATCATATTCCATCGCTTCGCGTTCGATCTGGGTCATTGTCTATCCTTTAGAAAAACGGGCCTTTGAAGATCGGGGGACGCCCCCTTTTATCCGGTCGCAGCAAGAGTTACCTGATGCGGTGGCACGGGGCAATCAAGACACAGCGTCAAAATGCGCCAGTGCGCGCCTTATCGCGGCAGGCCTTGACTTTGCTCTGCCCTGATAGGCTATGAACGTCGGACTGATATTTTTCGCCCGGGAGGGCCTGCGAGATGGAAAAGATTCCACTGACCCGTGCGGGTTTCGACAAGATCGATGCCGAGTTGAAGCATCTGAAGACCGTGGAACGCCCCGCGATCATACGCGCGATCTCGGAGGCGCGCGAACATGGCGATCTGTCGGAAAACGCCGAATACCATTCCGCCAAGGAAAAGCAGTCCTTTATCGAAGGGCGCGTGAAGGAACTGGAAGGCGTGATTTCGTTGGCCGAGGTGATCGACCCGTCCAAATTCTCGGGCCCCGTCAAATTCGGCGCGACAGTCCTGTTGGTCGACGAGGACACCGACGAGGAAAAGACCTACCAGATCGTCGGTGAATACGAGGCCGACATCGAAAGCGGCAAGCTGAACATGAAATCACCCCTGTCGCGTGCCTTGATCGGCAAGGACGAAGGCGACAGTATCGAGGTCAGCACGCCCGGTGGGGTGCGCAGCTACGAGATTTTGAAGATCACCTACAAATAGAAAGCGCGCATCGCATGCCGCAGAGGCCGCACACCGATGATCTGCAAGGGTTTACGCAGACAGAAGCCGCGGCCGCGGTACTGTCGGTTTTCTGGATCGCGGGCATTGGCCTTTTCTTCTGGTATCTGCCTGACGATGCCGGCGGTCTGCGCCCTGTGGTGATGCTGCTTGCGATGTTTGTGCCGGTCGGCATGGCGTGGGTCGCGTTCGTCTCTGGGCGCGCGGCGCGCCGTATGGCTGCTGAAACGCAGCGGCTGGAAACGGCAATTGATGCCTTGCAACAGGCCGTGCTCGCCGCGAAACCGGCCCCCGCTGCACCCGTGGCAGAACCCAAATCCGAGGCTGCGACATCACGTTTCGCCTCGCGCCGCGAGGTGTCGCGCCTGATCGTGCCGCGCGCCGCCCCGCAAAGGCAGGCCGACCAGCCCACGCTTGCGCTGGGTCCCGGACCCGAGGATGACGACCCGCCGCTGGAGCGCCCCGATCTGGTGCGCGCCTTGAACTTTCCCGAAAATCAGGATGACACCGATGGCTTCGCCGCGCTGCGCCGTGCCTTGCGCGACAGGCGTGCGCGCCGTCTGGTGCAAGCGAGCCAGGACGTGCTGACGCTCTTGTCGCAGGACGGCATCTATATGGACGACCTGCGCCCCGAACCCGCGAGCGCCGATCTCTGGCGCCGCTTTTCCAAGGGCGAACGCGGGCGCAGCATGGATGCATTGGGCGCTGTCCGCGACCAGGCGGCGCTGTCGCTTGTCGCGGGACGGATGCGCGAAGACACGATTTTCCGCGACGCCGTGCATCATTTCATGCGCCGTTTCGACGAAATCCTCGTGACGTTCGAGGAAAACGCCACCGACACCGACCTGTTGGAACTGGCTGAAACGCGCACCGCGCGGGCTTTTATGCTGCTTGGACGCGCGACACGGACCTTCGACTAGGCGCATGTGGGACATCTTTCTCAAGACGCTGCCGTTCTTCATGCTGATCGCCCTTGGCTACGGGTCGGGCCGGACGAAATTCTTTTCCGCTGAAGCCACGGCCTATCTGACAAAATTCGTGTTCTATTTCGCGCTGTCGGCGATGCTGTTCCGGTTTTCGGCCAATCTGTCGCTGGATGCGATCCTCGACTGGCAATTCGTCTTTGCCTATCTGGTGGGGACCAGCGTCGTATATGTGCTGGCCACATTGGTCGCGCTGCGCCGCCACCGCCCGATGACCGAAGCCGCGGTCGAGGCGCAATGCGCCGTGATCGGCAACGTCGGTTTCCTTGGCATCCCGATGCTCGTCCTGCTTTTGGGCGAGGCGGCGATCGGCCCGATCATGCTGGTGCTGGCGGTCGATCTGATCGTGTTCGGCAGTCTGATCGTCATCCTGATCACGGGATCGCGTGACGGGCGCATGTCGCCCCTGATCCTTGTCACGGTGTTCACGGGGCTGATCAAGAATCCGATGATCGTGTCGATCACGCTGGGGCTGACGGTGTCGTCCTTTGGCTGGGCTGTGCCTGTCCCCGTCAACGAATTTCTGGTCCTGCTGGGGGCTGCCGCGACACCCGGCGCTTTGTTTGCCATAGGTGCGTCGCTGGCCACGAAATCGGCCGAACGCGTCGCGGTCGCAGGCTGGCTGACGTTCTGCAAGCTGGTGCTGCATCCTGCAGCGGTGGCCATCGCCGCCCTTTTGGTCTTTACAATCGACCCCTACGCTGCAGGTGTGATGATCGCGGCCGCCGCCCTTCCGGTGGCGGGCAATGTGTTCATTCTGGCGCAGCATTACCGCGTCGCGCCTGCGCGTGTTTCGGCATCGATCCTGCTGTCGACGGCGGGCAGCGTGGTGACGGTGTCACTGGTGATCGGCTGGGTCACGGGATTCATGGGATAGGACAGACTGATGAAAACAATCGCGGAAAACCGCTGTTTCGGCGGCACACAGGGCGTTTACAGCCATGCATCGGACGCCTGCGGCGTCGATATGACATTTGGCCTGTTCCTGCCCGAAGAGGCCGCAGATGGCCCTGTGCCGGTGTTGTGGTTCCTGTCGGGGCTGACCTGCACGCATGAAAACGCAATGATCAAGGCGGGCGCGCAGGGCTGGGCCGCCGAGCAGGGGATCGCGGTGGTATTTCCAGACACATCGCCGCGCGGCGAAGGTGTCGCCAATGACGAGGCTTACGATCTGGGGCAGGGGGCGGGGTTTTATGTGGACGCTACCCAAGACCCTTGGGCGCCGCATTTCCAGATGCGGGATTACGTCAGCCGCGAATTGCCCGACCTGATCGGGGTCAATTTCTCGCTCGACATGGACCGTCAGGCGATCACCGGCCATTCGATGGGCGGGCATGGTGCGCTGACGCTGGCGATGGGCTTGCCGGGGCGGTTCCGGTCTGTCTCTGCCTTCGCGCCGATCTGCCATCCCACGCGCAGCGACTGGGGCCGCAAGCAGTTCACCGCCTATCTGGGCGCGGACGAGGCGGCATGGGCCGCGCATGACGCGACGATCTTGATGAAGGAGCGGGGCTTTGACGGTCCTGTGCTGATCGACACCGGCACGGCGGATCAGTTTGGCGACTTGCTGGGCACCGAACATCTGGCCGCCGCGATGGCCGCGCGCCGACAAGACGGGGTGCTGCGCCTGCAAAAAGGCTATGACCATTCGTATTTCTTCATCGCGACCTACATGGAAGACCACGTCGATTTCCACGCGCAGGCGCTTTACGCATGATTTACATTGATGCCGATGCCTGCCCTGTGAAGGCAGAGGTGGAACGCGTCGGAACCCGCCACGGTCTGCGGATGTTCGTGGTGTCAAACGGCGGCATCCGGCCTTCACCCAATCCGCTGGTCGAAACCGTTGTGGTGCCGGACGGGCCTGACATTGCCGATATCTGGATCGCGGATCGTGCCACCAAGGGCGATGTCGTGATCACGGGCGACATTCCGCTGGCGGCACGTTGCATCGCAAACGGCGCACTGGTGCTCAAACATAACGGAGAGGCGCTGACGCAGGCCAATATCGGCAACGTGCTGGCGACGCGCGATCTGATGGCCGACATGCGCGCCGCCGACCCATTCCGGCAAGGCGGCGGCAAACCTTTCAGCAAGGCTGACCGCGCACGGTTTCTCGACGCGCTCGAACGCATGGTCCGTGCGGCGGCGCGCGAATGACGGCGCTGTCGCCCAAGGCGCTGGGCGCGCTTTGCGCGGTGCTGGCGGTGGTGTTCTTTTCGGCCAATGACGTGGCGATCAAATCGCTGAGCGATGGCTATGCCCTGCATCAGGTCGTGCTGATCCGGTCCTTCATCGGGCTGGCCTTCATCCTTGCGCTCATCGCACCCTTGACCGACGGTTTTGCCATCGCGCGGACCAAGCGGCTGAAGATGCATTTGCTGCGCGGCGGTTTTGTCGTCTTCGCCAACCTGACCTTCTTCCTCGCCCTCGCCGCCATGCCACTGGCCGAGGCGGTGGCGATATTCTTCATCAGCCCGCTGGTCATCACCATCTTTTCGGTCCTGTTTCTGGGCGAAAAGGTCGGGCCACGACGCTGGGCGGCGATTGCACTGGGTTTCGCGGGCGTGCTGATCATGGTGCGCCCCGGCACGGCGGCGTTTCAACCTGCGTCCGTGCTGCCGCTGGTGTCGGCGACTTGCTATGCCGCGATGCATGTGATGACGCGCCGGATCGGCGGCACGGAAAGTGCGGCGACAATGGCGTTCTACATCCAGATCGTGTTCATCATCGTCTGCACCGCAATGGGGCTGACGGTGGGCTGGGGCCAGTTCGCGGACCAGTCCGACCCGTCGCTGGCGTTTCTGCTGCGCGCATGGGACTGGCCGCAGATGGCGGATATGCCGGTGTTTGTGGTCATTGGGGCGGGTACAGCCTTTGCCGGTTATCTGATCAGCCAGGCTTACCGCGTGACCGAGGCGTCCTTTGTCGCCCCTTTCGAATACCTTGCACTGCCGATGGCGGTGGTCTGGGGGATGGTGGTGTTCGACGAATTTCCGGTCCTTGCCGATTATCTGGGGATGGCACTGATCATGGCGGCGGGGCTTTTCATGCTGTGGCGCGACGCGCAAAAACCACCTGCCGGTTTACAGCGCCCGCTGCGGCGCTAAGCTGTGCAGAACCAAAGCAGGAGCAGTCATGTCCCAGATCAACGCGGTCATCTTTGACATCGGAAATGTGCTGATCGAATGGCAGCCGGAACGATTCTTCGACAGCGTGATCGGTGCGGAACGCCGCAAAGCCATGTTTGCCGCGATTGATCTGCACGGGATCAATGATGTGGTCGACCGGGGTGGGCATTTCCGCGACACGATCCAGGCCGCCGCTGACGCCAACCCCGACTGGCGCGACGAGGTCCTGATGTGGCACGACCGCTGGATCGACATGGCAGCGCCCGCCATCGACCATTCCGTCCGCCTGCTGCGTGCGCTACGCGCCAACGGCGTACCGGTCTTTGCGCTGACCAATTTCGGCATCCAGACGTATCAGATCGCCGAACCTGTCTATCCGTTTCTGGGCGAGTTCGACCGGCGCTATATCTCTGGCCATATGGCAGTCATCAAACCCGACCCCCAGATATATGCCATGGTCGAGGACGATTGCGGGCTGGACCCTGCAACGCTTTTGTTCGCCGACGACCGGATCGACAATATCAACGCCGCCGCCGCGCGCGGTTGGCAGACGCATCTGTTCACGCATCCCCAAGGCTGGGCCGACCGCCTTGTCGGGGCGGGGCTCTTGTCAGAAAGCCAAGCCCGATGACCGTGATGATCCCCTTCGCCGAAGCCGATGCCATGCTCGACTGGCTCGCCCTGACCGATGCGCTGGCCGCAGGGCATGAACGGCCAAAGGCCGATGTGGCCGATGTGTTCCTGTACGAAGGGGCGAACACCTTGCTCAACCGTTCCGCCTGGATCGCGGGGCTGGGGCTCGCGGTGAAATGCGCCACGATCTTTCCGGGCAACAAGGCGCTGGGCAAGCCCGCCATAGGTGGTGCGGTGAACCTCTTTTCAGGGCAGGACGGGGCGCTGGAAGCGATCCTTGATTTCCATCTGGTGACGAAATGGAAAACCGCCGGTGACAGCTTGCTGGCCGCGCGCCGCCTGGCGCGCCCTGACAGCCGCAACATCCTGATCGTGGGGGCTGGCACCGTGGGCCAGTCGCTGCGGCAAGCCTATGGCGCGGCCTTTCCGGACGCACGCTTCACCGTCTGGAACCGCTCCGCCGAAGCGGCAGAGGCGTTCCGCCAGACCTTTCCCGATGTGACCATCGCGCAGGATCTGGAAC
The DNA here is from genome assembly GCF_000382265.1 of Yoonia vestfoldensis DSM 16212. Classification (GTDB taxonomy): domain Bacteria; phylum Pseudomonadota; class Alphaproteobacteria; order Rhodobacterales; family Rhodobacteraceae; genus Yoonia; species Yoonia vestfoldensis. The sequence continues at coordinate 232,123 of NZ_KB907973.1, forward strand.
AAGCGGTGCGCGAGGCCGACATCGTGACCTCTGCCACCATGTCCACCGCCCCGCTGATCAAGGGCGATTGGCTGCGCCCCGGCACCCATGTCGACCTGATCGGCGCCTACCGTCCCGACATGCGCGAGGTCGATGACGCCGCCCTGCAAAAGGCGCGGATCTTCGTCGACAGCCGCGACACGACGACCCACCATATCGGCGAGCTGAAGATCCCGATCGCCACTGGGGTCATTTCAGAAAAAGATGTTCTTGCGGATTTCTATGCGCTAGATCGCTTTGAACGTGAAAGTCAGGACGAAGTTACCCTTTTTAAGAACGGCGGCGGTGCCCATCTTGATCTGATGACATGCCGGCACATTCTGGACGTCTGGCAAACGCGGCAGTGATAAAGGACGCGGCGTTATGTGGTATCTGGTTTCTTTTCTTGCGGTCCTTGTCGCCGTCGCGGCGTTGCCCATCTGGCTGGAACGGCGGCGGATCACGATCGGACCCGCGCAACGCCAGAACGCCAAGGGCGAATTCGCGGTGCTGTCCCAAGGTGTCACCTATTACCGCTGGCTGGGGTCGGCGCGCGGCCCTGTCGCGGTGCTGGTCCACGAAATCGCGACACCTTCGGTCGCGATGTACGATCTGGCCGAAGGGCTGGGCCGAATGGGCTATCGCGTGCTGGTCTATGATCTTTACGGGCGGGGCTTGTCGGACGCGCCGCGCGGGCGGCAGAACGGCGCGTTCTTTCTGCGGCAATTATCGGACCTCTTGAACCATCAGGACGTTCCGGATGAAGTGACGCTGGTCGGCTATTCCATGGGCGGTGCGATCGCGACGCTGTTCACCGCGCGGAACCCGCACCGGGTGACGCGGCTGATCCTGTTCGCCACGGCCGGGATCGTGACCCCCGAGGATGATTTCGCACGCTTTTGCAGGCGGACACCCGTGATCGGTGACTGGGTCCACGGCATGTTCGCGCGCCGCCGTATTCTCGATGCGATTCCGGCGGATGGGCCAAACCCGAATTTGAATGTCGTCAGATACGCTCAGCGCGAAGAGCTGAACCGCAAGGGATATCTGCGCGCGATCCTGTCCAGCAGGCGCGGCGTCCTGTCCGAGCGCTTGGAAAAAGAGCATCGCAAGATCGCCAAGATGGCGCTGCCCGTCATCGCGATCTGGGCCGAAGATGACGAGGTGATTCCGCTTTCCGCACTTGGCCTGCTTGCCCAGTGGAACCGCAGCGCGCATCACGAGGTCGTGGCAGGCGCAGGCCATGCCATGCCCTACAGCCATCCCACCGAAGCGATGAAGGCGCTGCGCATCGGCTTGCGGGACTGATCCTGGCGGCAGGGTGCTTTTCAAGGCAGCACGGTGACGCTATGCAGCGCGCATGACACTCCAACAGGCATATGAGGCCGCCGTCGCTGCGGGAAAACTGACGCCTGATCGGGCGCAACAGGACGCCTTGCCCGAACTGGAACGGATCAGGGTGGCGCTGGCCGTGCCCGTCAAATCGGGGGTTTTCCGCAAGACACCGCCGCCTGCAAAGGGCCTTTACCTGTGGGGCGGGGTCGGGCGCGGCAAATCCATGCTGATGGATATGCTTTTTGCTGCCGTGGATGCGCCCAAGGAACGCCGCCATTTCCACGCTTTCATGCAATGGGTCCATGCCGAAATCGCGCTGGCCCGCAAGGACGGGGTGGATGACGCCATCGCGCCGGTGGCGGCAAAGCTGGCCGGGCGTGTGCGGTTTCTGGCCTTTGACGAGATGCAGATCAGCGACATCACCGATGCGATGATTGTGGGGCGACTGTTCACTGCGCTGATGGCGGCGGGGGTCGTGGTGGTGACCACCTCGAATCGCCCGCCGGATGATCTCTATCTCAACGGGTTGAATCGGCAGCTGTTCCTGCCGTTCATCGCGCTTCTCAAGGACCGGATGGTGGTGCATGAACTTGCGAGTGCGACCGATTACCGGCAGGACAGGCTGGCAGGCAGCCCCAGCTATTTTACTCCGATCAATGCTGACGCCCGGGCCGCGATCAACGCTATCTGGGATGATTTCAGCATGGGCCAGTCCGAAGCGCTGGTGCTGCATGTCAACGGACGGCAGGTGACGCTGCCGCGGTTTCACAACGGCGTCGCGCGGGCGACATTCTATGATCTCTGCGGCCGCCCGCTGGGCCCTGCGGATTATCTGGCGCTGGCCGATGCCGTGCGCGTCCTGATCCTTGAAGATATCCCCGCCCTGTCGCGCAGCAATTTCAACGAGGCCAAACGCTTTGTCACGCTCATCGACGCGCTTTACGAGGCCAAGGTGCGGCTGATCTGCGCGGCCGCCGCCAGCCCCGAGATGCTGTATCTGGAAGGCGAAGGCACGTTCGAATTCGCCCGTACCGCCAGCCGCTTGCGCGAAATGCAATCGGCGGGATGGGGGCAGGCGGCAGGATAAAGACTTTCTGGCCTCCGGCGGGGATATTTCCACTCGGAAGATGCACAGACCTAAATCCTCATCTTCCGAGCCCCAATATCCCCCGCCGGAGGCCTCGACGTTTTTTCCGCGCGGTCCGCGCGGATCAGAACCGTTCGGCACGCAGCACATGCGCATCAGTGACGCTGACGACGCCGATATGTTTCTTGACCACCGCAAAGATCGCATCCAGCAGGCCGTCCAGCCGCTCAGGCTTGATCAGGCAAACGACGCTGACCATGCCTGCGCGCCCAACCTGTCCGTCGCGGGACCATTGGCCGGACCGTCCCGACCCGCCCAGCACCGGCAGCACCGTATAGCCGGTGACACCGGCAGCGGTCAGGGCATCGGTCAGGCGGCGTTCCAGCGGGGCTTCGATGACGATCTCGACGCGTTTGGCGATATGGGTCTGCATGTCAGGCTCCGGTCACGGCTTGGGCGATGGCAAGATAAAGCGGAATGCCCAGCGTCAGGTTGAAAGGGAAGGTGACGCCCAGCGACAGGGTCAGATAGACGGCCGGATTGGCCTCTGGCAAGGCGACACGCATCGCGGCGGGCACGGCGATGTAACTGGCCGAGGCGCAGAGCACCATCATCAGCACCACGCCGCCCAGCGACAACCCGATCAGCGCCCCGATGCCCAGCCCGATCATGGCGCTGACCAGCGGCATGGCGATGGCGAAACCAACGGCGCCCATGCCCAGGACGCCGCGTGATTGACGCAACCCGCGTCCCGCGATCAGCCCCATGTCGAGCAGGAACAGGCACAGCACGCCTTTGAACGGGGCCTCGATGAAGGCGCTGATCTCTGCAAAGCCCTTTTCGCCGGTGATGGCCCCGATGAAGAAGGCCCCGACAAGCAGCACGATCGACCCGTTCAACAGCAATTCGCGGATCAGGCCGGGGTCCATCCTTGCCTCTCCGCTGCCGCTGCGCGCGACAAGCCAGAGCGCCGACAGGATCGCGGGTGCCTCCATCACGGCCGCTACGGCGACCATGTACCCTTCGGAGGAGATCATCCGTCCGTTCAGGACTGATGTCGCTGCAACGAAGGTGACAATGCTGATCGACCCGTAATGTGCGGCGACGGCGGCGGCGTCGATGGCAGACAGCCCGGTCATCACCCGCAGCAGCCCAAAGGCCAGGAGCGGCAACACGAACGACAGCACCAGCCCTGCGATCAAGGCCAGCACCAACGTCTGGTCGATCCCATGCGCGCTGACCGCGACGCCGCCCTTGAACCCGATGGAGAAGAGCAGATAGATCGACATGCCCTTCGCCACCGCCTCTGGAATGGTCAGGTCGGAGCGTGCCAGCGCCGCAAGCAACCCCAAGGCAAAGCTCAGGATGATCGGCGAGATCAGGTTGGCCCCCGCAAGGGACAGGATTTCGGTCATGTCAGGCTTTCACAAAGGGACAAAGAGATCGCGATCCGGGTCGTAGGTTTCGAGCCGGCCTTCGCCGATGTTCTTCCATAATCCGTGTAGGGTGATGCTGCCATCCAGCACCGCAACGCGGATGAACGGGAACGTCATCAGGTTCTGCAACGAAACCAGAATTGACGCCTTTTCCAACGCCGTTTTTCGGCTGGCGTCGTCCCCGGCGGGCAGGGCGTGATAGGCAGGACGCATGATGTCGAGCCAGCGGCCCACGAAACTTGTCTGTTCGTTCAGTTCCGGCGCGTGGCCTGCGCACATGTTGTAGCAGCCTTCGACACCGCCGCAGCCCGAATGGCCAAGCACGATCAGATGTTCGACTTTCAGGGTCCGCACCCCGTATTCCACCGCAGCCGAGGTGCCGTGGTGCAGGCCGTCGGGTTCGTAATGCGGGATCAGGTTCGCGATATTGCGGTGGATGAACAATTCGCCCAAATCCGCACCGAACATCGAAGTGACATGCAGACGGCTGTCGCAGCAGGACACCACCATAATCCGCGGGCGCTGCCCCTGGGTCGCCAATTCACCGAAAACCGCCTTGTTGGCTTCGAAGACGGTCGATTTCCAGCCGTGATAGCGCTTGACCAGATAGGCCGGAAGCGGGCGGACGTATTGCATGCATCAATCCTTGCGACTTGCGACTGGATACGTCGCATTTTCGGGAATTTCGAGCTATTTTTCACTGTTGCGTCAACCTTATGGGAAGCTCGGTGGTTTAGGACTGCGGGCATGGACAAGACCGTACCCTTCCCCATGCCGCGGCATCGCCCCGAGTGCGAGGTGGTGATTCTGCGCCCGCTGGAGCACCCGCGTCAGGATATGCCGCTTGTTGCGCATGCCTTCGCCGACAGGTCGCAGCGCGAAGCTGAGGATATGCTTTGCGCCATTCTGGAAGGGATCGCCGACTGGCTGGACCTGTTGCAACAGGGGCTGGCGGCTGGAAATCACGGCATGATCGGCAAGCCCGCCCGCCGGATCGCGCTGGTTGCGGGCCAGATCGGGTTGACGGATGTCGCAATCGCTGCCGACCATGTCGTGCAATGTGCGACCCGTGGCGACAGGCACGCGCTGGCCGCAACAATCGGGCGACTGGAGCGCGCGTTCGACATTGCAGTGACAAAAGTGTGGGATTTCCGCGATCCGTGACCACAGGATGGCCCTTGCAGCCCCGATGGCGACCGTTAGTCTGGCATGTGACCTGACCAGACTGGATGAACCATGCCGCTTTCTTTTGCTCCTGCCGACATGTCGGCGATCCCCGTTCATGTCGTGCAAGCCGATGAGGCGGCGGACTATCTTGCCGCTTTGCCCGCTGCCGGGCAGGCTTGGGCGCGGCATCAGGCATTCGCGGGGACCCTGGGGCAGGTGCTGGTGCTGCCCGATGCGCAGGGTGCCGTTGCACAGGTGGTGGTTGGATACGGATCACCGAAAGGGCGCGCGCGCGCGCGCTTTCATATGGGCGCGGTTGCGCGGCAATTGCCCAAAGGGACCTACCGGATCGCGTCCGGCTTGGCCGGACCTGATCTGGAGGAGGCATCGCTTGCCTGGTTGTTGGCAGGCTATCAGTTCGACCGCTACCGCAAGCCCGCCGAGCCGATCGCGGGGTTGATCGCGCCGGACGGCATCGACGCCGCGCGCACAGAGATCATCGCGCAGGCCGAGGCACTGACGCGCGACCTGATCAACACGCCTGCATCTGACATGGGACCGCAGGAGCTTGAGGACGCCGCGCGCACAGTGGGCGAGGCTTATGGCGCGGCGATCACCGTCACGACAGGCGACGACCTGATCGGGGCGTTTCCGCTGATCCATGCCGTCGGGCGCGCCAGCACCCGCGCGCCGCGCCTGATCGACATGCGCTGGGGTGACGCGGGGCCAACGCTGACGCTGGTCGGCAAGGGCGTGTGTTTCGATACCGGCGGGCTGAACATCAAGCCGGGTGCATCCATGGGGCTGATGAAAAAGGACATGGGCGGGGCCGCGACCGTACTGGGGCTGGCGCAGATGATCATGGCGCTGGGCCTCAAGGTCCGCTTGCGCGTGCTGATACCGGCGGTGGAAAACAGTATCGCGGGCAATGCTTTCCGTCCGCAGGACATCCTGCCGTCGCGCAAGGGGCTGACGGTCGAGATCAACAATACCGATGCCGAAGGGCGGCTGGTCCTGGCCGATGCGCTGGCACTCGCGGATGAGGAAAGCCCTGATCTGGTGATCTCCATGGCCACACTGACGGGGGCAGCGCGGGTTGCGGTGGGGCCGGACCTGTCGCCGTTCTTTACCGACCACGACGATCACGCCGCCGCGATTGCAACCGCTGCGCGGCAGGTGGCCGACCCTGTCTGGCGGATGCCGTTCCACGACCCTTATGAGGCGCTGATCGAACCGGGCATTGCCGATCTGGATAACGCGCCGGGCGGTGGCATGGCGGGCAGCATCACGGCGGCGCTGTTTCTGCGGCGTTTTGTGCAAAGCCCTTATGTGCATTTCGACATTTACGGCTGGCAACCATCTGCAGCCCCGTCGCGCCCCAAAGGTGGCGTCGGCATGGGCGCACGGGCGCTGCTCGCGGCCCTGCCGCGCCTTTTGAAACTGTGACCGACCGCCGCCTGACGCCTGCGAATGGCCGTGTCGCCGCCTTGCATCTGGCGGGGCAGGTCACGGCGGACCGCTATCTGGCGGGACAGCCGATGATGCTGGTCCGCCCTGTCAGCGATCTGTGTGCGGCACCTGCGGGGGCGCGCGACCGGCAGATGCTGTTGGGCGCCGTTGTCACGGTGTTCGAGGATCGGGACGGCTGGTCCTTTGTGCAAGGCGCGGATGGCTATGTCGGCTATGTCGCGTCAGACCGGCTGGGCGCGGTGCAAGTGGCGACCCATATGGTCGGCACCATGGCGACCCATGCCTATCTGGCCGAGGATATGAAATCGCCCGATGTGATGGCGCTGCCGTTCGGGGCGCGTGTCACGGTTCTGGATGAACGATCGAAGTTCTTTGAAACGACGCTGGGCTATGTTCCGAAAAAGCACCTGCGCCCGCTGGACCGGCCTTTTACCGATCCCGCCACTGTCGCGCAGTTGCATTTCGGCGTGCCCTATCTCTGGGGTGGCAATTCCACGCGCGGCATCGATTGTTCGGGTCTGGTGGCGGCGGCATTTGGGGCTTGCGGTGTCCCGTGTCCTGCCGACAGCGACCTGCAATGCGCGGGGCTCGGTGTCGATTTCACAGGACCTGCGCGGCGGGGCGATCTGGTCTTCTGGCGGGGGCATGTCGCGATGATGGTGGACGAGGCGACGCTGATCCATGCCAATGCGCATCACATGGCCACCAGCTATGAACCGCTTGAGGCCGCGACGCTGCGCATTGCAGCCCAGGACGGCGGGTCGGTGACCGCGCGCCGCCGCATCTAGTGCAGATAGGCCGGCGTCTCGGGCCGCTGCACCAGCATCTGCCTGATCCGTAGGCCGGATGACCCTGCCGTCGCCGTCAGGTGCGGGGCCAGATCGGCACGCCTGGCGCAGCGCCCTTGGGACCCTTTGCACCAAAGCCGCCGATAGATGACGACGCAGGCTTCCACATCATCAAGCTGGGACAGGCGGGCGGTCGTTTGATTGCACAGCAACGGATCATCCAGGCTCATTTCGTCAGGATCAGCTTGCCAGCGCGGGTGATCCGCAAGGTATAGGTCTGATCACCCAGCACGATCAGCGCCTGGTTACCGCCCTCGGTCAGGCTGGCGGCATCATGCGCTGGCAAGACCCGGGTCGCCTGCGCTTCGGACGGGGGAAGAGTGTGAACTGTCATTTGCCACGGACCTTTCAAAGCAGTTGATCGGGCTTGCCTGCAAGGGGGACAGGCTGGCTGGACACATGCCGATATTCCCGCTGGCGGGTCCGAATGTCAATCCGAGTTTTTTAGTCAGGTATAAATTATTTGTCGACCAGCCGGATCAGCTTGCGTTCGAGCACCTGCAACACGGCCTTGAGATCGTTGCCGCGTTTGAGCACCTGCCCGTCCATGCCGATCACCGCATATTGCCCTTGGCGCAGCCGCAAGCGCGGATGCTTTTCGATCCGATAAAGTGGGTTTTCCGCCGTGCGCCGGAAGATCGAAAAGACCGCCATGTCACGTAGGTTGGAAATGCCATAGTCGCGCCATTCACCGGCCGCGACCATGCGTCCGTAAAGCCCCAGAATCAGCCCAAGCTCAGTGCGTTGAAAAGCGACCTGCGCGGGCGCGTGGAAAGGTGAGGGTGTCTGAATGGTCATCCTGAATGTTCACCCCGTCCGCTTTGGAAATCAAGCCGCGTTACAATACGGCCATCGTTCTGCCGTAATTATACCGCCGGAATGCCCCGACAGCAGCCCAATTGGAACACATGTCGCCGCAATAGTTAATGCATAGCGAAATGCTACCTCGATGTCGCGGCCAACAGCCCCCACCCAGTTCGCGGCATCGAGGACTTTGCTCTTCAGTCAGCCACACGTGATATCTGCGATGATCTCCTGATCGCTGATCATGAAATTGATCCGCTCCGGGCGGTAGTCCATTGTCACAATCGTGTCTGGTCGGACAAGCCTCACGACGTCCATGATCAGCACCCGTTCAAGGGCCGTCGCCGGTTGCCCGACCAGGTAGGTGTAGGCGCCAGCGCCGCAGGTGTCGGGCAGCGATGGCGCGCTGGTCGTGTCGTCCACGGTTGCACAGGCCGCAAGGACCACAAGGGGGATCAGGTAGCGCATGGTCGGAGTTTCCCTGTCATTGCAATCCTTGGCAAGTGTGAGGTTGAAATCCCTGCCGGTTTCGCAGATCAACATGGCACAACAGCACGGAGAGGTCGACATGCGCACAAGAGCAGCAGTGGCAATGGCAGCAGGGCAGCCGTTGCAGGTGATGGAAGTCAATCTCGAAGGCCCCCGCGCGGGTGAGGTCCTGGTCGAGATCAAGGCAACAGGTATTTGTCACACCGACGAATTCACCCGGTCCGGTGCAGACCCCGAAGGTATGTTTCCAGCGATCCTTGGCCATGAAGGCGCGGGCGTCGTCATCGAGGTGGGCGAAGGTGTGACATCCTTGCAGCCGGGCGATCACGTCATCCCGCTTTACACGCCCGAATGTCGCGAATGCGAATATTGCCTGAACCCGAAAACCAACCTGTGTCAGTCGATCCGCACGACCCAAGGCAAAGGCGTCATGCCCGACGGCACCAGCCGGTTTTCCATGCTCGATGGCACGCCGATCCTGCATTACATGGGCTGTTCGACATTCGCCAACCACACGGTCCTGCCGGAAATCGCGCTTGCCAAGGTCCGCAAGGACGCGCCCTTCGACAAGATCTGCTATATCGGCTGCGGTGTCACCACGGGTATCGGCGCTGTGATCAACACCGCCAAGGTCGAAATCGGCAGCCGTGCCATTGTGTTCGGTCTGGGCGGCATCGGGTTGAACGTGATCCAGGGCCTGCGTCTGGCGGGGGCCGACCAGATCGTCGGCGTGGACCTCAACGAGAGCAAGATCGAGATGGCGACACGTTTCGGGATGACCGATTTCGTGAACCCGTCGAAAGTATCGGGCGATCTGGTCGCGCATCTGGTCGCGCTGACCAAAGGCGGGGCCGATTACACGTTCGACGCCACCGGCAATGTCGGCGTGATGCGTACAGCACTTGAATCCGCGCACAAAGGCTGGGGCGAAAGCATCATCATCGGGGTGGCGCCTGCGGGTGCCGAAATCTCGACCCGGCCGTTCCAGCTGGTGACAGGGCGCAGCTGGCGGGGCACCGCGTTCGGCGGCGCGCGGGGCCGCACGGATGTGCCAAAGATCGTCGACTGGTACATCCAGGGCAAGATCGAGATTGATCCGATGATCACCCACAAACTGAGCCTTGACGACATCAACCATGGCTTTGATCTGATGCACGAAGGCAAAAGCATCCGCGCGGTCGTCGAATTTTAAGCCGCATGAGCAGCACAGAAAGGGCAGACATGGCCAAGGATCGTATGTTGTTGGCCGTGTTGATCGACGCGGACAACATCCCCGCCAAATACGCAGGCCCGATCCTGCGCGAGGTCACGACCTATGGCGAACCGGCCCTGCGCCGCGTCTATGGCGACTGGTCCAGCCCCGCCTTGGGTGGCTGGAAGAAAGAGGTCATGGACCTGGGGTTGGTCGCCAATCAGGAAACAGCCAATACCCGCGGCAAGAACGCCAGCGACATCGGGCTGGTGATCGACGCGATGGATATCCTGCATTCGGGGCGGTTCGACGGGTTCGTGCTGGTCAGCTCCGACAGCGATTTCACCGCGCTTGCCAACCGGCTGCGTGAAAACGGTGTCGTCGTGATCGGGATCGGTGAAGGCAAGGCGCCCGTCAGCCTGCGCAACGTCTGCAACCGGTTCATCCTGATCGAAAACCTTGTGGATCAGGACAAGGACCAGCCGGTCGCGGCCAAGGGGGCCGCCGCAAGACCCGCGCCTGCCAGCGCACCACCGCGCAACCCGCCGTCTGCTGCGATCCCGATGGTGATCAAGGCGATGGACAGCATCGACGCCGAAGGTGAATGGTATTCGTTGGGTCAGCTGGGCCAGTATATCACGCGCGCCGCACCCGATTTCGACCCGCGTACCTATGGCAGCGCGAAACTGTCCGATCTGTTGGTCAAATCAGGCCGGTTCGAGGTCCGCAAAGGCCAAGGCAACCATCTTGAAGCCCGCAGGCTGGATTAGCGTTTGACCCCGTAACGGGCCATGAACATTTCCACCGCGCCGTTGATCGTGCGGTCCTTGTCGGCCCGTGTGATCGGGTCGGACATGCTGAAAATCATGCGCGGGAACAGGTCGGCCTTGCACAATTCGTGAAACTGGTCGGCGGCCAACAGCACATCGTCGATCTGCAATTCGCCCCTGTCCATCGCCATGCGGAAGAAATCGGCAAGGCGTTCGCGGATCAGCATCGGTCCGCTTTCATAAAACTCCCGGGCCAGTTCGGGGAACCGTTCGCTTTCGCCGACACAGATGCGAAACACGCGGGTCCCGAATTCGGAGGTGATGAAATCCACCATCTCGGTCGCGATCCGGTGCAGCACCTGCGCTGTCGGCGCGTTAAAGTCGATGGTTTCGATCGCGTGCTGGGTCTGGCGGTGACAGGCGGTTTTCGCGACCTGCATGAACAGGAACTTCTTGTCGGGAAAATAGCTGTACAGCGTCGCCTTTGACACACCCGCAGCTCGCGCAATGTCATCGACAGATGCGCCCTCATAGCCGTCAGACATGAAAACCTGACGCGCGCCTTCCAGAACCTGATCGAATTTGCGGCCCTTCTTCGGCTCTATCGCACCATCTGGCATTGTAGTCTCCCCTTGTGTGCTATCATAAACCGAGCAGTTCACTTCGGGCAAGGCGATAACGCCAGATGGCGATGCGTGTCTTGACCCCTGCCTTACTTGGCAGGTGCCGCGCAGGTATCAACCAGCGGGGTGACCAGGCCGCCACAAGATTGCGCGACGTCAGGCACGGGCGCGGGTGGATAGGTCAGCGTGGGCAAGCTGAACGAAACCGAAAATGCGGTGGCAGGGGCGGCGAAGGCGGCGCAAAGCGCGAAAGCAAGGATCAGGCGGGTCATGGGTCATCTCCTGTGGTGTGTTTGATTATCTACTAAACAGTTCAGTTTACTTTTCAAGATAAAAATGAACCGGGTAGTTCACTATTGTTGCTTGTCAGATCTCATGAAGTGTTTAGATTAGAATCATTCTAATTCGAGGGCCTCAGATGATTCCGGGTTTTGCCGAACGCCGCCGCTTTAACGATTTGTCGGAACAGGAAATTCTGGCACTCGCAATTTCGTCCGAAGAAGATGATGCGCGGATCTACAGGTCCTACGCCGATAAACTGCGCGCGGAGTATCCCGCATCGGCGGGCGTCTTTGACGGCATGGCCGCTGAAGAGAACGAACATCGCCGTCGCCTGATCGACCTGCATATCGCGCGATTCGGGGACGTCATTCCCCTGATCCGCCGCGAACATGTTGCAGGTTTTTATGCCCGTCGTCCGGTCTGGCTGGTCGAAAACCTGAGCCTTGAGCGCATCCGCGACGAAGCGGCACGGATGGAACGCGACGCCCAGCGGTTTTATGAACTTGCCGCGGCCAAGGCGCGCGATGCGGCCACCCGCAAACTGCTGGGCGATCTGGCCGCAGCAGAGGCCGGACATTCCGACAAGGCCGCAACCTTGACCGCCACATATCTGGATGACGATGTCAGGTCGACAGAGGAATCCGCCGCTTATCGGCAATTCGTGCTGACATGGGTGCAACCGGGGCTGGCGGGGTTGATGGATGGCTCTGTCTCCACACTCGCGCCCATTTTCGCGGTCGCCTTCGCGACGCAGGACACATGGACGACATTCCTTGTCGGACTGGCAGCGTCGGTCGGCGCGGGGATCTCGATGGGATTCACCGAGGCTGCGTCGGACGACGGAAAGATCTCGGGCCGGGGGTCGCCCTATAAACGCGGGCTGGCGGCAGGTGTGATGACGACGCTCGGCGGGTTGGGTCATGCGCTGCCCTACCTGATCGCGGATTTCTGGACCGCGACCACCGTCTCGCTGATCGTCGTCGTCGTCGAGCTGTGGGCGATCGCGTGGATTCAGAACAAATACATGCAAACGCCATGGGGGCGGGCGATCTTTCAGGTGGTTCTGGGCGGTGCCTTGGTCTTTGCAGCAGGCGTGCTGATCGGGTCGGGATAGATGTCGCGCACCATGGTCGTGGCGGCATTGAAGCCAAAAACATGCCGCCAGAGCCCCAGTTTATGCGTCTGCATTTCGACGAAGCCTTGGTGCAGATATAGCGCCCGCGCCCGCGGATTCGTGTCGATCACGTCCAGACGCACCTGCCGGTAGCCACGCGTCTTGGCCTCTGCCGTGATCGCGTTCAGCAGCGCGGTGCCCACGCCGCGCCCGCGATATTCGGGGGCCACGAAAATCCCGTCCATCAGGAAACGGTCATTGTCGGTGTCCCGTTCCAGCGCCGACAAAAGGCCCATCCGCACCGCCGCGCCGACATAGCCGTAAACCCGCCGCAGGTCGGTGAAACTACCACTGACCAGCGCGCCGTGATGCGTCTTGAAACCGGCGACGCCCAGCAAACGGCCATTCAGATCATGTGCGCAGATGCCGTGATCAGACCGCAGGACCTGCGTGATAAACACAAGCGCGCGGTATTTCGGCCCCATGACGAAACCCAGCTTTTCGCCGAACGCCTCCCAGTAGAGCGCGGCGACTTCGGCACGGTTCGCATCGGGAATGCCGACGGTGATCTTCATGTGTAGCTACCAAACGGGATATAGGTGACAGGATCGCCGGGAGAGATATTCATCGCCGCGTCCGGCAGAACCACCAGCCCTTCGGCCCATGCCAACCCGCTGACCCGGCCTGATCCTTCGGAGGCAAAGACCTCGGCCTTGCCGTCCCTGATGCGCGCGCGCAGGTATTCGCGCCGCCCTGCCTTTTTGGACTTGGCAAAGGCGGCGGGCACCATGAACCCCTGCGGTTCCGGCCAGTCGCCGCCGGCCATCAGGGCCAGTGCCGGATGCGCAAAGACCAGCGCACAGACCATCGCTGCGACCGGATTGCCGGGCAGGCCAAGCACCGGCCTGCCGCCCCAAACGCCCATGGCAAGCGGCCGCCCCGGTTTCATCGCCACCCGCCAAAGTGCGAGTGTCCCGGTGCCCGCCAGCATTGCGGACATATGATCCTCATCCCCCGCAGAGGCCCCGCCCGAGGTCAGGATCACGTCGCAGGTCGCGGCCCCCTGATCGAGGATTGCGCGCAAGGCGTCGCGGTCATCGGGCGCGCGGCCCAGATCGACAGCATCGTGGCCCCATTGCCGCACGAGGGCGGTCAGCATCGGGCGGTTGGCATCGAAAATCTGTCCCTCTGCGGCCTGACTGCCCGGTTCGCGCAATTCATCGCCTGTGGACAAAATGCCAACCCGCAGGGGGCGATAGACGTGGACCGTTCCGATACCAACCGCCGCGCACATGCCCAGATCGGCGGGCGTCAGCCTGCGCCCTTGCCGTGCGATGGTCTGGCCTGCGGTCATATCCTCGCCCGCCGCGCGCGCGTTGGCGCCGCGTTTCAGCGGGCCTTGAAAGGTGATGGCGGTGTCCGTCGCCTGCACGTCTTCCTGCATCACGACAGTATCCACGCCCAGCGGCAGGATCGCGCCGGTCAGGATGCGAATGGCGTGGCCTGCAGGGACGGTGCCGGCGAATGGCTGGCCAGCGGCGGCGCGCCCTTGCACCAGCGTCAAGGATTGCGTGCCGGTGCCTGCCGGTCCGGCGAAGCCATAGCCGTCAACAGCCGCATTGGGGCTGGGAGGATGCGCGCGCAAGGCGGTGGCATCCTGCGCCAGATACCGCCCTGATGCATCCGCCAGCGGCCGGGTTTCAACCTCGGCCACAGGGCGCAGATGGTGACGCAGGTGGGCCAGCGCCTGATCCACCGGCGTCCAATGCACCCCTTGCGGGAGGGCAAAGCAATCGTTGCGCAGAACGGGCGCACGGGCCGCCTGTTCCAGCAGCGGCACATGGCCGAGCCCGAGGATCGACCCTTCGGCATTTGCGGGCACGGCAAGCATGCGCGCCAGATCGTCAGGTGCCAGCGCCGAGAGCGCGCGCGCCAGAACCCGCACCTGATGCGCGTCCTTGATCGCATCCGGCGGGCAGGTCGCGGCGATGGTCTTGGCGATAAGCGAGGGCCAGACCTCGACCAGCGCAATCGGCGGCGTCAGCGGTTCGAACGGCCAGACGGCAAACTCTGCACCAAAGCGGTGCCGCAGCCGCGCCAGCACGGGCAGCCCCATGATGACCTGACTGCCGACAGCCCCCGCGCCAGAGAGTTGCCAGACCGGAAAGGCCCCCTTGGCATTTTGTTCGGCGGTGCGTTTTTCGGGCATCCCGTGCCCGTGCCGCGCCAGCCCCTTGCGCGGCAGGTCGGGAATGTCGCGGGCCAGCCCGTTGCCCCAGAACGGCCCGATCCCGGGGAAAAGCGCGTTGATCCGGCCCGCCAGATCGAAACGGTTGTTGGCGTTGGGGCTGTCCTGCACGCGCGCGGCGAACCAGTCCCAGATCGCAAAAGGATCGTCCGATCCGGTCAGCACCTTCCCGAACCCCGCCGGATAGCCGAAGGCGAAATCGAACCCCGCCAGCACGCGCCGTCCGGCATTGCGTTCCGTCGTCAGGAAGTGCGTGATCCAGTCCTCGGCCAGTTGGCGGTTGCGGTGATAGACGGGGTCCTCGGCCACGCCTGCGCGGGCCACACCTGTCCAGATCGCGTCTTTCTTGGGGCTGGCGCCGCGGTCATTGCCGCCTGACCAATCGACGATCAGCACAGTGTCCCACATCAAAGGCCAACCTCGGACAGGATGAAATCGGCGATGGCGCGGGTGTCGTTGAGATCGAAAGCAGGCCGGTCGAGTGTCAGGGGAGTGTCGCTGGCCACCGCGCGCACGGTCGGGTCGTCAGGTGCTATCAGCGGGTTGCCGGTGGCGGCGCGGAAGGCTTCGACCTTGGGGTGGGCGTCGCGTTTGTAGCCTTCGACAAGCACCAGATCGACGGGCGACAACAGGCGCAAGAGATCGGCAAGCGGTGGTTCATCCGCACCGCGCAATTCGGTCATTAGCGCCCAGCGGTCGCCCGAGGCCAGCAAGACCTGGCTAGCCCCCGCCTGCCGGTGGCGAAAGGAATCCTTGCCCGGCTGGTCCACGTCGAACGTGTGGTGTGCGTGTTTCAGGGTCGAAACGCTGAACCCGCGTGCCGTGATGTCACTTACCAGCCGTTCCATCAGCCCGGTCTTGCCTGCGTTCTTGTAACCGACGATGCCGTAGACCTTCATAGCATCGCCTGCGCGCGGGCCAGATCATCGGGCGTGTTGACGTTGAAAAAGGCCAGATCATCGGGGAATTCCGCCGTGCCCGCGCCATGCCTTTCGGTCCAGAGCACGACCTTGCGCAGCCCGTCCTGCAAGGCCGCGCGCAGGTCATCGCGCAGCGCGACAGGCCAGAGACCGAAGGTCGGCTGCCTGCCACCCGGGCTTGCCGCCAGCGCGAGCCCCATATCGCCGCCCGCCAGTTGCAGGCGCGGCACCAGATCGCAAGGCAGGAACGGCGTGTCGGCGGCGGCGGTGACGATATGGGTGGCCCCCTGCGCCGCCGCCCAGTCGAGACCGGCCAGCACGCCCGACAAAGGCCCGGCGAAGCCTGCGACGCTGTCCGCGATCACGGGCAGGCCGAGGTCTGCGAAACGGACCGGATCGCCGTTTGCATTCAGCGCAAGCCCGGCGACTTGCGGGTGCAGCCGGTCGATCACGGACCCGAGGATCGTGCCGGAGCCCAGGGGTAAAAGCCCTTTGTCGCCGCCGCCCATGCGCCTGGCCAGGCCACCCGCAAGGATCACCCCCAAAGGCGCGTTCACCGCGCCACCTGCATATGGTGATGGTTTGGGAGCCTCCGGCGGGAGTATTTTTGGAAATAAGAAGCGCGACGAATCATGGTGCGGCCTTGCGCCCCATGCGCGCGGGTTCATCCGGGATCAGGCTGGGATCGGCGTCGCGGATCAGGCGGTGTTCGCCCGCCAGACAGACGAAGCGCTGGCCTTTCATCCGCCCGATCAGTGTCAACCCGACCTGTTGCGCGATTTCTACCCCCCATGCGGTGAAGCCCGAGCGCGAGGCCAGCGCGGGAATGCCCATGAGCGCGGTCTTGATCACCATTTCGGAGGTGAGCCTGCCGGTGGTGTAGAGCAGCTTGTCACCTGCTGTCACGCCGTGGTGCAGCATCCAGCCTGCGATCTTGTCGACGGCGTTGTGGCGGCCCACATCCTCCATATAGACGAGCGGTCGGTCGCCTTGGCAGAGCACCGTGCCGTGGATGGCGCCCGCCTCGAGGTAGAGCGAGGGCGTCCGGTTGATCGTGGCGGCGAGCGCATAGAGGTCCGAGGTGCGCAGGGCCATGTCGGGCAGGGTGACATCGGCCAGCCCTTCCATCATGTCGCCAAAGACGGTGCCTATTGCGCAGCCACTGGTGCGGGTTTTCTTGCGCAGCTTATCTTCATAGGTCGTCTGCGATGCGGTGCGCACGACCACGGTTTCTAATTCCTCGTCATGGTCGATGCCGGTCACGGTGTCGTCGTCGCGCAGCATCCCCTGATTGCGCAGGAACCCCAGCGCGAGATATTGCGGGTAATCGCCGATCGTCATGGCGGTGACGATTTCCTGAGCGTTCAGGTAAATTGTCAGCGGCCGTTCCTCGATCACGCGCAGGGCGATGGGCGCGCCTGTCTGGTCGGTGCCGGTGACGGCGCGCGTCAGCCGGTCGGCAGCCGGGTCAGGCGCGATCAGATAGGACGAGAGATCATCAAGCCGTGCCAATTGTCATTTCCATTCTGCGGGTTTAAGCCTGCCGCACCACAGCCAAGCTAGGCCAAAGCCATGACAACTTCTACCGTCAAAGCACCTGCGAAATCCGCCTATTGGGCGGGTGTTCGCGACGGCAGCCCGTTCATTCTGATGGCCGTGCCGTTCGCCACGCTGTTTGGCGTGGTGGCGACCGATGCCGGGCTGACGGTGGCGCAGGCGATGGGGTTCACCGTGCTGGTCATCGCGGGGGCTGCGCAATTCGCCGCCGTACAGATGATGATGGAAGATGCGGGCATCGCCTTTGTGCTGCTGGCGGCACTGGCCGTCAATCTGCGGATGGCGATGTATTCGGCGTCGCTTGTGCCCTATCTGGGGGCGGCGCCTTTGTGGAAACGCGCATTGGTGGCCTATCTGAATTTCGACCAGACCTATATCACCTCGGTCGCCCGCTACGAGGCGCGCCCCGAGATGAGTGTGCAGGACCGTGTGTCCTATTTCCTTGGTGTGGCGACCCCGATCACGCCACTTTGGTTTATCATGACGCTGGTCGGGATCATGGTCGGGTCCGCCATCCCCGAGGCTTGGGCGCTTGATTTCATCGTGCCGATCATGTTCCTCGCGATGGTGTCGCCGATGCTGAAATCGTTGGCCCATGTGGCGGCGGCGGCTGTGTCGATGATCGTGGCGCTGGCCTTGGTCGGCCTGCCGTCCGGCACCGGATTGCTGATCGCGGCGGGGGCGGCAATGGTGACTGGTGCGCTGGTCGAAACCTGGATCGAAAGGCGCAAGGCATGACCTATTCCACATTCGAAATCTGGCTGATCATCGCGATTCTCGGGGTTGGGACCTTCCTGATCCGGTTTTCGTTTCTGGGGCTGATCGGGGACAGGCCGATGCCGCCCATTGTGCTGAAGCTTCTGCGGTTCACGCCGGTGGCGGTGTTGCCGGGGATGGTGGCACCGCTTGTGCTGTGGCCTGCGGCGACAGGTGGCGTGCCGGACCCCGCGCGAATGATCGCGGCCATCGTGACCGTGGCTGTCGGAATCCGGACACGCAGCGCGATCTGGGGGATCGGCGCGGGGATCGGCACATTGTATCTGGCGCTGTGGGTGTTCGCTATTCGGTGAGGGCGGCGTTGATCCGGGCTGCTGCGACGGCCTTGTCGTCGGTGTCGTCTTCGCGGTATTCGCGGGTTTCGACGCCGGGCAGTTTCGCGAAATCATCCGACAGGCGGTTCGGCCACCACGTCTGGCTGATCCCATCAAAGCCCGGCAATTGGCCCAACAACCGCGAGGTCGCGCGCGCGCAATGCGCTTGCGGCACGGCACCATTCGCCAGTGCCAGTTGCAGCGCGCGTTCGGCAACCTCGGGCGAAACCGGCACCTTTTGGCCGACGACATAATAGGTCACGCGGGCGTGGTAGCTGACGTAGAACCGTTCCAGTTCCGGGGTCACGCCGAACAATACGTCGTTGCGTTCGGGCATCCGGTTTTGCACGAAAGACCCTGCCGGATCGAACATCACACGCTGGCTTGCGTTGATCAGCAGCGAGGAATGGGCCCCGTTGCCGGACCCGTTATTCTTCATCGTGTAAAGCGTCAGGTAGCTGTTGTCGGGGTCGCGGAAGATGGCGCGCGACACGACATCTTCGGAGGCCCAGATTTCTTGGCCTGCACAGGCAGACAGCGCCAAAGGCGCACCGATCAGGAAAAAACGACGCTGCACGCGAAATCAGGCGTTCACGAGGGCCAGAAAGATCAACAGGCCGATGCAGATGGCGGCACCTTTGGCGGACATGCTGACAAACCCGTTAAAGGTCTTTTCCTGTTCGGAGATGTCCATCTTGCCATGCTCGTGGTCGTTATTGGCCATCGTCGGCTCCTTCGTTGGTGATTTGGTCTCGCTTAACCGATTTGCATGTGCCTGTCACCCGGTCAGATGGTCACTTTTTGTCATAGGCTATAAGGGGACCGCTGTTGTTTCCTTGATCTCTTCCATCACGAAACTGGCGGAGATGTCGGACACGGAAATACGCGCGGTCAGCCGTTTGTAGAACGCGTCATAGGCAGGCACATCGGCCACGCGCACGCGCAGCACGTAATCCAGATCGCCTGTCATCCGGTAGGCGCCCACGACCTCGGGCAGGCTGCGCAGGGCGGTCTGGAATTTGTCCATCCATTGCGCGTCATGCGCATTGGTGCGGATCAGGACCATCGCCATCAGCGGCACGCCGACCTTGGCGGCATCGACCAGAGCAACGCGGGCGCGGATCACGCCCGCCGCTTCCAGCGCCTTGATCCGCCGCCAGCAGGCATTGCGCGACAGATGCACGGCGGCGCTGACGTCATCGACCGACAGGCTGGCGTCGGTTTGCAGCAATTGCAGGATACGGCGGTCTGTTTCGTCGATGATATTTGCCATGCTCGGGATGATATCCCAATAAATTCTTATAACACAGCTATTTTTGGGACCGGATTCGGCATGACCTTGGCTAGGGTGGTCGAAATGCCACCAACAGAGGTTCCAATGTCAGATACATCCCAGGATTCCACCCGCAGCAATCTGGTCGCCACATTGTTCCTCGATCATCCGGCCAGCGTGAACGAAACCTATTTCGGACACATGCGCTTTGCCTTGGGGTTCGCGTTCTGGCTGGGGGTTGCTGCGGCTGCCGCGCTAATCCACGCCTTCATCCCCGCGCTGTGCGAGACGACGGCCAGCCGCATTCTCAAGCGGTTGCACGCCCGGATCACGGACCGGCACTGATGTGTCGCATCGCCGCCTATACTGGGCCGGCCATTCCGCTGGAAAACATCATCGTGCGGCCACGCCATTCGCTGCTGACGCAAAGCCAGCACGCGAACGAGGCCAAGCTGGCTGTGAATGGTGACGGTTTCGGGATCAGTTGGTATGGGCAGGATGACCGGCCCGGTCTTTACCGGGACGTGCTGCCCGCATGGGCGGATGACAACCTGACCAACCTCTGCCGGATGGTGCGGTCACATCTGTTCATCGCGCATATCCGCGCCTCGACCGTGGGCGAGACGAGCCGCGCGAATTGCCATCCTTTCGCGCTGGGCCGCTGGTCGTTCTGCCACAACGGCCAGATCCCCCATTTCGGCCAGATCAAGCGGCGGATGATGGCTGCGCTGCCGGATGCCCTGTTCGATGCACGGCGCGGCACCACCGACAGCGAGATGATCTTTCTGACGCTGCAGGCGCATGGGCTGGACACCGATCCGGCCGCCGCCATCGCAGCAACCTTGCGCGATATCGGGCCCGAGGGAGACAATGGGCCGGTCAAGTTGACCTGCGTGTTTTCGGACGGGCAATCGCTTTTTGCGTTCCGGCATGCATCAAGCGGTTCCAGCCCGACGCTGTACCTGTCCGGCGTGCTGGACAACGGTGGCCGTGCTGTTGCGTCAGAGCCACTTTGCGGCGTGACCGAACGCTGGACCGCTTTGCCCTGCAACCAGCTTTGCAGGATATCCACAGAGGGTCTGCAAACCCAGGAGGTCGGATTGCGCATGGCAGAGCCTGCGGTTGTCTGATGCCGGATCAGCGCCGGGTCAGATCGGTATAGGCTTCGAGCAAGTCGTCGACCCGGTCGTAGAACCGGATGCTGGCCCCGTCCAGCAGCAGGCCGCACTCGCAGTAATCCCTGATCGTGGTCGGCGAGTGGGAAATCATGATGATCTGGCTTTTTGACAACTTGTCCTGAAACACGGCCTTGCTTTTCTTTTTGAAATCCTCGTCGCCGACGGCCGTGATTTCGTCGATGAGGTAGATGTTGAAATCGATCGCCATGCTCAGGCCAAAGGCAAGACGGGCTTTCATGCCGCTGGAATAGGTCTTGATCGGTAACCGCAGGGATTTGCCGAGTTCTGCAAATTCGGTGACATAGGCGATGACGCGTTCGGTATCCTGCCCATAGATGCGCGACACGAAGCGGATGTTTTCCAACCCGGTCATGCTGCCGTTGAACCCCCCTGAAAAGCCCAGTGGCCAAGAGACACGTGACGTGCGGTAGACATGGCCAAGGTCCGGCGGCTCGATCCCCGCCATCAGCCGCATCAGTGTCGATTTGCCTGCGCCGTTGCGCCCCATGATCGCGACATTGCGGTCGGCCATGAACCGGAACGAAAAGTCCGTCAGGATCGTCTTTGTCACGCCCTTCATCTTGTAGGCTTTGCTGACATGGTCGAAGACAAGCATCTAGAATCGCCTCCGCCGGAACAGGCGTTCCCCCGCCAGCCCCAAAAACAGGAGCCCCGCCCCGACCGCGACGGGATACCAGGGGTTCAGCACCGACGAATTGTAATTGGGGTAAAATCCATGGCGCATCCATTCCACGAGATGTAGTACAGGGTTCCATTGCAGCAGCTCGCGCGCTTGCGGCGGCAGATGGCTCGGGACATAAAAGATACCCGAGATGAAAAAGAGCGGGCGCGTCAGCACCTTTTCGATCTGCGCCCATGTATCCCACAATGAGACGATGACCGCATTCAATGTCCCAAACCCGAAACCGAGAAGCGCGGTCGATACGAACGCAAGCAGCAAATGCCCCGGATGCGCCGGCAGCCGCGCCTGTCCGAGAAGGATCAACGACGTATAGAACAGCGTCGTGATCACCGCATAAGTTGCCGCGATCAGCAGCACACGGGCGATCAAGGTATCGATATCCTTGATGACCGGATAAGTCAGCAGCGCGCGATTGGCATCGAACACCGTCATCAACTTGGTCGAAAATTCCGTGAAGAACTGCAAGGTCAGGATGCCGGTCGCGAAGAATAGCGCCAGGCTCGATCCAAAAGGCGGCTGCCGTCCGATGATCGAAAACAAAAACACCAGAAGACCGACACTGGCCGTTGGCGTGATCACGGCCCAGACATAGCCAAAGGCTGACGTGCCGAAGGTGGCGCGCGTCTCTCGCAGCACGAGGCTGGCGATCACACGGGCCTGCAAGGACAGAAGGTCGATGGTGCTGACCAGCGTCACGTCAGATGGTCCCGGACTGAATAGGTCAGCAATGTGCCGATCCCCCAGGCCGCGACTAGCGCGAAAGCAAGGATCAGCACATTGCGCATGCTGCGCGGATATTGCGCAGATTCAGCGGCTTGCGGGCGCAGGTGGATCGCCAGATAGCGTTGTTGCCGGTCCGCGTCGCGGCGCGCCTGTTCCAGAGACACCAGCGCGGATGCATAGCCCTGCTGCGCAAGGCCGCGTTCGACCTCCAGTTCTTCGTAGCGGGCAAGTTGTCGGGTCACATCGCCCCCCCCCCCCGAACCCGGCGGTGCCGCCCCGATCGCGGCGCGCCTGGCGGCGATCTGGGCGATCAACGCATCGGCATTGCGTTGCAGAGCGACAAGGCTTGGCGCGTTTTCGTCAAGGGTCTGGCGCAGGGCCGACATCCGCGCATTCACGTCGATCAGCCGCGCTTCAAGGCTGGCGATCAATTCGATGTCCAGTGCCGCACTGGCGGAAGGATCGACCGATTGCTCGGATGACCTGAAGCTGCGGATCGCGGCAAGCGCCGCCCGTAACCGCGCTTCTTGCAGGGCAACCTCTGCGCGGGCAAAGCGCAGCGCGTCGTTGCGGGCATGCGCGGACAAGTCATTGACCAGCGTCTGTGTCAAGGTCAGCACGGCCGCCGCGATATCGCGGGCGTGGGCGGCATCGGGTGCCCGCACCTCGAATTCTATGATGCCCGAAGTCGGGTCGAATTGCGTCCGGATACCGCGATTCCAATAGATCAGGAAATCCTCGATGCTGGCGTCGTTCGGCAGGCGCGACAAGAGATCGACATCGGGGCTGGAAAAAGCCCCGCGCAGGTCAAGCTGCGCATCCACAGCCTCGAGCAAGGCGCGGCTGCCTAGGTAGCTGAGAACAATGTAGGAATCGGATGTCGTGGACCCCGCAGAGGCAAGGCCGGTCAAGGCACCTATCCCGTCGCTGCCTGCGCCCGTGTCGATCCCGCGGATGGAAAACCCGGCCCTGGCGGCATAACGGTCGGTCGCGATGGCGGCGTAATACACGCTTGCCATCAACACCGGCACAAGAACGCAGACCACGAAAGATGCCCAGAGCCTGCTGCGCCGCCTTTTCTGCGGGCGCATTGTGGCAACGTCAGCGGCGCCAGCCGCGTTCAGCGCCAACACCTGCCCGGTCCCTGCGGTTTTTTGGTCGATGGACGATGCGGTCATCGTTGTGACCCCACAAGGCGCAGCCAACCCAAGAGGCCTGCCCGCATCAGTTTTCGGTACCAACGCCGTGTGGTGGGGCCGGCGGCCGCCAAACGGACAAGCTGGTCGACGGCATCCTCGGGTTCGATGAAGCAACGGTGGTCATGGCTGAAATACCGCGGATAGGCGATCAGCGTCGCATAGACCAATTCGTCAAGGGTCGGTCGGCCTGTGCGGCGGGTGCAGGTCAGCCGGTCCCGCGTCAATCCCCACCCGGCATAGAACGGCAGTCCGTGGCAGATCACCGTTTTGCCGCGGATCAACGCCTCGAAACCCAGAAGCGACGTCATCGTGTGAACTTCATCCACGCCTGACAGCAAGCTGTTCAGCGACACCGGGTCCGTGACGGTTTCATCGGCGATGGTAGCTGCGCTGTCTTCGTCCACGCCCTGCCGGCGCAGACCTGCCAGCACGTCCGGATGCGGCTTGTAGACGATCCAGGCGCATGGGTTTTCGGCCCGTACACGGCGCAACAGCGCGATGTTGCTGGTGATTTCGGGCGACCCGAACCTGATCGAGGCATCGGTTTCGACCTGTCCGATCACCAGCAGCACCTGCCGGCCGGTGGCAGACCGAGCCCGGAACGCCCGGCCCAGATTGTATTTCGTGACATCAAGCGCGACGAGCTTTTGGCGCAGGGCGCGCGCGCGGCTGCGGTCTGGGTCGGTCAGGACCTGTGTGGACAGCATCTGTTCGAGCCGCGACGGGCGCGTTGCATCATAGTAAATGCCGATGTCGTCGACCACCAAAGACAGCGGCTGCACGAGATCCGCGCCCAGACCGGATGACCGCAGGAACCCGTCCTCCAGTCGGATGACCGCCGTGTCCGCCGGCAACGACGGCGGCGCCGCGCTGCCCCACAGCGCTACGGCCTGCGGTTTCGCTGGTGGTTTGTTTCTGAAAACGACCTGCGACCCTTGCAGAAAGCGCGCAACAAAACGGCGTTTCCAGCGCGAAAACCCCAATGCTTGCACATCGGGCGGCAAGGCGGTGCGGTGGCGCCGTTGCAATCCGACATGCGCCAGCGCCTGCTCGGCCTCGCACCGCTGTTTTCGCATGGGATCGACATAGCGCGGATAGGCAATCAACGCGGCATACACAAGCTGATCAAGGCTGATCGGCTGTCGCCGCACGGGGGGGGCCAAGGCATCGTCGGTCAGGCCCCACCCTGCATAGAACGGCATGCCGAATGTGCGGACCCGCTTTTGCCGGATCAGCGCCTCGAAGCCGATTTGCGATGTGACAGTATAGACCGCTGCGGCCCGCACGATCAGCCCGACGGGATGGCACGGGGCGGTGATCAGGCGGATCCGGTCGTGACGCTGCAGGGCGCGGATATCGAAATACCCTTTGCGTTTGCGGCTTGCCGTGTCGGGATGCGTCTTGACCACCACGAGGTGATCGGGGTTTTCGTCCAACGCAGCCGCAAGCATTTGCTGGAAACTTTGCGCATCCGCCCGGCCATAAGCGATCGAGGCATCGCCGAAGGTCTGATCGATGACCAGAACATAAGGCACGCCAAAGTCCATCGCGCCGTCGCGCTGATCATTGTATTTCGATATGTCCAGACGGCGCCAGACACGTGCGACGTTCCGCGCGCGTGACCGGGCGGCGGCTGTCAGCGGCAGCTTGGCAAGATCTTCGAAATCGGAGGGGTGATCGGCGTCGTAATGGACCCCTTGCCTGTCGATCAGATAGGACAGGCTGGTATCGAAACGGCCGACGGATCGCACAAACCCGTCCTCGACCAGCCATGCAGTCGTCGCCGTTCCGGCGGCAAGCCGTGTGGCGCGCAGGCCGGACCAGCGGCGCCCCCAGCCGACAACATGAGACGCCCGGAGCGGCAACAACCTGCTATGAAAGATCGGGCGCGCCCCCAGCGCGATGGCAAGGCCGGCGGACCGGGTCATCGCCAGACTGGTACAAGCATAGGCGGTTACGCCATCGGCCCGTGTGGCCCGGATGGCCTCGTACAGCCAGATGGGCAGGGTACGCAAGCGGGCCTTCCCTACCGACAGCATACGACGACCCGCCAGCAGCCCCGACGGTTTATGCGCGCGCGCGCCAAGCATCAACACTTGCCTGCGCTCGGCCATCAGCGGCTACGGAAGACGTGGCTGAGCTGCCTGAGCGCCGGATTCTTCGCGTCGCGGAAAAATGCATGTGGCGACCGCCGCAGTTTGGCCAGTTTCGCGATGCGCCGGTCCTGTTTGGGCAGAACGGCCGCGAATTCCGCGCTTGGCGTCTGTTGCGGGCGCGGCTCAGGTGCCGGATGCGACGGTGTTGAAACGGGCGCGGCTTTCCTGGCATTGTTCTTTTGGACGATGTCCAGTTTGTAGCGCTCGAACAGCGGTGCCGTCAGCGGAATGTGCGGCCAGATTTCTTTTTTGTAGGTCAGGCGCACCTGTCCCGGCACCCTGAGACTGTAAAAGTCGATTTCGCGTGTCGCAACGCGCCGCGACCCGTCAGCTTCGATGCGCGGGGCGGTTCTGGCCACGCCAAAGCTGTAGAAGTCCTTGGTCAGGTAATGAATGAAACGCAGAACGCTTTCGCGATCGACGCTGGACCCCGCAAGGATCGTATCGCGAATGACCCCGGGGTCGAGGTCTGCAACACGGGTATTCACCCCGTCAAAGGCGTAGAACGCCTCGCCGAAGATGTAACACGGCTTGCCCATCATCATCGCGTAGAGCCCGACGCCGGAATTGATCAACGCAACGGCATCGGCCAGTTCAAGCAGGTCGATGAAATGGGTATCTTCGGGAACATATTGTGCATGGGTCAGGGTGGGACTTGCGGTTTCCAACGGATGCCTTTTGCAAAGCACGACCCAGCCTGCGCGTTTCAAAAGCGCGGCGGTGGCATCGATGACCTGAAGAAAATCACCACAGCTTTTGGCGGGACCGGCCATATGCGTCGTCACCGTGTCGCTGGGGCGTTGCAGTGGAACGAACAGAACCTTTCGCCCCCCGATCCGGAGCTTTTCGCCAAGCGCTGACCCGCCGATCATCGTACCCTGACGTTCCAGTGCAGCGTCGCCGGTGAAGGTGGCGTGGATGTAGGCGGCCGCATCCGACCTGTCTTCTGCACTGATCCGCTTGTCCCATTTGCGCCGGTCATAGCTGCGCGAATCGGCATTGAACCCGTCA
The DNA here is from genome assembly GCF_000382265.1 of Yoonia vestfoldensis DSM 16212. Classification (GTDB taxonomy): domain Bacteria; phylum Pseudomonadota; class Alphaproteobacteria; order Rhodobacterales; family Rhodobacteraceae; genus Yoonia; species Yoonia vestfoldensis. The sequence continues at coordinate 258,817 of NZ_KB907973.1, forward strand.
GGATCAAAAAACCAGCTGTCCGGCAATGCGCCGCGTTCGAAAACGAAATAGGGAAATCCACTGGCGCGGCACCAATCATAAATCGCCTTGCGGACGGGGTTCGCATAGGGGCTGTTGATCAGCATGAGCCCGATCCCATGCGCAGTGACAAAGGCGGTGAGGTCGACACTGCCCAGATCGTCTCCCGACATGACAAGATCGGTTTCCTTGACGAACACGGGCCGGCCAAGATGCGGGTACACATCGCGCATGCAGCGTGTGACATTCGTGCGTGGCTCGCCCAGGACCAGGAATGTCTGATGCGCGTTGATGGCCGGGGCAATCGGCGTCGGGTGATCCCGGTTCTTGTCGAAGTCGCCAAGAAGACGCGGGCCGACGTCCCTTGCGGATTTCATATGCGACTGGTCATAGAACGACAGGGTTTTGGGCCGTGGGTGCCACAGATGGACAACGAACAGGTTCGACAGCAACGCCGGCCTGCCAAACAGGGCCAGGCGCGACCTGAAACCGTTATAGGTGGCCGTCTCCCAGGATTTCGTATCCTTTAGATAGACATCCGGTCTTGGAAAACGGCCTTCGTCTTCTGCAAGCCGATGCAGAAGCTCGAAATCTTCGAATCCGTGGCCCTTGAAGATCGGATTGTGGCCGCCGATCGCCAGATAATGAAACCGGTCCACCACGATGATCGAAGAACAGGGCGCAAGATTTTGGATGGAGCGCGTATCGCCGTGCATCCAGCGCAGATAGAAATCCTGAAAGCGGGCGTCGTCGTCAATCGACCGGAATTCATCGGTGCCTTCTTCGGTCAGATACAGGGCCGGCACGACGAAAAAACGTTTCTTGTAGTCGGAGATCCCGTAGCTTTTCATGAAGACCAAAAGACGCGTCCAGAAATCATGCGGGACCCGGAAATCGACATCGAGAAACGTGATCGCGCGTCCTTGGGCATGAATTGCGCCAAAGTCGCGCGCCTGCCCGATCGAGAATGCCTGCCCCGCGCTGTCATGATACAGATAGCTGACATCCGCACGCGCGCAAATGGCGCGACAGGCTTTGCTTGCCTCCCGCACAGAGCCGGAATCGACGACGACAAACTCCAGATCGTCCTGTCTGGGGAATGACTGGCACAATTCTTCCAGGCGGGTCAGAAACCATGGCGCACGACCTTCGTCGCGAAACGGGACGATCACCGACAGGCGGGGTTCTTTGAGGAACACGGCTTCAAAGCTGGTCTTGTCGGATTGAGTTCGGACGTTCATCCTTGGCACCTCGATGTTGTGATTATGTTGGACATTTCAGTTTCCGACCTGGGCGGCTGTTCCCACGATCGGTGACAGGACAAGTGCGACGAACCTTTGAAAATCGGCCGCCTGTGCAGATGTGACGTAGACGATGTCGGTCGGTTCAAGGACGAACAGGCCAGCCAGCAGAAAAGCGTCCGGCACCGAAAAATCGAACCGGAAGGCAAGGGCGCGCACCGTGTCGCCCGATGCTGTGCCCTGCGCCGGGCGGAACACAAAGACCGATTTCGCCTGTGCGACCCCGTCATCCAGCCCGCCGGTTTCCGCCAGCAGATAGGCAAGATGCGGCGTCTCGAGCGGGATTTCGATATTGCCCGGCCGCCTGACCCCGCCGTAGACTGCAAAGCGCCGGGGGATATGGGCGACGCTGACCACATCACGCGGCAGCACGACGATGTCGTTCGATGCATGGCGCAGGATGTCGGCCAGCGCGACGGTCGCCGATGTCGTCCCGCGCCGGACGGTGACCGTTGTTTCCCAAGCGGCATGGGGCGTGCCCCCGGCCTGTGCGATCAGATCAAGAAGCCGGATACCGCCGGGCGGAATGACGACCCGTCCCGGCGTGCCGACCGCCCCGAGGACCGCGGTGCTGCGTGACTGGGTCTGCACAAGCGAAACGGTGATTTCGGGTTCGACCGCTTGTCCCCTGTAGCGGTCCAGCAGCAGCGCGCGCAGGCCCTGCGTGGTCAGACCGCGTGCAGTGATCGTGCCCGCATAGGGCGCGCTGATTGTACCAGAATTCGACACAGCCAGTGACAACAGGGTTTCCCGGCGACCTGCTGTCGCGAAAAGCCCGTCTTCAGCGACTTCCCACAGGCGGATGTCCAACTGGTCGCCCGCGTCGATCACTTCATCAGCGGTGCGCAGGCCTTGCTCGCGGAACGCAACAGGAAAGCGGTGCGCCTGTGTCGCCTCGGTGGGCAAGGTCGACATCGACACGTCGATGATGCGGAACGGCAGCACATCTTGCGGGCGCGACACGGTCTCGACCGCGGCGGCGTCGATGGCAGCAGCGCTGGGTCCAGAGGACGGCAATGTCGCGCAGCCCGAAAGCAGCAGGCCGACGAGGCTGCGCAGGATTATGCGGGCCAATCTGCGCCTCATGCGCAAGGTCCGCCATGGTCTGCCGACCTGAGCTGGTCGAGTTTTGCGATGATCCCCGCGGCAGCGACCTTGCGGCCGCTCGCGATATAGAAATCACCCGCAAGAAGGCTTTCGGCCTTCAGGTCGGCCAGAAAAGCGTCGATCAGGGGGCGCGGTTTTGTCTGGCGCGTGCGGAAAAACGCGCCGATGTCCTGAGGCGTTTCCCCGATTGTGACGACCGTGTCATGGCGATAGACCGCCTCTCCCAAGACGAGGACGGGTACGTTGTGATGCAGCGCTGAAAATGCCGACGTCGAGTTGATCACGACCATCCCTGTGGCGTGCCGTACAAGATCCGCCATGCGGCCGGTTTCCAGCACCTGGACCTGGTCACGCCCGATCTTCAGTTCATCCAGACGCTGGAGGATGACCCGCCTCATGCGGGCACCCGAAGTGTCGAGCGGGTGCAGCTTGAAAACCAGCCGCTGTGGCGCATCAGCCCGGACCAGCGCCTGCAGGCAGGCCTCGATCAGCGCGGCGCTGGTCCAGCCCCGTGCCGCGACCAGAAGCTGACTGTCGGTCGGGACCTGCAATGGTACCAGGATGTAATCCTTCGTGGCCTGCACACGGCGGCGCGCGGGTAATTCAACACCGCGTGCGACCAGCCTGCGCGCTGCATGCGCGCACCAGCGCCCTGTCAGCGTCGTGATCCGGTCCTTGCCGCGATGGAACAACGCCTCGTCGGTGTGTTTGGACAGCAAGTCGCGCACAAGATAATGGATCGCGCCCCACAGGCTCATTGTCAGAATGGATGACCGGACCGCAGGTAAAGGTTGGCTCCGCGCAGGGGGTACGATCTGCAGATGACGGCGGAACCGCCATTGCGCAAACGGGGAATGCTGGTTGTTCCCCCCGATTTCGCAGGTGATGTAGCCCGAACGCAGATACCCTTCCTCAAGGCTGATGACAGTGATGCCATACTCTGCCGCGACGGCGCGCGCGCAGGCATGGGGCGGGCGGTTCGACCCGAACAGGATGATCGCCTCGGGCGGGCTGACGGCAAGGCTTTCGCGCAGCCAGTCCTGCCAGACGTTTGCGCCGCCCGTGATGCGGGTGACCTGGCCCTTGCGCAGGAACAGTCGGTCCGCAGGATTGAAGACGATCCTTTCGACGGCAAACCCGCCACGCAGCAGCTGCGTGTGCAGATCAGCGAAGAATGGTCCGACCGGGCCCTGCAAGAGCATGATCCGGCGCGTCCCGCCAATGGCGGACAGATGCGCGATCAACGTCGCGGCATCCGCCACGCTTGGCACCGGCGGGCGCGTATCCGCGCGCGGCGATTCGATGGCTGCAGGCGTGTCAGGGCGATATGCGGACGATGCCGGTTTCATGTGTTCCCCTTTCCTGCGCAGCGCAAGGGCACCGGGCATCTGTGATCCGATTGGCGCGCGAACGAAGGATCGCGGCGCTGGCTTTGGGGAAGATCGCAGGGATTGGTAAATTTAGTCCTGACACCGTCATGCCAATGGCTCAGCGGTCGTTCCGGCGATCGGGGACTGTCTGTTCGCCGGATATTTTGCGGGTGTCAGGCTGCCGAAAAGGCCCAAGCGCCATCGTCGCGCAGGTGCCGGATGGCGCGGCCTGTCTGGTGCAGGTGGTTCAGATGCGCGACCGCCTCGACCAGCGCCAGCCCGTATTCGGCGGGGCCGATCGGGCGCTTGAACAGCGGCATGAAGCATTCGCCCGCCGCGCGCGGCTGGTCGAGATGCGCAGACAGTCGGTCCAGCGCGCCATGATGGTTGTCGATCATCTGCGACAGCCGCAGCGGCAGGCCGGTGAACGGCAGCTTGTGCCCGCCAAGAACCAGATGGTCGGGCCGCGCCAGCGGCTGGAACCTTTCACAGGACACGATCCAATCGCCGACGGGGTCGGCATCGGGTTCGGTCGGATAGACCCCAAGATTGGCGCTGATCGAGGGCAGCAACTGGTCGCCCCCCAGGACCACCGCATCGTCGCGCGACCAGAAGGTCGCATGTTCGGGCGCATGGCCATCGCCCATGCGGATATCCCATGTCCGCCCGCCCAAGCGGATCGTATCGCCCTCGCGCAGCCGGGCATAGCCCAGCGGCAGGGGGGCGACGCAATCGGCAAAGTTGAACGGGCGTTCGGCCTTGCGCCGCGCCAGTTCGTCCGCCGCCATGCCTGCGCGTTCATAGAACGTGATCGTTTCGGGCGTGGGCCGGTCCTGCGCATCAAGCGTCAGCATCCGCGCCATCAGCCAGCCCGTCCGGGGCATGTGCAACGCGGCGCCCTGTGCGACGAACCAACCGGCAAGGCCCACATGATCGGGGTGGTGATGGGTGACGATCACGCGGGTGACGGGCTTGCCCGCCAGTGGCCCGTGAAGCAGGCTTTGCCAGATCGCCTTGGACCTGGCGCTGGCGAAACCTGTGTCCACCACGGTCCAGCCGTCGCCGTCATCCAGCGCATAGACATTCACATGATCGAGCGCCATCGGCAGCGGCAGGCGCATCCACAGGATGCCGTCGGCAACTTCGATCGCTTGGCCCGCCGCGGGCGGGTCGGCAAACGGATACCGGATACCGCCCGCGCCATCGGGCATCAGGCGGCGGCCAGGTCTTCGGGCGTGATCGCGACGAGATCGGCGGCACCTTCGCGGGTATGGGCCAGCAGGGCAGCATGTTCGGGCAGCAACCGCTTGATGTAGAACGTGGCAAGACGCAGGTGGCCCGCATCGCCTGCCACCGCGCTGGCGAGATGGACATGGCCTCCCAGCACCCGTGCAAAGGCGCGCAAGTAAGGCACGGCACCCGCAAAGCGGTCGTCAAGGTCGGCGCGGCCGACCAGCCATTCGGTCGCTTCGCGCAGGGTTTCGGCTGCTTCCCAGACGGCATGGGCCAGATCGGGGTGGGTCGCCTTGGCGGCCTCGGCGCCGCGCACCACATCATCCAGCAGGCGGAACGCGGCATCGCCGCCATCCATCAGCTTGCGCGCGACAAGGTCCATCGCCTGAATGCCGTTGGTGCCTTCGTAGATCGTGCTGACGCGCACATCGCGGACGAATTGGGCCGCACCCGTTTCCTCGATAAAGCCCATCCCGCCATGGATCTGCACGCCGGTATTCGTGGCCTCGACGCCGACATCGGTGCCAAACGCCTTGGTGATCGGGGTCAGGAAGGCCGCCCGCGCGACCCAGGCCCCATCGCCTGTCGCGGTCGCCATGTCGATGGCGACGGCGTTCATCAGCGCGATCGCGCGGGCGGCATAGATATCGGCGCGCATCGTGGTCAGCATCCGGCGCACATCGGCATGTTCGATAATCGCACCCGTGCCTTCCGCGCGGCCCTGCTTGCGGTCCTGCGCATAGGCCAGCGCGTGTTGCAGCGCGCGTTCGGCGGTCCCGATCCCCTGCATGCCGACACCCAGTCGCGCGTTGTTCATCATCGTGAACATCGCGGCCATCCCGCCATGTTCCGGCCCCACCAGCCAGCCGGTCGCACCCGCATATTCCATCACAGCGGTGGGCGAGCCATGCAGGCCCATCTTGTGTTCGAGGCTGACGACACGCAGGTCGTTCTTCTGCCCCGGATTGCCATCCGCATCAGGGATCAGCTTGGGCACCATGAACAGGCTGATGCCCTTGGTGCCTTGCTTGCCCTCAGGCAGGCGGGCCAGGACCAGATGACAGACGTTCGCGGTGAAATCGTTGTCGGCCCAGGAGATGTAGATCTTCTGTCCCGTGATCGCATAGGTGCCATCGCCGTTCGGCTCGGCCTTGGTGCGCAGCGCGCCCACGTCGGACCCCGCCTGCGGTTCGGTCAGGTTCATCGTGCCGCACCATTCGCCCGAAATCAGTTTCGGCAGATAAACCGATTTGATTGCGTCCGAGGCATGGTGTTCCAGCGCCTCGATCTGGCCTTGGGTCATCAGAGGGTTCAGTTGCAGCGCCAGGCAGGCCCCCGACAGCATTTCGTTCACGGTCGTGGTCAGCGTCATCGGCAGGCCAAGTCCCCCGTTTTCCGCTGCTGCCGACATGCCGATCCAGCCGCCCTCGGCGATGGCGCGGTAGCCGTCCGCGAAGCCTGGCGGGGTGCGCACGATGCCGTTGTCCAGATGCGCGGGATGCTTGTCGCCGATCTGGTTGAGCGGAGCGAGGATGTCCTCGCAAATCTTCGCCGCTTCCGTCAGGATCGCGCCGGTCATATCGGGGGTCGCCTCGGAGAAGCGGTCGGTGCCTGCCACTTCGGCAAAATTCACGATATGGTCCAGCAGGAAACGGAAATCACTGATCGGTGCGCGATAGGGCATGTCAAAATCTCCGGTTCAATGGTCTTCTTGGCAAGCGCGGGTGGCACGGCTATGCATGGCGCATAATGGCAAAGTTATCCATCCGATGTCACCCTTCAACCTGAACGCCACGTCATGAATGCGCGCGTGCTGTCGCTTTTGCTGCCCGATGCCGCCGGTCTGGCGGGCGCGGCCGCTATCCTGAGGCGGGGCGGTCTGGTGTCGTTTCCGACCGAAACGGTCTACGGGCTGGGGGCCGATGCCCGCAACGACAAGGCTGTCGCCGCCATCTTTGCCGCCAAGGGCCGTCCGTCGTTCAACCCGCTGATCGTGCATCTGGGGGACTTCGCCGCAGCCTCCGCGATCTGCGATTTCAACGATGATGCACGACGCTTGGCCGCGGCCTTCTGGCCCGGCGCGCTGACGCTGGTGCTGCCTTTGCGCGCGGATGCAGGGATATCGCGGCTGGTCACGGCGGGGCTGGACAGTATCGCGGTGCGGGTGCCGGACCATAGGGTGGCGCAGGGTCTGCTGGCCGCCTTCGGCGGGCCGGTGGCGGCACCTTCGGCCAATCCGTCAGGCCGGATCAGCCCCACGACGGCGGCCCATGTGCGCGAAGGCTTGGGCGACCGGATCGACGCGCTGGTCGATGGCGGGTCCTGCGCGGTGGGTCTGGAATCCACGATTGTGGCCTGTCTTGGTGCGCCCACCCTTCTGCGCGCGGGCGGCATCCCCGCGGAGGCGATTGCCGCCTGTCTGGGGCGTCCTTTGGCCACATCGGAAAACCCCGAGGCACCCGTCTCGCCCGGTCAACTTTTGTCGCATTACGCGCCGCTGGGGCAGGTCCGGCTGAACGCGACCGCGCGACAAGACGGCGAGGTGATGCTGGGCTTTGGCGCGATGGACGCCGATCTGAACCTGTCACCCACTGGTGATCTGACCGAGGCTGCGGCGCGGCTGTTCGACTGCCTGCACCAGCTGGATGCAATGGGCGCGACGCGGATTGCTGTCGCCCCGATCCCCGATCACGGGCTGGGATGGGCGATCAATGACAGGCTGAAACGCGCGGCGGCGCCACGGTAGGTCGGGGTTCACCCCGCCTTACGGGTTGTGCCGGATGAACGGCGTCACGCTGGGGGTGCCCGCGCGCAGCCGGCCCTTGGCGTCGAAATCGTCATCGGCGTTGAAGGCGACTTCCGGCAGATCGTCGAACCCTGCGATCAGCTCCGCCTGACCTTCCAGCGCCTTGCCCAGCCTGTCCGCGAGGGCAGTCGCGCGGTCGCCGCGGTGATAGCCATGCACGCCATGCACGCAGACGGGCTGCAATACCGTCAGCCCGACATAGCGCAGCGTATAGGCGAGCGGCCAGAGCAGCAGGTTCACATCGCCTTCCTTGCCGTTGTAGGCGCTTTCATCGGTGCTTGATCCGGTGGTCACGCACAAAAGCGCCTTTTTGCCTTTCAGCATGCCGGTGTCGAACCGTTCCGCCGTGGTGTGCAGCGCGCCGTGGGTCAGCGCGCGGTCGCACCAGCCTTTGAGCATGGCAGGCGGCGAAAACCACCACATCGGAAAGTGAAAGATGATCCGGTCCGCGCGCCGTAGCTTGTCCACCTCTGCCGCGACATCGGCAGGCAACGCCGTTTCGGCGGCATGGCCCTGCGCCTTGAGCGGATCGAAGGGCACATCGGCAGGGTGGTCGTAATGCGCGGCGCGTTCCGCTGGATCGAAGCCCAAGGCATAGAGGTCGGACCAGATCACATCATGGCCGAGTGCAGCACTCGCATCGGCACTCGCCTGTGCCCATTGGGCGTTGAAAGACCGGGGTTCGGGATGGGCCAGAACGATCAGGGTCGTCGGCATCCGCCTTAGCCCGCGTGCTGACGTTCGATATAGCCGCGCAGTTCCTCGGCCTCGCGGCGGGCCTCGCGCAGGCCATCCATCGCGGCGCGCAGTTCGGCCTCGGTCTGGGACAGCTGGTTGGTCATCTCGGCCTCGCGCTGTTGCAGATAGGTGATGGCCTGATCGCGGGTTTCCTCGGCCTCGTGCAGGGCTTGGGCCATCTTGTCCAGTTCACCGATTTCCGACGTGGTCACGCGGGTAAAGCGGTTGACCAGCCAGCTGGCGAACCAGCCCAGCACAAAGGCCACGAACAGGATCACTGCCGTTGCGATGATGAATTCGGTTCTGTTCAAGGTGTTGCCTCTGCCGCGTCGTCTTCCCCTGCACCGTCTTGCGGGGTTTCGGCGTCGGTTTCAAGCTCTTCGGCCGCAGTTTCGTCGACCGCTGCCTCTGCGTCCTCGGGCACGATCAGGCTGAATTCGATGCGGCGGTTCGCCTCGCGGCCTTCTTCGGTGCCATTGTCGGCAATCGGATTGGCCATGCCATAGCCCACAGCCTCGAACGTCGATACAGGCACGCGCCGCGCCCGGAGGGCCGTCAACACGGCATCGGCGCGGTCCTGCGACAGGCGCAGGTTCATTTCCTCGCGGCCTTGGCTGTCGGTGTAACCGGCGACGCGGATGCGCAGGTCGCCGCACAACCGCAGGACTTCTGCGATATCGTCGATCACGGGCTGTGCCGCGGCGGTGATGCTGGCTGACCCGGGATCAAAAGTGATCTTGCGCCCTTCGGTCATCGCGATGATCTGCGCAATGCATTGTTCGGGCGTCGGCAAGGCGGCGATCGGGTCCAGTTCCTCGACATAGGTGATATCGAGATTGTAGTCGGCGGCCTGCCCCAGTTTTTCGATCATCAACCGAGAGATTTCGGCGGCGGCGGTTTCGTTGCCGGTGTTGCCGCGCACGGTGATCGTCTCTGGCTCGACGATGACGGCACCGTTGGACAATTCCGACAGCGCCTCGATTCCGGCAAGGACACGCACCGACCAGCCTGCGGGCAGACCCTCGACGACACGGGTGCGCATCGTGATGTTGCGCTGGCCGAATTTGGCGGTGGCGAAATTCTCTGCGACCATGTTGGTCAGGTCGTCGGGCATCCGTCCGCGCATCTGCACGTGCCCTTCGGGGCTGAGCGTGGCGGTGAATTGCGGCGGGCCTTCGGCATTGTCTTCGGGCATTGCAGGCAATTCTGCATTCAGTGCGAAGACATCGGGCAAGCCGTCTTCCAAGGTGCCGACGACACTGTCGAAGGTCGCCTGTTCTGTGCCGGGCAAGGCAACAAGGATGACATCGGTATCGGTCAGCGTGACCGTCCCGCCGGCCAGTTCACCGACGGCCGAGATGGCCAGCGCAACTGCTTCGCCCCAATCAGGGGACGGCGCACCAAGCGCGAGGGTACAATTCACCCGTCCTTCAAGACCTGCGGCTGTGGCGGCCCCCAGAATCACCTCGCGCGCCTCGACCGTATCGACAGCACAGGCATCGAACCGTGCGCCATCGTCATCAAGGATGAACCGCACTGTGAACGGCGAAATCACGGGGCGCGGCGCGCTGATCTCCAGCCCGAGCCGCACGCCTTCGGGCCTGCTGCGGGCAAGCTCTGCCTCGAGCCTGCGCTTTTCCACCAGATTGTCAGAAATGCCGCTGACGGTCACGCGGTCTGCCGTCACCGAGATTTTCGAACGCGGCAGCATTTCCAGCGCGACGATCGCGAAATCGAGGGCGGCGCGCCATGTCTCGGGCACCGGATAATCGCCGGTATCCAGCAAGTCTGCCACGCTCTGACCATCCGCGATCCGTGTGATCCGCCGGGCAAGCGCGTCGCGGTTCGTTTCGGCGGGGATGAGCCCGATCAGCGACACGCCGCTGTCGTTGCGCAGAATCTCGATCTTGAATTCGGGCGGCTCGAAATCCGCCGCATCCGCAACGGACAGGTTGTCGATGACCCGGCTTGCGTCGACGACCCCGCCTGCCGCCGATATGGCGCGAAAGCGCACGGCTTCGTTGGGGGCCGTGCCTTCGAGGATCACCTGCAACCCGTCGCCCAGAACGTCGGCCCAGTCATGGCCGTTTTCAGCGAGTGTCTCTTGAACGGCCGCGACCGACCGATCCTCGACCGTGGCGACCGTCAGTTGTGCGGCTGCGACAGATCCGGCCGCCGCGACGCTGAAGGCGATAATCCGTATGAAGATGGCAGAGAGGCGCATTCAAGTCCGTTTCATTTGTCCCGGCTCTGCATAGGCCTTGCAGCCGGGGTGTTCAATCATACGAAAAACGCCACGGCGAAAAATGGCAGAGGGATCAGACCGGCGTCGCGGTTGGATCGGAAAAGGCGTAACAATACATCATTGTCATCGGGATCGAACCGCAGCAATTGCCAGGTCAGGTGCCAGCCCAAGGCCCATGGCCCGCCAAGCGCGATGACGAGCGACAGGATCGATCTGTCCTGCGCGGCCAGCACCACCGCCGCGCCGAACAGAATCACCGTCAGCGTCAGGAACAGCCTTAGCCACCAGCGCGCCTGATCGCCGAACAGCCGTGCGGTGGATTTCACGCCGATCAGGGCGTCATCCTCGGCGTCCTGATAGGCATAGATCGTGTCGTAAAACAGCGTCCAGGCGATCCCCGCCAGATACAGCATGACCGGCGCAAGCCCGAGCCCGCCCGTATACGCGGCCCAGGCCAGCAAGGCGCCCCAGTTGAACGCGAGGCCCAGAAACACCTGCGGCCACCATGTGAACCGTTTGGCGAAAGGATAGACCGCCACCGGCAGCAGCGCGAGGATGCCCAGCGCGATCGCCGCAGGCGGAAATGTGATAATGATGCCGAACGCCAGCAGCGCCTGTGCAATCATCCAGATCATCGCTGCCTTCACGCTGGTCTGGCCTGACGGGATGGGCCGCGATCTTGTGCGCGCGACCGATCCGTCGATGTCGCGGTCGGTGATGTCGTTCCATGTACAGCCCGCACCGCGCATCAGGAACGCCCCGATCCCGCAGCCCGCGACGATCCAGATGGCAAAGCTGTCGAACCTGTCTGTCGCCAGCACCGCCAGCGCCAGCGCCCACAGGCAGGGCAGATACAGCAGCCATGTGCCCACGGGTCTGTCCGCGCGCGACAACCGCAGAAAGGGGCGCGTGCGCACAGGTGCCAGCCGGTCCACCCAGTTGCCACGCACGGCATCCGCGACGGTGCCCGCAGGCTCTGGCATCCGGGTGTTTTGGGTCATATGCTCCGCTTCATGGCATCCAAGGTCCGGCTTTATGTAGATCACCCCTTGGGGGTAGGGCAATCGGTTCCGCTGAACCGCGATCAGGCGCATTACCTCTTCGGGGTCATGCGGCTGGCGGCGGGTGACGTGTTGTCGCTGATCAACAGCCGTGACGGCGAATGGGACGCGGTGGTCGAAAAGGCTGGCAACAAGGGCGGCGTGCTGGCCTGTCAGGCGCAGACGCGCCCTTTGCAGACCCCGCCTGACCTGTGCCTGGTCTTTGCCCCGATCCGCAAGGAACGCACGGCCTTTATCGTCGAAAAGGCGGTGGAACTGGGGGCTGCGCGGATCATGCCCGTGCAGACCGAGTTTACCCAATCCGCCAACCGCATCCGCACTGACAAATTGCAGGCCCATGCTGTCGAGGCGTCTGAACAATGCGGCGGGACCTTTGTGCCCCCTGTCGATGATCTGGTGAAACTCGACCGGTTGCTCGCCGCTTGGCCCAAGGACCGGCAGCTGATGTTCTGTGATGAAAGCGCCATCGGCGCGCCGGTGCGTCTGCCCGCAATTCCCGGCCCTTGGGCGGTGCTGATCGGCCCCGAAGGCGGGTTTTCGCCGTCTGAACGGTCAAAGCTGCTGGCCTTGCCGTTCGCCCATGCCGTCAGCCTTGGCCCGCGCATCCTGCGCGCTGACACGGCGGCGGTCGCGGCGCTGACGCTGTGGCAGCAGGCCTTGGGCGACTGGGGATGATCCGCGCCACGCTGGCCGACAGGGCCGAGGTTGAAGGTTTCCTGCGCCACCATCTGCAAATTGCGATGTTCCCGCTGGCGAACCTGCACCGGCACGGCATGGCGGGTGGCCATCCGCGCGCGATGGCGTTCTGGCTGCGCAAGGCCGGTGGCGCGATCACCGATATCGCGGCGATCACCGAGGCCGGTTTCCTGTTTCCCGTCTGCCCCACGCACCCTTGGGCAGAGCTGCGCGATGCGATGCGGGGCAGCCCCGTTGCCGCGATTCTGGGCGAGGCCGGGCAGGTCACCAGCCTGCGCGCCGTACTGGGTCTGGACAGCGCGGCAGGCCATGTGACAACCGAACCGCAGTACGACCTGACCCTTGCCGATCTGGTCATGCCCGAAACCGACGGCTTGACCCTGCGTCCGCTGGCCGATGCTCCGCGCGATCTGGTCATCGGCTGGCGGCGTGCCTATCTGTTGGAGACGATGCTGGCGCAGGAGACCAACGTGGACGCAACGGCGATCAGGGATATCGACAGCTATCTTGCGGCGGACAGCCACAGGGTGCTGTTTGATGGCGATACGCCTGTGGCGATGACGGGCTTCAACGCGGTTCTGCCCGATGCGGTGCAGGTTGGCGGGGTCTATACGCCGCCCGGTTCGCGCTCGCGCGGGCTTGCACGGCGGGCGGTGGCGCTGCATCTGGCGCAGGCGCGCGCGACCGGCGTGACCCGCGCGATCCTGTTCGCGGCAACGGCCTCGGCCAGCAAGGCCTACGCCGCGATCGGGTTCCGCCGGATCGGCACCTTCGCCATCGTGCTGCACGCAAAACCGCAGGTGGTCCATGGCTGATTTCTTTCGCCCCGAGGCGCGCGCCTTTTTCTGGCGCTGGCGCGAGGTGCTGGCCGCCGTCGCACTCGCGCTGTTCGGCCTGTGGTGGGGGCTGAACGCGGCGGGTGTCACGGTCTGGCTTGGCTATCTTGTGGGGGCCATCGGTCTGGGCTGGGCCTTTGCCGCCATCCAGCGCGCGCGCTTCGCGCAGGATGGCGAAGGGCCGGGTGTGGTGCAGGTGCGCGAACGCCGTCTTGCCTATTTCGGCCCGCTTGACGGGGGTATCATCGATCTGGACGATCTGACGCAGGTGGCGCTCGACCCCGGCAGCTATCCCGATCCAAGCTGGATTCTGACCGGAATCGGCGGCCAGCGGATCGCGATACCAATCAACGCGGCGGGGGCGGATGCGCTGTTCGACGTTTTCGCGGCCCTGCCGGGTATCAAGACGGGCACCGTGCTGGATGTGCTTTCGCGCACACCCGATGCGCTGGTCGTCATATGGTCGCGTGCGCGTCCTCTCTTGCATTGACAGATGCACTGGTGCAGGTCACGGATACGTCCCCTGTCCTCTGAACGGAGCCTTCCCGATGTCCATCCCACAAACCGGCGGCGGCCCGATCGAACATCACGACCAGTTGGCCGAATTGCTGGCGAAAGGGTGCAAACCCAAGGACGAATGGCGCATCGGGACCGAGCATGAAAAATTCGGCTATTGCGTCGATACGCTGCAACCCTTGCCCTATGAGGGCGACCGGTCCATCAAGGCCGTGCTGGAGGCGTTGCACAGCCGGTTCGCGTGGGACCGCGTGGAAGAGGACGGCAAGATCATCGGCCTGACCAAGGACGGCGCGAATGTCAGCCTTGAACCGGGCGGCGCGCTGGAACTGTCCGGCGCACCCTTGGAGACCATCCACCAGACCTGCGACGAGGTGAACAGCCATCTGGCCGAGGTCAAGGCCGTGTCCGACGAGATCGGCGTGCGCTTCATTGGTCTGGGGGCGGCGCCGGTCTGGACGCATGACCAGATGCCGCTGATGCCCAAAGGGCGTTACAAGCTGATGGACCGCTATATGCAATCGGTGGGGACAATGGGCACCGCGATGATGCGCCGGACGTGCACCGTGCAGGTGAACCTCGATTTCGGATCAGAGGCGGATATGGTCCAGAAAATGCGCGTGGGTGTGGCCTTGCAGCCTGTGGCGACCGCATTGTTCGCCAATTCGCCCTTCTTTGAAGGCAAGCCCAACGGGCATAAATCATGGCGCGCCCGCATCTGGCGCGATCTGGATGCCAGCCGCACCGGCATGGTGCCGTTCATCTTCGACGAAGACTTCGGGTTCGAGGCCTGGGTGCAATGGGTTCTCGATGTGCCGATGTATTTCGTCTATCGCGACGGCAAATATATCGACGCGCTGGGCATGTCGTTTCGGGATTTTCTGCGCGGCGAACTGCCAGCCCTGCCCGGTGAAAAGCCGCGCATGTCCGACTGGGCCGATCACCTGACCACCGTTTTCCCCGAAGCGCGGATGAAACAATACATCGAGATGCGCGGTGCGGATGGCGGCCCGTGGCGGCGGTTGTGCGCGCTGCCCGCGTTCTGGACGGGGCTGATGTATGACCAGACCGCGCTGGATGCCGCGTGGGACCTGTGCAAGAACTGGACCGCCGCACAGCGCGACGCTTTGCGGGTCGCCGCATCGGTGGACGGATTGCAGGCGCAGGTCGACGGGATCGACATGCATGCACTTGCGCGCGAGGTCGTGGCGATTTCCGAGGCTGGCCTGAAAGCCCGCGCCCTTCCCGGCGCCGGTGGTCTCGTGCCGGACGAGACGCATTTCCTCAATGCGGTCAAGGAAACGGTCGAGACCGGCAAGACACCGGCGGATGAATTGCTGGACCATTACCACGGCGACTGGGCCGGTGATCTGGACAGGATCTATACGGAATACAGCTATTAGGGCTGCGCGCTGCGCGCTTGCTGCCTCTGGCGGGGATATTTCGGCTCGGAAGATGGGGCTATTTCGCCCCGATCTTGCTTTCGGTCTTGTTGCGCAGACGCTGGATGTTACCCCAGTGGCGCGCATAGATCAGCAGGCAGAGGGCCGCGGCCAGAACGGATGCCATGCCATATCCCGCGAAGGCCATCACGATCGGCACCCAGCCCGCCGCGACCAAGGCGGCCAGTGACGAATAGCGCGTGATCACCGCCACGGCGAGCCAGATCGCGCAGGCCGCCAGGCCCATCGGCCAAGCCAGCGCCAGCAGGATACCCAGATAGGTCGCAACCCCCTTGCCACCCCTGAAGCCCAGCCAGACCGGAAAGCAATGGCCGATGAAGGCCATGAGTGCGGCCAGTTGCACTGCATCCTCGGGCGCTGCGGCGCGCGCGGCCAGCACGGCGATTGCACCCTTGCCTGCGTCAAAGATCAGCGTCAGAGCGGCGGCTTTCTTGTTGCCAGTGCGCAGCACATTCGTGGCCCCGATATTGCCCGACCCTATGTTGCGCAGATTGCCCAGCCCCATCAGCCGCGCCATGATCACCCCGCCGGGGATCGACCCCAGCAGATAGCCGACAGCGCCCCAGAGTGCCAGCACGGCCGCGCCGCTTTCCAAGATGGGCATTTATGCGGTCCCCCAGATGCGGGTGCCGTCCACCCATGTGCCAATCACCTTGCCTTGCAGACGCGCGCCGTCAAAGGGGGTGTTTTTCGATTTCGACTGCAATGTCGTCCGGTCCAGCTGGAACGGCGCGTCGGGATCGAACAGCACCAGATCGGCGGGCGCACCGGCCAGCATCCGCCCCGCTGCAAGCCCCAAGAGGTGTGCAGGGTTCAGCGCCAGCGCGCGGAACAGGCGCGGCAGGTCGATCTGGCCTGCATGATAAAGCCGCAGTGCTGCGGGCAGCAGGGTTTCCAAGCCCACGGCGCCGCTTGCGGCCTCCTCATACGGCAGGCGTTTGCTTTCTTCGTCCTGCGGCGTGTGCATCGAACAGATCACGTCGATCAGCCCTTCGGCCACGGCCTGCACTACGGCTGTGCGGTCATCCTCGGACCGCAGCGGCGGGGTCAGTTTGAAAAACGTCCGGTAATCGGCCACATCCATGTCGTTCAGCGTCAGGTGGTGGATGCTGACGCCCGCCGTGATCCGCAGCCCGTTGCGCTTGGCGCGTTCCAGCGCGGGCAGGGCGCGGGCGGTGGTGATCTGGTCGATATGATAGCGCGCGCCGGTCATTTCCAGCAGGCTGATATCCCGGTCGAGCGCCATGCGTTCCGCCATCGGCGACACACCAGGCAGGCCGCGCAAGGACGCGAATTTCCCGGTCGTGACCACGGCCCCTTCGGACAGGCCGGGGTCCTGCACATGGCCGATCACCAGCGCATCGAGCGCGCGCGCATAGCTTAGCGCGCGGGCGATCACCTTGGTTTTGGTCACCACATGGTCGCAATCGGTGAAGGCGACGGCACCCGCATCGGACAAAAGCCCGATCTCGGTCATTTCCTGGCCGTCGCGCCCTTTGGTCAGTGCCGCCATCGGCAGCACATGCACAGGCGCATCCAGCTGCGCGCGGCGCGCGACGAATTCCAGCTTTTCGGGCGTGTCGATGGCGGGGTCCGTGTCGGGCCGCGTGACGATCGTCGTGACGCCCCCCGCCGCTGCCGCGCGGCCAGCGGAACGAAAGGATTCCTTGTGCCGCTCGCCCGGTTCGGAGACTTTCACGCCGATGTCGATGATCCCGGGCGCCAGACACATGCCGCCGCAATCGACGACTTTCGCGCCGACGGGGGGGGTCGCTTCGCTACCTGTCACGTCATGGATCAGCCCGTCCACAACAAGAACGCAGCCCGGCGCATCGGTCAGGGCGACCGGGTCGATGATGCGCGCATTGGCAAAGAAAGTGGCGGTCATGCGTTGGTTTCCTTGCTAGGGGTCATCCGCCGACCCAGACCATCAGCCCGACCAATGCGAACATGATCAGCAAGGCGATTGTTGCGATCATCCCGCTCATCCTTGCATCGGATTTACGCGGCTTGGCGGGCGGTCCGGTCAGTGCGCCCGCACCCGAGGCCGATGTCAGCTTTTCAGGAGGGGTGATCGCGGGTGTTTCGCGCAGGACCGTCACCAACGTGGTGTCCGCGGGCAGGTCGATCTGCTGCGCCTGTCCGCCGAAGGCCCGCGACATGACCAGCAGGATCGTCCCCTGGACATGCCGCAGCATGGCGTCCTGCGCGGGTGTCAGCGGCAGGTCATAGCCTTGCCGGATCAGGTCTGGCAACGGCACGGCGGCACGCTGGGCAGGGGTGATCACATCGACGAAATCCAAGTTGAGCGCGACCGGCCCGATGATTGTCGCTGCTGTCAGCGCGTCAGAGGCGGGGCCGGTATGGGCCAGCACGTAAAGGGCACCGTGGTCATTGGCGGGGATGGTCAGGGTCATGCGCTTCTCTTTTGTATGGCGCGGATCAGCGCGAACACCTCTTGCCCGTCGGCAAGGCGCGCGAAGCCCACGTCCTGTGCGATCAGGCCACCTTCGCCATCGCGGATGGCGGTTTTCTTGAACAGCACGCGGTCCAGCGGGCCTTTTTCAAGCGTGACTGCGTCATCCTGTGCGATCACAAAGCTGTCCACACGGGTCGTCCAGAGATGGCGCGCGATATACGCGCGTTTGTCGCTGATGGCATAGCCGGTGACGCGCGGCCCGATATAGGCGGTGATCCACGCGCCGATGGTCAAGGCCAGCCCTGACAGGAGCGCAACCACCGCGCCCAGACCGTTCAGCAGGTTGCCCATGAAACCGCTGGCCGCATCAGGTTGGCGCGCGTCGTCGAACAGGCCCTGAATAAGCGTATAGCCCACAAAAAGCAGCATCGCGCCCACTGCGGAGGGGACGATCAGGCGCGAGGGCGTCGCGAACCCCGGTACAGGTGCGCTGTGCCAAAGCAACGTTTCGTCAGGGGCCAGATGGCGCTGCCAGTCGATCCAGGGGGCGGGGTTCGCTTGAGCGTTCATCAGACCATCACGCTTTTGTCGCGCCGCGCCTCGCGCAGGTTGCGGGCCAGCAAGTCCATCGCTGCCATGCGCACGGCGACACCCATTTCCACCTGTTTCTGGATGACGGATCGGTTGATGTCATCGGCGATCGTCCCGTCAATCTCGACCCCGCGGTTCATCGGGCCGGGGTGCATGACGATGGCGTCGGGTTTCGCGTGGGACAGCTTGGCCGCATCAAGACCGTAGCGGTGGAAATATTCCCGCTCGGACGGGATGAAACCGCCGTCCATCCGTTCCTTTTGCAGGCGCAGCATCATGACGACATCGACGTCCTGCAAGCCTTTCACCATGTCGTCGAACACCTCGACCCCGAAATCGGCAATGCCTGCGGGCATCAGCGTCGGCGGCCCGATCAGGCGGATGCGGTTTTCCATCTTGCCCAGCAGCATGATGTTGGACCGCGCGACGCGGCTATGCGCGATGTCGCCGCAGATCGCGATGTTCAGGCGGTGCAACCGGCCCTTGGCGCGACGAATGGTCAGCGCATCAAGCAGCGCCTGTGTGGGATGTTCATGCCGCCCGTCGCCTGCGTTCAGCACGGCGCAATTCACCTTTTGCGCCAAAAGGTCCACAGCACCCGATTGTGGGTGGCGCACGACCAGCAGATCAGGGCGCATCGCGTTCAGCGTCAGCGCCGTGTCGATCAGCGTTTCGCCTTTTTTGATGGATGACGCCTGCATCCCCATGTTCATTACATCCGCCCCAAGCCTTTTGCCCGCCAGTTCGAAACTGGCCTGCGTCCGGGTGGAGTTTTCGAAAAACATGTTGATCTGGGTCAGACCGGCCAGCACCTCGCGGTGGGCAAGGCCACGCGTGTTGTGGTCGGCATAGGTATCGGCAAGGTCCAGAAGCGTCGTGATCTCTGTCGGATGCAGCGGTTCGATCCCCAGAAGATGCCGTGCGCGGAATGTCATGCGGTGATCCTTTGCCGTCGTCCGGTGGGTTATAGGCTGCCCACCCGCAGGCTTCAATGCCGCAGGCCCTGCCCAAATGCCGCGATTGCGCCTAATGTCGCTGCATGGATTCGCAAGACACATATTGGCAGGACCGCGCGGCGCTGGAATGGCAGGTCGAGCTGGGCGCGACCGATG
This sequence comes from Yoonia vestfoldensis DSM 16212, assembly GCF_000382265.1. Taxonomy (GTDB): domain Bacteria; phylum Pseudomonadota; class Alphaproteobacteria; order Rhodobacterales; family Rhodobacteraceae; genus Yoonia; species Yoonia vestfoldensis. Next base: position 278,329 of record NZ_KB907973.1, read on the forward strand.
CGATCCTCGATGCGCCGGTGGACCGCTATGCGCTCGATCCGGTCCCGGTGAAATCCGCGCCTGTGGCCGAGGTGGCGGCCCCGGCTGTTGCCCGCGAACTGGACCCCGTCGCCGTCGCGCGCGCCGCCGCCGCCGCCGCCGCCGATCTGCCCGCCTTGGCCACAGCGATGGCCGCCTTCGAGCATTGCGAGATCAAGCGCGGTGCCCGTCATGCCGTCTTCGCCGATGGCCAGCCCGGCGCGCGGGTGATGATCGTGGGCGAGGCTCCGGGGCGCGAAGAGGACCGCGCAGGCAAGCCTTTCGTGGGGCAGGCAGGCCAGTTGCTGGACCGGATGCTGGCTGCGATCAATATGGGGCGCGCGCATGAAAAGAGGGACCGTGCAGTCTATATCACCAATGTCATGCCGTGGCGGCCCCCGTCGAACCGCACGCCCGATGCCGATGAAATCGCGATGATGCTGCCGTTTCTGGAACGCCATATCGCGCTTGCCGATCCGCAAATCATCGTGCTGATGGGCAACACGCCCTGTCAGGCATTGCTTGGACAAAAGGGCATCACCGCGCTGCGTGGCACATGGACCACGGCGCTGGGCAAACCCTGCCTGCCGATGTTCCACCCCGCCTATCTTTTGCGCAATACCGCCGCCAAGCGCGAGGCTTGGGCCGACCTTCTGGCCCTGAATGCAAGGTTGAAGACATGAGCCGGATCGACGAGACCAAAGACTTTATCCCCGTGCGCATCGCCTTGCTGACGGTCAGCGATACCCGCACGCTGGCCGACGACACATCCGGCCAGACCCTTGTCGACCGGATCGAGGCGGCGGGCCATCATGTCGCCGAACGCATGATCCTGCCCGATGAACGCGACCAGATCGCGCATCAATTGCGGGTCTGGTGCATGAATGCGCATGTGGATGTCGTCATCTCGACAGGGGGCACCGGCCTGACGGGGCGCGATGTGACGGTCGAGGCGCACCGCGATGTTTACGAGAAGGAGATCGACGCCTTCGGGACGATCTTTACCATCGTTTCGATGCAAAAGATCGGCACCAGCGCTGTCCAAAGCCGCGCGACGGCGGGTGTGGCGCATGGCACCTATCTGTTCGCCCTGCCCGGATCGCCGGGGGCCTGCCGCGATGCCTGGGACGAAATTCTAGGCCGTCAGCTCGATTTCCGGCATCGGCCCTGTAACTTTGTCGAGATCATGCCCCGATTGGACGAACATTTGCGACGGAAATGATCCTGTCTGTCGTATCACTGGACAGACTGCCGCGCGCGCCCATGTCTTGAAGGCGGCAAAAAGGACGATCAAATGCGATTTCTGCGACGAAGCCTGACGGGTATCTTCCTGTTGTCGGTCACGCTGGTGCTTTTGGCATGGGCGGGAAACACCGTGCGCGGTGCCGTCGAGGCGCGCCTGAACGCGGAACCCCGCAGCTTTCCGCAGCGGGAACGGGAATTCAGCGTCAATGTAGTGACGCTGGCGGCGCAGACCATCGTGCCCGAACTTGTCGTCTTTGGCGAATTACGCAGCCAGCGCACGCTGGACCTGCGGTCTGCCACGGGTGGCACGGTGCTGGAGGCATCGGATGCGCTTGTCGAAGGCGGCAGCGTGACGGCAGGGCAGCTTTTGCTGCGGATCGATCCGGTCGAGGCGCAAGAGGCGCTGGCGCGCATCCGCGCCGATGTGCAGGATGCGCAGGCCGAATTGCGCGATGCCGAACGCGCGCTGGCACTCGGGCAGGACGAACTGGCTGCAGCGCGCGCGCAGGCGGCCTTGCGTGATCAGGCGCTCGCGCGCGCGCTCGATCTGCAAGGGCGCGGTGTCGGCACGACGGCAGCTGTCGAGGATGCCGAACTTGCCGCCTCCAGCGCTGCGGCGGCGGTGCTGACGCGCAGGCAATCCATCGCCACCGCCGAGGCGCGGATCGATCAGGCAACGACCCGCCTTGCCCGCGTGCAGATCGACCTTGCCCAGGCCGAGCGGAACCTTGCCGAAACCGAAATCAGGGCGGCCTTTGACGGCACCCTGACCGATGTCACCGTCAGCCCCGGCGGGCGCTTGACGGCCAACGAAATGTTCGCGCGGCTGGTGGACCCGACCGCGCTCGAAGTCGCGTTTCGTGTTGCGACCTCGCAATATGCGCGGCTCTTGGACGACACCGGGTCTCTGACGCGTGCGCCTGTGAGCGTGGCGCTGGATGCCTCTGGCGTGAACCTGACCGCTGCAGGCCGGATCACCCGCGAAGGCGCCAGCGTTGGCGCGGGCCAGACCGGGCGGCAGCTTTTCGCACAGATCGACAGTGCGCCGGGCTTGCGCCCCGGCGATTTCGTGACAGTGCGGATCGCCGAACCTGCGCTGGATGATGTGGCCCTGTTGCCGGCCACGGCAGTCGGATCGGATCAGATGATCCTGACCGTCGATGCCGAGGACCGTTTGCAACCTCAGCCCGTCGATGTGCTGCGCCGGCAGGGGGATGATGTCATCATCGCCGCCGCGGGCCTTGCGGGGCTGAACGTGGTGATGGAACGCTCGCCCTTGCTGGGGGCGGGGATCAAGGTGCGTCCAATCCGCCCCGGCGTCGTCGAAGAAGAAACCGCGCAGATGATCATGCTTGATGCCGACCGGCGCGCGCGGCTGATCGCCTATGTGGCCGAAGGGCAGATGCCTGACAACGTCAAGGCGCGGATCATCGCGCAACTGGAACAGGACGAGGTGTCGTCCGAAACCGTGGAGCGGCTGGAAAGCCGGATGGGCAGTTGATGGCCACTGGCGGTGACAGGCTGACGGCGGGGGCAGGCGGCATCCTGTCCTATTTCACGCGGCACCGGACGGCGGCGAACCTGCTTTTGGTGCTGATGCTGGCGGCGGGCATGCTGGCCGTGCCCAACATGCGCGCCCAGTATTTCCCCGATGTCGTGGTCGACAATATCACGGTCAATGTCGGTTGGTCCGGTGCCGGTGCCGAAGATGTGGACGCGGCCATCGTGCAGGTGCTGGAACCCGTGTTGCTGGCGGTCGAAGGGGTAGCCTCGTCATCGTCCCGCGCGACCGAAGGCAGCGCGCGGATCACGCTGGAATTCGAGCCGGGTTATGACATCGACCGCGCCGCCGAGGATGTGCAGCTGGCCGTCGATAGCGCCAGCAACCTGCCAGACGACGCCGATGACCCCAGCGTGCGGCGCGGGGGCTGGTCGGACCGGGTCACCGATGTCGTCATCTCGGGGCCGGTCGGGGTGGACCAGTTGGGGCGCTTTGCGGATGAACTTGCGGCGCGTCTGTTCGCCCAAGGCGTCACCCGCGTAGTGGTGCAGGGCGTCGCAGCACCTTCGATCCTTGTCGAAGTGCCGTCACTGTCGCTGATCGAACATGATATCGGCATGGCCGATATCGCCCAGCGCATCGCCGAGGAAACCGCCGCCTCCCCTGCTGGTGACGTGTCGGCGAACGCACGCCTGCGCACGGGTGTCGCCCGCCGCAGCGCCGAGGATATCGGTGCCATCGCGCTGCGCGCCAATCCTGACGGATCGTTCCTGACCATCGCCGATGTGGCCGACCTGCGGGTCGAAGGCATCGACCGCAACCGCGCCTATTTCGTCGGCCCAGACCCTGCGATCAAGGTCATCGTCCAGCGGTCCGCCAGCGGCGATGCCATCGGATTGCAGCGCAGCGTCGAACAGGTGGCAGCGGAACTGGAGGCCTCCTTGCCCGAGGGTGTCACGATCCAGCTGACCAACGCGCGCGCCGAACAGATCACGGGGCGGTTGAACATCTTGCTGACCAATGGCGCGACGGGTCTGGCGCTGGTCGTCGCACTGTTGTTCCTGTTCCTGAACGCGCGCACGGCTTTCTGGGTGGCGGCGGGTATTCCCGTGGCGATGCTGGCGGCGGTGGCGCTGATGTGGGCGGCGGGTATCACGTTCAACATGATCTCGCTTTTTGCGCTGATCATCACGCTGGGGATCGTGGTCGATGACGCGATTGTCGTGGGCGAACATGCGGATTTCCGGGTCAGGCAGCTGAAGGAAACCCCCACCGTCGCCGCCGAAAACGCGGCACGGCGGATGTTCAGCCCGGTGTTTTCGGCCAGTGTGACGACGATCATCGCCTTTTTCGGGCTGGTCGCCATCGGCGGGCGGTTCGGCGACCTTATCGCGGATATTCCCCATACCGTGATCGTCGTGCTGATCGCCAGTCTGGTTGAATGTTTCCTGATCCTGCCGAACCACCTGTCGCATGCCATCGCGCATTCGGCCAAGGATCACTGGTATGACAAGCCATCTCGGGTCGTGAACCGCGGCTTTGACTGGTTCCGCTTCACACTGTTCAAACCCTTCATGGCGCTGGTGATCCGTGCGCGCTATCCGGTCGTCGCACTGGCGATTGTGACCCTCGCATCCTCGGTCGCGCTGGTCATTCGCGGCGATGTCGCGTGGCGGTTCTTCAACGCGCCCGAGCAAAGCGAAGTGACCGGCAATTTCGCCATGCTGCCCGGTGCCACCCGCGAGGATACGTTCGAGATGATGCGCGAGATGCAGCGCGCGACCGAGGCGCTGGGCGCGCAGTACGAGGCCGAATACGGGATCAACCCGATCCTGATCGCCATCGCCGAGATTGGCGGCAATTCCGGGCGCGCGATTGCGGGGGCCGAAACCAAAGACGCCGACCAATTGGGCGCGATCACCATCGAACTGATCGACGCCGACAGCCGCCCCTATGGCAGCAATGCCTTTGTCAGCGCCTTGCAGGAAAGCATTGTGCAGCATCCGATGGCCGAAACCGTCAGTTTCCGCAGTTGGGGATCGGGGCCGAGTGCGGACGGTCTGGATATCCAGTTGTTCGGCGCGGACAGCGAGACGCTCAAGGCCGCCGCCGAGGCATTGAAAGCCGAACTGGCGCAATTTGCCGAAGTGTCCGGGCTGGAGGATTCGCTGTCCTACGACAAGGAAGAACTGGTGCTGCAACTGACCCCGCAGGGGCAGGCGCTGGGTCTGAGCATCGAGGCGCTGGGCCGCGTGTTGCGCAACACGCTAGGCGGGATCGAGGCGGCGACCTTCCCCGATGGCAGCCGGTCCGCCACGATCCGCGTGCAATTGCCCGATGCCGAACTGACGGCCGATTTTCTGGACCGCACGCAGGTGCGCACGGGCGACGGCGTGTACGTGGCGCTTGCCGATGTGGTCACCACACAGACCCGCACCGGATTTTCGACCGTCCGCCGCGAAAACGGAATCCAGCTGATTTCCGTGACCGGCGCGCTGGATGGCGAGGATGCGGCGCGTGCGACCGACATCCAGCAGATCATCACCGGCGACATCCTGCCCCGCCTGCAAAGCAATTTCGGGATCGAAACACAATTGTCGGGCCAAAGCGAACAGGAACGCCAGTTCCTGTCGGACGCGCAGGTCGGGCTGACGCTGGTGCTGCTGGGCATCTACCTGACGCTGGCGTGGATTTTCAGCAGTTGGACGCGCCCGCTTGTCGTGATGTCGATCATCCCCTTCGCGCTGGTCGGTACGATCTACGGGCATTACTTCTGGGGCATCCCGATGAGCCTGTTCACTGTTGTCGGCCTGATCGGCATGGTCGGGATCATCATCAACGACAGTATCGTGCTGGTGACGACGGTGGACGAATACGCACAGGACCGTGGGCTGGTGCCTGCCATCATCGACGGCACGGTGGACCGTCTGCGCGCCGTGCTGCTGACGACGCTGACCACGGTACTGGGCCTTGCGCCGCTGCTTTATGAACGCTCGACGCAGGCCGAATTCCTGAAACCGACAGTGGTGACGCTTGTGTTCGGGCTGGCCTTCGGGATGGTGCTGGTGCTGCTGGTGGTGCCGTCGATCATGGCGATGCAGGCCGATATCGCGCGGCAGGTGCAATCGGCCCAGCGCGCACTGCGGGGCAGGCGCGCCGCCATGCTGGTGCCGGCCGCATTTGGGGCTGTCGTCGCCGCGATGCTGTTTGCAGCACTTGTCCTGCCGCTGCTGGTGACCGGCGCACCTTGGGCGCCGATGCGTGATGTCGTGCCGTTGCTTGCTGGTGGGTTCGGCCCTGCGCTTGGGTTGTTCACGCTGGCGCTGCTGGTGGTTCTTGTGCTGATCTATGCCGTCGCAATGGCCGCCGCGATCACACGCCGCCTACGGACTTAATGCGCCGTACAGCCCTGAATATCCACGGCCTTGTCATCGCCCAGAACGGTGATCCGCACTGTCGATCGGTCCAGCGCGAATGGCTGGCCCGTGACATGCACAAGGTCCACGACCGCGCTCAGCGTGCCGCCATCGCGGTGGACATGCGGTTCGGACACCCAGACTTGCGGATCGCCCGTTTCGATGACGACGATTTCCTCTGCCGCCGTTGGGGCCATCTCGATGCTGGCGGTCATTTGCAACCCGTCACTGATCGGGGTCAATGCACAGGTCACGGCGGCAACATGGGCCTCGGTCTTGGTCAGCGGGCGGTCCCGCAATGCCGCAAGGATCGCGGGGTCGGACGACCCTTCCGATGGCAGCAACGCCGCAAAGTCGAGCGTGACCGGAATGCAGATTTCATCGCAGACCCCGATTTCGATCTGGCCCGCCATGCTGATCGCGGTGCCATCATCCGGGACGGTCAGGCGCAACGGAAAGATCACGCTGTCCTCGTAGCCGATCGAACGCATCCCGAAATCCTCATAGACTTCAGGGACCGGAAAATGTGGCTGAACCGCGGTGATATCCACGCCCGAAAACGCAAAAGCCGGTGGGATGCCGCTGTCGCCCGGGGCGCGCCAATAGGTTTTCCAGCCTTCGGCTAGATCAATCCGCAGCGCCGCGACATGGGTGCCATCCGCCTCTCGCCAGCCGGGCAGCACAGTGACGGTCGCAAGGTCATCGAGCGACTGGCCAAAGCCGGTCGCAGGCAGGCCACACAGGGCGAGAGGGATCAGCAAAATCTTGCGCATTCGTCTTATCTGGGCGATTCCGGCTGACATGAAAAGTCACGTTTGGGCGAGTGCGTGACATGTTGTGGCTTGCGCGAAACACCCGCCGCGCGCATTCTTGCGGCATGGATCAAAGCGCCATTCAACTTGCCGGAAAGCTGCTGATCGCCATGCCGGACATGGCTGATCCGCGTTTTGCCAATAGCGTGATCTACATGTGCGCGCATTCGGATGACGGTGGCATGGGCCTGATCGTTAACAAGCCGCAGACGCAGGTTCGGTTTACCGAATTGCTGGACCAGATGCAGGTTCCCCACGACCCGGACACACGTGATATTCGCGTTCATATCGGCGGCCCGGTCGAAAGCGGGCGAGGTTTCGTGCTGCATTCGTTGGATTACAGGTCCGGTTTAGGGACGTTGCAGGTCGACGACCGGATCGGCATGACTGCGACCATGGATGTGCTCGAAGACATCGCCGCTGGGCGTGGCCCGGCGCAGGCGATGCTGGCGCTGGGCTATGCAGGCTGGGGGCCGGGGCAGCTGGAACAGGAAATCCGCCAGAACGGCTGGCTGACCTGCGATCCGCGTGACGACATCATCTTTGGCCGCGCCAATGACCACAAATGGTCGGGGGCGCTGAAACTCCTTGGTATCGACCCGCTTTTGTTGTCCGCGACGGCGGGGCACGCCTAGCTGGGACCATTCAGCAGCGCGGTGATGATCGCGACAGCGCTGTCGCTCGACCAATCCGCCTCGCCCTGCATGCGCGCGATTTCCATGCCGTCAGGGTCAAGGATCAGCGTCACGGGCAGGCCGAGCACGCCCATGCTGCGCGCGAACCGCTGGCGGGCATCGGTGTGCAGCGGCAGGTTGTCGACGCCGATCTCGTCAAGGAACCTTTGCATCGCGGGCAGCGGGTTGGGGCCGACGGCGACTGTCACCACCTCGAAATCATCGCCGCCAAGGTCGCTTTGCAGGGCAGACAGATGCGGCATCTCTACCCTGCAAGGCGCGCACCACGTCGCCCAGAAGTTCAGCACGACATAGCGGCCTTGCAGATCGGCCAGCACCATTTCGCTGCCGTCTTCATGGGTAAAGGGCGTGTCCGTCGTGGCCACTGGCGCGGAATGGAACACCAGCTTGCGCATGTCGCCGGTCCGCAGATCAGCGATATCGGCAGGCTGAGCCGCGCCAAGGTTTGCAACACCCAGCAGGGCCGTATAAAGCAGGGCTGACATCAATTGACGCATGGGCGCATTCCTTCATGACCAAGAACGCAAACACGATGTGGGGCGGCCGTTTCGCCGCCGGACCGGACGCGATCATGGAGGCGATCAACGCCTCGATCGGGTTCGACCGCCGTCTGGCACCGCAAGACATCGCCGGTTCGCGTGCCCATGCCGCCATGTTGGCCGCCTGTGGCATCATTTCAAATACAGACGCTGATGCGATCAGGAAAGGCCTTCTCACCGTATTGTCAGAGATTGAAACGGGCGATTTTCCGTTCTCGACCGCGCTCGAAGACATTCACATGAACGTGGAATCGCGTCTGCGAGACCTGATCGGCGAACCGGCGGGCCGGTTGCACACCGCGAGGTCGCGCAACGACCAGGTGGCGGTGGATTTCCGGCTTTGGGTGCGTGATCAATGCGATCAGGCGGATGCGGCGCTTGCGGCTTTGCAGAAATCCCTGCTCGGTCAGGCAGAGGCGGGGGCGGATTGGGTGATGCCCGGCTTCACGCATCTGCAAACCGCCCAGCCGGTGACATGGGGCCATCACATGCTGGCCTATGTCGAGATGCTGGCGCGGGATCGGGGCCGTTTCGCCGATGCGCGCAAACGCATGAACCTGTCACCTTTGGGCGCTGCGGCGCTGGCGGGCACCTCCTTCCCCATCGACCGGCACATGACGGCGGAGGCCTTGGGGTTCGATGGCCCGATGGCCAATTCGCTCGACGCCGTCAGCGACCGCGATTTCGCGCTGGAGTTTCTGGCAGCGGCCAGCATCTGTGCGATGCACCTCAGCCGTCTGGCCGAGGAGCTGGTGATCTGGTCATCGGCGCAATTCCGGTTCGTGAAGATGTCGGACAAATGGTCCACCGGATCATCCATCATGCCGCAGAAACGCAACCCTGACGCCGCCGAGTTGATCCGCGCCAAGATCGGGCGGATTTTCGGGGCGAACGTCGCACTGATGACGGTGATGAAAGGGCTGCCGCTGACCTATTCCAAGGACATGCAGGAAGACAAGGAACAGACTTTCGACGCCGCCGATAGCCTGATGCTGGCGCTGGCCGCGATGACGGGCATGGTGGCCGACATGACCGCCAACCGCGACGTGCTGAAATCTGCGGCCAGCAGCGGGTTTTCCACCGCGACCGATCTGGCCGACTGGCTGGTGCGTGAACTGGGCCTGCCGTTCCGCGAGGCGCATCACGTCACCGGATCGCTGGTCGCTCTGGCCGAATCCAAAGGCTGCGACCTGCCGGACCTGACCCTTGCGGACATGCAGGGCGTGCATGCCGGCATCAGGCAGGATGTGTTCGATGTCTTGGGGGTTGAAAATTCGGTGGCTTCGCGCACAAGCTACGGTGGCACGGCGCCTGCACAGGTCCGCGCACGGATCGCAGCCTGGAAAGAGGTTCTGACATGAAACGCCTGACCCTGATCGCGGCCATTGCCGCTTTGGCCGCCTGCGGTGCCGATGCGCCGCCGATGACACCCAATGCCAACGTCGGCCTAAGTCTCGGGACAGGTGGCGTTTCGACGAACGCCAGCGTCGGTGCCAGCAACGGCAGGTTTTCAGTAGGGTTGGGTCTGTAGGATGCGCAACGTCTGGCTGGCACTGGCGGTCTGGGGCACGATCCACCCGATGTATTATTTCATCTCGTGGTTTCAGGCGAATACTTGGGACATCATGGCGATGGTCGATGCATGGCACGCCAATGCCGCGTCAAGCGGTTTGGTCTGGGATCTGACCATTGCTGCGGTGACGCTGACAATCTGGGTGATCTACGAATCCCTGTCGACCCGCAATTTTTTAAGCCTGCTCGCTATTCCAGCGACCTTCATGATCGGGGTGAGCTGCGGGTTGCCGCTTTACCTCTATCTGCGCAGCCGTGTCGTCTATACGCGCGACAAACATATGGTGCGCAATTACTGATACGTTTTGCGGGCTTGGTCTTTGGCGCGGCTCTGCTATGTCCCGTCAGGACACTGGATAAGGGCCGCAAGGCATGGATCATTTTCTCTACCGCAACGGCGCGCTTTATGCCGAAGATGTCCCCGTCGCGGATATCGCCGCCGCTGTCGGAACGCCGTTTTATGTCTATTCCACCGCAACCCTGACACGGCATTTCCAGCTGTTCGACGATGCCTTGGGCTTTGCCGACCATCTGGTGTGTTTCGCGATGAAATCTTTGTCCAATATCGCCGTGCTGCGGGTGCTGGCACAGGCGGGCGCGGGCATGGATGTGGTGTCGGGCGGCGAATACCTGCGCGCCAAGGCCGCAGGCGTGCCCGGCGAAAGAATCGTGTTTTCCGGCGTGGGCAAGACAGCGGATGAAATGCGTCTCGCGCTCGAAGGCGGCATCCGCCAGTTCAACGTCGAAAGCGAACCCGAGATGGTGGCGCTGAACGCGGTGGCGCAATCCTTGGGAAAGGTGGCCCCAATCACCCTGCGCATCAATCCCGATGTCGATGCAAAAACCCATGCGAAAATCGCCACTGGCAAATCCGAAAACAAATTCGGCATCCCCATTTCGCGTGCGCGCGAGGTTTATGCGCTGGCCGCCACCCTGCCGGGGCTGAAGGTCGTGGGCATCGACGTGCATATCGGGTCGCAACTGACCGAACTGGCCCCGTTCGAGGCCGCCTATGCCAAGGTCGCGGAATTGACCGAAACCTTGCGTGCGGATGGTCACGAGATCACCCGCCTTGATCTGGGCGGCGGTCTGGGTATCCCCTATGCACGCTCGAACGACGCACCACCGCTGCCGTCCGATTATGGCGCGATGATCGAACGCACGCTGGGTCATCTGGGCTGCGAGATCGAGATCGAACCGGGCCGCCTGATTTCGGGCAATGCGGGGCTGATGGTGTCCAAGGTCATCTACGTCAAATCCGGCGAAGACCGCGATTTCCTGATCCTTGATGGTGCGATGAACGACCTGATCCGCCCTGCGATGTACGACGCATGGCACGATATTGTCCCCGTGGTCGAACCCGTCCCCGGTACGGACCCTGCGCGTTATGATATCGTGGGGCCTGTTTGCGAAAGTGGCGACACCTTCGCAAAGGGCCGCGAGATCCCGCCGATGCAGGCGGGCGATCTTGTCGCATTCCGGTCTGCGGGCGCTTATGGTGCAGTCATGGCTTCGGAATACAATTCCCGCCCGCTGATCCCCGAAGTGCTGGTTCATGGCGATCAATTTGCAGTTATCCGCAAGCGTCCTAGCTATGAAGAGATGATCGCACGCGATAGCCTGCCAGAATGGCTGGACTGATCCACCAGAAGCGGAGAGTGACGCTGACACAAATCCCCGACCCGATGCGCCACCTGCGCCTGCCTGTCCGCCTCACGCGGATCGGAATGCTGGCTGAAAACGCAGTCCGGTGTTTCTGGCCGCTCTGGACCATCGGGTTTCTGTGTCTCGCACCCTTGATGATGGGCTGGCAGGATATCCTGCCGCTCGAGGTGGTTTGGGCCTTTGCAGGGATCGGCGGGGTGGCGTTTGTCGCGGCCCTGATCTGGGGCCAGCGCCGTTTCCACATGCCCACGACGACCGAGGCGCTGGCCCGTGTCGATGCCGCCATGCCGGGCCGTCCGATTGCGGCTGTGGCGGATGTGCAGGCGATCGGCGCCTCCGATCCTGCGTCGATCGCTGTCTGGCAGGCGCATGTCGCACGCATGGCCGAACGCACGAAATCCGCCCGCGCCATTGAACCCGACCTGCGGATCGCGGACCGCGACCCTTACGGACTGCGGTTCATCGCGGTCCTGTTCTTTGTCACGGCGCTGCTGTTCGGGTCGTTCCTGCGCGTGGCGTCGGTCGGTGACATCGTCACGGGACCGTCTGCCGCGGTGGCATCAGGGCCGATCTGGGAAGGCTGGGTCGAACCGCCCGCCTATACCGGCCGCCCGTCGCTATATCTCAACGACATTCCCGAAGGACCGTTGCAGGTGCCCGCTGGCAGCAAGGTCACCTTGCGCGTCTATGGCGAAGACGGCGGGCTCAGCCTGATCGAGGACGTTTCTGGCCGTGGTGAAGAAGCGATTCCCTTGGCCGATGGCCAGCAGCAGTTCGACATCGTCTATTCCGGTACATTGACGCTGGATGGTGAAAACGGGCGGCGCTGGCTGGTGACGGCGTTGGCGGACGAGCCTCCCTTCGTCACGCTGACCGAGCCGATCACAGCCGACGCCATGGGCGAGATGTCGCAGCCGTTCCGCGCCACCGATGATTATGGGATTGAAAGCGGCACCGCGACGATCGAGCTGGATCTTGCGGCGGTGGATCGTGTTTACGGGCTGACCACCGATCCTGACCCGATCGACCCGCTGGTGCTGGACCTGCCGATGCCGTTCACGGGTGACAGGTCGGAATTCGACGCCTTCCTTGTCGAAAACCTCAGCGAGCATCCTTTGGCAAACCTGCCGGTGACGCTGCAACTGGAGGTGACCGATGCGGCGGGCCAGACTGCAACGACAGCGGCAGAGCCGCTGATCCTGCCCGGGCGTCGTTTCTTTCAGCCCTTTGCCCGCGCGGTCATCGAACAGCGCCGCGACCTGATGTGGTCGCGCGACAACGCCCGCCGCGTGGGGCAGATCCTGCGCGCGATCTCGCACCGGCCCGACGATATCTTTACCTCTGAAACCATGTATCTGCGCCTGCGCACGATCATCCGGCGGATCGACAATACGATGCCGGTTGGCATGGATGACGAAGCCGAGGCCGAGATTGTGACTGCCCTATGGGACCTTGCAATCCAGTTGGAGGATGGCAGGCTTGCCGATGCCCGCGAACGCCTGCGCCGCGCGCAGGAACGGCTGGAAGAGGCGATGCGCAACGGCGCGTCCGATGCCGAAATCGCCGAACTGATGCAGGAATTGCGCGAAGCGACCAACGATTACATGCGCATGCTGGCCGAACAGGCCGAACCGGGCGACGGCACCGATCAGGCCGACAACAGCGAAAACGGCATGGAAATGTCCATGAGCGATCTTCAGGCCATGATGGACCGGATCGAGGAACTGATGCAGGAAGGCCGCATGGCCGAGGCGCAGGCGCTGATGGAAGAACTGAACCGCCTGATGGAAAACATGCGCGTGACGCAAGGCGAGGGTGGCGACGGGCCGCCAATGCCGGGCGAGCAGTCGATGCAGGATCTGGCCGAGACATTGCGCGATCAGCAGGACCTGTCCGATGATGCCTTCCGTGATCTGCAGGAAGGTTTCAATCAAGGGCAGCAGGGCCAGCAAGGCCAGCAGCAGGGACAACAGCCGGGCCAGCAGCAAGGGCAGCAGGGCCAAGGTCAGCAGGATGGCCAGCAGGGACCAGGCGGGCAGCAGGATGGCCAGCAGGGTCAGCCGGGTCAGGGTGGCCAGCTGGGCGAGGACGGGCAGGGATCCGGCAGCGACCAAGGTAGCCTGACCGAACGCCAGCAAGCGCTGCGACAGGAATTGCAGCGCCAGCGCGACGGTTTGCCCAACCTTCCGGGCGAAGCGGGCGAGGCCGCGCGCGGTTCGCTGGACCGGGCCGAAGGGGCGATGGAGGGTGCCGAAGAGGCGCTGCGCGGCGGTGATCTTGCCGAAGCGATCGACCGTCAGGCCGAAGCCTTGGATGCCCTGCGCAACGGGATGCGTGAGCTGGGGCAAGCTATGGCCGAAGCACAGACCGGCGAGACAGGCCAGAACGGCGAACAGGGAGAGGCCGCAGGCCGCGCGGTGCCGGGCCAGCGTGACCCGCTGGGCCGTGAAACCGGCAACACCGGCCAGATGGGCAGCGATCAGAACATGCTGGGCGGGATGGATATCAACCGCCGGGCCGCCGAATTGCTGGACGAAATCCGTCGGCGGTCAGCAGAACAGGAACGCCCCGAGGTCGAGCGTGACTATCTGCGCCGGTTGCTCGGTCAGTTCTGAACAGGCTCGTCGGCTGCGGTGAAGCCTGCGATCGTGTCGCCCAATGTCCCGATCACCTGATCAAGTCTCAGGCGTAGCTGGTCAACATTTGCCACATAGCTTGCCATGGTATCCTGTATCGGGGGGAAGGTTTGCGTGATCTGGTCTGCGAACACGTAAGGTGCGAACAGGATCGCGAACACCAGCAACACAAAGACAAAGCCGCGCCTGAAACCGCGCCGCTTGACGACCTCCTGTTCCTCTTCGGGGGTCAACTGGGGCTCGGTTGTCTGTGACCGGGCGCGCAGGCTGGTGTTGATCTCGTTCATGCCGGGCATGTCGCGCGGGTTTGTGTCGGCCTCTTCCGGCAGTTCGGGGATCACGACGCGGGGCGGTGCCGGTTCCACGCGGGATGCCGCGACGGTACCGGTTTCCGTTGGTTTCGGTGCAGGGGCGATGCGCACCCCGCCTTCGGCCTCGGTCATCTGGGCGATCCGCTTGCGGGTTTCTTCGGCGTCGATTGCGGGCTTTGGCGTGGTATCTTCCTGCGTCTTGGGCGGGCTTGAGGTGCTTGGCGCGCGCAATTGTTGTTCGCGTGCGGCCTCTTCTCGCAGGATGTCGCTGATCGACGGATCGACGGGTTTGCGCGCTGGCTGCGGTTCCTGCCGAGGTGCTGGTTCAGGCACCGAAAGGTCAGGCGCAGGCGCGAATTTCTTTTCGGTCTGGAACCATGTGTGGTTGCAGCTGGAGCATTGCACATCGCGACCACCTGCCGGGATCGCGTCATCCGCGACATCGTATTGCGCGCCACAATTCGGACAAATCAAACGCATTCTACTCTACCCTCTGACCGGCGACTTCGGTTTTGTTGTTCTGGTCCGCGCCAACCTAGCGATCAACCTGCCAAACGCAAAGGATTTGCGCAAGGCGGGATGCGGCCATCATTGAATCCCGCCGTGCTTTTAGGCAATACAGCAGCGGCAGGCAAAGGAAAGATCGTGATAGAACTCGACAACGTGTCTTATGGATATGGTGGAACGACCTTGTTTTCGGGGCTTTCGCTCAAGTTGGCGCCAGGGTCATTTCATTTCCTGACAGGGCCGTCCGGTGCCGGAAAAACAACATTGTTGCGTCTGTGCTACGCCGATTTACGGGCCAAGACGGGCAAGGTGCGGCTGTTTGGGCAGGATGCCGCCACCCTGACCCGCGACGAGGTGGCGATGGCCCGCCGACGGATCGGGGTCGTGCATCAGGATTGCCAATTTCTTGACCATCTGTCGATCGCCGAAAACATCGCACTGCCGCTGACGGTCGCTGACCGGATCGCGGATGCGCAAAACAATCTTGCTGAACTGCTGTCTTGGGTCAGCCTTGGCCCGCAGGCAGGCCAGCGCCCGCCGGAGCTGTCGGGTGGCGAAAGACAACGCGCGGCGCTGGCGCGCGCCGTCATCATGTCGCCTGATGTAGTCATTGCCGATGAACCCACCGGAAACGTCGACTGGGACATGTCCCAGCGCCTGCTGGCCTTACTGATAGAGCTGAACCGAATGGGCAAGACGATCCTGATCGCCACGCATGATCTGGCGATGATCCGGTCGATGAAGGCGGATGTGAACGCGCGTGTCCTGCGGCTCAAGGGCGGGCAGTTGATTCAGGCGGGGGCGGAATTGTGAAGAACCTTCTCGCGCTGATCATGGGTGACCCTCTCGCCGATCGCGCGGTGCCGCCGACGGGCATTTCCGCGCGTCTGACGGTGTTTGTCGCGGCAGCGATGGCGTTTCTGGCCGTCTTTGCGCTGGCGCTGTCGCTGACGGCGGGGCGGTTGGCCAGTGGTTGGGCCGACGATCTGGCGCAATCCGCGACGCTGCGCCTGCCTGCCGATCTGGACCAAACGAACGAGGCGTTGCGCGCTGCCGTCAATGTCTTGCAGACGACGACAGGCGTCGCCTCTGCCCGCGTGCTGGAGGCGGATGAACAGCGCGCCTTGCTGGCCCCGTGGTTCGGGCCGGATATTCCCGTGGAATCCCTGCCTGTGCCGCAACTGATCGAAATTCTACCCGATGAGGACGGTTACGACGCCGAAGGGCTGCGCGCCCGCCTGCAGGCCGAGGTGCCGGGGGCCGTGCTGGACGACCACGGCGCGTGGCGCGAACCCCTGCTGGCCGCCGCACAGCGGCTGCGTCTGGTGGGGTGGAGCGTGCTGGCCCTGATCGGGGCGGTGATGGCCGCGATGATCACGCTGGCCGCCCATGCGTCCCTTGCGGCGAATGCGCAGGTGATCCGCGTGCTGCGGCTGGTCGGCGCGCGGGATGCCTATATCGCGCGGGCCTTTGTGCGGCGGTTCACCCTGCGTGCGGGGCTGGGCGCGATCCTTGGGGCGGTGCTGGCGCTGGTGGCGTTGCAAGGGTTGCCACAGGCCGATGTCGCGGGGGGCACGGGTGTGCATTTCGGATTTGTCGGACTCGACTGGATTTGGCCGCTGGCGATTCCGCCCTTGTCGGGTATCGTGGCCTTTGCGGCGACACGAGCGGCCGCGTTTCGCAGGCTGAAGGAACAGACATGAGTTATGCGATACAATGGCTGCGGTCGTTGATCTTCAACGCGCAAATGTATGTCGCCATGCTGGTCATCGGCATCCTTTACCTGCCTGCCGCGATCTGGTCGCGCGAAGGGGCCATTGCCGCCTGTCACGCCTATTGCCGCTGGGTGCGCTGGACATCGGGCTGGATGATCGGGCTGAAAACAGAAATCCGCGGCACGCCGCCCACGGACGAGGTGATGGTCGCGCCCAAGCATCAGTCGTTTCTGGACGTGCTGATGATTTACGGCGCCATGCCGCGCGGCAAGTTCATCTTCAAGGCGATCCTGAAATATGCCCCGGTGATTGGCCAGTTCGGTCTGCGGATCGGCTGCATCCCGGTGGATCGCGGCAAACGCGGGCAGGCGATCAAACAGATGGTGGCCGATGTGCAGGCCGGGCGCGCCATGCCGGGGCAGCTGATCATCTATCCGCAAGGCACGCGCATCGCGCCGGGGGTCAAGGCGCCTTACAAGATCGGGACAGGCGCGCTTTATCGTGAACTGGGTCAGCCGGTCGTGCCGGTTGCCACCAATGTGGGCGTGTTCTGGCCAAAACGGGGTGTCTACCGCCACCAAGGCACGGCGGTGTTCGAATTCCTGCCCCGCATCGAACCGGGGCTCGAGATTGCGGATTTCATGGTGCGGCTGGAGACCGAGATCGAAACCGCCTCTGACAGGCTTGCCGCCGAGGCGGGTTTTCCGCTCCGGTCGGCTTAAGCGGCGAGCCCCTTGCTGCCAAGTGCCAGATACTTGCCGCGGCGGTCCTTGCGCAGCTTGTCGCCGGATTTGCCACCGAGTTCCGCCAGCATGGATTTCAGCGCCTCGCCTACGGCTTTCACGGCCACGGCAGGATCGCGGTGCGCGCCGCCCTTGGGCTCCGCGATGATCCGGTCGCAGACGCCCAACTCGTGCAGGTCCTTGGCGGTCAGGCGCAGGGCTTCGGCGGATTCGCGCATCTTTTCGGAATCCTTCCACAGGATCGAGGCACAGCCTTCGGGGCTGATCACCGAATACACCGAATGTTCCAGCATCGCGACACGGTTCGCTGAGGCAAAGGCGACCGCGCCACCTGATCCGCCCTCACCGATGATGACGCTGATCAGCGGCACCTTGAGCGCCAGACATTTTTCCGTAGACCGGGCAATCGCCTCGGACTGGCCGCGTTCTTCGGCACCTTTGCCGGGATAGGCACCGGGGGTATCGACCAACGTGATGACGGGCAGGCCAAACCGGTCGGCCAGATCCATCAGCCGGATCGCCTTGCGGTATCCTTCGGGGCGGGCCATGCCGAAATTGCGCGCGATGCGCGATTTGGTGTCGTTGCCTTTTTCATGGCCGATGACCATGACAGGCATATCGTTGAACCGCGCCATGCCGCCCATGACGGAATGGTCGTCGGCGAAATTCCGGTCGCCCGCAAGCGGGGTGAATTCGGTGAACAAAGCCTCGATATAGTCGATACAATGCGGGCGTTCGGGGTGGCGGGCCACCTGACATTTGCGCCATGGTGACAGGTTGGCATAAAGCGAGGTCAGCAATTCGCCCGCCTTCTTGTCCAGCGCCGATGCCTCTTTCGATACATCCATTTCGGGATTGTCCCGCGCCATTGCGCGCAATTCCTCGGCCTTGCCTTCAATCTCGGCGAGGGGTTTTTCAAAGTCGAGGTATAGTGTCATGGGTGCGTGCCCTGTTGCGGATGTCCGACTTATATGGCGCAACCGGGGACCGATGGCAACGGCGCGTCAGCTCGCGATCATCTCGGACTGGCGCACGATCACTTCGGCTTGCTTGATCGAGGCGATGTCGACCAGACGCCCGTTGTAGACGGTCGCACCTTCGCCACGGGCCTTGGCCTGTTCCATGGCCGCAAGGATCTCGCGCGCTTCGGCCACGGCGGCCTCGGACGGGGTGAACACCTCGTTGGCGAGGGCGATCTGCTTGGGGTGGATCGCCCATTTGCCGACCATGCCCAATGTGGCCGACCGGCGCGCCTGCGCGCGATAGCCTTCGTCATCGCTGAAATCGCCAAACGGGCCATCCACAGGCAGCACGCCATGCGTCCGGCAGGCCGCGACAATCGCGGTCTGCGCCCAGTGCCACGGGTCGGAATAATGCCGCGTGTCACCGTGCAGCATGTAATAGTTGTCCTGCGTCCCGCCGATACCTGTGGTCTGCATCCCCATAGAGGCCGCGAAATCCGCAGCCCCCAGCGACATCGCCGCCATGCGCGGAGAGCTGGCTGCGATTTCCTCGACATGGGCGATACCGGCAGCCGATTCGATGATGACCTCGAAACTGATCGGCTTGGTCCGGCCCTTGGCGCGTTCGATCGCGGTGACCAGTGCATCCACGGCATAAACATCCGCCGCACAGCCCACCTTGGGGATCATGATCTGGTCCAGCCTGTCGCCCGCCTGTTCCAGCACATCCACGACATCGCGGTACCAATAGGGCGTGTCCAACCCGTTGATCCGCACGCTCAGCGTCTTGGTGCCCCAATCGACGGTATTGATCGCGTCGATCACATTGTCCCGCGCGCTGTCCTTGTCCGACGGTGCGACGCTGTCTTCCAGATCGAGATTGATCACATCCGCGGCGCTTGCCGCCATTTTCGCGAACAGCTTGGTGTTCGATCCCGGGCCGAACAACTGGCAACGGTTCGGACGGGCAGGGGGGGCAGGCTGCAGGCGGAATGACATGGCGATCCTTCGGGTAGCAAAATTGCGCAACGGGTTTCCCATTGGGTATTATATTGCGCAACGGGTCACAAGAGGCGTTTGCAACCGCAGCATTGCGGTTGCACAGCTGTCGGCAATCAGGCTCAGACGCCTGCGGTCACAATCGCCTGCGCCAGTACCGGCACGCTTTGCGCGTTCAGGCCCGCGACGTTGAACCGGCTGTCACCCACCATGTAGATGCCCTTGTCCGCGCGCATCGCCGCAACCTGTTCCGGTGTCGCCCCGAGGCGGCTGAACATCCCGCGATGATGGGCAAGGAAATCGAAACGGTCGGTGTTCGTCAGGCGCTTCAATTCATCGGCCAGTTGCTGGCGCAGGCCCAGCATCGACAGGCGGGTTTCTTCCAGTTCCGCCTCCCATTCGGCGCGCAAGGCCGGGTCGGTCAGGATCGTGGTGACGACCCGTGCGCCATGATCGGGCGGAAAGGAATAGTTCTGCCGGTTCAGAAAGGCGAGGTTCTGTTGCGCCAGCGCCTGCTGGTCGGCATCCTTGGCAATGGCCATCAGCGCGCCGGTGCGTTCGCGGTAGATGCCAAAGTTCTTGGAACAGCTGGCGGCGATCAGGCAATTGTCGAACGCACCCGCGATCTGGCGCGTGATCTGGGCATCCGCCTCCAGCCCGTCGCCAAAGCCCTGATAGGCGATATCGACGAACGGCACGGCGCCACGGTCCTGCATCAGGGCGATGACCTGCGCCATCTGCTCTGCCGTCAGGTTCGCGCCTGTCGGATTGTGGCAGCAGCCGTGCAGCAGCACGACATCGCCTGCCTTGAGCGCGCCCAGATCGGCCATCATCCCGTCGAAATCCACGCCGCGCGTCGCATTGTCGAAATAGCGGTATTCGGCCATCTTCATACCAAGATACTTGATGATCGACGGATGGTTCGGCCATGTCGGGTTCGACAGCCAGACCGTGGCATCCGGCGCCGCCATGCGGATCAGTTCCAGCGCCTGCCGGATCGCGCCCGTGCCACCGGGTGTCGCCACACAGGCCACGCGGTCAGCCGCGACACTGTCGCCCAGCACCAGATCGCGGATCGCCGCACCAAAGGCCGGATCACCGGCCAGACCTGTATAGGCCTTGGTCGTCTGATCCGCCAAGATCCGGCGCTCGGCCTCTTTCACCGCACGCATGACCGGCGTGTTGCCGGTTGCGTCCTTGTAGACGCCGACGCCAAGGTCGATCTTGTCGCTGCGCGGATCGGCCCGGTATTCGGCCATCAGCATCAGGATCTTGTCGGCGGGTTGCGGGTGCAGATTGTGCAGCATCAGGCGGCTCCGGTTGCAAGTGGAAGATCGGCATACATGCCCCATTCGGACCAGGAGCCGTCGTAAAGTGAGTGATCGGTCTTGCCGATCCGTTCAAGGGCCAATGACACCACAGCCGCCGTGACCCCCGACCCGCAGGTCGTGATCGCGGGCTTGTCCAGATCGACGCCCGCATCGGTGAAAACGGCGCGCAGTGCAGCGGGCAGTTTCATGGTGCCATCGGCGTTCAGCAGGTCCTGATAAAAGACGTTGCGCGATCCAGGAATATGGCCGGACCGCATGCCGGGGCGGGGCTCCGGCGTCTCGCCGCGGAACCGTCCGGGCGCGCGCGCATCGATGATCGTGTGATCCCCGAGCTTGGCCGCACGTGCGACATCGGTCACATCGCGCACCATCTGCGCACGGCGCTGCACGGTCATGTGGCGGTCGCGGATCACGGGTGCGGCAGTGGTGACAGGCTTGCCCTCGGCCACCCATTTGGGCAAGCCGCCATCCAGCACGGCGACGGCATCATGCCCCATCAGCCGGAACATCCACCAGACGCGCGCGGCCGAAAACAGCCCCGCCCCGTCATAGACCACAACCTGATGACCATCACCCACACCCATCGCGCGCATCCGCGACATGAATTTTTCTACGGGGGGTGCCATATGCGGCAATTCCGACCGCAGATCGCTGATCTCGTCGATGTCGAAAAAGCGCGCGCCGGGGATATGACCGGCCTGATATTCCGCCAGACCCGACCGTCCGGCGTCCGGCAGATACCAACTTGCATCCAGTAGTCGCAGATCGGGGTCTTTGAGATGGTCCAGCAGCCAATCGGTGCTGACCAGCGTTCTGGTGTCATCCGGCGCGGGTTTGGTCATGACATTGCCCTTTGATCGCATGGATGCGTGACTATCGCGCAACCCGCATGGAAACAAGGGATCACCGCCCGCCCCGGCCCTGGCACCTTCTTTTTTCCGAAAATACTCCGGGGTGAGGGCCGGACCTGTCCGGGCCGAGGGGCAGCGCCCCTTAGTCCCCGTGCCGCAAAAGCCGCTGCTTCTGGCGGCCCCAGTCACGGGCGGCTTCGGTCGCGCGTTTGTCGTGGTTCTTCTTGCCCTTGGCCGTCGCGATCTTCAGCTTTACCAAGCCGCGGTCGTTGAAATACATGACCAGCGGCACCAGCGTCATGCCTTCGCGCTTGGTCGCGTTCCAGAGCCGCGATAATTCCTTGCGGCTGACCAGCAGCTTGCGCTTGCGGCGTTCCTCATGGCTGAACATCGCGCGTTCGTAGGGCGCGATATAGGCATTGGTCAGCCACAATTCGCCATTGTCGACCGAGGCATAGCTGTCAGCGATATTCGACTGGCCGACGCGCAGGGATTTCACCTCGGACCCGGTCAGGATGATCCCGACCTCGATGTCATCCTCGATGGCAAAGTCATACCGCGCGCGCCGGTTCTCGGCGACGACCTTGTAATTCGTCTTTTCATTCTTCTTGGCCATCGGTCCCAGATAGGCGCTTGGCCTCAGGTCAGCAAGCCCGCATGGACCATCGCTGCGCGCATCTTGGCCTTGGTGGCATCGGTCAGCGGGATGAGAGGGCTGCGCACCTCGTCCGAACACAGCCCCAGCAGTGACATGCCGTATTTCGCCCCTGCGACCCCCGGTTCGGTAAAGATCGCCTCGTGCAGCGGCATCAAACGGTCAAGTTGCGTCAGGGCCTTGGCATAATCGCCCGCCAAGGTGCTTTCCTGAAATGCGGCGCAAAGCGCCGGGGCGACGTTGGCCGTGACCGAAATGCAGCCCACCCCGCCATGCGCGTTAAAGCCGAGCGCGGTCGCATCCTCGCCAGACAATTGCACGAAATCTGTGCCACAGCGCATGCGCTGCTTGGGGACGCGCGCCAGATCGCCGGTGGCGTCCTTGACCCCGATGATCATCGGATGCTGCGCCAGCGCGCCCATCGTGTCGGGGGTCATATCGACGACCGACCGGCCGGGGATGTTGTAGATGATGATCGGCAGGCCGCAATCGGCGGCGGCGGTGAAATGCGCGATCAATCCGGCTTGGGTCGGCTTGTTGTAATAGGGTGTCACGACAAGGGCGGCATCGGCACCGGCGTTTTTCGCGGCTTCGACCAGACGCACGGTTTCGATCGTGTTGTTCGATCCGGCACCGGCGATCACGGGGATACGGCCTGCGGCCTCCTGCACCACAATTTCCACGACCATGTCGTGTTCTTCATGGGTCAACGTCGGGCTTTCGCCGGTGGTGCCGACGGGAACCAGCCCATGGCTGCCCTGTTCCACATGCCAGTTCACCAGCTTTTTCAGCGTCGCGACATCCACCTGCCCGTTTGCGAACGGTGTGACGAGTGCGGGGATGGAGCCCTTGAACATGCGACGTTTCCTTGTGTGCGGGACGATTCCCGTCTTGGCGAAATCGCGCGGACCCTAGACGCCTTTGCGGCGGATGCCAAGTTTGTCAGTTGCCTTGGCGCACGGCTGCTTTACCCTGCACCAAAACAAGCAAGAGCGGTGATCCTGATGCGTCTTACGGCCCTGTGCCTTCTGTCTTTCGTCGTGGCCACGCCGGTCGCGGCGCAGCGAGTCGATCAGACCGCTGTCGCGGCGGTTGTCGCTGCGGGCGATGGTTGGGACGTGGCATATCAGATCGCCGCAGATGCCGATCCGGTCGCGCGCGACGTGCTGACATGGCTGCGCCTGCGCGCGGGCGAGGCTGAATTCGCCGACTACCTGTCCTTTGTCGCCGCCCGCCCCGACTGGCCGGGCCTGACCCAATTGCGCCGCGCCGCCGAGGCGGTGATCCCCCCTGATGCCGACCCGCAGACCGTCATCGCATGGTTCGACGCGGCCCCCCCCGCAACTGGCGCCGGTGTCGTCCGGCTTGTCGAGGCCCTGACCGCCGCAGGGCAGGCCGAGGCGGCCGAGACCGCCTTGCGCGCCGCTTGGCTGACGCTGGGGCTGGACGAAGAGGGCCATGCCATCGTGATGGCCAGTTTCGCGGACAGGCTTGCCCCTTGGCACGCCGCCCGCGCGGATGCCCTGCTCTGGCGCGGGCGCACCAGCGATGCCGCGCGCCTTTTGCCAGTGCTGCCCGAGGATCAGCGCGCCCTGACCGCCGCGCGCATCGGCTATGCCAATGGCACCGACAACATGCTGCCTTTGTTCAATGCCGTGCCAGCGGCGCTGCGTGACAATCCCGGCCTGATTTATGCCCGCTATAGCTGGCTGGCCGCGCGCGGCGACTGGACCGACGCGACCGAGGTGCTGCGCGCGCAATCGACCAACGCTGCTGCCTTGCAGGAACCCTTCCGCTGGTCAGGCTACCGGCAGGTGCTGGCGCGCTGGCACATGCGCGAAGGCCGCGCCGATCTGGCCTATGAATTGGCTGCCACCCATTTCCTGACCGAAGGCGAGGCTTTTGCCGATCTCGAATGGCTCGCAGGCTATATATCGTTGATCTATCAGGGCAATCCGGTGCAGGCGCTTGCGCATTTCGAGACGGCGGCGGCACGTGTGTCCGGCCCCATATCAATGGCGCGGATGAACTACTGGATCGGGCGCGCGCAGGATGTGAAGGGCAACACTGACCTTGCCCTTGTCGCCTATGCGCGCGCGGCAGCGCATCAGACGACGTTCTATGGCCTGCTTGCCTCGGAACGGATCGACCGGCCGCTGGATGCGGCCTTGGTCGGGGCGGATGTCGCGTGGCAGGGTGCGCCCGTGTTCGAGGATGACCTGACCCGCGCCGCGCTGATCCTGCTGGAAGGGGGCGAACGCGGGGCTGCCGTCACGTTCTTTGCCGCGCTTGGCGAACGGCTGGAACCTGACGCCTTGCGCGCGCTGGGGGCCTATCTGTCCGCGATCGACGAGGATTACTATACCTTGCTGCTGGGCAAGACCGCCGTGACGCGTGGCGAAGTCCTGCCCGAAATCTATTATCCCGTGCATGATCTGGCGCAAATGGACCTGCCGGTCGATCCGGCGCTTGCCCTGTCGATTGCGCGGCGCGAAAGCGAATTCAACATCGGGATTGGCAGCCCCGTCGGTGCGCTGGGCCTGATGCAGGTCATGCCCGCGACCGCGGAAGAGGTCGCAGGCTGGCTGAGCCTGCCCTATTCCCGCGCGCGGCTGACCAGCGACTGGCAGTATAATGCGACGCTGGGCGCGGCCTATCTGGCCTATCTGCAGGACGAATTCGGCCCCAGCCCCGTGATGATCGCCGCAGGCTATAACGCGGGCCCCAGCCGTCCGCAGGCCTGGATGCGCGAACGCGGTGATCCGCGTCTGCGGCAGATGGATGTGGTCGACTGGATCGAACATATCCCCTTTGTCGAGACCCGCAATTACGTGCAGCGCGTCACCGAAAGCCTGCCGGTCTATCAGGCGCGGCTGAGCGGGCAAGCGGGGCCGGTGCAGTTTATGGCGCTGTTGATCGGGCAGAAACCGATCTTGCGCCCTGTGGCACGGCCCGTGCGGGATTAAAAACTTTTATGCCTCCGGCGGGGATATTTTTACTCGGAAGATGAGGCTTTCTGGCGGGCGCGCCACAAGGTGAAGAGCCCGGCACCCACGACGATGGCGGCACCGATGGCGACATTGGGGCGGATCGTCTCGCCCATCAGCCCGACGCCGATGATGCTGGCGAAGACCAGTTGCAGATAGGCGAAGGGTTGCACGGCGCTTGCTTCGGCGACTTCATAGACCTTGATCAGCAGCCAGTGCGCGGCAGCCCCCGTGATGCACAGCGTGATCATCCAGCGCCAGTCGGAGGCTGACATCGGCTCCCAGAACCAGACGCCGACTACGGTCATCACCACCGCCCCCGACGTGCCGGTCCAGAAGAACGAGGTTGTCGTATTGTCGAGCCGCGCCGCATAGCGCGTCAAAAGCCCGTAAAGCGCGAACATGAAGGCCGAAGCCAGCGGGATCGCGGCGGCGGGCGAAAACACCGCAAAGCCCGGTTGCAAGATCACCAGCACGCCCACAAAGCCGATCCCGATCGCGACCCAGCGTCGCCAGCCCACGCTTTCGCCCAGAACAGGGCCGGACAGCGCCGCGATCAGCAGCGGATAGCAGGCAAAGATCGCATGGCTTTCCACCAGCCCCAGATAGACGAAGGCCGTGACCATGACGCAGATCTCCAGCGCAAGCAGCGTGCCGCGCGCGATCTGTAAAAGCGGCTGTTTGGTGCGCGCCGCAGCGCGGATCGACCCCGATTGCCGCCGTGCGATGGCGATGACGAAAGCGGCAAAGAACCAGTAGCGGATCATCACGATCATGATGACGTTGTTGTTGGCCGCCAGATGCTGCGAAATCCCGTCCTGTATCGCAAAGATGAAAGTCGTGAGGATCATCAGCATGATCCCGAGCCTAGTATTCGTCTGCATCTGGCATCCTCGCGCGGGTCATGTGCCGCTTGCGTCCGTATCCGGGGTGACGGGTGACGGTGAAACCGGCCTCGGCCAATGCGCGCCGGATATGTCCCGCCGCGCTATAGGTCGCCGCCGTGCCGCCTGCGCGCGTATGCGCCGCCACCGCCTGCAGCAGCGCGGGTTCCCACAGTTCGGGGTTCTTGGCGGGGGAAAAACCGTCCAGATACCATGCATCAGCCGCACCTTGCCAAGTTGGCAGCGTCAGGCGGGCATCGCCGATGATAACGTCCAATGTCAGCCCGTCGTCCAGCGCAATTCGTCCCGCATCCGGTGTCCATGCCGAAAGCAACCGCGCGGCATAGCCCCCCAGCGTGGGGAAATGCGCAAGCGCTGTCGCCATATCGGCCTCTGCCATCGGGAAAGCCTCGAACGAGGTGAAATCCAGCGTGCTTTGCCTGCCCGCGTGCACCCAAGCGTCCCATGTGACCAGCAGGTTCAGACCCGTGCCAAAACCCAGTTCAGCTATCCGCAGATCCCCCCCGAACCGCGCGGGCAGGTCGTTACCTTCCAGAAACACATGCCGCGTTTCCGCCAATCCGTCATCAAGCGAGAAATACGGGTCGTCGAAATCGCGCGCGATCGGCACCCCGCCGCGCCAATCGAGTTTTGCTGTCTGGTCTGTCATGCCGGTCTGCCCTAGGTCATAGGCATCATTGGGGCGAAGGGCACAGAATGGCAATTGCTGATATCACGGTGATGGGGGCGGGGGTGTTCGGCCTGTCGGTGGCCTATACTTGCGCGCAGCGCGGGGCCAAGGTGCAGGTGATCGACCCTGCCGGTGTCGCGGCGGGGGCCAGCGGTGGCCTCGTCGGTGCGCTTGCCCCGCATGTGCCGGAGCATTGGAACGACAAGAAAGCGTTCCAATTCGACAGCTTGATCATGGCGGAACACTTCTGGGCGGATGTTGCAGCCTTGACCGGGACCGACACCGGCTATGCCCGCACCGGACGCTTGCAGCCATTGGCGGATGCGCAGGCGGTGGACTTGGCACGCGCGCGCGCGCTATCTGCCGCCGATCTATGGCAAGGTCTGGCGACATGGCAGGTCGAACCCGCCACCGATGCGCCGTGGATGCCGCCGTCGCCCAGCCGCTACGTGGTGCGCGACACGCTGTCCGCACTGGTCCATCCCCGCCGTGCGACGCACGCCTTGGCCGTTGCGGTGGAAGCCTTGGGCGGCAGGGTCCTGCGCAATG
This sequence comes from Yoonia vestfoldensis DSM 16212, assembly GCF_000382265.1. Taxonomy (GTDB): domain Bacteria; phylum Pseudomonadota; class Alphaproteobacteria; order Rhodobacterales; family Rhodobacteraceae; genus Yoonia; species Yoonia vestfoldensis. Next base: position 305,613 of record NZ_KB907973.1, read on the forward strand.
GTGCACCAGAGGGCAAGGTCGTCTGGGCCACCGGCTGGGCTGGCATGACCGAGATCGGCGGCAATGGCGTAAAGGGCCAGGCGGCCTTGCTGCGCTATGATGCGGCTGGCAGCCCGCAACTCTTTGCTGACGCGCTGCATATCATCCCGCATCTGGATGGCACCGTCGCGATCGGGTCCACCTCGGAGCGGGATTTCACCGATCCCGCCAGCACTGATGCCGCCCTTGATGACGTGATCGCGCGCGCCATCGCCGCCTTTCCGGTGCTGCACGGGGCCGAAATCATCGCACGCTGGGCCGGTGTGCGCCCCCGCGCGCCCAGCCGCGCGCCGGTTTTGGGCCATCACCCGACGCGTGCGGGTGCGTATATCGCCAATGGCGGCTTCAAGATCGGCTTTGGTATGGCGCCCAAGGTCGGGCAGGTCATGGCTGATCTGATCCTGGAAAACCACGACGCGATCCCCGACGGATTTCGTGCCTCTTCCCCCATCTTCCGAGCCTAAATATCCCCGCCGGAGGCATAAAAGTTCTTATAGCGGCATATGCCGGTTCACATCCTTGTAAAGCAGATAGCGGAAAGGCCCCGGACCGCCTGCATAACAGGCTTGGGGGCAGAAGGCGCGCAGCCACATGAAATCGCCCGCCTCGACCTCGACCCAATCCTGATTGAGGCGGTAGACCGCCTTGCCTTCGAGCACATAAAGCCCGTGTTCCATCACATGGGTTTCGGCAAAGGGGATCACGCCGCCGGGCTGGAGTGTCACGATATTGACATGCATGTCGTGGCACATATCGGCGGGGTCCACGAAGCGGGTCGTGGCCCATGCGCCGGCGGTGTCGGGCATGGCGATGGTGGTTGCAGCCGTCTCGTCGGTGACGAAAGCCTCTGGCGCGTCGATGCCATCGACCGCGCAATAGGTCTTGCGCACCCAGTGGAACGTCGCGGGCGCATCGGTGCCGTTGCGCACCTGCCAGTCGCAGCGCGCGGGTAGATAGGCATAGCTGCCCGGGCGCATCGCGTGATCCACCCCCGCGATGGTCAGGGTAAACCCGCCCTTGACCACAAAGATCACGCCTTGCGCGCCCTTGTCCGTCTCGGGCCGCGTGCTGCCGCCGCCGGGGGCCACCTCCATGATATACTGGCTGAAGGTTTCCGCGAACCCCGACAAAGGTCGCGCCAGCACCCATGCGCGGGTCTTGTCCCAGAACGGCAGGTTGCTGGTGACGATATCGGCCATCACCCCTTTGGGGATCACGGCATAGGCGGTGGTGAAAACCGCGCGGCCTGTCAGCAGGTCGGTCTGCGGGGGCAGGCCGCCCTCGGGTGCGTAGTAACTGGTCATTGCAGGCTCCGTTTCAGAAGGGGGCAAGCGTGATCCCCGCCTGCCTCAGGTGATCGCGCAGGCCGCGCGCGGCGGCGACTGCGCCGGGGGTGTCGCCGTGCAGGCAGATCGTGTCGATCCGACAAGATATGTGCTTGCCGCTTTCCGCGATGATGGCACCCGCCTGCACCATCGCCAGAATACGCGGGCCAATGACGGCGGGGTCGTGCAGCACTGCACCCGCTAGCCGACGGTCCACCAATGTGGCGTCATCGTTATAGGCGCGGTCGGCGAAAATCTCGCCCGCCCAGGCGCAGCCCAGATCGCGCGCGGCCTGTTCTTGTGCGGTGGCGGCTAGCACCATGATGACGAGATTAGGGTCCACATCCAGCGCCGCCTGATAACAGGCCCGCGCGAGGGTTGCATCGACCGAGGCCATGTTGGCCAGCGCCCCGTGCAGTTTCAGATGCCTGATGCGCCCACCTGCGCGGCGCGCCATCGCCTGGGCCGCACCCAGCTGATAGGCGACGGCATTCGCGACCTCGGCGGCCGGGATCGGCAGGTTGCGTCGTCCGAAACCCTTGAGATCGGCAAAGCCCGGATGCGCGCCAAGGCTCACGCCGCGTGCTGTGGCTTGCCGCATCGTCCGGTCCATCACATCAGGATCGCCCGCGTGAAACCCACAAGCCACGTTGGCCGACGTGATGATGTCGAGCAAAGCCGCATCATCCCCCATCGTCCAGGGGCCAAAGCTTTCGCCCATGTCGGCGTTCAGATCAACCTTGATTGCCATATTCGTCCCGTTCCAGATCATCGCCTGCGGTCACCCCGCTGACGAGTTGGTAGCCCAAGAGATCGGCGATGTCATGTGGATCGCGGATCAGTGGCTGCCGCGCCTGCCGCAAGGCACGCAGGACATCGGCGTCGGCTTGCGCGGTCGCATCGGCCGCTGCGGTATCGAGCAAGGTGAATTGCAATGCCGTACCGGGGGCGGCTTGCGCGACGCGCGGCAGATCGGCAGGGATGACGGTGCCGATGCGCGGATAGCCCCCGATCGTCTGGCATTCGGCAAGCAGGACGAACGGCACCCCGTCTCCGGTCAATTGCACGTCGCCCGGCACGATGAGGTCCGACGTGATGCCAAGCCCGCCTGGCGCCGCGAACGGCGCACCGTCATGGTCCAGCCGCACGCCCTGCCTGTTGCCGCGCGGATCGCGCCGGAACGGCGTCGCCAGAAACGCGGCGAGCGTCGCTTCATCGAAAAGATCCGTCTGCGGACCCGGCATCATCCGAATGATGCCGCCGCTGCATCGGTCGGCGACGTTCAGTCTTTGTGCCGGCCAGTCCGGCGCCGGATCATCGCCCAGCGGCAAGGTATCGCCCGCGCTCAGCGCGCGTCCCAGCCCTGCGCTCAGATGTGTCGCGCGGCTGCGCATGACCGGATCAGTCGTGAAACCACCGGCAAAGGCAAGATAGCCGAAAACGCCTCTTTTCGCGCCGCCGACAGTCAGCGTTGCGCGTGGTGTCAGCAGATGGGTGGTGTTCGGGGGCACAGGCACACCGTCGACGCTGACCTGCATCAGCGCGCCCGTCAGGGCCATGCGCACGGGCTGGTCAGTGCTGAAAACACCGCCAAGCCCCATGAATTCGATAACCGCAAAGCCGGCATCCTGATCCAGCAGCGCTGCGGCTTCCAGCACCGCAAGCCGGTCGGCAGCGCCGCCGCGCGACAGGCCCTGAGCGGTCCAGCCGGGGCGACCAAGATCCTGCAATGTGACGCCGGGACCCGATTTGTGGATTGTCAGGACAGGCATCAGCGCAACACGTCGCAGGTCGCGCCGCCGTTGCTGTCGCGATTGGCACGCAAGCCGCGCAGCGTATCGTCCGATACCGCGACGCATTGCACCGCATCGCCGGGTTCCAGCGGGAACGGTGTGTCACTGTCGGGCCGCCAGACCGAAAACGCGCTTTGCCCGATCTGTCGCCAGCCTGTCGGCGTGTCGGCGGCGAAAATGATCAATTGGCGCACCGCTGTCACCAGCGCGCCGCGCGGCACCTTCGGGGTCAATTCCGACAGGCGCGGTATGTCCCAATGGGGCGGCATCATCCCCAAGTAGGGCTGGCCAGGCGCGAAACCGATCGCCAGAACACGGAGCTGTTGCGCCGTGATTTCCGCCACCGCCTGTTGCGTCGTCAGCCCGGCAAGGGCCGCCGCCTCGGCCAGCTGCGGTGCATGCATCGGACCGAAGGCCACCGGAATGCGCCACAGGCGGCGGGGCGAGGTTTCGGCGTGTTGCAGGTCGCCCAAGAGGCCGCGCAGGTGCCCCATCACCCTGGGTCGGTCGGTCGCCGCCGGATCGAACCCGACCCGCACAGAGGTGAGCGATGGCGCCACTTCGGTCACGCCGGGCACATTGGCACCCCTGATGACGTCGCAGAAGGCATGAGCGGCGGCATTTGCCTGCGGGGTCAGCACGCGCGAGAACCGCACCAGAATCCCATCGATACCCAAGGGACAGAAGGTCGGGTCAAGGCGGGGGTCACGTGTCAGGCTTGGGTCTTGTCCGGGGCCGCCATGGATATCCGGCAAAGCACCGCTCCTGTTCTTTTGCATCACCCCGACTTAGCCATGGCGCGCAGGGGAATGTCCAGACGGTCGCGACCGCGCCGTGCAGCCGCCGCTGGCTTGATCGTGATGCGATGTTGTCACATGAAGCTGTTGCTTGCATCTGGTAACACCGCTGCGGCGGTACTACTTAGACACGACTCGGCCCATGTTCTATGATGGCCTGACGCAAAAGGAAAACCGATGGCTGGCGCGACACCCCCCGATCAGACGGGGAAACTCCAATTCGACACCGACAAGGGTGCCGGGCGGTCCAAGTGGATCGCTGGCATGCTGGCGCTTGCGCTGGTTGGCTGGATGGGCAGCGGTCTCGTCATACCTTCCGCCGACCCTGCCGAGACGGCCGCCACGGACACACCCGACCGCGCCGTCAGCGTCGCCGTTGTCGATTCGGTCGCAGAGGACGTGCCCTTGGTCCTGACCGCCGAGGGGCAGTCGATCCCCGACCGAGCCACGACCGTGCGCGCCAAGGCCGACGGTCAAATCGCCTCGGTTGCGGTCAAGCGTGGCGATCTGGTGACCGCCGGGCAGGAAATTGTGCGGCTTGATGCCGCCATCGCCGAAGCGCAGCTTTTGCAGGCGCAGACCCAATTGGAACAGGCGCAGCGCGACTATGACAACGCGCTTGCCTTGCAAGGCCGTGGGGTCGCGACCGAAGACCGCGTGTCGCAGGCGCGGGCCGCACGGGCAGCCGCCGAGGCTGCTGTCACTTCGGCGCAGGATCAGCTGAACAACACGATCCTGACGGCACCGTTTGCCGGTCGTCTGAACGATCTGACCGTCAATGTCGGTGAATTCGTCGACAATGGCGCTGTGGTTGCCGAAGTGCTCGACAACGATCCTCTGACGGTTGTGGTGCAAGTGCCGCAACAGGCGCTTTCACGTCTAGAGACAGGCCAGACCGCCGAGGTGTCCTTTATCACCGGCGAGGAAAAGACCGGCACCGTCGCCTTTATCGGGGCGAATGCGGACGAACAGACGCGGACTTTCCGGGTCGAGGTGACGGTCGATAATCCCGACAGCGTCATGCCTGCGGGTCTCAGCGCGCGTGTGGCGATGCCGACCGGACAGGCGCGGGGGCATTTCGTGTCGCCTGCGGTGCTGTCGCTGGGCACCAACGGCGATCTTGGGATCAAGACCGTGGATTCGGACAATCGCGTGGTTTTCTCGGTCGTGCAGATCGTACGCGCGCAGACCGACGGGATCTGGGTCGCCGGTCTTCCGGACGAGGCGCGGATCATCACCGTGGGTCAGGGCTTTGTCAATCAGGGTGACCCTGTCGAACCGCGCGCACCGACGCAGGACCAGACAGCCTTGGTGCAGCCATGAACGGACTGATCGATTCCGCTTTTGGCCGCAGCAAGGTCGTCAGCCTTGTTCTGGCGTTTCTGCTGCTGGTCGGGGCTTTCGCCTACATCGCGATCCCCAAGGAAAGCAATCCCGAGGTCACGATCCCCGTGGTCTATGTGTCGACCTCGCTTGACGGGATTTCGCCGCAGGACGCCGAGGGCGTGCTTGTCCGACCGATGGAAACGGAATTCGCGTCACTGACGGGCCTGAGCACGATGATTGCCAAGGCAGGCGAAGGTTTTGCCACTGTGCAGCTTGAATTCGAACCCGGTTTCGATGCCAGCCAGGCGCTTGATGATGTGCGCCAGGCCGCCGACCGGGCCGAGAACGACCTGCCGGACAGCGTGCAACTGACCGTCACCGAGATCAACACAGCATTGTTCCCGATCCTGACGGTGATCCTGTCCGGCCCGGTGCCCGAACGGACGCTGAACGCGCTGGCTGACAATCTGCAGGACGAGATCGAGGCGCTTGGCGGCGTGCTCGAGGTGGATGTCGCGGGCAAGCGCGATGAATTGCTCGAGGTGCTGATCGACCCGACAGTGTTCGAGACCTACAATCTGTCGTTCGATGAACTGATCGGATCGATCACGCGCAACAACCAGTTGATCGCGGCCGGTGCCATCGAAAGCGAGGCAGGGCGCATCGTGCTCAAGGTGCCGGGCCTGATCGAGAATGTGCAGGACGTGATGGAATTGCCGATCATCACACGCGGCCAGACGGTCGTGACCTTTGCGGATGTCGCCACGATCCGCCGCACCTTCGAGGACCCAGCGGGCTATGCCCGCATCGACGGACAGCCCGCCTTGGCGCTTGAAATCAAGAAACGTGCCGGGGCCAACATCATCGATACCGTGGATGAAGTGCGCGCCGTGATCGACCGCGTGCGCGCCGATTGGCCCGAAAGCGTCGAGATCAGCTATACGCTGGACGAAAGCGAAACCGTCAAGACGATGCTGTCCGACCTCGAAGCCAACGTGATCGCAGCGATCATCCTGGTCATGATCGTGATCGTCTATGCGCTGGGCCTGCGGTCGTCCTTGCTGGTCGGGCTGGCCATTCCGGGGGCATTCCTGACCGGCGTCGCGATCTTGTATTTCATGGGGCTGACGATGAATATCGTCGTGCTCTTCTCGTTGATCCTTGTCGTGGGGATGCTGGTGGACGGGGCGATCGTCACGGTCGAACTGGCGGATCGTTACTTGCACGAAGGCGACAGCCCCAAATCCGCCTATGCCCGTGCGGCCAAGCGGATGGCCTGGCCCATCATCGCCTCGACCGCGACCACGCTGTGCGTGTTCTTTCCGTTGCTGTTCTGGTCGGGCGTCGTCGGCGAATTCATGAAATTCCTGCCCATCACCGTGATCGTCACGTTGTCGGCATCCTTGTTCATGGCGCTGATCTTCATTCCCGTCGTTGGCGGCATGATCGGCAAGCGCCAAGGTCAGACGGCCAAGGCCAAAGCCCAGCTTTACGCCGCCGAAAAAGGCGATCCGCGTCAGATGACAGGCTTCATGGGTGGGTATATCAAGGTTCTGGAATGGTCGATCTTGCGCCCATGGACGACGCTCAGCTTTGCGATGATCGCGCTCGTCGGGTCTTTTGTCGCTTATGGGCATTTCGGCAACGGCCTGACCTTCTTCCCCGATGTTGAACCCGATTACGCGCAGGTCGAAATCTTGGCCAAGGACAATTTCTCGGTCTATGAACAGGATGCGCTCGTCCGCGAGGTCGAGTCCCGCCTCGAGGCTTATGACGAAATCGCCAGTATCTACGCGCGGTCCGGCGGGTCCCGCGAAAGCGGCGACGTGATCGGCGCGCTGCAACTCGAACTGACGGATTGGGACACCCGCAGGCCTGTCGCCCTGATCGCCGAGGATATCCGCACCGAGATGGCGCAAATCCCCGGGATCGAGGTGCAGGTGCAGACCAGCGCCGCCGGGCCGGGCGGTGGCAAGCCGATCAACCTGGAAATCTTCAGCGGGAACGATGCGGACCAGACCGCAGCCGTGGAAGCCGTGCTCGGGTCGATGAACCGGCTAGGCGGGTTTATCGACGTCATCGATTCGCGCCCCAGCCCCGGTGTCGAATGGCAGATCAGCGTCGACCGCTCCGAGGCTGCACGCAGCGGGGCCGACGTCGCCTTGCTTGGACAAGCGGTGCAATTGCTGACGCGCGGCATCAACGTTGCCAATTTCCGTCCCGAGGATGGCGATGGCGAGGTCGATATCGTCGTGCGTTTCCCCGCCGATAGCCGCACGCTCGCCGAGTTGGAGGCACTGCGCGTGCCCACATCCGTGGGGCTCGTGCCGATCTCGAATTTCGTGTCGTTCAATCCCGCCCCGCGCAGCGGCGTGATCACGCGGATCGATCAGGCACGGGTTCTGACGATTTCCGCCGATGTCGCACCGGGGGTGCTTGCGAACGACCAGACGCTCGCCCTGCAAGCGGCCATTGCGGATCTGGACCTGCCTGACAGCGTGACGGTCAAGTTCGGCGGCGAAGCAGAAGATCAGGCAGAATCGATGGTGTTCCTGATTGGCGCGTTCATGTCGGCCATCGGGCTGATGTTTCTGATCCTGCTGACGCAGTTCAACAGCTTCTGGCAGGCCTTTGTCGTGATGTCGGCGATCGTGTTTTCCGTCGCGGGCGTGCTGTTGGGGCTGATGATCACGGGCCGTCCCTTTGGCGTCGTGATGGGGGGGATCGGTGTCATCGCCTTGGCCGGTATCGTGGTGAACAACAACATCGTTCTGATCGACACGTTCAACGAGCTACGCGCCGAGGGGCTGTCATCACTGGAAGCCGCCTTGCGGACAGGGGCGCAACGTCTGCGGCCTGTGGTGCTGACCTCGGCCACGACGGCGCTGGGCTTGCTGCCGATGGTGATCGGGCTGAACATCAACTTTTACACACGCGAGATCGTCTATGGCGCTCCGTCGACGCAATGGTGGACAGAACTGTCGAGCGCTATTGCGGGCGGCCTCGTATTCGCAACGGTGCTGACCCTGCTGGTCACGCCTGCGATGCTCATGCTGGGCGAAAAGCGGGCCAAGCGGGCCATGCCGAACACGGCGTTTGTTCCGGCAGAATGATCACGCGGTCATGACAAGACTGGCCGCCCGTTCGGCGGCGGCCAGCGCCCCTTCGATCAGGCCACCGTTGTCGGTGGTCAGTTCCGCGCAGGCGAAAATGATCCTGTCATGCGCGACCTGCCGCAGGGCAGGTGGCAGCAGATAGGCCGGATGGCCCATCGGGGGCGTGGCGTCCGCAGGGGTGGCGGTAAAGGCTTCGCGCGACCAATCCATGATACGCAGCGCGCGCGGCCCCGCGGCCTGAGGTCCAAACAGATTGACCAGTTGGGCGATCACGGGCGCGCGCAGATCGGTTCGCGCACGCTGGTCGGCAGAGATTCCCACAAACCCGAACAAGGCCCCAAGCAGACCTTGCGCAGGGCTCGCATCATGGATTTCCGCCAGAGGGCCGCGCCTGCTTGCCGCATCGCCGGACAGGTCGTCCTTGCGCCAGAACGGGCTGTCATAAACCGCGACGCATTTCGCATGCGCGCCCATCCAGACCGGAACCGCCGCCAGCGCCTGCCGCGCGTCATTGGGCAAGGCGGGCGTAAAATCCAGACCTGCCGCCAGCCGTGGCGGGATGGCGATCACGATCCTGTCGGCGGTGATGGTCCGGCCGTCCTGCAAGGTCGCGCCGCTGTCCGACACCCGTTGCGCGACGGCACCCGTGATCAGCCGCGCAGGGTCGAGCCGCGCGACAAGGGCGTCCACCAGTGCGCCAGTGCCGCCTGCAATCCGCAGCGATCCGGCCATCGACATGAATCCTTTGTCGCGGATGACCTGCCCGTTCGGTTGTTCGTAAAGCTGCGCGCCACTGGCGTATTGCCCAAAAAGCGCGATACCCAGCAGGTCGCACAGGGCCGCGATCCGCATCTGCCCGGGCCAGACCCAAGAGGGACCCAGATCGAAGCCTTCACCGTCAAGATGCAAGGATGCGATCCGCCCGCCGAAACGGTTTCGCGCGTCGATCAGCAGGTAATCCTGCCCAACCATCTGTAGCCGATGGGCAAGGGCAAGGCCAGTAAGACCACCACCGATAATGAGGGTTGAGGTTTTCATCAGCGGCCCCCTTGCCGTGCAATGGCCGCGAAAAAGGGGCGCAGCCGGAAAACCGGCTGCGCCCTGTCTTGCTTACTTCAGATCGAAACGGTCCAGTTCCATGACCTTGGTCCATGCCTGAACGAAACGACCGACAAAGCGCTCTGCCTGATCGTTCTGTGCATAGGCTTCGGCGATGGCGCGCAGTTGCGAGTTCGAGCCGAACACCAGATCGACCCGCGTGCCGGTCCATTTCACCGCACCGGTGGCGCGGTCACGCCCTTCGAACGCATTTTCATCACCTGCGACAGGGGTCCAGTCATAGGCCATGTCGGTCAGGTTGACGAAAAAGTCGTTGGTCAGCGTGCCGGGTTTGTCGGTCAGCACACCGTGGCTGGTGTTGCCATAGGTCGCCCCCAGAACGCGCAGGCCGCCGACCAGTGCGGTCATTTCCGGTGCGGACAGGCCCAGAAGTTGCGCACGGTCCACCAGCAGCTTTTCAGCGGCCACCGATAGGCCGGGCTTGAGGTAGTTGCGGAAACCGTCGGCAATCGGTTCCATCACATCAAAGCTTTCGGAATCGGTTTGTTCGGCGCTGGCATCGGTGCGACCGGGCGTGAACGGCACCGACAAATCGTGACCCGCAGCCTTTGCCGCAGCTTCAATCGCGGCGGACCCACCCAGCACGATCAGATCGGCCAGCGACACGCGCTTGTTGCCGGTCTGGGCCGCGTTGAACGCGCTTTGCACGCCTTCGAGCGCTGCCAGCACCTTGGACAGCTCGGCAGGTTCGTTGACGGTCCAGTCCTTTTGCGGGGCCAGACGGATGCGCGCGCCATTGGCACCGCCCCGGTTGTCCGACCCGCGGAAGGTCGAGGCCGAAGCCCAGGCCGTGCGCACCAGTTCCTGCACGCTCAGACCCGTCGTCATGATCTGCGCCTTGAGCGCGGTCACATCGGCGGCGTCGATCAGGTCGTGATCGGCGGCAGGGATCGGGTCCTGCCAGATCAGGTCTTCGGCGGGGACTTCGTTGCCAAGATACAGCGCCTTTGGCCCCATGTCGCGGTGGGTCAGCTTGAACCATGCGCGGGCATAGGCATCGGCGAAAATCTCGGGGTTTTCGTGGTAATGTTTGGAAATCTTCGCATATGCCGGGTCGAGTTTCAGCGCCATATCGGCGGTTGTCATCATCGGCGCATGGCGGCGTGCGGGGTCGTGGGCGTCAAGCACCGCATCCGACATCGCGCCATTGGCAGGGCGCCATTGATGCGCACCGGCGGGGCTTTTCGTCAGTTCCCAATTATTGCCCAGAAGCGTGTCGAAATAGCTCATGTCCCAAGTGGTGGGCGTGGGGGTCCATGCGCCTTCGATGCCGCTCGTCGTGGTGTGCACGCCTTTGCCGGTCTCGAAACCGTTCTTCCAGCCGAACCCCATCTGGTGGATCGGCGCGCCTTCGGGTTCGGGGCCCATCAGGGCGGCATCACCGGCACCATGCGACTTGCCAAACGTGTGGCCACCGGCGACCAATGCGACGGTTTCCTCGTCGTTCATCGCCATGCGCGCGAATGTTTCGCGAATGTCACGGGCGGAGGCCAGCGGGTCGGGGTTGCCGTTCGGGCCTTCGGGGTTGACGTAGATCAGACCCATCTGCACGGCGGCCAGCGGGTTTTCCAGCTCGCGGTCGCCCTTGTAGCGAGTGTCGCCGAGCCATGTATCCTCGGTGCCCCAATAGATGTCTTCCTCGGGTTCCCATATATCGGCACGACCGCCTGCAAAACCAAAGGTCTTGAAGCCCATCGATTCCATCGCGACGTTGCCCGCAAGGATCATCAGGTCGGCCCAGGAAATCTGGTTGCCGTATTTCTGCTTGAGCGGCCAGAGCAACCGACGCGCCTTGTCGAGGTTGCCGTTGTCGGGCCAACTGTTCAGCGGCGCGAAACGCTGGGTGCCGGACCGCGATCCGCCACGTCCGTCAGCGGTGCGGTAGGTGCCGGCGCTGTGCCAGGCCATGCGCACGAAAAACGGGCCGTAATGGCCATAGTCTGCGGGCCACCAGTCCTGGCTGTCGGTCATCAGCGCGGTCAGGTCCTGTTTCAACGCCTGCAGGTCGAGTTTCTTGAACTCTTCCGCATAATTGAAATCTTCGCCCATCGGGTCGAGCGCGGGTGCGTTCTGGTGCAGGATGCGCAGGTTCAACTGGTTGGGCCACCAGTCGCGGTTGCCGCGTGTGCCGGTCGTCGTGTTCAGCCCGACGCCGTGCATGACAGGGCATTTTCCAACATCGTTTCCGTCCATGATTCTCTCTCCGATCGTGTTGTGGCAAAGCAGGTTCGCAACGCTGCCGCTTGCATGGCGCGCGCGATTAGAATCCTTCTAACATAAGTATGCCATTTGTTTAAGTTGCAATTTATAATAGTTTCGATAACTTCAGGTTATGAATATCACGCTCAAACAGCTGCGCTATTTCGAGGCGCTGGCCCGCCACGGCCATTTCGGGCGCGCGGCGGATGCCTGCGCCATTTCCCAACCTGCCCTGTCGGTGCAGATCAAGGAGTTGGAAAGCACGCTTGGCACGGCCCTGTTCGAACGCGGCGCGCGGCAGGTCCGGCTGACCGCATTTGGCGAAGACTGGGCGCAGCGCGTGCGTGGCATCCTGCAGGCGGTCGATGAACTTGCCGATATGGCGCGCGCGGCGCAATCGGGCTTGGCAGGGCGGTTACGGATCGGGGTGATCCCGACCATCGCGCCCTACCTTTTGCCGGGGCTGATCGGCGCATTGGGGCGCAGCTTTCCTGACCTCGACGTGCATGTGCGCGAAACCATGACGCAACGCTTGATCGAGGAATTGCACGACGGGCAGATCGACACCGCCATCGTGGCCTTGCCCGTGGCCGAGCCCGCGCTGGAGGAACTGACACTGTTCGAGGAAAAGCTGCTGCTGGTCCGGTCCGAAAAGGATGGCGCGGCCCCCGTGCCGCAACCCGCCGACCTGCGCGACATGCGGTTGCTGCTTCTGGAAGAAGGGCATTGTTTCCGCGATCAGGCGCTGTCGTTCTGCAACCTGCAATCCGCAATGACCCGCGACGGGCTGGACGGCAGTTCGCTGTCCACGCTGGTGCAGATGGTGGGCGCTGGCATCGGTGTCACGCTGATCCCGCAGATGGCCGTCGCGGTCGAGACGCGGTCCGCACCTGTGCGCATCAGCCGTTTTGCCGACCCGCAACCGGCGCGCACGGTGGGGATGATCTGGCGCAAGACCAATCCGATGGCGGCGCAATTCCGGCAGGTGGCCGAGGTGGTGCGCCAGACGGCGGGTGATTTGACGCAGGTTTAGTGATTTTCGGCCAGCAGGGCCTTGTCGTTGCGCAGATGCCGTTGGGCAAGCGCACGCGCGCTGTGTCCCGCCATGATCGGGCGGACGGCATTGTCGGCACCTTCGATCAGTCCGGGAAAGATCAACGCCAGTTCGCGTTGCGCGTCCGGGTCCATGCCGCGCATGGCCTGCGGCCCGGCCAGCAAGGTCTCGGCCCAAAGGCCCTCGGCGCGCACCATCTCGTGCCGGTCCAGCCGCAGATGCAGATAGCTGACGTCGCGCGGCTGCGTCGTCTGGCTGATGCCGGGCGTCGCGCATAATTGTTTCACGGCGACCAGCGCTTCGGGCTTGCCGGTCATCCGGGCGACGATCCTGGACCGGACCAGCACGCGGTGTTGCGGTGACAGCCAGAGGTCGCGGCGCGGCAGCCCTGATCCCATCGCGCCCGCGGCGATGCAGACCGGCAGCACATTGCGATGCAAAAGGGTCGCGGCAAGGCTGATGTCGCTGCGTCCGATCCAGCGGATCGGCTGCAGGCCGCTGTCGAGCGTCTCGACCAGATCGCCGACCGCCAGCGTCTCGACGGGATGCGGGCCTTTGTCTGTCGCGATCAGCGTGCCGGCACAAAAACAGATGACGTTGAACGCACCGTAAGCATCCAGAAATTCCAGTTCGCCGTTGTTGTTGCCTGCCGTCGGATCGCCGTTCTCGTTGGTCGCAAGATAGGTCAACTGCGTTGGCGTCGTGGGCAGACCGCCGTTGATATTGTATAGCAGGTAGTCCGACCCGCGGCTGAAGACGATGTATTCATCGCCAGCACCAAGCCCCGAGACAAGATCATTTCGGGGCCCGAGATTGTTGATTGTCACTGAGAACTGACCCGGCAGCAGCAGAAATTGTCATCGAGAATTGACCCATGTGCAACCTTACCCCGGCTTGAATCAGCTGGGAGCACTTGGAGTGATAGACATGGGATTTTTAAAAGTTATCCGGAAATGGGCGCTGCGTGACAAGATGCCCATTCGCGAGATCGCGCGGCGGACGGGCGTGTCTCGCAACACGATCAAGAAGTATTTGCGGGAGGGGATTGTTGAACCTGCGTTTCACGCGCCAGATCGTCCCAGCAAGCTGG
>NZ_KB907974.1 GCF_000382265.1 Yoonia vestfoldensis DSM 16212
TGTCTATCACTCCAAGTGCTCCCAGCTGATTCAAGCCGGGGTAAGGTTGCACATGGGTCAATTCTCGATGACAATTTCTGCTGCTGCCGGGTCAGTTCTCAGTGACAATCAACAGCATTAGAAGGTGAACCGTCATCGCTTGGCGCTGCGCCGTGAGCCATTCCAAGATCATCGCAGGGCCGCTCAGGTTCGCCTGTTTAGTGCTAGTATGGGTGTTAATGTTCTATATTTGTTCCGCATGAATATCAGTTTGCCAATGTTCCCCCGTTGAGGATGCGGTAGACGCTGGACTTGCCCACGCCTAGTTCCTTCGCGATCTGCAGGGGCTTCATGCCTTCACTGGCCAGCTTCTTGATGTCGTCAGTCTTCGCGACCGCCGTTGCTTTCCGGCCCTTGTAGCGTCCGTCTGCCTTGGCCTTCGCGATACCTTCGCGTTGCCTCTCCAGCATGATCTCTCGCTCAAACTGAGCAATGCCCCCGATCATGGTCAGCATGAGCCGCCCTGTAGGTGTCGCGGTATCAATGGCCAGATCAAGGATGCGGAGAGAGGCCCCTTTGGTCTCGATGGTTTCAACCAGTTGTAGAAGGTGTGCAACCGAGCGGGCCAAGCGGTCCAACTTGGTGACCACCACCACATCACCATCGCGGGCAAACTCAAGGGCAGCTTCAAGTTCCTTCCTAGCAGCCTTGTCTACTGAGGACACTTCCTCCGAGAATATCTTCTGACATCCTGCCTTGTTCAGTTCACGATGCTGCGCCTCAAGGCCTGCCTTCTGGTCTGTGGTCGATGTGCGGGCATATCCGATGATCAAGGGTCATTCCTTCCAATTAGGTTCTCAAAGGTTATGGGAAGTTATTCCCAAAACGTCAAGACCATTTATATGGGAAGCATTCAGACCCCCTTCGAGTTTCCCACAAGACTAAGCCCTATGGGAAACCTTCGATGCTGCCCCCCATGCAAAATGCACGGTCATAGGGTGCATGGTTCGGTGCCACCAACAGACCACCATCAGAACACCAATCCGATTGGAGTTCACCTGAGCGGGCGCTGGTCGATAAAGGCAACGCTGATGAATGGCAGGTGGATGAACGTCTCACCCAAGATGCTGCGATCAATGGCAAATCCAATCGGTGTGGCTTCCCGTGTCACGGTGATCTCGGTCGAACGAAGGCGGAATGATAGAAGGTGCATGACGGTGTCCTTGAGTTGATGTGAAGGCGGGCACAATGCATCGCCTCTTCCCCTTCATGGCCACTGGAAGGAAAACCGTCAAGACATTGTTTTTGCTGCACTAATGAAGCATTCCCGCAGGTGGAGCTAAGTTCTTCTTAGGGCTACCCCACGGGGGAAACCTGTGTCCTCTATATATATCATGGGGTGTCGGATTTTTGCGGTGAAAATAAAATGCCTTCCTAATTGGGTTCCGCTGCTCGTTTGCCACAATATCGCCAAAACTATCATTTGATACTGGGGCCAGAACGAAGGGAGTCACCGCGAATGAATAGAGAACAGATAATCGACAAGGTAAAACTGGCTCTTATGGTCTTGTTGATTCTAGGTATACCAACCGTTCTCATGTTTCTAGGTGACGGTGATCGGTCATACGGTGACCCTTATGATCACATTCGAAGATAGGCAGCACGTCACGCAACGCCCGCAAACGCTCCACCTTTCGGAGGTCGTTGAGGGTAGCCGCTCGGAGTTCCTGCACGGGTTCAGGCTGCTTCCATTTGGCATGCAGTCCGCGCAGGGTTCGAACGCGGGGGTACTTCCCCATGAGGTCGCCGATAAGGTGCTTGTTCTCAGCGCCCCACATGGCTGCTGCTCTATCATCCCGACTGTGTGTCTCAAGTTGCGACACACGAACCCACTGACCAAACTGCTCGTCGCTTGGGAACAACCTGCGGCCAGCGTTCAGGGCTTCCCCGTATTCCAGCCACCCGTCAATCGCTATGTTCTCCCCATGATTGATTGCATCACTGTTCTCCACCTTGATCAGTTCCTCACCGATCTCCGCAGCGATCTCCTTAGCGGTGCGCCCAAGGCTTCAAGACCTGTCAGGACTTGGTCAATAAGGCTGGTCAAAGGTGGTCAATGATTTGCCGTAAGCCATTGAAATACATCAATAAATGAATGCTGGCGGAGAGACAGGGATTCGAACCCTGGGTGGGCTTGCACCCACAACGGTTTTCGAGACCGCCCCGTTCGACCACTCCGGCACCTCTCCGCGATGGGAGGCGGGATAATGTGCCGCGCGCGCCGACGCAAGGGGCAAAAACGTGGTCACCGAGAATTGCATGGGCAAGGCGCCAAAAATCGTGTTTGACGATGATGACACTGCCCAAGACCGAAAGGATCCCACATGCTGCGCCGTTTTTTCTTGTCGCTTGCCGCCTCGGTAACACTGACCGGGGCCGTTTTTGCCCAGGACGACGGGGCCGATGCCCTGTTCGACGCGGTCGGCCTGCCTGAAATCGTCGCCGTGATGCGCGATGAAGGGATGGCCTACGGCGAGACGGTCGCGCAGGATATGTTCCCGTCGGGCATGACGCCCCGCTGGGCCGCGCATGTGTCGCGGATCTATGACACAGACAAGATGGTCGCCGAGATGCGCGCGGCATTCGTGACCGCCCTGCAGGACGATGACGTGGCGCCGATGCTGGCATTCTATCGGTCCGATTTGGGCGAGCGGATCGTCACGCTCGAGGTCGGTGCACGCGAGGCGATGCTTGATCCCACGCTCGATGCGGCCAGCAAGGCCTTTGCGGCCGAGGAGGCGCAGGCGGATACGCCCCGTTACCAGCTGATCACCGATTTCATCACCGCCAACGACCTGATCGAGGCCAATGTCGTGGGTGGGCTGAATTCCAACTATGCTTTCGTCGATGCGCTGGTGTCGGGGGGCGCCACCTTGCCGGGTGTCACCGCCAACGATCTGCTCGCCGATGTGTGGGCGCAGGAACCTGACATCCGCGCCAGCACGACCGAATGGCTCTATGCCTTTCTGCTGCTGGCCTACGCTCCGCTGAGCGATGCCGAACTGGTCGAACTGACCACCTTCAGCCAGACGCCGGAAGGGCGCGCCCTGACGGCGGCATTGTTCACCGCCTTCGATCAGATGTTCATGCGGGTGTCGCGCGATCTGGGGACGGCGGCTTCTGGCTTTATCATCAGTCAGGACCTGTGACCGGGTCTTGGCATCGGGGTGAAACGCGGTATGGTGCGGCCTGATCAACAAGAGGGAACAGGACTTTGCAACTGAAACTGACTGCCGCACTCGTTCTTGGACTTCTGGCTGGATGTGGCGGACAGGCGCCGCTGGTGTCGGTCGATCCCGCCCTGCCGACGGGCGATCCGCGTCAGGAACGGCTGGTGTTCAACGAATGCGCGATCTATTTCGCGGCCGTGCAGAAACTCCAGGCCGATGGCCGCCGCGCCAATGGCGACCCGACCCGTGGCTGCCCGGCGGATGCCGCAGCACGCCCCACCGACATCAACCCGATGGTCAGCGTGCCATCCGTATCGCCCGGCTTTCCGCAGGACCTGTACAACCGGATGATCGCGCGCGGCGTGCCGACCGATCTGGCGGATGACATTTCGCGGTCCAAGGCGTTCTGGGATCTGGTGGCGTTCCGCGACAGCACAGTCGGCAGCTTTTAGCCGCCGAACACCATCAGCGCCGTGACCAGCGCGCCGGGGTTGACATCGTAAAGCCCCATGTCCGATTGCAACTGGATCACGCGCGTTGGGCGGTCTTGCAGCGGCACACCGGCCGCATCCATCGCCGCCGTCAGCACAGGCCCACCGCCCGCGTCGATATCGCGGCGGATG
Source organism: Yoonia vestfoldensis DSM 16212 (assembly GCF_000382265.1). Taxonomy (GTDB): domain Bacteria; phylum Pseudomonadota; class Alphaproteobacteria; order Rhodobacterales; family Rhodobacteraceae; genus Yoonia; species Yoonia vestfoldensis. Next base: position 3,833 of record NZ_KB907974.1, read on the forward strand.
GCGTCAAAGTTTGACTTGACGATGATCTCGACCTGCCCGCGCTTTTGCGCATAGCCGGGGTCGGTGATGGCGGTCAGTGGCGTGAATACGGGCACTCCGGGATTGGCGAGGTCCGTGGTACAAGCAGCGAGGATGAGCGGCAGGATCAGGGCAGGGCGCATGGGGGTTTTCCACCTTCTTTTGGCTTGACTTACAAGGGCATTGGATTGATAAGCCGCCATCTCGGCAAGGGTCTTGTCGGGATTTGTGCGAAATGACGCCTACGGGCGCGCAGTCCACAGGCACCAAACGCCGGATTATCCCGGGGCCTCAGCGACGCGGAAAATGAAGGAATAACATATGTTTGCGGTTCTCAAAACCGGCGGCAAGCAGTACAAGGTCGCCTCTGGCGACGTTCTGCGCGTCGAAAAGCTGGCAGCAAAAGCCGGCGACAAGATCCAGTTCAACGAGATTCTGATGGTCGGCTCGACTGTTGGTGCTCCCTTGGTGGCAGGCGCAGGCGTGCAGGCCGAGGTGATCGACCAGATCAAGGGCGAAAAGACCATCAACTACGTCAAGCGCCGTCGTAAGCACGGCAGCCAGCGCAAGAAAGGCCACCGTCAGCAACTGACGCTGGTCCGGATCGCCGACATTCTCGAAACAGGTGCCGACAAATCCGGTGTCATGGCCGCAGTGTCCGGTGCGGGCATCAAGATGGAAATCACGCCCCGCGTGAACCCCAAAGGCATCGCCAAGCCCAAGAAAGCCGCAGCGCCCAAAGCCGCCGCAGCGCCAGCCGGTGGCGACGACCTGAAAAAGCTGTCGGGCGTCGGCCCGGCGCTCGAAAAGAAATTGCATGATGCGGGCGTGACGTCTTTCGCGCAGATCGCAGCCTGGACCGAAGAAGACATCGCTGCCTTCGACGAAAAGCTGTCGTTCAAAGGCCGCATCGAACGTGAAGGCTGGGTTGCGCAAGCAGCCGAGCTGTCCAAAGCTTAAGGAGAGACGAGATGGCACATAAAAAAGCAGGCGGTTCATCCCGTAACGGACGCGACTCTGCGGGTCGTCGTCTTGGTGTGAAGAAATTCGGCGGCGAAGCCGTCATCCCCGGCAACATCATCATGCGCCAGCGCGGCACAAAGATGTGGCCAGGCATGGGCGTCGGCATGGGCAAGGATCATACGATCTTTGCAACAGCCGAAGGTGCCGTGAAGTTTCACAAGGGCCTGAAAGGCCGCACCTTTATTTCGGTTCTCCCTGTGGCGGAGGCCGCAGAGTAAACCGAAAATCTCAAAGGCGACATTTGGGGGGATCGGTTTTCACCGGTCCCCTTTTTTATTCACAAAATCGCCACCATGTCGGTCTAGACAGCGCCAAACTGGCTTGTTTTCGAGGAGGGAAAGCATGATCCATGAGGAAATCGCCGTGCAGCAGACGATTCAATCGGATCGTTTCATCCTGCGCCCGTGCCGCAAATCGGATGCAGGGCTGATTGCCATGTATGCCAGCGACGACCGCATCGCGCGCGGTACACGCTCCGTGCCCCATCCCTTGCCCCCCGGCACGGTCGAGGCCATGATCGAACGCGCCCTGCGTCCCGACCGGACCGAGGATGTCTGGATCATCGACGGGTCCGCCAATGGCCATGCCGAAGCGTTGGGGCTGATCAGCCTTGAACGGATGGACCGCGCGCAATCGGAAATCTTCTACTGGATCGCGCCGGCCTTCTGGAACACGGGCTACGCGTCCGAGGCCGTCCGCGCCCTGATCGCCGCGAACCCGCACCAGTCCGAACGCATCTTCGCCGAGGTGTTCCAGGACAATCCCGGCTCCGCCCGCGTCCTGACCAATTGCGGTTTCGACTATCTGGGCGACGCAGAGGCTTTCTCCGTCTCGCGCGGGGCGACCGTCCCGACATGGACCTATACGCTGAAAACCGGCGTGTGATCCGGCCTGTGGCTTGAGAAGCGCGGCACAATAGACTATCGCCTGCGCTGAACAGCCCAGAAAGCCCGAACCTATGAAGTTTCTCGATCTTGCCAAGGTCTATATCCGGTCCGGTGCCGGGGGAGCGGGCTGTATTTCCTTCCGCCGCGAAAAGTTCATCGAATACGGCGGGCCTGACGGCGGCGATGGTGGCAATGGCGGCGATGTCATCGTCGAGGCTGTCGACGGGCTGAACACACTTATCGATTTCCGCTATCAGCAGCACTTTTTTGCGGGCAACGGCCAGCATGGCATGGGCAGCCAGCGCACCGGCAAGGATGGCGATGACAAGGTCCTGCGCGTCCCCGTCGGCACCGAGATCATCGACGAGGATGAAGAAACCGTCATCGCCGACCTGACCGAGATCGGCCAGCGCGTCATCATCGCCAAAGGCGGCAATGGCGGCTGGGGCAACCTGCATTTCAAATCTGCCACCAATCAGGCCCCCCGCCGTGCCAACCCGGGGCAAGAGGCGATCGAGCGCACGATCTGGCTGCGGTTGAAACTGATCGCAGATGTGGGCCTGTTGGGCATGCCGAACGCGGGCAAATCCACCTTTCTGGCGGCAACTTCCAACGCGCGCCCCAAGGTGGCGGATTATCCGTTTACCACGTTGGTCCCCAACCTCGGCGTCGTCGGTGTGGATGATGTGGAATTCGTGGTCGCCGACATTCCCGGTCTGATCGCAGGCGCCAGCGAGGGGCGCGGCCTTGGCGATATGTTCCTTGGCCATGTCGAACGCTGCGCTGTTTTGCTGCACCTGATCGACGGAACGTCCGGCGATCCGGCAGGCGATCTGGTGACGATCATCCACGAGCTGGAACAATATGGCGGCGATCTGGCCGACAAGCCGCGGATCACCGTGTTGAACAAGATCGACGCGCTTGATGACGAAGAACGCGCCTTTCTGCGCGACGAACTGGCCGAGGTCGCCGTCGGCCCCGTGATGCTGATGTCCGGCGTCAGCCGCGAAGGGATCACCGACGTGCTGCGCGCCTTGCGCGCCGAGATCGACGACAACCGCCTGCGCCACCGCACCGCAGACGCCGCCACGGATGACCCCGAATGGCAACCTTAAGCGACGCCAAACGGCTGGTCGTCAAGATCGGCTCGGCCTTGCTGGTCGATGCCGCCACAGGCGCTTTGCGGCAGGACTGGCTGACCTCGCTGGCCGCCGATGTGGCGCAGATCAAGGCGCGCGGGGCGGATGTGATCCTTGTCTCTTCCGGCTCTATCGCTTTGGGGCGCGGTGTCCTGGGTCTGCCGCAGGCCGCGCTCGCGCTGGAACAGTCACAGGCCGCCGCCGCCGTGGGCCAGATCAGGCTGGCCCGCGCCTATGAACAGGCGCTCGCCCCGCATGGCATCATCGCGGGCCAAGTCCTGGTCACGCTTGAGGATTCGCAGGACCGCCGCCGGTATCTCAACAGCCGGGCCACCATGGAAACCATGCTCGGCTTCGGCGTCGTGCCCATCGTCAACGAAAACGACACAATCGCCACCGATGAAATCCGCTATGGCGACAATGACCGGCTTGCCGCACAGGTCGCCGTGACCATCGGGGCGGATCAACTGGTGCTGTTGTCGGATGTCGACGGGCTTTACACCGGCAACCCCAAGATTGACAGCACCGCGCAACACCTTGCCATCGTGGATAAAATCACCACCGAGATCGAAGGCATGGCCGGCGATGTCGGATCAACCCTGTCCAAAGGCGGGATGATCACGAAAATCATCGCCGCGAAAATCGCGACCGAAGGCGGCTGTGCGATGGCCATCGCCCTTGGCACAGACCTGCACCCGCTGGCGGCACTGGCGCAGGGCGCGCGCAGCACATGGTTCACCGCACAGGTCGATCCGCAGGCCGCACGCAAACGCTGGATCGCCGCGATGAAGCCGCGCGGCACGGTCACGGTGGATGACGGGGCGGGCAAGGCGCTGCTTTCCGGCAAAAGCCTGCTGCCTGCGGGCGTGACGGGGATCATCGGCAGTTTCGGACGTGGCGAGGTCATCACGATCGCCGATTCAGCGGGCGTGCATCTGGGGCAGGGCCTGACCCGCTATACCAGTGCCGAGGCCCGCCAGATCATGGGCCGCCGCTCGACCGAGATTGCGGCGATCCTGGGGTACGAAGGCCGCGCCGCTTTGGTGCATCGCGACGATATGGTGCTGTAAGGACAGAACATGACTGATATTCCCGCCCTGATGGCACAAATCGGCGCCGATGCCCGCGCCGCCGCGACCGTGCTGGCCACCGCCGGATCGGAACGCAAATATGCCGCGCTGATCGGGGCTGCCGATGCGATCTGCGACAACATCCTGGAGATCCTCGACGCCAATGCCGAAGATCAGGTCTACGGCGAGCAAAAGGGTCTGAGCCCCGCGATGATGGACCGCCTGATCCTGACCGAACCGCGCATCCGGGCGATGGCCGAAGGGCTGCGCAATGTTGCGGCACAACATGATCCTGTGGGAGAGGTCATCGCAGAATGGGACATGCCCACGGGCCTCAATATCCGCCGCGTGCGCACGCCTTTGGGCGTGGTCGGCGTGATCTATGAAAGCCGCCCCAACGTCACCGCCGACGCTGGCGCGCTGTGCCTGCAATCGGGCAATGCGGTGATCCTGCGGGGCGGGTCGGAAAGTTTCCATTCCTCCACCGCGATCCACAAATGCCTGCAAACGGGCCTGCAACAGGCGGGCCTGCCCGCCACAGCGATCCAGCTTGTGCCCACCCGCGACCGTGCGGCCGTGTCCGCGATGCTGACCGCCACCGACCATATCGACGTGATCGTGCCGCGCGGCGGCAAGGGGCTGGTGGGGCTTGTCCAGCGCGAGGCGCGGGTGCCGGTCTTTGCCCATCTCGAAGGCATCTGCCACATCTATGTCGGTGCCACCGCCGACCCCGCCATGGCGCTGGACATCGTGCTGAACGCGAAAACCCGCCGCACGGGTATCTGTGGTGCCATGGAATGCCTGCTGATCGACTGGCGGTTCTATACCCAGCACGGGCCCATGCTGGTCGACGCGCTGCTCAAAGCCGGGGTCGAGGTACGCGCCGATGGCGATCTGGCAAAGATCAAGGGCACAACCAAGGCGCAGCCTGATGATTTCGGTCGCGAATTCCTCGACATGATCTGTGCGGCCAAACTAGTCGACGGCGTGGACGAAGCCATCGCCCATATCCGCCGCTATGGGTCGAACCACACCGATGCGATCATCACCGAAGACGCACAGGCCGCCGCGCATTTCTTTGCCCAGCTCGACAGCGCGATCCTGATGCATAACGCGTCGACCCAGTTCGCCGATGGCGGCGAATTCGGGATGGGTGCGGAAATCGGCATCGCCACCGGCAAGATGCATGCGCGCGGGCCGGTTGGGGCCGAACAGCTGACCAGCTTCAAATACCTTGTCACCGGCAATGGCGCCGTGCGCGCCTGACCGCCCCCGGCTTCTTTTTTCCAAAAGCACTCCGGGGTGAGCCCCGGACTTGATCCGGGGCGAGGGGCAGCGCCCCTTTGCGATTTGTCAGAACGTCACCACGATCCGGTCACTGCTCATCTTGATCTTCAGGCTTCGGCCCGCCTCGGCCAGAAGGCCCGGCAAAAGCGCGAACTGGACCTGTGCGGCCGAATAGGCAAACGCCGTGTCACCCTCGGCCAGCCGGTCCCACAGATCCGGCTCGATCTTGAAGCGGAGGCTTTCCGCGCTCAGCACCCAGCGTTCATCGATGAATTGCACGTGGATGTCCCCGCCCACCGGCATCGCCGCCTCGAAACATTGCAGCAGCAACAGCGCGCAGCGGACCTCGCGGCGGGGGCGATCCTCGGCCACCTGCCAGAAATAGGTAAACCTGCCACCGCGTGCCAGAACGGATATGAACGACAATACCTCGGTACTGTTCAGCATCTGATCGGCACTGGCGGCACCATAGGCGATGCGGTAAAATCGGATGCGCGCATTGGCGTTCTGCACGGAATCGGAAATAAGGTCCATCTCCGCGCCCTGATCGCCATCGGTCAACGAGAGCAATTCGAGGCCATTGCCGATGGCGCCGATTGGGCTGATAAGGTCATGGCATATCCGCGAGCCGACAAGAGTGGCAAGATCAGGCTGCATGAGGTAGGCTCCATTGAGGGGAAACTGTAATGTCGGGAATAAACGCCATCCTCGAACCCGGGATGCTGGTGCGCCATCCGGCGCAGCCTGACTGGGGTATCGGGCAGGTGCAGTCCAGTATCGCTGGCCGGATCACGGTAAACTTCAGAGAGGCCGGCAAGGTCGTCATTGATGGAAACCACATTCTCTTGGAACTCATTACATGCACTTAGTGCAACCTTGAGTAGTCGAATTAAAATTTGTGTCAACCGTTTGCTTTGCGAGACTGACCAAGTATGACCGTCAAAAAGTTAATCATTTCTTAATGAACAAGATGCACGAAGAGACACGCGATCTGTCCATCGGGGCACGGCCCGGCCCGCAGTTTGCGGTGTCGATCGCACAGAGCCGTGCCGATGTTCTGGCGGCGCAACGGCTGCGCTATCAGGTGTTCGTGGCCGAATTGGGCGGCGACGGGCCGATGGTGGACCATCGTGCAGGTCTGGAACAGGATATCTTCGACGTCCATGCCACCCATCTGATCCTGCGGGACCTGTCCCGCCCGCAGGCGGATCAGGTTGTCGGTGTCTACCGCCTGCTGGACGCGGCGGCCGCGGCGGCGGCCGGGCAATATTATTGCGAAAACGAATATGACCTGACACGGCTGAAAACATCCGGCTACAGACTGCTGGAACTCGGGCGGTCCTGCCTGCACCCGGCCTATCGCGGCGGTATCGCGATGATGCATCTGTGGCAGGCGCTTGCAGACTACGTTGCCGTCAACAAGATCGACGTCCTGTTCGGGGTCGCGTCGTTTCATGGCACCGACCTGGCGCGTCTGGCGGCCCCGCTCAGCCTGCTGTTTCATCGCCATGCGGCGCCCCCCCCGTTTCAGGTCGCGGCGATCGGACCGGGTGCGCAAAGCTTCACGCCGCTTGCGCTGGACAGGATCGACCGGGTTGCGGCGATGCGCGAGACGCCGGCCCTGATCAAGGCCTACCTGCGGATCGGCGGCGTTGTGGGGCAGGGCGTCTTTGTCGACCACGCGTTCAACACCACCGATGTCTGCCTGATCCTGCCCACATCCTGTGTCAGCACGCGGCACCATCAGATCTACAAAAGGCCGTTGTCGCATGGCTGAGACCTGGTACAGCGATCACCCACCGGTGCATGCACCGCTTGGCGCAGGCGGCTGGTGGCGTGTGCTGCGGCGCGGGCTGCCGCTTGGCTTGCTGGTCTTTGGCGGTTTGTCGGTGCTGCTGCTGATCCGTCTGATCGAACGTCCGCTTTGCGGCCTGCGACGTCCGGTCACGCCCTATATAACGCAGGCCGTGTGTCGCGCGGCCTTTGTGCTGTTGGGCATCGGGTATCGCGCGCAAGGCACACCGATGCGCGGCGCCGGTGCCGTCGTCGCCAATCATGCAAGCTGGCTGGACATATTCGCGCTCAATGCCCGCAAGCGGATCTATTTCGTGTCGAAATCCGAAGTCGCGGGCTGGCCGGGGATCGGCTGGCTGGCGCGCGCGACGGGCACCGTGTTCATCCGCCGCGACCGGCGCGATACGCTGGACCAGATCGTATTGTTCCGTGATCGGCTGCAAGCGGGTCACAAGCTGCTGTTTTTTCCCGAAGGCACATCGACCGACGGTCTGCAGGTGCTGCCTTTCAAGCCGACGCTGTTTGCGGCCTTTTTTGACCCTGCCTTGCGCGGCAATCTCGCGGTGCAGCCGGTCACGATCAGATACCACGCGCCTGCGGGGGCTGACCTGCGGTTCTATGGCTGGTGGGGTGACATGGGGTTCGGGCCGCATTTGCTCGGCACTTTGGCCGCGCGGCGTCAAGGCGGCGTGACCGTGATCTATCACCCGCCGGTGCAAGTGCGGGATTTCACCGACCGCAAGGCGCTGGCGCGTGCCTTGGAGGAGCGGGTGCGCGCGGGGCTGGCAGGCTAGGGGCGCTGCCCCGTTCCCGGATTTCATCCGGGACAAGATGAGTATTTTTGGAAATAAGAAGTCTTTAAGAGGTCATCGCCTTCAGGAGCGATCCAAGTGCTTTCGCTGCGTCGTCCTCGCGCCAGATTTCATCGCCGATACCGAAGAAATCGGTATGTGGCGTGAGTTGCCGGATCAGGTTTTCGTCCAGCGCGCCTTCGGCGACGACCGGAACTTCGATCATTTCCGACCACCAGGCGAAAAGCTCCAGATCGGCGGTGCGGCCATCGCCCAAGCCGGAGGCGCCCACGGGGCCAAAGCTGATGTAATCGGCCCCAAGTTCACCCGCGGTCATGCCGTCATGGCGCGAATTGCCGCAGAATGCCCCGACGATGGCGTCATCGCCCAGATCCTTGCGGATCTTTTTCACCGACCGCGCCGCATCGAGCAGGTGCACCCCGTCCAGCCCCAGCCTGTCGACCATCAGCACATGGCTTTCGATCACCAGCGCGACGTCGCGGGCATGGGTGACGGCGCGCAAAGCATCAGCCGCGCGCGCGATCTTGCTGTCGTCCTTGGTCGCAAGCGCCAGCCGGACGCAACCGATTTCGGTGCTGTCCAGACAGGCGGCCAGCCGGTCGGGAAAGGTCATCAGATCAAAATCCGTCGGTGTGATCAGGTAGATTTGCGGTGTGTCTGCGGCGTCCGACATCTGGCTTGGTCCGGTCTGGGAAAGGTTCGCCCGTCTCTAGCGGGGATCGCAGGCTTTGGCCATGCCTTGCTTGCCTTGGCGCGGGGTGCGGCGTAACAGGGCGCAGTTTCAGCCAAGGATCCCCGATGCCCGTGACGACCCCGCAGCCTGCCTTTGTCCTGATCCGTCCGCAGATGGGCGAAAACATCGGGGCCGCCGCGCGCGGCATGTGGAATTTCGGGCTGGACCGGATGCGCGTGATCGCCCCCCGCGACGGCTGGCCCAACCAGCGCGCCGTCGCCATGGCAAGCGGGGCGGGCCGTCTGCTCGACGAAGCGCAGCTGTTCGCGGATACCGCCGCCGCGATTGCCGATTGCGATTTCGTCTATGCCACGACCGCGCGGCCGCGTGGCTTGACCAAGCCGGTCCTGTCGCCCGAGGCCGCGATGCAGGACGCCCGTGCGCGCATCACCGCAGGCGGCAAGGTCGCCGTCATGTTCGGCCCCGAACGCGCGGGCATGGAAAACGACGATATCGCGCGCGCCAATGCCATCATCTCCGTGCCGGTGAACCCCGATTTTCCATCACTGAACCTTGCGCAATGCGTGCTGTTGCTGGGCTATGAATGGCGGCGGGTCGCGACCGAGGTCGTGCCCCTGCGCCATGATGCGCCCGGCGATTGGGCCACCCAGATCGAGATCGAGAAACTGGCCGACCATTATCAGGACCGGCTTGACGAGGCGGGGTTCTTTTTCCCCGCCGACAAGGCTCCGAATATGCAGATGAACCTGCGCAACCTGTGGTCGCGGATGCCGCTGACGCGGGCGGATGTGCAGATGCTGCACGGCATCCTGCGCCAGATGGTGCGCTGGAAGGACCGCGGTTAGGACCTGTGGCACCCTGACGCTTGCGCTTGGGGCGTGCCGGACCTAGGTTCCGCCGCAACAAGACGGAGACGGCCATGGCAACCAAGCGCAGCATTTTCGAAGAGGTCGGCGACAGCCCCAAACAGGCCGCGACCCCCGGCGGGATCGCGCGTGCCGGACAAGGCGCGCGGCTGGCGATCAGGGCGTGGTTGATGGCGCTTTTCGCGCTGGTCGTCATCATGATCGCGGTGGGCGGGCTCACCCGCCTGACCGACAGCGGCCTGTCGATCACCGAATGGGCCCCGGTGACCGGCGCATTGCCGCCCCTGTCCGCCGAGGCGTGGCAGGTCGAGTTCGATAAATACCGCGAGATCCCGCAATATCAGTTGATGAACCGCGGGATGAGCATGGAGGAATTCAAGGTCATCTATTACTGGGAATGGGGCCATCGCCAGTTGGGCCGGTTCATCGGCCTCGTCTGGGCATTGGGTTTCTTTTACTTCCTGTTGCGCCGCCAGATTCCGGCGGGTTGGACCGGACGGTTGCTGTTCCTTGGCGCTTTGGGCGGATTACAGGGGGCGATCGGCTGGTGGATGGTGGCATCGGGCCTGCAAGAGGGCATGTTGAGCGTTGCGTCCTACCGTCTGGCCACCCATCTGGGGCTGGCTTTTGTGATTTTCGGCTTCATCGCCTGGTATGTCTATCTTCTGGGCCGCCCGTCGGCTGATCTGTTGCAGGCACGCCGGTCGGGGGACGGGCGGCTGGCGAAATGGGGCGGCGTGCTGGTGGGGCTGGCCTTTGTGCAGATCCTGCTGGGCGCGCTGGTCGCTGGCATCGACGCGGGCCGCGCCTTTCCCGACTGGCCGTTGATGGCGGGCGGGTTCTTTCCGCCCGAGCCTTTCAACCTTGACCCGGTCTGGCGCAATTTCTTTGAAGATGCGGGGCTGGTGCAGTTCATGCACCGGATGGCGGGCTATATCCTTTTTGCAGGCGCGCTGGTGGTCTGGTGGATCGCGCGCAGCGCAGCCAACAGATATATCCGTGCAGCGTTCAACATGATGATGGCGGTGATGACATTACAAGTCGTGCTGGGAATCGTGACGGTGATCTATTCTGCACCTGTGCATCTGGCGATCACGCATCAATTCGTGGCGGTCGTGCTTTGGGCCACGATCCTGCGCGCGCGGTTCATGGCGCGCTATCCTAAACCCCAATCCGTAAGGACCGCTTGATGAGTGCATATACCGAACTGATGGCCTTCCAGCGCGACACCGAGGCGCTGGCGCAGGTGGCTGGCCGTCTGGGGTGGGATCAGGAAACCGTGATGCCCGATGGCGCAGGCCCGCAACGCGCCGAGGAACATGGCGCGATGGCCAGCATCCTGCACGCCCGTCGCACCGACCCGCGCGTGGGTGACTGGCTGGAGGCGGCCGAGGCGGCCGATGATGTCGCCGCCGCCAACCTGCGCCATATCCGCCGCGGTTTCGACCGCGCGACCAAGGTGCCGGCACGGCTGGCCACGGAACTCGCGCAGACCACATCCCGCGCGCACAGGATCTGGGCCAAGGCCCGCGCCGAAGAGGATGTCGCGGCGTTTCTGCCGGTGCTGCAACAGGTGTTGGACCTGCGCCGCGAAGAGGCTGCCGCCATCGCGGGCAATGCCGATCCTTATGACGCGCTGCTCGATGATTACGAACCCGGCGCGACGGGGGCGAGCCTGAGTGCGATGTTCGCCGCCTTGCGCCCGCGCTTGGTGGACTTGCGCGCCGCCGTGCTGGACCGGCCCAAGCCGCCCGCCCTGACGGGCCTGTTCGACGAGACAGCGCAGCTTGCGCTGTCGACCAAGCTTGCGCTCGCCTTTGGCTATGACCTTGATACGGGGCGCATCGACAAGGCGGTGCATCCGTTCTCCTCGGGTTCCGGCCTTGATGTGCGGATCACGACCCGCACCAACCCTGCCGATCCGTTCAACTGTTTCTATTCCACGATCCACGAGGTCGGCCATGCCGCCTATGAACAGGGGATCGACCGTGCGCATCTGCTGACACCGCTGGGGGCCGGCGTGTCGATGGGCGTGCATGAAAGCCAGAGCCGGATTTACGAAAACCAGCTTGGCCGCAGCCGCGCCTTTACCGGCTGGCTTTACGGGCAGATGCGGGATGCATTCGGCGATTTCGGCATCGCGGATGAAGATGCCTTTTATGCCTGCGTCAACCGCGTCAGCGACGGGTTCATCCGCACCGAAGCGGACGAGCTGCAATATAACCTGCATGTGCTGCTGCGTTTCGATCTGGAACGCGTGCTGGTGTCGGGCGATCTGGCGGTGACCGATCTGGAGGCGGCGTGGAACGACCGCTTTGCCGCCGATTTCGGTTTCGCTGTGGACCGTCCGTCCAACGGCGTCTTGCAGGATGTGCACTGGTCCGAAGGATTGTTCGGTTATTTCCCGACCTACACCTTGGGCAATGTCTATGCGGGTTGCCTGCATCAGGCGCTGCGTGCGGCGGTGCCGGATCTGGACGATGATCTGGCGCGCGGGGATACGTCACGCGCGACGGGCTGGCTGCGCCGCAATCTGCAGCAATTCGGGGGGCTGCGGACACCGGTCGAGACGATCACCCATGCGGCAGGCTTTGCGCCGCAGGAGGGGCCGTTGCTGGACTATCTGGAGGCGAAGTTTTCGGGGATATATGGCCTCTAGAACTTTTATGCCTCCGGCGGGGATATTTTTACTCTGAAGATGACCAGTCGGGGGGGCGCTTTTCGAGGAACGCAGTGATCCCCTCGTCGGTGTCGCGCACCATCATGTTCTCGACCATCACGGCGCTGGTATAGGCATAGGCTTCGGCGGTGGTCAGTTGCGCCTGATCGTAGAAGGCGGATTTGCCGATCTTGACCGCGACGGGCAGTTTGGCAGCGATGGATTGCGCAAGGGCGCGGGTTTCATCGGCGAGTGTTGCCAGCGGCACCGCGCGGTTGATCAGGCCAAGGCGGGTGGCCTCGTCGGCATGGATGAAGCGGCCTGTCGTCAGCATTTCGAACGCGGCCTTGCGGGGAATGTTGCGGGTCAGCGCCACCATCGGAGTGGAACAGAACAGCCCGATATTGACGCCGTTCACGCCAAAGCGGGTGTCATCGGCCGCAATCGCCATGTCGCAGGTGGCGACCAGCTGGCACCCTGCAGCGGTCGCGATGCCATGGACCTGCGCGATGACAGGCTGCGGCATTGACTGGATGCGCTGCATGACGGCTGCACAGCGCGCGAAGATATCCGCAAAATAGGCGGCCCCGCCATCGGCGGCCTGCCGTCCCGCCTGCATTTCGCGCAGATCATGGCCCGCGCAAAAGGCCTTGCCACTGCCCGCGATGATGACCGCACGGACCTCCGTATCGTCGACGATCTGGTCCAGCGTGCCGTGCAGGGCCGCCAGCATGGCGTCAGACAGCGCGTTGAGCCTGTCGGGTGCGTTCAGCGTCAGATGGGCGATATGGTCGCGGTCTTGGCGCAGCAGGATATCCATCGGCTTGTCCTTTGTCGGGTGTGGCATCATGCTAAGCCAGCACAGGCCAGAGGGGAAGTCATGACGCTGAAAATGGATGCCGCCGATCTGCACGCGTTTCTGGAAACAGCTTTTCCGCAGGTACAGGGTGATTTCATCATTGCCGACCTGTCGGCTGACCGGATCACGGTGCAGATGCCTGTCGCAGAGCGCCACCTGCGCCCGGGCGACACGGTTTCGGGGCCTGCGATGTTCGCGCTGGCGGATGTGACGGCCTATCTGATCATTCTTGCCAATATCGGACCCAAGGCGCTGGCCGTCACCACCAATTGCAGCATTGATTTCATGCGCAAGCCCGCCGCCGGGCAGATGCTGGTCTGCGAGGCGCGGCTGCTGAAGCTCGGCCGTGCGCTGGCCGTGACGGATGCGCTGATCTATAGCGCGGGGCAGGCGGCCCCTGTGGCGCGGGCCAGTCTGACTTACGCGATCCCGCGTGCCTGAAAAATGGGCCGGGAAACCCCGGCCCATTCAGGAAGAGGCGGGGCTGTCAGGCCCGCCAGAAAGGCTTGGACGCTTCGGCAACCGCCGCGGGGTGGTCCAGGCCAATATCGGTCAAAAGATACGGTGGCAGAGCGCGCAAATGGCGCCGCGTGCGCCGGCGCAGGTCCCATGTGGTCACGATCACCGCAAAACGCAGGGCCAGTCCGGCCATGACCGGCACATGGGACTGGCTGGTCAGAACCGCGATTTGCATTGGCTGGATCGTATATGACATGGGACAATCCTTTCGTATTGTATTGACACAATTTAGATAAATGCTACAATTGAACGATACAATATGCGCCAACGAAAGGTCCATGAAATGATTGTATCGGATACAATTTTCAAATCACCGCTTGGCCTTGCGGGGAAATCGAAATTCAAGGCGCTGGCGCAGGCGATCCGTGAAGCAATCGTATCGGGACAATTGGCACCTGAGGCCAAACTGCCGCCCGTGCGTGATCTGGCCTATCAGATCGGCGTGACACCGGGGACTGTCGCGCGGGCCTATCAGCTGCTGACCGAAGAAGGCCGCCTTGTCGCGGCGGTCGGGCGCGGCACCTTTGTGGCCCCCGCACAGCGCAGCCTGCGCGCGGCCAGCCCTGCGATTCTGGCGGCTGATGACCGCATGTCGCATGCCGCCGATGTGGCGCATCTGCTCAGCCCGAAAATGCCGGACATGGGGCAGGGGCAGATGATCCGCGATGCGCTGCACCATCTGGCCGACAGCATGCCGACCGAACACCTGCTGCGTTATCCCGACAGGCAGACCGATCTGGCTGCGCGCAGGGCCGCCGCAACATATCTCAGCGTCGCGCGGATCGGCGCCTTTACGGTGGACGATATCGTCACGGCCCATGGCGGGCAAAGCGCGGTCGTGATGATCCTGCAAACCATCCTGCATGGCGCGCGCCCTGTCGTGGCGGTCGACGCGCTGAGCTACGGCGGCTTTCGCTATGCCGCTGCGATGTGCCGCGCCGATGTCGTGGGCGTGCCCTGGGATGCGGAGGGGCCTGACCCCGCGGCCTTTGAGGCTTTGATCAAGGCGCAGAGCGTGCAGGTCTTTTGCACCTCGTCCGAGGTCTGCAACCCCACGGTACGCCCCACGACACCCGCCCGCCGGACCCAGATTGCACGGATCGCGCAGCGCTATGGTGTGCATGTGCTGGATGACGATTGTTACCGGCTGATGCGCTCGGCGCATATCGGGCCCAGCTATCGCGCCTTGCTGCCCGATCTGGGCTGGCATGTGGTTTCACCGGCGAAATCGATCTCGGCGGCGTTGCGGATCGGGTTTGCGCTGGCCCCGCAGGGGTGGACATCGGCGCTGGTGCGCACCGCGACGTTCAGCTCTTTTGGCGTGTCGCGGTTGATGACCGATCTTTATGCGCATATCCTGGCGCAACCCGGGATCGACGCTGTGCTGGATGCGGTCAGGGACAGGATCGCGCAGGATATCCGGGCCGCTGTCAACGTGCTGGGCATGTACAAGCTCAGCTGGTCCGAGGACGTGCCATTTGTCTGGCTCGAGCTGCCGCTCGGCTGGCGTAGCGGCGAATTTCTGCAAGCGGCCGATGCCGCGGGCGTGCTGATCAAATCCGCCGATGATTTTGCCCTGCGCGACGGGCGCAGCGAGCATGCGGTGCGCGTTGCGGTGAACGGGCTGGTGCCGCATCAGACCTTTGTCGATGCGATGCATGTGCTGCGCGATCTGCTGGCCCATCCGCCACAGCGGATTTCGGTGTAGTTTTGTGGGGTATTATGATACCTAATTTGCAAGACAATGTTTTTACTTGGTTATTTCGGAAAAACCCCGCTTGACGCGCATTTTATGGCGCTTATAAGCCACCTATCCGAATGACCGTGGCGTTGCGCCACCACAAACCTTCTGGTGAGATATGAAAACCTTTACCGCTACCCCGGCGGATATCGACAAGAAATGGATCCTGATCGACGCTGAAGGCGTTGTTCTGGGCCGTCTTGCCTCGATCATCGCCATGCGCTTGCGCGGCAAGCACAAGCCATCCTTCACACCGCACATGGATATGGGCGACAATGTGATCGTGATCAACGCCGAGAAGATCCAGATGACCGGTAACAAGCGCGACGAGCGTTATTACTGGCACACCGGCCACCCCGGCGGGATCAAGTCCAAGACCAAGGCAGAGATCCTCGAAGGCAAGCACCCCGAGCGCGTCATCGAAAAAGCCGTCCAGCGCATGCTGCCCGGCGGCAAGCTGTCCCGCCAGCAAATGACCCATCTGCGTATCTTCGCAGGGGCGGAACATGGCATGGACGCACAAAAGCCCGAAGTTCTGGATGTCAAATCCATGAACCCGAAGAACACGAGGACCGCATAATGGCCGATCAAGTCAATTCGCTCGAAGATCTGGGCCAGGTCGCGGAAGGTGTCGAAGCTGCGGCACCGACCCCCGTCGCCGCCCCCCGTGAACCCGTGCGCGATGCGCTGGGTCGGTCCTATGCCACCGGCAAGCGCAAGGATGCGGTCGCCCGCGTCTGGATCCGCCCCGGTTCCGGCAAGGTCACCGTCAACGGCAAGGAAATGAAGACCTATTTCGCGCGCCCCGTGCTCCAGATGATTCTGGCGCAGCCATTCTCGATCGCCGGTGTCGCCGGTCAGTTCGACGTGGTCGCTACCGTCAAGGGCGGCGGTCTGTCCGGTCAGGCCGGTGCGGTCAAGCATGGTGTGTCCAAGGCGCTGCAGCTTTATGATCCATCCCTGCGCCCCGCGCTGAAAGCTGCCGGTTTCCTGACCCGCGACAGCCGCGTGGTGGAACGCAAGAAATACGGCAAGGCAAAGGCGCGCAAGAGCTTCCAGTTCTCCAAGCGTTAAGCTGTTCCGCATCTTTGAAAAGGCCCGCCTTGGCGGGCCTTTTTGCTGCGCCAGCCGCCCGACGAGGATCGGCGTAAATAGTGGCAGATGATGGAAAATCCGACGCGATCGGGCAGCGTCACGTCACTTTCGTATTGATCTTTCCGACGTGAAGATGAAGATCGCCCTATGTTCAAGAAACTGACATCGACCGAAGGCGGGCGCGGGCTGTTACTGATCAGCCCGCCGTTTTTCTATGCGCTGGCGCTGATGGCCTTCCCCCTGGGGGCGATCATCCTGTTCAGCTTCTGGACGCAAAACTTCATGGATGTCGACACGACATTCACGTTGAACAACTACCGCGAGATCATCACACAGCCCATCTACGGGGCGTTGCTGCAACGTTCGCTTTACGTGTCTGCCGTGGTGACGGTGGTGACGGTGCTGCTGGCGTTTCCGATTGCCTATTTTGTGTCGTTTCACGTCAGGCCCGACCGTAAATCGCTATGGCTGTTCCTGATCACGATCCCGTTCTGGACGTCCTACCTGATCCGGGTTTTCCTGTGGAAGGTAATCCTTGGCTATAACGGCGTGATCAACACCGGGCTGTTGAACATCGGCCTGATCGACGAACCGCTGACCTTCATTCTTTACAATGTGAATGCCGTGATCATCACGCTGGCCCATGCTTTCGCGCCTTTCGCGATCCTGCCGATCTTTGTCGCTTTGGAAAAGATTGACCGCTCCCTGCTCGAGGCATCGCGCGATCTGGGGGAAAACAAGGTGATGACCTTCTTCCGTGTGACCTTGCCCTTGGCCATGCCCGGCGTCGTGGCGGCGGTGTTGATCGTATTCATCCCGACCATCGGCGATTACGTGACACCAGAACTGATGGGCGGGGCCGGTGGCAAGCTGATTGCGAACATGATCCAGACCCAGTTTCTCGCGCTGAATAATGCGCCATTGGGCGCGGCGCTGGCTGTCGTCGCGATGCTGTCGGTCACGGCGATCAGCCTTATGTTCGTTCTGCTCAACCGCCGCTGGCTGCGGGGGCGGTCATGAGCCTGCGCGTCTATGCCATCGCCTATCTGATTTTTCTCTATGCGCCGATCGTGCTGCTGCCGATCTTTGCCTTTAACGATGCGACGATCATCGCCTTTCCGCTGTCCGGCTTCACGACGAACTGGTTCGGCGAATTGATGACCAACACATCGCTGCATGCGGCGGTGCGGAATTCGCTGTTCATCGCGGTGATGACGGCGATCCTGTCGACGCTGCTGGGGATCTGTGCCGCACGCGCGGGGGCGATGTACCGCTTTCCGATCAAGGCGGGGATCATGGGGTTCATCATGCTCCCTCTGGTCCTGCCCGAGATTATCGTCGCCGTGTCGCTGCTGGTGGTCGTGGTGCAAATCTTCGATCTGGGCCTGTCCAACTGGACGATCATCGCGGCGCATGTGCTGATCTGCACACCGTTCTGCATCGCGATCCTGAACGGCGCTTTCCAGAACCTCGACCCCAGCATGGAAGAGGCGGCGATGGACCTTGGCGAAAGCCGGTTTTCGGCGTTCCGGCTGGTGACGCTGCCCTTGGTGATGCCGGGGATCATTTCCAGCATGTTGATCGCCTTCACCATCAGCCTTGATGAATTCATCATCGCGTTCTTTCTGTCCGGCGTCAGCCCGACGATGCCGGTCTATATTTGGGGGCTGATGCGGTTTCCGGCGTCCTTGCCTGTCGTCATGGCGCTGGGGACGATTCTGGTCGCGCTGTCGATCATCCTGTTGACTATTGCAGAGCTTTTGCGCCGCCGCGGCATGGCCCGCGCGGGCGTCAAAGACAAAGGGGGCTTTCTTTGACAGCTTTGATCACGCTCAAGGGCGTCAACAAATATTATGGCGATTATCACGCGCTGCGTGACATCGACCTGACCATCAATGCTGGCGAGTTCTTTTCGCTTCTGGGGCCTTCGGGCTGCGGCAAGACGACGTTGCTGCGCACCATCGCGGGGCTGGAGGATGTGTCCGACGGGGTCGTGATGATCGGCGGCAAGGACATGCGCGGCGTGTCCGCCAACCTGCGGCCGACCAATATGGTGTTCCAGTCCTATGCGATCTTTCCGCATCTGAGCGTCGCCGAAAACGTGGCCTTCGGGCTGCGCAAGCGGGCGGACCTGTCCAAGGCCGACAAGGCCACGATGGTGGACGAGGCATTGGCGATGGTCGGCCTGTCAGGCTATGGCAAGCGCGCGTCGCATGCTTTGTCGGGTGGCCAGCGTCAACGGGTCGCCTTGGCGCGCGCGCTGATCCTGAAACCCAAAGTGCTGTTGCTGGATGAACCTTTGTCCGCGCTGGATAAAAAGATGCGCGAACAGATGCAGGTCGAACTGATCCGCCTGCAACGGCATGTCGGCATCACCTTTATTCTGGTCACTCATGATCAGGAAGAGGCACTGGTCATGTCCGACCGCATCGCCGTGATGTTCGAAGGTGAGATCGGGCAATTGGCTGATCCTGAGACATTGTACCGGCGTCCCAATTCGCGGCGCGTGGCGGAATTCATCGGCAAGATGAATTTCCTGCGCGCGGATGTGCAAGAGATCGGCGACACGATCGAGGTCGATGTCGCGGGCCTTGGCCGCGTCAGCGTGCAGGCGGAACAGGCCCCCATGGCGCTTCACAAGGGTGCTGCCGTCGCAGGCGTGCGGCCCGAAACGCTGGCGATCCTGTTCGACGGCGAAACCACCGAACGCAAGCTGATCGACGGCGTGGTGGATGAGGTCGTCTATTACGGCGACATGACCTATTACGACGTACGGATCGCGGGCGTAGACCAGCCGCTGAATATCGCCATGAAGAACCTGATCGGTCGGCCGGTTCTCGACGTCGGCACCCAGACCAAGGTGGTCTGGGACGAACGGTCGCTGGTATTGCTGGCCTAAGCGGGTCCGGCTGCGCCGGAGCGCTCCGCGGGGGATATTTGGGCTCGGAAGATGGGATCAGTCGAGCACCATGGCGAACCGTACGCCCACGGTTTCCAGCCCCGGATTCATCTCCCCCAGATCGCCGTTTGACCTGTGGTCC
The DNA here is from genome assembly GCF_000382265.1 of Yoonia vestfoldensis DSM 16212. Lineage (GTDB taxonomy): Bacteria > Pseudomonadota > Alphaproteobacteria > Rhodobacterales > Rhodobacteraceae > Yoonia > Yoonia vestfoldensis. The sequence continues at coordinate 23,337 of NZ_KB907974.1, forward strand.
GCCAGGACGGTCAGCGTCGCGCCATTGTCGAACATATAGCCGACCCCGAGTGCGCCGCGAAATTCGAGCGGCAGCCCAAGGTCCGGCCCATCGCCTTGGGCGTAAAACCCCGGCATGAACGACGCCTCGACAAAGAACGGCCCGTCGATCACGTCTTGTGTCGTCCATTTCGCACCGGCACCGATCCAGAGATCGCCATCGGTCGTGGCACTCGCGCCCACGACCGGCTGGAACACGCCATAGCGGCGCGGCAGGTCGTAGGTGGCATAGATTTCCTGGCTGATGTTGTCAGACTGGAAATATGTGTCGCTAAGCTGCACCGCGACCCGCGCAGGCGCGTCTTGCAGCTGATAGCAGCCTGTCGCGCAGCTGTTCAGATAGGTGTCGGTCAGGCCGACAATGAAAAAGATGACTGCGAAGGTTCCGTCCATGGGGTGATCCTATATGTCAGGGTCCAGCAGGCCAAGCCCACGCAAGTAGATGCCGATGCCCGTTTCCAGCAGATCATCGGGTGGAAACGGACTTGTCCGGCCCGGATTGCCGCGCGCGAAAAGTTCGACCACGCCATGCGACATCGCCCAGATATGGGCGCTGAACATCTGCGGCGGCGGGCGTTTGTCGGCAGGGATGTGCTGGCTCAGCGCCGCTGCGGCCTTTTCCAGCACACCCATCGCGCGCGTCGCCACGGCATGCAGATCGGGGCTGTGGTTGATCGATACGCCCGATTCGAACATCGCGATGTAATGCCCCGGATAGCGGCGCGCGAAGGCCAGATAGGCGCGGCCTGTCGCCTCGAACGCGGCCAAAGCCGAGGGTTGCCCATCGGCAAAGGCATGTTCCATCAGGTCGGCGAAAATGGCGTAGCCTTCCTGTGCGGCGGCGGCGATCAGGTCTTCGCGCCCCGCGAAATGACGATAGACGGCCGCCGGGGTGACACCCGCCTCGCGCGCGGCCTCGGACAGGGTGAACCCCGTTGGCCCGCGCATCTCGATCAGCCGCAGGCAGCCATCGATCAGTTCGGCGCGCAGATTGCCGTGGTGATAGCCGCGCTTAGACATGCCAAAGGTCGGGACCACCCGCGATCGACGGATCGACGACACCTAAGGCATCCGCATCTTTGCGCGTGTAATCAAGCGCTTGCAGGACAGAGCGGATCATGTTCACCCGTGCGCGCAGCTTGTCGTCGGACCGCACGATTGTCCATGGCGCAAAGGGCAGATGCGTTCGGTCCAGCGTTTCGCGGATCGCGTCGGTATACGCGTCCCAAAGCGCCAGCCCCTCGACATCGATCCGGCTGAGTTTCCATTGTTTGAGGGGATCTTTTTCACGGTCGAGAAAGCGATCCAATTGCGTGGCCCGTCCGACATTCAGCCAGATCTTGAACAGGGTGATCCCTTCATTTGCCAGCATATCCTCGAATTCCGGCACCTGCGAAAACCAGCAGGCACGCTGCTCTGGGGTGCAGAAGCCGAACACATGTTCGACGACACCACGATTGTACCAGCTGCGGTCAAACAGCGTCATTTCCCCTTTGGCGGGCAGATGTGCGATATAGCGCTGGAAATACCATTGGGCGGCTTCGGTATCGCTGGGCTTGGGCAGGGCCACAAGGCGTGCGCCGCGCGGGTTCAGATTTTCGCGGAACCGCTTGATCGTGCCGCCTTTGCCCGCCGCATCGCGCCCTTCGAAGATCACGACAATCCGCTGGCCGGTGTCGCGCACCCAGGCCTGCATCCGCACCAGTTCGACCTGCAGCTTTTTGATGGCATCCTCGTAATCGTCCTTGTCCCATTCTTTGGGGTAAGGATAGCTGGGGTTGAGGATGTCGTGCTTCTTGGCGTCGCTGATCAGGTCGCGGATGTCCTGCGGGGCGCCTTCGTTGAAATAGCGACTGATCGCGCCGTCGAATGGCAAATCCATAAAACCCTCTTTGCGCTGTTTCGCGCCAGTATGGGCGTGCGGGACGCCTAGCGCAATCCGGCGCGCGATGCCGCCCGGTCGATGGCGGCGATCGCTTCGGGCGGTCGGGAATGGTGCGGCTGGTGGCCGACCCCGTCCAGCCGGACAAGGTTGGCGGTGGGCGCGATCTTGATCAGCTCTTCGGCATGGACACGGATCGGGACGGTGTCGTCCGCAGTCCCGTGGATGATTTCGATCGGGATGGTGATCTGCGGATAAAGCTGTGTCATCTCCACGACAAAGGGGCGCAGCGTGTTGACCTGGCGCGCATTGGCGCGGAACGTGTCCGCGCGCAGTGCCAGTTCGCCGCCCAGATGGTCCACATAACCCGGTGGCGGCGACTGCGGCGCAAAGGTGACAGCGACGGCATTGTCCACCGTGCTTTTGGGAACAAAGGCGCTGATCAGCGGGATGACCAGACCGCCGCCTAGCGCGCTGCCGTTGACTGAATAATAGGTGCCGAGATCCCCCGGCCACGGCATCGACACACCCGCAAAAGACACGACAGCGGCGGCATTGGTCGGGTCGTCGCGACCTATCCCCGTCGTGGCCCACGCCATCGCAACGATCCCGCCGAAACTGTGCCCGACGACAACAGGCGCACGGATATCGAGCGCGGTCGCAGCCTCGCGCAGCATGGCAACCTGGGCGGCGGGGCTGTCACCATCGGTCGCAAAAGCGCCCGTCGCGATGCCGGGCACGCGGTCGGTATAACCAAGGCCGGGACGGTCAAAGGCCGTCACGCGGTAGCGGTCAGTCAGCTGGCCCATCAGATCGAAGGTGAAATCGCGCAGATTGCCACCCGCGCCATGCAGCAGGATCACATCGGGCCCGCTGCCTGCCTGCACATAATGCACGCGCCCGCCCGTGACCTGCACGAAATCGCCGACAGGGGGGAAGGCGGCCTCGATCCGGTCCGCGCGCGCCGAGGCCGTGCAGGCGGTCAGCAACGCGCCGATGCCCAGCGCAAGCGCCGTCAGAGAGAGAGCTTTAAGTGCCAATTTTGTCCAAATCGAAATAAGTTGTCTGATAGATCTCGTTGATCCAATTGCCATATAGAAGGTGCGCGTGGCTCCGCCAGCGGTTTTGCGGCGTCTTCAACGGATCGTCATCGGGGTAGTAATTCGCAGGCACGTTGATCGGGGTGCCGTTGGCGATATCGCGGTCGTATTCCTGTTTCAGCGTGCCGGTGTCATATTCAAAATGGTTGAAGATATAGAGCGCGCGATGGGCAATATCTTCGACAAGCGCAGGCCCGGATTCGGGGCTGGTGATCAGGGTTTTCAGCCCCGGCACAGCGTCGATTTCATCCTGCCGCATTTCGGTCCAGCGGCTGACGGGGATCACGCAATCATCCGAGAACCCGCGCAGATAGGGCGAACTGGGCGCTTTGTTCTGATGCCGCAGGCAACCAAAGAGTTTTCGATCCAGCAGGTGTTTTTCCACCCCGTGGAAATAATTGATCATCGCCATGCCGCCCCAGCAGACGCCAAAGGTGGAATGGACGTTGGTCTGGGTCCAGTCGAAGACCTGCGTCAGCTCGTCCCAATAGGTGACATCGTGGAACGGCAGATGTTCGATCGGCGCGCCGGTGATGATGAGACCGTCGAATTTTTCGTCCCGCACGTCCGAGAAGGGTTTGTAGAACTCCTCCATATGTTCGGCAGCGGTGTTGCGGGTCTGGTGTTCGCTCATCCGGATCAGTGAAAACTCGATCTGCAACGGTGTCGCCCCGATCAGGCGGGCGAACTGGTTTTCGGTCTGGATCTTCTTGGGCATCAGGTTCAGCAGCGCGATCCGCAAGGGGCGGATATCCTGCCGCGCGGCGGTGACTTCGTCCAGCACCATGACGCCTTCCTTGGACAGGACATCATAGGCGGGCAGGGCGGATGGCAATTTGATCGGCATGAATGGTATCCTCGCAGACAGGTGCAGATAGGCCCGTCAGCCCCGCTTCTCAAGGGCCCGCGCGATCATCTCGACAAAGCCGTCCGCGTCGCGCACCTCAGCCACGTCATCCTGCGCCACGGTGATCCCCCAGCCATCCGCCATCGCCTTGTAACGCGGCTGGCGGTGCGCCAGCGCTTTGGCGAATGCCCAGCGGATGAAATCGTCGGGGTCCACGGTATCGGGGGACACGTCGAATTCCGCCAGATACGCCTGCCATGTCGCCAGCAGGAACACCGGATCATAGGACATCGGTTTCGGTTCGCGGTCAAACCGGCGGATCAGTTCGGCGGTATGGGCGTCGGTGCCTTCGATCCAGACCATCAGCGTTTTTGAGGCCAGATCCGTCATGATCGGATCCTGCGGGTTGGTCACATCGACCCATTCGCAGATCGACCCGCCGGTATCGCAGACGAAATGCGGATATTGGTAGAGATCGTGCGAGCGCGTGATGAAATGGCCCGTGTCATGCAGCGCCGCGACCTCGGCCCGCTGGAACTGGTCCTGACGGCGGGTGTATTCATCCCATGGCAACCCGCCCTTGGCCGGATCACCCGGTTTGCCAAGGTAGGACGACATCGGGCGCAGGTCGTTGAAGGAGATGTTCGACCCGATATAGATCGAATCGCTGCGCAAAAGGTCGCGCAGGAAAGGCACTTTCATCGCCTCGCGCTTGGCATTGTCGGCGATATATTCGCCCATGTAACGGGTGCCGATCCGGTAATCGATGGAATAATGGAACCAGTCGCCCGTCTGGCGCAGCATGCTGGACAGATAGGTCTTGCCCAGCCCCGACATCGCGAAGAACAGGACACGTTTTTGCGCAGCATTGCGCCAGTCGGATGCGGATTTGTAAATCATGGCCTTTGGGTAAAGGGGCTTGCGGCGATCTGCCAGCGATTTTTGCAGGCTTTGTGATAATGTCACCGATCCGCAGGGCGGCAGCGGCTAAGGCGGTTGCAATCGTCGAAAGGATCGGACCAGATGCAATATACCAGCAAGTTTCAAGCCATGGCGGACGCCGCACGCGCGCAGGTCGCGGATGTCCCCGCGAGCGAAGTGGACAGCCTGATCGCGGCAGGGGCCGTGGCGCTCGACATCCGCGACAAGGAAGAACATGACGCCGATCACATCGCGGGATCGCTGCATGTCAGCCGTGGCAAACTCGAGATGAATATCGAAGACATGCTGCCCGATCTCGAGACCACGATCCTGTGCTATTGCAACGCCAACAACCGCGGCGCCCTGTCGGCGGCCAGCCTTCAGGCGATGGGTTACAGAAATGCCAGGTTCATCGCGGGCGGGCTGAACGCCTATCGCGGTAAAGCCTAGCGGCTGCGCCACCAAGGGGCGCTGCCCCTCACCCGGATAAATCCGGGTTCACCCCGGAGTATTTGCAGAAATAAGAAGAAGCCGCGCGGAGGCTATTGTCCGCGCCAGATCCAGCCGCCGCCCAGCACGCGGGTGCTGTCGGTGTCATAGAACACGCAGGCCTGCCCAGGCGAGACGCCTTGTTCGGCGACCAGCAATTCGACCTCGGCCTCGGTGTCGTTGATCGGGCGCAGGATCGCCTCGGTCGGGGGGCGGGTGGAGCGGACGCGCACCGCGACCTGCCGTTCGGCCAGATCGGTCAGCTTGCCGCCGCCGATCCAGTTGATTTCGCGCAAAGGCACGCGGCGGGTGGCCAGCATGTCCTTGGGTCCGACGATGACCTGTTTTTTGTCCACGTCCAGCCGCACGACATAGAGCGGATCGGCCAGACCGCCGATGCCAAGCCCGCGCCGCTGGCCCACGGTGTAGTGGATCACGCCGTGATGCTGGCCCAGCACATTGCCGGTGATGTCGACAATCTCGCCCGGGGCGGCGGCACCGGGGCGCAGTTTTTCGATGACGGCGGCGTAATCGCCGTTGGGGACGAAACAGATGTCCTGACTGTCGGGCTTGTCCGCCACGCTGAGCCCGTATTTGGCCGCCAGAGCGCGGGTCTCATCCTTGGTCTTGTGATGACCCAGCGGAAACCGCAGGTAATCAAGCTGATCCTGCGTGGTCGAGAACAGGAAATAGCTTTGATCCTTGGCCGCGTCGGCCGCGCTGTGCAATTCGGCACCCTGCGCGCCCATCTTGCGCTGGATATAATGGCCGGTCGCCATGCAATCGGCATCCAGTTCCTTTGCGGTCTGCAACAGATCCTTGAATTTCACGCGCTCATTGCAGCGGATGCAGGGGACAGGCGTCGCGCCACCCAGATAGCTGTCGGCGAATTCATCCATCACCGCCTCGCGGAAGGTGTTTTCGTAGTCCAGCACGTAATGTGGAAATCCCATGTCCTCGGCCACACGGCGCGCGTCATGGATGTCGCGGCCCGCGCAACATGCGCCTTTTTTCGCAAGCGCCGCGCCATGGTCGTAAAGCTGCAGCGTCACGCCCACGACATCGTAACCTTCCTCGGCCAGTTTCGCCGCTACGACGGACGAATCCACGCCGCCCGACATCGCGACAACCACGCGGGTGTCGGCGGGGGACTTGGCAAAACCAAGCGAGTTCATGGTGGCTTCCAATGGCATTGTCGTGATCCGTCGGTTCAAAGACAAATATAAATATAGAAAAATGCAACGCACTCTCAAGGTGCGGTTACACCTCTCGTTAAGTCATGGGCGGCATAACATCTGCGGGAGTTTCCGGAAAGGGGTGCCACATGTATTTGCGAAAGATCGAAGGCCCGCGTGCAGTCACATTGCCCGACGGGTCCACGATGACACGGGCGGACCTGCCCGACAGGACGACCAGCCGATGGGTCGCGTCACGCAAGGCGGCGGTTGTGCGCGCGGTCACATATGGGTTGATTTCACGGGCAGAAGCCATGGAAACCTACACCTTGTCCGAGGAAGAAATGACGGCATGGGAATCCGCGGTCGCCGCGCATGGTGAGGCCGCCCTCAAGGCAACCGCACTGCAAAAGTATAGACAACCTTAACACGCATTCGTAAATTGTTCTTTGCCAGTAACGTGTGGTTAACCTTTTTTCGCGTATGGTGAAGTGCACAAGTCAGAGTGGAGAATCCCTATGCGCGTCCTGCTGGTCGAAGATGACCCGACAACAGCCAAAAGCATCGAACTGATGCTGACTCATGCCAACCTGAACGTCTATACCACCGACCTTGGTGAAGAAGGGATCGATCTGGCGAAGCTGTATGATTACGACCTGATCCTGTTGGACCTCAACCTGCCGGACATGAACGGGCACGAGGTGCTGCGCCAGTTGCGGCTCAGCCGGATCGACACGCCGATCCTGATTCTGACAGGGGATGACGGCACCGAAAGCAAGCTGAAAAGCTTCGGTTTCGGCGCGGATGATTATCTGACCAAGCCGTTTCACCGCGAAGAACTTGTCGCGCGCATCCATGCGATCATCCGGCGGTCCAAAGGCCATGCGCAATCGATCATCCGCACCGGGCAGATTGCCGTGAACCTTGATGCCAAAACAGTCGAAGTCGGCGGAAATACCGTGCATCTGACCGGTAAGGAATATCAAATGCTGGAACTTTTGTCGCTGCGCAAGGGCACGACACTGACCAAGGAAATGTTCCTCAACCACCTGTACGGCGGCATGGACGAACCCGAACTGAAGATCATCGACGTGTTCATCTGCAAGCTGCGCAAAAAACTGTCCGAGGCTGCGGATGGCGAAAACAACATCGAAACGGTCTGGGGGCGTGGCTATGTCCTGCGTGATCCCGAACCCGTCAAATCAGCCCCCAAACTGGCGGTTGGCGCGTAACCATCCGCGCCGGCCCAGACCCTGATACGGGTTTGCCGACTGGACCTTGGCGTCGGGCCTGCGTAACACTATCTGGCGCGCAGCATGAGACGCAGGTCAAATGGGGGCAGCCGGTGAGCCGGACAGGACAGGATCAGGACACCGCAACGATTCCGGTTGCGGATTTGACGCAAGCCGACGCGGTGATCGAACTGGCGCGGCTGTCGGATGCCTTGCAGCAGGCCAATACCGCCTATCATCGCGATGACGCGCCCGACATCAGCGATGCCGCCTATGACGTGCTGAAACAGCGCAACGCCGCGATCGAGGCGCGCTTTCCCGACCTCAAACGCGACGACAGTCCCAGCGACCAGATCGGCGCGGCGGTGGCGGAGGGATTCGGCAAGGTGCAGCATGCGGTGCGGATGCTGTCTCTGGGCAATGCCTTCAGCGATGACGACGTGACGGATTTCGACGAACGGGTGCGCAAATACTTGGGGTTGGGCACAGACCAGCCGCTGCGCTACACCGCCGAGCCCAAGATCGACGGGCTGTCATTGTCGCTGCGCTATGAAAACGGGGAACTGGTGCAGGCCGCGACACGCGGCGACGGGGCGGTGGGCGAAAACGTCATCGCCAATGCGCGCACCATCAGTGATATTCCCCAGCAGCTGAAAGGCGCACCCGCCGTGCTGGAAGTGCGTGGCGAAGTCTATATGAGCCACGATGATTTCGCGGCCCTGAACGCGCGGCAGGCGGAGAAAGGCGGTAAAAACTTCGCCAATCCGCGCAATGCCGCCGCCGGATCCTTGCGCCAGCTTGACGCCAGTATCACCGCCGCGCGGCCTTTGCGTTTCTTCGCCTATGCATGGGGCGAACTTTCGGCCCCCTTGGCCGCCACCCAATCGGGGGCCATCGCGCGGCTGGCGGAATTGGGGTTCGTGACCAATCCGCTGACCGCAACCTGCGACACAACCGCCGATCTGATCGCGATCTATACAAGGATCGAGGCGCAGCGCGCCAGCCTTGGCTATGACATCGACGGCGTCGTCTACAAGGTCGACGATCTGGCCTTGCAACAGCGGCTGGGGTTCCGATCCACCACACCGCGGTGGGCCATCGCGCATAAATTCCCTGCCGAACTGGCCTGGACCACGCTGGATGCCATCGACATTCAGGTCGGGCGTACAGGCGCGCTGTCACCCGTCGCGCGGCTCGCGCCGGTGACGGTCGGCGGTGTGGTCGTATCCAACGCGACCCTGCATAACGAGGATTACATCGCCGGGCGCGGCGGCAATGGCCAGCCCATCCGCGATGGCCGCGACATCCGTGTTGGCGATCTCGTGCAGGTGTATCGCGCCGGTGACGTGATCCCCAAGATCAAGGATGTGGACCTTGCGCGCAGGCCTGCGGATGCCACCCCCTATCAATTCCCAGATACCTGCCCCGAATGTGGATCACCCGCGATCCGTGATGCGGGCGATGCGGTGCGCCGTTGCACCGGCGGCCTGATCTGCCCCGCGCAAGCTGTTGAAAGGCTGAAGCATTTCGTATCCCGCGCTGCCTTCGACATCGAAGGGCTGGGCGCCAAACAGGTCGAACAATTCCACGCTGATGGCTGGATCACGACGCCGGTCGACATTTTTACGCTGCGCGCGCGCTATGGGCAGGGGCTGCAACAGCTGAAAAACCGCGAAGGCTGGGGCGCCAAAAGCGCCGACAACCTCTTTGCCGCCATCGATGACAAACGCGCGATCGCGCTGCACCGGCTGATCTATGCGCTGGGAATCCGGCATGTCGGCGAAAGCTCGGCGTCGCTTTTGGCCAGTCATTACGGGTCATGGACCGCTTTCGCCCAAGCCATGCAAGAGGCCGAGATCGGACAGGGGCCCGCTTGGGACGAACTGACCAGCATCGACGGCGTGGGCGCCGTGATGGCCACATCGCTGATCACGACGCTGCAAAATCCGTCAGAGGCCGCATCCATCGCCGCCTTGGTGGCCGAGCTTGACGTGCAGGACGCGCCCAAGGTCGCCAGCGACAGCCCCGTGTCCGGCCTGACCATTGTTTTCACTGGCAGGCTGGAAAAGATGACAAGGGCAGAGGCCAAGGCGCGCGCGGAATCCTTGGGTGCCAAGGTCGCGGGATCGGTAAGCGCCAAGACCGATATCCTTGTCGCGGGGCCCGGGGCCGGGTCCAAGGCCGCCAAGGCCGAAGCGCTTGGCATCCGCACAATGGACGAGGACGGCTGGCTTGCGCTGATCGGCCCCGCATGACCGGCCGGCCAGAGGCGCTTTTCCCGCTGTTCGGCGCGCTCACGCGGCTGGACGGGGTGGGGGCCAAGACCGCGCAGGTCATGACGGACGCGGGCATCGCTAAACCGGCTGACCTGCTGCTGACCCTGCCGATGTCCGGCGTGGACCGCCGCCGCCGTGCCTCCATCCGCGAGGTGATCGCGCCTTGCGTTGTCACGGTCGAGGTCACAGTCGGCCTGCATATGCCGCCAAAATCCAAGGGCAAACCTTACCGCGTCACGGTGCAGGATGCGGACACGTCGTTCCAACTGGTGTTCTTTCATGTGCGCGGCGATTATCTGCAGAAACTGCTGCCCACAGGCCAGCGGCGGGTGGTGTCGGGCAAGCTCGAACTTTTCGACGGGATCGCGCAGATCGTGCATCCCGATCATGTGCTGGCCCCGGTCGAGGCTGATACGATCCCCGCGTTTGAACCCGTCTATCCGCTGCATGCGGGCCTGACGCAAAAGGCGATGTGGAAAGCGACCCGGTCGGCGCTGGCGTTGCTGCCGGATTTGCCCGACTGGATCGACCCCGCGCAAAAGGCGCGCGAAGGCTGGCCCGATTGGGCCGAGGCCCTGCATCTAGTGCACAACCCTCAATCGCCTGTTGACCTGTCGCCGCATCATCCCGCGCGCGCGCGGCTGGCCTATGACGAATTGATGGCGCATCAGATCACGCTGGCCTTGGCGCGCGCGACCGCGCGGCGCGGCAAGGGCGCGGCATCGGCTGGTGACGGACGGCTGCAAACCCGCGTTCTCGGAGCCTTGCCCTACAGCCCGACCGGTGCGCAGACCCGCGCCATTGCCGAAATCGGGGCCGATCTGGCCGCACCTTTGCGGATGAACCGGCTGTTGCAGGGCGATGTCGGGTCCGGCAAGACGCTGGTCGCGATGATGGCGCTGTTGCAGGTCGTGGAATCGGGCGGGCAGGGCGTGATGATGGCCCCCACCGAAATCCTTGCGCGGCAGCATTATGCGGGGCTGGAACCTTTGGCCGCCGCCGCCGGTGTCCGGCTGGAGGTGCTGACAGGCCGCGACAAGGGCAGCGAGCGTGCCGCGAAACTGACAGCCCTTGCGCAGGGCGAGATCCAGATCCTTGTCGGCACCCATGCCGTGTTCCAGAAAGACGTGCATTTTCATGATCTGCGGCTGGCGGTGATCGACGAACAGCACCGTTTCGGGGTGGCGCAGCGGATGGAACTGGGCGCCAAGGGCCGCGCCGTCGATGTGCTCGTGATGACGGCAACGCCGATCCCGCGGTCACTCGCGCTTGCGCAATATGGCGATATGGATGTGTCGGTGCTAGATGAAAAACCGCCCGGGCGCAAACCTGTGCAGACAGCGCTCGTGTCCGCCGCGCGGATGGACGAGGTTGTCGCCAAACTGCGCGCCGCTGTCGCCGACGGGCGGCAGGCCTATTGGGTCTGCCCGCTGGTCGAGGAAAGCGAAGTCATCGAGATGACCGCCGCCGAGGAACGCTTCAAACGCCTGCGCGCGGCCTTGGGTGACGGCGTCGTGGGGCTGGTGCATGGCCAGATGCCTGTCGCCGAAAAAGACGCGGCTATGGCGCGGTTCATCAGCGGCGAAACCCGCGTTCTGGTGGCGACCACGGTGATCGAGGTGGGCGTGAACGTGCCCAATGCGAGCATCATGATGATCGAAGGGGCGGAAAGTTTCGGGCTCGCGCAATTGCACCAGCTGCGCGGGCGTGTCGGGCGCGGGGCTGCGGCATCGACCTGCCTCCTGATCTATCAACCACCCTTGTCCGAGAACGGGCGCAAGCGGCTGGAAATCCTCCGCGAGACCGAAGATGGATTCCGCATCTCCGAAGAAGACCTTGCCATGCGCGGCGCGGGCGATGTCATCGGCACCGCGCAATCGGGCCTGCCACGGTTCCGCATTGCCGATCTGGAACGGCAGGCGGGGCTGATGGCGGTGGCGCAATCGGACGCGCGCAAGCTGCTGCACGATGACCCCGACCTGCAAACGCCGCGCGGGCAGGCCGCAAGGACCCTGTTGTGGCTGCTGGAACAGGATCGCGCGATCCGTTTGATTTCAGTAGGTTAGCAGGGTCGTCCCCATAAGTGTTAAAATGTTCCTAAAAAGTTCTTTACAGACACGACTCGATATGAGAACAAAGTAGCAACAGAACATTAAGGGAACACTGACATGGCGAAAGAAATTACAACCATTCTGATCCGTTCGCGTCACACGCTGATCGGGGATGCCTTGGGCATTGTTGCCCTGATGGTTTTGTTGTTTGTCGGATTGGCCTTGCCCGGGCCCGTCTGACCTGCCGCGCGGCGGTCTGGTCCGCACCATTGCCTGTCCCACACTGCAATGATTTTACCCCGCCTGACATCACGGATTTGCCTCTTGCTGATGCCTTAGGACCAGACCGCCGCAAAACTCGCCGCCGCCATCCTGTCCCGGATGTGCGGCGGTTTTTTTATGCGCGAGCCTTGGCGGTCTGCAGCGCGTCCAGCGTCGCGTCAAACGCCAGCATGATGGACGCATGGCGGTTCTTATAATCGCGCGCGGGTTCCAGCACGGCCAGCCCGTCAAAAGGGGCTGCAGGCACGGGGCCATCCGATTTCAGCATCGCGAGCAGGGCATCGCGCCCCGCCTGCACCTGATCCTCGGTCAGCCCGACGATCGCGCCGCCGACGACCGCCGCCGCCGCTTGCCCCAAGGCGCAGGCTTTCACGTCCTGCCCGTAGTCGGTGATCACGCCGTCCTGCACGACGATATCGACCGTCACATTCGACCCGCAGAGCGGCGCGCGCTTTTTCGCCGTGGCCGTGGGCGCGGGCAGGCGGGTGTTGCGCGGCATGTCGGCCGCCAGCGCCAGAATGCGCGCGGAGTAGAGTTTGATCATGTCGGTTTCGGCTGACATCGCATTTGCCCTTCGGTGCTGTTCTGTCTAGTTAGGGCGCTGCACGCCGCTTGCAAAGGGGAACCCGATGCCTTTCGACCCAACCAGTCTCACATATAACGACGCAGGGCTGATCCCTGCAATCGCCCAGGATGCCGCATCGGGCGAGGTGCTGATGATGGCCTGGATGAACGCCGAAGCCGTGGCGCGCACGCTGGAAACAGGCCGCGTCACCTATTGGTCACGCTCGCGTCAGGCGTTCTGGGTCAAGGGCGACACCAGCGGTCATGTGCAGGAACTGGTCGATTTCCGCGTTGATTGCGACCGCGATTGCCTGCTGGTGACGGTCAACCAGACCGGGCCTGCCTGCCACACGGGGCGGCGGTCGTGTTTCTATACCGCCGTGCGGGCGGGTGACGAGGTGGAACTGATGCAGCCTATGGCGCCAACCCCACCATCCGCCTGATATCTGCGGGGCTGGCCTCTTCGGCGCGGAATTTGGCGATGGCCTTGGCGTCGTCACGCTTGGCAAGGCGTTTACCAGCATCGTCGCGGATCAGGCCGTGGTGGTGATAGCGCGGGGTGGGCAGGCCCAGCAGGCGTTGCAAGGCCACATGAATCTGCGTCGCCTCGGCCAGATCCGCGCCGCGCACCACGTCGGTCACACCCTGTGCCGCATCGTCGATCACCACACTGAGGTGATAGGACGTGCCGCTATCCTTGCGCCCTATCACGAAATCGCCCACGTCGCGGCGCAGGTCCTGCCGCGAAACATCAACCTGCACACCGTTGTTCGCGAAAGACATTCCCTCATCCGGCAATGTATCCAGATCAAACCGCAGCACCGCATCGCGCGGGGGCTGGGCCGCATCCCCACGCTGCCCTTTGCAGGTGCCGGGATAGATCAGCCCGTCAGGACCCAAGGGCGCACCTTCCTGCGGCGCGCTTAACGCGTCCTGAATATCGCGCCGCGTGCAGGTGCAGATGTATAAATGCCCCGCGCGCCACAGATCGTCGATCACGCTGTAATAGGTGGCCATCCGGTCCGACTGGCGCAGCACAGGCCCGTCCCATGTCAGGCCAAGCCATGCCAGATCGTCGTAAATCTGCGCCTCCCACTGCGGGCGGGCGCGGGTCTGGTCGATATCCTCGATCCGTAGCAGGAATTGCCCACCCACCGCACGCGCCATGTCATGCGCAAGGATCGCGGAATAGGCATGCCCCAGATGCAGCGGCCCCGTCGGGGACGGCGCAAAGCGCGTGATCATTCCGCGGCAAGCGCCTGCGGGGCCAGCCAGTCTTGCCAATCCGCCTTGGCGCGGTCGGTATAGGCCTTGTAGCGGTCCTTGCGCCCGCGACGCCCGCCTTTGACGCCGTCAAGCGGCGGGAACAGCCCGAAATTCACGTTCATCGGCTGGAATGTCTTGGCATCCGCGCCACCCGTGATGTGGGTGACAAGCGCGCCCATGGCGGTGGTATCCGGCACTGGCGACAGGCTGCGCCCTTGCAGTTCCGCCGCCGCCATCCGGCCGGCAAGCAGGCCCATCGCGGCACTTTCGACATAGCCTTCGACGCCCGTGATCTGCCCCGCAAAGCGGATATGGGGGCGCGAGCGCAGGCGCATCTGGTCGTCCAGCAAGGTGGGTGAGTTGATGAACGTGTTGCGGTGGATGCCGCCAAGACGGGCGAATTCGGCAGTCTCCAGTCCTGGAATCATCGCAAAAACAGTCTTTTGCGCGCCGTATTTCATCTTGGTCTGGAAACCGACGATGTTGTAGAGCGTGCCCAGAGCATTGTCGCGGCGCAGCTGCACCACAGCATAGGGTTTGTTCTGCGGATCATGCGCATTGGTCAGGCCCACGGGTTTCATCGGGCCAAAGCGCAGGGTTTCGCGCCCGCGCTCGGCCATCACCTCGATCGGCAGGCAGCCGTCGAAATAGCCGGCGGTTTCGCCTTCCTTGAACTCGGTTTTCTCGGCGGCCAGCAGCGCGTCGATGAAATCCTCGTATTGCGCCTTGGTCATCGGGCAGTTGAGATAGGCTGTCTGTTCCTCGACAGTCTCGCCTTTGTCATACCGCGACTGCATCCATGCAACGTCCATATTGACCGTCTCGTGATAGACGATGGGCGCGATGGCATCGAAAAAGGCCAGCGCCTCGGTCCCTGTCTCGGCGGCAATCGCCTCGGCCAGCGCGCCAGAGGTCAGCGGGCCGGTCGCGATGATCCAGTGACCGTCATCGGGCAGGGCGGTGATTTCCTCGTAGCTGACGCTGATATTGGGGTGCGCTTTCAGCGCGGCTGTCACGCTTTCGGCGAACGGGTCGCGGTCCACGGCCAGCGCGCCACCCGCAGGCAGGCGGTGACGCTGCGCCATATCCATGATCAGCCCGCCAGCGGCCCGCATTTCCCAATGCAACAGACCCACCGCGTTTTGTTCATGGTCATCCGAGCGGAAGGAATTGGAACAGACCATTTCCCCCAGATTGCCGGTGCGGTGGGCAAAGGTGCCGACCTTGGGGCGCATTTCGTGGATGACGACGCGGATGCCCGCAGTGGCGGCCTGCCAGGCGGCCTCTGATCCGGCCATACCGCCGCCGATGATGTGAAGTGTGTTCTGCATGCTCTGGATTTAGTCCCGTGGCAGGCAAAAGAAAAGGCCCGCAGTTGCCTGCGGGCCTTGTCACTTGCATAGCTATGGCGTCTTAGCCGCCGAAACCAAGGAAGCTGCGTTCACCGAATATGTTGCCGCCACCGTTGCGGCCGATCTTATAGGCCGCGCCGATGGAGATGTATTCCGCTTCTTCGCTGCCGGCGAAGGTTTCACCCTCGATATTGCCAGACGTGCTGATCTGGCCGATCTGGGCAAAGACGGACGTACCTTCGCTGAAGGTATACCGCGCCAGAAGAGAGGCGTCATTGAACGTCACATCGACGTCCGAGCCGGCGCTGATCGAGAAAGCATTGTAATCGACCCCTACCGAGATGGCGGGCGTCACGGCAAATTCGGCATTGAGCCCGAAAATCGTCACATCCTCGTCTCCGTCAAGATCGTCCGACTCGACCGCGCCGAAATACGCACCAAACTGGCTTGTCGCAAAAGTAGAGCCGTATTCGATCCCGTATGTCATCACATCCAGATCGTCACCGCTATCCGCGCCGACAAAAATGCCGACAGCTGCGGACGGTGACACCAGATACATGCCATGCGCGGTCACGTTGAACACCGAGGTGTCGTCATCGGAAGCATCGGAAAACGCGAGGTTGCCCCCCAGCGCAAAAGCGGAACCGACCCCGATTTCGCCACCGCCGCTGAGGCTGGTCACTGTCCGATCAACGTCGGAATCCGTGAAGGTGCTCACGGCCCCTTCGACAGAGCCCACAAGCTCTTGCGCCATGATAGGGGTCGCGGCAACGGATATCAGCGCCGCGGCAACGATTTTCTGAAGTGTCATTAGATGCCTGTATTTTTGATTTTTGACTAATACATCGATATCCAAAAGCAGCCAAAACTCAATCAGAACAAGATCAATCCGCGTTTTCTGTTACGTAATTACTACATTGGGTAATCACGCACGAAATGAATTTGTCCGGCCCCTTCGCAAATATCGCCAGTATCGCGCAAAAATCGGCGATTGCGATTTTAGTGACAATCTATACACCAATTTCTTTACCTGACGCACGGCCCCTTACACGCAGGATCATGTAAAATGTCCCCGGTCGGTGACGCGGATCAAGCGTGCCGAGGTGACAAGGCCCGATGCAAAACACCGAGCCATATCAAGATGTTTCAGCCCCCGAACACAAAGGGCAATTCGAGAAAGCCGCGTGTGCCAAAGGTCGTGCCCCGGTCGCCGCCGAATTCATAGGTCGCGCCGATTGCATAATAGACTTCGTTGTCGGATATCACAGAATCCTCGAACATCAGGTTACCGACCTTGGCAAAGAAAGCGGGTCCCGAAGCCAGTGTATACGCCGCACCCAATTCGAAGGTCGAATAATCCTGTTCGGTCGTTTCTTCGATCGACACGATTTCATAGCTGCCGATCACCGAAACCCCATTCCCGAATGCGTAATTCCCGTCGAGACCAAAATAGGTCAGGTCTGTATCTTCCACCTCGCCCACGCCGAAATAGCCCTGCGCCGAAACCGGGCCAGCGTTATACGCCGCTTCAACACCGTAATTGTCGATCTCCAGGTTATTGGAGGACGAATCCAGTGACTCGCGGCTAAACCATAGCCCAACGCTGATTTCGCTATTCAGATCATAGATCCCGTGCAATGTCAGGTTCACCAGATCAAGGTTGTCGGCATCTGCGAAAGAATAATAGGACAAGTTGCCGCCAATCGCGATAACAGGCGTCAGACCGTATTCCAGAGCCGCGCGGAACGTCGTCTTTTCATAGACGGTCAGGTCGTCAAACTCGCTGTACTCGATGCCGACCGACCCGCCGGAGAACCCTTGGGCAAAAGCAGCCGCCGATCCGGCAAATGCAACGACGCCCGCCGCCAAAAACGTTTTGATCATCGTATCACTCCTAAAAAAGCAATTTACGTGACTATTGCTTAACGTTACGTCATGCAGAAAACCAGTCGGAAACTGCACATGATCACCCGACACAGCGCAATGCGCAAATTTTCCGTTTATAATTCGTGCCTTATGCCTCATCAACCTCTGCGTCACCCTGATCGGCGATCCAGGCCACGCTGACCACTGTTTCGCCCTTGCCGGTGTCAAAGACCTTGACGCCGCCTGCACTGCGCGAGCGGAAGGAAATCCCCTCGACCGGCACGCGGATCGATTGGCCTGTGGATGTCACGAGCATGATCTGATCCGACATATCGACCGGGAAGGATGTGACAAGCGGACCGCCGCGCATCGCCTTGTCCATCGCGGCGACGCCCATGCCGCCACGCCCGCGCACCGGATAATCGTGGCTGGACGACAGCTTGCCGGACCCTTTGGCGGAAATCGTCAGGATCAGGTTTTCCGCCGCCGACATTTCGGCATAGCGTTCGGGGCTGATCTGGCCGGGGGCGGCTTCTTCATCCTCGACCTCGGCATCGTCGGCCAAGCCCGCCATGGCACGGCGCATTTTCAGGTAGGCGGCGCGCTCTTCGGCCTCGGCCTCGAAATGGCGAATGATGCTCATCGACACGACCTTGTCGTCGCCCTGCAACCTTATCCCGCGCACACCGGTGCTGTCACGGCCTTTGAAGACACGCACATCGGTGGTCGGAAAGCGGATCGCGCGGCCCGAATTGGTGACCAGCATCACGTCATCATCCGGTGAACAGATGCGCGCATTCACCAAAAGCGTCTGGTCGTCAGGCAGTTTCATCGCGATCTTGCCGTTCGACTTGACGTTGGTGAAATCCGACAAAGCGTTGCGCCGCACATCGCCCGCCGATGTCGCAAAGACGATCTGAAGGTCGTCCCATTCCGCCTCTGGCCGGTCCACGGGCATGATCGCCGCGACCGACACGCCTTGCGGGATCGGCAGGATGTTGACGATGGCCTTGCCCTTGGCCGTGCGGCTGCCCAGCGGCAAACGCCATGTCTTCAGCTTGTAGGCCATGCCGTCGGTCGTGAAGAACAGCAGTTGCGTATGGGTATTGGCCACGAACAGGGTCGTCACCACATCCTCTTCCTTGGTCGCCATCGACGACAGGCCCTTGCCGCCGCGCCGCTGCGCGCGGAAATCGGCCAGTGCCGTACGCTTGATATAACCACCCGAGGTCACGGTCACGACCATGTCTTCCTGTTCGATCAGGTCCTCGTCGTCCATATCGCCCGACCAGTCGACGATCTGCGTGCGGCGCGGCACGGCGAATTGGTCGCGCACTTCGGTCAGCTCGTCGCGGATGATTTGCAGGATGCGGTCGCGCGACCCCAGAATTTCCAGATATTCGCGGATCTTGCCCGCCAGCTCCTGCAATTCGTCCGTCACTTCCTTGACGCCGATCTGGGTCAGGCGTTGCAGGCGCAATTCAAGGATCGCGCGCGCCTGCGCCTCGGACAGGTTATATGTGCCGTCTGCGTTGGCGGTATGGGTCGGATCGTCGATCAGCTTGATATATTCAAGGATCGCCGCCGCAGGCCAGCGCCGCGTCATCAGCGTATGGCGCGCATCGGCGGCATCGGCGGACTGGCGGATGGTGGCGACGACTTCGTCGATATTGGTGACCGCGACAGCCAGACCGCACAGGATATGCGCCCGTTCGCGGGCCTTGCGCAATTCGAACGCGGTGCGCCGCGCGATCACCTCTTCACGGAAATCGACGAAGGCGACAAGGAAGGCCCGCAGCGTCAGCTGTTCGGGCTTGCCGCCGTTCAGCGCCAGCATGTTGCAGCCGAAATAGGTTTGCATCGGGGTAAAGCGGAACAGCTGGTTCAGCACCACCTCGGCGGTTGCGTCGCGTTTGAGTTCGACCACCACACGCACGCCGTTGCGGTCGGATTCGTCCTGCACATGCGCGATGCCTTCGATGCGCTTGTCGCGCGCGGCCTCGGCAATGCGGTCGATCATGACCGATTTGTTCACCTGATAGGGAATCTCATTGATGACAATGGCATAGCGGTCTTTCCTGATCTCTTCGACGACCGTTTTCGCCCGCACGATCACAGATCCGCGCCCTTCAAGGTATGCCTTGCGCGCGCCCGATCGCCCTAGGATCAACCCGCCTGTCGGGAAATCGGGGGCTGGGATATATTCGATCATCTCTTCGGATGTCAGGTCGGGGTTATCGATCAACGCAAGTGTGGCGTCGATCACCTCGCCCAGATTATGGGGTGGAATGTTCGTGGCCATGCCGACGGCGATACCGCCCGCGCCATTGACCAGCATATTGGGGAAACGGGCGGGCAGGACGGTGGGTTCGCGGTCCTTGCCGTCATAGTTGTCCTGAAAATCGACCGTGTCCTTGTCGATATCCATCAGCATATAGGCGGCGGGCTTGTCCATCCGCACTTCAGTATAGCGCATGGCAGCGGCACGGTCGCCGTCCATGGACCCGAAATTGCCCTGACCGTCGAGCAAAGGCAGCGACATGGAAAAATCCTGCGCCATCCGCACCAGCGCGTCATAGATCGCGCTGTCGCCATGGGGGTGGTATTTGCCCATCACGTCGCCGACAGACCGCGCCGATTTGCGATAGCTTTTGTCATGGGTGTTTCCGGCCTCGTACATACCGTACAAAATCCGGCGGTGAACGGGTTTTAGACCGTCGCGCAGGTCGGGGATCGCGCGGGAGACGATCACGCTCATCGCGTAATCCAGATAGCTGGTTTTCAGCTCGTGTTCGATGGTGACGCTCGGCCCCGCATGAGCCATCCGTGTCACCGGCAAATCATCATCGTTTTCAGGGGTTTCGGGGGTATCGTTCACAAAAGGCCGCCTGTCTGCTATCTGCTATATTTGGTTCAAGCGACTATAGCAGACACCCGATCTTGGGTGCAATGGCACAATCCTAAACAGGCCCGAAACGGCGCCTATCGGGCCCTTTTCAACATGCCGAACAGATCACGCGGATCATCGGGGTCGGCGATCAGGTCCAGATCGACGTAATAGGGCGTGTCCTTGATCCGGTCGTGGACATAGCGCAGCGCGCTGAAATCCTCGATGGCAAAGCCGACGCCGTCGAACAGCGTGACTTCGACCGCGGATTTGCGCCCCTGCGTCTGGCCGGTGATGACCTGCCAAAGCTCTGTCACCGGATGGTCGGCGGGCATCTGCTGGATTTCGCCTTCGATGCGGGTCTGGGGCGGGTATTCGACGAAAATGCTGGACCGCGCCACGATATCGCGGTGCAGTTCCGTCTTGCCGGGGCAGTCGCCGCCGATGGCGTTGATATGCACGCCCGCGCCGACCATGTTGTCGGTCAGGATCGTCTGCATATCCTTGTCCGCCGTTGCCGTCGTGATGACCTGCGCGCCCTCGATGGCCTCTTCGGGTGTCGCGCAGGGCGTCACGTGCAGCCCCAATCCTTCCAGATTGCGGGCGCATTTGGCGGTGGCGGCGGGGTCCAGATCATAAAGCCGCACATGGTCGATCCCGCAGACGGCCTTGACCGCAAGACACTGGAATTCCGATTGAGCACCATTGCCGATCATCGCCATCGTGGTGGCACCGGGGGCGGCAAGGTGTTTGGTCGCTACCGCCGTCATCGCCGCCGTGCGCAAGGCGGTCAGCAGCGTCATTTCGGTGAACAGGCGCGGATAGCCCGAATAAACATCCGACAGTACACCGAATGCGGTAACCGTCTGCAAGCCTTCGCCCATGTTCTTGGGGTGGCCGTTCACGTATTTGAACCCGTAAAGCACCCCGTCCGAGGTCGGCATCAATTCGATCACACCCACATCCGAATGCGACCCCACGCGCGGGGTCTTGTCGAACTGGTCCCATTTGGCGAAATCTTCTTCGATATTGCGGGCAAGGTCCGCGATGAAGGTCTCGATCCCGATGTGATGGACAAGGCGCATCATGTTGTCGACGCTGACGAAAGGCACCAGCGCGCGGGGGGATGCTTTGAGCATTACTTGTAACTCCGGGTGGGGCGGTCGAACACGCGACGGCCCAGCAAAGATGCGGTCAGATCGACCATCAGGTTGGCGGTCTTGCCGCGGTCGTCCAGAAACGGGTTCAACTCGACCAGATCGAGCGAGGTGACAAGGCCGGAATCAGACAGCATTTCCATCACCAGATGGCCTTCGCGCACGGTGGCACCGCCGGGCACCGTGGTGCCGACGGCAGGGGCGACAGAGGGGTCGAGGAAATCGACATCAAGCGACACATGCAGCATCCCGTCCACCGCCGCCACGCGGTCAAGGAAGGCCTGCAACGGCGCGCTGATCCCTTCCTCGTCGATGCGGCGCATATCGACCAGTTCGACATCGCCGCGCGCAAGGATTTCATGTTCCGCCGTATCGACCGACCGCAGGCCGATCATGCAGATATTGGCAGGCTCGACCCGCACGGGCAGGGGTGGAAAGGCATCGAACCCACGCCGTCCCGTGACGTAACCTACGGGTGTTCCATGCAGATTGCCGCTGTCGGTGGTGTCCGGCGTATGGATATCGCTATGCGCATCCAGCCAGAGCGCGAAGAACGGCCGCCCCTCGCTTTGCGCATGGGCCGCCATGCCCGCGACCGTGCCAGCGGCGAGCGCGTGATCGCCGCCCATGAAAATGGGAAATCCCTGTGGGGCCGCCTTTTGCGCAGCCGCCATCAGCGTCTGGGTCCAGCCCACGTTTTCAGCCAGCTTGTAGACCAAGGGGTTGCGCGGTTCGGCCACTTCGACCTGCGCGGGGGCAAGGTTGCCCCAATCCTCCACGCTATGGCCCAAGGCGGTGACTGCCTCGGCCAGTCCTGCGGTGCGATAGGCATCCGGCCCCATCAAACAGCCCCGGCGGCGTTTGCCACAATCCACGGGGGCCCCGATCAATATGCAATGTTTTTGTGTCATTGCGGCAGATTAGCCAAAACGCCGCTTGGCGGAACCGCGCAAAGTGTGCAAAACGGGCAGGAATTGATCACTATGGGCAGCTATCATGGACGAAACGGACAGCGCCATCATCCGCGCGTTGCGGCAGAACGGGCGGGCGTCGCTGTCGGACCTTGCGGCAACAGTGGGCGTCACGCGGACGACCTTGCGCGCGCGCCTTGATCGGCTGATCGCGGGCGGCGAGATTGCGGGCTTTACCGTGCTGACACGCTCTGACGTGCGCCCCGATGCGGTGCGCGGGCTGATGATGCTCGAAATCGCGGGGCGCGCGGCGGAACGGGTGATGAAACGCCTGACCGCGATGCCAGAGGTGATCGTGGTCCATTCCACCAACGGCACGTGGGACCTGATCGCCGAGATCGGCACCAAAAGCCTTGAGGATTTCGATCAGGCTTTGTTCGCGATCCGCCGGATGGACGGTGTCACGCGGTCCGAGACGAGCCTTTTGCTATCATCACGGCGCTGATCCAGATGGCCATCAGGCCAAAGGACAGCACGGCGTTCCAGCTTGCCATCGACAGCGCCAGGAATTCCCACGTCACCTGATCGCACATGACAACGCGCGGCCCGTCGATCGCCAGAAGATCGGCCCCCGACAACCCTTGCAGGCTGCCACCACCGGAACAGGATGTCGGGCCGTCCCACCAATCGCGTTCCACGCCGGTATGAAACACACCGATGGCCGCCGTCGTGCCTGCCGCCACAGCGCCCAGGGCGGGCAGGGCGCGCCCGCCGAACCGGAGCGCGAGCAGGGCAATGGCGATTGCCGCAAAATGCGGCCAGCGCTGCCACAGGCACATCGCACAAGGCGGATAGCCCAAGGCCTGAAACAGATAGGCCCCCGCAAGCAGGCCAAAAGACCCGGCACCGGCCAGAAAAACCATCAGATTGCGTGTCACATGACCCCCAGTACGGCGAAACCACCGATCAGCAGAATGCAGAACAGGATGAACATCAACCCCAGCCGACGTTCGATGAAATCACGGATCGGTGCGCCGAATTTCCACAGCAAGGCCGCGACCAGAAAGAACCGCAACGCACGCGCAGCGATAGACGCCGCAATGAAGACAGGCAGCGACAATTGCGTGACACCGGATGCGATGGTGATGACCTTGTAAGGGAAGGGCGTGACACCCGCGACGAGCACGGCCCAGGCGCCATAGCTGTTATAGGTCGCGGCGAATTCGGTGAAATACGCCTCTTTGCCGTAAAATTGCAGGATCTGGACGCCCACGGTCTCGTAGAGCGCGAAACCGATGTAATAGCCGAACATCCCGCCCAGCACCGACGCGACCGTCGCTACACCTGCGATCACAAAGGCGCGCGACGGGCGGGCGATGATCATCGGGATCATCAGCACATCGGGCGGGATCGGAAAGAAAGACGATTCGATGAATGCCACCGCCGCCAGTGCCCAAAGCGCATAGCGCGTCTGCGCAAGGGCGATCGTCCAGTCGTAAAGTGCGCGCAGCATCGCAAAGCCTTTGTTGGTTGGGCTGCTTAGGCCATGCCGCCGCTTTGCCGTCAAGCGATTGCAAATCCGATTGACGCCGTTCGGCAGCCGGATTAGGAACCCATCCAGTGCCGATGTGGCGGAATGGTAGACGCAGGGGATTCAAAATCCCCCGGTGGTAACATCGTGTGGGTTCGAGTCCCTCCATCGGCACCAATATCACCTGCATGTGCGACGTTTTCGCAAATGCCCAATTGACAAGCGTTTCGTTTGGCGTGGGTCACTTTGATGCCACTTTTGGTGTGCAAGATAACGGGGTGGTGCAGGTCGCCCTTCGGGTCGCGAACGCGCTTGCAAAATGATGATGTGTCGGGAATGTAGGGGCGGGTAACCGGGCCTTTTTGCAGGTTCGGCCGTTTGTTGTGTAACCGGCGCCCGTCGCGCCATCTGGCAGAGATTGATCATCCGTGGCACGGTTCTCATCCGAACAACCCGACCAAGGCCAGCGTGCCGATACCGTTGCCTATGGCCGCAGCGATCTGTTGGGCTTGGCCGGACCGGATGTCCGCGAGATCATTTATAAGCCCGACGATCCCGACCGCAGCCGTGTCAGCTATGCCTGCGGTACCCGAATGACCTATGCCCAGATCGCCGAGGTCATTCCGTGTTTCACCCCCGGCACCCGGATCGCGACGCCCAAAGGTGAAAAGCCTGTCGAGGATCTCAAGATCGGCGACCGCGTGCTGACACGCGACAATGGCATCCGGTTCATCACATGGGCCGGCCAAAAGACGATGACCATGCAGGACCTCCAGATTTCGGCCAATATGCGCCCCGTGATCATTCGCAAGGGCGCGCTGGGGCAAGACCTGCCCGAACGCGACATGATCGTGTCACCCAACCATCGCGTGCTGGTGGTGTCGGAAATGGCGAAACTCTATTTCGACGAATCCGAGGTCCTGATCGCGGCCAAGCATCTGACCCACATGAAGGGCATCGAGACCTCCGACCAGCCCGAGGCGACCTATATCCATTTCATGTGCGAAACCCATGAAATCGTGCTGTCGGACGGGGCATGGACCGAAAGTTTCCAGCCGAGCGACTACACGCTGCAAGGCATCGACGCCGACCAGCGCGAGGAATTGTTCCTGCTGTTCCCCGAACTTGCGACCAAGGAAGGCGTGCGGCGCTACCGCGCGGCGCGCAAGACGTTGCAAAAGAACGAAACCGGCCTGATCACCAAGAAAGACTAAAGCGCGGTTCTCCGCCAGGCTTCCCATTGCTCGGGCGTGTCCAGATCGAACCGCGCGTGCTGATCGGGCAGGGGCACCGTGCAGGTTGCGGTCTTGTGCGCCTGCACGATCGTTTCGCCACCCGAATCCCCCGCAAGCGCCGCGAAATCCGGTCGCAAGCGGCTATCGAAGATCACCGGATGACCGGGTTTGCCGTCCTCGGTCGCGCCACGCCAGATCAGGTGATCGGGATGCAGGTGGCGCGCCGCGAAAACGACCTGCAGATCGCCGGTAGTCAATGTCAGCAGATCGCCCAGCAGGATCATGAACGCATCGCATTCAGGCAATTGCGCCACGGCATCGCGCATGGTGACCGACATGCCCTGCGCGGCCTCCGGCACGGCTAGCACACTTGCATCCAGATCCCGGATCGTGGCTGCGCGCGGATGACCGGCGGCGGGCAAGGCGACAAAGACGGGATGTCCCGTCGCTTGCGCCATCAGCACCTGACGGCGCAGCAATGGCATGCCATCGACGACCTGCATCAGCTTGTCCTGCCCCCGCATCCGGCGGGACGCGCCAGCGGCAAGGATCAGGATGGGGATCATCCGCGCATCGCCAGTCCGTCAGGGTCGAACAAGGGTGTCGTGATGCGGCGGGCAGGGCGACGCTGGCCCATGATCTCGATCTCGACCGTCATGTCGTCGGACGCCTCGTCGCGGGGGATCAGCGCATAGGCGATGGATTTGTCCGCATGATGCGAATAGCCGCCCGAGGTGCAGAAGCCCTTGACCGCGCCCCCGATGAACACGGGTTCATAGGCCACGACATCGGCATCATCCACATCGACCTCGAAGGTCGCCAGCATCCGTGCGGGCGGCGTGGCGCGTTCGGCCTCGGCCAAGCTGCGCCCGATGAAATCGGCATTCTTCTTGAAGCTGATGAAACGGTCCATCCCCGTCTCGGCGGCGGTGTAATCGGGCGAAAACTCGCGCGCCCAGGAACCGAAAAAGCGATCCAGCCGCAGCGACATCATCGCGCGCATCCCGAATGGCGCGATGCCATGCGGCGCGCCCGCCTGCCAAAGCGTCCACCACAATTGCCGCTGGTCCATCGGGTCGCAGTAGATTTCGTATCCCAGATCACCGGTGTAGCTGACGCGCTGCACGATGCAGGCGACTTGTCCCACCGTCATGCGGCACACATCCATGAACCTGATCCCCGCCACATCGTCGCGCGTGCAGGCGGCCAGCACATCACGCGCTCTGGGTCCGGCGATTTGGAAGCCTGTGCGCTTGTCCGAGATATTCTCGACCCGCGCCTCGGGGCTTTCGTTCTGCAGGAACCAGCGGTGGTGAATCTCCTGCGCGCCATAACTGGCGGTCAGTTGAAACTCATCTTCGGCGAGGCACGAAACGGTGAAATCGCCCCAAAGCCGCCCCTTGGGTGACAGCATCGGTGTCAGGGACATCCGCCCCGGTTGCGGGATGCGCCCGGCCATGATCCGGTCGAGCCATGCGCGCGCGCCGGTCCCCGTCACGCTGAACTTGCCGAAATTCTGCACCTCGTTGATGCCGACAGCACCCCTCACGGCGGCGACTTCACGCGCCGTCGCTGCAAAGGCGTCGGACCGGCGAAAGGTCGGGGTCTCGTAGGTCGGATCGCCTTCACGGGCGAAGTAATTTGCGACTTCCAGCCCGAACTGATGGCCCCAGACAGCGCCCAGATCGGTGAAGATGTCATACATCGGCGTCGTGCGATGGGGCCGGGCGGCGGGCAATTCCTCGTTCGGGTAGCTCACGGAAAACCGGTTCTGGTAATTCTCGATCACCTTGGGGCGGGTATAGCCGGGCGTGATCCAGCGGCCATAGCGCGCGATATCGAGCGCGCTGACATCGCGTTCGCATTCACCAGCCGTCATCCATTGCGCCAGCATCAGGCCCACGCCGCCGCCTTGGCTGAACCCCGCCATCACGCCACAGGCCGACCAGTAATTCCGCAAGCCCGGCACGGGACCGACCAGCGGGTTGCCGTCGGGCGCAAAGGTGAACGGCCCGTGGATCACCGATTTGACCCCCGCACGTTCCAGCACGGGAAAGCGTTTGTAGGCAAAGGCGATGGAATCCTCGATCTTGTCGAGGTTGTCGGGCAGCAATTCATGCCCGAAATCCCACGGCGTGCCGTCGACGGCCCAAGGCTTGCAGGGCTGTTCATAGAACCCGATGCACAGCCCGCGCCCTTCCTGCCGCAGATAGCTCTCGCCGGCGGGGTCCATGACATGGGGATGTTCGCTGTCGCGCTCGTAGATCTCGGGCAGGTCGTCGGTGACGATATACTGGTGTTCCATCGGGTGCAGCGGGACGTAGGACCCCGCCATCGCCGCGACTTCGCGCGCCCAGAGACCAGCGGCATTGACCACATGTTCGGCGTGGATCGTGCCTTTGTCGGTCACCACGTCCCATGTGCCATCGGCGCGGGGGTTCGTCTCGATCACCTTGCAATGCAATTCGATCGTGGCACCGCCCATGCGCGCCGCCTTGGCATAGGCATGGGTGGTCCCCGACGGGTCCAGATGCCCGTCGAGCGGGTCGTAAAGCCCGCCGACGATGCCGTCGAGGTTCGTGATCGGCGCGATCTTCGCGATCTCGGCAGGGCCGACGATTTCGGTCTCCAGCCCCATGTAGCGGTGCTTGGCCCGTTCCGCGACCAGCATGTCGAACCGGTCCTGATTGTCCGCCAATGTCACGCCGCCGACGTGATGCAGCCCGCAGGACATGCCGGTAATCGCCTCCAGTTCGCGGTAAAGGCGGATGGTATAGCCTTGCAGGGCGGCCATGTTGGTGTCGCCGTTCAGCGTGTGAAACCCGCCCGCCGCATGCCACGTGGACCCCGATGTCAGTTCAGACCGTTCCAGCAGCATCACATCCGACCAGCCCAGTTTGGTCAGATGATAAAGCACCGAACAGCCGACGACGCCGCCTCCGATGATGACGGCACGGGTGGTGGTTTTCATGGCGCGGCTCCTGCTGTTTTGCGCATTATGGCAGGGGCTGATCGGTCCGGCGTTCCATTTGCGACATGTTGTGTCGCAGGGACGTTATGGGATGATCCGTGTGTATTTGCTGCCTTCCAGTGTCGCGCCAAGACGCAGACCCGTCTGGCCGAACACGACCGCGATCACCGGCGACAGCGACGTCGTGGTTTCCGCGCGCAACATATCGCTTTGGTTGCTGACGGCATATTCGATGTTGGCGCTGGCGGCCCAGCCGGGCGACTGCCGGAATTCCAACAGCGCGTCAGGCGTCATGAAGAACAGCACATAGCTGAATTGCTGCGCCCCGATCTGCAACCCGGCGCTGCCCGATGTTGCCGAGTAATAATCAACTGTCGACGGCCCGACGCGCAATGCACCGCGCCCGAACGACCCGCCAAGGCCAAAACCGGCATTCGTGATCAAGGGCATCACCAACATGCCGGAAGCCCGCGACGCGAGATCACGGGTGCCGGGATATTCGTTGTACATCTGGTTCAGCGTTGCATCGACGCGCGCGTCGATCACCGCACCGCCGCCGCTGCCGACCCCGTTGTTACACGCGGCAAGCGTGCCTGCCGCCATCAGACCAAGTGTAAAACCGCGCCTTGAAAAACTGCTCATATCCGTCCGCCTCTTGTCAAACCGGGGCGTTGTCCGCCCTTCAGGGTTGCAGGATAGGCGATTGTGACGAAAGTGTCACGCGCTTGGTGCGCTTGGGTGGATTTTCGCCCACGCTCTCAGCGTTGAAGAACCTTCGCCGCCTCGATCGCGAAATAGGTCAGCACGCCGTCGCAGCCTGCGCGCTTGAAGCCCAGCAGGCTTTCCAGCATGACCTTTTCGCCATCGAGCCAGCCGTTCTGGATCGCCGCCTGCATCATCGCGTATTCGCCGCTGACCTGATAGGCATAGGTCGGCACGCCGAACGTATCCTTTACCCGGCGGCAGATATCAAGATAGGGCATGCCGGGCTTGACCATGACCATATCCGCGCCTTCGGCCAGATCGCGCGCGACAAGGCGCAACGCCTCGTCGGAATTGCCGGGGTCCATCTGATAGGTTTTCTTGTCGCCGGTCAGCGCCGCCGACGCCCCCACCGCATCACGGAACGGGCCATAAAAAGCCGAGGCGTATTTGGCTGCATAGCTCAGGATCGTGACACCCTGATGCCCCTCGGATTCAAGCGCGGCACGGATCGCCCCGATCCGGCCATCCATCATGTCGGACGGGCCAAGGATATCGGCCCCCGCATCGGCCTGCGCCAGCGCCATCTTCACCAATGCATCAACTGTGCGGTCATTCACGATCTGGCCGTGCTCGACGAACCCGTCATGGCCGTTGATATTGTAGGGGTCGAGCGCGATATCCGTCATCACGGCAATATCCGGAGCGGCGTCCTTGATCGCGCGGATCGCCTGATTGGTCAGGTTGCCCGCGTCCCAGGCCATCGCGCAATCCTCGGTCCGGGCCTCCATGCCCGTATAGGGAAAAATGCAGATCGCGGGAATGCCAAGCGCCTGCGCCTCGACGGCGGCCTTGGCGATCCGGTCAACTGTGCGCCGCATCACGCCGGGCATGGACGCGACAGGGGTTTCATCGTCGCGCCCTTCCATGACGAAAACCGGCCAGATCAGGTCGTCGACCGTCAGGGTGTTCTGCCGTGCCAGCGCCCGCAGGGCAGGGGTCCTGCGCATACGGCGCAGACGCGAAACGGGAAAAGCGGGGGTGATCGGGGTCATGGCACGGGCCTTTGCTGAAAAGTTGCCTTTTGGTCGCATGGATTTTGCGCCATCACAAGTCTGGGCAATCCCGAACCGGCCCGCTATCGTCTGGCCAGACGCAGCTTGCCGGAACATCCCTTGAACCTGATCGACACCATCCTTTACCTGATCGACTTCAGGACGTTTTCCAACATCTGGTACTGGCTGGCGGTCATGGTGACATGGGCCACCGTCAGCCACTGGGTGATCGGCGTGCCGTTCGACATGATCTACCGCGCACGCAGGCACGGCGGGCAGGCGGCGCAGGACCTCGAGATGCTGACCGCCATCAATGTCCGCAGGCTGCTGACGATCACGGGCACGCCCGCGGTCGTTCTTGCGGGGCTATGTGCGTTTTTTCTTGCCGCAGCGGGGATGCTGGGGTTCGTCTATGGGCTGCAACTGGCGCAGGGGCTGTTCTGTCTGGCCTTTCCGCTGGTTTTTGTTTTTCTGCTGACGCTGCGCACCTGCCAGCGTTTCGCAGTCGATCAACCGACCGGCGCAGATCTGGTCAAGGCGCTGTTCCGCCTGCGGTTCTGGATCCAGGTGATTGCGATGATCGCCATTTTCTGCACGGCGCTGCTGGGGATGTACATCACGTTGAGCCAGCGCTTCCTGTTTTGAGCGGTTGACATGGCCCCGGCGCAGGATATCTCGGCGCAATGTCTGATC
The DNA here is from genome assembly GCF_000382265.1 of Yoonia vestfoldensis DSM 16212. Lineage (GTDB taxonomy): Bacteria > Pseudomonadota > Alphaproteobacteria > Rhodobacterales > Rhodobacteraceae > Yoonia > Yoonia vestfoldensis. The sequence goes on from NZ_KB907974.1 coordinate 53,820, forward strand.
GCACCCATATCACCGTCGCTGGCGCGCCCGAAGGCTTCGACGCAAAACTGATCCTTGCCGAACTCGCCAAGGGCCAGCCGGTGTTGCATGTCGCGCGCGACGACAAAAGGCTGGCGGCGCTGCAATCAGCCCTTGCCTTCTTTGCGCCCGCCGTGCCGGTTTTCGTCTTTCCCGCGTGGGATTGTCTGCCCTATGACCGCGTGTCGCCAAATACCGACATTTCGGCCGCGCGGATGGCGACGCTGGCAGCGCTGGTGCACGGCATGCCGGGCCGGTTCATCCTGCTGACGACGCTATCGGCGGCGACCCAGCGCGTGCCTGCGCGCGCCACATTGCGCGAGGCGGCGTTTACCGCGACCGTTGGCAAGCGGCTGGATGAAGGTGCGCTGCGCGCCTTTCTGGTGGGAATGGGGTTCACGCAAAGCCCCAATGTGATGGAGCCGGGCGATTACGCCGTGCGCGGCGGGATCATCGACATCTTTCCACCGGGCCAGTCCGGCCCTGTGCGGCTTGATCTTTTCGGCGACGTGCTGGATGCGGCGCGCCGGTTCGATCCGGCCACGCAACGCACCGTCGAAAAACTGACCGAGGTGGAACTGGCACCCGTGTCCGAGGTGATCCTCGACGAAGCTGCAATTACGCGGTTCCGCCAGAATTACCGCATCGAATTTGGCGCGGCAGGCACCGATGACCCGCTTTACGAGGCCGTCAGCGCAGGGCGCAAACATGCGGGCGTGGAACATTGGCTGGGGTTCTTTCAGGACGATCTGGAAACCCTGTTCGACTATCTGCCCAAGGCCACCATCACGCTCGACGACCAGATCGGCCCGCAGCGTGTGGCGCGGTGGGACAGCATCGCCGACCAATACGGCACGCGGATGCATGCGCTGACGCAAAAGGGGCGGATGGATTCGGTCTATAAACCGGCCCCGCCGCAGCTCTTGTACCTCGACGATGCTGCATGGGCGCGGGCGGTGGCCGACCGGCGCGTGCTGCAATTCTCGCCCCACAAACAGGCGACCGGCCCCGGTGTGATCGACGCAGGCGGGCGGATGGGGCGCAGTTTCGCGCCTGAACGGCAACAGGAAAACCTGAGCCTTTTCGGGGCCTTGGCCGCGCATATCAAGGCGCGGGCTGCGGGCGGCCCCGTCATCGTCGCCTCTTATTCCGAAGGGGCACGCGAACGGCTGGAAGGCTTTATCGAGGATGAAGGTGTGGGCGAGACGATTGCCATCACCGATTTCTCCCGCGTCGGCAAAACGGGTGTGTATCTCGCGGTCTGGCCGTTGGATCAGGGGTTTGAATCCCCCGGCCTGACGGTGATTTCCGAACAGGACGTGCTGGGCGACCGGCTGATCCGGCAGACCAAACGCAAACGCCGCGCCGAAAACTTTTTGTCCGAGGCCAACAGCCTGTCGTCGGGCGATCTGGTCGTCCATGTCGATCACGGCGTCGGGCGGTTCATGGGCATGGAGGTCGTCACCGCCCTTGGTGCGGCGCATGAATGCCTGCTGATCGAATATGCAGAAGAAACAAAGCTTTACCTGCCGGTCGAGAATATCGAGCTTCTGTCCAAATACGGGCACGAGGCCGGATTGCTCGACAAACTCGGCGGCGGGGCGTGGCAGGCGAAAAAAGCCAAGCTCAAGGAACGCATCCGCCAGATCGCCGAACGGCTGATCCGTGTGGCTGCCGAACGCGCCTTGCGCAAGGCGCCGGTGCTGGAACCGGAATCGGGGCTTTGGGATCAATTCCTTGCGCGCTTTCCCTATGCCGAAACCGACGACCAATTGTCCGCCATCGACGATGTGCTGACCGATCTGGCATCAGGCCAACCGATGGACAGGCTGATCTGCGGCGATGTGGGTTTCGGCAAGACCGAGGTCGCGATCCGCGCGGCCTTTGTCGCGGCGATGGCGGGTGTACAGGTGGCGATCATCGCGCCGACAACCTTGCTCGCACGGCAGCATTATCAAAGCTTTGCCGAACGGTTCCGTGGCTTTCCCGTCAATGTGCGGCCTTTGTCGCGGTTCGTGTCGACCAAGGACGCAGCACTGACCCGTGACGGCATCAACAAGGGCAGCGTTGACATCGTCGTCGGCACCCATGCGTTGCTGGCCAAGGGCGTGAATTTCAAGAACCTTGGCCTGTTGATCATCGACGAGGAACAGAAATTCGGCGTCCAGCACAAAGAACGGCTCAAGCAATTGCGCACCGATGTGCATGTGCTGACCCTGACCGCCACGCCGATCCCGCGCACGCTGCAACTGTCGCTGTCGGGCGTGCGTGACCTGTCCGTCATCGGCACGCCACCAATCGACCGTCTGGCGATCCGCACCTATGTCAGCGAATTCGACACGATCACCGTGCGCGAGGCATTGCTGCGCGAACATTATCGCGGCGGGCAGAGCTTCATCGTGGTCCCGCGCATCACCGACATGGATGAAATGGAAGCCTTCCTGCGCCATGAAGTGCCGGAAGTGACGTTCATCAGCGCCACGGGCCAGATGGCGGCGGGTGAACTCGACGACCGGATGAACGCCTTTTACGACGGCAAATACGACGTGCTGCTGGCGACGACCATCGTGGAATCGGGCCTCGATATTCCGACAGCCAACACGATGATCGTTTGGCGCGCGGATATGTTCGGGCTGTCGCAACTCTATCAGATCCGGGGCAGGGTGGGCCGGTCCAAGACCCGCGCCTATGCTTATCTGACCACCAAACCGCGCCAGAAGCTGACCGATACCGCGCAGAAACGTCTGCGCGTACTGGGGTCGATCGATTCGCTTGGGGCGGGGTTCACGCTGGCATCTCAGGACCTCGACATCCGTGGAGCGGGCAATTTGCTGGGCGAAGAGCAATCCGGCCAGATGCGCGAAGTGGGCTATGAGCTGTACCAGCAGATGCTGGAGGACCAGATCACCGCGATCCGGTCGGGGGCGGCCGAAGGCATCATCGACGACGGCCAATGGGCGCCGCAGATCAATCTGGGCGTGCCGGTGCTGATCCCCGAGGAGTACGTTCCCGATCTGGACGTGCGTCTGGGCCTTTACCGCCGCCTGTCGAACCTGACGACCAAGGTGGAGCTGGAAGGTTTCGCCGCCGAAATGATCGACCGTTTTGGTCCGCTGCCGCGCGAGGTGAACACGCTGCTGCTGGTCGTGCGGATCAAGGCGATGTGCAAGAAGGCGGGCATCAGCCAGCTGGACGCAGGGCCAAAAGGGGCCACGATCCGGTTCCACAACGACAAATTCGCGTCCCCTGCGGGGCTGGTGGATTTCATCAACGACCAGCGCGGGCAAGCGAAGGTCAAGGACAACAAGATCGTCGTGCTGCGGGACTGGGACAAGGAACGCGACAAGATCCAGGGTGCCTTCAACATCGCCCGGGATCTGGCGGGGAAACTGGCAGAAGAGACGAAAAAAGCAGGGTAGAACCCTGCTTTTTGCGGTCTCCGACGGGGATCGCGTCAAATTGCGCGATGCGCGAAATGACGTGCTCGGAAGATGCTGTTAAGCCTCGCCCGGCCGCTTGATCTTGGTCGTCAGCCAGAGCGCGATGCTGGCCGCGACCAGCGCACCAATCGCCATCGGCATCGGCGTGCCGTCGAACATCAATGCAATCGGGGCCGCAATGATCACGGCCCCCACAGTGGACACCGCGGCGATGATCGAGGCGGCAAGACCCGCGATATGGCCCATTTCCTCCATCGCGAGGGCATTGAGATTGCCGATGGTCAGCCCGGCCTGAAAGAAATTGCCCGTGACCCAGACCACATAAGTGCCGAAGGCCAGCCAATAGGGGCCGTTCGCCGCTGTGATCCCGATCATCGCGAGGGTAACGCCGATCTGGATCGTCAGTACCGTCTTGATGATCGCCCGCATCCCGAGCCGCATCACCAGCCGGGCGTTCAGCAGGCTGGCGCTGGCGGCGATGATGGCGATCCCGCCGAACCAAAAGTGGAAATATTCCCCTTGCCCGAAGGTCACATCGAACACCTGCTGGGTCGAGGACAGCACGACGAACAGCATCCCGAAGGTCAGCGTCTGGATCACGATCGACAGCCGCGCGGTGCGATGCGCGAACATCTGTCCCGTCGCATCGTAAAGCGCACGCAGGCTGAGCGGACGACGCCTTTCCGGCATCAGCGTTTCGGGCTGGCGCAGGAACAGCCAGATCACGGTCACCGTCGAAAAGAGCATGAAGGCGGCGAAGATCGCGCGCCAGCCGAAACCTGCGATGATGAAATGCCCCATCGTTGGCGCAAGCGCGGGCACCAGCGCGAAGACGGCCATGACGAAGGACATGATCCGCGCCATGTCGCGCCCGGCATAAAGGTCGCGCACCAAAGCCATCGCCACGACACGCGGACCGGCGGCCCCCAGCCCCATCAGGACGCGGGCGATCAGCATCATTTCCAGCGATTGTGCCGACCAGGCAAGACCGCAGGCGATCACATAGACGATGGCACCGCCCAGCATCACGGGCTTGCGCCCGTAGGCATCCGACAGCGGGCCGGTGAACAGCGTGCCGACACCCATACCCAGCACGAAGCTCGTGATGATCAACTGCGCATGGTTCAGGTTCGCGGGGCTGAGGCTCGCCCCGATCTCGGGCAGGGCGGGCAGCATCGCGTCGATGGAAAAGGCGACCGTGGCGACCAGCATCGCCATCAAGGCGATGAATTCGGTCTGGCCCAGTTTCTTCGTGGGAGCGATCATACTTCATCTCCGATCTGGGCCATGATGTCGGTGATGACCTTGACCCAGAGATCGGTCGGCTGCGCACCCGGCACCGCGTGCTGATTGGCCACGATGAAGGTCGGCACCGCCGATATCCCCATTTCGCGGCTGTGCTGGTCGCGGGCGCGGATGTCCGCGGTATCGGCGTCAGAGGCCAGCAGCCGTGTCACGAGGGCCGCATCCATTTCCGCCGTATCGGCGATATCGGCCAGCACCTCGTGGCTGCCGATGTCGCGGCCTTCGACGAAATAGGCCTTGAACAGAAGGTCGACGACAAGCGTCTGCCGCGCCTCGATCCCCGCCCAATGGATCAGGCGGTGCGCGTCGATGGTGCTGGGTGTGACCTGCATCGCCTCGAAATTGATGGTCAATCCCGCCTTTTTGGCGTTTTCGACCACGGGAGCATAGGCTTTGGCCGCCCCTGTCTTGCCGCCGAATTTCGTTTCCAGATAGGCTTTGCGGTCCATCCCGCCTGCGGGCATGTCTGGATTCAACTGGAACGGATGCCATTCCATCGTGAACGGATGGTCGGGAAACTGCGCCAGCGCCTTGTCCAGATTGGCCTTGCCGATATAGCACCACGGGCAGATCGGATCGGAAATGATGTCGAGTTTGACCATGCTGGCCCCCCGTGATGGCTGTCGGATGAGAAGATGCCACAGGGGTATCGGCACCCTCTGTCAGTTGCAAGATCACGCGGGCCTGCTTAAAGAAATGCCATGTCCGATATCGACCCGAAAAACCTGATCCGCATCGCGCATGAAAACGGCTCCGCCAGCGTGGCGCAGCCGCTGGATCTCGGCGCGCGGGTGCGCGAATTGCGCAAGGCCCGTGACTGGACGCTGGAACAGGCGGCGCGGCAGGCGGGGCTGGCGCGGTCCACCCTGTCCAAGATCGAGAACGGGCAGATGTCACCCACCTATGACGCGCTGAAAAAGCTGGCCGTGGGGTTGGACATCTCGGTGCCGCAACTGTTCACGCCGCCATCCAAAGGGCAGGTCAACGGCCGTATGGCCGTGACGCGCGGCGGGGACGAGGCCGTACAGATCACGACGACATATGAACACGCGCTGCTGGCCGACTCGCTGACTTCAAAAAAGATGCTGCCCTACCGCGCCCGCGTCCGGGCCCGCAGCATGGAGGAATTCGACGGCTGGGTGCGCCATGACGGCGAGGAATTTCTGTATGTGCTGACGGGGCAGGTGCGGCTTTACACCGAGTTTTACGAACCCATCGCGCTCAAACGTGGGGACAGCGCCTATTACGACGCCGCGATGGGCCACAATGTCGTGTCGATCAGCCCGGAGGATGCGACGATCCTGTGGGTGACGTCGCTTTCCTGAACTTTCAAGCGCTCCGCGCGGGGAGTATTTGGAGAAATAAGAAGTTGAAAAGGCCCGGGGTGATCCGGGCCTTTCTGCGTTATTCCTCGTACCACCAGACGTCAGGCTGCCAGCCGGGCCAATCGCCGAAGATCGGCAATTGTTCGGGGAAGCGCAGATCACTGGCATGGGCGATGCGGCTGATGTTCCATTGGTAGATCGGGATCACATAGCGCCCCGCCGTCAGAATCCGGTCGAGCGCCTGCACGGCGGCGATGAAATCTTGCTGGCTTTCGGATGTCAGCAGCCTGTCGATCATCGCGTCCACGGCAGGCGATTGCACACCCATCACATTGCGCCCGCCGGGCTGGTCGGCAGAGGCTGCGCCGAAATAGTTGAACTGCTCGTTACCGGGCGACAACGACAGGCCGACCCGGTAATAGGTCATATCGAAATCATAGGCGTCGGTGCGTTCCTTGTATTGCGCCCCATCGGCCAGTGCCACGCTGGGTGTGATCCCGATCCGGCCGAGCGCCTGCGCATAGATGTCGATGATCGCCTGATTTTCGGAACTTCCCTGTTCAAGCAGGATCTCGAAGGTGAAGGCCTCGCCGGCGTCATTGCGCAACACGCCGTCCTGCACATTCCAGCCGGCCTCGGACATCAGATCAAGGGCGGCAGCGGTGCCGGCACGGTTGCGTTCGGTGCCGTCACCGACGGGCAGGCTGTAGCCTTCGATCGTGCCGGGGATCAGGTCCGCGGCGAAGGGTTCCAGAAATTCCGCAACACGCGCCGTCGCAGGGCCGTGGTCCATCCCCAGCGGCGAGTTCGACCAATAGGAAGTGATCCGCGGCTGCGCGCCGCCGGTCATCGCGTCGTTGATGAATTCGAAATTGAACGCATGGATCAGCGCATCCCGCACCCGCCAGTCCGCGAATTGCGCGCGCCGCGTGTTCATCACGAAACCGGTCATGCCGGAGGGGCGTTCATGGCCCAGCACCGACAAGGTGATATCGCCATTCCGAACCGCGGGGAAATCATACTGTCCTTCCCAGCGCGCCACATTGAATTCGCGGTTGGTTGTCACTTCGAGCGTCTTGAAGGCCTCGAAAGCGGCGGTTTCGTCACCGAAAAATTCGATCCGCACCTCGTCGAAATTGTGCTGGCCGCGCTGGAACGGCACATTGACGCCCCAATAGTCGGGGTTGCGCCGCAGTGAGATAAAGCGCCCGGCCTCGAAATCGTCGATCACATAAGGCGCGGACGTGATGGGCACGACGTCAAGCGTGCTTTCGGCGAAATCCACACCTTCCCATTGCGCCTTTTTCAGGATCGGGCGCAAGCCCGCCAACAGCGCCAGTTCACGGTCGGCCACGTTGAAGGTCAGGCGGACCGACCGCTCGCCGGTCTGTTCGATGCTGGCCACGCGGGTCCAGAACCCCAGATAGCGGGGGTGGCCGATGGTGCCCAAAGTCTCGAACGACCAGATCACATCCGCGACCGTGACGGGGCTGCCGTCGGAAAAGCGCGCCTCGGGCCGCAGGGTGAATTCGACCCATTCGCGGTCTGGTCCGGTTTCGACCGATTCGGCCAGCAACCCGTAAAGGGTGAAAGGTTCGTCCAGCGACCGCGCCATCAGGCTTTCGCCGACGAAATAGCGCAGCTGCCATGACACTGTGCCTTTGCGGATGAACGGATTGAGACTGTCAAAGCCGCCGACCTCTGATGTGACGATCCGGCCGCCTTTGGGCGCATCGGGGTTTGCGTAGGGCAGGGACACAAAATCGGGTGGAAGAGCGGGGTCGCCATACATAGCTATGCCATGCTGGGGTTCGGCAAAAGCCATGCTGCCGATCGCGATGATCGCGATGGCCGTGCGACATGCCACGATGAGGCGGCCGAAATGAAATGCCATTTTCGTGATGTTCCCTATGCGTCAGTGATTTGCCTGCCCTCACCGTAAAGATGGTTTTGAGCATTTTCAAACTTTTAGCTTGGAGCCGGGCAGGGAATTGCTTATAACGGCGTCACTGCTCGATAGGTTTCTTGCCTGTATGAAACCTGCCTCAATAACTTCACGCCCGCCTTGTGCGGGCGTTTTTTTATTGGCTTCGCAGCACCGCTGGTGACCTTTGCAGGTGCAGCATGTAAGGTGAGTCGCAACCGCAACTTCCGGAGACCACCACATGAGCCTGCAAGGAAAAACCGCCGTCATCACGGGGTCCACATCGGGGATCGGGCTTGGCATCGCGCGCGAACTCGCCAAGGCGGGGGCGAATGTCGTTCTCAATTCCTTCAGCGACACCGAGGATGACCACGCCCGCGCCGCCGAAATCGCGGCTGTGACAGGGGTCGAGGCGCGGTATATCCAGGCCGACATGTCCAAGGGCGAAGAGTGCCGCCGCCTGATCGTGGCCGCGGGCGGCTGTGATATCCTGGTGAACAATGCGGGCATCCAGCATGTGTCCCCGATCCAGGATTTCGACCCCAAGAAATGGGATGCGATCCTCGCGATCAACCTGTCCTCGGCGTTCCACACCACGGCCGCCGCTGTCACGGGCATGCGCGAACGCGGCTGGGGGCGGATCATCAACGTGGCCTCGGCGCATGGTCTGACAGCCTCGCCCTATAAATCCGCCTATGTTGCCGCCAAGCACGGGATCGTCGGGCTGACCAAGACCGTAGGGCTGGAAACCGCGCGCGATCCGATCACCTGCAACGCGATCTGTCCGGGCTATGTGCTGACCCCGCTAGTCGAGGCGCAGATTCCCGACACGATGAAGGAATACGGCATGTCGCGCGAAGAAGTGATCGAGAAGGTCATGCTCGCCCGCCAGCCGTCAAAGGCGTTCGCCACGGTCGAGGAATTGGGCGGCACGGCCGTGTTCCTGTGTTCGGATGCGGCCGCGCAGATCACCGGCACGACGATCAGCGTCGATGGCGGCTGGACCGCGCAATGAAGCGGATCAACCTTGCTTTGCAGGGTGGCGGCGCGCATGGCGCGTTCACCTGGGGTGTTCTAGACCGCCTGTTGCAGGACGAGGATATCGAAATCGCCGCGATTTCGGCCACTTCGGCGGGGGCGCTGAATGCGGCGGCGCTGAAATCGGGCTGGGTGCGCGACGGGCGCACAGGGGCGCGCGAAAACCTTGACTGGCTCTGGGGGCAGGTCGCGGGCGTGACCCATGACTGGCTGTCGGATTGGGTGTCGTCGCTGACCCCATCGGCGGGAGTCCTGGCCAAGGCAATGAAATATTCACCCGGCTATGCGATGATGGACATGACGACGCGGATGATGTCGCCTTATGTCTATGGGCCGATGTTCCGCAACCCGCTGGAAGATATCGTCGCGCAGTTCGAATATGACGCGGTCTGCGCCAGCGGGGGGCCGGCGCTGCATATCTGCGCGACCAATGTGCGCAGCGGCAAGATCCGCGTGTTCACCGGCGACGAGATTTCGTCCAATGCGATCATGGCGTCGGCCTGCCTGCCGACATTGTTTCAGGCGGTGGAATTCACCGACCCCCGCACCGGCAAGTCAGAGGCCTATTGGGATGGTCGCTATAGCGGGAACCCAGCACTTTATCCTTTGTTCGCCAAAGACTTGCCGGACGATATTCTGGTTGTGAACATCAACCCGCTGCGCCGCGAGGAATTGCCGACAGATGTGCAGGCGATTCAGAACCGGATCAACGAGATCAGCTTCAATTCGTCCTTGCTGCGCGAATTGCGCGCCATCGCCTTTGTCAAACGGCTGATCGCGGGCGGCACGATGCCCGAAGGGACGATGAAGAACGTGATCGTTCACATGATCGCCGATGATGTGTTGATGAACGAATTGAACGTCGCGACCAAGACGATCCCCCAGGCCATCGTCATTGCGCGGCTGAAAGAGGCGGGGCAGGCGGCGGCGGATGCATTCCTCAAGGCCCACAAATCCGATCTGAACGTCAAGAGCACAGTCGATCTGGAAACGATGTTCAACTGACCAGTTTGATCGCCAGCGCCCACATCACCAGCCCGATCAACACGTCAAGCCGTCGCCACGCCCGCGCCGATTGCATGACGGGCGCCAGCAGCCGCGCGCCATAGCCCAGGCTGAAAAAGAATGTATAAGACGCCAACACAGCCCCAACGCCAAAGGCCGTCTTCAACGCGCCGTCGGTAAACTGGGTCGAGACCGCGCCGACCAGCCCCAGCGTGTCCAGATAGACATGCGGGTTCAGCCAGGTGAACGCCGCCCCCGTCGCCAGCACGCGCCACAGGCTGCCCGAAGTGCCCGCGATCTGCATCGCGTAATCGCCCTTGTAGGCGGCCAGAAACCGCAGGGCGCCGTAGATGAACAGAAAGGCCGCGCCGCCCAGGGCCATGATCTGCGGAAAGGCAGGATAAAGCGTGACAAGATAGCTGAACCCCAGCACGCCGGCCGTGATCAGCACCGCATCCGACGTCGCACACAGCAGGCAAAGCCAGAACACATGCTGCCGCGCCAGCCCTTGACGCAGCACAAAGGCATTCTGTGCCCCGATCGCAAGGATCAACGCAAAGCCTGTTGCAAAGCCGGTGACACCCGCGGTCAGCAACGCGTCATTCCGCAGCTTCGGGCAGTTCGGCCACGGCTTTGTTGTTGGGATAGACAAGCCCTGCCGAAATCACGAGTTTCGCGGCGTCTTCGACGCTCATGTCAAGCTCGATGATGTCGCGCCGCGGCAGGAACAAAAGAAAGCCCGATGTCGGGTTCGGCGTGGTCGGCAGGAAGACGGTAACGATCACCTCGCCATCGACCAGCTTGGCGTTGATTTCGCCCTTCGCATCGGTCGACACAAAGGCAATGGCCCAGATGCCGTTGCGCGGATATTCCACCAGACACGCCTTGTCGAACGACGTCTCGCGCTGGGAAAACACCGTTTCTGCGATTTGTTTGGCGGCATTGTAGACAGACCGCACGACCGGCATCCGGTCGACGAACCTTTCGCTGATCCCAAGGAACGACCGCCCGATCAGCCCCTTGCCCAGCCAGCCGACGATAATGGTAAAGATCAGGAAGATCACGACGCCGACGCCACGCACATTGACCGTGATTTCATTGCCCGGCGTGCGCCCCAGCAGGCGATTGATCAGTGGCTCGGGGTGGTAATAATTCGGCACGAAGGGCCAGACCCAGCTATCGACCCAGCCCACGACGGTCCAGATCAGCCAGAGCGTCAGACCGATCGGCGCAATGATGACCAGACCGGCGAGGAAGTTACCGCGCAGACGCGCGATGATCCCGCGAGAACTACGGCGTTTGGGGTCGATGGACAGCGGGTCAGGCATCGGGGCATCCGGGGAAAACTACGCCCCATACCTAAGGACAGCGACGCGCAGCGGCAAGCCACTGTACCGCCCGCCCAGAGTTTATTTCAGCATCGCCCGCGCGATTTCGGCTGCCAGCCGCGCATTGTTGCGCACCAACGCGATATTGGCGGTCAGCGACCGGCCGTCGGTCAGCGCGAAAATCCGGTCGAGCAGAAAGGGTGTGACCGCCTTGGCGCTGATCTTGTGCGCCTCGGCCTCAGCCAGCGCCTTGGCAATGATCGGGGCAAGGGTGGTGGCGGGAATTTCGTCGCCCAAAGGGATCGGGTTCGTGACCAGTTGGCCACCCGCAAGCCCCATCGCACCGCGCATCTTGTGGCTTGCGGCGATGCTGGCGGGATCGTTCATCCGCAAAGGGGCGACCATGTCCGATGTGGCCGACCAGAACGCGGGGATGCTGTCTTGCCCGTAGACAATGACCGGCACGCCGAGCGTTTCAAGGACTTCGAACGTCTTGGGCAGATCGAGGATCGCCTTTGCACCTGCTGCTACCACCGTCACCGGCGTCAGCGCCAGTTCCTGCAGATCGGCGGAAATGTCGAAACTGGTTTCCGCGCCGCGATGCACGCCGCCGATGCCGCCCGTGGCGAAAACATGGATGCCCGCCAGATGTGCTGCGATCATGGTTGCAGCGACCGTCGTGGCCCCCGTGCCGCCCGTGGCGATACAGGCGGCCAGATCGGCGCGCGACAGTTTGGCGACATTCTGCGCCTGACCAAGCGCGTCGAGTGCGGCGGCCTCCAGCCCGATATGAAGCCGCCCACCCATCACGGCGATGGTTGCAGGCACGGCACCTGCGTTACGCACATCCTGTTCGACCAGCCGCGCGGTTTCCACGTTCTGCGGAAAGGGCATCCCATGCGTGATGATCGTACTTTCCAGCGCGACCACGGCATGGCCCTTGGCCAGCGCCTCGGCCACCTTGGCGGAATAGGTAAGGGGGATGGTCATGGAATCTCTCCTGAAACATAGGTGGCGGCGGCCTGACAGGCGCGGGCAAGGGCGTCCTCGCGCGCCATGCCCTGCGTTTCGGATGCGATATGCGCGGCCATGAACGTATCGCCCGCGCCGGTCACGCGCGTGACCATGACGGCGGGCGGCACGCGGGTGATGATGTCGGAGCCTGTCGCCTCGGACGCGGATTTGCCGCCATCCGTGACCAGCACGCGCCGCGCGCCGCGCGCGATCAGCCCCGCCGCCGCATCCGCCGACGACGCGAATTCGGTCTGGCACAACAGTCCAGCCTCTTCGAGGTTGACGTAAAGCGTGGCGGACGGATGGCCCAGCAGCGCCAGCAGCCGTTCCGCCTTGCCCGGCGAGGCGGGGGCCACGCGCAGATCGGCGTTGCGGAACAAGGGCGAGGTGGCGATCTCGCGCAACAATTCCACCGTCAGGTTCCCGTCCAGCGCCACAGGCCCCGACCACGGTGCATCCACCGACCCCAGATCGCCGCTGGCCAACGGGCGCAGGATCTTCTCGCCCGCAGCCTCCAGCGAATGGGCATCGGCGATGGCGGCGATCAATCCATTGGCGCCTTCGATGGCCATATAGACATCGGTGGGCAGGTCCTCGGACCGGTAGACATGGTCACAGACCAGCCCCATGCCGGTCGCCGCAGCAATCAGCGCGTCACCTTCGGCATCGCGGCCCACATTGGTCAGCAGGGCAGGCACCATCCCGAAGCGGCGCAAGGTCATCGCGATATTCATGGCGACACCGCCGGGCAGGCGGGTGATCCGGCCCGGCACGTCAGACCCCACGCGCATATGGCTGGGCGCACGCCCGATCACGTCCCACAGGACCGATCCGATACAAAGAATGTCAGGTTGCTGCGTCATGGCGCGGTTCTGCCGCGAAGTCCCGCGCTGCGCAAGGGCGCTGAATGCGCTTGCACAGGCCGAAAAGGGCGGGTAAGGGACGTGCACTTCATCCCGCAAGCGGGGGCGGGTGTCTTGGGGAGAAATCCCAAGCCATCCACCGGTTGGGCGAACGCCTGATCCCCCGCTGAGGCTAAACCGGAAAAGGAAACGACCATGGCTCTTCCAGAGTTCAACATGCGTCAGCTTTTGGAAGCTGGCGTTCACTTTGGCCACCAGACCGCGCGCTGGAACCCCAAGATGGGTCAATACATCTACGGATCGCGCAACGGCATCCACATCATGGACCTGACGCAGACCGTTCCTCTGCTGGACCGCGCGCTGCAGGTCATCCGTGACACCGTCGCCAAGGGCGGCCGCGTGCTGTTCGTCGGCACCAAGCGTCAGGCGCAGACCCCGATCATGGAAGCGGCGGAAAAATCCGCACAGTTCTACATGAACCACCGCTGGCTCGGTGGCACGCTGACCAACTGGCAGACCGTGTCGCAGTCGATCAGCCGTCTCAAGGCCATTGACGAAGCATCGGCCAACGGCTTTGCAGGCCTGACGAAGAAAGAACGTCTTGGCATGGAACGCGAGCAGGGCAAATTGCAGGCATCGCTTGGCGGTATCCGCGAAATGGGCGGCGTGCCTGACCTGTTGTTCGTCATCGACGTCAACAAGGAAGACCTCGCCATCGCCGAAGCCAACAAGCTGGGCATTCCCGTCGTGGCCGTGGTCGACACCAATTGTTCGCCCGCCGGCATCGACTATGTCATCCCCGGCAACGATGACGCGGCGCGCGCCATAGCACTTTACACCGATCTGGCCGCCCGCGCGGCGCTTGACGGCATGACGGCGCAGCTGGGTGCCGCTGGCGTCGATATGGGTGCGATGGACGATTACGCCGAAGAAACGCTGGCCCAGGAAGCCGCGACCGCTTCGGAATCCACCAGCGCCTGATCGCGTCACAAAAGTTTAGGGCAGGGGCACTATGCCCCTCCCGACCCATTCCCTTTCAAGGAGAAGTTACATGGCAATCACCGCTGCAATGGTGAAAGACCTGCGCGACAGCACTGGCGCAGGCATGATGGACGCCAAGAAGGCGCTGACCGAAACCGATGGCAACATGGAAGCCGCCGTTGACTGGCTGCGCACCAAGGGCCTTGCGAAAGCCGCCAAGAAGGCCGGTCGCACCGCCGCCGAAGGTCTGGTCGCCGTGGCCGTGTCCGGTGGCAAGGGCATCGCCGTCGAAGTGAATTCTGAAACCGATTTCGTCGCCAAGAACAGCGATTTCCAGAAGATGGTTTCCGGCATCGCCGCCGTTGCGCTGACCGTCAGTGACGTGGACGCCTTGAAAGCCGCCGATATGGGCGGCAAGACCGTCGAACAGGCCGTGACCGACGCCGTCGCCGTGATCGGTGAAAACATGTCTGTGCGCCGCATGGCGACGCTGACGGGCGGTCAGGTCGTGACCTATGTCCACAACGCTGCCGCCCCAGGCATGGGCAATATCGGTGTTCTGGTCGCGATGACCGGCGACAACGAGGCGTTCGGCCGTCAGGTCGCGATGCATATCGCCGCCGCCAACCCGTCGGCCCTGTCCGAGGCCGATCTTGACCCGGCAATGGTCGAGAAGGAAAAGCAGGTCCAGATCGACATCGCCCGCGAATCCGGCAAGCCTGATGCGGTGATCGAAAAGATGATCGTCGGCCGTATGCAGAAATACATGGCCGAAGTCACCTTGCTGAACCAGCAGTTCGTGGTGAACCCCGACCTGACCGTCGCTGCCGCCGCCACCGAGGCTGGCGTCGAGATCACCGGCTATGTCCGCCTCGAAGTCGGCGAAGGCATCGAAGTCGAGAAAGAGGATTTCGCCGCAGAAGTCGCCAAGCTCAAAGGCTAAGCGGCTGACATTGAACGGCAACGGCCCGCCTCAGTGCGGGCCGTTCGCGTTTGTGACAGTAAAAGGCACGGCACCGCCTCAGGAAGACAAGGCGATGCCGCTACGATCCGAACCGGTCCAATTCTCGGGACAAGAAACCAGTTCTGACCGTTATTCCGGTAGTGGCGGCCAAATCCGCCACACCAGGGATGGCCGGGTGACCCGGCCGGACAGCATCGCCCTGAAAATGCAGGACCCTGTCACAAGCCCAAAGGTTGCGTTTCCCTTGGGGCAATATTACGCCTAGCTGTGAAATGCACATCAGTGAAGTCAGGTATACCTGACCTTTTCAGATCTTCACGCCGTCGGCTTCAGACCTCGACAAGAAACATCTGGTTATAGAAGGAGGCTTTCAGCACGGCTTGCGCCGTCGTGGCGGCGTCCAGCGCTTCCCGCGCAAGGCGCAGGTGCTTTTCGACCGTGGCGGGCGTCAGACCGAGCAGAACTGCGATATCCTGCGTCGTCTTGCCGTCACCGACCCATTGCAGTACCTCGCGCTGCCGCCGTGTCAGCTGGCGTTCGCCGGAATGCGGCAGCGTCAGCAGTTTCAGGTGCATGACGTTGTTCATCACGATGATGGCGTCGCCATGCTGCGCCCAGACCTGTTCGACCTGGTCCTGTGTCATGCCGGGTGCCGCAGTCAGTGCAATGGCACCCTTGGTCCGCTCCGAGATCGACCGGAAACTGATCGTATAGCCTGCAGTCACCTGCATGGCGCGGTTGAATTCCATCACCCGCCGTTCACTGGCCGTCAGGTTGTCGATGCGCTGCATCTCCATCATCCAGCGCCAGCTGCAGGCCCCGTCATTGGCCATCGCCCATTTGATCATCGGCGCGTGATAATACAGCCCTTCGTCGAAAAAGACCTTCATGTATTCAGGCGTCTGCGTGGACAAAAGCACCCAATCCTGCGGATCGCCCAGCGAATGCGTCGTCCGGTAGCGGGTAAAGCCATACATGAGCCGGTCGAAACCGTAAGTCGCCATTTGCCGGACATGCATGTCCCACAATTCTTCGACCGAGCCGGCGTTCGTCAGCCGGTCCAGTTGCGCCAGTATCTCTTTCATTCACGCGTCCCGAGATAGCCGACGAGCGCCTCCATCGCGAGGGGATAGCCCGCCGCGCCGAAACCGCAGATCTGCCCGATCGCCACCGGCGCGATATAGGACGTGTGGCGAAACGCCTCTCGGGCGTGGATGTTCGACAGGTGCAGTTCCACGACCGGCACCATGATCGACGATACCGCATCCATCAGCGCCACCGATGTATGGGTATAGGCCCCCGCGTTCAGGATGATTCCATCATGCACCCCGCGCGCGGCATGCAATTTGTCGATCAGCACGCCTTCATGGTTCGACTGGACGAAATCCATCGTGACACCCAGCGTTTCCGCTTTGGCGGCACACATGTTTTCAATATCTTGCAAGGTCACGGGGCCGTAAACCTCTGGCTGGCGCGTGCCGAGCAGGTTCAGGTTGGGGCCGTTCAGGATCAGGAGGGCGTGTTTCATGACGGCTCTGTAACACCATTGCAGCATTGGTCAAAATGGAAATGATGACCCGCGCGCAACCCATACGTGTCGGACATGACGCGGCGCTGGATAGGCGCGCCGCAATGCGCTAGACCGCGCTGGCCAGCCGCTGCCCGACAGGAAAGACCGACAGATCGTGACGCATTCCAAAGTCATCATCACTACAATGAAAAACGAGGCGCCCTATATCCTTGAGTGGGTGGCGCATCATCTGGTCATCGGATTCGACCATATCGTCGTGCTGACCAATGATTGCACCGATACCACCAACCCGATCCTGACCCGGCTGGATGAACTGGGCTACCTGACCTTCCGGCCCAACAAGCAAGGCGCAGGCGGTGTGCATCGCAGCGCGATCCGGCGCGCCCAGCGGCTGGACGTCGTGCAGAATGCGGATTGGCTTTATGTCACCGATGCCGATGAATTCCTCAACATCCATTGCGGCGACCATTCCGTCGATGCGCTGATCGCGGCCAGCGGCGGCGATGCGGTCGACGTGATCATGGTGCCCTGGCGGATCTTTTCGTTCAACAAACGCGTGATCCTGCGCGACAGCCTTGTGACACAGCAATTCACCGATGCCGAACCCCCGTTCGAGGAAGGCGGGGCGGGGCGGCGTTTCGTGAAATCGCTGTTTCGCAACAAGGATGTCTATCACCGGATCGGCATGCACAATCCGCATGTCCGCGAAGACCAAGCCACCGCGCTGAACTGGGCGCTGCCGGGCGGGCTGCAACACTCCAACCTGCAGGCCGGCAATCATGCGCAGCCGCCCTTTGGCCAGGATGTCGCGCAGATCAATCATTATGCGGTGCGGTCCGCGCAGGCCTATCTGCTGAAACGGTATCGGGGGCGCGCGAACCATCAAAGCCACGTCCTCGATACAGGCTATTGGGACCGCTGGAACCGGGGCGGCTGCGAGGATACCTCCATTCACCGCTATGCGGCCTTGACCCAGGGCCTGCTGGACGTGTTCAGGGCCGACCCCGTGCTGTCGCGGATGCACCGCAAGGGGTTCCGCTGGCACAAGGCGAAACTGGCGGAGCTGATGCAGGACGAGGCCTATGTCGACCTGTACCGCAAGATTTCTGCGTCGGAACCCGTGACGGTCGTCAAGAAAGACCGCCGCATTCGCGAATCGCGGGACCAACAAGAATCACCGGTAACAAATGTGCCTCAGTCGTCGGATTGATCATCCTCGGACGCGTCGCGTTCAGTCTGCTGCTGCGCAAGGATCCGCGGCAGCGGCGCTTTGTATGGGTCAATCCCGTGCTGCGTCAGCAACCTGCCTATCACGCTGGTCCGCAGCGGCGTGCCATCATACCGTGCAGCAAGAAGCGACCGCATCCGGCGACCAAAGAAATGGATCGAGACAGTCTTGTCAGTGATGTAATCACCGACGTTCGGCAATCGTCTGCGGACCATAAGACGGCGATCGCCAAACCCGAACGGATAGAGGACCTCTTGTGGTTGCGCATACTTCGCCTCACCCGTCTCATTAAGGAAATGCGTTACAATCGCAGGTCCCCACACGCCCCAAGGCTGCTGGCTTGCATGAACCGGTCGGCCAGCCGCTTTTTCGGCCCGAAGCCAGTCAACATATTTCGGTTTGTACCAGGTCGGAACGGCATATTCATCCGCCGTGAAATCCAGGATCTTCTGAAACGCCTCGCTGCTCTTTGGAAAGCTCAGCACACCTCCATTGATGCTCCGTTCCGACTGGAAGCCATAAAGGTGCCCGTCGACCGGCACGAAAGGCTTGACGCAATAGGCGTCCGTGTCCGCCCAGATCATTTTGTCGGTTTTTTCAAGCATCTTGTAGCGAAACAGGTCTGAATGCAGCGCAAAGCTCCCGGTCGGTCCGTGGGTCAGATATTGCTCTCCTGATAGTATTGCGTTGGCATCGGCAAGCTCGACACCATCGGGTACGTTATCGACCGGGCCGTAGTGATACAGCCGGACGGCGTGGCCATTGTCCACAAATGACTTGAGACACAGTTGTTCAAGATAGCTGAGCGGCCCCTCGATCCACAACGCACCGATTGCATATTCCTGTTGTACCATGACCTGCTCGCATTAAACCTGACTGAAGGTGCGATGCCACAGGCCAGTCTGCGTGTAAACGCAGAACAATACAGCCTGATGGCAGCTGGGCTTTCCTTCAACAACCAACAAATGATATGGCTGCAAGACAACAGGAACGTGGACGATATCGGAGAGCTTGATGACCAACAAAGTGATCGGCGTTTTGCCCGGCGGCACCTCCGAAGCAGCGCCGAAAAAGGCACGCCGCATGTCCAAAGATGCGGTCCGTCGCAAGTTCCTGCAAAAACTGCCCAAGGGCGGCATCGCGGTCGAGATCGGCGTCTGGCAAGGCGAATTTTCGTCCACTATCATCGAATTGATCGCCCCGGAAAAACTGGTCCTGATCGACCCTTGGGCGCATATCGGGGATGACAGTCATTCCGAGGCCTTCGTGGGCCGCACCGGCAAGACCAAGATGGACAAGATCTTTGACGGCGTGGTCGCGCAATTCGAGGGCCAGATCGCCTCGGGGCAGGTGGCGATGATCCGCGACTTTTCGGTGCCCGCGCTGGTGCAATTCGCAGACCAGACGATTTCCTTTGCCTATGTCGATGGCGACCATTCCTACGAAGGTGTTAGCGCCGATCTGGCAGCACTTTTCCCCAAGATGAAACGCGGTGGCATCATGGCGTTTGACGATTACCACCGGCGCGGCTGGTGGGGTGACGGCGTGATCCGCGCGATCAACGAATTTCTGGGCGCGCATCCGCGCGATCTGCGCATCCGGGCTGTCGTCGGCGCACAGATCGCGATTGAAGTACTTGATCCGTCAGAAGAAACCGCGTGATCCTGACACCATGAAACCGCCGGTGATAGGTGTCTTTTGCGTCTGATCGTATCCACAATGAAGGACGAAGGTCCGTTCATCCTTGAATGGATCGCGCATTATCTTGCGCTTGGCTTCGACCATTTCATCATCAACAGCAACGATTGTTCCGACGGCACCGACCTCATCCTGCAGCGCCTGCAAGAGCTTGGGATCGTGACCCATATCGACAATCCGGGGCCCTGGGCTTTTGGCCCGCAGGCGAGCGCCTATCAGAACGCGATGGCGCATCCCAAATTCGCCGAGGCCGAATGGGTGCTGGTCTGCGATGCGGATGAGTTTCTCGATATCAAGGTCGGCGACCGGACAGTGGACGCGCTGATCGCGACGGCACCCAGAACCGACGTCTTCGCGCTCGTCTGGCGTCTTTTCGGTCACAACGGGATCGTCCGGTTCGAAGATCGCTTTATTACCGATCAGATGACCATGGCCGCCGCCGAACGCCAGATCTGGCCGCCGCAGGTGCGCGCAATCAAGTCGCTGGTGCGCATGAACCGCAAATACCGTGAAATCTCGACCCACCGTCCCAAACGCTTGCGGCCACGGTTCGCCGGGCGCGTGCGCTGGACCGATGGCGACGGCCAGCCGATGCCGGGATTCGATTTTCAGGGCTGGATGTTCAACCATGCTGGCATCGGCTTTGGCACAGCGAACGCGCGTATGAACCATTACGCGGTGCGCAGCATCGAATCCTATCTTGTCAAACGGATGCGCGGGGACGTGAACACGACATCCTTTCACGGCAAGATGGAAGAGACCGGGCAAAGGTACTGGCAATTGCATTGCTGGAACGTCGCCGAAGACCTGTCCATCCTTGGGACCCGCGACCGTCGGCAGGCGCAATATGACAGGCTACGGGCCGATCCGACATTGGCGCAATTGCACGACGGCGCCGTCGCCATCCACCGCGCGCGGATCACGGTATTGAACAAGACGCAACAAGCCATTGACTTTACAAGACAATATACAAATTATTCGACATCCAAGGTAACACTGCTCGCCGATGAGGCGCTGAGCGATCCGCGGATGACGATCAACCGGCAACACTTTGATCCGGCGACATTTCTACAAGCCTGCCAGCTTGCGCGGCTGGACGATATGCGTGTCCGGCTTGGGGCAGGGCGGCTGCCGTGGTTTGCCAATATGGATGCGCTTGAAACGGTGCGCGACCGCGAGATCGCAACGCAGATCGTCGCGGCCTATCATAGCGAAAAACCGTCCTTTGCGGCTCTGCCGCCCTTGCCGGATGATGTGATCGCTGCGGTCGACGCGCCACAGCCCGATCGAACGCCGCGGGCGATCCGGTCATCCAAAGCGCGCCAGCGGTTTCTGAATGGCATATCCGGCAAGAACCGCACAACATGGCTGCTGGTCGGCGCGTCTGACGGGGATGTGCTTGATGACCTGCTGCAACGTCTTGAAATCGAAACGCTTTTCGTGATCGAGCCGTGGGGGATCCGCCCGACGGAAATGGTCGTCGACACGCCTGAAACCGACGACAGCCGCAAAGCGCTCGACACAGTATATCTTGCGACGGTTCTGCGCCACCAGGTCGCGATAAAGACCGGACGACTGCGGATATTCCGGTCCTTGCCGCAATGGATCGTCAGGTTGCTGGATGATGCGACGTTGGACGTATGTTTCGTGAACGGTGCCCGCAAGCCCCGCGCGACGCAGGTATTGCTGGACCAGCTTGCGCCCAAGCTGAAGCCCGCCGGTCTGATCGTGGTGAACAGCTACCGCGCAGCGGATACGCGCGGGCGCGGGACCATCGAGGCGATACACAACTTTGTCGGTGCGGCGTCGGCGACATGGCGGATCATGGCAGTCGAGGATGGCCATATCGCAATGGAACTGCTTGAAAAAACAGATGATTAAGCGATAAGACGCCAATAGCGCAATCGCTCCTAGTTAACATAATACTGATTATGCGCCATTTGCATCCCAAGTGGAACGCGCCAGCGTCACACCCTACCTGGCATCGGACACATAGGACGTCCGGTCGCCTTTCGGGCGCGCCTCTTCGGGCATGACACCGGTAACCAGATAGATCACCTGTTCGGCCATGTTGGTTGTCAGATCGCCCATCCGTTCGATGTTCTTGGCCATGAAATGCAGATGCATGCAGGCCGTGATGTTGCGCGGGTCTTCCATCATGAAGGTGAGGAATTCGCGGAACAGCGCGTTGTACATCTGGTCCACCTCCTGATCGCGCTGGCGCACATCCTCGGCCAGTTCGGCGTCGCCGCGCACATAAGCGTCGAGCGTGTCTTTCAGCATCGCCTCCACCTCGCGGGCCATGCGGCGCAAGGCGGCGTCGGACCCGCTGACCGGCGGCATTTCGACAAGGACGCTGGTGCGCTTGGCGATGTTCTTGGCATAATCGCCGATCCGTTCCAGCGACGCGGCCAACCGCAGCACGGTCAGGATGGCGCGCAGGTCCTTGGACACCGGCGCGCGCAACGCAATGGTGCGTGCGGCTTCGTCGTTGATCTGTTCTTCCAGCGCGTCGATCGCCTTGTCGCCCTTGCGGACTTCTTCTGCGAGTTCGACATCGCGGTCGGCCAGCGACCGCGCGGCTTTCATGATTGCATCTTCGACAAGCCCGCCCATCTTCACGATCAATGTCGTGATCGTCTCCAGATCACGGTCATATGCCGAAGAGATATGGTCGTTCATCGCGGTCTCCTGTCAGGTCAGATCAGCGGCCTAGCACGGCCACGCCCTGCCTATGTGTCAGACAGGTAAATGTTTTATGACAAAGACTCCACCGGCAAAAACACCGACACTTTGGTGCCCTGCCCCAGTTCGCTTTCGATCAGCAGACGGCCGCGGTGGCGGTTGACGATATGCTTGACGATGGCAAGGCCAAGCCCCGTGCCGCCGACCTCGCGCGAGCGGTGCGTATCCACGCGGTAAAATCGTTCGGTCAGCCGCGCGATATGATGCGACGCGATCCCGTCGCCCTTGTCGGCGACACTGATCTGGACACCCTGTCCGCGCAGACGCAGGTGATTGACCGGCGCCTCCAGCGTCACAACGATTTCCTTGCCGGACGCCCCGTATTTTATGGCGTTCTCGATCAGGTTGGCAAAGACCTGCGTCAACTGCCCGGCATCGCCGGGGACCTGCAAGGTATCGCTGTCACGCACAAGCCGGACCGTCACATCGGCGGCGGCGGCCTGCGGTTCCAGCCCCTTGATGACCGATCCCAAAAGCCCGCATAATTCGACCTGTTCGCGCGGGCGCACGCGCTCGTCCTCTTCGACGCGGCTCAACGACAAAAGATCATCGACAAGCCGCGTCATCCGCTCCGCTTCATGCGCCATGATCCCCAGAAACCTTTCGCGTGCTTTCGCGTCGTCACGCGCCGCCCCGCCCAGCGTTTCGATGAAACCCAGCAAGGCCGTCAGCGGCGTGCGCAATTCATGGCTGACATTGGCCACAAAATCGCGCCGCATCTTGCCGACGTCTTCGGCGGCGCTCTGGTCCTCGAAGGACAGGACAATGTCTTGTCCGGCCAGCGCGATATGCACCAGATACGGCGTGTCCTTGTCACGATCCCGCGACACGAACCGGACGCTGGCCGCCGCCCCCTGCGCCCGCGCCCGTGCGATGGCGTCGATGACCACGGGCTGCCGCAGGGCGGTGATGTGGTGCTTGCCGATCAGATCACGGCCCAGAACCGCCTCGAGCGGAGGATTGATCGCGCGAATCCGGTCGTCCGAGCCAATGACGAGCACCGGCAAAGGAATAGCGGCGATCAGGGACAGGACGGTGTCGGACAAGGCAAGACCTTTCATGCGGTTTGTCCCGTGTAGTGGGGTCTTGGCCCGGTGCAGGCAAGACTAAATGTCGCAGGCTCAGTCTGTACTACACGTTCTGGCTGAATATGTTACATCTATACACGGTTGTGTGGTTACGGGGTAGAATGACATGAACGCGACCTGCGATACGGTGAAGAGTGACCCTGACCTCGCGCAGGTGAACAACGTCAGAATGCTGGTCGTCGGTGACGTGACCCGGTGGCAGGCCTGCGGACAATTGCGCGGGGTGCCTGCGGGATGTGTCTATGTCGATATCGCCCAACTCGATCCGATCAAGATCCTGCAATATGACCCCGATCTGGTGCTGTCGCCGCTTGTGTCGGACGGATTTGACGCGTTCGATGTGGCCGAAAAACTGGGGGCCGTCCAATTTCGGGGGATGTACCGCGTCGTCGCCAACGACCTGCCCGATGCCGAGATCATCCGCCGTGATATCCGTGCCGCAGCACCCAATCTTGATTTCGACCTGCTGGTGCTGCCGCGGATTGCAGCACCTTAGATCGCACGCAGGCTCTGGCGGAACCGCAGCGCGTTTTTCTGATAATGCAGCGCCGAGGCTTGCAGCGCAGCGATGGCCGCCGCGTCAAGCTGGCGCACAACCTTGCCGGGTGTCCCCATGACCAGCGATCCATCGGGGATCACCTTGCCTTCGGTCACCAGCGCCCCTGCCCCGATCAGGCAATTTTCGCCAATGACCGCCCCGTTCAGAATGGTCGCGCCCATGCCGATCAGGCTGTTGGCCCCGATGGTGCAGCCATGCAGCATCGCCTTGTGACCAATGGTGCAGCCTGCACCGATCACCAACGGATAGCCCATGTCGGTATGCAGCACAGAATTTTCCTGAATATTGGTCCCTTCGCCGACCCGGATCATTTCGGTATCGCCGCGCAGCGTACTGCCGAACCAGACCGAGGATTTCGCGGCCAGTTCCACCCGCCCGATCACGAAACAGCCGGGTGCGACCCAGGCATCATCCGCGACCACGGGTTCCAGATCGCCAAGCGCGTAAAGGCTCATGTCAGTTCTCCGAATTGGGCTTGCAGGCTGCGCACATGATCCACCAGTTGTGGCTGCTGACTGCGGCGCAGGCGTTCGGCGCTGATGATGGTTTTCAGCGCGGCCTCTGTCGCGTCGATGTCGTCGTTTACCAGGACGTAATCATATCCGTCCCAATGGCTGATTTCATCCCAGCTTTTCTGCATCCGCTTTTCGATCACGTCTGGCGCGTCCTGCCCGCGTGTGACCAAGCGGCGGTGCAGTTCGGGGATCGACGGCGGCAGGATGAAGATCGACAGCACATGCGGGCTGAGGCTGGAATTGCTGATCTGCTGCGCGCCTTGCCAGTCGATATCGAACAGCACATCGCGGCCGTCCTCGATGGCGGCTTGCACGGGGGTTTTGGGCGATCCGTAGTAATTGCCGAACACCAGCGCATGTTCCAGCATGTCACCCGCCGCGACCTGGCCTTGAAAATCGTCCTTGGTGACAAAGTAGTATTCGCGTCCGTCGACCTCGCCTGCGCGCGGGGCGCGTGTGGTGGCGGAAACGGAAAACCGCAACGTCTCGTCCCATTTGCGCAAACGGCCTGCCAAAGTGGATTTCCCCGCACCCGAAGGCGAGGACAGGATGATCAAAAGGCCCCGCCTTTGCATGGCTTACTCCACATTCTGAATCTGTTCGCGCATCTGTTCGATCACCGCCTTGAGATCAAGGCCGATCGCCGTTAGCGCGCTGGACTGTGCCTTGGAACACAGGGTGTTGGCTTCGCGGTTGAATTCCTGCGCCAGAAAATCGAGCTTGCGGCCCGCCGGCGCGTCCTGCGCCAAAAGCGTCTGCGCGGCAGCAACATGGGCGCGGAGGCGGTCAATTTCTTCGGTGATGTCGGATTTGACGGCGATCAGCGCCAATTCCTGTACGATACGGGCGGGGTCGGCGTCGGGGGCGCTGTCTGTCACCTTGGCCAAGGCGGCCGCCAGCGCCGCGCGCTGCTGTGGCGCGCGGTCTGCCGCAGCCGCTGCGGCCAGATCGGTCAGTTCCGCGATCCGCGCCAGTTGTGCGGTCATGACAGGGTGCAGCGCCGCACCTTCGGCGTCGCGCATCTGTTGAAAATCGGCCAGAAGGGCGCTGAAATCCTGCGTCAGTGCGGCAACCAACGCGGTGCTGTCGTCATCCGCCGTCGCACCAACCAAGACGCCGCGCTGTGCCAGCACATCCGCCGCCGTCGGTTGCGCCAGCGTCACCCCCATCGCAAAAGCGCGGTCCTGTACGGTTTCCAGCGCTTGCAGGACGGCGGTCAATTGCGCCGCGTTCACCTGCACGCCGCTGCCCGCCTCGTCGCGGGTCAGCCGCAGATTGACACTGACATTGCCACGCGCCAGACCCGCCATAGCCTGCGCCCTGACCGCCTGTTCCAACCCTTCAAGACCATCGGGCAGGCGCAACCGCAAGTCCAGCCCACGCCCGTTGACCCCGCGCATGTCCCAAACCCACGATACCACCCCCAGATCACCTGTGCGGCTGGCAAAAGCGGTCATGGAACGGATCATTGCGGCACCTCTTGCTGGTCCCGTTCCCTTACGGGAAAACCTTGGCTTGGGGCAACCCTGCGATCGCGCACCATTAACCCGTTAACACTTTGTTAAGTGAATCCATGGGTAAATCGCGGTAGGGTGGAACCTGTGTAACAAGTGTCCGCCCACCAATGGGGCGATGTCAACAAGGTCGAGGTTTCCATGTCCATCTATCACGACAGTCCCGATGCGCGCCGACACGGCCTGCCCGGTGCCGATTGTCCCATTTTGCACAGTCTTGAAAACTACTGGCATTCGCTGCGTCATGCCCGGCACATCCCCGCGCGCAATGATGTCGCACCGCATATGATCGATGCCGCCCTGCCGCATGCCTTCATTTTGCAACGGGTCGCGCCGGGTGTTGCGCGGATGCGGGTCGCGGGGCAAAAGATCCACGACCTGTTGCGCATGGATGCGCGCGGCATGCCGATCAGCGTCCTGTTCGGGCCTGACAGCCGCGACAGCCTGCGTGACCTTGTGGAAACAGCCTTTACCCAACCGGCAATCGTCGCGGCGAGCCTGCTTTCCGCAGGCCAGATGTTCCGCCCAGCGCTGCCCGCCACAATCCTGATGCTGCCCCTGCGCGACGAAAAGGGCGCAACAAGCCGCGTTCTTGGCGCGCTGGTCTGCGAAGGCATGACCGGCAACCGGCCACGCCGTTTCGATCTGGCACCCGGCAGGCTGGTGCGGATCGACAGCCTTGCCATCAATCTGGCCAGCAGCCAACCCGCCCCCGCGCAAATGCAAAGGCCGGACGCAGAACGCCCGGCCTTGCGCTTGGTCGTCGATAACGGCTGATCAGCTGGCCTTGGCCTGTGACAGCTTGTTGCGCCGTGCCGACAATTCCTCGGCCACCAGAAACGCCAGTTCCAGCGATTGCGACGCGTTCAGGCGCGGATCGCAGGCGGTGTGATAGCGGTCGGACAGATCCTCGTCCGTGACCGCGCGCACGCCGCCGGTGCATTCGGTCACGTCCGCGCCCGTCATCTCGAAATGCACACCGCCGGGGATCGTTCCTTCGGCATTGTGGATAGCGAAGAATTCTTTCACCTCGCGCAGCACGCTTTCGAACGGGCGGGTTTTGTAGCCCGAAGACGACTTGATCGTGTTGCCGTGCATCGCGTCACAGGTCCAGACGACGTTCGCGCCTTCTTCCTGCACCGCGCGGATCAGCCGTGGCAGATGTTCGCCCACCTGCCCTGCGCCAAAGCGCGCGATCAGCGTCAGACGGCCCGGTTCGTTGTCGGGATTGAGCGAGGCCATCAGCGCCTTGAGATGCCCCGATGTCATCGACGGGCCGCATTTCAACCCGATCGGGTTCAGCACGCCCTTGCAGAATTCCACATGCGCGCCGTCGGGCTGGCGGGTGCGGTCGCCGATCCAGATCATGTGGCCCGATCCCGCCAGCCATTTGCCGGATGTGGAATCGAGACGGCACAAAGCCTCTTCATATTCCAGCAGCAAGGCTTCGTGGCTGGTGTAGAAATCCACCGTCTGCAATTCGTGGTTGGTTTCCGTCGACAGCCCCGCCGCCTGCATGAAATCCAGCGTGTCGCTGATCCGGCTGGCCATGTCGGAGTATTTCTTGACCTCGTTGGCATCGGTGAAGCCAAGCGTCCATTTGTGGACCTCGTGGACATTGGCGAAACCACCTGTGGAGAAAGCGCGCAGCAGGTTCAACGTTGCCGCCGCCTGAAGGTACGCCTGCAACATACGGTCGGGGTCGGGGTTGCGCGCCTCTGGCGTGAAATCGAACCCGTTGATGATATCGCCGCGGTAGCTGGGCAGTTCCACGCCGTCGAACGTCTCGGTCGGGGCGGATCGCGGTTTCGCCATCTGGCCCGCCATGCGGCCGACCTTGACCACCGGCACCTTGGCGCCATAGGTCAGCACCATCGCCATCTGCAACAGCACCTTGAACGTGTCGCGGATGCCGTTGGCGGAAAATTCGGCAAAGCTTTCGGCGCAATCGCCGCCCTGCAGCAAAAACGCCTCGCCGCGGCTGACGGCGGCCAGTTGCTTTTTCAGCTTGCGGGCCTCGCCTGCAAAAACCAGCGGCGGATAGCTCGCCAGACGCGCCTCGACAGCCGACAGCGCGGCGGCGTCGGTATAGTCGGGCATCTGGATGCGTGGCTTTTTGCGCCAGTCCGTTTTCTGCCAGTCGGTCATGGTCTTGCTCCATCCTTTGCGGTAACGCTGGGCGGTATACCCTGCACCGCAGGCAAGGCCAATCCGAAACTGTGCGGTCCTTGCCGAATTGACGTTTGCCCCTTGTCGGGGGTGGCGAAAACTGGTGAGGTTCTGCGATACATGACCCAGAGTAAGACTTTATGAGCCAAGCCCCCCAGATCATCGACGTCGGACCAGTCGGCAAACCCCGCCGGTTCGTGTTCGTGTTGATGGACCAGTTTACCATGCTTTGCTTTGCCTGTGCGGTCGAAAGCCTGCGCATCGCGAACCGGACGGCGGGCAAGACGCTGTATGACTGGACCATCATCGGCGATGGCGGCGAGGTGGCGACCTGCTCCAACGGCTGCGCGTTCAAGCTGGAATCGGACCTTATCGAACTGGACCGTGACGACACGATCATGCTGTGCGGCGGGATCGACGTGCAAAAGGCCACGACCAAGCGCGTGCTGAACTGGCTGCGCCGCGAGGCCCGGCGCGGTGTGACCGTCGCAGGCCTGTGCACGGCAGGCTATGCGATGGCCAAGGCGGGCCTGCTGGACGGCAAGCGCGCGACGATCCACTGGGAAAATCAGGACAGTTTCATCGAGGAATTCGAAGAGGTCACGCTGACCAAATCGGTGTTCGTGGTGGACGGCAACCGGATCACCACGGCGGGTGGGACGGCCTCCATCGACCTGATGCTGAAACTGATCGCCGATCACCATGGCGAGGAACTGGCCAATGCGGTCGCCGATATCCTGATCTATTCCTCGATCCGAACCGATCAGGACACGCAGCGCCTGTCGATCCCGACGCGCATCGGCGTGCGGCATCCCAAGCTAAGTCGCGTGATCCAACTGATGGAAAACAATATCGAAGAGCCGATCAGCCCTGCCGTGCTCGCCCGCGATGTCGGCATGTCCACGCGGCAGCTGGAACGCTTGTTCCGCCGCTATTTGTCGCGCAGCCCGAAACGGTACTACATGGAACTGCGCCTGCAAAAGGCGCGCAACCTGCTGATGCAGACCGATATGACGGTGATCAACGTCGCACTTGCCTGCGGTTTCGCGTCACCGTCGCATTTTTCCAAATGCTACCGGTCGCATTACGACACCACGCCTTATCGCGAACGCGGCAGCCATGCCGCACGCCTGTCGGTCTGACCGGATCGCTTCGGATGGGGATCAAACCGGCAAAGATCGCCTTTGGCCTTGCCGCCATCGCGGGGATCGGTGCCGCGTTCTATGGCAAGATCACCGACAGCGTTCCGATCATGCTGGGCGCGCTGGCGCTGATGGCGCCGCTGCTTGCGATCAAATATCTGGCAGGGCGCAAACGCCCTCTGCCCGCGCCCCAGCCCGTGCGCGAACCCGTCCTGCCCCCTGCCCCTGACGAGGTGTATCTGGCCCATGCCGCGCTGAACGATCTAGACACGGGCGAGGCTTTTGCCACGCGGATCAACGCCATCGCGCCAAAGGCCAAGCTGCCACTGCTTGGCCCGACAGATCTGGCGCGGCTGGCCGCGATCATCGACGCGCGCAAGCGCAAGCAGGACAGCTTTCGCATGGCGCCACCCGTGGCACTGGTCCGGCAGGCGCGGCGCGGTGTCGATATCACGCGCGACGGCACCAGTTGGCTGGGCGGCCTGCCCGCGCTGGGCGCGCAGGACTGGCCGCGTGCGCCGAACGGTGTGCCGCTGCATCATCTGGCGCAGATCGACCTTGGCGCGCTGCCTGCCGATCATCTGCCCCCCGAAGCCCCGCGCGCAGGCAGTCTTTGCTTTTTCCTCGGAACCGCAAAGGCCAACGCGGATCGCCACAAGGTGCTGTATGTCCCGCAGGGTATTCACAGCCCGACGCCTCTGCCGCGCGATATGTCAGCCCTTTTCGAGGGTCCCGACTGGGGATACCACATCACCGGCCACACGATCGAAGATGCGCCGCGCGCCTTTCCGCGTTGGCCTGTGTCCTGCCACCCGCTGCCCCTGAACCACGATGACGGCGCAGCCGCCATGGCGCAGGCCTTTCCTGACAGCAAAGGCGGGTTTCTGGATGCCGACAGCTATGCAAAGGCGGCCCCCGCGCTCGCGCGCGCATGGCTGTGGGATACAGCGCAGCGGGTGGTCAATTCGCTGGTTCTGGCCGAAGAGGAAATACCCAAGACGATCGCGGACGGGCGCAAGCGCGTTGCGGATTTCGGCGAAAGATATGCCGCCGAACTTGCCTTCATGATCGAAAACGAGGCCGCCTTCCGCCGCTATGTGCAGGCCGCGCGGCAGTGGGTGGCGGGACGGGATCCGTTCACACCGATGGCCCCCGATGACATCGCCCTTTTGGAAACGCTCTTCGCCCAGATCAAGACGCCGCAGAACCGCCTGCCGAGTTTCGCATTGTTCTACCGCTATTCGCGCGGGCACATGAACCGGCTGCGCGATGCGCGCAACGCCACGCTGATGACGCTGGCACGGGGTGAACCGGCGGTCTACGACCTGCTGCCCGAGGTGGTGAAGGCCGATCTTGATACATGCCGCCGCATGCCGTCGCCGGGCCGGTGGCACCAGATGTTCGGCCTCGGCACCGAGGTACAGAGCGCCGTCAGTGATCACGCCTATGATCACCTTTTGCTCCAAGTGCAGTCCGACCCGCTGATGCAGTGGATGTGGGGCGACATGGGCGTGATCCAGTTCTGGATCAGCACCGATGATCTAGCCGCACGGCAGTGGGACAGGGTCATGCTGACCGTCGAAAGCCACTGACGCAGGCGTTTCACGTTCCGATTGCACGCGGGCCAAATTCCCCCGATGATCCCCGTCTAAAGGCCAATCGCCTTTTCGTTCCCGCTTTCCTTTTGGAAACAGCCTGCTAATCTGCGCTGCAGGATAAAAAGTCCGATTAAGGGAGACGACAATGAAAAAACTGATGATGGCGACAACCGCCATGACGTTGATCGCTGGCGGCGCATTCGCGCAGGACGTCAAGATTGGTGTTGTTCTGGGCTTCACCGGCCCGCTGGAATCGATCACGCCCGCAATGGCTGCCGGTGCCGAACTCGCCATGGCCGAAGTCACGGAATCCGGCCTGTTGCTGGATGGCGCGACCGTCACCTCTGTCCGCGCGGACAGCACCTGCATCGACGCAAGCGCCGCGACAGCCGCAGCCGAACGTGTCGTAACCTCTGACGGTGTGACCGCGATCATGGGTGCCGATTGTTCCGGCGTGACCGGCGCGATCCTGCAGAACGTCGCGCGCCCCAACGGCGTCGTGATGATTTCGCCATCCGCGACATCGCCCGGCCTGTCCACGGCAGAAGATGACGATCTGTTCTTCCGTACAGCGCCATCCGACGCACGTCAGGGCGTGATCATCACCAACATCCTGCAAGACCGCGGGTTCAACACCGTGGCCGTGACCTATACCAACAACGACTATGGCAAGGGTCTGGCCGACGCGTTTCAGGCTGAATTCGAGGCTGCCGGCGGCACCGTGACGATCTCTGCGGCGCATGAAGACGGCAAGGCCGATTATTCCGCCGAAGTCGGCGCATTGGCCGCTGCCGGTGGTGAGGTGCTGGTGGTTGCCGGTTACGTCGATCAGGGCGGGTCCGGTGTGATCCGTGCAGCGCTCGACACCGGGGCGTTCGACACGTTCTACCTGCCCGATGGCATGGTCGGATCGGTCCTGAACGACCGTTTCGGTGCTGAACTGAACGGGTCCTTCGGCGCCTACCCCGGCACCGACAGCCCGGGTGCGGCCCTGTTCGTCGACATGGCCGAGGCGGCCGGTTTTGACGGCACCAGCGCCTTTGCGCCTGAATCCTATGATGCGGCAGCGCTGATCATGCTCGCGATGGCCAAGGCTGGCTCGGCAAGCTCTGCTGACTTCAACGATCATGTCTTCGACGTCGCCAACGAACCGGGCGAAGTGATCTATCCCGGTGAATTGGCCAAGGCGCTGGAACTGATCGCCGCAGGCACCGACATCAACTATGAAGGTGCCTCTGCGGTGGAACTGATCGGACCCGGTGAATCCGCTGGCAATTATCAGGAAATCGAATTCGCCGATGGCGTCTATTCCACCATCGGGTTCCGTTGATCTGACCGGATCATGACCTAGACGGCGCGGGGCCAGCCCCCGCGCCGTTTTTCAAAGCAAGACGGGCGATAACGCCCGCGCGCGGGGAGCGAAAATGATCGTCGTTGAAAATCTGGTGAAAACCTTCGGTGGTTTTCGCGCTGTCGATGGCGCAACCTTGCGCATCGAACAGGGCACGATTACTGGCCTGATCGGGCCCAATGGTGCCGGAAAAACAACCCTGTTCAATGTGATCGCGGGCGTTCTTCAACCGACGTCGGGCCGCGTGACGATGATGGGCGAAGATATCACAGGTCTGCCGCCCCACGAGTTATTCCACAAAGGCTTGCTGCGCACGTTTCAGATCGCGCATGAGTTTTCGTCGATGACAGTGCGCGAAAACCTGATGATGGTCCCGGCCGGCCAGTCGGGCGAGACGCTCTGGAACGCATGGTTCGGCCGCAAGCGGATCGCGGACGAGGAGCGCGCGCTGCGCGCCAAGGCCGACGAGGTCATCGAATTCCTGACCATCGAACATCTGAAAGACGAACGCGCGGGCAACCTGTCGGGCGGGCAGAAAAAACTTCTCGAACTGGGCCGCACGATGATGGTCGACGCCAGGATCGTCTTTCTGGACGAGGTCGGTGCCGGTGTGAACCGCACCCTGCTGAACACCATCGGCGATGCGATCATCCGTCTGAACAAGGAACGGAACTATACGTTCGTCGTGATCGAACACGACATGGATTTCATCGAACGCCTGTGCGATCCGGTCATCTGCATGGCCGAAGGGCATGTGCTGGCCGAAGGCACGCTGGCGGAAATCAAGGCCAATGAGCAGGTGATCGAGGCCTATCTCGGCACCGGGTTGAAAAACAAGGACAAGGTAGCTGCGTCATGAAATTCCTGCTGACCATCCTGCTGGGGGCCGTGATCGGCTCTGCCGGGACCTTCTATTACATTTACCTGAACCACGCCGATGTCACCGAACAGGCGTTGATGCGCGACACGCTGACTGGCTACCTGCCGTTTCTGGCGGAGTATGTGAACCCGTGAGCGAACCTTTCCTGATTGGCGACACCATGACCGGCGGTTATGGTAAAGGTCCTGATATTCTGCACGGCTGTACGATCGCTGTCGAAAAGGGCGAAATCGCCGTGATCGTCGGCCCGAATGGTGCAGGCAAATCCACCGCGATGAAGGCCGTGTTTGGCATGCTGAACGTGAACAGCGGTGCCGTGCGGCTGGATGGCGAAGATATCACCCACCTCACCCCGCAACAGCGCGTGGTCAAGGGCATGGGTTTCGTGCCGCAGACGTCCAACATCTTTACCTCGATGACGGTCGAGGAAAATCTCGAAATGGGCGCTTTCATCCGCCGGGACGATTTTCGGGACACGATGGCGCAGGTCTATGATTTGTTTCCGATCCTCAAGGAAAAGCGCCATCAGGCCGCGGGCGAACTGTCGGGTGGACAGCGCCAGCAGGTCGCCGTGGGGCGCGCGCTGATGACGAAACCCAAGGTCCTGATGCTGGACGAACCGACCGCAGGCGTCAGCCCGATCGTGATGGACGAGCTTTTCGACCGCATCATCGAAGTGGCCCGCACCGGAATCCCGATCCTGATGGTCGAACAGAACGCGCGCCAAGCGCTTGAAATCGCGGACAAAGCCTATGTGCTGGTGCAGGGGCGCAATGCCCATACCGGCACGGGCAAGGAATTGCTGGCCGATCCCGAAGTCCGCCGCAGCTTTTTGGGGGGATGAGCGTTCAAATGTTATGGATGGTAAAAGGCTCTCTGCTCGTTTTGACTGTGTCGTTCGGAGCATCCGCGTGGGCCGACAATTGTACACTTGCCTTGATTTGCGACACCGATACAACCTGTGGTCCCAACGAAATGCGGTTGGAATGGTCCGGTGATGTTGCGGACGGTGTTACAATTGATGGGGTTGCATACGCTACCAACTTGATGAGCGATCCTACCGCGATGGGAGAGATACGGACCAGCACGGCAAATTTTCAAGTAAGGATGTCCGGGCCGATGGTAACCGTCTTGAGAGACCAGCAGACCATACTGATAACCCCTGCTGAAACGCAGGGCGACGTCACGGTAAACCTGCTTGAGATCCCGAAGCGCTACGTTGACTACGACGAAGCAATGAAAAATAGACAGGTCTTTGCCGGTCATTGCGAGGGACTGTTCTAATGGATGCTATCAACGCCTTTGTGGTGCTTGCCAATTTCGTCATTGTGCCGGGGCTTGCCTATGGCGCGCAGCTTGCCTTGGGCGCGCTTGGTGTCACGCTGATCTACGGGATCTTGCGGTTTTCCAACTTTGCCCATGGCGATACCATGGCTTTTGGCACCGCGATCACGATCATCGGCACCAATGCCCTGATCGCGGCAGGCATCACCTTTGGCCCGCTGCCCACCGCGCTGATCGCCCTGCCTCTCGGGATCGCGGTCACTTGTCTGCTTCTGCTTGGCACCGACTGGGCGGTCTATAAATTCTACCGCACCAAGAAAGCCGCCCCCGTCATCCTTGTGATCGTGTCGATGGGCGTGATGTTCATCATGAACGGCGTCGTGCGGTTCATCATCGGCGTGGGTGACATCAATTTCGCCGATGGCGAACGGTTCGTCATCACCGCACGCGGGTTCCGCGAGGCGACGGGTCTGGCCGAAGGGCTCGCGATCCGCACCACGCAGGTCATCACCGTCGTCGTGGCCCTGATCGCCATGGCGTTGCTGTTCTGGTTCCTCAACAAGACCCGCACCGGCAAATCCATGCGCGCCTTTTCCGATAACGAGGATCTGGCGCTGCTGTCGGGCATCAATCCCGATTGGGTAGTCAAGGTGACGTGGATGATCGTTGCGGCATTGGCCACGACGGCGGGCGTGCTTTATGGCCTCGATAAATCCTTCAAGGCCTTTACCTATTTCCAGCTGCTGTTGCCGATCTTTGCCGCGGCCATCGTGGGCGGGTTGGGCAGCCCCTTGGGCGCCATCGCAGGCGGGTTCGTCATCGCCTTCAGCGAGGTCACCGTGACCTATGCATGGCGGCGCGTCGTGGCTTACCTTGTCCCCGAGGATATGGCGCCAGAGGGTCTCCTCCAGCTTATGTCGACCGACTATAAATTCGCCGTCAGCTTTGCGATCCTGATCGTGGTCTTGCTGTTCAAGCCGACCGGCCTGTTCAAAGGGAAATCCGTATGAACCCCGCTATCCGCACCCCGATGCTGTTCGGTTTCGTCGCTGTCCTGATGATCGGCACGGGGATCGTGCAGGGCTGGAACTCGGCGCTCTTGATCCTGAACATGGGGCTGATATCCGCGATCATGGCGCTGGGCGTCAACCTGCAATGGGGTTTTGCGGGATTGTTCAACATCGGCGTTATGGGTTTTGTGGCACTTGGGGGCCTGGCCGCTGTGCTGATCTCGACCCCGCCGACCGAGGGCGCATGGGCCGCCGGTGGCTGGAATATCGTGATCGGGCTTCTGCTTGGGGCGGCAACCGTGGTCGGTGCCATCCTTGCGCAAAGCCGGATGGCTGCAGGGCGCCTGCGCACACTGACGACGCTGGGCATTCTGGTCGCAGGTTTCTTCGTCTACCGCGCTGTTTTCGATCCGGGTGTCGATGCCATCGAAGCGATCAACCCCTCTGTCAGCGGCAATATCGGCGGTCTGAACCTGCCCGTGCTGCTGTCTTGGCCTGTGGGTGGCCTGCTGGCGGCGGGTGCCGCCTGGATCATCGGCAAGACAGCACTTGGCCTGCGGTCCGACTATCTGGCCATCGCGACGCTGGGCATCGCAGAAATCATCATCGCGGTGCTGAAAAACGAGGACTGGCTGTCGCGTGGCGTCAAAAACGTGATCGGCCTTGACCGGCCCGTCCCGTTCGAGATCGAGTTGCAGCAGGACCCCACCTTCGTCCAACGTGCAGTGGGCCTTGGGCTTGATCCGGTGACGGCCTCGGGCATCTATACCAAACTGGCCTATTCGGCACTGTTCGTGGTCGTTCTGCTGATCTTGCTCTGGATGGCGCAGATGGCGCTGAAAAGCCCGTGGGGCCGCATGATGCGCGCGATCCGCGACAATGAAACCGCCGCCCGCGCGATGGGCAAGGATGTGACCGCACGGCATTTGCAGATCTTCATCCTTGGCTCGGCCATCTGCGGGATCGCGGGCGCGATGATGACCACGCTGGATGGGCAGTTGACGCCCGGCAGCTATCAGCCGTTGCGCTTTACCTTCCTTGTCTGGGTCATGGTGATCGTCGGCGGGTCGGGCAACAATTTCGGCGCGGTGCTGGGCGGTATCCTGATCTGGTGGCTATGGGTGCAGGTGGAACCGATGGGCCTTGCGCTGATGAACCTGTTGTCAAGCGGGCTGGAAGACGGCAGCGCCTTGCAGACACGGATGATCGACGCCGCTGCCCATATGCGCCTGCTGACCATGGGCCTTTTGATGCTGATCGTGCTGCGGTTCAGCCCGCGCGGGCTGATCCCCGAACGCTGACTTGTTCTTGGCCCCCGCCTTGATAGAAAGGCGGGGGAATTGAATGGGGTAATGCATGATCACGCTGTTTCGCTGGGCTGTCCGACTGACCACTGCGCTGATCGTGCTGGTGGTCGCGGCCGGTGTTCTGGCCTGGTATTTCGCCACACGGTCCCTGCCCGATTACAATGCTACGGCAGAGGTCGCGGGCATCACCGCCCCTGTGGAAATCGTGCGCGACAACGCCAATGTGCCGCATATCTTCGGGGCGACGGACGCGGATGTGTTCTTTGGCCTTGGCTATGCCCATGCGCAGGACCGGCTGTGGCAGATGACGATGCTGCGCCGCACCGTGCAGGGGCGGTTGTCAGAGCTTTATGGCACCCGCACCCTTGGCATCGACGAGGTGCTGCGCCGCTATGATCTTTATAG
Organism: Yoonia vestfoldensis DSM 16212; assembly: GCF_000382265.1. GTDB lineage: Bacteria > Pseudomonadota > Alphaproteobacteria > Rhodobacterales > Rhodobacteraceae > Yoonia > Yoonia vestfoldensis. The sequence goes on from NZ_KB907974.1 coordinate 91,049, forward strand.
CGCCGCCTCCATGTCTGTCGCGGCACAGGACGACCGGACGTTGGCCGCGCTGACGGCCTATGCCGATGGGGTGAACACATGGCTGGAAGAGGTGAACAAAGGCGCATTGGGCCGGGGCGCCCCCGAGATGTGGCTGTTCAACCATCCGATCGCCCCATGGCAACCCGCTGATTCCATCGCGATCCTGAAGCTGATGGCGCTGCAACTGACCTCATCGCTGGAAAACGAGGTGCTGCGCGCGCGTGTGTCGCTGGTCGTCAGCCCCGACCGGCTGCGCGATATCCTGCCCGATGATCCGGGCAGCGGTGTCGCGGCCCTGCCGTCCTTCGCAGAACTTGTGCCCGGCGTCGCGCCGAACCAGCCCAATACGCGCATCGCCTATGACCCGTTGATGCCGGTGCCGCCGCGCGCCTTTGCGGGTGCATCGAACGCCTGGGCCGCCAATGCCACACGGTCGGCGACAGGATCGACCCTGCTGGCCAATGACCCCCATCTGGGGCTAACGGCGCCCAGCATCTGGTTTCTGGCGCGGCTCGAACTGGCAGACGGCGGCGTGATCGGTGGGACCATTCCCGGTCTGCCCGTGATCCTGACAGGCCGCAGCGCCAATCTGGGCTGGGGGCTGACCACGGCCAATGTCGACGATCAGGACGTGTTTCTGGAAGAGGTGAACCCCGCCAACCCCGAGGAATACCGTGGCCTTGACGGCTGGCAAAGGTTCCGCAGCCGCGACAGTATCATCACCGTCAAGGACGCGCCCGCCGTCACGATCCGCCTGCGGTGGACAGACAACGGCCCGGTGATGCTACGCGACCAGTTCGATCTGGGCACGATCACGCCCCCCGGCCATGTCACTGCCATCGGCTGGACTGCGCTGTCGCAGGCGGACACGTCGATGTCGGCGGCCATGGCGCTGATGCGCGCGCGCAATGTGGATCAGGCGATCGAAGCCGGCGCATTGCACGTGGCCCCCGCGCAGAACATCACGCTGGCCGACCGTAACCGCGTGGCGATGCAGACGATTGGTGCCATGCCGATGCGCGATGCGGGTCATCAAAGCCAGGGGCGCTATCCCAGTTTCGGATACCTGCCGGAAAACCGCTGGCAGGGCATGTTTCCCTATACGGAAAACCCGCGTTTCGTGAACCCCGACGGCGGGATCGTCGGCAATACAAACAACAAGATGATCGACCGCCCCTTTCCGCGCCACGTGTCCTTCGACTGGGGCGACACGCAGCGCGTGATCCGCTGGCGGCGGTTGATGCAGGCGCGCGAGGTGCATACCCGCGACAGTTTCATCGAAGCGCAGCTTGATACCGTCAGTTTCACCGCGCGCACCCTGCTGACCTTCATGGGGGCCGATCTGTGGTTCACCGGCGATGCAGCACCTGACGGCACGCCCGAACGACGCCGCCAGATCGCGCTCGAACTGCTGGCCGCGTGGAACGGCGAGATGAACGAACATCTGCCCGAACCGCTGATCTATGCTGCCTGGGCGCGGGCATTTCAGGCGCGGGTGATCCGCGATGAACTGGGGCCGCTGGCCGCCGAATTCACCCATCTTGACCCTGTCTTTCTGGAACGGATTTTTCGCGACATCGACGGCGCTTCTGTCTGGTGCGACGTGATCCAGTCCGCCCCGGTCGAGACCTGTTCCGATATCGCCCGTCAGGCGCTGGACGAGGCGCTGATCTGGATCAGCGAAAACCACGGGCCTGCTGTCGAAGCCGTCCGCTGGGGCGATGCGCATGAGGCGACGCATGACCATCCGGTGCTGGGCACGACCCCGATTCTCAGCTGGATCGTCAATATCCGCCAATCCACCAGCGGGGGTGACAATACGCTGATGCGCGGGCGGACCCGCGGCACCGGCCCTGCCCCGTTCCAGAACGTGCATGCAGCGGGCTATCGCGGCGTCTATGATTTTGCCGATCCCGACAGTTCGGTATTCATTTCACCAACCGGGCAATCGGGGCACCCGCTGTCGCGCTATTACGACAACCTGGGTGAATTGTGGCGGCGCGGCGAATATATCCCGATGTCACTGGACCCGGATCTGGCCCGTGCGGCGGCGGTGGGTGTCACGACGCTGGTGCCGGTGGAGAGTTCGGAATAGGACTTTCTGGCCTCCGGCGGGGATTACGGTGAATTGTGAAACAATTCACCGCGCTCGGAAGATGATCAGAGGCGGTTGAACCGTTCCTGCTGCAATGCTGTCCACAGCACCGTCATGCGGTAACCGTCTTCGGTCTGCTGGTCGTCGGTGACGATGCCGGCCTCGAACAGCCAGGCGCGTTTGCGCCCTTCTGCAAAGGTCAGGGTCAGGACAACCTCTGAGCGCGGGTCTTTCAGCTTTTCAGGGATCGCGGCCAGAAGCGCGGGCATCCCTTCGCCCGTCAGCGCGGAGACAGCGAAAAGATCATCGGTGCGCGCGGCCTGATTGACGCGGCCTTCATAGGCCTCGCCTTGCAGCAGATCGACCTTGTTCCAGACCTCGATCAGCGGCGCGTTTTCGGCGACACCGAGTTTTTGCAGGATCGCCATGACATCGCGCGCCTGTTCTTCGGTCTGGTCGTGGCTGATATCGCGGATATGCAGGATCAGGTCGGCGTCCAGCACTTCCTCTAACGTCGCGCGGAAGGCCGCGACCAGTTCGGTCGGCAGGTCGGAAATGAAACCCACCGTGTCGGACATGATCACCTCGTCGCCCGTGGGCAGGGTGATCTTGCGCATCGTGGGGTCGAGTGTCGCGAACAGCATGTCCTTGGCCAACACATCCGCACCGGTCAACATGTTGAACAGCGTGGATTTGCCAGCGTTGGTATAGCCCACAAGCGCGACGATCGGGAACGGCACCTTGGCGCGGGACGCGCGATGCAGCGCGCGGGTCTTGCCCACCTTTTCCAGCTGGCGGCGCAGGCGCACCAACTGGTCGTCGATGGCGCGGCGGTCGGCCTCGATCTGGGTTTCACCCGGACCGCCGACAAAACCAAGCCCGCCACGCTGGCGTTCAAGGTGGGTCCAGGCCCGCACCAGCCGCGTGCGCTGATAGGACAAGGCCGCCATTTCGACCTGCAACACGCCTTCGGAGGTGCGGGCACGGTCGCTGAAAATCTCGAGGATCAGGCCGGTCCGGTCCAGCAGTTTGACCCCCCAGGCCTTTTCAAGGTTGCGCTGCTGCACGGGTGTGACGGGGCCATCGACCAACACCAGTTCGACCTTGGCCTCGGCAAAGGCCAGGCGCAATTCCTCGATCTTGCCTTTGCCAAAGAGCTTGCCCGCGTGCAGTTTGGGCAGGCGTACGATATCGGCACCGACCACGTCAAGGTCGGGCAAAGCAGCGGCCAGCGCCACCGCTTCGGCCAGCGCGGGCACGGGGGCACGGCGGCTGTGGTCGGATTTCAGTTCCGGGTGCAGCACCCAGGCCCGCGTGACGGGCTTGTCGTGTTCTAGCAAAGCTATTCTTCGCCTTCATATAGACTGATAGGCTGCGCCGGCATGATGGTGGAAATCGCGCTTTTGTAGACAAGCTGAGATTGACCATCGCGGCGCAGCAGCACGCAGAAGCTGTCAAACCAGGTGATCACCCCCTGCAATTTGACACCGTTGACCAGAAAGATCGTGACAGGAACCTTGGTCTTGCGGACATGGTTCAGAAACGCATCCTGCAGATTTGCTTTATCGGCGGCCATGACGACACCCTTTTTTTGTTCTTGCGGCCGCAGACCGGCCCCCCGTATCACGCGCAGTATGTCGTGCCGCCCAAAGAGTTTCCAGCCCCAAAAAACAACCGCTTGCCACCTAGCGTTGCCAGATCTCGGGGTTGAAGAGCGCAATGATCGCCAGCGTCTCGAGCCGCCCAAGCACCATCGCACCGGCCAGAATGATCTTGGCAGCCTCTGGCAGGGCGGCATAAGAGATCGGGCTTTCGGCGGCGACAACGGCCAAGGGCCCGGTCGTCGACAAGGACGCGACAGTCAGCACCATGCCGGTCTCGAACGGCACGCCGGTCAGCGACAAAAGCAGCATGACGGCCGCGATGCTGAGCGCGAACAGCATGAAGAAAACCCATGAAATATAGGCACCTTGCCTGCGGATACGGCGTGCATCGCGCCCACCGCCACCCACGGACGAAGGCGACAGCAGCCGTTCCTGTTCGCGTTCCAGGTGCCGGAACAGGGCGTAGATCCGCAAGAGCTTGACCCCGCCTGCGGTCGTGGCGACCCCGCCGCCGATCAGCGCCAGCCCGATCAGGAACAGCCCCGGCGTGGACAAGCGCGACCAATCCGTCGCCTCGCCCCAGAATTGCGATTCAAAGCCGGTCGTCGTCAGGAAGGACGTCACGGTGAACAGCGTTCCCCAGAACGCGATCAGCATATCCGGGACGCCGAATGATGCATTAATGTCAGTATTCGCGAAAAAATGGCGCAGGAACAGCGCCGATGTCGCCAAGCCGATCAACACAACAGCGGTCATGAACTCGGGGTCGCGCCACAGCCTTTGGTTGCGTTCTTCGGCCAGCCCCTGAGAGAAGGTCAGCCGCGACAATGCAAAGACGAAAAAGGTGAAGATCAGCACTTCGCCCAGAAACCCGGAGGCCGCGAAATAAAGCCCGCCGATGGGCGTGATTCCCGAGGTCGACAGGACCGCCATCGCATGCGCAAGCGCGATATACGATCGTTCGCCAAGCATCATCAGCCCGATCCACAACACGAGTGTCAGCCCCATATAGACCGGGGTCAGCGCCAGCGTGTACCGCAGCAGCCGCTCGGACGGGTCTGCGACAGCGCCAATCTGGGTGAAGGTGCCCGTCGTGCCGCGCCCGACCGCGGCGGTGGCCCGCACCTCGAAGCCGCCAAGGTTCATCGGGGCGAAAATCGACACTGCCGTGATCCAGACCAGCAGCCCGCCCAACCAGCCAACCGTCGACCGCCACAGATGCTGCGACGCGGTCACGTCGTCGCCGCCTTCGTAGACGGTGGCGCCCGTGGTGGTAAAGCTCGACACCATTTCGAACCAGGCATCCAGAAAGGTCGTGTCGCCGACCGCCTCGTAGAACGGGACCGCAAACATGAGCGGCAGCACGGAAAACGCTGCAAGTAGCCCGATCAACTGGCTGCGTGCCACGTTCCCCGGCGCATAGCCCGACATCGTCAGCCCGATCAGCAGCGTCAGGACCGAGAACAGGATGAAACCGTAGAAAAACACCCGCATGGTGGTGAAATCCTCGACCACGGCGGCATGGGCGGCGGGCAGCAGCATTGCGATGGCGCCCAGCCCCATCAATACCACGAAAAACGGAAGGCGGATGATCCACTGCATCAGAAAAAGTCGATCGAGACCTGCAAGAGCCGTTCCACCTCTGGAACATCGGCAGCCATGGCGAAAATGGCGATGACATCGCCTTCCTCGATCCTTGTGTCGGCGGTGGGGCGGATCACTTTGCGTTCCTTCATCATGCCACCGATCAGCGTGCCTTCGGGGAAATCGATATCCTTGATCTTCTGGCCTGCGATGGGCGATGTGCTCAGGACCTGCGCCTCGATCACCTCGGCCTCGGCGTCGCCGATGGAATAGACGTTGCGCACGCGGCCATGCCGGATATGGCGCAGGATCGAACTGACCGTGGTGGCGCGCGGGTTGATATAGGCGTCGATATCAAGCGGGCCCATCAGCGGCACGAGCGTCGGGTCATTGACCAGACAGATCGCCATGGCGCAGCCCATTTCCTTGGCGCGGACCGAGGCAAGCAGGTTCGTCTTGTCGTCATCGGTCACCACAAGCACCGCATCGGCATTCAATATTCCCGCCTCGTCCAAAAGCGCCGTGTCCAGCCCGTCACCATGCAGCACGATGGTCCGGTCCAGCGTGTCAGCCGCGCGTTCGGCGGCGACGCGGTCCTTTTCGATGACCTTGACGCGGACCCGTTCGGAGCGCGCCTCCAGCGCCAGCGCGACACCAAGGCCGACATTGCCGCCACCGATGATGACGATCCGTTCCTGTTTCGACTGCGTCTTGCCAAAGATTTCCAGCGTGCGGTTCAAATCCTCGGTATGGGTGAACAAATAACATTCATCGCCCGCGAAAATCTGGTCCTCTGCCGATGGGACGAACAATGTCCCGTCGCGGCGGATACCCACGACGATGGCGCGCAGCGTTGAAAACAGGTCGGTCAATTGCCGCAGCGGCGTGTTGATGACAGGGCAATCATCATCGATCGTGATCCCCAGAAGCTGGGCACGCCCGTCAAGGAAACTTTCGGTGTCAAATGCCGCTGGCGCGGCGAGGCGCTGCAACGCGGCCTCGGCCACCTCGCGCTCGGGCGAGATCACGACGTCGATCGGCAGATGATCCTTGCGATACAGATCACCGTAGGCGGGTTCCAGATAGGTCTGCGCGCGCAGGCGGGCGATCTTGCGCTGCACGGCGAATACCGAATGGGCGACCTGACAGGTGACCATGTTTACTTCGTCCGAATAGGTCGCGGCGATGATCATGTCCGCATCCCGCGCCCCTGCCCGTTCCAGCACGTCAGGGTGGCTGGCAAAGCCCGTTACACCCTGCACATCCAGCGTGTCGGTCGCGCGGCGCACCAGTTCGGGGTTGTTGTCCACGACGGTGACGTCGTTCTTTTCGCCCGACAGATGGCGCGCGATCTGCCAGCCGACCTGACCCGCGCCGCAAATGATGACCTTCATGCCAGCCCGCCGTCGACATAGGCGACGCGGCCGCCCGATTTCGTCGTCGTGACCACCCCCAGCGATTTCAGTTTGCGGTGCAGCGCCGACCGTTCCATCCCGACAAAAGACGCCGTACGGCTGATATTGCCGCCGAAACGGTTGATCTGCGTCAGCAGGTATTCGCGTTCGAACAATTCGCGCGCCTCGCGCAAAGGCAGCGTGGCCAGCCCGCCCGCCAGCACGATCCGGCCGGTGTCGTCGGTGTTTTCCTCGGTCGAGGGCAGTTCGCGGGCGGATATGTCACCGCGACTTTCGCCAAGGATCAGAACGCGTTCCATCACGTTCTTCAACTGTCGCACATTGCCCGGCCAATGCATCGTCTGCAACAGTGCGCGCGCATCATCGGCCAGCTTGCGCAAGGGCAGCCCTTGGGCGGTATTGAACTGCGCAATGAAATGATCGGCCAGCACGGGAATATCCTCGCGCCGTTCTTCCAGCGACGGCACGGCGATCGGCACGACGTTCAGGCGATGATAAAGCTCCTGCCGGAACACGCCCGCAGCAATGGCCGCCGACAGGTCGCGGTTGGTGCTGGAAATGACGCGCAGATCGACTTGCACCTTGTCGGTCCCGCCCACGCGCTGGAATCGCTGGTCTACCAGCACTCGCAGAATTTTAGACTGCGTTCCCAAGGGCATATCGGCCACTTCGTCGAAATAGATCACACCGCCATTCGCCTCTTCCAGCAGGCCGGGTTCCACCCCGCGGCCCGCATCCTCGCGGCCGAACAGCACCTCCTCCATGCGGTCGGGCGCGATGGTGGCGGAACTGACAGTCACAAAAGGCGCATTGGCGCGCGCGGAATTGGCATGGATATAGCGCGCGGCGATTTCCTTGCCCGATCCGGCGGGTCCGGTCAGCATGACACGCCCGTTCGATTTCGTGACCTTGTCGAGCTGCGATTTCAGCATCCGGAACGCCGCACTTTCGCCGATCATCTCGGCGCTGGCGCTTTCGCCGCGCTTGAGTTCGCTGTTTTCACGCCGCAGCCGCGAAGTTTCCATCGCGCGCCGGATCACAACCATCAACTGGTCGATGTTGAACGGCTTTTCGATGAAGTCATAGGCGCCCTGTTTGATCGCCGCGACCGCGATTTCGATATTGCCATGACCGGAAATGATGACGATCGGCACTTCGGGATAGTCGCGCTTCACGGCTTTCAGGATATCGATCCCGTCCATGTTGCTGTCTTTCAGCCAGATATCGAGGATCATCAGCGCGGGGACCTCGGATGCGATCTGCGCCATACATTCGTCGGATGTGCCCGCCAGCCGCGTGGTAAAGCCCTCGTCGCGCAGGATATCAGAGATCAATTCCCGGATATCGCGTTCGTCGTCTGTGATCAGGATATCGCCCATATCGTCCTCATGCTGGTATTTTTGCTTTTTCGTGCTGCGCCTGCACTGCAGGCAGCAGGATTACGGCTTGCGCGCCGGCATGATCGTTGCCGGCAAAGATCTCGGCGTCGGTCAAGGTCAGCGTGCCGCCATGTTCCTCGATGATCTTCTTGACGATGGACAGGCCCAGCCCGGTGCCTTTGTCGCGCGTCGTCACATAGGGTTCGAACAGGCGCGCACGGTCTTCGGGAAGACCGATACCATTGTCCGAGATGGTAATGCAAACGCGGCTGCCATCGTGCCGCATCGCCACCTTGATCTGTGGCCCGTAATCTTTTGACCCGTGTTTTTCGACATAGGTTTCCGTGGCTTCGCCCGCGTTCTTGATTAGGTTCAGCAGGGCCTGCGAAATCATCGTCGCATCCATATCGGCAAGCACCGCGACATCAGGCAGATCGCCGGTGATCTTGACCGCTGGCTGGCCCGCACGTTGCAGGGTGATGGCATCGGCCACCACCTTCGTCAGATCGTTCAGCACCAGCACGGGTTCTGGCATCCGCGCGAATTTGGAAAACTCGTCAACAATGCGCCGCAAGTCATTGGTTTGGCGTACAATCACATCGGTCATCTGGTCCAGCGCTTCGGCATCGTCACCGACCTGCGCGCGGAACTTGCGCTTGATCCGTTCGGCGGACAACTGGATCGGCGTCAGCGGGTTCTTGATCTCATGGGCGATGCGCCGCGCGACATCGCCCCATGCGGCCATCCGCTGCGCGCTGACCAGATCGGTCACATCGTCAAAGGCCACAACATAGCCTTCCAGCGCGCCACCATCGGTGCGGCGCGGCGACATGCGCACCAGCAGGCTTTCCTGCTGGCCTTTGCGGATCAGGTTGATCTGGTCCTGCACGGACTCGTGCCCGGACTGGCGCACCTGTTCGAACAACATGGCGAATTCCGGCACGGCGACAGACAGCGAATTGTCGGCGCTGGCGTCGCTGACCGACAAAAGCCGTCGGGCTGACGGGTTCACAAAAGTCACGCGGCCATCGGCATCAAGCCCGACGACACCCGAGGTCACAGAACTCAGCACGGAATCAAACAGGCGACGCCGCCGTTCCGACGTGCGGTTGCTATCCAGAAGCGCCTCGCGCTGACCTTTCAATTCGCCGGTCATCTGGTTGAAATAATGACCCAATTGCGAAATCTCGTCATCGCCCTCATCCTCGATCACGCGCACATCAAGATCGCCGGCGCCCACCCGTTGGGACGCGGACACCAAACGGCCGACAGGGCGCGACAAGCGTTCAGCGAACCACAAACCGCCCCAGATCGCGCCAAGGATCAAGATCAGGGCAAACCCAAGATAAAGCAGACCGAACTGGAACAGCATGCGCCCCCGGTCATTGGCCAATTGTTCGTATTGCTGCACCGTCTCTGTCGTTTCATCCAGCAATGCCAAGACGTTACCATCCACATCACGGGTGACATACAAAAAGCGGTCGGGAAAGGTTTCCAGCGGGATCAACGCGCGGAATTCGTTATTCTCGGGGTCCTCGAAGATCACCAGCCGTTCTGCGCGCGCGCGGGCGAAGTCATCCGCGCTGGGCCGTTCGTAATAGAAATCATAGGACCCGACAGCGCGCGCCGCGATCACCCCCGCGCTGTCGATGACAAAAGCCTCGCTCAGGCCGCGGTCGATCTGGCCCTGCACCTCGCCCAGGGCCAGACGCAGATCGCCGTCATCCATGAACAGATCGCGCTGGCGTTCGCGGTTAAGATAGGCGGCCAGCCCCTGCGCATCGCGCGTCAGGTCCTGGATATGCTCTTCCTCATAGGCCTGCGCGGTGGTCAGCGAGGTGCGCAGCACATTGCCCACGGGTTCGGAAAACAACCCGTCGAGCGCCACCGACAGCAAAAGCACCGAAAACACCGCCACCAACACCGTGGGGATCAGCGCAAAGATCGCAAACACGCTGGTGAGCCGCAGATGCAACCGCGATCCAGCGGATTTGGCGCGCCGTGCCGCGATCATCCGCGCGACAAGCCGCATCACCAGCGCCATGACGATCAGAATATAGACAAGGTCGATCAACAGCATCATCTGCAGCGCGCGCGATGACGTACCCTGCCCCAGTGGCCCGACGACCCAATAGGTCAACGCGGCCAGCACGGGCGCGCAAATGACCAAAGACACCGTCAGCGCATTCTGCACATGACGCTGCCGGAACCAGCGCACCAGTCGCGTGAAATCCATTCTCAGAAGGGTACGCTGCACGCGTGCCGCCTTGTGATTGAGGCGGGGCTGCCCCCGCATGACCGCTTTTGCCGTGGCTTTCCCGCAATGCTGAAGCAAGCGGGCCACGGTTCTGTTGCGGTTTTACATCAATTTGCGGCGGCGTGTCACGCGGATATCCAGATCGGTGATCTTCTTGCGCAAAGTATTGCGGTTGATGCCAAGCAGATCGGCGCATTTGGCCTGATTGCCACCCGTTGCATCCAACGCGATTTCGATCAGCGGCCCTTCGACCTCTTTCAGGATGCGGTTATAGAGACCGGGCGGCGGCAACACGCCGCCATGCAGGTCGAAATAACGGCGCAGGTGCTTGCCCACACTGGCCGACAGTTTTTCGCCCTCGCCGCCCGACCGCAGCGGTTCGATCGCGGGCTGGTTGCCCAGCACCATTTCCACCTCGGCGCGAGAAATGTCATCCTCGGCGGCGGTAAAGACCAGACGGCGCACCGCGTTTTCCAGCTGGCGCACGTTGCCCGGCCAGCTGTAGGCGCGCACCATGTCCAATGCGGCAGGCCCGAACCGCCGCGCGGGCGCGCCCTCGCGTTCGGCGCGTGCAAGGAAATGTTCGGCCAGCAGCGGAATGTCATCGACCCTTTCGCGCAGGGACGGCACGGCGACCGTGACACCGCCCAGCCGATAGAACAGGTCTTCACGGAATTTGCCGTCTTCCATCCGTGCCATCAGGTCGTTTTGCGATGTGGCCATGATGCGGGGCGCGTTTTCGCCCAATGTATCGAGCATCCGCACGATCCGCGCCTGATCGACGTCCGACAGATCGCTGACTTCATCAAACAGGATCGTGCCACCCCGTGCGCGCGACAGGATGGTGGATGGGCCATCCATCCCTTCCAGATCGGCAGGGGCGACGACGACGAAAGGCAGGCTGCGCCGGTCGGAAAAATCATGGACGGCGCGCGCGATCAACGATTTGCCGGTGCCGCTTTCGCCGGTGATCAGCACGGGCAGCTGGGTGTTCATCACCCGCGCGACCAGCCGGTACAGCGCCTGCATCACGCCGGTGCGCCCCACCAGCGGCAGATCACCGCCCTGTTCGGTCGCGTTCAGATCGGGCGCGCGCGAAATCCCCGCGCGACGCTTGGTTTCCAGCGCACGCGCGGCGCGTTTCATCAGATCGGGCAGATCGAACGGCTTGGGCAGATAGTCATAGGCATCGGCTTCGGCGGCCTGAATGGCGGTCATGATCGTGTTTTGCGCCGAAATGACGATCACCGGCAGGCCGGGCCGGAGCGCCGCGATTTTGGGCAATTGTTCCAAGCCGTTGCCGTCGGGCATGATGACGTCGGATATCACCAGATCGCCCTTGCCTTCATCCACCCAACGCATCAGCGTGACCAGCGATGACGTCGCATGAACCTTGCAGCCCGCCCGCGTCAGGGCCTGGGTCAAAACGGTGCGGATCGTGCGGTCGTCATCGGCAACCAGAATTGTCCCGTCCATCAGTCTTCTCCTGTTTCAGTCTCTTTTGGCGCAAGCGGCAACGAAATGCGGAAACAGGTGCGCCCCGGCACCGAATCCACCGTGATCCAGCCGCCACCGTCGCCGATCAGTTTCGACACCAGCGCAAGGCCAAGGCCCGTGCCGTTTTCCTTGCCCGATACGAAAGGTTCGAACACATCCGCCGCGATACCCGCCGGCAGGCCGGGACCATCGTCGATGATCTCGATTTGCAAGGGCAGCCGCGATTGCGTGCCATCCGCCCGCCTGACCCGCAGGGAAGTGTCATAAAAAGTGTGCAGCCGGATCGCGCCGCCTTCCTTGTTGGCTTCGGCTGCATTTTTCAACAGGTTCAGGAACACCTGCAGCAATTGGTCGGCATCCGCCATCGTGCGGGGCAGCGACGGGTCGTAATCCTCGATATAGAGCATATGCGCGCCGAACCCGACGGATGCCGATTGCCGCGCGCGGTCCAGAACATCGTGGATGTTCACGGGTTTGAGCAGCGGCGGGCGCAGATTGCCGAATTGTTCGACCTGTTCGAGAAGTTTGACGATCCGGCGGCTTTCCTCGACGATCAGGTCGGTGAGTTCGCGATCCTCGACGCTAATCCCCATCGACAAAAGCTGCGCCGCCCCCGTGATCCCCGCCAGCGGGTTCTTGATTTCATGCGCCAGCATTTCGGCCATGCCGATCGCGGATTTCGCGGCCTTGGCAGAGGAATGGTTCTGCGTGACACGGCTTGCAATCTCGCGCGGGCTGATCATCACGATCATCACGTCATCAGAGCCTTGCAGCGGCGCAAATTGCAGGTTGCACATCATCGGCGGGTTTTCCCCGCTGCCGACATCGACGTCGTTCACGAAGAGCGACGTCCGGTTTTGCCGTGCGCGGGCGAAAGGTGCCTCCAACGGCGCGTCGATCATCACCTTTTCCCAGATCCGCTGGCCGACCAGCGACCGTGTGGACAAGTTCAGGAAACTTTCCGCCGCCGCATTGCTGAGAATGATCACATCATCGGCGTCCAGCAGCAGCGCAGGCACCGGCAAAGACGACCAGAGCGCGGTATCCTGAATCATGCCGCCACCCGCAGGACCAAAGCATCGGCCAGATCGCGCAGCACGGCGTCGGGATCGGTTTCCGTCAGGATCGCCTTGCGCATACCGGCAGGCGTGCCCGCGTCATCCATATACCAGCCCAGATGTTTGCGCGCGACACGCCGCCCCAGATCCAGCCCGTAGAACGACAGCATCGCGCTGTAATGCTGGGCCACCATCTCGATAAACTCCGCCCCTTGCGGGATCACGGGCATCTTGGTGCCATGCAACCGCGCCGCAACCTGGGCCAGCACCCAAGGCCGCCCCTGTGCGCCGCGCCCGATCATCACGCCATCGGCCCCCGACAGCGCCAGCGCCTTTTTCGCAGCCTCCGGCCCTGTGATATCGCCATTGGCGATGACCGGGATGCTGACCGCCTCCTTGATCTCGCGGATCGCGGCCCAATCGGCACTGCCTTTGTAGAACTGGCAGCGCGTGCGCCCGTGGATCGTGACCAACCTGATCCCGGCATCCTGCGCCCGCTGCGCCACATTGGCGGCATTCAGGCAATCATGGTCCCAGCCAAGCCGCGTTTTCAGCGTCACGGGAAGTTGCACGGCATTCACCACCGCCTCGATCAGCCGCAGGGCGTGGTCAGGGTCGCGCAGCAGGGCGGACCCGGAATAACCGTTCGTGACCTTTTTTGCGGGGCAGCCCATGTTGATGTCGATCATCGCGGCACCATTCGTCTCGATCATGCGGGCGGCTTCGGCCATCCAATGCGCCTCGCGCCCTGCGATCTGCACGGCGGTGCCTTGCTGATCATAGCCGAGCTCCGCGCGTTCACGTACGCCGGGTTTCGCCTGCACCATTTCCTGACTGGCGACCATTTCGCTGACGACCCAGCCCGCGCCGAAAGACGCGACAAGCTGGCGGAACGGCAGGTCCGTAATCCCCGCCAGCGGCGCAAGCGCCACGGGAGGCTGCAACCTCACTTGGTCAAGGATGATCGCCGTGGTATCGGTCAAAGGATGCTACATTCGCCTAAAGGGTGTGCGTTGCCGTTGAAATAAGCCGGATGCCGCGACACCACAACGCCGGAAGTGCCCGCTTGTCCCTGATAAATAGCATATGCCTAATAAATAAGCAAACCGCCTGACAAAGAGACGAATTGCACCGCAGCGCGCAGCGTCCTACACCAAGGCAAACAAGCGCAGGACCACCATGACCATCACCGCCATCATTGTCGCCGCAGGCCGCGGCACCCGCGCGGGGGGCGATTTGCCCAAGCAATGGCAACGGCTTGGCGCGCGCAGCATTGCCGCCCATGCGATGCAGCCTTTTGCGGATCATCCCGGCGTGGCGCATCTGGTGCTGGTGCTGCATCCGGGCGATGTGGCGGGCGATCTGTGGCGCGATACCCCTGCAGCACAGGTCGTGACGGGCGGGGCGACACGCAAGGCCAGCGTCATGGCAGGGCTTGCGGCCGTGCCGGAGGGGACGACCCGCGTGCTGATCCACGACGCGGCGCGCCCGCTTGTGTCGGCGCAGATCATCGACCGCGTGCTGGCGGCCCTTGACGTGCATCAGGGTGCGGCCCCTGCGGTGGCTGTGACCGACACGCTCTGGTATGGGGCGGGCGATCTGGTGGCGGGGGTGCAACCGCGCGACGGACTTTACCGCGCGCAGACGCCGCAGGGGTTCCACCTTGCGCCGCTGCTGGCCGCGCATAGGGCGCAGGGCGATGACGCCACCGACGATGTGGGCGTTGCCCGCGCGGCAGGGCTGGACGTGACAATCGTCCAAGGCGATGAGAACAATATCAAGATCACGACGCCCGGCGATTTCGCGCGCGCGGCAAAACTGATGGGACAGGACATGGATATCAGATGTGGCAACGGCTATGACGTGCACCGTTTCGGGCCGGGCGATCATGTCTGGCTTTGCGGGGTCAAGGTGCCGCACGGGCGGTCCTTGCAAGGGCATTCGGACGCCGATGTGGGCATGCATGCCGTGACCGACGCCATCTATGGCGCGCTGGGCATGGGCGATATCGGCCAGCATTTCCCGCCGTCAGACCCGCAATGGAAAGGGGCCGAAAGCCATATTTTCCTGCGGCACGCTGTCGGGCTGGCCCATGACGCGGGCTACAGGATCAGCAATGTCGATTGCACCTTGGTCTGCGAATATCCCAAGATCGGCCCGCATCAGGGGGCGATGAAAGCCGCATTGGCCGCGATCATGGGGCTGGACGCAGACCGGATCAGCGTCAAGGCCACGACATCCGAAAAGCTCGGGTTCACAGGCCGCGAAGAAGGGATCGCGTCGCTTGCGACCGTGACATTGGTGAAGCCATGACCCATCTGATCGCAACATTCTTCTACGTGGGCCACCTGCGCCCTGCCCCCGGCACATGGGGGTCGCTGGCTGCCCTGCCCGCCGCTTGGGCGCTGGTGACACTCGCAGGCCCTTGGGCGCTGGTCGCGGGGATCGTGCTGGCCTACGGGCTTGGTCTTTGGGCAATAGGCGTGGAAACCGCAGGCAAGGCCGACCACGATCCGTCCGAGATCGTGATCGACGAGGTCGCGGGCCAGTGGGTGGCGCTGCTGCCCGTGGTCTTTGGTGCCGCGATGCGGGATGCGGATTTGCTCGCGCTCTGGCCCGGCTGGGTCGCGGCCTTCCTTCTGTTCCGGCTCTTTGACATCACCAAATGGGGTCCCATCGGCTGGGCCGACCGGATGCACGGGCCGACAGGCGTGATGCTGGACGACGTGATCGCTGGCGTTTTCGCGTCCATCGGTGTCGTGGCCTTGGCCGCTTTGTTCCATCTGGTGCTGCTGTGACGGCAGCGGCGATCCTGACCGCCGCGAAAGCGCGTGGCATCCTGATCGCCACTGCCGAAAGCTGCACAGGCGGCTTGGTCAGCGCGGCGCTGACCGATGTGGCGGGCAGTTCGGCGGTGTTCGAGCGGGGGTTCGTGACCTATACCAATACCGCCAAGGTGCAGATGCTGGGCGTCCGACAAAGCACGCTCGACGCACACGGGGCCGTGTCCGAAGAAGTCGCGGCGGAAATGGCGCAAGGAGCGTTGCAACATTCCGGCGCGACGCTCGCCGTCGCGATCACCGGCATCGCAGGCCCCGGCGGGTCGGAACATAAACCCGAAGGCCGCGTCTGTTTCGGCCTTGCCACGCCGGATCGCTGCACGACGCAGACGGTCGACTTCGGGGCCTTGGGCCGCGCACAGGTGCGCCAAGCCGCCAAGGATCACGCGCTGGGGCTGTTGCTCGCCGCTCTTGATCCGTAAAGCTCGTGCGCGCGGCGTTCAAAGGCGCGCACGATACGCTGCATCGCCTCGTTGAAGAACATGCCCGCCGCCCCCTGCAACAGCCGGTTGCGGAATTCGAAATCCACAAAGAACGACACTTCGCAGCCGCCTTCCACATCGCGGAAATTCCACTGGCTTTCCATATGCTTGAACGGGCCGTCCAGATAGGCGGTGTCGATCCGCTTGATGTCGGGCCAGAGCGTGACCTTGGAGCCGAAGGTTTCGCGGAACACTTTGAACGAGATCACGAGATCGGCCAGCATCACGATATGATCGCCGTGATCGGTCGTCTTGCGGATCCGCGCCGCCGCCGTCCAAGGCAGGAATTTCGGATAATGCGCGACATCGCCCACAAGGGCATACATCTGGTCTGCGGAAAACGGCAGAACGCGCGTTTCGGAATGTTGTGGCATGGTTTTGACCCTTCTGAACGCGATGTCGGCCAAAACGCCGCCGGTTTCAAGGTCTGTGGTCCAGAAAGCCGCAGCATGGATTGTCGCAGCCTGCGTTTTGCGGCAGAACTGCGAGGTCAGAGACCGGAGACCCAGATGCCCGCCGACCACCCCCCCTATGTCATCGACCAGATGATCAGCGCCAAATCCATCGCGGCGCGGATCGAAAGCCTTGCGCGTGAAATCGGGACCGAATTCGCAGGCACCGACAAGCTGGTCGTCGTGGGCCTGTTGCGCGGGTCCTTCGTGTTCATCGCCGATCTGGTGCGCGAACTGGACCTGCCCGTCGAGGTCGATTTCCTCGAGGCGTCATCCTATGGCGACGGCATGGAAAGCAGCCGCGAGGTCCGTATCCTGAAAGACCTGCGCGGCCAGATCGAAGGGCGCGACGTGCTGGTGGTCGAGGATATCGTCGATACCGGCCACACGCTGGCGCATGTGACCAAGTTCCTGCAGTCGCGCAAGCCTGCGAAACTGCGCACGATTGCCTTGCTGGACAAGCCCGCGCGGCGCGAGGTTGATTTCAAGGCCGACTGGATCGGGTTCGAAATTCCCGACGAATTCGTCGTGGGCTACGGGATCGACTATGGCCAGCGCAACCGCAACCTGCCCTTCATCGGCAAGGTACGGTTCACGGGATGAACCCGCTCTGGCTGATCCGGATGAAACGCTGGGTGCAGAACCCGCCCTCGCCCGCGCGGATCAAGCTGGTCGCGGCGATCATCGGGGTCTGCCTGCTGGTCTTTGTGCTGGAACGGATCTTCGGTTGGCCCGCGGCGCTGACGCCCAATGATCTGCGCGGGATGCGCTGACGATTTCGTGTTTATGTTTTGCCGAAACATCGCGTTAGCGTTGCGTCAACAATTACCCAATCGGAGAGAGCGGCCATGAAGATCAGGACCATCATCGCCGTTGCAGCCCTTGGGCTAAGCGTCACCACCGCCCTTGCGCAGGACAGCCTGAGCGAGGAGCAGCAGCGCGCGTTGAACGCCCGACAGGCGCATATGGGCCTTTATGGTTTCTACCTGACGCCACTGGGCCAGATGGCGCAGGACCGCATCCCCTATGATGCCGCAATCGCCAGTGCGGCGGCAAACAATCTGGCTGCGATGGCGGCGATCGATCAGGCGGCGTTCTGGGTCGATGGCACCGACAGCAGTGTCGAAGGCAGCCGCGCAAGGGCAGAAATCTGGACCGATGCGGCTGGATATGCGCAGGTCCAGCAAGGCATGGTTGAGGCCACAGCGGCATTGGCGCTTGTTGCGGGTGACGGGATCGATGCACTGAAAGGTGCGTTCGGTCCGGTCGGGCAATCCTGTGGCGCCTGCCACCAGACTTACCGCGCCCCTGCGAACTGATGGCCCGCTGGCCGTGGATCGCGGGGCTGGCTGTGCTGGCAATCGGCGCGGGCTGGTTCGTCACACGACCGGCACCGCTGCCTGCGACGGCACTTGACGGGATCACCCCAGACGCCGCGCGCGGTGCCGTGACCTTTGCCGCCGCGGGCTGCGCCAGTTGTCACAGTGCTGCTGACGGACCCCGCGAGGTGCTGGCGGGCGGGCGGGCCTTTGTCACGGATTACGGCACGTTCCATGCGCCCAACATCTCGTCCGACCCGGTGCAGGGGGTTGGTGGCTGGTCGGATCTGGAGCTTGCCAGCGCCATCCTGCGCGGCGTGTCACCGGATGGCGCGCATTATTATCCGGCCTTTCCCTATACCAGCTATGTCAAGGCGGATGTGCAGGACGTGGCCGATCTGATAGCGCATCTGCGCACCCTGCCCGCCTCGGACATCCCCAGCCTGCCGCATGATCTGCGCTTTCCCTATAACATCCGCGCGGGCCTCGGTGTCTGGAAGGCGCTTTATCTGCGCGATGATTGGGTGGCCGATGCGCCCACGCCCGAATTGGAGCGCGGGCGCACCTTGGTCGAGGCTTTGGGCCATTGCGCCGAATGTCACACGCCGCGCGACGCCTTGGGCGGGCTGGACCGCAGTGCATGGATGCAGGGCGCGCCGAACCCCAGCGGCGACGGGCGTATCCCCGCCATCACCCCCGCCGCACTGGATTGGTCGGTGCAGGATATCGCGGCCTATCTGGAAAGCGGGTTCACGCCGGAGTTCGACAGCGCGGGCGGCAGCATGGCCGATGTCATCCACGGCACGGCCCTGTTAAGCGATGAGGATCGTCTGGCGATTGCGGCCTATCTCAAGGCGCTGCCTTGAGATCGCGGGGCGCGGCCCCGCACCCCGGAGTATTTCTGGAAAAAAGAAGATGCGGGCCTCAGGCGCGGCCGAGCTTTTTGTTGCGCGCGTCCCGCAGGCGGGCGAAATCGTCGCCTGCGTGATAGGACGACCGCGTCAGCGGCGTGGCAGAGACCATCAGGAAGCCTTTGCCATAAGCCGCTTTTTCATAGGCTGCGAATTCCTCGGGGGTGACAAAGCGGTCGACGCGGTGGTGTTTCGGGGTCGGTTGCAGATATTGACCAATGGTCAGAAAGTCGATGTCGGCAGCGCGCATGTCGTCCATCACCTGCATGACCGCCTGTTTATCCTCGCCCAAGCCAACCATGATGCCCGATTTGGTGAACATCGACGGGTCCAGTTCCTTGACCCGTTGCAACAGCCGCAAGCTGTGGAAATAGCGCGCACCCGGCCGCACCTCGGGGTAGAGGCCTGGCACGGTTTCGAGGTTGTGGTTGAACACGTCGGGGCGCGCGGCGACGACAGTTTCCAGCACGGATGCATCGCAACGGATAAAGTCGGGGGTCAGAATCTCGATCGTCGTGCCGGGCGACTGGCGGCGGATGGCGCGGATCGTCTGGGCGAAATGCTCCGCCCCGCCGTCTTCGATATCGTCACGGTCAACGGAGGTGACGACGACATGGTTCAGCCCCAGTTTCTTGACTGCATCGGCCACGCGGCCGGGTTCGAACACGTCAAGCGCCTCTGGCGGTTTGCCGGTCGCGATATTGCAGAAGGTACAGGCGCGGGTGCAGACCTCGCCCATGATCATCATCGTGGCGTGACCCTGCGACCAGCATTCGCCGACATTGGGGCAGCCCGCCTCTTCGCAGACGGTGACCAGTTTATGTTCGCGCATGATGTCGCGGGTGGCCTTGTAGCCTTCGGAGGTCGGGGCCTTGACCCTGATCCAATCGGGTTTCTTCGGTTGGGGCGCATCCTCGCGGCGCTGTTTTTCCGGGTGACGCTGGGCCGGAATTTTCAGATCGCGTGGGGACATGGGTTCGCTCCGATAAGTCATGTCCTACAGCTAGCGTCGCGCGCGCGATTTGTCCAATGGCAAGCAAGGCCCGCATGACGGACCTGCGCGCCGTGCATAAGGTCAGCCGATCATCGGCCCATAGCGCCCTTGGGTATGCGCGTAATGCCGCGCCAGCCGTTCAAGCGCGATGCGCAGCACGATCTTGCCTGACCGCGCGGACCAGCCCATGGACTTTTCGGTCTGTTCCAGCCCTTCGAGCAGGCAGCAGCAGCGCAGTACCACATCGCCCAGTCCGGGGCCGAGATCGGCAAGTGCTGCACGCACGCGGTCATGCGCCGCAAGGGCGGCCGGTGCCGCATCCTTTCGCGCAGAGGGCACTTGCCCCAGTGCCGCCTGATCCCAGCCCGCAAGGCCACCTGTGGCGAGCTGCGCAAGTTCGAAATCCTCGCGCAGCCGTTCACCGGTGGCGACCAGGTCGCGTGACAGAAAGAGCGCACCGTCGCGGTCACGCCGCCGGGCAAGCCCAACAAGCGGACTTTCGGTGACGTGATAGCGCATCTGACCGCGAGGATCGTCATCCAGCGTCATCATGTCCCAGCCCGCATCGGCATCTGCCGCACCGCGCTTGTCGGCAAAGCCACCGGCGCGGTTTTCGTCCTGCGCTGTCAAGCGGCGCAGCGCAGCACGGCCCGTGTTGGTGATGAAATAGCGCGCGATCCGCGCATCGGGATCAGTGCAGGCGATCCAGTCCTTCAGCGCCATCGCCTGTGCAATCTCGCGGTCGACGCTGGTCGTGCGCAGCTGGTCGCCGGTTTGGCTTTGCCGGACCACCACGGCGGTGGTCATGTCGCGCGCTGCGGCCAGCACGGCGCCCGGTTCACAAAGGCGGCGGAGGATGCGTCGGGCTTCCTGGTCGATGCGGTGCTGGGTCAGGGGCGATCCCTGGTCGTTCTCTGTCAGGCGGCTGTCCAATGTCATTGGTCCTGTTCCCTTTGGCTTGTCGGCAGTTTCGGCGCTGGCTTGCGCCGACAGTGATCTGAGGGCCCCGTCGATCAGCAGATCGTCGCGGCGGATTTCCAGCTTGCGGACCTGCCGCAAGACCGTCGACGGATGGCAATCCTGCGCGCGGGCCAAGGCCCGGATCGACATGCCGGCCTCTGTATGCACCAGATAATTGCGAACCGCGTCAGGGACCCATGTGGGGTAAGTGTCAGACCGTTGTGGTCCCGGTCGTACCGTCATTTTCCTTGTTCCTTTTCCTGTACCCATTTCCCGGCGCAGGCAAAGTCCGCTGTCGTGTCATCCGTCAGAGACTCAACCTAAAAATGTATGGTTACCTAATTGTTAACGAAGCTTTGTGTCCGTCAACTATTGTTACCAAAGGATAAAGATTTCTGAGGGCAGCGTTCTTAACTTTTGCCGAAACGGCAACACCCGCCGGGATTGTGCGATGGTCGGATCAGGACACCCAACCCGAAAGGCCTGCCCCATGCTTGATGTGATGACATTGATCCGCAATCTGCGCCGCCCCGCCCTGCTTGCACGGGCCGCGCGTTTCGGCGCCGACGATTACCGCCGCGAGACGGTTCTGCCCCGGCTGCTGAAAACGGAAAAGCTGCCGCGTCCGGCGGCGGCAATCATGGCCTTGCTGGAACTGGAGGCGGCAACAGATGCCCGCCGGATCGCGAAGGCGGGCGATTATTCGCCCGCGCGCCATGTCGAATTGCTGATCGCGATATCGGGCGAGGCGCGCATGCTTGCTGCGACTGCGCCGCGCGCTGTCTAGGCGAAAGCGTCCGGCATCGCAGCCTTTTTGGCCGCCACATAGGCCCGCAGCCGCGCCTCGATCTCGGGATCGAGGGCGGGTTGCTGGTAGCTGTCGATCAGTTTCTTGACGCGGACGCTGGCCAGCGCGACCGTATCGCGCGCGCCTTCTTCGTCCCATGTCTCGAAGGGTTTGTAATCGAACAGATCAGACCGCCAGAACGCCGCCTTGAAGTTGGATTGCGTATGTTCGCAGCCCAGAAAATGCCCGCCGGGGCCGACCTCGGCCAGCGCATCCATGGCCTGCCCGTTTTCGGACATATCCACGCCGCGCGCGAAATGGTGCAGCGTGCCCAATTGGTCAGCGTCCATCACGAACTTTTCAAAACTGGCGACCAGCCCGCCTTCGAGCCAGCCGCAGGCATGCAGCATGAAGTTCACACCCGACAACAGGCCCATGTTCAGGCTGTTGGCGGTCTCGTACGCCGCCTGCGCGTCGGGCAGTTTGCTGCCGCAGAACGACCCGGCCGAGCGGTACGGCAGGCCCATCCGCCGCGCGAGCTGCCCCGCGCCATAGGTGATCTGGCTGGCCTCGGGCGTGCCGAAGGTGGGCGCGCCGGAATTCATGTCGATAGAGGCAACAAAAGTGCCGAACACGACCGGAGAGCCCGCGCGCACCAGTTGGGAATAGGCGACACCCGCCATCACCTCGGCCAGCACCTGCGTCAGCGTGCCCGCGACGGAAACGGGCGCCATCGCGCCGCCAACGATGAACGGGCTGATGATGCTGGCCTGATTGTGTTTGGCAAACACCTCGAGCGCGCCCATCATCACGGAATCGAAGGTGAGCGGAGAGTTGATGTTGATCAGCGATGTCATCACCGTGTTGTCGCGCACAAAATCGGCACCGAACAGGATCTCGCACATCTCGATACTGTCCTGGGCGCGGCTGGGTTCGGTGACGGAGCCCATGAAAGGCTTGTCGCTCAGCACCATATGCGCGAGCAACATGTCGAGATGCCGCTTGTTCACCGGAATATCGGTGGGTTCGCAGACGGTGCCGCCGGAATGGTGCAGCCATTTGGACATATAACCCAGTTTCACGAATTTCTCGAAATCGGCCATGGTGGCGTAACGCCGCCCACCTTCGGCATCGCGCACGAAGGGCGGGCCGTAGACAGGAGCCAGCACCAGATTCTTGCCGCCGACCACGACATTGCGGTCGGGGTTGCGCGCGTGCTGGACATATTCGGACGGCGCCGTGGAACAAAGCTTGCGTGCCAGACCGCGCGGGATGCGGACACGTTCGCCCTCGATCTCGGCGCCCGCGGATTTCCACAGGGCCAGCGCAGCGGGATTGTCGACGAAATTCACCCCGATCTCGGCCAGCACGGTTTCGGCATTCGCCTCGATCACCTGCAGCGCCTCTTCGGTCAGGACCTCGTAATTGGGGATGTTGCGTTCGATGTATTTTGCGGTTTCGACGCTGACCGCCGTGCGTTCGGCCCGCCGTGCGGCCCCGCCGCCGCCGCGTGCGCGACGTGGTGAAATGACTGCTGCATCCGACATGGCGATTCCTCTTTGGGCAAAGTTCGCGCCTTTCTAGCGTTACCGCCGCGCAGGCCTTGCCGTGTTTACGCCCCTTCAGACGCGAAAACGACATCGGGCACGAACGGCAGCCTCTTGCGCAAGGGCGCGACTGGCTTTACCGACTGCGGCATGGAAAACAGCACATATGAACGCTTGCTGATCATTGATTTCGGCAGCCAGGTGACACAATTGATCGCGCGGCGTCTGCGCGAGCTGAACGTCTAT
Organism: Yoonia vestfoldensis DSM 16212; assembly: GCF_000382265.1. Lineage (GTDB taxonomy): Bacteria > Pseudomonadota > Alphaproteobacteria > Rhodobacterales > Rhodobacteraceae > Yoonia > Yoonia vestfoldensis. Next base: position 114,497 of record NZ_KB907974.1, read on the forward strand.
TGCGAGATTCACCCGTTCAACAAGGTGACGGATGACTTTCTGGCCGATTTCGCGCCCAAGGCCGTGATTTTCTCGGGCGGGCCTGCGTCGGTGTTCGCTGACGGCGCGCCAATGCCGCCCAAATCGGTCTTCGATCTGGGCGTGCCGATTTTGGGCATCTGCTATGGCCAGCAGGTGATGATGCATGTGCTGGGCGGTAAGGTGGAACGCGGCCACGGCACCGCCGAATTCGGCCGCGCCTTTGTGACCCCTGTGGAAAAGCTCGATCTGCTGGAAGGCTGGTTTTTGACCGACCGCGAACAGGTCTGGATGAGCCATGGCGACCATGTGTCCGCCATCGCTCCCGGTTTTGCGGTCTACGGCACATCGCCAAACGCGCCTTTTGCGATCACGGCGGATGTGAACCGGCATTTCTATGCCGTGCAGTTCCACCCCGAGGTGCATCACACCCCGAACGGCGCGCGGCTTTATGAAAACTTTGTCCGCATCGCGGGCTTTTCCGGCGACTGGACGATGAGCGCTTACCGCGAACAGGCCATCGCCGCGATCCGCGAACAGGTGGGCGACAAGCAGGTGATCTGCGGGCTGTCGGGGGGCGTCGATTCATCCGTCGCCGCCGTGCTGATCCACGAGGCGATCGGCGACCAGCTGATCTGCGTTTTCGTCGATCACGGCTTGCTGCGGCAGGGCGAGGCCGAAGAGGTCGTGACCATGTTCCGCGACCATTACAACATGCCGCTGATCCATGCCGACGAAAAGGAATTGTTCCTTGGCAAGCTGGAAGGTGTGAGCGACCCCGAAACCAAGCGCAAGATCATCGGCGGGCTGTTCATCGACGTGTTCCAGAAATACGCGAACGGCATCGAAGGCGCGGAATTCCTCGCCCAAGGCACGCTGTACCCCGATGTCATCGAATCGGTGTCGTTTTCGGGCGGCCCGTCGGTCACGATCAAAAGCCACCACAATGTCGGCGGCCTGCCCGAGAAAATGGGCCTGAAACTGGTCGAACCCCTGCGCGAATTGTTCAAGGACGAAGTGCGCGCCTTGGGGGCCGAGCTTGGCCTGCCGCCGAGTTTCATCGGGCGTCACCCCTTCCCCGGTCCCGGTCTGGCCATCCGCTGCCCCGGCGAGATCACCCGCGAAAAGCTCGATATCCTGCGCAAGGCCGATGCGGTGTTCATCGACCAGATCCGCAAACACGGGCTTTATGATGATATCTGGCAGGCGTTCGTCGCGATCCTGCCGGTGCGCACCGTGGGTGTCATGGGCGACGGGCGCACCTATGATTTCGCCTGCGCCTTGCGCGCGGTGACATCCGTGGACGGGATGACGGCGGATTATTACCCGTTCAGCCATGATTTTCTGGGTGAAACCGCCACACGGATCATCAACGAGGTGACGGGGATCAACCGCGTGACCTATGACATCACGTCAAAACCTCCCGGCACGATCGAATGGGAATAAGACAGGACCGCTGACACAGGATGGACCAGACCGCCCCCATCACCATGACGCCGCGGCCATTCACCATCTCGCAAAAGATGGTGGTGCGCGCGGCCTTGCTGCATCTGGGGCGCTAGCGGTGGTATCTGATCGGCGCGGTTGCGGTCAGCCTGCTGCCCCTGATCCCGCGCATCGGTGTCTGGGACACTGCTCGCATCTGACGCTACTTCCTTCAAAACAGTACGATCAAACTGGCTCTGGCCGGGGCGCTGTTCGTTTTCGTGCGCTGGGTGTTCTTTCCCTTCATCGCCGGGCGCAAACCCCTCGGGCCTTTTACCGATCTTTACGGCTACCGCGTGGCGGACGCGCTGATCCTGCTGTACCTGACCAATGTTCTTTGTCTGCTGGTGCCGGTCACGGCCTTTGACGATGCGGGCCAAAAGGCCGACCTGATCGCCTGTCTCGACAAGGCCGGGTTGCGCAGTCTCTGATTCGCAAAACTTTGCAATTACCTGAAGTTGTCTGTATAACTGCCTGAATAACCAAAAAGACACCGCAAAGATCGGGCAAGATGATGACGACAGGCATGCGCAGGACATGGGCCGAACTGGTCCTTCCGTTTTTTCGACGCCCACGGCGATTGCAGGTCGCGGCGCTGTGCTACCGGCAAAGCAACGGCGAAAAAGAGGTGCTTTTGATCACCTCGCGCGGGACCGGTCGCTGGATCATCCCCAAAGGCTGGCCGATCGACGGCAAGGACGCGCCCGGTGCCGCCCTGCAAGAGGCGTGGGAAGAGGCAGGCGTCAGAACCGGCCGCGTGACGGGCGAGGCTGTCGGCATCTATTGTTATGAAAAGGAACTGTCCAGCGGTCTGCCCATCGCGGTGGAAACGCTGGTTTTTGCGGTCGAGGTCGGCACGCTTGAAAAGGACTACCCCGAAGTCCACGAACGCCGCCGCAAATGGGTCAGCCCGGCCATGGCCGCCAATATGGTGGCAGAGCCGGAACTGCGGCAGATCCTGCGGGATATGTAACACTTTTGTAGCACTTTTGTAACGGAACAGGTTGTCCCCCGGGGCACTGTTTCGTATGTCGCGACCCAACAACCGGGGGTCAGAGACCGTGAACAATTCCGACAACACCGCAAGCCATCTTGAAACCCTCGACCGGGACTTGCAGCGCTTTTCGCATCTGGAAACCGCAACCCAATATGTGGCCCGCCCGATGGTGGCCCCCGGCATCGCGCTGGCGTTCATCATGGTCACGGGGCTGATCGCGGCGGTGTCCTTTGGCGGGTTTCCGGTCAATTTCGTGGTCATCGCAGCGACGGTGTTCGGCGCCTATATGGCGCTGAACATCGGGGCCAATGATGTCGCCAACAATATGGGGCCGGCCGTCGGGGCCAATGCGCTGACATTGGGCGGGGCCATCGCCATCGCCGCCGTGTTCGAGACCTTGGGCGCGCTGCTGGCGGGCGGCGATGTGGTCTCGACGATTTCGAGCGGCATCATCGACCCTGCCACCGTGGCCGATACGCAGGTCTTTATCTGGGCGATGATGGCGGCGCTGATCTCGGCCGCCTTGTGGATCAACCTTGCCACATGGGTCGGCGCACCTGTCTCGACCACGCATTCGGTCGTCGGCGGCGTAATGGGCGCGGGGATCGCCGCAGCCGGATTGTCGGCGGTCAACTGGCCCACCATGAGCGCGATCGCCGCGTCATGGGTGATTTCCCCCGTTCTGGGCGGCGTAATCGCGGCAGGGTTTCTGGCGCTGATCAAGTCGCGGATCATCTACCGCGATGACAAGATCGCCGCCGCCCGCCGCTGGGTCCCGATCCTTGTGGGGATCATGGTCGGCGCTTTCGCCACCTATCTGGCGATGAAAGGTCTGAGCAAGGTCATCAAGATCAATCTTGGCACGGCAGTCAGCCTTGGGGTCGTGCTGGGCATCATGGCTTGGGGCATCGCGATCCCGCTGATCCGGCGGCAGTCCGAAGGGCTGGAGAACCGCAACAAATCGCTCAAGGTGCTGTTCGGCGCACCTTTGGTGATTTCGGCGGCCCTGCTCAGCTTTGCGCATGGGGCCAATGACGTGGCCAATGCCGTCGGCCCGCTGGCCGCTATCGTGCATGCCTCCGAGGCGGGCACAGTCACCGCGCAGGTCGCAATCCCGCTTTGGGTGATGATCGTGGGGGCGTTCGGCATTTCTTTTGGCCTGTTCCTGTTCGGCCCCAAACTGATCCGCATGGTGGGATCGCAGATCACCAAGCTCAACCCGATGCGCGCCTATTGCGTGGCGCTGTCGGCGGCGTTCACCGTCATCGTGGCAAGCTGGCTGGGCCTGCCGGTGTCATCAACCCATATCGCGGTGGGTGGCGTGTTCGGTGTCGGCTTTTTCCGCGAATGGGACGCCGAACGCCGGCTGCGCAACAGCAAACTGACACGCGAACCCGAACTGCGCATCGCGCCAGAGGAACGCAGGCGGCGCAAACTGGTGCGCCGGTCGCATTTCATGACGATCATCGCGGCCTGGGTTGTGACGGTTCCCGCCGCAGCCTTGCTATCGGCGCTGGTGTTCTTGTTCCTGAACAGCCTGCCGGTCTGAACCGGCCAGCGGGTTTGTGGGGGGTGGTGCACCCGACAAGATTCGAACTTGTGGCCTCTGCCTTCGGAGGGCAGCGCTCTATCCAGCTGAGCTACGGGTGCGTTGCGGTGTCTATAGCGGCGCGCGCAAAGGGTCGCAATGCAAAAACTTCAGCTGAACAATTCGTGGCAGAGTTCCAGCGCGTCGATCAGCACATCGACTTCCTCGACCGTGTTATAGACGCCGCATGACGCGCGGCAGGTGGCCCCGACGCCCATATGCTCCATCAACGGCATCGCGCAATGGGTGCCTGCGCGCACGGCGACACCCTTTTTGTCCAGCACCGTCGAAATGTCATGCGCATGCGCCGCGCCGTCCAATGTGAAGGAAAAGATCGCACCTTTGGTGTCGGACGTGCCTTGCACTTGCACCCAATTCAGCCCGGCCAAGCGGTCGCGCGCGTAATTGCGCAGGTGCCGTTCGTGTTCGGCGATATTGGCCATGCCGATATCCGTCATGTAATCAAGCGCGACACCCAGCCCGATCATCTGCACGATGCCGGGTGTGCCCGCCTCGAACATCATCGGGGGATCGTTCCATGTGACGGTATCGCGCCCAACCTCGCGGATCATGTCGCCGCCGCCCATGAAGGGGCGCATTTCGGCCATCCGTTCGCGGTGCACATATATGGCACCGGACCCGGACGGCCCATAAAGCTTGTGCCCCGTGATCGCATAGAAATCACATCCCAGCGCCTGCACATCGACAGGCATATGCACGGCGGCCTGTGATCCGTCGACGAGCACAGGCACGCCTTTGGCATGGGCGCCTGCGGTAATCTTGGCGATGTCCACGACGGTGCCCAGCACGTTGGACATATGGGTGATCGCGACCAGTTTCGTTTTCGGGCCGATCGCGTCGATCACCTTTTGCGGGTCCAGATCGCCGCGCGCATCGACATCGACCCAGCGGATCACGACGCCCTGCCGTTCGCGCAGGAAATGCCAGGGCACGATATTGGCGTGGTGTTCCATGATCGACAGGACGATTTCGTCGCCCGCTTCCATGCGGGGCATGGCCCAGCCATAGGCGACCATGTTGATCCCCTCGGTCGTCCCCGAATTCATGATGATCTCATCCTCGGAGGCGGCATTGAGAAAACGCGCGATGGTGCCGCGCACGGCCTCGTATTTGTCAGTCGCGAGGTTGGACAGGTAATGCAGCCCGCGATGCACATTGGCATATTCGTGGCTGTAGGCTTGTGTGACCGCGTCGATCACGACCTGCGGTTTCTGCGCGGATGCACCATTGTCGAGATAGACCAGCGGCTTGCCGTTGACCTGCCGTGACAGGATCGGGAAATCGGCGCGGATTTTGGCGATATCAAGGGTCATGCTTGACCTCCGGTTGGGGCGACGCCCAGGACAGTTAGAACGATGCCCGCGATCAGCGCGGTGCCGATGACGGCGAAGAGAAGCGTGCCAAAGGCTTTGCCGAGGCTTTGAAAGCGGTGCATCACGTTGACGAAGTTCAAGATGCAGCGGATCAGGATCGCCAGCGACACGAGCCCGAAGATCGAGGCGATCTGCGGGCTGATCACGACCAGCAGCACCTGCACGGCCTCCAGGGCGACACTGACGGACTGGAACAGGACGATCACGGTCAGGCTATCCTCGACGGTGCCCTGACCACCCATCATGCGGCCGACGTGATAGATCGTGTAGACCAGCAAAAACAGGAAAACTGTGATGATCACGGCATAGCTGAACGGCGTCAGTGTCATGCCTTCCTGGATCACCACTGGCATCGGGGATACCGCCTGCAACAGCGCCAGCATCAGCACGTTCAGCACCGCCACCAGCGCCAGCGCGGTCCACAGGTTGCCCAGGCCAAGCCGCCAGTCCAGCGCCTGCCGCGCGGCTGTCGCGGGGTCGGTGATCGCGGCCCAAAGGGCGCGACCGGCAGATTGCATCGTGATATTCATGGTCTGCTTTCTGCTTCGCGCATGGATTGCACCCAGATGATTGTGAACGCGATCAACCAGATGGCGCCGACCAGGTTGCTTTCCACCCCCGGTCCGATAAAACCGCGCGTCATGCCGTGCAGCAATATCGCGGGCGAGGTCGCAAGCATCGTCCAGAACAACGCGATCCTCGCACCATACATCGTGCCCTTGCCCCCCACCAGCCGCGCAAGCAGGTGGAGCGCGCCCGCCAGAAAATACAGGAACAACGGCCAGACCATCAGCCAAGCCAGAAATTCATAGGCCATCAGACGGTCGAGTTCGGGTGCCTCGACACCCGGTGGCAGATCGAACCCTGCCGCGGTGCGCGACAGGCGCGGCCATTGCGCAACAAAGATCAGGAAACAGGCGATCATCAGATAGGCGATCGCCCGATCCTCGCGCCGTCCCTGGTCCAGAATGCTGCGCATCACCGCACGCGGCGCGCGCCATGTCCGCACGATGTCGCTCGTGACTGGCATCAGGTCCGCCGTGCCAGCCAGCCTTCCAGCCGGCTTTGCAATTCATCCGCCAGCGCCTGATCTTCGATCTCGGCCAAGGCTTCGGCAAGGAAGGACAGCGTCAGCAGGTTGCGCGCCACCTCCATCGGCACCCCGCGCGAGCGCAGGTAGAACAATGCCGTCTCGTCGATCGCCCCGGTGGTGGAGCCATGCGAACAGGCCACGTCGTCGGCATAGATTTCCAGTTCCGGCTTGGCCAGAAACTGGCTGTCGTCGTCCAGCAGCAAGGACTGGCTGATCTGGTAGCCATCGGTCTTTTGCGCGCCTTGCTTGACAAGGATCTTGCCTTGGAACACGCCGACAGCGCCGTTGCGCAGCACTTTCTTGAACACCTGACGGCTTTCGCCGCGCAAGGCGTCATGGGTCACAAAGACGGTATCGTCGTGGTGGAAATCGGCACCATCGCCCACACAGGCCCCCGCGACATGCGCCACCGCATCATCGCCACGGATATCGATGACGCATTCATTACGCGTCAGCACCCCGTTGAAGGTCAGCGTGAAGGATTTGAACACGGATTCCGCCGCCAGTTGCGCGAAACAATGCGTTACCGCACGGCGTTCGTGGTCGTTGCCTTGGGCGCGGATGTGGTGGAACTGCCCGCGCTCGGCGATATCAACCTCCAGACAGGTGGACAGACGCGCCGCACCGGGGCCGGTTTCCAAGAGCGTCAGGCTGGCACCCGCCTCGACACGGACAAGGTTGTGCAGCGTCGCATCAGATGTCGTGGACTGGTGCAGATAGACCAGATGCACGGGTTTGCTAACCTGCGCTGTCGCGCGGATCACGATTCCGTCGCTGGCAAACGCCGTGTTCAGCGCAGCCAGAGGGCGCTCCACCGGATGTTGCCCACGGTGTTCCAGCGTGCCGTAAAGGTCCTTGGCCCAATGGATATCACGCTGCGTGACATCGGCCAGACGATGGATTTCAAGCCCCTCACCCGCCAGATCGCTGGAGGCAGCGGCGTCGAACACGCCATCCACGAATACCAGCGCGATCCGGTCCACGCCTGCAAAAAGCGGGCCTTCACCGTTGTCGAACAAGGCCGCAGGCGGTGCATCCGCCACAATCAGGGACGCGGGATCGGTATAGCGCCAGTATTCGTCGCGCCGCGTCGGCAGGCCCATGGCAGACAGCCGCGCCAGCGCATCGCTGCGGGCCGCTGTGGCCCATGTCGCGCCCTCCGGCAAGGTGATCCCCGCCAGCCGCGCAAGCGTTGCATCCTCTTTGAGTTTTGCCAATGCCATCAGGCCACCCCTGCCAGAATATCGGCATAACCGTTGTTTTCCACCTCGAGCGCCAGTTCGGGCCCTCCCGACTGGATGATCCGACCATCAGCCATGATGTGCACGATATCGGGTTTGATATGGTCGAGCAGGCGCTGGTAATGCGTGATGACAAGAAACGACCGCCCCTCGGACCGCAGCGCGTTCACGCCATCCGCGACCAGTTTCATCGCATCGACATCCAGACCGGAATCGGTTTCGTCCAGAATGCACATCTTGGGTTCGAGCATCGCCATCTGCAGGATTTCGTTGCGCTTTTTCTCGCCGCCGGAAAAGCCGACATTGACCGGACGCTTCAGCATCTCGGCGTCGATCTGCAAATCCTTGGCCTTGGCGCGCACGACTTTCAGGAAATCACCCGCGCTCAGTTCCTCTTCGCCGCGCGCTTTGCGCTGTGCGTTCACGGCGGTGCGCAGAAAGGTCATGTTGCCGACACCTGGGATTTCGACAGGATACTGGAACGCCAGAAACAGGCCGGCTGCGGCGCGCTCTTCGGGTTCCATTTCGAGCAGGTCCGCCCCTTCGAGCATGGCCGACCCGCCCGTGACGGTATAGCCGTCCTTGCCGGACAGTACATAGGACAGGGTCGATTTGCCCGACCCGTTCGGCCCCATGATCGCATGCACAGTCCCCGGAGCGATGGACAAGTCAACGCCCTTGAGGATCTGCTTGTCCTCTTCTTCAAGTTTTACTTGCAGGCCTTTGATTTCCAACATCTTATTCTCCTTTAATGACGGCAGAACGGGCGCTTGGCCCGTCGGATATGGGGGAAGAAACGCAAAAAGCACCCCTGAGAAGGGTGCGGGGTCCTTGCGTAGAAACGGAGGTCAGAGCGCGAAAAGCGTTCCGTTGATGGTGACCGATTGCGGCAATGTCGTCGCCTTGACCTGTTCGACATAGGCGGGCGAATAGATCCGCGCCATCTGGTCGGGCCAGCGCCAGACGAAATTGTGCCCTGCGATCAGCATGACGTAAAGACCGGCGACCTGTGCCATCCGCGCCATAAACCCGCGATGCCCCATCAACACCGACAGCACCAGCACCATCCAGAATCCCGCGACAAGATCCAGCGTCAAGGTCGTGGCATTGATCTCGACCAGTCCGAAATAGGTCACGCGCACCCACTGCCCCAACGCCAGCGCGATGGCGCCGATGATCATCGACACCAACACGGCGGACAGAATCGACGGCTCCTCTTGCTTGGAGATCTTGCGGATCTTGTCGCGTGACACGTGCTTGGGGATATGCATCCGCAATTCGGGATCGAAATAGGAATTGTTCCGCGGATTCCTGATCCGCTTGATCCGCGCATTGAAATCGTTGACGTCGTATTTCGCCGTGCCCATCGGAAATGGCCCTATCCACCGAACTTTCGACCATCAATGCAGGCCAACTGCGGCAAAACAGGGGCAACGCAATGACGCTTACGCGACAATTGCGGGCAGGCAGGTTGCCCCGCCCGCATGCCGCGGCGCTGTCGCTGTGTTGTCCGGCACAGAATGTCACCCGACCGACCCTTCCAGCGAGATCGCGACCAGGGCCTGCGCTTCCATCGCGAATTCCATCGGCAGCGCCTGCAACACTTCCTTGCAGAACCCGTTGACGACGAGGGCCACGGCCTCTTCTTCGTCCATGCCACGGCTCCGGCAATAGAACAGCTGGTCGTCATCCACCTTGGATGTCGTTGCCTCGTGTTCGACACGGGACGAATTGTTCTTCACCTCGATGTAAGGCACCGTATGCGCCCCGCATTTGTCGCCGATCAGCAGGCTGTCGCATTGCGTATAGTTGCGGCTGTTCTTGGCCTTGGGATGCATGGACACCAGCCCGCGATAGGTGTTCTGCGCACGCCCCGCGCTGATCCCCTTGGATACGATCCGCGACTTGGTATTCTTGCCCAGATGGACCATCTTGGTGCCGGTATCGGCCTGCTGCATGTTGTTGGCGATGGCGATGGAATAGAACTCGCCCTGACTGTCGTCGCCGCGCAGAATGCAAGACGGGTATTTCCACGTCACAGCAGAGCCGGTTTCGACCTGCGTCCACATCACCTTGGCACGGTCACCACGGCAATCGGCGCGCTTGGTGACAAAGTTATAGATCCCGCCCTTGCCGTTCTCGTCACCGGGATACCAGTTCTGCACGGTGGAATATTTCACCTCTGCATCTTCCTCGACGATGATCTCGACGACAGCGGCGTGCAGCTGTGCCACATCGCGTTTGGGTGCTGTGCAGCCTTCAAGATAGGACACATAGGACCCTTTGTCGGCGATGATCAGCGTCCGTTCGAACTGGCCGGTGTTTTCGGCATTGATGCGGAAATAGGTCGACAATTCCATCGGGCAGCGCACGCCCGGCGGGATATAGACGAACGACCCGTCCGAAAACACGGCCGAATTCAGCGTGGCATAATAATTGTCCGACTGCGGCACGACCGAGCCGAGGTATTTCTTGACCAGTTCCGGATGATCGCGGATCGCCTCGGAAATCGAGCAAAAGATCACGCCAGCCTTTTTCAGCTCTGCCTGAAAGGTCGTGCCGACAGACACAGAGTCGAACACAGCATCCACCGCGACCTTGCGGCCTTCGGCGGGCATATTCTCGGCCCCCTCGACACCGGCAAGGATCGCCTGTTCCTTGAGCGGGATACCCAGCTTGGCGTAAGTCGCCAGCAGCTTGGGATCGACATCGTCCAGCGACTTGGGCTTGACCGCCATGCTTTTGGGGCGGGCATAGTAATAGATGTCCTGAAAATCGATCTTGGGATAGCTGACCATCGCCCATGTGGGTTCCGTCATCTTTTCCCAGCGCGTGAACGCCTGAAGGCGCCATTCGGTCATCCATGCGGGTTCTTCGTTCTTGGCGGAAATCAGACGCACGATATCGGGGTTCACGCCTTTGGGGGCGTAATCCATCTCGATCTCGGTTTCCCAGCCGTATTTGTAGTTTCCCGACAGGGCTGTGACCGCATCGACCGTTTCCTGATCGACGCCTTCTTTCACTTCGATCTTGTCCAGAGCTGTCATGTTCTTCCCCTCATGCCGCGCGCAGACGCGCCCGTTTTTCTGTCCAGGCCTGCACGAAACGCAAAACCTGGTCTTCTGTTGTCTCAAGGCCCAGTGACACCCGCAGCGCAGAGGCGGCGGCATCGTCATCCAGACCCAGCGCGCGTAACACGCGGCTTTGTTTCACCTTGCCCGATGAACAGGCCGATCCCGCCGAAACGGCGAACCCTGCCAAATCCATCGCCATGACCTGCGTTTCGCCTTTCCAGCCCGATGTCACGAAACAGCTGGTGTTGGGAAGACGTGGCAAGTCTTTCCCGACAAAAATAGTGTTCTTATCCGCAGCCTCAATGCCCATTTCTAGAATATTTCTAAACTGGGCGATTTGTTCCCAACGTCCCGCCGCCAGATCGGCCTGCGCGGCGGCGGCAGCCGCACCCATGCCTGCGATGCCGATCACGTTCTCGGTCCCCGACCGGCGGCCCATCTCTTGCCCGCCGCCTCTGATCTGGGCGGTCAGGTCATGGCCACGCGGGATGATCAAGGCGCCAACGCCCTTGGGGCCACCGAATTTATGCGCCGACAGGAACACCATCTCCACACCCGACCAGGCATAGGAAAAAGGCACGCGACCAAACCCTTGGGTGATGTCGGACACGGCCAGCCCTGCGGGCAAATCCTGCACGATCCCCGTCTCCGAATTGGCCAGCTGGACCGTGCTGCGCGCCGGATCATCCAGCTGCACGCGGCCCGCCACCACCGGCAGCACCGGATCAATCCAGGCATGGACCGCGTCATGTTCGATCATGCCCGCCTGCAAGCCGCGCCCCGCCAGCGCCAAGGCGGCAGCCTCTGTCGCCCCGGAGGTAAAGACGATATCCGCCTCACCTGCCCCCACGGCCCCGGCGATCTGGGCGCGCGCACGCTCCACCACGGCCTTGGCGGCGCGGCCTTCGGCATGCACGCTCGACGGATTGCCCACGGCATCCATCGCGGCCAGCATCGCGGCGCGCGCCTCGGCCCGCAGGGGCGTCGTGGCGTTATGATCCAGATAAACTCTCATACCATCGTTCGAGCCCAGTTATCCCGGGGGAGAGCCGGATCATATCCGGGGCGGGGGCTGGCCTCCCTGCAGCGCTCAATCCTCATCGACGATCTCGAACAAGGCAGGCACAGCAGGGCAAGGGGCAAGCGAATTGCTCACCACATCCGACAGGCGCGCCTGATGCAGGAACACATAGACATGCGCGCTCAACCCTTCCCAAAGCCGATTGGTCAGCGATTGCGCGCGGCTGCCCGACGCCCCGCCCGAGGCACCGGCGCCCTTGTGCATGGCCGACACGGTCTCATCCACCGCACCGAGGATTTCCGCCACGCGGATTTCGGAGGCAGGCCGCGCGAGCCTGTACCCGCCCCCAGGCCCCCGCACGGAATCGACCAGACCCGCCCGGCGCAGCTTGACGAACAACTGCTCCAGATAGGGCAAGGAGATATCCTGCCGCCGCGAAATCTCGGTCAGGTTGACCAGCGCATCGGCGGGCTGCAAGGCAAGATCAGCCAGCGCCACCATCGCATAACGGCCTTTCGTGCTTAACTTCATGCCTGCGCGCCCCGTCCGATCCAGCAAATACATTGACGGCGCACGGCTGCGTCATTACTTCACCGTGAGCCAGACTTGGGGAATTCCCATAGTTTAGAATCCTTCTAAGGTGCCCGATAGTTTTCGTCAAGATTACTGTCGTCACCCAACCAGCGACGGAACACCGCCATGCCCGAAGTCATTTTCCCCGGACCCGAAGGGCGCCTCGAAGGGCGCTATCATCCGCAAAAGGACCGTGACGCGCCGATCGCCATCGTCCTGCATCCGCATCCGCAATTCGGCGGGACGATGAACAACCGCGTGGTCTATAACCTGCATTACGCCTTCTACAACCTCGGGTTCACCGTCCTGCGGTTCAATTTCCGCGGTGTCGGGCGCAGCCAGGGCGAATACGACCAAGGCGTGGGCGAGCTTTCCGATGCGGCCTCGGCGCTGGATTACCTGCAATCGATGAACAGCAACGCCAAGCATTGCTGGGTCGCCGGTTTCTCATTTGGCGCGTGGATCGGGATGCAATTGCTGATGCGGCGGCCGGAAATCACCGGCTTCATCTCGGTCAGCCCGCCCGCCAATATGTATGATTTCAGCTTTCTGGCGCCCTGCCCGGCCTCTGGCCTTGTGATCAACGGCAGCAGCGACCGCGTGGCACCGCCGCAGGATACGGTCAATCTGGTCAACAAGCTGCACGAACAAAAGGGCATCACCATCACCCATGACGAAGTCCCCGGTGCAGGCCATTTCTTCGAAGATCCGCATATGGAGCCGATGATCGACACGGTGAAAACCTATGTCCGGCGCCGCCTGACCGAAAACACGAGGTAGGATATGGCCGACGCCTATGTCGACAAGGTCGCCAACGAACTGGCCGATCTGGCACTCGCCGATCAGGCCCGCACAGGCGATATCGCGATCGTGGACCAGATCGGAGAGCTTCTGGGGGCCTCCTCGCAGATCTTGCAGGAAACCTATCTGACCGCCGTGCGTGTCCGCCGCGCCGAGGCGCGGGCGCGCACCCTGCTCGCAGACCGCGCAGCGCGCGGAATGGCCAGACCCGCCGCCCCGTCAGAGGATGAGATCACCGCCGCCGATCCCGTGATGGAGGAACCCGTCGCAGAACCGGCACCGCCGGCAGACACGGCACCCAGCAACGCGCCCCGCCGCGTGAAACGCTGAAATGTCCGACCGGATTGCAGCACAGCTCGCCTTTCTGACAGAGGCCTGCAAGCTGAAATCAATCCTGCGCGCGACGACGCTTTGCGACGGATCACGCTGTGAAAACAGTGGCGAACACAGCTGGCACATCGCGCTTTACGCGCTGGTGCTGGGCGAACAGGCGCAAGAGGGCGTCAACATCGACCGCGTGATCCGGATGCTGCTGATCCATGATCTGGTCGAGATAGACGCAGGCGATGCTCCCATCCACGGCGCGCAGGATGCCGCAGCCCAAGCCGCCATTGAACAGGCCGCCGCCACCCGCATTTTTGGCCTGCTGCCGCCCGATCAGGCGCAGAGCTTCCGCGCGCTCTGGGACGAATTCGAAGCGGCAGAAACCCCCGACGCGATCTTTGCCAAATCCATCGACCGCGTACAGCCGGTCATCGCCAATCTCGAAACCGGCGGCGGCACCTGGCCCGCCTACGGCGTCACCGCTGCCCAGCTTGAAACCCGCGTCGGCGCCAAGGTCGCGCGGGGCGCGCCCGCTCTCTGGTCCGCACTCAGGCATCGGATCGATGCCTGGTTCGCGGCACGGGCCTCATCTTCCGAGTAGAAATATCCCGGGGTCCGGGGCTGGCCCCGGCGCGATCCTGCAACAAATCGCCATTGCCTCTATACAAACAGGGCCAGCAGGCGTAGGGCGCGGGGTTTAGAGAAGCCCGAGAAAGCACCCGATTGATGACGACGATGATCCCGACCCTTGCTGCCGCACTGTCCGCCCAAGGCTATACCGACCTCACACCCGTGCAGGTGGCCGTGACGGATGCGGCACTTGCCGATCAGGATCTGCTGGTCTCGGCGCAGACCGGATCGGGCAAGACGGTGGGCTTTGGCCTCGCCATCGGCCCGACGATCCTGCCCGAGGACGGGATGTTCGGCCCCGCCGGTCGGCCCCTCGCGCTCGTCATCGCGCCGACGCGCGAACTCGCGTTGCAGGTCAAACGCGAATTGCAGTGGCTTTATGCAGGCACCGGCGCGACGCTGGCCTCCTGCGTCGGCGGCATGGACTTCCGCGACGAACGGCGCAGCCTGGAACGCGGCGCGCAGATCGTGGTCGCAACGCCGGGCCGCCTGCGCGACCATATCATGCGCAGCACGATCGATTTGTCCGACATCAAGGCCGTGATCCTCGACGAGGCCGACGAGATGCTCGACCTCGGTTTCCGCGAAGACCTCGAATTCATCCTCGATCAGGCGCCACCCTCGCGCCGCACGTTGATGTTCTCGGCCACCGTGCCTGCGGCCATCGCCAAACTCGCGCAATCCTATCAAAAAGACGCGGTGCGCGTGGCTTCGACCTCCAAGGAAAGCCAGCACAGCGATATCGAATACCGCGCGCTGACGGTCGCCAACCACGATATCGACGCGGCCATCATCAACGTGCTGCGGTTCTACGATGCGCCCAATGCGATCGTTTTCGCCAATACCCGCGCCATGGTCACCCGCCTGACCACACGTCTGGCCAATCGCGGCTTTGCTACCGTCGCCTTGTCGGGTGAACTCAGCCAGACCGAACGCACGCACGCCCTGCAAGCCATGCGCGACGGGCGTGCGCGGGTTTGTGTCGCCACGGACGTTGCCGCGCGCGGCATCGACCTGCCGAACCTTGAACTGGTGATCCACGCCGAATTGCCGACCAATGCCGAAACCCTGCTGCACCGCTCGGGCCGCACGGGTCGTGCGGGCCGCAAGGGCATTTCGGCGATGATCGTGCCTGCGAAAATGAAACGGCGCGCACAGAACCTGCTGACATGGGGCAAGCTGCAGGCGACATGGGCGCTGCCGCCCACCGCCGATGAAGTCACCGCAAAAGACGAAGAACGGCTGCTGAATGATCAGGTCTGGTCGGAAAGCTTTACCGACAGCGAACAGGACTTTGCAACCCGCCTGCTGGCCCAGCACGCGCCGGAAAAGATCGCCGCAGCCTATCTGCGCCTTTACGCAGGCAAGCAGTCCGCACCAGAGGAACTGTCCGATTACAAGGACGGCCCCGCAGCGCCTGACCGCGAAAAAGACCGGCCCATGCGCGACCATAAATCCTTTGGCCCGTCGCGCTGGTTCCGCGTCGATGTGGGCCGCGAAGGCAAGGCCGAAGCGCGCTGGCTTTTGCCGATGATCTGCAAGGCCGGTGGCATCACAAAGACCGAAATCGGCGCGATCCGTATCCAGCCGAATGAAACTTTCGTCGAAATCTCAGAACCCGCCGTCGCCGGTTTCCTTGCCGCCATCGGCCCCGATATGGTGCTGGAAAATCAGGCGAAACTGTCGGCGTTGGACAGCGCGCCGCAGATCGGCGAACGCGGCCCGCGCGCGACCAAACGCGATTACGACAGCCCCAAACCGAAACGCCACGCGCCCCGCGATCAGGATGCGCCGCCGCCGTCCGCGCAGGCCGATGTCGCCCCGATCCAGCCGATCCCCGGTGCGGCGGACGACGATCAGGCCCGCAAACCGCGCCACAAGCCCGGCCAGAAACCCGAACGCCGCGATCACGGCGATGCGCTGGTGCCTTACGGGGCAAAACCCGCCTACAAAGGCAAGTCCGATAAACCGCCCTACAAGGGCAAATCCGACGACAAGCCCGCGTGGAAAGGCAAATCCGACAGCAAGCCCCCTTACAAAGGCAAGTCGGACGACAAACCCGCCTATAAGGGAAAGGCGGACGGCAAACCCGCTTACAAGGGGAAATCGGACGACAAACCTGCTTGGAAAGGCAAATCCGACTCCAAGCCTGACGGCAAACCCGCGTGGAAAGGCAAGTCGGACGACAAAAAGCCAGGCGGTTTCGCCCGGCCCGGCAAGCCGTCCTTTGCCAAGCCCGGTGACAAACCCCGCCCATCCGCGACAGACACGTCCAAGCGGTTCACGCCCCCCGGTGGCGCCGCCAAGCCGCGCAAACCTGCAGGCAAAGGCGGCGCAGGCGCGCCCAAACGCGGCAAGCCCTGACGTTACAAAATTGTCACGTCTTGGTGACGCTGGGTCAGGCGGGCTGGTGCAAATCATCAATCCGCCTGTAAAAGCAGAAACGAGCAGCAATCAGGGCCATCCCATGTCCACACCCCAACCCGGTCAGACGCCATAACCCACGCAGATGGGGCAAACGTCGCAGACACCCGCAACCCAGTCCCCCGCGCAGATGACGGCTCAAATGCCAGCCTCTCCGCAAAAGCCTGTGTTCACGGATTTCGCCAGTATCTGAGACCGGACTATCCGGCTGGATTTTGGATCAAAGCGCGGTAATGTCACCCCCATGACCGCGCTTGAAACAATCCGCAATATCGGTCCCGCTGTGGCGGGGTCCTTGCGTGCGGCTGGCATCATGGATGCCGAAACGCTTTATGCGCTGGGTGCCGATGCCGCCTATGCACGCCTGCTCGCCACCGGCGAACGCCCGCATTTCATTGGCTATTACGTGCTGCACATGGCGCTGCAAGGCAGACCGTGGAACGATTGCAAAGGCGCTGAAAAAGACGCGCTGCGCGCCCAGTTCGACGCGCTGAAAGCCCGCTATCATGACACCGGCCACAGCGAGATGGAACGCATCCTCGACCAGATCGGCGTCATTCCACGGAAAAGGCCGCCCGCGTGATGCGGACGGCCCGTCGGTCGGGGTTCACCCCGACGCTGTCTTAGCCGACGAGTTCGAGACCCGAGAAGAAGAAGGCGATTTCTTCGGCAGCCGTTTCAGGCGCATCCGACCCGTGGACCGAGTTTTCACCGATCGACAGCGCGAATTCCTTGCGGATCGTGCCGGGGGCTGCGTCTGCGGGGTTGGTGGCACCCATCACTTCGCGGTTTTTCGCGATGGCGTCTTCGCCTTCCAGCACCTGCACGACAATGGGTTCGGAAATCATGAATTCGCACAGCTCGCCAAAGAACGGACGGTCCTTGTGGACGCCATAGAATTGCTGCGCCTGTGCCAGCGTCAGGTGAATGCGCTTGGACGCGACGACGCGCAGGCCGGCCTCTTCGAATTTGGCGACAATCGCGCCGGTCAGGTTGCGCTTGGTCGCATCGGGTTTGATAATCGAGAATGTGCGCTGGATCGCCATTTTTCAGGGTCTTTCATGGTTTGGGTTGAACTGCGTGCCCCCTAGCATGCACGCATTGGCATGAAAAGGGCTGCATCCGCAGCGATAGATCATTTCCCCCGATTGACCCGGCCCTTGGGATCGGGCAAGGCAGCCTCATGTTGAAAATCTCCGATCTGACCTATTCCGTCGAAGGCCGCACGCTGGTCGAAAACGCGACCGTGACAATTCCCACCGGCCACAAGGTCGGCCTTGTGGGCCGCAACGGGTCTGGCAAGACGACCCTGTTCCGCATCATCCGCGGCGAAATGGTGCTCGACACCGGCAGCGTCAGCATTCCCAAAGGCTGGAAGATCGGCGGCGTGTCCCAAGAGGTCCCCGGCAACGAGGTGTCGCTGATCGACACCGTGCTGCGGGCCGATCAGGAACGCGAGGCGCTTTTGGCCGAGGCTGAAACCGCCACCGACCCCGCCCGCATCGCCGAGGTGCAGACGCGGCTCGCCGATATCGACGCTTGGTCCGCCGAAGCCCGCGCCGCGACGATCCTGAAAGGTCTGGGGTTCACGCACGAAGAACAGCAGATGCCCTGTTCGGCCTTCTCTGGCGGCTGGCGGATGCGGGTCGCCTTGGCGGCCGTGCTGTTCAGCGAACCCGATCTGCTGTTGTTGGACGAACCGACCAACTATCTCGACCTTGAAGGCGCGCTCTGGCTTGAAGCCTATCTCGTCAAATACCCCCATACCGTGCTGATCGTCAGCCACGACCGCGAGCTTTTGAACCGGTCCGTCGGCGGCATCCTGCATCTGGAAGACAAGGGGCTGATCTATTACACCGGCACCTATGACATGTTCGCCAAACAGCGCGCCGAGAAACGCGCGCTGATGGCCTCGGCCGCCAAGAAACAGGACGCCAAGCGCGCGCATCTGCAAGCCTTTGTCGACCGGTTCAAGGCCAAGGCATCGAAGGCCAAACAGGCACAATCCCGCGTCAAGATGCTCGAAAAGATGGAAACGATCCGCGCGCCCGAAGACGCCGCGCGCACCGTCTTCACCTTTCCCGAGCCCGAAGAACTGTCGCCCCCGATCATCGCGACCGAAGCCGCCGCCGTGGGCTATGGCAACCATATCGTTTTGCACGACCTGAACCTGCGCATCGATCAGGACGACCGCATCGCCTTGCTTGGCCGCAACGGCGAAGGCAAATCGACCCTGTCCAAGATGCTGTCAGGCCGCTTGGACGTTGCGCGCGGCAAGATGGTGACGTCGAACAAGCTGCGCATCGGGTTCTTTGCCCAGCATCAGGTCGACGAGCTCTACGTTGATGAAACGCCCCTGCAGCACCTGATGCGCGAACGCGCCAGCGAAGGGCAGGCCCGCCTGCGTGCCCGTCTGGCAGGGTTCGGGCTGGGTGCTGACCAAGCCGAAACCGAGGTGGGGCGCCTGTCGGGTGGACAAAAGGCGCGATTGTCGCTGCTGCTGGCCACCCTGCCCGCCCCGCATCTGCTGATCTTGGATGAGCCGACCAACCACCTTGATATCGAAAGCCGTGAAGCGCTGGTCGAGGCACTGACCGCCTATTCGGGCGCTGTGATCCTTGTCAGCCACGACATGCATCTTTTGTCGATGGTCGCGGACCGGCTGTGGCTGGTCAAGGACGGCCATGTCACCTCTTATGACGACGATCTGGAGGCCTATCGCCGCCTGCTGCTGACGCCGGACAAGCCGTCCGAGAAAGACAAGCCCAAGGCCAAAACCGCACCCAAACCCACGCGCGACGAAATCCTCGCCCTACGGGCCGATGTGCGCAAAAACGAAGAGCGCGTGACCAAGATCAACGATATGCGCGACAAGCTGGCCAAGAAACTGGCCGACCCCGCCCTTTATGAGGATACCAAGGCCGGAGAGCTTGCGACCTGGAACAAGAAATATGCCGAAGTCATGGACGGGCTGAACCGCGCCGAGGCGATGTGGATGGCCTCGCTTGAAAAGCTTGAAAAGGCGGAAAAAGCATGACCGAACTGCCCGCCATCATCGCCGCCTTCACGACGATGTTCATCATTCTGGACCCGCCCGGTCTGGTGCCGGTGTTCATTGCCTTGACGCAAGGCATGACAGCGGAACATCGACGTTCCATCGCGGTGCGCGCCTGCATCGTCGCGGGCGTGCTGATGATCCTGTTTTTGTTCGTGGGCGAGGCGGTGCTGGGCTTTATCGGCATTTCGATGGATGCATTCCGCATCGCGGGCGGGATCCTGTTGTTCCTGACCGCCCTCGACATGCTGTTCCAGCGGCGACAGGCCCGGCGTGCGGATAATGCCGCCGAAGGTCAGGCCGAACATCAGGACGACCCGTCTGTCTTTCCGCTGGCGCTGCCGCTGATCGTGGGGCCGGGGGCGATCACGACGATCATCCTGCTGGCAGGCAACGCCACATCCGCCGCCGATTTCGGCGCGATTGCGGGTGTGCTGATGGCGGTGCTGCTGATCACCTTTCTGGCCTTTCTGGTGGCCCCCACGATCGAACGCGCCCTGGGCAAGACCGGGCTGAACATCGTGACACGCGTACTGGGCATGCTGCTCGCCGCCTTGGCGGTGCAATTCGTCCTGGATGGCCTCCGGGGCTTTGGAATCGGCGGATAAGCGCTATATAAAGCGGTATGACCACTGACCAGATCATGCAACTGACCTATCTCGTGCTGCTCGGGGCCGCCATCGGCGGATCGGCTATCGTCGCGGGGCGCAACAATCTGGGCAAGATGGCGCAACAGGCCGCCATCTGGGCACTGATCTTTGTCGGTGTGATCGGGGCCTACGGGCTGTGGGGGGATATCAGCCAGACCGTCAATCCGCGCCAGACGGCGATGGCCGATGGCAGCATCGCGATGCCGCGGGGACAGGGCGGGCATTACTTTGTGGACATCGCCGTAAACGATACGCCTGTCCGCTTCGTGGTGGATACCGGTGCCAGCCATGTCGTCCTGTCCGAGCGTGACGCGCAGCGTGTCGGTATCGACCTTGAAAGCCTGACCTATTCCGGCCTTGCGGCCACCGCCAACGGCATGGTGCGCACGGCCCCCGTCACGCTGGACCGCATGACGCTGGGCGGGATCACCGACGGCCCCGTGCAAGCTGTCGTCAACGGCGGCGAGATGGAGGAAAGTCTGCTTGGCATGTCCTATCTTGGCCTTTACACGCGGATCGAGATTGCGAATGACACGATGGTGCTGACACGATGATCCGCGCGCTGATCCTGATCCTGCTGCTGGCCGCCTGTACTCCCGCGCCACAGCTGCCCACCGATTTCGATTCGAGCTTTCCGTTTTAAAGACTTTCAGGCCTCCGGCGGGGATATTTGCGCTCGGAAGATGGGAAAAGACCCCGTCTTCTTATTTCCAGAAGCACTCCGGGGTGAGCCCCGGTCAGGGGCGAGGGGCAGCGCCCCTGTTCAGGCTCCGCCGCGCGCGTCACGTTCCGCCTTCTTGACCCAGCGCCCGTCCTCCTGCGCCCAATATTGCGCGGCGATGCCTGCGTCCGTCAGGCTTTTCCACTGTACGCGCGCCTGCGCCTTGGCGCTGTCGGCGCTGTCGAACAGGATGCAGGCGCGGGCAAGAAGCGATGCCTCCTCGGCAGTCACCGCAGCCCCCCCCACGGCCATCACGCAGGCGAAACCGTCCGCAGGCACATCGCCCAGCAGGATCGGCTGGTCGGCATCATGCGGGCCGCCCGCCATCCCGTGCGGCAGGAAAGCATCGACGGGTCCGTGCCAAAGCGCGTCATCCAGCCGCGCCAACAAGGCCGGATCGGAGCCGCGCACCAGCACCCGCCAACCCTGTCCACGCGCCTTGTCCAAGAGCATGGGCAAGGTCGTCTCGAGCGGGGCGCCCTGCAATTCGTAAAAGAAAACCGCGCCCATCTACCCCTCGTAATTGTCGGCGATCAGTCGGTTCAGAGCCATGACGCCCCAGCCGGTCGCACCCGCCGGGGCCAGGCCGGTTTCGCCGTCGACATGCGCCACACCCGCGATGTCGAGATGACACCACGGCACGTCGTCCTTGACGAAACGTTGCAGGAATTGCGCAGCCGTGATCGACCCCGCGGTCCGGCCCCCCGTGTTCTTGATGTCGGCGATCTTCGACTTGATCAGCGCGTCATAGGGTTTGCCAAGCGGCATCCGCCACGCGCCTTCGCCTTCGGCTTGCGCCGCCTTGAGAAACTGGCCGCACAGCGCGTCATCGTTCGAGAACAGCCCCGCATTCTCGTGGCCCAAGGCGATCAGGATCGCCCCGGTCAGCGTCGCCAGATCGATCATGCCGCAGGGTTTGAACCGTTCCTGCGTGTACCAGAGCACATCGGCCAGCACCATCCGCCCTTCGGCATCGGTGCTGATGATCTCGACGGTGTCGCCCTTCATCGACCGCAGCACATCACCCGGGCGCGAGGCGGAGCCGGACGGCATGTTTTCCACCAATCCCACGACGCCGACGACATTGGCCTTGGCCTTGCGCAGCGCCAGCGCACGCATCACGCCTGCAACGACACCCGCGCCGCCCATGTCCATCGTCATCTTTTCCATTCCAGCGGCGGGTTTGATGCTGATCCCGCCGGTATCGAACACCACGCCTTTGCCCACCAGCGCAAACGGCGCGTCGCCCGTCTTGCCCCCGTTCCACGACATCACGACGACCTTGGACGGGCTGTCCGACCCCTGCCCCACCGCAAGAAGCGTGCGCATCCCCAGTTTGGCGAGTTCCGATTCCTCCAGAATCTCGACATCGAGACCAAGATCCTGCATCGCTGCCAGCCGTGCGGCAAAATCATCGGTCGTCAACACGTTGGCGGGTTCGTTGGTCAGATCGCGGGTGAAAAACACGCCTTCGGCGACCGCGGCCATCGGGGCGGCAGCCTTGGCCACGGTTTCAGGATCGGCGACCATGAAGCCGACTTTGCCGGGGGCGGGTTTTTCGCCGGTCTTGTGCGTGTCGAAATGATAGCCGCGCAGCGCCAGCCCGAGCGCGATATCCGCCGCGCGCGGCGACGTGCCCGCCAGCACCAGCAAGTCATGCCCATTTTGCGCCTTCGCCAATTGCGCGCCGGCCTTGCGCGCCTCGGCGACTGACGGACGGCGTCCCAGTTTGACCACGCAGACAGCGTCGGCCGCCAGCCCGGCCGGATAGCCGATCGTCATCAGATCGCCGACGGACATCCTTTCGAATGCATCGGTGGCCACCAGCCGTTCCACCGCCTTGCGGCTGAGGCTGTTCAGCTTGCGCCCGGCGGCATCCATCCGCCCATCCATGTCGACGAAGACGGCGATCTTGCCGGTGGTCACGGCGATCTGGTCGAGGTCGGTGTCGATAAAGCGTATTTCTGCGGGGGTCGGCATGGCGTCTCCTGTCAGTCATCGAATGTTAGGCGATACGTAGCCCGCGCATCCGACAATGACCAGTTAGCTGTTCAATCCGGTTCCGCCTTAGGCTAGTTTGCCGCAACGGCGGCGCAAAGGACCAACCACTTGGCACGAATTGACAGATATATGCTGTCGCAGCTCATGGCGCTGTTCGGCTTTTTCAGTCTGGTGCTCGTGCTGGTCTACTGGATCAACCGCGCGGTCGTGCTGTTCGACCAGCTGATTGCGGATGGCCAGTCGGCGGGCGTGTTTCTGGAATTCACCGCCTTGACCCTGCCTGCGGTGATCCGGCTGGCGCTGCCGCTGGCGGCCTTTGCGGCGGCGGTCTATGTCACCAACCGGATGACCACAGACAGCGAACTGGTCGTGATGCAGGCGACAGGGTATTCGCTGTTCCGGCTGGCGCGGCCGGTGCTGTATTTCGGGCTGATCGTCGCGGTGCTGATGTCTTTGCTCATGCATGTGCTGGTGCCGATGAGCTCGGCGCAACTGGCCCTGCGCCAGTCAGAGATCGCGCGCAACGTCACGGCCCGCCTGTTGACGCCCGGCACCTTCATCGAGCCGATTTCCGGCGTCACCTTCTATATCCGCGACGTCACACCCGGGGGCGAGCTGTACGACATCTTCCTGTCGGACACCCGCAGCCCAGAGGATCAGGTCACCTATACCGCGTCGCGCGCGTTTCTGGTGCGTGACGGCGACGAAACCCAGCTTGTGATGATCGACGGCATGGTGCAGACGTTGCGCCTGTCCGACCAGCGGCTGTTCACCACGCAGTTTGCCGATTTTTCGTATAATATCGGGGAATTGATCCCTGCGACCGGACCCGGCGGGCGGCGCGCATCACATCTGTCAACCTGGGCGCTCTTGCATCCGACACCGGAACTGGTCGCCGAAACCGGCACATCCGCCGCCCGCATGATCGCGGACGGGCATGACAGGTTCAGCCAATCCTTGCTGGGAACGGTCGCCGCGCTGATCGGCTTTGCGACGCTGATGGTGGGCAGCTACAGCCGCTTTGGCGTCTGGCGGCAGATCGTGGTGGCAATTGCCCTGATCGTCGTCGTCAAGGCGCTGGAGACCGCAGGGCTCAACGCGGCACGGGCCGATGCACGGCTCTGGTTCCTGACCTATCTGCCGGGGATCGGCGGGCTTGCCATCGTGTGGTTCCTGCTGGTCTGGGCCGGTCGGCCCTATCTGTTCAAACGCCGCATCAGCGCCGAGGCACCGGCATGATCCTGCACCGCTATTTCGCCCGGCGTTTCCTGATGACCTTTCTGGGGGTGCTGACAATCTTTTTGCTGATCATGGTATTTCTGGATCTGGTCGAGCAATTGCGCCGCTATGCGACAGCCGAGGCCCGGTTCCGCGATCTTTTCGCGCTGACCCTGCTGAACATTCCGCAAGCCATCTACGAGATTTTGCCGCTGATCATGATCCTTGCGGCCATCGCGCTGTTTCTGGGGCTGGCGCGGTCCTCCGAACTTGTCGTCACCCGCGCCGCGGGGCGGTCGGCGCTGCGTGCGCTTTCCGCGCCGCTGGCGGTGGCCCTGCTGATCGGACTCCTCGCTGTAGCGATTCTGAACCCGATCGTGGCGGCGACATCCAAGGAATACGAGGCCCGTGGCGGCGCGCTGCGCGGCAATGCGTCGGTCTTGTCGATCGGGTCGTCGGGGCTGTGGCTGCGGCAAGGATCGCTTGAAGGCCAGACTGTGATCCGCGCCGCGGGGGCCAATCTGGACGGAACGGTCCTGACGGATGTGACCTTCATGACATTTGCACCCGGCGGTGAGCCGGCGCGCCGCGTCAATGCCGCATCGGCGGTGTTGACGGATGGCGCATGGGTGCTGACGGATGCCAAATCCTGGACCTTCGGCACGGCTGTCATTCCAGAGGCGGGCGCGATCCAAACTGCTGCCCTGCGGATTCCATCGACCCTGACACCTGACGAGATTCGCGACAGTTTCGGCACACCGTCATCCATCCCGATCTGGGAATTGCCCGCTTTCATCGCGCGGCTGCAGGCGGCGGGGTTTTCCGCGCAGCGCCATCTGGTCTGGCTGCACAGCGAGATCGCGCAGCCGTTTTTCCTGATGGCCATGGTGATGATCGGTGCCAGTTTCACGATCCGACATCAGCGCGGCGGGCGCACAGGCCTGATGGTGATGACCGCCATCATTCTGGCCTTTGTGATCTATTTCATCCGGAACTTCGCGCAGGTTCTGGGCGAGAACGGGCAATTGCCCGCCGCCCTTGCCGCCTGGGCACCGCCACTGGCGGCGATCGCGCTGTCCTTGGGCATCCTGCTGCACAACGAGGACGGCTGATGCGCTGGCTGCTTGTGATCCTGATGCTGTTGCCGCAGGTCTTGCGCGCGCAGACCGCCGCGACACTGGTCGCCGACAACGTGACACTCAACGCCGAGGACCAGTTGATCGCCACCGGCAATGTCGTCGTGTTTTTCGAAGGCACACGCCTGAGCGCAAGCCAGATCGTCTATGACCGGGCCAGTGACCGGCTTCTCATGACCGGGCCACTTGTCGTGCAGGATGCCGAAGGTGGCGTTCTGATCGCCGACAGCGCCGATCTGGACCCGCGGCTTGAAAACGGCATCCTGCTGGGCGCGCGGCTGGTGCTAGACCAGCAATTGCAACTGGCGGCCAACCAGATCAACCGGGAGGATGGGCGCTATCTCCAGCTATATCGCACGACCGCGTCATCCTGTCAGGTCTGCGGCAACCGTCCGCCCCTGTGGGAAATCCGCGCCGAAAGGGTCGTTCACGATACGCTGGAAAAACAGCTGTATTTCGAAAACGCAACCTTCCGCGTGCGCGGTGTCCCGGTGTTCTGGCTGCCCGCGATGCGCCTGCCGGACCCGACGCTGGCCCGCGCGACGGGGTTTCTGATCCCGCGCCAGAACAATACCAGCCAGCTGGGCAGCGGGATCAAGCTGCCCTATTTCATCACTTTGGGCGATCATGCCGATGTCACGCTGACACCTTATGTTTCGCCTCAGACTCGCACGCTGGAAATCCTTTTCCGGCGCGCATTTGCCAACGGATCGGTGCGGATCAACGGCGCGGTCAGCGACGACAGCTTGCAGGACGATATCCGGTCGTATCTGTTCGCCAACGGCAATTTCAGGCTGGCGAATGCCTATCAGCTGAACTTCAACGTCGAAACCGTGTCGGACAAGGCCTATCTGCTGGATTACAGCTATGCCGACAAAGACAGGCTTGAAAGCACGCTAAGCCTGGTGCGCGTGACCGACAACAGCCTGAACGAACTACGGTTTTCCTACTTCCAGACCCTGCGGGACGATGAACCAAACGCATCCTTGCCGCCGATCATCGGCGAGGCGCGCCATGAGGTACGGCTGCAACCGCGCTTTGGTGGCACGCTTGGCTATGCGGCCAGCGTCGATACCGCGTATCGCCCTGACAGCACCGATGGCGACGCCGGGCGCGATGTGACCCGCGCGGGCGCAAGGGCGGATTGGCGGCGCGACTGGATCCTTGCCGGCGGCATCGTGGCCACGGCCCAAGGCGGCTTGCGCGGTGACATCTACAGCGTCAGCAACGACAGCACCTTTGCGGGGACCGATCTGCGCATCGTCCCCAGCGCCATGGCAACGCTGCGGTGGCCCTGGGTCCGGCATGCGGCGGGGCGTGCCAACCATCTGCTGGAACCGACAGTCACGCTAAGCTGGGCGGATGTCTATGGCGGCACCCCGCCCAACGAAGACAGCACACGCAGCGAATTCGATCATGCGAACCTGTTCGACCGCACCCGTTTCACCGGCCAGGACGCGGTCGAGACCGGCACCCAGCTTGCCGCCGGGCTGACCTGGACCCGGCTGGGACAGGCAGGCAACGCATCCTCACTGACCTTCGGACGGATCTATCGCAGCGAAGCGCAGCCCGAATTCACGCCGTCGTCAGGGCTGGACGGGCTGCGCTCGGATTGGCTTGTCTCTGGCCAGTATACGACACCCGACGGGTTTCTGATTGAATTGCGCGGCTTGCTGGACGAGACGATCGAGACCACCCGCGCAGACGGGCGTATCCGCTGGCGCAACGACTGGATCGACGTGGGGGCCGCCTATATCTGGCAGACGCGCGATCTGGCCGAAAACCGGCCCGACACCATTTCGGAATGGACGCTGAATGCGGGCTTTGTCCTGTCGCAGACCTGGGAGATGTCGCTGGATGCACGCTATGACATCGCGGCTGACCGCCCGGTACAGGCGGGGATCGGTTTTGAATGGCAAAACGAATGTGTGACGATCGCGGTTTCCGCCTCGCGCCGCTATACGTCTTCCAGTAGTGTTGATCCGACGACCACTTTCGGGCTAACCGGGTCTCTGGCGGGGTTTTCTGCCGGGAGATCCGCGGGTCGCCCCGCCGCGCAATGCCGGCAGTGACAATATAAGAGGACCGCATGCGTGCATTTTCGACCATAACCGCCCTGTTGACGTTGGCTTTGACGCTGGGACATGCAGGCACCGTCGCCGCACAGAACCAGTTCGCCCCGGCCATCACGGTCAACGAACGCGTGATCACGCAATATGAATTGAACCAGCGTATCCGTCTGCTCGAGGTGTTCGGCACGCCCGGTGATCTGCGGCAGGCCTCCCGCGAGGCGCTCATTGAAGACCGGCTGAAGCAGCAGGAAATCGACCGCGTCGGACTGACCGTGCCGCCCGAGGCGCTGGAGGCCGCGCTGGAGGAATTTGCCGGGCGGGCGGACATGAATCTTGCGCAGTTCAACCAGATGCTTGCGCAGAACGGGGTCGATGCCGTCACCTTGCGCGATTTCGTCAGCATCGGTGTCACGTGGCGCGAATATGTGCGCGCGCGGTTCAACCGTGAAGTCACCGTGACCGATGCCGATGTGGCCCGCGCACTTGGCCAGCAAGGCAGCGCGCGCAGCGAGATCGAAGTATTGCTTAACGAGATCATCATCGCCGCCCCGCCCGAGATGGCGCAGCGCGCGGGCCAGGCCGCGACCCAGATTTCGCAGAT
This sequence comes from Yoonia vestfoldensis DSM 16212, assembly GCF_000382265.1. Taxonomy (GTDB): domain Bacteria; phylum Pseudomonadota; class Alphaproteobacteria; order Rhodobacterales; family Rhodobacteraceae; genus Yoonia; species Yoonia vestfoldensis. The sequence continues at coordinate 142,614 of NZ_KB907974.1, forward strand.
GCGGTCATTTGCCGATTTCGAGGCCGCCGCGCGGCAGGTGTCGGCGCTGCCCTCGCGTGAACAGGGCGGGCGGCTGGATTGGTTGCCGATCTCGAATTATCCGCCACAATTGCAAAGCGTGATCCTTGATCTCAAAAACGGTGAAGTCACCGAACCGATCATGATCCCCAACGGGATCGCCCTGTTCCAGATGCGTGGCCGCCGCGAGGCTGTCCGCCCTGCGCCACCGCCCGCAAGCATTGATTATGCCGCTTATTATATCGCCGGCGGCCGCAGCGACGCCGCCTTGCAGACGGCCCGCGACGTGGCCAACAACGTCGATACCTGCGACGACCTTTATGGCATCGCGCGCAACCAGCCCGCCGACGTGCTGGACCGTCAAGACCTGCCCCCCGGCCAGATCCCAGAGGATATCGCGCTGGAACTCGCCCGGCTTGACCCCAATGAAGTGTCCACCAACCTGACGCGCGACAACGGCCAGACGCTTGTGTTCCTGATGCTGTGCCAGCGCAATGCGCAAGGTGCTGCGGATGCCAACCCCGAGACGGTGCGCAACCAGATCCGCGGGCAGCGCCTAGCAACGCTTGCCGATGCGCTGGTCGAGGATCTGCGCGCCCAGGCGGTGATCGTGGCGCGATGAAACCCATCGCGATCAGCTGCGGTGAACCGGCGGGCATCGGGCCGGAAGTCGCGGCCAAGGCATGGGCAGCACTGCGCCACGATCTGCCGATGGTCTGGATCGGTGATCCGGCGCATCTGCCCGCAGGCACGCCCGTGCGGATCGTCGACGAGCTGAGCGGGATCACGCCCGACGCGATGGCGGTACTGGCACGCGATTTCGGCGGCCCGGCCCACCCCGGCCAACCCGATCCGGCCCATGCGCAAGGTGTGATCGATGCGATCGCCACAGGGGTCGATCTGGTGCGGAGCGGTCAGGCCAGCGCGCTGTGTACCGCCCCCATCCACAAGGCCGCGCTGATCGCAGGCGCGGGTTTCGCCTATCCGGGGCATACCGAATTTCTGGCAGCCTTGGCGGGGGTGGACCGCGTGGTGATGATGCTGGCCTGCGACGGGCTGCGCGTTGTGCCCACGACGATCCATATCCCGGTGGCGGATGTGCCGGAAACGCTGACGGCATCTTTGCTGACCGATACGATCCTGATCACCCATGCCGCTCTACGCCGCCAGTTCGGCATTTCGGCCCCCCGCATCGCCGTGGCTGGGCTGAACCCCCATGCGGGCGAGGATGGCAAGATGGGGGACGAGGAGATCGCGACGATCAGCCCTGTACTGGACGCGCTGCGCGCCGAAGGGCTGGATATTTCGGGGCCGCATGCCGCCGATACCCTGTTTCATGCCGCCGCCCGCGCGCGATACGACGTGGCGGTCTGCATGTATCACGACCAAGCCCTGATCCCGATCAAGACGATTGATTTCGCAGGCGGCGTGAACATCACGCTGGGCCTGCCGTTCATCCGCACCTCGCCCGATCATGGCACGGCTTTCGACATCGCGGGCCTTGGCGTGGCGGACCCTGCGTCGATGATCGCGGCCTTGCGACAGGCCGAGAGGATAGCGAAAAACCTTGATGCCTCCGGCGGGGATATTTGGGCTCGGAAGATGGCATGAGCGGGATTGATGACCTGCCACCGCTGCGCGATGTGATTGCGCGGCATGATCTGGCGGCGAAAAAGTCTTTGGGGCAGAATTTCCTGCTGGATCTGAACCTGACGGCCCGTATTGCGCGGCTGGCGGGTGATCTGACCGGTGCGGATGTGCTGGAGATCGGCCCCGGCCCGGGCGGGTTGACCCGCGGCTTGCTGGCATCAGGTGCGCGCCGCGTGCTGGCAATCGAGAAAGACCCCCGCTGCCTGCCTGCCCTGGCCGAGATTGCAGCCCGCTTTCCGGGACGGTTGCAGGTGATCGAAGGCGATGCGCTGGCGATTGATCCGCTGGATTATCTGCAAGCCCCGATCAAGGTGGCAGCGAACCTGCCCTATAATGTCGGGACCGAACTGCTGGTGCGCTGGTTGACGCCGCAGGTCTGGCCACCGTTCTGGGACAGCCTGACCTTGATGTTTCAGCGCGAGGTCGCGGAACGGATCGTGGCGCAACCGGGTGGCAAGGCCTACGGGCGGCTTGCGCTGCTGGCGCAATGGCGCGCGGATGCAAAGATCGTGATGAACCTGCCGCCCGAGGTGTTCAGCCCGCCGCCCAAGGTACATTCGGCGGTTGTGCATCTGACCGCCCTGCCCGCGCCACGGTTTCCCGCCGACCCTGCCGTTCTGAACATGGTGGTCGCCGCAGCGTTCAACCAGCGGCGCAAGATGCTGCGCTCGGCGTTGAAATCCGTCAGCCCCGCGATCGAGGATCATTTGCAAGAGGTCGGCATCAAGCCGACCGAACGCGCCGAACAGGTCGGGCTGGAAGCGTTCTGTGCCTTGGCGCGCAGCCTGAAAGCCGCGCGCTAGGCCTTACTCGGCCGCTTCGGGTGTCGTATTGCTGTCGCGGTTGTCGGGGCGCGGTTTGCGCGGGGCGCGGGGTTTGCGCGCGCGCTGTTGCGGCTTTTCCTCGGGCGTTTCGACCAGACCGGAGTCGTTGCCTTGATCGCCTTCGTCATCGCTAGGGCGCGGATCGGGGCGGTCCATGACGGGCGGTTGCGTGTTGCTGGCGGTTTCCTGCGCTTGCACGCGATCCTGCCGTTCCTTGTCACGTTCGGCCTGCCGTTCGCGGTTCTGCGCTTCGAGTTCCTCGCGGCGCTGATCGACCTCGCGTTGGGCTTCGGCCAGAAGGCGGGTGTAATGTTCGGCGTGCTGGGCGAAGTTTTCAGCATTCACCCGGTCGCCGGACAATTGCGCATCGCGGTGCAGCTGGTTGTATTTTTCAATGATCTGCTGCGGCGTGCCGCGCACCTTGCCATCAGGACCCGAACTTTCGAAAACCCGGTTGATGATGTTTCCGCCCGAAGGACGAGGCGTGCGGTTCTTGTTCCGCGACCGTGACTTGGATGATCTCATTGATATGCTTTCGAGCCTTTGGCTGACCTTGCGCTGGCGCTGTATCGCGCAGCGGCGCGTCTTTGATGTGGTGGCCTTGCAATGTTTTGGCGACTGACCGGAGAGAGATCGTGTTCTCTTGCCCATCCGATACACAGCAATAAACACGCCGGGACGGTCAAGACAAGTCAAATTTGCCATGTTCCGCCAGATTTGCGACGAACCGCCGCGATCAGGCCGCAGGCCCCGGCCACCGCCCCGCAACGCCCCGGTCGCGCCCGTCAAGGTCAGGGATCACGCGCAGGCCGGTGAAACCCGCAGCCGTGAAAAGCGCCTTGACCTGCGCCGCCTGCGTCGGTCCGATTTCCACGATCAGCCGCCCGCCCGGCACCAGATGCGCAGGCGCGCCCGCCGCGATGATCCGGTAACAGGACAGCCCGTCAGCCTGATCGGTCAACGCCAGATGCGGTTCGTGCCCGCGCACCTCTGGTTGCAGGTTCGCCAGCTCGGCAGCGGCGATATAGGGCGGGTTGGACACGATCAGATCGAAGCTGCCGGAAACAGCGCCGAACCAGTCGGACTGGCGCAATTCGGCGCGCGCATCCAGCCCCAGCACGCTGCGGTTCTGCGCGGCAACCCGCAATGCGGCCTCGGAAACATCGACACCCAGCCCGTCTGCCTGCGCAGCTGCCGCCAGCAGCGACAGCAGGATGCAGCCCGATCCGGTGCCAAGGTCAAGGACACGGACAAAAGGCTGTTCGAGCGCCGCCGCCACGATGGATTCGGTATCGGGGCGCGGGTCGAGCACATCGGGCGTCACGATAAAGCGGTGGTCATAGAAATCGCGGTAACCCAGCAGATGCGACAGCGGCGCACGCGCGGCACGACGGGCGATCAGGTCTGCAAAGGCCGCTTCGTCCGCGGCGACATGCACCCAGAGCATCCGCGCCTCTTTCAGCGCATCGGCGATACCGGCAGCGGTCAGTCTGACGACAGCCTGCGCGAGCAGCGCCTCTTGTGCTGCCGTCATGTCCCAGAACCGCCCGCCCGCGAAAAAGCCGCTCACGCGCCCATCTCGGCCAGCAATGCCGCCTGCGCTTCGGATTGCAGCGCGTCGATGATCGCATCCAGATCGCCCGCCATCACCTGCCCCAGCGAATAAAGCGTGAGGTTGATCCGGTGATCGGTCAGCCGCCCTTGCGGGAAATTATACGTGCGGATCCGTTCCGACCGGTCGCCAGAGCCCACCTGCGCCTTGCGGTCGGCGGATCGTTCGCCGTCGATCCGCTGGCGTTCCAGATCAAAGAGCCGCGTTTTCAGCACCTGCATCGCGATCTCGCGGTTGCGGTGCTGGGATTTCTCAGCGCTGACGACGATCATGCCGGTGGGAATATGCAGGATGCGCACCGCCGAATCGGTGGTGTTGACGTGCTGGCCGCCCGATCCGCTCGCGCGCATCGTGTCGATGCGCAGATCATTGGGGTTGATCTGGATATCGACATCCTGCGCCTCTGGCAGCACGGCGACGGTGGCGGCGGATGTATGGATGCGCCCGCCGCTTTCGGTTTCGGGCACGCGCTGGACGCGATGCACGCCGCTTTCGTATTTCAGCCGCGCAAACACGCCTTCGCCTGCGACCCGCGCCACGACCTCCTTGATCCCCCCCAGTTCCGTCTGGCTTTGTTCGAGGATCTCGAACCGCCAGCCTTGGGTTTCGGCATAGCGCTGGTACATCCGCAACAAATCGGCTGCAAACAGCGACGCCTCGTCGCCCCCCGTACCGGGGCGGATTTCCAGAAGCGCGGGGCGCGCATCGGCGGCATCTTTGGGCAACAGCGCCAGTTGCACGTCGCGCTCGCTTGCCGCCAGCGCCGCTTTCAGCTCCGGCAGTTCCTCTTCGGCCAACGCGCGCATTTCAGGGTCTTTCAACAGCGCCTGCGTGTCGCTGATCTGGGCCAGAAGGTCCTTGTAGGCGGTGACGGTTTCCACAACGGGGCGCAATTCGGCATATTCACGGCCAAGGGCCGCAATATCGCCGCCATTGGCAGCGTCCGACATCTTTGCTTCCAGAAACCGGAAACGGTCGATGATCTGTTCGATTTTGTCAGCGGCTATCATGGCGCCCCGATTGGCCGATCAGGGCGCAACAATCAAGGGGCCAAGCTGATCAAGCCAGTCCTGCACGCGCGTACGGTTGACGCCCATATCGGATTCGCCGAACCGCAAACGTCCGTCGATCACCAGCTGATCGTCCTGAACGGCCACGGTCGTATGATCGGGAAAGCCCCAAACCAGCGACCGCGTCTGAAAGGTCATCATCCCCTCGGCAACGCTGCCCGCAATCAGCGACGTGCGCGGCGTGGCCCGCGCGATCGCTTCGATCGCGGCCAGAACCTGTGGCGCGTCCGCAGTGATCATGCGCACAGCGCGATACCCGCCCGGCGCCGCAACATCGCCAGGCCCATCGACCGGGCCAAGCTGATGCCAGCGCGCGACATCGGTCGGCGCCAGCCGGACATAGGCCATCGCGCCGAGCACAAGAACAACAAGCACGATCAAGAGACGCAGCAGAATAGTCATCATCGGTAGGGTACTCCCGGTAGAATGGACAGCATTTCGAACATCAGGTTCGCCCCGGTAAGCGCGGTATTGCCCGACGGATCATAGGGCGGCGATACTTCGACCAGATCACAGCCCACGATGTTCAGCCCGCGCAGCCCCCGGATCAGTTCCATCGCCTGCGGCGTGGTCAGCCCTCCAATCTCTGGCGTGCCGGTGCCGGGCGCATAGGCAGGGTCCAGAGAATCGATATCATAGGTGATGTAACAGGGTTGGTCCCCGATCTGCGCCTTGATCTCGGCGGCGAGCGGCGTCAGCGATTTGTGCCACAATTGCGGGGCGAGATATTGGTTGAACCCCCAGCCCGCCGCTTCGGTGAAATCATCCGCCGTATAGCCGGTGCCGCGCAGCCCGATCTGGAACACCTTGTCAGCGGTGATGATCCCTTCCTCATAGGCGCGGCGGAACACCGTCCCATGGGTCTCACGCTCGCCGAACATCTCGTCGTTCACATCGGCATGGGCATCGACATGGACCAGTGCCAAGGGCCCGTGTTTGGCCGCGACAGCCCGCAGCACAGGCAAGGTCAGCGTGTGATCGCCACCCAAGGTCATCGGGATGAAGTCATGCTTAAGGTGTGCAGCGTAAGTCTCTGTAATGATACGAATCGTGTCAGACAGGCTGAAAGTGTTGATCGGCACATCCCCCAGATCGGCGCATTGCAGCGCATCGAATGGCGCCGCCCCGGTCTGGATATTGTAAGGCCGGATCATCGCGGATTGTTCGCGCAGCTGTTTCGGCCCCATCCGCGTGCCCGACCGCCAGCTTGTGCCGATATCCATCGGAATGCCGATGAACCCCACATCAAGGCCTGCCGCACTCTCTACCTGCGGCAGGCGCATGAATGTCTGCGGCCCCGAAAACCGCGCCAGATCATTGCCGCTGATCGGTTGATTTGGCATCATTTTTTCCTTTTGTTCCAAAGCGCCAGACAGCACAATTCCATCGCCACATGCGCCCCAGCGATGGCGGTGGCCCCTGTGGTATCATAGGGGGGCGAGACTTCGACGATATCGCCGCCGACCATATTGATCCCCGCGAGATCGCGCAGCATCGCAGCCGCCTGCCAGCTGGCCAGCCCGCCCCAGACCGGCGTGCCGGTGCCGGGCGCAAAGGCCGGGTCCAGCGCATCGATGTCAAAGGTCACGTAAGTCGGATGATCGCCCACGATCCCGCGCGCTTCCGCCACCACATCGGCGACACCGCGTTCGTAGCAGGACCGCGCATCGATGTAACGCATCCCCAGATAATCATCACATTCCGTGCGGATGCCGATCTGGACCGAGCGTGCGGGGTCCACCAACCCCAGCTTGACCGCCTTGTACATGAAGGTGCCGTGATCGATCCGTGCCATATCATCGTCGGCCCAGAGGTCGGAATGCGCATCGAACTGGATCACCGACAGGGCACCGTATTTCGCCGCATAGGCGCGCAGGATCGGCAGGGTGATGAAATGATCGCCCCCCAGCGTGACGCTCGCCGCCCCCGCCGCCAGAATGCCCGCGATATGCGCCTCGACCAGCGCGGGCACGCCCGCCACCGATGCGTAATCGAACGGCATGTCGCCGTAATCCACGATGGCGAATTCCGACAAAGGGTCGAACCCGTCCCAGCCGTAAGGCGGATCATAGGGCTGCAGGCACGACGCCTCGCGGATCGCGCGCGGCCCGAACCGCGCACCAGGGCGGTGGGTCACCGCCTGATCGAACGGAATGCCCGTCACCGCCAGATCGACGCTGGTCAGGTCCTTGGAATAGGTGCGCCGCAAAAACGATACCGCCCCGCCAAAGGCATTCTCATAGGCTAGCCCGCGCCGGTCGTCCCGTGTAAAGGCCAGATCAACCTGCCCTTTTGCGTCTTCCAATGCCATTCTTCACACCTTCTTATTTCAAAAAATACTCCCGCCGGAGGCTTGAGAGTTAGGACGCCACCGGCAAGGCCCGTTCGACGATGCGGGCAAAGAACGACGCGCCCACAGGGGCCACCGCGTCATCGAAATCATAGGCCGGATGGTGCAGCCCTGCCGTGTCACCATTGCCGACAAACAGATAGGCCCCCGGACGCTGGTTCAGCATATAGGCGAAATCCTCGGCCCCCATCTCGGGGGCGGCGTCATCCACCACATCGGCCGACACTTCGCGTGCGACGGCGGCGGCAAAGGCGGCCTTGTCCGCATCATTGACCGTCGCGGGATAGCCGATCTCGTAATCAAGCGTCGCCGTCACGCCGTAAGACGCGGCCTGCCCCGCCACGATCTCGGCCAGACGGGTTTTCACCATCGCCTGCACCGCGGGATCGAAGGTGCGCACCGTGCCGTTGATATAGCCCGTGTCGGGGATCACGTTGTCGACCGTGCCGGTGTGGATCTGCGTGACCGACACGACGAGCTGGTCAAAGGTGAAATGGTTGCGGCTGACGATGGTCTGGATTGCGCTGACGATCCCCACGCAGGCCACGACCGGATCGGCGGTTTCATGCGGCATGGCCCCATGCCCGCCGCGCCCCTGGACATGGATATGGAACGTATCCACGGCCGCCATGATCGGGCCGGGGGTGGTGTAGAACGCACCCACGGCCGTGCCGGGCGCATTGTGTAGCGCGTAGACCTCGGCCACGTCGAACGTATCCAGAATGCCTTCGTTGACCATCACCTCGGCCCCGCCGCCCGATTCCTCGGCAGGCTGGAAAATCAGCGCGACGCGGCCCCTAAAATTGCGCGTCTCGGCCAGATATTTCGCCGCCCCCAGCAGCATGGTCGTATGCCCGTCATGCCCGCAGGCATGCATCGCGCCCTTGACGGTCGAGTCATAGTCCAGCCCCGTCACCTCCTCCATCGGCAGCGCATCCATATCGGCGCGCAGCCCGATGGTGCGCCCCGCACCCTGCCCGTTGATGATGGCGACGATGCCGCTGGTGGCGATTCCCTCGTGGATTTCATCGACCCCGAAGTCGCGCAGTTTTTCGGCCACAAAAGCCGCTGTTTTATGGCAATCGAACCGCAATTCGGGATGCGCATGCAGATGACGGCGCCATCCGGTCATCTCGGGGCTGAAATCGGCGATACGGTTGATGACGGGCATGGGATGGCGCTTTCGGTAACTTCGCAATAGGCTCAGTTGATCCCAAGTTGAAGGTGGCTGCAATGGCGGAAGATGCCCTGATCCATGACCCCGACGGCGGTATGCCGCGTCTTTTGGAAATCATGCGCCGGTTGCGCGACCCCGCCACGGGCTGCCCTTGGGACATCGCGCAGGATTTCGCCACGATCGCCCCCTACACGATCGAGGAAGCCTATGAGGTCGCCGATGCCATCGCCCGCGCCGACTGGCCCGAGCTGGAGGGTGAACTGGGCGATCTCCTGCTCCAAACCGTCTATCACGCGCAGATGGGGGCCGAGGCCGGGCATTTCACCTTCGAGTCCGTGGCGCGCAATATCGCCGACAAGATGGTCGCACGGCATCCGCATGTGTTTGGCGACGAGAACCGCGACAAAACCGCCGACCAGCAGGTCGCCGATTGGGAAAAGATCAAGGCCGCCGAACGCGCAGGCAAGGCCCAAGGCGGCGTGCTGGATGGCGTCGCCCTTGGCCTGCCCGCGCTGATGCGCGCGGTCAAACTGCAAAAACGCGCAGCGCGGGTGGGGTTCGACTGGCCCGACACATCCCATGTGCTCGACAAGATCGTCGAAGAGGCGGGCGAGCTGGTCGCCGCCCGTGACAGCCTATCCGAGGCAGAAATCGCCGATGAAATGGGCGATCTGTTGTTCGTGCTCGCCAATCTGGCACGGCATCTGGGCGTTGATCCGGAAGCCGCGCTGCGCGGCACCAACGACAAATTCACACGCCGGTTCAAGGGGATCGAAGCGGCGCTCGCGGTGCAGGGCAAGACACCCGCCGACAGTGATCTCGCGGAAATGGACGCACTCTGGGACGTGCAGAAGGCGCTGGAGAAAGGCCAAAATTAGTCCGACTAAAATATTCAGGTATTGACCCGAGTAAAAGACTCAGGCTTAAAGGCGCCAGTTCAACCAAGGAGCCTTCGCATGAACCTGCGTAACATTCTCATGGCCAGCACCTGCGCCGCCATTGCCGGACCGGCCATTGCCGATGTCAACATCTATACCACCCGCGAACCTGCGCTGATCCAGCCGGTCGTGGATGCTTTCACCGCCGAAACCGGCATCCCTGTCAATCTGTCCTTCATCGACAACGGTCTGGTCGAACGGCTGACGGCCGAAGGTGCGCGTTCGCCTGCCGATCTGGTGATGACCGTCGATATCGCGAACCTCAAACAGATCGTGGACGCCGGTGTGGTGCAGCCCGTGGAAAGCGACGTGCTGACCACGGCGATCCCTGCCGAACTGCGCAGCGACGAAAACCTGTGGTTCGGTCTGACCACTCGTGCGCGCGTGATCTATGCCTCGAACGACCGCGTCGCCGATGGCGAAGTCACAACCTACGAAGATCTGACCGATGAAAAATGGGCAGGCCGGATCTGTTCGCGCTCGGGTCTGAACAATTACAGTCTGGCGCTGCTGTCCGCCGTGATCGCGCACAAGGGCGAAGACGGTGCGCGCGAATGGGCCGCCGGTCTGCGCGAAAACCTCGCGCGCAAGCCCGAAGGCAACGACCGCGCGCAGGTCCGTGCGATCTGGGCGGGCGAATGCGACATCTCGCTGACCAACACCTATTACATGGGCGCGATGCTGGCGGACCCAGAACAGCAGGAATGGGCCAATGCCGTGCGCATCATCTTTCCGACCTTCGAGGATGGCGGCACCCATGTGAACGTGTCGGGCATCGCCATGACCCAATCCGCGCCGAACCGTGACGAAGCGGTGCAGTTGATGGAATTCCTCGTCTCGCCGACGGCGCAGGCGATCTATGCCGAAACCAACCACGAATATCCCGTGTTGGAAGGTGCAGCCGTGTCAGATCTGGTCGTGAGCTGGGGCGAATTCACACCTGATGACGTGGACTTGAACGAACTGGCCACAAACCGCCCCGCATCGGTGCGGATCATGGAAGAAGTGAACTTCGACGGCTGAGGCAAGACAGGCGGGGGGCTGTCGGCCCCCCAGACCCCCCGAGGATATTTGGGCTTGGAAGATGGGGGTTTCCATTTCGATATTGTTTCGGCAGGTTTTGCCGCAACGGGAGGAATGGATGGATATATCAAAAGCAGTGGCCATTGTGACGGGGGGCGCATCCGGTCTGGGGGCGGCGACGGCGCAGGCCTTTGTGGCGGCCGGGGCGCAGGTCACGATCTTTGACCGCGATCCGGCGGGTGCGGACTTTGCAGCACAGATCGGCGCGGGGTTCGCGCAGGTCGATGTGACCGATGAGGCCAGCGTTGCGGCGGGTCTGGATCAGGTCACGGGCCTGAATGTCGCGGTGAATTGCGCAGGGATCGCCACGGCGGAAAAGACGCTGGGCCGCGACGGGCCGCATCGGCAGGACAGCTTTGCGCGCACGATCGATATCAATCTGTGTGGGACGTTCAACGTGGCGCGGTTGGCCGCAGCGCGCATGACGCAAGGTGGCGTGATCATCAACACGGCCTCTGTTGCGGCCTTCGACGGGCAAAAGGGACAGGCGGCCTATGCCGCGTCCAAGGCGGGTATTGCAGGCCTGTCCTTGCCCATGGCACGTGATCTGGGGCGCAATGGCATCCGTGTGATGGCCATCGCACCGGGGATTTTCCGCACGCCGATGCTCGAATCACTGGGCGAGGAGGTGATGGCGGGGCTGGCCCGGGATGTGATCCACCCGGCGCGCCTTGGCGATCCGGCGGAATTTGCAGCCCTGGCGCGGTTCATCGTGGAATGTGACTACCTCAACGGCACCACGATCCGGCTGGACGGCGCGTTGCGGATGCCGTGATCAGCCGGCGGCTTTTTCTTCCAGCACCAGCCATTCATCCTCGGCATCGGACAGCTGCATCTGGCGGGCGATCAGCGCGTCGGTGGCTTTGGCGAATTTGACCGGATTGTCGGTGAAAAGTGCGGGATCAGCGAGCAGTTCTTCCAGCTTGCCGATTTCCGCCGTCAGGGTCGCGATCAGCGCTGGCAATGCGTCGAGCCTGTGCTTTTCGGTGAAACTCAGCCCGCCGCCGGATTTCTTCTCGGCGGGTTTGTCCTTTTTGGCCAATGGCTTGGTGGCCGTAGCTGATTCTGTGAAATCGCCGCCGCGCTGGTCGCGGTAATCCGACCAGCCGCCGGGATAGACGACGGCCTGCCCGTTGCCTTCCATCGCGATGGTTGTTGTCGCCACGCGGTCAAGGAAATCGCGGTCGTGGCTGACCAGCAGCACGGTGCCGTCGTAATCGCCCAGAATGTCCTGCAACAGATCGAGCGTTTCGATGTCGAGATCGTTGGTCGGTTCGTCCAGCACCAGAAGGTTGCTTTCCCGCGCCATCAACCGTGCGAGCAAGAGCCGCGCCTTTTCACCGCCCGAGAGCGAGCGGACAGGCGCGCGCGCCTGCGCCTCGTCGAACAGGAATTCCTTGAGGTATCCGACGACATGTTTCGGCGTGCCGCGCACCATGATCTGGTCGGATTTGCCGGACACCCCCAGTTCGGGATCGTTGGCCAGATTTTCCCACAGGGTCATGTCCTGGTTCAGCGCCGCGCGGGTCTGATCGAACACCGCGATGTCAAGCTTGGTGCCGAGTTTCACCTGCCCCGCATCAGGTTCAACTTGCCCCAGCAACATCTTGATAAGGGTTGTTTTTCCAACACCGTTTGGCCCGACAAAGGCGATCCTGTCGCCGCGCTGCACGGTCAGGTCCAGCCCCTGCACGATGCTTTTGCCGTCAAAGGCTTTGGTCAGCCCGAAACATTCCACGACCTTGCGGCCTGATGTAGACCCGCCATCAAACGCCATCGCCGCCGTGCCTTGGCGGCGGATCTGGCCTGCCTTTTCGGCGCGCAGGTCCTGCAACGCGCGCAGACGCCCCTGGTTGCGGGTGCGGCGAGCAGAGATGCCTTCGACGGCCCAGCGGGCCTCGGCCTTGATCTTGCGGTTGAGTTTGTGGCGCTGCTGGTCTTCTTCTTCCCAGATCTTGCCGCGCCATTCCTCGAAGGCATCGAATCCCTGTTCGGCGCGGCGCACCGCACCCCGGTCGATCCAGAGCGTCGCGCGGGTCAGCGCACGCAAAAAAGCGCGGTCGTGGCTGATCAGCACAAAAGCGGCGCGGGTCTGTTTAAGCTCGTTTTCCAGCCAGGCGATGGCTTCGATATCCAGATGGTTCGTCGGCTCGTCGAGCAGCATCAATTCGGGGGCTTCGGCCATCAGCTTGGCCAGTGCCGCGCGGCGGCGTTCCCCGCCAGATGCGGTCGCGACAGCACCTGCGGGGTCGAATTTCAGCCCTTCGGCGACCATGTCGACCTTGTAGGATTCCTCGGGCGGCAGACCGCTGGCTGCGTAATCGCCCAAGGTGGCGAACCCCTTCATCTCGGGGTCCTGCTCCATATAACCGACCTGCACGCCGGGCGAGGCCACGCGCGTGCCGCTGTCGGGCAGCACAAGGCCCGCCATCACCTTCATCAGGGTGGATTTGCCCGATCCGTTGCGCCCGACAAGGGCCACACGGTCGCCCGGCTGGATCACCAGCGAGAGGTCGGCAAAAACGGGATCGCCGCCAAAGGTCAGGGCGATATCGGAAATCTGGAGAAGGGGTGCGCGTGCCATGTCCGCCTGCTATTGCGTGGCTTGCGCCAGTGCAAGGGGTTTCAGCGCGCACCCATCACGGCGCGCAAGGCGCGCGCGCGTGCAGGTGGGACGGCCGCAATATCAAGGCAGGTGAACACATGCAGCGTGTTCATCTGCCGGTCCACGACCGCATGATCGCCGACCCAGCCACCCATCGCGAGGTAGGAGCGCAACAGCGACGGCAAAGGGGCTGTGCCGTCTCCCTGCCCGTTCAACGCCACAACCTCGCGCGCCTTGATGCCGGGGCGCAGCGGCGCAGGCCCCTGATGCTGGGCCGCCAGCCGCGCAAAGGCCGCGCCATAGCGCGCGGGATCGGTGCCCGTGAAACTGGTGCAGCCGAACAGGGTCTGCACGCCCGCCTCGTCCACAATACCTGCCAGCGCACCCCAGGCCACACGCACCACATCGGCATCCAGCACGTCGGCCGCGATGCAGAACCGCCCCAGTTCGAGCAACGGGCCGGGCTGGGCGGTCAGGCCCGAGAGGTCGTAGAACTGCGCCGCATAGCTTTGCGCCAGATCCGCGCCCTGCCCGATCAAGAGGATGCGCGCAGCAGCGACCAGTCGGCCTGCCGCATCCTCGATCATCAGATGACGGCAGCGCGCATCAAAGGCATCGCGGTCCAGACCGGCGTGGCCGAAAAAGCAGGCGTGCCGCAGGCGCTGGCAGGCCGCCAGATCGTCGGGCGTTGCCGCCAGTCGGGCACGATACCGGCCGATTTCGAATGCGATTGTCATGGCCTGCCTTGGCGATAGGGGTCTTGCACCCTACCTTATGCACAAGACCGGAAAAAGGAATATGACATGGATAAAATCATCAAGACCGATGCCGAATGGCGCGAACAATTGTCCGATCTGGCCTTCAAGGTCACGCGCAAACATGGCACCGAACGCGCAGGCACCCATGAGAATTTCCCAAAGGACCCCGGCACGTATATGTGCGTCTGCTGCGGCGCGCCGTTGTTCGATCAGGGTGCCAAGTTCGAAAGCGGCACCGGCTGGCCGTCGTTCTATGAACCGCTCTCGCCCGAGCAGGTCGGGGAATCGGTGGATCGCGGGTTCTTTATGACGCGGACAGAGGTGCATTGCGCCCGCTGCGACGCGCATCTGGGGCATGTGTTCCCAGATGGGCCAGCGCCCACGGGGCTGCGGTATTGCATGAACGGGGTGGCGCTGACGTTTGAACCTGCGGATTAAAGATCGCCGCCGCCGTCGTCCGCACCTAGCAGCGTACCAGCGTCGACCCGGCCGAACGAGCCAAGAAGCTGTTCCAGCACGCCCACGTCCTCGATCCCGTCATCGGTGACGCGGCGGTCAAGCTGCACGACGCGCCCGTCCTCCAGCGTGTAGCGGATGACGTTGCGCACGCGGTCGCTGGCGTCAAAGCTGACGGCGATGACGGTGCGGTCCACCTCTTGCGGGGCGAAGGGGCCGATGCGGTCGAACTGGCTGGCGACGTAGTAGATCGTGTCGTTCCGCAACCCGCCATCCGATGTGGGCGGGCCGAACAGGGTCACGACATCGCTGCGGGTGGATTGCCCGACCTGCACCTGCGCGAGTTCGCGCGCATCGGGGGCGAAGCCGTGGAAACGGGTCATCGGTGTGCAGGCCGAAACCGCCACGACCGCCAGCACAAAACCCGATACCCGCAGGCTGTCGCGCAGTTTGGTCATGTTCATGTGAGGCCCCTTGCTTTGGCATCTGATGCCTTTTATCCCCACTACATCACCGCCCGCCCCTGTTCAAGAATGGAAGCAGCCTTGCCCCAGATGCCACAATCACTCTTGCGTTTGGCAGACCTTGCCGCGTCACGCGGCACCAGCTTTGCGCTGACGCCAGATGCCGACGACCGCACCGCCATCGCGGACACTTTGGGGATCGTGGGCATCAAGAAGCTGCGTTTCGAAGGGAACCTGACCCCGCAAGGGCGCAAGGACTGGGTGCTGACGGCGCAGCTGGGGGCGACGGTGGTGCAGGATTGCGTCGTCACGCTCGACCCTGTCACGACCCGGATCGACGAGGCGGTGACGCGTCAATATCTGGCCGACCTGCCCGAAACGACCGGCACAGAGGTCGAGATGCCAGAGGATGACACGCTCGAACCCCTGCCCGACAGCATCGACCTTTATGCCGTGCTGACCGAGGCTCTGGCGCTGGCCTTGCCGCTATATCCGCGCGCCGACGGGGCCGAACTGGGCCAGGTCGTCTATACCCGCAAGGGTGTTGCGCCTTTGACAGACGAGGCGGCACGCCCCTTTGCAGGCCTTGGCGCGTTGCGCGACAGCCTGAAAAACAAGGACGATTGACCGCTTTTCCACCACCCCGAAAAGGGGTTGCGCCGCGCGGGAATCGCAGTATGTTCGCGGCCTCTTTCATACAGCGTCTCGACAGGGCTGCCAGATTGGCGTAGGACCCCCGACAGATGCACAAATCAGGGCCGCGTGCCCGTCTATCATAGGGTTCCGTCATGGCCGTCCAGCAGAATAAAGTTTCCAAATCCCGCCGCAACAACCGGCGCGCGCACGACTCTCTTGTCGCTGCAAACCCCAACGAATGCGACAACTGCGGGGAAATGAAGCGTCCGCACCATGTGTGCCCGTCCTGCGGCCATTACGCGACACGTGAAGTCGTCGCCAACACGACCGAGGTCGATCTGGACGAAGACGCAGCATAAGCTGTAACGCAGGCACAACAGCATGATACAGCGCCAGACGGGACCAGTCTCGACATCGGCCAATGTGCTTTCTGTTGATGCCATGGGTGGCGACAAAGGGCCTGCAACGGTGGTTGCGGGCCTTTCTAAGTTTCTGAGCGCCACACCCAACGCCCATGCGCTGCTGCACGGCCCCAAGGCCGAACTGGACCCGCTGGTCGCCGCTTACAAGATCGCGGACCGCGTGACCGTCCATGACGCAAGCGATGTGGTCAAGATGTCGGACAAGCCCAGCCATGTGCTGCGGCATGGCAAGCGCACGTCCATGTGGTCCGCCATCGACGCGGTGCGCGACGGGCAGGCCGCGGTTTGCGTCAGTTGCGGCAATACCGGCGGGTTGATGGCCCTGTCGATGCTCCGCCTGCGCAAGGCCGAAGGTGTCAACCGCCCCGCCATCGCCTGTCTGTGGCCGTCGCGCAACCCCGCCGGGTTCAACGTGATGCTGGATGCCGGTGCCGATATCCGGGCCGATCAGGATGACCTTTTGACCTATGCGTTGATGGGCGCGTCCTATGCCCGCAACGGTCTGGACATCGCCCGCCCGCGCGTGGGGCTGCTGAACGTGGGCACCGAAGAACACAAGGGCCGCGCCGAACTGAAGGTCGCGCATGAATTGATCGCGCGCGCGGCCGAAAAGGGCGAATTCGACTATGTAGGCTTCGTCGAGGGCGGCGATTTGCCGTCCAACAAGGTCGATGTGATCGTCACCGACGGGTTCACCGGCAATGTCGCGCTGAAAACCGGCGAAGGCACCGCGACATTGATCAGCGAATTGCTGCGCGGGGCGATGATGGGCAATCCGCTGTCGATGATGGGTGCGCTGCTGGCGGGGGGATCGCTGCGCCGGTTGCGCAAACGGATCGACCCGCGCCGTGTGAACGGCGGCGTGTTTCTGGGGCTGAACCAGACCGTCATCAAAAGCCATGGATCGGCGGACGAAACGGGTGTCGCCGCAGCCCTGCATCTGGCCTATCGGCTGGCGCAGACCGGCTTTTCGGACAAACTGGCGGCACGGGTTGCATCCGCCGCCGCACTTGCCCAAGATCAGGGCCAAGAAGGTGCTGCCGATACGGTCGACACCAAGACAGGCAAGTAGAAATGACACGTCGCGCAGTGGTCAAGGGAATCGGGCATTATCTTCCCGAACGTATTGTTCCCAATAGCGAATTCGAAAAGACTCTGGAGACGACCGACGAATGGATCAAGGCGCGGTCCGGCATCGAACGCCGCCATTTCGCAGCCTCTGGCGAGACGACATCCGATCTGGCCACCCATGCCGCCAAAGCAGCCCTTGCGTCGGCCGGCATGGCCGCAAGCGAGATCGACGCCATCGTTCTGGCCACATCGACCGCCGACCTGACATTTCCGTCGGCGGCCACGATGGTGCAGCATGCGATTGGCAACACCACTGGCTATGCCTTTGATATCCAAGCGGTTTGCGCGGGTTTCGTCTATGCCCTGTCCACCGCCAACGCGCTGATCACATCCGGTCAGGCGCAGAGTGTCATGGTCATCGGGGCCGAAACCTTCAGCAAGATCATGGACTGGACCGACCGGTCGACATGCGTTTTGTTCGGAGACGGCGCGGGTGCTTTGATCCTGTCGGCCGAAGATGGCGACGGCAGCACTGCGGATCGCGGCATTCTGTCGACGGATCTGAACTCTGACGGACGTTACCGTGACCTGCTGTATGTCGATGGCGGCGTCTCCACGCAGAACACCGGCATGTTGCGCATGGAAGGCAAGGAAGTCTTCCGCCACGCCGTCGAAAAACTGGCCGCGACCGCCGATACCGCGCTGCACAAGGTCGGGCTGACCGCCGATGACGTGACATGGGTCGTGCCGCATCAGGCCAATATCCGGATCATTCAGGCCACCGCGAAAAAGCTCGGCGTCGGCATGGACCGCGTGGTCGTCACCGTGCAGGACCATGGCAATACATCCGCCGCCTCGATCCCGCTGGCGCTGTCGGTGGGTGTGGCCAACGGCCAGATCAAGCGCGGCGATCTGGTCGTGACAGAGGCCATCGGCGGCGGTCTGGCCTGGGGGTCGGTCGTGCTGCGCTGGTAGGGTGAAAGCACGCGCTGAACCGGCTTTGCCAAGTCCTTGTTATTGACTCTGAAATTGCTCCGCGCCAATGTTAGCGCGAATTGGCGAGGGGATGAGGTATGGCGGACAAGACTTTGACACGCATGGACCTGGCGGACGCTGTCCATAGTGAGGTGGGGCTGTCGCGCAATGACAGCGCTGATCTGGTGGAAAGCGTGCTGACGCATGTTTCCGATTCGCTGGTGGCGGGGGATACCGTCAAGATTTCGTCCTTCGGGACGTTTTCGGTCCGCGAAAAGGCCGCCCGCGTGGGGCGCAACCCCAAGACCGGCGAAGAAGTCCCGATCCATCCCCGCCGCGTGCTGACATTCAGGCCATCGCATCTGATGAAGGATCGCGTCGCGGCCGGAAACAAGACCTGAGCCATGGCCAAAGCCCGCGAAGCCTTTCGCACGATTTCCGAAGTCGCGGAATGGCTCGACACCCCGACCCATGTGCTGCGATTCTGGGAAACCAAGTTCAGCCAGATCCGGCCCGTCAAGGGCGCGGGTGGGCGGCGGTATTACCGCCCCAGCGACATGGACCTGCTGGGCGGCATCAAGCAATTGCTGCATGAAGACGGGGTGACGATCAAGGGCACCCAGAAGCTCTTGCGCGAGAAGGGCGTGAAATACGTGGCCTCACTCGGGCCGAGTGTCACAGCTGAGATCGCGGCGGATATCCAAGACGCGACGCCGGTGGCCGCGCCCGCCGCCACGCCGCAGGCGGCAGAGCCCGCGCCCGTGGTACCGCGTCCCGCGCAGACGGCCTTGCCATTCGATGACGTGCCGGTGCCACCGCGCCGCGATCCGGTCTTTGCCGAACCGCCGCGCGAACTGCCCGATGTGCCTGCCCGCCTGATCGGCCGCGCGCCTGTGCACCCTGCGGCTTTGAAGGCGCACGCGGCGCGCATCGCGCCGATGCTGGCCCGTCTGGATGCGGTGCGTGACCGGATGCGCCACGCCTGAGCGGCGGTTGCTCCAAGACGTTTTCTGGCCTCCGGCGGGGATATTTAGGCTCAGAAGATGATGCTTTTCGGGCTTGTTCCCGCCCCAGATTCCAGTATGAACACGCCTAGTCGGGCTATAGCGCAGCCTGGTAGCGCGTCCGTCTGGGGGACGGAAGGTCGCAGGTTCGAGTCCTGCTAGCCCGACCAATCATAACCGCCCGCTTGCGTTTGCGCGCAGCGGGCGTTTTGATGTCTGGCAGGTGCCAAGGGGATGATTTTCATGCAAAACGGCGTTCTGGCAGACCATCAGATCCGCGCGATGATCGCCACGGGCGCGATCCGTGCGGACGCGCCCATCGATGCAGGCCAGATCCAGCCTGCCTCGCTTGATCTGCGCTTGGGCGCTGTCGCCTACCGTGTGCGCGCGTCGTTTCTGGCGGGTCGCCAGCGCAGGGTGGCCGAACGGCTCGCGGATTTCCAGATGCATGCCATCGACCTGACAGGCGGGGCCGTGCTGGAAAAAGGCTGCGTCTATGTGGTGCCCTTGATGGAAAGCCTGTCCTTGCCGCAGGGGATGACGGGGGCGGCTTCGGCGAAGTCATCCATCGGGCGGTTGGACCTGCTGACGCGGATCATCACCGATCACGGCGTCGAATTCGACCGTGTGCCCGCGGGCTATGACGGCCCGCTTTATGTCGAGATTTGCCCGCGGTCTTTTTCGGTCGTGGCCCAGCCGGGGCAGATGCTGAACCAGATCATCTTTCGTCAGGGCAAGACCATCATGTCCGATGACGACCTGCGCGCGCTGCATGGCACCACACCCATCGTGTCGGGTGATCCGATGATTTCGGACGGTTTGGGCTTTTCCGTCGATCTGCGCCCCGAGGCGGGCAATCTGGTCGGTTACCGCGCCAAGCCGCATACGGGCGTGATCGATCTGGGCAAGCTCAACCATTACGACCCCGCCGAATTCTGGGAACCGGTGCATACCGATACCGGCTGGATCATCCTTGATCCCGGCGCGTTCTATATCCTTGTCAGCCGCGAGGCGATTGTCATCCCGCCGATGCAGGCTGCCGAAATGGCGCCCTATCTGGCCATGGTGGGCGAATTCCGCGTGCATTACGCGGGCTTTTTCGACCCCGGTTTCGGCTACGCCGCCGCAGGAGGGGCCGGATCACGCGGGGTGCTGGAGGTGCGCTGCCACGAGGCGCCATTTGTGCTGGAACACGGGCAAGTCGTGGGGCGGCTGGTTTACGAGCATATGGCCGCCCTGCCCGAGGCTTTGTACGGGCAGGCGATCAAGTCGAACTATCAAGGACAGGGATTGAAGCTGTCCAAGCATTTCAAACCTAGCGCATGAAGCGGCGCAGCAGGCGCATGCCCTGCTGCAACTGCTTGGACTGACCGGCACCCGGGGCCTGTTTGCCCGTCTGCCCGCCGCGTTTGGACAGCATCTGCATGCCTTTGCCGATCCCGCGGTTCATCACCTGCCGGACGACCATGTTGATCACGCGGTTCATGTTCATCGTTCCATCCTTTCACCCACCATGCGCGCAACATAGGGCAGCACGCTCAATCTTCAAAGAGCTCGGACTGGCCTGCATCGGCACTGTCATCCTCGGTCTCGCCCAAGGGGACGGTGCCGGGTGGCGGGCGGTTTTCGAGCAGACCTGCCCCGCGCAATTCCTTGAGCCCCGGCAGGTCGCGGGCGTTTTCCAGACCGAAATGGTCAAGGAAACCTTGCGTCACTACAAAGGTCACGGGCCGGCCCGGTGTCATCTTGCGCCGCCCGAACCTGATCCATTCCATTTCGATCAGCTGGTCGATGGTGCCGCGACTGACGCTGACGCCGCGGATTTCCTCGATCTCGGCGCGCGTCACCGGCTGGTGATAGGCAACGATGGCCAGCGTTTCGATGGCCGCGCGTGACAATTTGCGGGTTTCGACGATTTCCTTTTGCATCAGGAACCCAAGGTCCGGCGCCGTGCGGATCGCCCAGGCATCGCCGATGCGCACCACGTTGACGCCGCGCCCTTCGTAGCGTTTGCGCAAATAGGCCAGCGCCTCGGCAGGGTCGCAGCCATGCGGCATCCGCCCGATCAGGTCCTGCACGGTGACGGGGTCGGCGGTGGCGAACAGGATCGCCTCGACCATGCGTTCCTGTTCGCCCATGGGGGGTGCGTCGAACAGGCTGTCGTTTTGCGGTTTAGCCATTGCGCGGTTCTTTCTTGCGAATCTGGATCGGCGCAAAGGTGTCGCCTTGCCGGATTTCGATCTTGCCTTCCTTGGCCAGTTCCAGCGACGCGGCGAATGTCGCCGCCGTGGTCGACCGCCTGCGTTGCGGATCGGCGTCCCAGCCATCTGGCAGATAGCTGGAAATATCCGTCCAGTCACCGGCAAAGCCAATGAGGTGCCGCATCCGTTCCAGCGCCTGTTCCATCGTCATCACATGCTGCCGGTCCAGCACGAAGGGACGGAAATCGTCGCGCGTGCGGATGCGCGCATAGCCCTGCATCAGATCAAGCAAGGTCGCGGTATAGCTGATCCGGCGGACACGCTGCACGTCTTCGGTGATGCCGCGCGCGAAAAAATCGCGGCTCAGTTGATCGCGCGCCATCAGTTTCGCTGCCGCCTCGCGCATGGCGGCCAGCCGTTCCAGCTGGAAGGCCAGATGTGCGGCCAGTTCCTCGCCCGATGGTCCGGCCTCGCGCGGGTCGGGCGGCAGCAGGAGCCGTGATTTGAGGAAGGCGAGCCAGGCCGCCATCACAAGGTAATCGGCGGCCAGTTCCAGCCGCAGCGCCTTGGCCTGTTCGACGAAGGCCAGATATTGCTGTGCCAATGCCAGAATGGAAATCTGGCGCAGATCGACCTTTTGGGTGCGCGACAGTGTCAGCAGCAGATCGAGCGGCCCTTCAAAGGCACCGACATCGACGATCAGCGCCTCGGCGGCAACGCGGGCGCTGATACGGTCGGTATCTTCCTCAAATTCATCGGGCTGCATTGGACCTCACGCCATAAGCGCTTCAAATTCGGCCTCTAGCGCTGCGATGTCAATCTTTTCAGGCGGCTTGCGCAGGGCCAAGGCGCGGTCGGCGCGGATTATCGCCTGAGGCGACAAGGCGCCGGCGGCCTTGGCCACGTCGGCCATTTCCTGCGCGTCACCGTTGCAATGCAGGATCAGGTCGCAGCCTGCGCCGACGGCGGCAAGGCTGCGGTCGGTCACGGTGCCCGCCAGCGCCTGCATCGACAGATCATCGGTCATCAGCAGCCCGTCGAACCCGATCTGGTCGCGGATCACCTGCATCATCACGGGCGAGGTCGTCGCGGGCCGGTCAGGATCAAGCGCGTCGAAGACGATATGCGCGGTCATGCCCAAGGGCAGGTCACGCAAGGCCGCGAAGGGTGCGAAATCATGGGCGGTCAGGTCGTCCACGCTCGCGCTCACACGCGGCAGGGCCAGATGGCTGTCGGCCTGCGCGCGCCCGTGACCGGGGATGTGTTTCAGCACGGGCAGGACGCCGCCTGCCAACAGGCCATCAGCACAGGCGCGCGCGGCGGCGACGACCGTGGGCACGTCCCACCCGTAAAGCCGGTTTTGCAGGAATGGATGGGTCGCATCCTCGGCCACATCGGCCAGGGGGGCGCAGTTGACGTCGATGCCGACGGACAGCAGGTCCCGTGCGATCAGCCGGTAGCGCAGCCATTGCGCGCGAAGGGGGTCAGACGCGCGGGCCATCTGGTCGAGCGCGGGCAGATAGTCGCGCCAAAGGGGGCTGCGCATCCGCTGCACGCGCCCGCCCTCTTGGTCGATCAGGATCGGTGCGGCGCGGCCCAGGACATCGCGCAAATCGCCGGTCAGGCGGCGCAATTGGTCGGGGGTGTCGATGTTGCGGGCGAACAGGATGAAACCCCAAGGGTCCGCATCACGGAAAAACCCGCGCTCCCATGCTGTCACCTCCAGTGCGGCTGGGCCAAAGATCGCCGCTGTCTGGGTCACTTAATTGACCACGACCGCGATGCATTCCGCGCCTTCGGCCTGCAAGGCGGCGCAGAACCGGCGGGCATCGTCGCGATCGGAAAAGCCGCTGGCGCGGAGACGGTACCATGTGCCGCTGCTTTGGGTGCTGACCTGTACCACACGTTCGCGCCCGTTCATCAGCGCGCCAAAGCGGGATTCAAGCCGTGCCCATTCTTCCGCCGCCAAGGCGGGGGTCGAGAACGCGCCCAACTGCACAAGGTCGGTGCCGGTCGCAAAGCTGGCGGTGGTGACCGCGACTTCGGAGGTATTCGCGGGGGCGGCCGGCGCGGATGTATTTGCAGTGGCGGCGGGCGCGGCTGCCGCGCGCAGCGAGGCCGGGCGCAGGACCGGACGCAGCGATACGGACACGCCGGGCACAGACGCCGACACGCGGTCCATCGCAGCAACTTCTGTGGCGTCGTCAGCTTCGGTGATTTCGGCGACCATGGCCAGCACATCCTCGACCGTGGCACCCATGTTCTGCGCGGGGGTCGAGATCTGGGTGGCATCAGGCAGCACGGCCACGGGCAGCATCGTTTCGTCGCCCACATCATCAAGAGCCGTCATCGGGAAGGCTTCGAGGTCTTCGCGCGCCAGACCCGGCCCGCGCGGCGCCAGGACCAAGCGGTCTTCGGGGGCGGCAGCTTCGCCCATCGCGACAAGTTCGTTGACGGACAGCCCTGCGTGACGGGCGATATCGCCACCCGGATCGTCAGGCAGCACGCGCATGTCGCCTTCCATGGCGCGCACCACGGGAATACCCGTCACGTCACGCATGATCAGCTTATAGCCCCAATAGCCAATGCCGATCATCAGCGACAAGGATACCAGCGCACCAAGGACATTCATCCATGATTGCACGCGCCCATTGCCCGATCTCGGGGCTTGCCCCTGCTCGTATATCGCCATCAATGCCTCACTGCCCGCGCCGTTTGCGGCTTGTCGGGTCGTCTGCTCTGCCTTGTCCAGCGGTCTGCGTTATCGCATTTCTTCTGCCGGGGTGACGCCAAGAATACCCAAACCGTGCGAAATGACAATCGCAACGGCCCGGATCAGCGCAATTTTCGCTTGTGTTGTATCAGAATCACCTTCCTGCAGGAAACGCAGCGAGGGATCGTCATTGCCACGGTTCCACAAAGAGTGGAAATCAGACGCAATATCATAGAGATAGAAGGCAATCCTGTGCGGCTCGTGGCCTTTGGCCGCGATTTCCACAAGCCGCGGCCATTCAGCGATCTTGCGCGCGACAGCCAGTTCGGCGTCATGCGTCAGGCCGGACAGATCGACCGCCGCCAATGTGGCGTCATCGACGGCGATGCCTGCATCGAGTGCCTTGCGCAGCACGGAATTGACCCGCGCGTGGGCGTATTGGACATAGAAAACGGGGTTGTCCTTGGATTGTTCCAGCACCTTTGCAAAATCGAAATCCAGCGGCGCGTCATTCTTGCGCGTCAGCATGTGGAAACGGGTCACGTCAGGCCCGACCTCGTCCACCACGTCGCGCAGGGTGATGAATGTCCCTGCCCGTTTCGACATCTTGAACGGCTCGCCGTTCTGGTAAAGCTTCACCAGCTGCGTCAGCTTGATGTCGAGCGGCACCTTGCCGTCCGATAGTGCCGCGACCGCTGCCTTCATCCGCTTGACGTATCCGCCGTGGTCGGCACCAAACACGTCGATCAGCGCGTCATAGCCGCGCTGCACCTTGTCATAGTGATAGGCGATGTCGGGCGCGAAATAGGTCCATGACCCGTCCGATTTCTGCACTGGCCGGTCCACGTCATCGCCGTGCGCAGTGGATCTGAACAGGGTCTGTTCACGCGGTTCCCAATCCTCGGGCGTCTTGCCTTTGGGGGGTTCCAGCGTGCCGCGATAGATCAGGCCCTTGGCATCAAGTTCTGCAATTGCTTTCTCGATCAAGCCGCTGCCATACAATGACTTTTCGGAATAGAAGCTGTCCATCGTGATGTTGAGTTGCGCCAGATCGGCGCGGATCAGGTCCATCATCGCATCGGTGGCGAATTCGCGGACCTCTTCGAGCCAGAACTGTTCGCCTTTGTCGATGAACGCATCGCCGACTTTGGCTTTCAACGCCTCGCCCACAGGGATCAGGTAGTCGCCGGGATAGGTGCCTTCGGGCCAGTCCACGCTCAGGTCATGCGCCTCGAGATAGCGCATGTAGACCGACCGCGCGAGAACATCGACCTGCGCGCCACCGTCGTTGATGTAATATTCGCGGGTCACGTCATAGCCTGCGTAATCGAGCAGGCTCGCCAATGCGTCACCGAACACGGCACCGCGTGTGTGACCGACATGCAGCGGCCCGGTGGGGTTGGCGCTGACATATTCGACCAGCATCCGTTGCCCCTGCCCCAAGCTCGACCGCCCGAAAGCGGTATCTGACAGCGCCGCCTTGACGATGCCATGCCAGGCGGCGGGCACCAGACGCATGTTCAGAAATCCGGGCCCCGCGACATCGGCGCTGGCGATCATCGGATCGGCGATAAGTTTGGCCGCCAAAGCTTCCGCAATCGTACGCGGGTTCAGGCCTGCGGGTTTGGCCAGCACCATCGCGGCATTGGTCGCCATATCGCCATGTGCGGCATCACGCGGAGGTTCGACCGCGACAGCATCCATGGCCAGCCCCTGTGGCAGCGCGCCATCGGCGACCATCTGGTCAAGACAGGCCAGCACACGGCCCCGCACATCAGCGAAAAGGTTCATTATATCAGGTCCATTTTTGATCCGGCAGGTGTATCACCCCCGCCGCCCGCGTCAATTCCCGTCGATCACGCCCGGCGGGACGGTTTCGCCGCCGATCAGGCGGGAGTGTTCCTGAATGGCGAAACGGTCAGTCATGCCCGCGATGTAATCCGCCACGATCCGCGCGAGCGCGGTGCGGTCGGGCGCATCGGCCACGTCCTTGCGCCACTGTTTCGGCAATTCGCCGGGGTTGTCCATGAAGAAGGGGAACAGCTCGTTCACCATTTTTGTCACCACCACCCGCATCTCGACGACGGCGGGCGCGCGGTACATGCGTTCGAACAGGAATTGCCGGATCACCTTGAGATCGGTCCAAAGCGCGGGGGAAAACTGGATCACCATGCGCCCCGCGTGGCGGATGTCATGCACAGTGGCAGGGTTCAGATCAGCCAGATTGCGGCGGCTGACGGCGATCACATCCTCGACCAGCACGCCAAAAAAGCGGCGCAGCGCCTCGTGCCGGCGGCGGTAGTAGTTCAGGCCGGGATATTTCGCATCGACCCGCGCGAAGCAATCGCGCAGGATCGGCAGTTCCGCCAGATCGTCGGTGCTGAACAATTCTGCACGAAGTCCGTCGTGCAAGTCATGGTTATTATAGGCGATATCGTCGGAGAGTGCTGCAACCTGTGCCTCTGCACTGGCATGGGTGTGCAGTTCCAGATCATGGCGCGCGTTATAGGCGGCCAGCGCATAGGGGATGGCCCCCGTCACCGGCCCGTTGTGTTTGGCGATGCCTTCCAGCGTTTCCCACGTCAGGTTCAGCCCGTCCCATTCGGCATAATGCCGTTCAAGATCGGTGACGATCCGCAGCGCCTGCGCATTGTGGTCGAACCCGCCGTAGGGTTGCATCAGCGCATCAAGCGCCTCCTCACCCGTATGCCCGAAAGGCGTGTGGCCAAGGTCATGCGCCAAGGCGACCGCCTCGGTCAGCTCCACGTTCAGGCCCAAGGTCGCGGCGATGGTGCGGGCGACCTGTGCGACCTCGATCGAATGGGTCAGGCGGGTGCGGAAATAATCGCCTTCATGTTCGATGAACACTTGCGTCTTGTGTTTCAGCCGCCGGAAGGCCGAGGCATGGATAATCCGGTCGCGGTCGCGCTGAAAGGGCGAACGGAAGGTGCTTTCTTCCTCGGCATAAAGCCTGCCGCGCGGATTGGCCGGATCGGTCGCATAGGGCGCTGTCATGGGTTTGCCTGTTGTCGGGTTTGCCTGACTTGCCTATATGTCAAAGATCAACAATCCGAAAGGTGATGCAATGCTCACGCTTCCTCCCAAAGTCACGCCGCGCGCTTTTGAACGGCTGGCGGAAATCGGCGCTGCCGCACAAGGCAAGGCCTTGCGCATCGCGGTCGAAGGCGGCGGCTGTTCGGGGTTCCAGTATGAAATCGATCTGGACGAACCCAAGGACGACGACCTGATCCTGTCGGACAAGGGCGAAACCGTGGTGATCGATTCCATGTCCCTGCCGTTCCTGACCGATGCGGTGATCGATTTTTCCGAAGAACTGATCGGCGCGCGCTTTGTGATCCAGAACCCCAATGCATCGTCGTCCTGCGGCTGCGGCACATCGTTTGCGATGTAATGAAAATCGCGACTTTCAACATCAACGGCGTCAAGGCGCGGATCGAAACCCTGTGCGACTGGCTGGATGACAGCGCGCCTGACGTGGCGATCCTGCAAGAAATCAAGTCGGTGAACGAGGCCTTTCCCCGCGAGCTGATCGAGGACCGCGGCTATACTTTGGAAACACACGGGCAAAAGGGCTTCAACGGGGTCGCAATCCTGTCGAAACTGCCGCTGGAGGATGTGACCCGCGGTCTGCCCGGTGACGATGCCGACGAACAGGCCCGCTGGATCGAGGCGACGGTCGTGAGCGATGTGGCCGTGCGGATCTGCGGGCTTTACCTGCCCAACGGCAACCCCGCGCCGGGGCCGAAGTTCGACTATAAGCTGGCATGGATGGACCGCCTGCTGTCCCGCGCCCGCGACCTGCTGGCGGACGAGATGCCCGCGCTGATGGCGGGCGATTACAACATCATCCCGCAGGCGGTGGACGCCGCCCGCCCCGAAGTCTGGCGCGATGATGCGTTGTTCCGGTCCGAAAGCCGCGCCGCCTATCGCCGTGTGCTGAACCTTGGCTTTACCGAAGCCTTCCGTACCCGTGAACCGGGGACAGGACATTATTCGTTCTGGGATTATCAGGCGGGGGCCTGGGAGAAAAACAACGGTATCCGCATTGACCACTTTCTGCTGACCCCGCAATGCGCGGACCTGCTGGCGGGGGCATGGATCGAGAAGGATCTGCGCGCCCGCGACAAGCCGTCGGATCATGTGCCGGTCTGGGTGGAACTGCGCCCCTGACGGGGCTTGTGGCCTTCGGCGAGGATATTTTTACTCGGAAGATGATGTCACGTCGTGGTCATAGAGCCAGCCGAGGCGGTTTATGAAGGCGTCGGGGGCGATCTTGCCCAGCGTTTTCAGCCCAAGATGCGCCACGCGCCGCTGTAGCCCCGACAGATGGTAATTGCGCGCATTGGCATTGGCGGCGGCGATGGCGCGCGCCACACGCGGGCGGCGGGCGCCTTGATAAGCCTGCAGCGCCTCTACCAGATCAGGCTGTGCACGGGTCATGCGGGCGAGGGCCAAGGCATCCTCGATCGCGAGATTTGCGCCTTGCGCCAGAAACGGCAGCGTCGGGTGCGCGGCGTCACCGAGAAGTACGATCCGGTCGTTGTGCCAGTGTTCTGCCACGGGATGGCGGAACAGGCCCCATAGGTTTGCGACCTCGACCCGTGCCAGCAGGTCCCGCAGCGCCGGCGCGCAATCTGTGAAAGCTGCGCACAGGTTCGCAGGGTCATCGGCGTGGTACCAGCCTTCGGCGGCCCAGGTGGCGCGTTCCTGCACGGCGACGATGTTCAGACGGTTGCCGGGCAATGGATAGGTCACGACATGGCGGCCTGGGGCCATCCAGATTTGCGCCATGGGCGGGACGTCAGCGGCGGGGATGATTGCGCGCCAAGCGACCTGTCCGGTGAAAAACGGGGCGGCTGGGCTGTTCAACAGAGGGCGGGCAAGGGAATGCAGACCATCTGCGCCGATGGTCAGGTCTGCGTCTGCCATGCCTGCCGCTGTCATATCCGCAATCCGCGCGTTGAGGATGATTCGCACGCCTGCATCCGCGCAGGCCTGCGCCAGCAGACCGATCAGGTCCGCGCGGTGCAGAAAACGGTAAGGCGGGGTCTGACGGCTGAGGTCGAACCGTGCGATGGGGTGTGCGGTCAGCGCATCCATCGGTTGGACGGCCTCGGCGCGCAGGCCCGCCTGATCCAGCGCACCGGCAAGCCCGAGCGCGTGGAGAGCGCGGGCGCCATTGGGGGTGATTTGCAGCCCTGCGCCCACCTCGGTGATCGCAGGGGCCTGTTCATGGAGGGTGACGTTGGCACCTTGGCGCGCAAAGGCAAGCGCGGCGGTCAGCCCGCCGATGCCACCGCCGATGATGGCGATGGTGCGTCCGGCGTTGGCACCCACCTCAATCGTCGCGGTGGACTTTTTCGCGCCGCTCGTGGCGTTCCTGCGCTTCGAGGCTCATCGTGGCGATGGGGCGCGCGTCCAGCCGCTTGAGCGAGATCGGCTCTCCGGTGATTTCGCAATAGCCGTATTCGCCGTCGTCGATCCGGCGGAGTGCGGCGTCGATCTTGCTGACCAGTTTGCGCTGGCGGTCGCGGGTGCGCAATTCGATGGAACGGTCGGTTTCTTCGGACGCACGGTCGGCCACATCTGGGATATTGCGGGTCTGGTCTTTCATGCCGGCGACAGTATCGCGGCTGTCTTCGAGAATTTCCGCCTTCCAGTCGAGCAGTTTGCGGCGGAAATATTCGGTCTGCCGTTCGTTCATGAAAGGTTCGTCATCGGCCGGACGATAATCGTTCGAAAGAAACACTTCAGCTTTCATCGCTTTTCCCTTGTCTGGCGATTGGGTGGCGCGGGGCGGTGGCTGATCCGCTGCGGTCCCAATTCAAGCGCCGTTTACCCCTTTGGCCTTGCCGTGTCACCCCCTGAATTGATCAGGCCGTCAGGTGTTGATGATCGTGGCAGACCTGCTAGCTTGCGCGGAAACCAAAAGGTAAAAACGATGCAGTTCACCGGCACCGACAGCTATATCGCCACCGAGGATCTGAAAATGGCGGTCAATGCGGCTGTCACGCTGGAACGGCCCCTGCTGGTCAAGGGCGAACCCGGCACCGGCAAGACAGAGCTTGCGCGTCAGGTCAGCGCCGCCTTGGGCCTGCCGATGATCGAATGGCACATCAAATCGACGACCAAGGCGCAACAGGGGCTTTATGAATACGACGCCGTCAGCCGGTTGCGCGACAGCCAGCTGGGTGATGCACGGGTCAACGACGTCGCCAATTACATCAAGCGCGGCAAGCTCTGGCAGGCCTTTGCCGCCAAGGGTCGTGTCGTGCTGCTGATCGACGAGGTGGACAAGGCCGATATCGAATTTCCCAACGATCTGTTGCAGGAACTCGACCGGATGGAATTCCACGTCTACGAGACCGGCGAGACGGTCAAGGCCATCCACCGCCCCATCGTCATCATCACGTCCAACAACGAAAAGGAACTGCCCGACGCCTTTTTGCGGCGGTGCTTTTTCCATTACATCCGCTTTCCCGATCTCGACACGCTGCGCCGGATCGTGGCCGTGCATCACCCCGGCATCAAGGAGGCCTTGCTGACCACGGCGCTGACGCAATTCTACGAGATCCGCGACACGCCGGGGCTGAAAAAGAAACCTTCGACCTCCGAGGTGCTGGACTGGCTGAAACTGCTGCTGGCCGAGGATCTGACGCCCGAGGATCTGCGCCGCGACGGGGCGGATGCCCTGCCCCGCCTGCATGGCGCGCTGCTCAAGAACGAACAGGATGTGCATCTGTTCGAAAGGCTGGCCTTCTTGGCGCGCGGCAAGAGGTGACGGGCCTGCACGCTGACGTGACTGGTCATGTCCGGTGCTGCCGCTATGCTGTGCAGGGTGCGTCAACCACCGGACCTTTCATGAAATACCTGATCCTGTTTGCCCTTGTGGTCATGACGGCCTGCGCGCCGCAGCCGGGCACGGCACCTTTGCCGGACGGGGCAGAGCCGGTGCGCCTGGACTTTCCGGCGATGCGCAGCTTTGCCGCAAACAGCCCCGGTCCGGCGCGCCGCCCGAACGCCGAAATGGCCCGCGATTTCTTTGATCTGAGTTTTCAGTTGGAAAGCGGGCGACCATTGCCGCTGTTCACCCGCTTCGAGGGTCCGATCAGCGTCGGGTTCAACGGCTCTGCCCCTGCGCATCTGGTCAGCGATCTGGACGGTCTGCTGGCGCGCCTGCGCGCAGAGGCAGGGATCGACATCCGCCGCGCGCCCGCCACCGGGGCGGACATCATCATCGAACTCGTCTCGCCGCGCGAATTGCGCCAGACGGCGCCCGGTGCCGCCTGTTTCGTCGTACCCCGCGTGCGGAACTGGGCGGAATTACGGCGCGCAAGGCGCAGCCCGGTCATCGACTGGACGACATTGCAGGTCCGTGAACGGGCCGCCGTCTTTCTGCCCGACGATGCGACACCACAGGAAATGCGCGATTGTCTGCATGAGGAACTGGCACAGGCGCTTGGCCCGCTCAACGACCTTTATCACTTGCCCGACTCCGTCTTCAATGACGACAACATGCATGCCGTGCTGACGGGCTTCGACATGCTGATCCTCCGCGTGACCTATGCATCCGAATTGCGCAGCGGCATGACGCCGCCCGAAGTGATGTCGCTGGTGCCGGGCATTCTTGCGCGGCTGAACCCTGGGGGCGAACGCGGTCGCGGGCAAATCATGGGGCCGACGGGCCGCGACTGGATCGGTGCGATGACGATCGCTCTGGGCGGCGGCGCAACGCCGGCGGTCCGACGTCAGCAGGCCGCGCGGGCCATCGCGATCGGTCAGGCGCGCGGCTGGACCGGGCCGCGTGCGGGGTTCGCACAATATGCCTTTGGCAGGCTCCAGATCGGAAATGACCAGTCACTGGCGCTGGGGGCTTTCGCGGCCGCAGGTCTGGCCTATGGCGGTGACGAAAAGCTGCGCATCCACGCCGCCCATGTCACGGTACAGATGGCGGCCTTCGCCTTGATCGCGCGCGATGCAGAGACGATACTGGACCTGACCGGCCCCGCGATGGAGGTGGCGCGGCAACATGAAAACGCGGCCTTGCTGGCGCTGCTGATGATGTTCCGCGCCGAGGCGCTGGACCTGCAAGGGCAGACCGAGGCCGCGATGGCACTGCGGCTGGACAGTCTGGGATGGGGGTTATACGGGTTCGGCAGCCGGGACGAGGTGATTGCGCGGCTCAACGAGATCGCAAGCCTGCCGCGCCCGCCTAGCTAGAAAGGTATCACGATGATCTATCCACTTTCCGGGCTCATGATCGGGGCTGCTGTCGGGGCATGGCGCGCCAGGGCGAACGGCGGCAAGGGCCTTGATATGTTGCAATGGGCGGCCGGCTTTGGCATCGCCTTCGGTCTGGTTGGCCTGTTTGTGCTGATCTTCATCGAACGCAGCATGCTCTGACCGGATGTTCCTGCCCTTTTTCGACAATCTGCGCAAATCCGGGGTGCCGGTCTCTTTGCGCGAATTCCTGTCGTTTCTCGAAGGGATGCAGGCGGGCCTTGCGACCTATGACGTCGAGGCGTTCTATTTTCTGGCCCGCACGGTCATGGTCAAGGACGAGCGCCATCTGGACCGCTTCGACCGCGCCTTTGCCGCGACGTTCCAAGGGCTGGAGGCGATCCCCGCCGACGCTGTGCTGGACGCTATCGACCTTCCCGCAGACTGGCTGGAAAAGCTTGCGGAAAAGCACCTGACCGAGGCTGAAAAAGCCGAGATCGCGGCGCTTGGCGGGTTCGACAAACTGATGGACACGCTCAAGGCGCGGCTGGCCGAGCAGAAAGGCCGCCATCAGGGCGGATCGAAATGGATCGGCACGGCGGGGACGTCGCCTTTTGGTGCCTATGGCTATAATCCCGAAGGTGTGCGGATCGGGCAGGATCAAAGCCGCCACCAGCGCGCGGTCAAGGTCTGGGACAAGCGCGAATTCCGCAATCTGGATGACAGCGTTGCCTTGGGGACGCGCAACATCAAGGTCGCGCTCAAACGCCTGCGCCGCTGGGCGCGCGATGGCGCGGCGGATGAACTGGATCTGGGCGGCACGATCCGTGCGACCGCCGAGCATGGCTATCTCGACGTGAAAACGCGGCCCGAACGGCGCAACGCGGTCAAGGTGCTGCTGTTTCTTGACATCGGTGGGTCGATGGACCCGCATGTGAAGGTGGTCGAGGAATTGTTCAGCGCCGCCAAATCGGAATTCAAACATTTCCAGCACTTTTATTTCCACAATTGTCTGTATGAAGGCGTTTGGAAAGACAACCGCCGCCGCTGGGACGCGCAGACCCCGACATGGGACGTGCTGCATACTTACGGGCCTGATTACAAATGCATTTTCGTCGGTGACGCGAGCATGTCGCCTTACGAGATCGCCTATCCGGGCGGGGCCAACGAACACATGAATGCAGAGGCAGGACAGGTCTGGCTGGCCCGCGCGCGCGACCAGTGGCGCGACACTCTCTGGATCAATCCGGTCGAGGAAAGTTACTGGCCCTACACCCAGTCGATCGGGATGATCCGCGACATATTCGGAGCCGAGCGGATGGTGCCGATGACACTGGATGGCATCAACCGGGGCATGAAGACGCTGGTGGGGTAAAGATGATGCGGCTGATGGTCGGAGTGTTGTTTTGCTTGCTGCCGCTGTTTGCGATGGCTGACGCGTTCGGAGGCAGGCCTGTCACGCTGACCGACGGGCGCACGGATCCCGCTGCAGCGCCGTTGATCGTGGCGCTGCACGGCGCGGGCGGCACGGCGGCGAACATGCAGCGCAAGACCGGCTTTGACGCCATAGCGGCACGCCATCAACTGGTCATCGCCTATCCGAACGTTGAACGGCGTCGTTGGCGCGATGGACGGGACAGCGATGATGCAACGGATGTCGCCTATCTTGCAGCCCTGATCGAAATGCTGATTGCCGATGGCCGCGCCGATCCCGCGCGGGTCTATCTGGTGGGGCATTCCAACGGTGGCGGAATGGCGATGCGCATGGCCTGCGACCGGCCCGATCTGATCGCGGGCATCGCGGTGGTGTCCACCAATCTGCTGACGGCCTATCCGTGTGAAGGCGGGACGAGCGTTCCCGCGATCTTTTTCCACGGATCCGCCGATCCGATCACGCCAGCGCAGGGTCGCGCTGAGGATCACCGCTTTGGTGGGGCTTATTCGGTGGCGCGCACGCTGGAAGTCTGGGCCACACGCAATCGCTGCAGGCAACCGACACTGTTGCAGTCGCTCGACGCCGTCGATGATGGCACGACAGTCGATCTGATCCGCTACGCAGGCTGTCGCGCGCCGCTTGTTCACGTGCAAATCGACGGGCACGGCCATGGCTGGCCCGGCACGCGGCTCCGTCCGTTGCGCCTGCTGGGCCCGGCGACGCGCGAAGTCGATGCCGCGCCGTTGATTTGGTGGTTTTTTGACAAAATGTAGCAGGCAGGGTGCACTTGCGGTTTCGCCGGACGGGCCCATATCTGACATATGCTGAAATTCACACCGATCCTTCTGGCGCTGGTCTACGGTTACGCGATGTTTCGCTTTTCCGTCTGGCGCACCGCGCGCGAGCTTGATGACAAGTCGACGGAACTGGCCGACCCGATCCTGAAGGTGCTGATGGACCGGATGGCCGCAGCGCTGGGGATTGACCGGATCCGCGTGCATATCTACGAAATTCCGCAGGTGAACGGGTTGGCCGCCCCCGACGGGCGCATCTTCATCACGCGCGGGTTCTTCAACAAGTATCGCGCGGGTGAGGTCAGCTCGGAAGAAATGGCCAGCGTCATCGCGCATGAAATGGGCCATGTCGCGTTGGGCCATTCGCGGCGCCGGATGATCGATTTTTCCAGCCAGAACGCGATGCGCACCGCACTTGCGATGATCCTGAACCGCTTTCTGCCGGGGATCGGCCCGTGGATCGCCACAGGCCTGATCAGCCTTGTCGCCGCCCGCCTGTCGCGCAACGACGAATTCGAGGCGGATGCCTATGCTTCGGCGCTGCTGGTCAAGGCGGGGATCGGGACAAGCCCGCAGAAATCGCTGTTCGCGAAGCTGGAACACCTGACAGGCGCGCATGGGGCGGCGACCCCCGCCTGGATGCTGAGCCATCCCAAGACGCCGCAGCGCATCGCCGCGATCGAGGCGAATGAAGCGAAATGGCAGTCGCTCTAGTGCAGGATCATTGCCCTGTATCAGCCGTCAATGCCTTGCCGAGCCGTGGCAGACGCGCCTTCTTCAGCAGGGCGCGCAGGGTCCAGTCCTGACCTGACAGCCGCCACGCTTCGGCCAGCACGGCATCGGCCACGGCAGCGACATCCTGCGGTGCATCCCGCCACAGAT
Source organism: Yoonia vestfoldensis DSM 16212 (assembly GCF_000382265.1). GTDB lineage: Bacteria > Pseudomonadota > Alphaproteobacteria > Rhodobacterales > Rhodobacteraceae > Yoonia > Yoonia vestfoldensis. The sequence goes on from NZ_KB907974.1 coordinate 177,993, forward strand.
CGCGCAGGAAATTGTCGGGGTCGCGCCGCTGCAGCCTTTCTTCGTCCAGAATGTTGCGGGGGAAATCCTTGGCGTTCATCGTCAGGATCGCATCGCAAGACCCCGCCACAGCCGCTGCCAGCACGTGGATATCGGCCGGATCAGGCAGCCAGAACCGCCGTTCGATGCCCGCATCATAGCGGATCAGCGCATCGGGGAAGCGGGCGGCAAGGGCCGCGATCTCGCCCCGCGCCCAGACCTCTTCGGCCGCGCCAAGCTTGCCTGCGGCACGCGCCCATTCTTCCAGCACGCGCGGTGACCAGCGCGGCGCGAACAGGCCCTTGGCCGCGACACCCAGCACCATTTCCCGCATCACGGTGGGATAAAGCACGCAGGCGTCAATCAGCACTTTCATAGGCGAAAGAACACGGCCTTGAGATAGCCGCTTTCGGCCAAATGCGGCATCAGCGGGTGGTCAGGACCGGCAAATCCGGTGTGGATGATCTGCCCGCGCCGCCCTGCCCGCCCGATCCCGCGCGATGACGCGTTGCGGAATTTGGTCAGATCCACGGCATGCGAACAGGAACACAGGCCCAGATAGCCGTCCGGTGCGACCAGCGGTGCGGCCAGCCGCGCGACACGTTCGTATGCGCGCAAACCGGCCTCGAGTGCGGCCTTGCCCGGTGCAAAGGCGGGCGGGTCGCAGATAACGACGTCGAATTGCGCGCCTTCCTCGGCCAAGGCGGTCAGCACGTCGAACGCATCGCCCTTGCGCGTGGTGAAACGGTCGGCGACACCCATGGCGGCGGCCCCCTGTTCGGCAAGGTCCAACGCAGGCGCGGACCCGTCAACCGCTAGCACCGATGCTGCCCCTTGCGCCAAGGCCGCAAGGCCAAAGCCGCCGACATGGGCAAAGACATCCAGCACGCGCGCGCCCTGCGAAAGATCTGCGGCAAAAGCATGGTTGGGCCGCTGGTCAAAGAACAAGCCGGTTTTCTGCCCCCCCATGATGTCGGCCATGTAGACCGCACCATTCATCGGCACAGGAATGGCGGCGGCCGGGGCCTGGCCTGCCAGCACATCCATCCGGTCTTCCAGCCCCTCGAGCGCGCGGGTGCGCCCGGTGCCGTTCATCACGACCGTGGTGACGCCCGTCACCTCTTGCAAGGCCGCGACCAGGGGGGCGATCAGCACATCGGCCCAGGCCGCATTGGGCTGCACCACGGCGATATCGCCGAACCGGTCGATGATGACGCCGGGCAAGCCGTCAGCCTCGGCATGGATCAGACGGTAGAACGGGTCGGGGTAAAGCCGCGCGCGATGCGCCAGCGCGCGGGCGATCTTTGCGGCGAACCACGCCTGGTCGATAACCGCCTCGGGGTTCTGGTCGAGCATCCGGCAGATGATCTTGGATGCGGGGTTGACCGCGACGACACCCATCGGGGTACGGTTGGCATCCTCCAGCAACGCGATGCTGCCCGCAGGCAGGCCGCGCGTGCGCCGGTCGGTCACCAGTTCATTGGCATAAACCCACGGAAAACCGTGGCGGATCGCCCGCGCTTCGGCCTTGGGAATGAGGCGCACGGTGGCGCGGTCGGAGGCATCTTGCTGTGTCATCCGCTGTCACTAGCGAACGGGGCCTTCCGTGAAAAGCCCTGATCGCGGGGTCAGCGCAATTGGTCGGCCAGCACGGTGGTCAGAAACTCTGTGACCCGGATCTTCTGGGTAATGCCCCGTTCTTCGAGCTGTGCATTGGTATTGCCACCCCAGGAATCCAGATTGGCCACCACACGGCGGCTGGGTTCGATCACGGCACCAGTTCCGGCATCGCGGATCGCCACGTCGAAGATGATGTTGTAGACACCACCCGTCGAAAACTGCGTGCGACGGGTCAATCCGTGAAAGCGGACCAGCGTCACATCCATCACAACGCGGCTGTTCGCGTTCTTGATATCGGCGCCGCCATCCATGTTGCGGCGCGCGGCCTCGGTGAACAGCGCCTCGATCTGTGCGATGCGGTCGCCTGCGGGATCACCGCGCCAGACGACATCGGCCTGCGGGTAATAGGTGTTCGCCTCTGACACCACGAGATTGGGCAAAGTCGAGAAATCCAGCGCGACCAGCCGGTAATCGCGTTCCACATCGGGACGCGGATCGCCCTGCGTGACCATTGCACCAGGCGCACAGGCAGCCAGAGCGCCCAACAACAAAGCCAAACCGAAAATCCTGCGAAACATGAACAACCTCTTACACGCGCGAACTGCATGCGTGTCTAACATAGAGATGTGGCGCTGTTAAGGCAGGACCGTGGGAGCATACGAATATGTTCCCTACCCTTGTTAGCGCTAACACTTTCTGCTAAGTCTGCCCAAAGAGAAAGACGAGGACCAAGATGCCGCTTCACCCGACCATCGCCGCCGTGACCGACCGTATTCGCGCCCGTTCCGAAGGGCCGCGCCGCCGTTATATGGACACGATGGCGCGCGCCGCCGCCGACGGGCCGCGCCGCGCCCATCTGACCTGCGGGAATCAGGCGCATGCCTATGCCGCGATGGGTGCCGACAAGGACGCGCTGACAGCGACCAGTGCAGGCAATATCGGGATCATCACCGCCTATAACGACATGCTGTCCGCGCATCAGCCGTTCGAGACCTATCCCGACAAGATCCGCGCCGCCGCCCGTGCGGCCGGTGGCACTGCACAGGTCGCAGGCGGCGTGCCTGCGATGTGCGACGGTGTGACCCAAGGCCAGACCGGCATGGAACTGTCGCTGTTTTCGCGTGACGTGATCGCGCTGGCCGCAGGGGTGGGGCTGTCGCACAACGTGTTCGATTCCGCGATCTATCTGGGTGTCTGCGACAAGATCGTCCCCGGTCTTGTGATCGCCGCCGCCACCTTCGGCTATATCCCGGGCATCTTTGTGCCAGCGGGGCCGATGACCTCTGGCCTGCCCAATGACGAAAAGGCCAAGGTGCGCCAGCAATTCGCCGCAGGCGAGGTCGGGCGCGACGCGCTGATGGCCGCCGAAATGGCCAGCTATCACGGGCCGGGCACCTGCACCTTTTACGGCACGGCCAATACCAACCAGATGCTGATGGAATTCATGGGCCTGCACATGCCGGGCGCGTCTTTCGTCAATCCGGGCACACCCCTGCGCGAGGCGCTGACCGTCGCTGCAACCGAACGCGCGCTGGCGATCAGCGCGCTTGGCAATGCCTATACCCCTGTGTGCGATGTGCTCGATGAACGGGCCTTCGTGAACGGGCTCGTGGGGCTGATGGCGACAGGCGGGTCCACCAACCTTGTCATCCACCTGCCCGCCATGGCGCGCGCCGCAGGCGTGATCCTCGATCTGCAGGATTTCAGCGATATTTCCGCCGTGACCCCGCTGATGGCCAAGGTCTATCCCAACGGGCTCGCGGATGTGAACCATTTCCATGCCGCAGGTGGCCTTGCCTATATGATCGGGCAATTGCTGGATGCAGGTCTGCTGCACGACGACACGACGACGATCGCGGGCAAGGGGCTGGACCATTACACGCGCGAACCCAAGCTGGCGGGCAATGGCGTGACCTATGCCGACGGGCCGAAAACATCCGCCAATGACAAGATCCTGCGCCCGGCCTCCGACCCGTTCCAGAAATCGGGCGGGCTGATCCAGCTGACAGGCAACCTCGGGCGCGGCGTGATCAAGACCTCTGCCGTCGCCGCCGAACGCCACATCATCGAAGCGCCCGCGCGGATCTTTCACACGCAGGATGCCGTGAAAGAGGCCTTCAAGGCCGGTGAATTCACCAGTGACACCGTGGTCGTGGTGCGGTTCCAGGGGCCGAAATCGAACGGCATGCCCGAATTGCACAGCCTGACGCCGGTGCTGGCTGTTCTTCAGGACCGCGGGCTCAAGGTCGCACTTGTCACCGACGGGCGGATGTCGGGCGCCTCGGGCAAGGTGCCTTCCGCCATCCATGTCTCGCCCGAGGCCGCGGACGGTGGCCCGATCAGCCTGATCCGCGACGGCGATGTGATCCGTCTGGACGCCACCCAAGGCACGATCGAAGTGCTGGGCGTGGACCTTGCCACCCGCAGCCCCGCGCAGGCCGATCTGACCGGCAACGGCACCGGCGTCGGGCGCGAATTGTTCGAAATCTTCCGCCGCAGCGTAGGTCCTTCCGCCGATGGTGCGGGCGTCGTCGTCTGACGCCCCCCACCTTCTTATTTCCCAAAATACTCCCGCCGGAGGCAGCGCAGTTCTTCCGGCCATATCTTCAGAAAGACTGGACATGACCCCTCAGGATGCTTCCGCCGCCGCGATGAAAATCTGCCTTCTCGCCCCTGTGATCCCCGTTCTGGTGATCGAGGATGCCAGCACCGCCGCAGATCTTGCGCGCGCGCTGGTCGCAGGCGGTCTGCCCGCGCTGGAAGTGACCCTGCGCACGCCCGCCGCCCTCGACGTGATCCGCGAAATGGCCACTGTTGCCGGCGGGCATGTGGGGGCTGGCACCTTGCTGACACCCAAAGATGTCGAAAACGCCAAGGCGGCAGGGGCCACGTTCGGCGTAGCTCCCGGGGCAACCGACCGCCTGCTTGACGCCTGCGAGGCCAACGACCTGCCGCTTCTGCCCGGTGCCGCCACCGCATCCGAGGCGATGCGCCTGCTGGAACGCGGCTATTCTGTGCAGAAATTCTTTCCCGCCGAGGCCAATGGCGGGGCGGCCGCCCTCAAGGCCATCGGCGCGCCGATCCCGCAGGTCAAATTCTGCCCCACAGGCGGCGTGACCTTGCAGAACGCGCCCGTCTATCTGGCGCTGGCGAACACGCTCTGCGTCGGTGGATCGTGGGTCGCGCCCAAGCAGCTGATCGACGCGGGCGACTGGACAGGCATCACCGCGCTTGCAGCCCAGGCTGCAGCGCTGTCACGCACCTAGAGGCAGACTTCATCTTGCATTAGGACTTGTCCCGTATCACCCGTTCTGAACGGAATGGGGACATTGCATGCTTGATCGGTGGTCAGTTGCACGGCGCATCAACAGCAGTTTCTTGGTCCTGACATTGCTGATTCTCGGCCTGTCGCTGTTTTCCTACGCCTCGGTTGACAGGCTGCGCGACAGTTTCACCGAAAAGGCGGGAACCACGTTGCAAAACACAGCGACCAGCCGGTTCATTCAGAATGTCTATGCCGCAAATGTGGCCGCGACCGCCTATGGCGCGGACCAATCGCCCACGATGGCAATGGTCGTAGCCGATAATATCGACGCGGTGCTGGGTGATCCGACGATCCCCGCTGCCTTTGTACCCGGCACGGCGGAGCGTGCGGAAATCGACCGATTGCTCGCGCTGGCACAAGACTACAAGGCCGTTTTCAGCCAGATCGTCGCCCTGCGGGAGACCGCCGCTGCAACACGGACCACCTTGATCGAAGACGGGGACAAATTGCAGGCGGGGCTTGCGGCGATCGTCAATGCCGTCAGCACCTCGGGCCTGCCGCCGCTGGTCTTTGCGGCAGGTGCGGCCGAACAGGACTTCGACGCAGCCAAGGTGCGCATGGCCAGCTATCTTGCGACACGCGCGGATGACGACCGGATCGCCGCACAGGCCGCGCTGGAAACCTTCGCAGCGGCGATGACGCGCCTGACACAGGCCGGCGGCGGGGCCTATACGCAGGAACGGATCGGGCAACTGGCGGCGGATGTGCCACCGCTGATCGCAGCTTTTGATGGGTTTTCCGCCAGCACGCGTGCCGCCAATACCCAGGCAACCACGCGGCTGGACCCATTGGGGCAGGAAGTGCTGGACCGGCTCGACACCCTGTTTCAAGGGATTCTACTGGCTGAAGAAGCAAACCGCACGGCAGGCAGCGGCATTATCGAAAACCTGCGGATGGTGATTCCGCTCGCCGGGGTGCTGGCACTGGCGGTCGCTCTGGTTGCCACGATTGTGGTCGGTCGGTCCATCACGCGCGCCATCGCCGTGCTTGCCGACACCACTGACAGGCTTGCGGCGGGCGACAATGCAGCCCTGATCCCGGGCAGTGATCACGGTCACGAACTGGGCCGGATGGCGCGTGCCCTGGGCGTCTTCCGCGACGCACAAATCGCGCGGCTGCAAGCCGATGCCGAACGCCGTGACATGCAGCGCGCGCAGCAAAAGGTCGTCGAAACGCTTCAGACCCAGCTTGCGCGCCTGGCCGCAGGTGATCTGACGTTGCAGGTCGAAGATTCTTTCGCGCCGGAATACGAAGATCTGCGGCGGAATTTCAACATGGCCGTCAGCGCGCTGCAATCGGTGATCGGTCAGGTGGCCGGCACGACCGGCCTGATCGCGGCGACGGTGCGCGAGACGACATCGGCGACCACCGAATTGTCGCAACGCACCGAAAATCAGGCGGCGACACTGGAACAGACAGCGGCCGCGCTGGACGAACTGACCGCCAGCGTAAGGTCGGCCGCCGATCATGCCCGTTCGGTCGAAGCCACGGTCGAGACCGCCCGCGCGCAGGCCCGCACGAACGGCGATGTCGTGGTGCGGGCGGTGGCGGCGATGTCGGAAATCGCGACGTCGTCGCGCCATATCACTCAGGTGATCGGCGTGATCGACGATATCGCGTTCCAGACCAACCTGCTTGCGCTCAACGCCGGGGTAGAGGCGGCACGCGCGGGCGATTCCGGGCGCGGCTTCGCCGTGGTCGCGGCCGAAGTGCGCGCATTGGCACAAAGATCGGCAGAGGCCGCAAAAGAAATCACCTCTTTGATCGCCAACAGCAGCAACCATGTCAAACACGGGTCGACGTTGGTCGGCGATGCCGGCGCGGCGCTGACAGACATCATTGCGCAGGTCAACGAGATCGCCGGAATGACCGCCCAGATCGCCACCAGCGCACAGGAACAATCCGTCGCCATGTCCGAGATCAATCTGGGCGTCAACCAGCTTGATCAGGTGACCCAACGCAACGCAGCCATGGTCCAGGACACCTTGTCGCGCGGCGCAACGCTCGACCAGGCGACAGCGACGCTGGGCCAGCTGATCAGCGGTTTCACGATCAGCCAGCCCCAGCCACCGATCATGACAGAGGCGGCGATCAAACCGCTCGAAGGCGCAATCCTGCGGACCCGGACCCCGGGCGGACAGCCGCAGTTCAGGACGTCTCAGCGCAAGACAACGCCACCCGCGCCCCCCGGCAGCTGGACGGATTTCTAGATGATCGGCCTATTCGCCGACGCCCAGACGGGCCTTGCGCCCGCCGCGACGCCGGGGGTGTCCGGCCTCCTGCAAGGCATGCTGCAACGTCCGGGTCATCGGGTGATCTGTCGGCGTGTCGGCATGCCGCGCGAGCAACGCGCGGACGGCGGTTTCGACATCTTGATCGACAGGCAACCCCAATACCCAATCAAGAAAGATCGTGCGACATTCGGCCTCGGTGATGCCATCGATCAAGTAGGATTCGCGGATCAGTGCCTTCGTGTCGTGCAGATCACCCTTCATCCGGTCCCGTCCAATCTGCGGCTGATCACAGCATCGGCCGCCATTTGCAATTGCGTCACCCGCGCCAAAAGCGCGTCGAGATCGGGGGTTTCGGTTTCACGCAGGATCATCCGGCGGGCTCCTTCGCCCAAAGCATTCGGGTCAAGCACCCCCCCTGTCAAGAGCCTGACCGCCGCCTGCAGTTTCCAGAACAGGCGCGCGGCATCGCACAAGACCCGCGCATCCGCATCATCAAGCCAGCCGGCCGCAACACCCGCATGCAATTGCGCATCAATCTCGCGCGCGGGGCTGCCCGCGATCAGGCCTGCGGTCTGCGCGCAAAGCTCGATATCCTGCAACCGCCCCGGCCCGGTTTTCGCATCCCAGGCACTTTCAGGGGCTTTGGCCTGCGCAAGACGCGCACGCATGTCCGCAACATCCGCCACGACACCCGCCCCCTGCCCCTTGCGCACCAGCAGATCACGGCGAAACGCCTCGATATCGGCGCAAAGGTCCGCATCACCCGTGACCGGCCGCGCGCGGGTCAGCGCCAGATGTTCCCAGGTCCAGGCGTCCTTGTTCTGGTAATCGACAAAAGCGTCAAAGGATGTTGCGACCGGCCCCTGCCGCCCTGACGGGCGCAATCGCATGTCTACCTCGTAAAGGCGCCCCGCGGACATCGGCGCCGAAAGGGCCGTGATGAGGGCTTGCGTCAGCCGCGCGAAATAGGCCCGCGTCGCGAGCGGACGCGGCCCGTGCGATGCATCGACACCGGCAGGATCATAGATCACGATCAGGTCAAGGTCTGACCCGGCGTTCAACCGCGCCGCCCCGAGCGAGCCCATCGCCACAACCGCGCCGCCACGCCCCGGCGGCGCACCATGCTTGCGCGCGAATTCCGCCACGATCACCGGCCACAGGGACGCAATCACCGCTTCGGCCAGATCGGCATATTGCGTGCCGCTCGTCGCGGCGTCGATCAGCCCGCGCAGATGATGCACGCCGATGCGGAAATGCCATTCGCGCGCCCATGTGCGGGCCGCGATCAACTGGCTTTCATAATCGGGATGCGTCGCGAGCGTGGCGCCCAACTGGTCGCGCAACGCGGCCATGCCGGGCCAAGGGTCGAAGAACGCGCCACCAATGACCGCATCCAGCACCGCGGCATTGCGCGACAGGTATTGCGCCAGCGCCGGTGCGGTCGCCGCGATATCGACGATCAACTGGGTCAGTTGGGGATTGGCTTCGAACAGGGAAAACAGCTGAACACCGGCGGGCAACCCCGCCAGAAAGCCGTCGAATTGGGCCAGCGCCTCGTCGGGGCGCGCGGCCTCTTGCAGGCTGGCCATGATCTGGGGGATGAGGCGGTCAAAAATCTCGGTCGCGCGGGGGGATCGCAGCGCGGGATAGGCCTGCCACCGCGCCACGACCTCCTGCCCCCATGTGATCTGGGTTTCGGGCTTTGGATCGGGGGCGAAAAACCCCTCGGTCAACGCATGCACATCGGCAAGGCGGCGGGTCAGGTCACCGCGCAATTCCACGACATCGCGGTCCATGAAGGCGGCAAGCCTGTCGAACCCCGCCGCATCCTGCGGCAGATGATGGGTCTGCGCATCGGCGAACATCTGGACGCGGTGTTCAACCTCGCGGTGGTGGCGGTAATGGTCGCGCAGCGTTTCCGCCACATCAGGCCCGATCCAGCCCGCACCCGCCAGTGCCTGCAAACCTTCGCCCGTGCCGCGCAGGCGCAGCGACGCATCGCGCCCGCCCGCGATCAACTGGCGGGTCTGGGTGAAGAATTCAATCTCGCGGATGCCGCCGCGCCCCAGTTTCATGTCATGCCCTTCGAGCGTGACCGGCCCGCCCAGCCCTTTGTGATCGCGGATTTTCAGCCGCATGTCATGGGCGTCCTGAATGGCCGCAAAATCCAGATGCTTGCGCCAGACGAAAGGGCGCAGCGTTTGGAGGAACCGCGCACCGGCTGTCTGATCGCCCGCGCAGACGCGCGCCTTGATATAGGCGGCGCGTTCCCACGTCCGGCCCACGCTTTCGTAGTATCGTTCGGCAGCGTCCATCGACAGGCAGACCGGCATGACCGAGGCATCGGGCCGCAGCCGCAGATCGGTGCGGAACACATAGCCGCCGTCCTTCACCTCTGACAGGATCGCGGTCATCCGGCGGGTCACGCGGATAAAGGCGGTGCGCGCCTCGAACACATCTTCGGGGGCGAAACGGCTGTCGTCGAACAAACAAATCAGGTCGATGTCCGAGGAATAATTCAGTTCATGCGCGCCCATCTTGCCCATCGCCAGCACGACCATGCCCGCCGCGTCCTGCGGGGGGCCATCCGGCAGTTTGCCGCGCGCAACCTCGGCCGCGACAAGGCGCGTCACACAGGCGGCGACAGCCGCATCGGCAAAGCGCGTCAGCGTGCCGGTCACGGTGTCCAGCGGCCAGACGCCGCCCAGATCGGCCAGTGCCGCGACCAGCGCGATCCGCCGCTTCATCTGCCGCAGATGCGCGGGCAGCGCGTCGAGCGGGACTGTCTCAAGCCCGGTCAGCAGGTTGTCCACGGCCCGTTCGGGATCATCCAGTGCTGCCGGCAGCCATTCTTTTTCCCGCGCCATCAGCCCGGCCAGATAGGGGCTGCATCCGGCGGTTCCTGCCAGCAAATCGCCGACTTCGGGCGCAAAGCCAGGCAGTTGCGTCAGGATATCCGCGCCAAGGGCAGGGTCATACGGGCGGGGACAGCGGGTGATGCGACGGGCAATGCTCATGCCCCGCACATTGGGTGCAAGCGCGGGGCTGGTCAATCGCCAAGGCCCCGCTAAGCTGCGCCAGAGAGGAGCATATCATATGAGCAAAAGCCTGACCCGCGTCATCCGCGCGCTGGAAGATCACGGGGTCCTGATCACCCCGCTGGAAATGGGCGACCAGACCCGCACGGCACAACAGGCCGCCGATGCGGCAGGCTGCGCCATCGACCAGATCGCCAAATCGGTGATCTTTGCAGGCCAGAACAGCGGGCGGGCGATCCTGTTCATCACGGCGGGCGGCAATCAGGTGGATGAAGGCAAGGCCAGCACAGTCGCGGGCGAACCGCTGGCCAAGGCCGATGCCGCCTTGATCCGTGCGCAGACAGGCTTTGCCATCGGCGGTGTCGCGCCCATCGGTCACCTGTCGCCGCCGCGCGCCTTTTTCGATACAAGGTTGCTGGATTTCGCGCAGATCTGGGCAGCAGCGGGCACGCCACGGCATATGTTCCCTATCGCACCACAGCAATTATTGCAGATTTCAGGCGCGCAAATTGCTGATTTCATTGCCTGATTTGCGGTAATGTAAAAAACCTTCACATATTCACTTGCAATCGAAAGGCATGGATCCAATATCGGTGATGTGAAACGCATTCACATCAACCCTGCTGCCTTGAAGGAGAGCATGATGACCACGAACACGGCCATGACTTACGACACCCGCCCCGGTTTTTTTGCCCGTACCGAGGCGTGGCTTGATGCGCGCGGCAAAGGTGCCTGGATCGCCGCGATGGTGCTGGGCTTTATCGTCTTCTGGCCCATCGGACTGGCCATTCTTGGCTATATGATCTGGGGCAAGGGCATGTTCGCGCGCACCTCGTGCAAGAAAGCCGACTGGAGCATGCCAATGACCAAATCGAGCGGGAACGCCGCCTTTGACGCTTATCGCGACGAAACGATCCGCCGTCTGGAGGACGAACAGCAAAAGTTCGAAGCCTTCCTCAAGCGTCTGCGTGACGCCAAGGACAAGGCCGAATTCGACGAATTCATGAACGACCGCGAACGCAAGGCCGCCGCGACGAACATGACACCCGACGCGCCACAGACCTGAGGCGCCCGCCCCACACGCCCCGAACGGCCCGCAATTGCGGGCCGTTTTGCGTCTGTCAGCGCGGATTAACGCACCGGACGACAGGGGGCTTGGCGCAAAGGTTTTGGATTGTTAAGCTTCGCGAAACCATACAGGTCCCTACATGCGCCATACTCTTCCCATCGCACCGCAGTTCTATGTGACAGCGCCGCAGCCTTGCCCGTATCTGGAGGGTCGGATGGAACGCAAGCTGTTCACAGCGCTACAGGGCGACAACGCGACAAAGTTGAACGATTCCCTTTCAAAACAGGGGTTCCGCCGGTCGCAGAACGTGCTGTATCGGCCGTCCTGCGCGGAATGTTCGGCGTGCATGTCAGCGCGGATCAATGTGGCGGCCTTCACCCCGTCACGGAGCCAGCGCCGTGTGACCACCCGCGCCCGCCATCTGCACCGGCGCGCGACATCGCCCTGGGCGACCGAGGAACAATACGATCTTTTCCGCGACTACCTTGACAGCCGCCATGCGACCGGCGGGATGGCGGATATGGATATGTTCGAATTCGCCGCCATGGTCGAGGAAACGCCGATCCGGTCGCGGCTGATCGAATATACCGATGCGGGCGTGCTGCAAGCGGTTTGCCTGACCGATATCCTCGATGACGGGCTGTCGATGGTCTATTCCTTCTTCGATCCCGCGCTGGAGCGGTTGTCGCTGGGGACCTACATCATCCTCGACCACATCCGCATCGCGCAGGAACTGGACCTGCCCTATGTCTATCTGGGCTATTGGGTGCCCGGCAGTCCCAAGATGGGGTACAAGGCGAAGTTCGCGGGGCTCGAAGTGTTCCGCGACGGTGTCTGGTCGCGCCTGACGTCCCCCGACAGTTTCGAGACCGCCGTGCATCCTTTGTCGACCGAACCGATTGCCGAACAGGTCGCGCGGATTAATCTGCCCGACGGGCGCAGTTGAACGAAAATGGGGCGGCGCTCAGGCACCGCCCCTTTAGCATCACCCCAGCAGATTGGGCAGGATCGTCACAACCCAAGGAAAGAACGCAAGGATTAGCAATGCGCCGATCTGGATGCCGATGAACGGCAGCACGCCGCGATAGATCTGGCCGGTCGTGATAGACTTGGGCGCCACGCCGCGCAGATAGAACAGCGCGAACCCGAAGGGCGGCGTCAGGAACGATGTCTGCAGATTCACCGCGATCATGATTGTCACCCATTTTGGATCGAACGTGCCGCCATAGATCACGGGGCCGACAATCGGGATCACGATGTAGATGATTTCCAGAAAATCCAGCACGAAGCCGAGGATGAACAACACCAGCATAACCAGCAGGAACACCTGCCATTCGTTATCGAAGGACCGCAGGAATTGCTGGATGTAATGTTCCCCGCCGAACGAGATCAGCACAAGGTTCAACAGTTGCGACCCGATGAGGATGGCAAAAACCATCGCCGTGACCTTGGCGGTTTCACGCACGACAGGCGCCAGAACGCCCCCCGCCAGCAACACCCAGCAAGACCACAGCAGACCGAACATCGCATAAAGGAACGCGCCGAACGCCACGATGAAGGCAAGCCGGTCCTCCAGCGGAACAATTTCGCGGCCCATGCGCATATCGAAATTGTAACCGACCACGAGCATTAGCACGATGGCCGCAGCCGTCAGCAAAACGATACGTCCGGACAGCCCCTGATCCTTGCGCTTGCGGTAGGCCGCCAGCAGGATTGCCCCACCGGCACCCAAGGCCGCGGCGGGGGTCGGGTTGGTGATCCCGCCGAGGATCGACCCCAGCACAGCAACGATCAGCACCAGCGGCGGAAAGATCACCCGCAGGATATCGTTCTGCGCCAGATAACCGGCTGCCGCACGCAGCCCCGGATTGGCGACCAGCAGCGGCACCGCGATCAAGACGGCGGTCATGCCCGGTGTCGTCAGCGCCGAAATCAGCACAACATCGACAAGCAGCAACAGCCCGACACCTGCCGCCCCGATCCACAGCGGGCGATGGTCGGCGATCGGGGCGACACCGCGCGCCAGCGCCAGCATCAGACCCAGAATCACGGCGACGATGGCGAGACCTGTCCCGATGGGCGGCGCATCGACCGCGCGCTGCGCGACCAGTTCGGCACGTTCCTCGGGCGACAATTGCCGCGCTTGGGTCACACCGCCTGCGGCGTCGATCTCGGCCTGTTCGGCGACGGCGGTATCCCATGCCTCTTGCCCGTGCAGGTCGATCATGCTGGCCGCGCATTCAGGGCTGACGCGGGTCCGCAGCGATGCCGATTGGCCCGCATCGGTGAAGCTGCCCACCAGCACCGACTGGCTGCCCACGACACCGACCTGATTCAGGCCGATGGTCAGCCCGATGATTCCGACCGGCACGGCAAGGAACCACGTCAGCTTGTCATTGCGGCTGCCGGTCTTGGTGCCGGTGCCTTCGTTGAATTGTACGGCAGGGGCCTTGGTCGGGTTCAGGACCGCAAAGACAAAGGAATACAGCGCATAAAGCACGGCCAGCAGGATACCCGGCAGCAAGGCCGCCTGAAACAGCGCACCCACCGATACGACCGCCGGTTCACCCAGGAAGGTCAGCGCATCGTTGCAGCCTGCAAGCTGCGCGCGCTGTTCCTGTGCGGTGGCGTAAAGATCGCCCGCCAGCGTACCCAGCAGCACGATCACGATCGAGGGCGGAATGATCTGCCCCAATGTGCCGGATGCCGCGATGACCCCCGTCGCCAGTTGCGGCGAATAGCCGTTTTTCAGCATGGTCGGCAGCGCCAGCAGCCCCATCGTCACCACGGTCGCGCCCACGATCCCTGTGGAGGCCGCCAGAAACGCGCCGACGATCACGATGGATACGGCCAGACCGCCAGGCAGCGGGCCGAACACGCGCGCCATCGTGGTCAGCAGTTCATCGGCGATGCGCGAACGTTCAAGCACGATGCCCATCATGACGAACATCAGCACGGCTAGCAGAATTTCGATGGAATTGCCCGCCAGCACCTTTTCGTTGATCCGGTTGACCATGAAGCCGATGTTGCGGTCGAGCGCGGTCTCCCAGCCTTGCGGGAACAGCGGGCCTTCGTATCGCGGCAAGTCGGGATAGCGGAACACCGAAATCGCATCGGGCCGCACCCCTTCGGCGATCAGCGCGCGATAAGCCTCCGACCGCATGTCGACGGCGGCATGGATCAGCAGGCCCGAGCTGTCGAGTGCGGCGATGATCGCGAATGAGATGACCGCCGAGCCGCTGATCGCAAAGGCCACCGGAAAGCCCGACAGGATGCCCGCGAACAGCGTCAGGAAAAGGATGATGATGCCGATCTCGATGCCATCTAAGCCGAAAAGCATGATAAGTCCGTCCTGTTAATGTATTTTTGCGACAAGGTCGGCGGTCTCGTCGCCAAGCTTGTCCTTGTCGAGGTATTTGCCTTCGCTGGCTTCGCCTTCTTTCCATTCGAGGAAGGACCGGAAAAAGAACGCGACCGCCTGCACCATCACCATGAAGGTGAAGATCAGAAGCAGGATCTTGAACAGGAAATAGGCGTCGAACCCGTTGGCGGATGTGCTGATCGTCTCGATGTTCCATTGGAACGCCTGCGAGCGCGTGACCAGACGGTCGAGCGTGTCCGAGGCCGAGGCATTGGGCAGCACCAGGTGCCGCCACATGAAGAACCAGCCATAAAGCCAGATCACGATGGATGCGGGCACCATGAAAAACAACGACCCGAACATGTCCACGACCCGTTTCGCGCGATAGCTGATCGCGGAATAGACAAGGTCCACCCGTACATGGCCGCCCTGCACGAAGGTGTAGGTGGCGCACATCGTGATGACGATGGCGTTGTAAAGTTTCAATTCGTCCGACCACCAGCTGACCGGGCGTTCAAAGGTGACGCCGAATCCGAGGCTGATGTCGGACACGGCAAAGACGCCTTGCAGGAAGATGATCACGATCTGTTGCAGAACCATCAAAAGCCCGGCCCAGGCAGCAACCCGCCCGACCCCGTTTGCGAAACCTTCAAGCGCGCGCACGCAGCCCCACATGAAAGAATTGCGGATCATCCCCGCGATCGTGACCATCAGGAAGATCACCAGCACCGCAAAGAAAAACTCGACCGAGGCGCCGTAATAGATGAACCGCGCCAACGCCGCCTTGGCGTCCGCTTCCATCGGGCCGTTGATATGCGGCACCCACGCCAGCCAGAGGCCGGGGTTCAGCAGCGCGAAACCGATGTTGTAGAATGCTTCGATCAGATGTGCCGCGACCCAGCCAAAGGCGTTGCCGCCCCATGCGTCCACCAGTCCCATGATCTTTCCCCGTTCGTCTTTGTCGCGATGCAAAGAAGGCCCGCAGCACCTGCGCGGGCCTTCTTCCGCCGTTTTACACCGACCGTGTCGGCATCGGCTTTAGCCTTTCAGGCGGTTACGCTGTGCCAGATAGGCGCCTTCCGAAATGCTCGACCACTGGGCAGAGCTTCTCATCGAGGCGAAATAGCTTTCGTGGCAACGTGCGTAGATCGGATCGCTCATGTTTTCAGCGACGACTTCGTCGGCGGCGGTGCTGAACGCATCCCAGATCGTATCGGGGAATTCGAGAACCTGCACGCCACCCGCCTGCAGACGCGACAGCGCTGCTGCGTTGCGGGCCATGAACAGCGACATCGTCCAGATGCTGCTGGCGCGGCTTGCGTTTTCGACGATCGACTGCTGCGCTGGTGTGAGGCTTTCGTAGACGTCGAGGTTCATGACCAGGTTCAGGTTCGGCCCGGGCTCGTGGAAACCGGCGGTGTAATAGAACTTGGTGATTTCCTGGAAACCGGCGGTCTCGTCAGCCCATGGCCCGATCCATTCGGTCCCGTCGATGGCACCCGAGGCCAGCGCCTGGTACACTTCCGCACCCGGCAGGTTCTGCACCGATGCGCCCAGTTTGCCCAGCACCTGACCGCCTTGGCCCGGCATCCGGAAACGCAGACCCTGGAAATCTTCGGGAGTGTTCATTTCCTTGGCGAACCAGCCGCCCGATTGCGGGCCGGTGTTGCCGGCAGAGAAGGTTTTCAGGCCGAAGATCGAGTACAGCTCGTCCGCCAGTCCGCGGCCGCCGTCGTGATCGAACCAGTTGGCGTATTCCATGAAGGTCATGCCGAACGGGATCTGCGAGAAGAACGAGAATGCAGGATGCTGGCCGAGGAAATAATAGTCCACGCCGTGATACATGTCTGCCTGACCGGCAGCGACGGCGTCGAACACTTCGAATGCACCGACGAGTTCGCCCGCGGCTTTCAGGTCGACGGTCAACTGACCATCCGACATCGCGGTGATCATGTCTGCGCAATACTGTGCGCTGTCATGCACACCGGCAAGGCCGCGGCCCCAGGTCGTGACAAAGGTCAGCGTCCGGTTGCCCTGCGCATAGGCAGGCGCAGCAAGCGCTGTCGCCGCAGCGGCAGAGCCACCCAGCGCTGAATTCTTCAAGAAAGACCGACGGTCCATGAAATCTCCTCCCAGATAAAAGATGGCCCGTCATGCAGTGCGCCTGCAGGCCTCCGTTGTTTAGCACCGCAAGGAATATCGCGCCGCAAAAGGCGGGACTATCCGCAGAACTACGTAGAGGCGCGAAATATTGTGTCGTGCGTGTTCGTTGAAGACCCTGATCGCATTTGCCTCGGCCCGGGTTTGCACGTATCGTTTTGCCATGAACGCGCGGTTTTTCATCTGGCCCGCAGGCGCGACCCTGAGTTACGGGCAAAAGCTGTTCCTGCTGGCGACGCTGCCCCTCGTGGTGGCGGTGTTCCTGATCTGGCTGATCGTGTCGGCGCAGTTCAACCAGCTTGCGGAAAGCGAACTGAAGTCGCTCGAACAGCGGCTGATCGCGGCCAAGCGCGAGGAGCTGACGAACTACGTTTCGATCGCGATGGCTGCGGTCTCAGGCACCACCGGCAGTGCGACCCCCGACGATGAAGAGGCGAAACTGGCCGTCAGCCGCGTGCTGGCCGCGATGCTGTACGGGCAGGAAGGCTATTTCTTCGTCTTCGACTATGACGGCAACAATCTGGTCGCCCCGCGCCAGACCTTTATGATCAACCGGAACTGGGCGGGTCTGACCGACCCCAACGGCGTGCCGATCACGGACGAACTGATCCGGATCGCCCGGTCGGGCGGCGGCTATCACACCTTCGACTGGCCCAAGCCATCCACCGGCGCGTACGGGCGCATGGAGGTCTACGTGCGCGGTTACCAAAGCTGGCGTTGGGCGATCGGGACCGGCGTTTTCATCGACGACATCCTCGAAACCGCCGATGCGGCCCGCGCCGAAGTCGAGAGCCGAATCAAGCGCACCTCCTTCTATGTCGCGGGCATCGCCATTCTGGCCGTACTGGGTGTCTTTCTCAGCGGCATCCTGTTGACCGTGCGCCAAAGGCGGTTGGCCGACGACAAGTTGCAGCAACTGACCCAGCGCATCATCGACACGCAGGAAGAAGAACGAGGGCGCGTCGCGCGCGAACTGCACGACGGGATCAGCCAGATGCTGGTCGGCATTCGCTATGCGCTGGAACTGACCCGCCGCAAGCTGGGGCAGGAAACCGGCGAGACCCTGAACAAGGGGATCGAACAGCTCGGCTCTGCGATACAAGAGGTGCGCCGGATCAGTCGCGACCTGCGGCCCGGCATCCTCGACGATCTGGGGCTGGGGGCGGCGCTGCGGTCGCTCACGGATGAATTCAGCGCGCGGACGGGTGTCGAGGTGTCGCTTGAGACGGTGGTGTTCCGTAACCGGCTGGATGACGATGCGCGCATTGCGCTTTACCGGATCGCGCAGGAAGCCTTGACCAATATCGAACGCCACGCCCTGGCCGACAAGGTCGAGATCATCCTGCGCGGCACCCGGCAAGGTGCCGAACTGCGCATCACCGACAATGGCCGCGGCATGGTCTGGCCGCCGTCCGCGCGCGGCACCGGCGGGCTGGGGCTGCGCAACATGCAGGAACGCGCGCAACATCTGGGAGGCGCGCTTGATGTGCGCTCAGCCCCCGGCAAAGGCACGAGTATTGAAGCCCGCGTCCCGTTGAGCCATATGCTCGGCCCGGAAAGTGGCGCATTGAAGGACAAACCGGCATGATCAGGGTCGTGATCGTCGATGACCATCCGATGGTCGCCGAAGGCATCCAGTCGATTCTGGAAAGCTATGCCGACATCAGCGTCGTGGCGACGCTGAACGACGGCCAGGCGGCGGTGGACAGCGTGGTCAGGTTGAACCCCGACGTGATCCTTCTGGATGTGAATATGCCTGGCCTGTCGGGATTGCATGCTGCCGAAATGATCCTTGATCTGCGCCCGCAGACGCGGGTCGTGATCCTGTCGATGCATGACAGCCCCGAATACATCCGTGCCGCGCTCAGCCACGGGGCGCGCGGCTATATCCTCAAGGACGTACCCACCGACGAGATCCGCACCGCCATCGACGTTGTGATGCGCGGCGAAGAATACCTTTGCACGGGGGCCAAGGTGTCGCTCCAAAGACATCCGCGCGACGGGCGCGAACCGCTGACCGGGCGCGAACAGACGATCCTGCTGGCACTGGCACAGGGCAAATCGAACAAGGATGTCGCGCTGGCACTGGATATTTCGGTGCGGACGGTGGAAACGCATCGCAACAATATCAAGCGCAAGCTTGGGATCAGTTCGACCGCCGGTCTGACACGCTATGCACTGGAAAACGGCGTGTTGCAGGGCACCGGAAAATGACAAAGCCGCCCCTTGTCAAAGGGGCGGCCCTGCGATCCCCGGGAGGGTGGGATCAGTTTTCCATGGTTGCCTGAATCCCCTCGCGCACGATGGTGAACCATTCGCCGGTCAGGCGCAGTTCTTCCAGCCCCGCGTTGAGTGCGGGCAGTGCCGCATTGGCCTCGGCGTTGTCCTTGGAAACGAAAACATGCAACGTCGCGGTGGATGTCAGCGCATCGAGCGACACGACGCGGTCCATCATGTCGAGGCTGCGCGCGTCATCTTCGGCCGGCAGCGCATCATAGGTCACGACATCGACCTCGCCTGCGTCCAGCAGACGCCAGCAGTCCAGCTGACCGACCTGCGTCAAGCTGATCGCAGGTTCCACCAGCCCTTCGGCCTCCATGTCGAAGGTGAACCATGCATCGGGGCGGCAGAGCCTTGCGCCCACCAGATCGGTATAGGCCGTCGCCCTTTCATAGGGGCTGCCCGCCAAGGTGTAATAGCCGACAAGCGCGTCATAGAACGGGTCCGAGTGGTTGAATGCGGTACAGCGATACGCGTTCGGCGGCGACAGAATCTCGACCCGGTCACAATCGGGCCGGAACCATGGAAACGCCATATCGACCGCCCCCGAAGGCAACAGGTTGTCAAGCTGCGCATTCCAGTCGTTCACGAAGAAAAAGTTCACTTCCTGATCGGGGTTACCCAATTCGAACGCGCGCAAAACAAGCTGGGTGAACAGGCCACCACCCGGCAGGTCCGGGTCGGTGAAAGGTGCATAGTCGCCGGCGGTGACAACGCGCAATGTCCGGGTCTGGGGTGCGGTTTCGGGGGTCGGTTCCGGCTCTGCCACGGCGACGGGTTCTTCTTCGACCACCTCTTCGACCGGCGCTGCGACCGCTTCTTCGACGGGGTCTTCGATCACGGGCGCGGGTGCTGGCGCGGGGGCCGCGGCGGCGACTGCGGTGGCACCGGGCAAGGATCCGTCAGCGCAGGGAATCGCGATGACCTGCCCGACTTCCAGCAAGTTTGGCGACCGCAGGATATTGGTGTTCGCGTTGAAAAGGACCTGAAAGCCCCCCTGCACGCCGGCCGAGCTCGCGATCTGGCTCAGAGTGTCGCCGCGCACGACGGTGTAGCGCGTACACAATTCCTGCGCCTCAACGCTTGCACTGCCGCCCAGAAGCAATCCGGCCGAGGTCGCGAGCACGCTTGCCATCGCCGAAGTGGTCGTGAATTTCATGCGTGTCATCCCGGCCTTGTGGGCGCGGCCTGCAAGTTTGGACATGGAGCGTTCCTTCCTGTTGTCGGTTTCCTTTGAAACAACTATCCCTGACAAAAAGGCGAAATGTTGACGAAATCGGCGCAATTACGGGTACATCCCGCCGAAAGCCAGCCTTTGTTGCCATTCGTGATAAAATGAGCCGCGTCCGCCCATTTCAATCTGTCACGGTTTAGTGCCGATGGCGGGCTTGTGTTGCGCGCGCCAAGGCTGGTTTAAGACCATAAGTTCATGTGCAGGAGCAAGCGATGACCGACCATAAACCCTATACCCCACCCAAAGTCTGGACCTGGGACGCCGAAAACGGCGGCCAGTTCGCCAGCATCAACCGGCCCATCGCGGGGGCCACGCATGACAAGGACCTGCCGCAGGGCGAACATCCGCTCCAGCTTTATTCGCTGGCAACACCGAACGGCGTGAAAGTGACCGTCATGCTCGAGGAATTGCTGGCCATGGGCCACGCGGGTGCCGAATACGATGCCTGGCTGATCGACATCAACAAAGGCGACCAGTTCGGCAGCGGCTTTGTCGGCGTGAACCCCAATTCCAAGATCCCTGCCTTGTTCGACCGCGACACCGGTTTGCGCGTTTTCGAAAGCGGGGCGATCCTGCTGTATCTGGCGGAAAAATTCGGGGCTTTCCTGCCCAAGGACATCGCGGCGCGGACCGAGACGCTGAACTGGCTGTTTTGGCTGCAAGGGTCGGCGCCCTATCTGGGCGGCGGCTTTGGCCATTTCTACGCCTATGCGCCGGAAAAATTCGAATACCCGATCAACCGTTTCGCGATGGAAACGAAACGTCAGCTTGACGTGCTGGATCGGCAATTGGCCGACCGCGCCTATATCGCGGGCGATGATTACACGATCGCGGATATGGCGATCGCGCCGTGGTACGGGCGTCTTGTCAAAGGCGGGGCTTACGGCGATGCCGCCACATTCCTTGACGCGGCGTCCTATAAACACGTCAACCGCTGGGCGGATGCCGTCTTTGCACGGCCCGCCTATGCGCGCGGGCAGATGGTCAACCGCACATGGGGCGAACCACACCAACAACTGCCCGAACGCCACGCGGCAAGCGATTTCAACAGCTAAGCAGGCATCCTCCAGCGTGCAGGGGCAGGGCAAATTTCACCCCCTGCCCTTGCGCTCGGGGCCCTTCTGCCCCATGTCCCCACCTGAGCGGTGGAGACAGCATGATTACCTATCTTATTTTGATCGGTGGCCTTCTTGGCCTTTTTCTGGGCGGCGACTGGTTGGTAAAGGGGGCAAGCGGCCTTGCGCTGCGCTTTGGGGTCGCACCGATGATCGTTGGCCTGACGGTCGTGGGTTTCGGGACATCCACACCGGAATTGCTGGTCTCTCTCAACGCGGCACTTGGCGGGCAACCGGGCATCGCCATCGGCAATGTCATCGGGTCCAACATCGCGAACATGCTGCTGGTGCTGGGCACGGCAGCGATCATCGGGCCGATCGTCCTGAAGTTCGCCGATGTCAAGAAAGACCTGTTCTGGATGACCGGGGCGGTTCTGATCCTGCCCTATGTGTTCTGGTCGGGCGAGGTCGGTCTGGTCGAAGGGCTGGTGCTGTTCAGCGCGCTGATCGTCTATCTTTTTCTCAGCCTCAAGGGATCACGCAACGAGCTTGAGGATGTGGACGTGCCCGCCAGCCTTTGGCTGAACATCGGACTGACGCTGCTGGGCCTGGCCGCCGTTCTGGCCGGGGCGCATTACCTTGTGCAAAGCGCCAGCATCATCGCGCGTCAATTCGGCGTGAGCGAGGCGATGATCGGGCTGAGCATCGTCGCCATCGGCACGTCTTTGCCCGAACTGGCGACCACCGTCATGGCCGCGATCCGTGGCCAACGCGACATCGCACTGGGCAATATCGTGGGGTCCAACATCTTCAATATCCTCGCGATTCTGGGCATTACGGCCATCGTGACGCCAATCCCCGTCGATCCACGGTTCCTGAGTGTCGACACGCCGGTCGTGATCGCGATCACGCTGTTGTTGCTGTTGCTGGTCTATGTCGTCGGGCGGATGAACCGCCTTGTCGGTGTGGGGATGCTGATGGCCTATGCAGCCTATATCGGGCTGACAGCCAACCTCTGAAAGAAAGTTGCGAAAAATCGCATTGTGACGTAATTTTCTCCAGCGCGGTGGTTGACCCCTCCGTGCGGGCGCACTAGAACCCGATACAGCAAAAGGAAACCCGATGAACGTCGTCGTACTAATTGTGGAACACATGCGCATGGGCCGGTGACGGTAAATCCATAACGACCCCATGCGCCCCCGACACACTCGGGGGTTTTTTTATGCCGAACGCAACAAACTGGATAGGACGCGAGTGAGATGAGCAAAACCATGACGGGCGCAAGAATGGTGGTCCAGGCCCTGATCGATCAGGGTGTGGAAGTCGTCTTTGGCTATCCCGGTGGGGCCGTCCTGCCGATCTATGACGAGTTGTTCCAGCAGAACCAGATCAAGCACGTCCTGGTGCGCCATGAACAGGCAGCCGTCCACGCCGCCGAAGGCTATGCGCGGTCCACCGGCAAACCGGGTGTGGCGCTGGTGACCTCCGGCCCCGGTGCGACCAATGCCGTGACCGGCCTGACCGACGCGCTGATGGACAGCATCCCGATCATTGTGCTGACAGGCCAGGTGCCGACCTTCATGATCGGGTCGGATGCGTTTCAAGAGGCTGATACCGTCGGCATCACGCGCCCCTGCACCAAGCATAACTGGCTCGTCAAGGACACCGAGAAACTCGCCGCCACCCTGCACGAGGCGTTCCACATCGCGCTGTCAGGCCGCCCCGGTCCGGTGCTCATCGACATCCCCAAGGACGTGCAATTCGCCACCGGCACCTATACCGAGGCACGCCAGGTCGAGACCCATTACAACCCGCAGGTCAAAGGCGACCTTGCGATGATCACCGAACTCGCCAAGGCGATGGAAACCGCCAAGCGCCCGATCTTTTACACAGGCGGCGGCGTCATCAACTCCGGCCCTGCGGCCAGCCAGCTTTTGCGCGAACTGGTGGCGGCGACCGGTTTTCCGATCACATCGACGCTGATGGGGCTTGGGGCTTATCCGGCCTCGGGTGACAACTGGCTGGGGATGCTGGGGATGCATGGCCTCTACGAGGCGAATATGGCGATGCACGATTGCGACCTGATGATCAACATCGGCGCGCGTTTCGACGACCGGATCACCGGGCGGATCGACGCCTTCAGCCCCCGCTCGAAAAAGGCGCATATCGATATCGACGCGTCGTCCATCAACAAGGTGGTCCATGCCGATTTCCCGATCCTGGGTGATGTAGCGCATGTGCTGGAAGATTTGCTGAACGTCTGGAAGGCGCGCGGGCGCAAGACAAACACCGAAGGTCTGGCGAAATGGTGGGGCCAGATCAAGGAATGGCGCGCCGTCGATTGCCTAAAGTTCACCCAGCAAGGCAAAGTGATCAAACCACAATATGCGCTTCAACGGCTCGAGGCGCTGACCAAGAAGCACGACCGCTATATCTGCACCGAAGTGGGCCAGCACCAGATGTGGGCGGCGCAATATCTGGGGTTCGAGGACCCCAACCGCTGGATGACATCGGGTGGCCTCGGCACGATGGGCTACGGGTTCCCCGCCTCGATCGGCGTGCAGATGGCGCATCCCGACGCGCTGGTGATCAATGTCGCGGGCGAGGCGTCGTGGCTGATGAACATGCAGGAACTCGGCACGGCGATGCAGTACCGTTTGCCGGTCAAGCAATTCATCCTCAACAACGAACGGCTGGGCATGGTCCGGCAATGGCAGGAATTGCTGCATGGCGAACGCTATTCGTCCAGCTGGTCCGAAAGCCTGCCCGATTTCGTGAAACTGGCCGAGGCCTTTGGCGCCAAGGGCATCCTGTGCAGCGATCCCGACACGCTCGACGATGCGATCATGGAAATGCTGACCCACAAAGGGCCGGTGCTGTTCGATTGTCTGGTGGAAAAGCACGAAAACTGCTTCCCGATGATCCCCTCGGGCAAGCCGCATAATGAAATGCTGCTGGGCGATGCCTCGACCAAGGATGCCATCCAAGCCGGCGGCGCGGTGCTGGTGTAAGCCTCTCAATTCAAGGATAAGGGACAGATCATGTCACCGCTGAAAATCAAAAAAGGCTCGACCGGCCATTCCGCCTATGACCTGCGGCCCAGCTATTCCGACACGGTGGAACGGCACACCTTGGCCGTGCTGGTCGAAAACGAACCCGGCGTGCTGGCGCGCGTGATCGGGCTTTTCGCCGGGCGCGGCTATAACATCGAAAGCCTGACCGTGGCCGAGGTGGACCATCAGGGCCACCGGTCGCGCATCACCATCGTCACCACCGGCACGCCGCAGATCATCATCCAGATCAAGGCACAGCTGGGCCGCATCATCGATGTGCACAAGGTCAACGACCTGACCGTCGAAGGGCCGAGCGTGGAGCGTGAGCTAGGGCTGTTCAAGGTCGCAGGCAAAGGCGAACAGCGCGTCGAAGCCCTGCGCCTTGCCGATATCTTCCGCGCCAATGTCGTGGACAGCACGCTGGAATCATTCGTGTTCGAGATCACCGGAACGCCGGAAAAAATCGACGCCTTTGCCGATCTGATGCGACCCTTGGGATTACAGGAAGTCGCACGCACGGGCGTCGCCGCTTTGTCGCGCGGGGCGGTCTGATCCGGCGCGCTGCGCGCGACCGAGGCCTCCGGCGGGAGTATTCAGAGAAATAAGAAGCTGCGGGTCAGAGTCTCTTGCGACTTCTTATTTCCAAAAATACTCCCCGCGCGGAGCGCACCGAACATCCCCACGGGATGTGACGGCCTTTAGCGCGGCAAAGTGCCTGCACCTTCGCCCACGGCAATTTCATCGGAATCGAGCAGACCATCGCCGTTGACGTCGAGTGCGGCGAACGCATCTTCGGAGACTTCGGGGGCCGCAGCCTGCACTTCGGGAAAGCTGTAGCGCCCGTCGCCGTTGACATCGATTGCCGTCGATTGCGCGAAGGCGGGCAGTGCCGCCACAAGGGTCACAAGGGTGAACAGGGTTTTGCTGGTGGTCATCGTCGTCTCCGGCCTTGGTGAGGTGTCTTCTTATCTGGGGACTTCCCTTGCCGAATACCAGTGCTGAGCCATCACAAAGCCGCCGCCCCTTGCCCCTGCCTCCTTGAGACGACAAGGTGCGCGGGTACAACCAAGGACCGACCCATGACGCCGCGCAAGATCATCATCGACACAGACCCCGGACAGGACGACGCCGTTGCCATCCTGCTTGCCCTCGCCTCACCAGAGGTTGACGTGCTGGGACTCACCGCCGTGGCGGGCAACGTGCCCTTGCCACTGACCGAAAAGAACGCGCGGATCATCTGCGAATTGGCCGGGCGGCCTGATATCAAGGTCTTTGCCGGCTGCGACGCCCCCTTGGCGCGCGCCCTCGTCACGGCCGAACATGTGCATGGCAAGACCGGTCTTGACGGGCCGCAGATGGCAGACCCGGTGATGCCCTTGCAGGACCAGCATGCCGTCGATTTCATCATCGACACGCTGCGCTCGGAGCCTGCAGGCAGCGTCACGCTGGTCCCTGTCGGCCCTTTGACCAATATTGCCACGGCATTTCAGCGCGCGCCCGACATCATCCCCCGCGTGCAGGAAATCGTGCTGATGGGCGGCGCCTATTTCGAGGTTGGCAACATCACCCCCGCCGCCGAATTCAACATCTATGTCGATCCCGAAGCGGCCAAGATCGTTTTCGACGCAGGTGTGCCGCTGGTGGTCATGCCGCTCGATGTGACCCACAAGGCGCTGACCACCAAGGCCCGCATCGACGCCTTCCGCGCCATGGGCACCAAGGTGGGCGATATGGTCGCGGCCTGGACGGATTTCTTTGAACGTTTCGACATGGAAAAATACGGATCGGAAGGCGCGCCTTTGCACGACCCTTGCACCGTCGCCTATCTGATCGACCCGAGCCTCTTCACCGGCCGCCTGATCAATGTCGAGATCGAGACAGAATCGGAGCTGACCCTTGGCATGACGGTCGCGGATTGGTGGGGCATCACCGACCGCCCCAAGAACGCGCTGTTCATCGGCGATATCGATGCCGAAGGGTTCTATGCGCTGCTCGCTGAAAGACTTGCCCGCCTATGAAGATCGCCTTTGACAACAGCTATGCCGCCCTTCCCGCGCAGATGTTCACGCCGCAGCTGCCGACGCCTGTGGCGGCGCCTGCCGTCTTTGCACGCAATGAGGCGCTGGCGGCGGTGCTGGGGATCGACCTGCATGCCCCCGATGCAGCGCAGGTCTTTGCCGGCAACCATATCCCCGCAGGCGCAAGCCCGATTGCGACCGTCTATGCCGGGCATCAATTCGGCCATTGGAACCCGCAACTGGGCGATGGCCGCGCGATCCTGTTGGGCGAGGTTGTGGGCAGCGACGGCATCCGCCGCGATATCCAGCTCAAAGGCGCGGGGCCGACCCCCTATTCGCGGTCGGGCGATGGCCGTGCCTGGCTCGGCCCCGTGATGCGCGAATATCTGGTGTCAGAGGCGATGTTTGCCCTTGGCGTGCCGACCACCCGCGCGCTGGCGGCTGTGACCACGGGCGAGGATGTCTACCGCGAGACCCGCCTGCCGGGGGCTGTCATCACCCGTGTGGCGCAAAGCCATATCCGTGTCGGGACCTTCCAGTTTTTCGCCGCGCGCAAGGATCTCGACGCGCTGCGCGCCTTGACCGACCATGTGATCGCACGGCATTACCCGCAGGCGGATGGGCTTGCCGCCCTGCTTGATGCGGTCATCGCACGCTATGCGCATCTGATCGCGCGCTGGATGGGGCTCGGGTTCGTCCATGGCGTGATGAATACCGACAATGTCAGCATCGCGGGCGAGACGATCGACTATGGACCCTGCGCCTTTGTCGATGATTTCGAACATGGCGCGGTGTTCAGTGCCATCGACCAGCAGGGGCGCTATGCCTATGGCAACCAGCCGCAGATCGGGGCTTGGAACATGGCGCAATTCGCCACGGCGCTGATCCCGCTGATGGGCGACCGTGACCAGGCGGTCAAGGATTTCACCGCCGCCGTGCATGGCTTTGCCCCGATCTATGCCCATGCGTGGCTCCAGGTCTTTGCCGCCAAGCTGGGGATCAGCGATCCCACGCCGGAGGATGCAGCCTTGGTCACGGACCTGCTGAACCTGATGGCCAAGGATGGCGCGGATTTCACCGCGACTTTTACCGCGCTGGCGACCGATCAGGCGCGCGACCAGTTTCTGGACCGTGACGCCTTCGATATCTGGGCTGCACGGTGGAAACCGCGTCAGGCGGGCAATGCC
Source organism: Yoonia vestfoldensis DSM 16212 (assembly GCF_000382265.1). Taxonomy (GTDB): domain Bacteria; phylum Pseudomonadota; class Alphaproteobacteria; order Rhodobacterales; family Rhodobacteraceae; genus Yoonia; species Yoonia vestfoldensis. The sequence continues at coordinate 205,645 of NZ_KB907974.1, forward strand.
GCCGCGATCATGGCGCAGGCGAACCCCCAGATCATCCCGCGCAATCACCAGGTCGAGGCCGCGATCCAGGCCGGTGTCGCAGGTGATTTCGCACCGTTTCAGGCGTTGCTGGCTGCCGTCACGCAGCCTTACGCGCCGCTGACCGAGGCGACAGCCCCCTACGCCCGCCCCCCTATGCAATCGGAGCGCGTGACCCGGACGTTTTGCGGGACCTGACGGGCCGGTTGATCAGGACGATCCCGATGGCCACCAGCACCAGCGCGCCGATCAGGCTGATGCCGACCTTCTCGTCCAGCAGCAACCAGCCGAGGGCGACGCTGAGCACAGGCGACAGAAAGCTGAAAGAGGCGACGCTGGAAGCCGGATAGACCGACAATAGCCACAGCCAGAAGATAAAGCCCGCGCTGACCACGACAACGATCTGGAACGCCAGACCCGCCGCATGGATGGGGGCGAATTCGCGCACCAGCGGACCGAAGAAGAGTGAAGCCAAAAGCAGGATCGGCGCGGAAATCGCGACCTGCCACATCAGTTGCAATTCGGGTTTGACCTGCCGCAGGGGCGAGGCCTTGGCGATCATCGCCGTGACCGCCCAGCCGATTGCCGCGCCCAGCGCCGCCAGATCGCCCCAGATACTGCCCGCCCTGTCATCCCGCGTCAGGATCGCCAGCGCCACGCCGCCAAGCGCCAGCGCCAGCCCCAGCGCCTTGCGCGGGGTGATCTTGTCATCGGGCAGCACCACATGCGCGATCAGCGCCAGCCAGACCGGCATGGAATAGAAAATGACGCTGGCGCGGCTGACGGCCGTCAGGTCAAGGGCCACGAACAGGCACAGAAATTCGAAGGCAAAAACCACCCCGACTAGCATACCCCAGCCCGCGGTGCCGGGCAGGATGCGGAGCGGGATCTTGCGCCAGTAAAGCCAAAGCAGAATACAAAACACAGCGCCCGCAGACCGCAAGCCTGCAAAAAACACAGGTTGCAGCCCGTCATTGGTGACCTTGATCACCACCTGATTGAAGGCCAGCAGCAGCGCAAAGCCGGTCAGGGCTGTGGCACCGAAAAGATCGACTTGGGATTTGCGTTCCATCGCCGCACCAGACTGCGGCGATGGTGGCAAGTCAAGGTCGGATCATGCCCCCATATCAGCGACGAGGGCCGATCGGATCACTCGATGACGCGGACAGCGGCCATCATATCGGGCTGGCCGATGACGGCGCCATTGGCACCGGTCCCACGCTTGATCGCATCGACGATGTCCATGCCTTCGGTGACTTCACCCACGACGGTGTATTGCCCGTTCAGGAAATAGCCTGGTTCGAACATGATGAAGAACTGGCTGTTGGCGGAATTGGGGTTTTGCGAACGGGCCATGCCCACCACGCCACGCTCGAACGGCAGGTCCGAAAACTCGGCGGGAATGTCGCCCAAGGACGACCCACCCGTGCCTGCGCGCGACAGGTCGCTGCCCATCACGCCGTTTTGCACACCGCCCGTCTGCGCCATGAAACCGTCGATCACGCGGTGGAACACCACGTTGTCATAAGCGCCCTCAGCCGCAATCGCGGTGATCTGGGCGACGTGCAAGGGTGCGACATCCTCGAACAGGTCGATGGTGATGGTGCCGTTGGCTTCGCCCGCGATGTCGATTTCCAGACCGGCGCTATAGGCGGGGCTGGCCAGCAGGGCCAGTGCGATCAGGTGCTTATACATCGGCAGCCACCTTGACGCTGATCATGCGGTCGGGGTTCATCGGGGGTTCGCCACGCGTGATGGCATCGACATGGTCCATGCCGGAAATGACCTGACCGTAGACGGTGTACTGCCCGTTCAGGAAATCATTGTCCTTGAAGTTGATGAAGAACTGGCTGTTGGCGCTGTCGGGGCTGGAAGACCGCGCTGCACCGATCGACCCACGCGCGTGCGGGATCTTGGAGAATTCGGCCTTGAGGTCGGGCATATCCGACCCGCCCGTGCCCGCGCGGCGGATGTTGAAATCCTTTTCCATGTTGCCGTTGGCCACGTCGCCCGTCTGCGCCATGAACCCGTCGATCACGCGGTGAAAGCAGACGTTGTCATAGGCACCCGCGCGGGCCAGTTCCTTCATCCGCGCCACATGGCCGGGGGCCACATCGGGCAAAAGCTGGATAATGACGTCACCGCCCTTGAGGGTCATGATGATGGTGTTCTCGGGGTCTTTGATCTCGGCCATTGGGAGCTCCTTGGATGATGATTGGGCTTGGACATATGGCGGATGCGCGCAAAAGCCAAGGCGGCGCTGTTGACGCGGGCACATCATTGCCGCAACAAAGCGCCAAGCAACCCCGAAGGATGGATCACATGGGCTGGAAAACACTCGACGACATGGATTTCGCAGGCAAACGCGCGCTGGTGCGCGTCGATATCAACGTGCCGGTGGATAATGGTGTCGTGACCGATACCAGCCGGATCGAACGGATCATCCCGACGGTCGATGATATCCATGCCAAAGGCGGCAAGGTCATCCTGCTCGCGCATTTCGACCGGCCCAAGGGCAAGGTCGTGCCGGAAATGTCGCTGGAACATATCGCAGGCACGGTGGCCGATGTGCTGGGGCTGACGGTGACTTTCGTCAGTTCCAACTATGCCGAGGCCGTGGACGAGATGGAGGATGAAGAGGTCCTGCTTCTGGAAAACCTGCGCTTTCATCCCGGCGAGGAAAGCAATGACGCGGCCTTTGCCGCCCGATTGGCCAGCCTTGGCGATATCTATGTCAACGACGCCTTTTCTGCCGCGCACCGGGCCCATGCCAGCACCGAGGCTATCGCCCATCTGCTGCCCGCCTGCGCGGGGCGGTTGATGGAGGAAGAACTGGGCGCGCTGGATGCCGCGCTTGGCAACCCTGCGCGCCCTGTCGTGGCTGTGGTCGGTGGTGCGAAAGTGTCCACCAAGCTGGACCTTCTGGGCAACCTTGTCGGCAAGGTCGATCATCTCGTGATCGGCGGCGGCATGGCGAATACCTTTCTGGCCGCCCAAGGGTTCAACGTCGGCAAGTCGCTGTGCGAACATGATCTGGCCGAGACGGCCCGCGATATTCTGGCCAAGGCCGAGGCCGCAGGCTGCGAGATCATCCTGCCGCGCGATATCGTTGTGGCGCGCGAATTCAAGGCGGGTGCGGCCAGTGAAACCCTCGCCCCCGACGCCTGCCCTGATGATGCCATGATCCTCGATGCAGGTCCCGCGACCGTCGCCTATATCGCCGAGGTGCTGGAGCGCGCCAAGACGCTCGTTTGGAACGGCCCGCTCGGGGCCTTCGAGATCGCCCCTTTTGATGCTGCCACCAACGCTGCCGCCGCCAAGGCCGCCGCCCTGTCCAAAGCGGGCAAGCTGATTTCCGTGGCGGGTGGCGGTGATACCATTTCGGCGCTCAATCAGGCGGGCGTAGCGGATGATTTCACCTATATCTCGGGCGCGGGGGGGGCGTTTCTGGAATGGATGGAAGGCAAGACCCTGCCGGGGGTCGCGGCGCTGGGGTAGGTCACAACAAGGACGCCGCATGCAACCCGACCGCAGATTCGAGACCGCCCTACGGGCATCGCTGCCCGACGGGTTCGCCCTCGACGGCGCGATCTGGGACCTGATCGGCTGGCTTGCCGACCAGAACCAGACCTTTCGCTATAGACGCATCGACGCGCTGTTCATGCCGACAATGCCTGTCGCCAGCATGGACGACCTGTGGTCGCATCTGGCCTTTGCGATCGAACCCGATCTGGTGCGCCACTGGTTCGGGGCCGATGGGCTGGAACGAACGATTCTGCCTTTGGTGCGCTGCGGCGGCGACGGCAGTTATCTGGCCGTCTGGAAAAACGGCGGGCGGGACACTTACGTTTTCCTGGGTTCCGAAGGCGAGACGTTCACGATCACCCGTAATGTCAAAGACTTTATCATGCTGATCACCATGGGTTATTTCAGCATCGAAGACCGACACACGCTGACCCTGACGCCGCTGGCCAGTTTCGCGGAAGCACACGCAGAGGCTTGGCCCGACCCCATCGAAGTGAAGCAGCATGTCGCGGCGACATTGGGGCTCAGCTATCCTGCAACGGGTGACGCGCTTGTTCTGCGGCAGACGCCTGATCCGTTCCGCGCATTCGTGAGGGCGGTTCTGACCTAGAACGCTGCGTAACAGGCGGCAGGGTGATCCCTGCCCTGCGCAGATTTTCCATTTGCTTTTTGAACATTGTTCATAAATAGTCTCACCATCATCAAGGAGAGAGCCATGAACACCCTCACCCGCCTGCCCGCCACCGCCCTTGCCGTGCTGCTGCCCCTGTCGGTCAGCGCGCAGGACCCCCAAGCCACGCTGGGCGAATTCTTCAGCCCTGACCGGATTGCCACGGCGCTGGCCAATACCGGCATTTCCGCGCTGCGCACGCGGATGGAACTGCGCTATGACCATCTGTCCGCCGACCCGATGCGCGGCACAGTCGCGATGTCGGGGATCGTGGCGCGCCCTGTGCTGCCCTATGATCAGGCCGGCCAGTGCGAGATCCGCGTCGACCGCGCGACCCTGTCCACCGATGTCATCGCCCCGTTCCAGACCAGCGCCACGCTGAACCTGAACCTGATCGGCGCGCGCGCCAGCCTTGCCTGTTTCGAACGCGATATCGCGGTTGCATTGCGTACGGCGGGTTACCGCGATGTGCCGCTCGACCAGTTCAAGGTCAGCGCGACCTATGCCTATACCACCGGCGAAACCGCGCTGGACACGACAGTTGCGATCAACGGCTTCGGCATTCTCGATGTCTCGGCCAGCGGGACCATCCTGCCGCGCATCGGTGAATTCGGCTCTCCCGGCGACCCTGCGATCCGGCTGTCGCGGGCGGTGGCCACGCTGAAGGATACGGGCGGCTGGGCCGCCGTGTCGCAAGTGCTGCCACCCAACCTGCGCGATCCGCTGGCCATCCGCGAACTGAGCACCGAGGCGCTGACGCAATTCGTGACCGAAGGCGGCTTTCGCCCCCTTGGCGCGGTCGAGCGGAATTTCATCGACGACCTGATGGCCGAAGTCGAAACATTCGTCGCTGATCCCGGTGAAATCACCATCGAGGCGGACCTGCCTGCCGGTGGTGTTGTGGTCGAGCCGCAGATGTATGCCAGCCTGCCCTCGCTGATCGTGGCGATGGGCTTGCAGGCGCGCAGCACGCCGCTGGCGCGGACACGTATCCTGACGCTGGAGGAACTGGCCGCAGTCGAACGGCTGGAGGATCTGGCACCCGAAGACCGGTTGCGCATCGCGACAGCGCTTTTGAATGGCGATGGCGTGCCGCGCAGCACGGTGCTGGTGCCCGGACTGCTGGCACCCTTGCTGGACGATCCAGAGGTCGCAGGCGAGGTCGCCCTGTTGTTGTCCAAGGCAACAGAGGCGCGCGACATTGCCACCGCCTATGATTATGCGCTGATCGCCGGGGAACGCGGCACGCCGGGTGCCGTGGGCCAGCTTGACCGGCTGGAGGCGCAGATGACATCGCAGGCAGTGTTGACCGCACAGGCGGTCCATCTGGAACCAGCCCCTGCCCCGGTCAGTGCGATCAGCAGCGATGACCCGCGCGATCTGCGCGCGCTGGCGCTGGCGCATCACGCAGGCCAGGGCGCGGCGCGGTCCTATGCGCGGGCCTATTACTATGCCGTGCTGGCAGAGGCTGCGGGCGATATCGCAGCGGGTTCGCTGCGCGCCGATATCGAAGGGCGGTTCGCCGCCCGCGGGCCGGATGTCGCCGCCGCCTGGCAGCAGACCGCCACCCGGATGGAAGAGCTTGCCATCGGTGACTGGTTCGACGCCGACCTACCGCAGCGCTATCTGACGCAACGCTAAGACCACCGTTTGCGATAACATGCCGCCCGGTTGCGCTAACACATTTGCAACCGGGCGCCGACGCCCCTAACCCTGCGCACGAACACCGCTTGCACAGGGGCCCGTCATGAAAACCACCCGCACCGTCCAGAAAATCCTTGGCCATTACGAAGGCGAAACGCCCGGCGTCAAGGCGAACCTGGCCCGCATGTTGATGACCGGCAAGCTGGGCGGCACCGGCAAGATGATCATCCTGCCCGTCGATCAGGGGTTCGAACACGGGCCTGCGCGGTCCTTTGCCGCAAACCCTGCCGCCTATGACCCGCATTACCATTACCAACTGGCCATCGACGCGGGGTTGAACGCCTATGCCGCCCCGCTTGGCATGATCGAGGCGGGTGCCGATACATTTGCGGGGCAAATCCCCACGATCCTGAAAGTGAACTCTGCCAATTCGCTGATCCCCGATGTCGCGGCCAAAACGCAGGCGATCACGGCAAGCGTGGATGACGCGCTGCGGCTGGGCTGTTCAGCGATCGGGTTCACGATCTATCCGGGATCATCGGCCGCGCTGAACATGTTCAGCGATATCGCCGAAATGCGGCGCGAGGCTGCGGCCAAGGGGATCGCCACGGTGATCTGGTCCTATCCACGCGGTGAGGCGCTCGACAAGAACGGCGAAACCGCCATCGACATCGCGGCCTATGCCGCCCAGATCGCGGCCTTGCTGGGGGCGCATATCATCAAGATCAAGCTGTCCACCGACCATTTGTCCCTGCCCGAGGCCAAGAAGGTCTATCAGGACAAAGGCATCGACATCGCCACGCAGGCCGCGCGCGTGCGCCATTGCATGCAGGCCGCGTTCAACGGGCGCCGGATCACGGTGTTTTCGGGTGGCGCCGCCAAGGGGGCCGATGCCGTCTATGACGATGCGCGCGCGATCCGTGACGGCGGTGGCAACGGGTCGATCATCGGGCGCAATTCCTTCCAGCGCGACCGCGCGGATGCGCTTGCCATGCTGGGCAAGCTGGTCGAAATCTATCGCGGACGTGACTAAAAAATTCGCATTTTAGGGATTCCCTTTGCGAATCGGATATGCGAGTCTGCATGCAGTCGTCCGTCAGAGACGACAGCAGAGGACAGCAGATGTTGAAACGCAGCAGGCCGGCGATCGGGGCGACGTTGTACTTTCTAGGGATGATCGTCCTGGGATTGTATTTCACCTTTGCCGCCGTCCAGGGCCACAACGGTCTGTTCAAACGCGTCGAGGTCCGCGCCGAAGCCGCCGCGCTGCGCATCGAACTGGCCGCCTTGCAGGCCGAGGTCGCCCGGATGGAAAACCTGACTACGCGGCTTTCGGATAATTTTCTCGATCTTGACCTGCTCGACGAACAGGCCCGCGATGTGCTGGGCCTGATCCGAGCCGACGAGATCGTGATCCGCTGATCCCATCTTCAGAGCCAAAATATCCTCGCCGAAGGCCCGGCGCAGCCGGTCAGCCAGCCTTGCAACCAGCGCAGACCAGCCACTCTGCCGCTGCGTCATATTCACGGTGGCAATCCCGTTCCAGATGCACTAAAAGATAGTTTAATACTAAACTATATGCCAAAACGCTGGAGGAATGCTCATGCCGCCAAAACAGGCCGCCGCGAAATCCAATGTCTCAGCCGAGGAATTGCTGGGCCATTACCGTGAAATGCTGCTGATCCGGCGGTTCGAGGAAAAGGCAGGCCAGCTGTACGGCATGGGCCTGATCGGCGGCTTCTGCCACCTGTATATCGGGCAGGAAGCGGTCGTCGTCGGGCTGGAAGCGGCCGCAGGCGAAGGCGACAAGCGCGTTACATCCTATCGTGATCATGGTCATATGCTGGCTTGCGGCATGGACCCCAAGGGGATCATGGCCGAACTGACAGGCCGCGAGGGGGGCTTTTCCAAAGGCAAGGGCGGGTCGATGCATATGTTCTCGAAAGAGAAACATTTCTACGGCGGCCACGGCATCGTCGGCGCGCAGGTCCCGCTGGGCGCGGGTCTGGCCTTTGCGGATAAATACAAGGGCAACGACCGCGTGACATTCGCCTATTTCGGGGATGGCGCCGCGAACCAGGGGCAGGTCTATGAAACCTACAACATGGCGCAGCTTTGGGATCTTCCGGTCATCTTCGTGATCGAGAACAACGGCTATGCGATGGGCACCTCCGTCGTGCGCTCCACCAAATCGCCGAGCCTGTGGGAACGCGGTGCCGCCTATGGCATCAAGGGCGAAGAAGTCGACGGGATGAACGTGCTGGCCGTCAAGGAAGCGGGTGAAAGGGCGGTGGCGCACTGCCGTTCGGGCAAAGGGCCATATATTCTTGAGGTCAAGACCTACCGCTATCGCGGCCATTCGATGTCCGACCCCGCCAAATACCGTACCCGCGACGAGGTGCAGAAAATGCGCGACGAACGCGACCCGATCGAACAGGTCCGCGACATGCTGCTGACCGGCAAGCACGCGACCGACGATGACCTCAAGGCCATCGACAAGGAAATCAAGGCCGTGGTCAACGAAGCGGCGGAGTTTTCCAAGGAGAGCCCGGAGCCGCATCTCGACGAGCTCTGGACCGATATCTACGCCACAGAAATCCCGCAGGAGGCTTGAGACATGGCAACCGAAATTCTGATGCCCGCCCTGTCCCCCACCATGGAAGAAGGCACGCTGGCCAAATGGCTGGTCAAGGAAGGCGACAAGGTGTCGTCTGGTGACATCCTCGCCGAGATCGAAACCGACAAGGCCACGATGGAATTCGAGGCCGTGGACGAAGGTGTGATCGGCAAGATCCTGATCGCCGAAGGCACCGAAGGCGTGAAGGTGAACACCGCCATCGCCGTACTGGTCGAGGAGGGTGAATCCGTTGATGAGGTCCCGGATCAGGCCCGGGACGCGGCCACCCCGGCCTCCGAGCCGGGGCCTCAACCATCCGCCAAAGCCCCTGCCGCAGCCAAACCCGCTGCCGCTGTCGCTGACACGACCCCCGACTGGGCCGCCGACGTCGAGGTCAGGAAGACCACGGTCCGCGAAGCACTCCGCGACGCGATGGCCGAGGAAATGCGCCGCGACGACAGCGTTTTCCTGATGGGCGAAGAGGTCGCGGAATATCAGGGCGCCTATAAAATCAGCCAGGGTCTGCTGGATGAATTCGGTGCCAAGCGCGTGATCGACACACCGATCACCGAGCACGGCTTTGCAGGGATCGCCACAGGTGCCGCATTCGGCGGGCTGAAGCCCATCGTCGAATTCATGACCTTCAACTTCGCGATGCAGGCGATCGACCATATCATCAACTCTGCCGCCAAGACGCTGTACATGTCGGGCGGCCAGATGGGTGCGCCGATGGTGTTTCGCGGCCCCAACGGTGCCGCCGCCCGCGTGGGTGCGCAGCACAGCCAGGATTATGCCGCATGGTATATGCAGATCCCCGGTCTGAAGGTCGTGATGCCCTATTCCGCCGCTGACGCGAAAGGCCTGATGAAAACCGCGATCCGCGACCCCAACCCGGTGATCTTCCTCGAAAACGAGATTCTCTATGGCAAAAGCTTCGACGTGCCGATCATGGATGATTTCACCATTCCTTTCGGCAAGGCCAAGATCGAACGCGCCGGTGATGACGTGACCATCGTCAGTTTCGGGATCGGCATGACCTATGCGCTGGCCGCGGCCGAAAAGCTGGCCGAAGAAGGCATCAGCGCCGAGGTGATCAACCTGCGCACCCTGCGCCCGATGGATACGGAAACCATCCTTGCCTCTGTGCGCAAGACCAACCGCTGTGTGACCGTCGAAGAAGGATGGCCGCAAGGCAGCGTCGGCAGCTATATCAGCAGCGTCATCATGCAGCAGGCCTTTGACTATCTGGATGCGCCGGTGATCAACTGCACAGGTAAAGACGTGCCGATGCCCTATGCCGCGAACCTTGAAAAACATGCCTTGCTGACCGTCGACGAAGTCGTCGCCGCCTGCAAACACGTGACCTACCGCTAAGGAGACAATGCGATGCCCACAGAAATTCTGATGCCCGCCCTGTCGCCCACGATGGAGGAAGGCACGCTGGCCAAATGGCACGTCAAGGAAGGCGACAAGGTGTCGTCGGGTGACATTCTGGCCGAGATCGAAACCGACAAGGCCACGATGGAATTCGAGGCGGTGGACGAAGGGATCATGGGCAAGATCATGATCCCCGAAGGCACCGAAGGCGTGAAGGTCAATGACGTGATCGCCGTGTTGCTGGAGGATGGTGAGAGTGCCGATGATATCGGCGAGGTCCCGGGTCAGGCCGGGGACGCGGCCCCTGCAAAAGAGACCACCCCGGCCCCCGCGGCAGAGCCTGAAGCAGCAACACCGGCCCCCGCGGCCCCAGTGAAAGACGGCAACCGCGTCTTCGCCTCGCCCCTCGCCCGCCGGATCGCGGCGGAGAAGGGTCTCGAACTTTCGGGCGTGACTGGCTCCGGCCCGCACGGAAGGATCGTCAAGGCCGATGTCGAAGCCGCGAAAGCCGGTGCCAAAGCCGCCCCCGCCAAGGCAGAAGCCCCAAAAGCCGAAGCGCCAAAGGCTGCCGCCGCCACCATGGCCAGCGGCCCCAGCACAGATGCCGTCATCAAGATGTACGACGGCCGCCCCTTCGAAGAGGTCAAGCTGGACGGGATGCGCAAGACCATCGCCGCGCGCCTGACCGAAGCCAAGCAATCGGTGCCGCATTTCTACCTGCGCCGCGACATCAACCTTGATGCGCTGATGAAATTCCGCAGCCAGCTCAACGCCCAGCTTGAAGGGCGCGGCGTCAAGCTGTCGGTCAACGACTTCATCATCAAGGCCTGCGCGCTGGCCCTGCAACAGGTGCCCGATGCCAATGCCGTCTGGGCGGGCGACCGCACGCTGAAGTTCTCCAAATCCGACGTGGCCGTGGCCGTCGCCATCGAAGGCGGGCTGTTCACCCCCGTCCTGCGCGACGCGGAAATGAAATCCCTGTCGGCGCTGTCCTCGGAAATGAAAGACCTCGCCACCCGCGCCCGCGACCGCAAGCTCGCCCCGCAGGAATACCAGGGCGGCAGTTTCGCGATTTCCAACCTGGGCATGTTCGGGATCGACAATTTCGATGCGATCATCAACCCGCCCCATGCCGCCATTCTGGCGGTCGGTGCCGGCGTCAAGAAACCCATCGTGGGAAAGGACGGCGAACTGGCGGTGGCGACGATCATGAGCGTCACCCTGTCCGTGGATCACCGCGTGATCGACGGCGCCTTGGGCGCGAACCTGCTGGCCGCGATCAAGGACAATCTCGAAAACCCGCTGACGATGCTGGCCTGACCGGCCCGCGCTGGCCCAAGATTTTTCGTCCGAAAAATCTTGGGCGGCGGAAAATTCTTCGACAGAAGAATTTTGGAGACTGCACGTCAGTGGTCGTGGTCGAACAGATGATCCATCGTGACCGATGGCTGCGCGCAGCCTGCCTCGCCCACGATCCGCGCGGGCACGCCTGCGACGGTCTTCATCGGCGGCACATCGTCCAGCACGACAGAGCCCGCTGCGATCCGGCTGCAATGGCCGACCTTGATATTGCCAAGCACCTTGGCCCCGGCCCCGATCAGCACGCCATTGCCAATCTTGGGGTGGCGGTCGTCGTCTTCCTTGCCGGTGCCACCCAGCGTCACAGAATGCAACATCGAGACATTATCACCGATGACCGCCGTTTCGCCCACCACGATGGAATGGGCATGGTCGATCATGATGCCTTTTCCGATCCTTGCAGCGGGATGGATATCGACGCCGAACACCTCGCTGACGCGCATCTGGATGAAATAGGCCATGTCACGACGCCCTTGGGTCCACAGCTGATGACCCAGACGGTATGCCTGGACCGCCTGAAACCCCTTGAAGAAAAGCAGGGGCTGGATCAGCCGGTGGCAGGCCGGGTCCCGGTCATAGATCGCGACAAGATCCGCACGCGCAGCATGTGCCAGTTCCGGGTTCGCCGCATAGGCCGCATTCGCGGTTTCGCGCAAAATCTGTTCGGACATTTCCGCCGAAGCAAGCTTCATCGAGATCCGATAGCCCAGCGCGGCCTCGAAAGTCGCGTGATGCAGCACGCCCGCATGGACCATCCCGCCGATCAGCGGTTCGGAGACGATCGCGTCCTCGCCCTCTTGTCGGATGCGGTGCCAGACCGGATCGAGTTCCGTCAGGGCGGGTTTTGGCTGGCGCATGACATCGGTCCCTTGTTCAAGGCTTCCTGTGTAACGCAGATAGGGTGCTCTCGCCAATATCAAAGGTGTCATCCATCACATCACAGATCGTGATGGCAACAAATGCCAGACAGTGCAGGTAATCCCGCGTCAGCACGGGCGGACGCGGCGCGATGGGCAAGCGGGAGAGTGCCGACATCAGCGTGCCGGTGCCATGCAGCGGATGCGCTGTGCCGTTGATGGCATGGTGAGCGGCCCCCAGCCTTGCGGCCTTCAGCATCCGGCCCAGCGCCGATGTGCGCTCGGACCCGGGCAGCAGCAAAAGCGCCCGCGTCGCAAGCTCCAGATCGGCCAGTTGCAGCCCCCTCATGTCACGATCCGTGCGGTAAACGGACCGGGGCCGAAACGGTCCGACACTTGCGCAATCTCGACACGGTAGGCCGCAGTGCCATGATCGGCGGCGATCAGGCTTGCGGGATAGTGCCACACTGGCGCGTTCACGGTCACGCTGCGCCGGATGATCCCATCGCGGATCACGCGGATCTGGTATGCCTCTGTTGCCTCGCCCAAAGGCACATCGCCATCGGCCCAGAGATCGCCATCGATCCGACTGCACCTGATCCATGACAGATGCAGCCCGTCCATCGCCTGCCGCGTGCGCAGATGCGCCACCGAATAGGGGCGCAATCCGTTGCCCTGGAACGCGGCGACCGTGTAGCGGAAGCTGGGATCGCCCAAAGGCCGCTTGGCCGGACCATAGCGGAAATGCCGGTCCTGCCCGCGCGCAGAGGATGGCAGGACAAGCTGATCGACACGGGCGTCGAGCACGACAACGCGTGATCCGGCAGGCCAGAGATCAGGCATGATCCCGCGACTGCCCGCCTGCCCGCGCAGCAACCCGTGCAGCCGGAATGCACCCGCGCCCAAAGGTGTGGCGTCACGGAACTGCAGCAGTTCCCACGCATCGGGCGAGCCGTCACCGACGGCCAGCAGGTTCGCCCCCGACAGCACGGCTTGCACCGTCGCACTGCCCAGCGCGCCCTGCATAAGCCGCAGATCGAACCCCGCCTGCCGGTCCCACAGCCCTGCCCGCCCGCGCGGCAAAGGCGTCAGCGTGTCGCCCATGCCTGCAGGGTCGCGGATGATGTCCTGCAGCGCGTAATCGCTGTCCTGTGGCGCCCCATAGACGGCGACCGACCCCGGCCAAGGTGCGCCTGCCACGGCCAGATGCGGCGCATGGGGGATCTCATCGCCGCGCAACAGCGGCAGGTCGAGAAACAGCAGTTCCACCGGCACGGGGGCGGCAAAGGGTTTCAGCACGGCGGCCTGATCCTCGGACCGGAGAGGCTGGTAGGTGCTGGCGCTGATGCGCGTTGCCTCGACCAGTTGCAGGCCCGCATCCTCGATCCGGTCGATGCGGTAATCGCCTGCGTGGTCAGGCAGAGTGATGGCGACCACATCGCCCGCCCCCGCCGCGCGTGACGGCGGCAGCGCGAAACGGATGCTGTCGCGCGCGACACGCGCCTCTTGCAGCCAACTGGCGGCAATGGCGCGGCCTTCGGCGCGGGTCAGTGCCAGCGGCAGTTCGTGATGCGCCACGCTGATGCTGGTGGTATCGGCATGGGCGGCATCGGCGGCGGCGGGTTCATAATCGCCATCGGCATCCAGATGCAGGACCTGCACGCGCTGTGCGGTCTCTGACGCAGGCGCGCGGGTCAGCGACCATGCCTGATCCTGTTCGGGATCAAGGGCGAGATCGTGTAGGCCCACCTGCCCGCTGATCCGCGCCGTGCGGTTGCGGAACACGAGCGTGCCAGCGTCCTCCACCGCGTCGAACCCATACGCCAGCATGAGCGGCTGCAAGGCCGCCCGCCCGCTGGACGCCCGGTCAAGCAGATAGCCCCGCACAATGCCGAAGAGGTGCGACACGTCATAGGCCGTGATCCCCGCCTGTTCACAGATCGCCGCCACGACAGAGGCCAGCGGCAGGTTCGTCGCCCTCCCGTTCAACCAATGCCCGCGCGCGTAATTGCCCGCATCCGCCCAAAGCCCACGATTGGCCGGAAAGAACGGATAAGGCCGCGCATCCCATGCCCAGACATGCATCCTTGCGGTGTCCACCATCGGGCCACCGTAAAGTGGCGAGACGGGGTTGTTGGCAGGGTCGGCATAATGCTGCGTCATCGCGCGCAGGTATTGCATCTGCATCAGGTCATCGCGCTGGCCGTTGGAATAATGCGGCAGGCCGGATTCCGATGATTTCACATCGAGGAACTTGTTGGGCTGGTTCGCCCCCTTGTCGATGGCGGCACAGCCGTATTCGGTGAACCAGACGGGTTTGGAGCGTGGCACCCATGCGGTGGGCTGCGCCGCGCGCAAGCCCCCCACGCGGTCATGATGCGGCTGGCCCCACCAGTTGGCGATATCCTTGTAGCGCCAGATCCACGGCTCGCCCAGACCATCGGTGATGGGAGCGCGACGTTGGGCATCGCGGGCCTCGGGTGTGGGATAGTACCAGTCATAGCCTTCACCGCCTGCGATATTGCCGCGCAGATAGGCCAGATCATGGATCGCGCCTGCCGCTGCATCGGCATGGGTATCGCCATCGCGCCAATCGGCGAGCGGCAAGTAATTGTCGATCCCGATGAAGTCGATGTTCTGGTCGGCCCAAAGCGGATCGAGGTGGAAAATCTTGTCGCCCGTCCCTGCGGGCTGATACCCGTGATATTCCGACCAGTCGGCGGCATAGCTGATCTTGCAATCCGGCCCGAGGATCGCGCGCACATCGGCGGCAAGCGCGCGCAAGGCGCTGACAGCTGGAAAGCTGCCGTCCGCCCCGCGCACCTGCGTCAGCCCGCGCATTTCGGACCCGATGCAGAACGCGTCCACACCGCCTGCTGCGGCACACAGATGCGCATAATGCAGGATGAACCGCCGGTAGCCGCCCGTCGCGGGGCCGGTGTAATCGACCCGTGTGCCTTGCACGCTGAACTGCGCAGGCTGGGCTGTGCCCATGAAAGCCGCCACCTCGGCCGCCGCTGTCGCGGTGCCGTTGCCCGCCGCCGTGATCCACCCGCGCCATGGCAAGGCGGGCTGGCCAATGTCGCCTGTCCACGGATCAGGCAGCGTGTTGCCCGCCAGTTGTTCCATCAGGATGAACGGATAGAACACCGTCGCAATCCCGCGCGCGCGCTGGTCGATGATGGCCTCGACCACCGCCGCATCGGCAGGGGTGCCGCCATAGACAGGCGCGCCTGCGTCAAAGGCCACGCGCGGGGCTGTCGCGCGCGTGAGACCCGAGACGCGCCATGGCATCGCCTGCGCATCGACGTCTTTCTGTTCGACCTTTGGCAGCACGGTGCAATTCCCACAGCGCAGGTCGTCACCAAACCACGACACCACCAGCACCAGCGATTTGCAGGTGGGCAGATCGCCTTCCAGCGCGTCCATCGCATGGATGTAATCGGTCTGGCCCGAGGGCGCGTTCATATTCACCGCCACCTGTTCGCCATAGCGGGGCGAGAGATACACAGGCCGCGTCGCGAGCCCGTATTCGCCGCTGCCTGGAATCAGGGCCACACCCTGCACCGCATCGGCCAACCCGCCGTCCAGCCCTGCGCGGATCACCTCGAAGGTCAGTTGCGGGACGCGGTTGCCAAATGCGCCAAGATCAAGATCCTCGATCACTACATAGGCGGTGCCGCGATAGGCAGGGACGTTGCCTGCGCCTTCGACGGCGACCATCTTGGGGTCGGGGAACTGGTCAGCACTGCCGGTATAGACGCGCATGTTCAGATCGTCCGGCGCGATTTCCACGCCATCCGCCCAGATCCGGCCCACATGGCTGATCGGCCCTTCACACAAGGCCACGGCAAAGCTGACACGGTAGCTGTAGGTCGTGGTCTTGGGGGCGGCAGGCGCGCCTTTGCCGCCGCCGGTCGTGGTGCTCGATTGGGTGAAATGGCTGGCCCAGATGACTTGGCCGCCGACGCGCATACGCCCGTACACCTGCCCGATGTCGCTGCCTTCTGCGGCACCCGTCAGGCGGAACCGGTCCACCCGGCCCGTTTCCACCGCATCGCTGCCCGACCCCATCAGGCGCTGGTCGATCCGCGCGCCGATCATGGCCCCTGCGGCACGGCCGGCGACCGCCATCGACAGCCCCATCACGGTGCCGCCGATGGACCCGCCCAGCGCCATGCCTGCGGCTGACAAAACGATCGTTGCCATATCAGATGATCCTTTGCGTAAAAAGAAAACGCGCCGCGATCCGGCGCGCCCAAGGGGCGCTGAGCGGGCTTTCGACGACGCCATGCCCGCTATAGGCGTGGACAAACGCGGGGGCCTCGCCTATGGCCGAGACCAGCCCGAGGTGTTTGGCCACCCCGCCCGCACGCATGCGGAACAACAGCACGTCGCCCTGCGCCAGCGGACCCGTCGCAGGCGGCATATGGCGGAGCGCCGCCTGCCACAGCCGTTCCTGCCCCTGCGGTTCGGACCAGTCGGGGGTGTAGGCAGGGACCGGTTCCGGCTCTGCCCCGTGCAATTCGCGCCAAAGCCCGCGCAAAAGCCCCAGACAATCGCAGCCCACGCCCTTTATTGCGGCCTGATGCATATAGGGCGTGCCGATCCAGTCCCGTGCGGCGAGTACGACAGGAGGCGTCATGGGTTGCGCCTGCTCTGGCCGGTCAGGTTGCTGTCGCTGCGTGGCACGGCGACCAGCCAGTCATCGCCCGGAATATCGGGGAAGCCCTGAAAGTTCAGCAGATTGGCGAATTTCACGCGGCAGGTCACAGCCGCCTTATCGCAGCCTGCGGTCAGGGTCAGCATATCCGCCACACCCACGCCCGCGCGGATCGGGTCCCACAGCGTGATCTCGCGCCCCCCGTTCACCAGCCGGTCAGATTTGATGACGGCAGACAGGCCAGCGGCGGGGCCGGTCGTGACCGACAGCTGCCCCGCCTCGAACCAGCGATCGTTGAACACGGCCTGCGCCACAAAGCGGAACACGCGGTTATCCTGCACCGCCACGGGCTGCGCGCTGAACTGGTAAGCCGGATCATCCAGCGCGAACCGGCAGCGCGTATCCCCCAGCACGGCGGAACATTGTGTCAGATAGCTGCGCCCCTGCGGCTGGTTCAGCATCTCGGTCAACCCGCGCAATTCGGCCTGAAAGCCACCCTTGGCGCGGGTGATCTCGCCCAGGGTGCCCGCAAATTTCAGCGCCCGCTGCGTGACGTCATCCCAGCGCACCAACCAGACCCGGACAGCGGCCCCGTCATAGCGGCCTGCGGTGATGTCGCTTTCCGTGATCGCATCAGACGACAAAGCGCCCAGCGCGTCGGTGTTGTTGACCGACAGCCCCGTTGTGCTGGACAAGGCCCGCGCCGAGAGGCCCGATTCCGGCGCAAAGCGAATGCCCTCAAACGTCAGCGGCAGGTCGTGGTCGGTGAACCCCAGCGTCATGCCATCGGCGCGCATGACGGCCCAGCAATGGCAGGTCTGCGTCGCCCCTCCCGCCAGATGTGCGGCAAGCGTCGTCATATCCGCACCTCGATCACCGGCACGTCGGGGGCTTCACCGGCCTGAAAGCGCGACATGGACGTGCGGATCGTATCGGTGGCAAAACGCACCGGCACGTCGAATTCGAAGCCTGCCCTGATTTCCGCCCCGATATCGGGCGCGTCGGTAAAGCTGACGATGCCCGTCACCGTATCCACGGTGTAATCCACCCCCGCCACCATCGCATCACCGCCACGGCTGACACGGATCGAGCCTGCGACGGGTTTGGTGATGGGGCGGATATAGGTCGTCTCGCCCGACCGATAGGTCTTGGACAGCTGGAAATCGCGCGTCACCTCATCACCGATGCCGATCAATTGGTCCGGCCCTGCGGTATCCTGCGACGGCAGGCAGGATTTGAAATCCGACCAATCCTTCCAGCGAAAGCCGATCAACTGGCCCTGGCGCGCCTCGAAGAACGCAATCAGCGTCGCCAGATCATCCAGCGCGCTCAGCCCCAGCCCCGCATCATAACGCCTGCGCGCATGCGCCCAAGGCGTGTTGCGTTCCTCGTAACCATTGGCAAGCGTCACCACCTCGGTCCGCCGTTCCGGCCCGCCGGTGGCGCCAAACGACAGGTTGGCGGGAAATCTGATCTCGTGAAACATCCGGCTGCTCCTAACTGTTGCGCTGGCTGCGCTGCATGGCGCGCGCCATCTGGGACGCGATCTGTGACTGGCTGCGCTGGAATCCCTGCACGTCGGGCGTGGTGATATGCATCGTGACGCTGACGGCACCCCCGCCACCGCGCACACCCAGCCGCCCGTCGGCACCGCGCGCCAGCGGCATGATCGCCTCTGGCCCCGCCTCGCCCATCAAGCCGGTGCCGCCGCGCATCGGAAACGACGTGGGGCTGGATACGACACCGCCTTTGGCGAACGGCATCACGCGGCCTTGCGAAAACGGCGCGCCATCCGCAAAGGGCATCAGGCCCGACACGAGGCTGTTCAGCCCGCCCGCCAACATCCCCCCGAAATGGTCCGTCACGGGTTTCAGCGCGGCGTTATAGACGGTGTCCGACATCGACCGACCCAGTCCTGCGAACACATCCGACAGGCTTTTGCCATCCAGCACCAGCCCATCCAGCGCGCGGCGCAATCCGTTCGAAAACCCCCGTTCGAGATTGCCCAGATCGCGGGTCGTATCGGTCAGCGCTGTCTGCGTGCCGCGCAATTGCGCCTCAAAGGCGGCTGTCACGGCGGACACATCGCCAAGGCTGCGTTCCAGCGCGGAAATATCGCTGTCAAAGGCGTCAAGCCGGTCAATGTCGCTCATCATCATCCCCTTTCGGATCATCGGGAAAGGCGCGCGCCAGCGCATCAAGGCCCGCGCGCGTCATGGGGGCAGGCCCCGCCTGCGCGCCCAGCATCAGTTGCAGTTCCGCCGGCGTCAGCGCCCAGAAGGTGGCAGGCGGCAGGCGCAAGCTGCAAAGCCCCGCGCGCATCAGCCCTGCCCAATCGAGGTTTGTCATTCCGGCACCGCGAACGCCCGCGCAAGCAGGGTCGCAGCCAGTTTTGCAGCCCCCAAAGGCCCGCCGGGGAAATCCACTGCCAGCAAATCAGCCGCCTGACCGCGCCAGCCCCCACCGCGCAGGCCAGCCACGATCACGGCCATCACGTCGCGGCTGGAAAAGACGCCGCCTTCGAAGCGTGCCACCAGATCGACCAGCGACCCCGTTTGCAGGGTCGATTCCAGCTCCGCCAGCGCGCCCAGCGTCAGCTTGGCGTCGATCACGGTGTCACCGATGGTCACCGCGACCTCGCCCGCGAAAGGATTGGCCATCAGATCAGCGCCACGAATTGCAAAGCCCCGGCGGAGGCGAGCGAGACTTCGTAGGTCGCCTCGCCATTATGGCTGCCCGCATAGTCGATGCCGGTGATTTGGAACGCGCCTTGCAGCGTGCCGAAACCGGGGATGATGACCTGAAAATCGGGCATCAACCCGCCGAAAAAGATCTGGCGCGCACGTTCGTCCGTCGCATCATCCTTGAACACGCCCGAGCCGGAGATCGCGGCAGTTTTCACCCCCGCCCCGCCCAGCAATTCGCGCCAGCCGCCTGTGCTGTCGAGGCTGGTCACATCCACCGTTTCGGCATTCAGGCTGATCCGCGTCGCGCGCAGGCCCGCCAGCGTTTCGAACTGGCTGTCGCCGGTCATATCGATCTTGATCAGCAGGTCTTTTCCGTTCTGGGCCACCATTGGGGCTCTCCTTTATCGGGGGTTAGATGTCGTCGGCCACGCGGGCGCGAAAAATCAGGGTGATCTGCCGCATGTTGCCGGTGGTCGTGCGCGCAGCCTTGGCCTTGGTGAAATTGAGGCTGACGAGCGTACCGCGCGTGAGCGTCATCGGCGCGTCCAACAATGCATCGCAGACTGCGCCAGCAGCGGCCTTGGCACCGGCGAAACCCGCCGCCTCGCTCAGCACGTTGATGGCCAGCGCGTGATCGGCACCACTGCCGGTCTTGTCAGAGGCATCGCGCACATCCTCGTTGCCGATGACGACATAAAGCGGCGGCAGGGTGCCCGCAGGCACCGCGTCATAGATCGCAGCCCCGACAAGGGCGGCAAGCGCGGGGTCGGCTGCGAGCCGTGTATAGACCGCCGTTTGCAGCGCGGCAGCGACAGCATAAGTCATGTGGCCACCTCCTCGGTTGCGGTGCAGGTCAGGTAAAGGCCCTTCTCGTCGGCCTCGGTCACGGCAGCGATTGCAAAAAGCCGCGCCCCCTGGCGGAACCGTTGCCCCGGCTGCGGGCGTGACGGTGCACCCACTGGGGCGGCACGCAGGATGATCTGATAAGGCACGCGGCTCAGGCTTGCGGACAATGCCGCCGTCTCGCGTCCTGTGCCGGGTTTGATCGCGGCCCAGACGCGGCCCAAAGGCTGCCAGTCGCTGGTGAAACCGCCTGCACCATCGGGGGTCTGCACGCGGTGTTCCAGCACCAGCGCGCGGGTCATCTGGGGGATGCTCATGCCCGCCCCCCCAGCCGCACCACGCGGTACGGATTGAGCAGCGCCATGATCGCCGCAGGCACCGTGCTGTGCCCCGCGCCCATGTCATGGCGGCAATCGAAATGATGCGCGGCCAGCATCAGGCTCGCCTGTGCCAGATCGGCTGGCAGGTCCGACCATTCCGGCCCGAACCCCGCCATCAGCCCGATCCGCACCGACCCATGCGGCGGAACGCCGGGCAAAAGACCCCCCTTGGCCACCAGCGCAGGACGCGGCCCGTTCGCGACCAGATACCATCCGGCGGGGTCGGTCACCGTTTCGACCCCGTCCTGCGCCACTTGGGTCACATGCACGATGGCATTGACCGGCGACACGGGAAGCACCTGCCGCACAGGATCGCGCCAGCCGTGTAGCGTCCACGTGAAATCACGCTCGATCAGGATTTTGGCGGTCCGTGCCTCGATCGCGGCCATGGCGGCGCGCAGGTGGCGCAACAACAGCCCGTCCTGATCGGCATCATCGGCAAAGCCCGTGGCAAGGCGCAGATGTTCTTTCAGCTGCGCCACCGGCAAGACCGCATCGGATACCGGGTTTTCTTCGACTAACATCATGGATTTGCTCCGAAATTCATTTGGCACAGCTGTCCCGGATACAGACCCGCCCGGCCATGCTCGGACGGAAGGGGGGGCTGCTAGACATGGCCGGACAGGCCCGCATCCGGGGGCCGGGCAACGCGCGAGGGTCCGCGCGCGCCCTATCGGGTCAGGATCAGCTGACCGCGAATTTCAGAAGCTTGATCGCGGCGAAATCGCTGACAGCACCCCCCACGCGCTTGGTGGCGTAGAACAGCACATGCGGCTTGGCCGAGAACGGATCGCGCAGCACGCGCAGGTCGGGGCGTTCGGCCACGGTATAGCCCGCGCCGAAATCACCAAAGGCGATGGCGGTCGCCCCCGCCGCGATGTCGGGCATGTCTTCCGCCACCAGCACCGGATAGCCCATCAGCCGTGCAGGCTCGCCCGCAGCCAGACCGTCGGACCACAAGAACCGGCCATCGTTGTCTTTCAGCTTGCGGATGGTGCCTGCGGTCTTGGAGTTCATGACAAACGTACCATTGGCGCGATAGACCGCCCCCAGCGCGTAGACGAGGTCAACAATCGGATCGCCCGACTGGATGCCGCCCGCGACGCCTGTCGTCACAAAGCCAAGGTTGCCCCATTCCCAGATCTCGTTGTCGACCTGAGGATAGGTCAGCATCCCCTTGGGCTTGTCCAGACCGTCCCCGTTGATGAATGCCCCCGCCTCGGAGCGGGCGAATTTATCCGCGATCCGGCCAGCCAGCCAACCTTCGATGTCAAAGGCACTGTCATCGAGCAGACGCTGCGACGCTTTGGGCAAGGCCGACAGTTCGTGCAGTGGAATGCTGATCCGGTCGATCTGCGGCGTGGTGGTTTCGGCCATGCTGCCGGTCTCGGTCGCCCAGCCCGCACCCATCTCCGTGTGATCGACCAGCACGTCATAGGACGTAGCATCTACAGTCACGACAGTAGCCACCGCCCGCAAGGATGCGGTCGAGGACAAGGTCCCCTTGATCGTATCGGCGGTTTGCGGGTCCACCAGATAGCCACCATCGGCGGCCATCACGGATGACATCGCCTTGCCGTCCATCTCCAGCCCGCGCAGGGCGTCATCATCGCCCGACCGCAGATAGGCGGCAAAGGCTTTCTGATGCGGTGCCTCGGGTGCTGCACCTGTCGCCAGCGCGCTGCGGGCGGTCATCATCGTCTTGCGATCCAGCTTGTTCATGCGGTCATCCTGTTTTTGAAGTTTGGCCTGCAGGCCGTTGGTAAAAATGGTGAAATCTGCCAGAAATCCGGCGATGGCTTCGGTCAGGTCAGGCGCGGACAGATCATCTGCGATCCGGGCCTTGGGGACGGGGTTGGTCATGGGGTGTTCCTTCGGGGCCGTGGTTAAAGCGGGTGCAGCAGGCGGCGCGCCTCCTCAAACGCGCGCGCAAGGCGGTGCAGGTCGCCTGCGCCGCGGGCCTCCGCCTTGGCGGCGACACGCGCATCGGGCAGCATCGGGAAGGTGACCAGCGACACTTCCCACAGATCGAGTTCCGACAGGCGGCGGCCGCCTGCCTCATCCTTGTGGGCGCGCACGGTGCGATAGCCGATCGACAGCCCGTCGATGGCGCCTGCCGCGATCAGGCTGGCCGCCTCTCGTGCGCGGGCGATATCGGTCAACAGACGGCCCTTGACCCAGAGGCCGCGTGCATCCTCGACCACCTCGTCCCAGACGCCGATGGGCTGCGACGGGTCGTGCTGCCAAAGCATCTTGATCCGCCGCCCCTTGGCGAGGCTGATCCGGTAGGCACCGGCATCGACGATATCGCCGCCCTGATCGGATTTCCCGAACAAAGAGGCATAGCCGCTGATGACCTGCCCGTCGGTGACGGTCACGGCCTGCGGCCCTGTGCAGAATTTATGTTCCAAGGTCATGATGTCCCTCCGCTGAGTGCCTTGACGATCTCGAAGACCAGAAGACCCGCGCAGCCGCAGACCACGATCCAGATATGCCATTCGAGCCGTGCGATGATGAATTCGATCCGTCCCAGTCGCAGATCGACATGGGCGAACCAGAAATCCGACGCGGGCGGCGGTGGCGGCGGGCGCGGCTGGCCGCGCAGGGCGACGATCTTGTCATCCATGCTGGCCGACCTCCTGCGCGGGCAGCCCGAGCAGACTGCGTTTTTCCGCATCCGTCAGGAACGTTGCAGCCCCCACCCGCGCCCATAGACTGTCGCGCTCATGCGACAGCGCGGCGATCTGGTCGATGTCGGGGCGGATCTCGATCCGCGCGCCCGAAAAATCCGACAGCCAGTCCGCGATGACGGAGGCGACACGGGTCGCCAAAGGCAGCACGGTCAGGCGGTAGAAAGCGCGGTTTGCCTCTTGGTAATTGGCATAGGTCGCATCGCCGGGAATGCCGAGCAACATCGGCGGCACGCCAAAGGCGATGGCGATCTCGCGCGCGGCGGCTTCCTTGGTTTTCTGGAATTCCATGTCGGACGGCGAAAACCCCATCGGTTTCCAATCGAGGCCGCCTTCGAGCAGCATCGGTCGCCCGGCATTGCGCGCGCCCTGATGCTGGCTTTCCATCTCGCTGACCAGCCGGTCATATTGGTCGGTGGTCAGCGCGGATTGCCCGTCCGCGCCACGATAGACGATCGCGCCCGACGGCCGTGCCGCATTGTCAAGCAGCGCTTTCGACCAGCGCGAGGCCGCGTTATGCACATCGATAGCGGCGGCGCAGGCCTGAAGCGCGGAAAACCCGTAATGGTCGTCCTGGGGATGAAAGCTTTTCACATGGCAGATCGGGTTGTGATCTTCGGAGACGGGAAAACGGTGCTTGCGGCCATCGACGTTGTATTCATAGGCCATCGGCCAGCCGTCAGGGCCGGGGATCACCGCCATGCGGTCAGACCGCAGCACATGGATTTCGGCAGGCAAGCTATCCACCGCCACGGCCTCCAGATAGCCATTGCCGGTCAACAGCAGCTGCCCGAACAAGGCCTCCAGCAGTTCCGCACGGCCTTGCGCCGCATTGGGCCGCGCCAGCAGCGCCTGCACCGGGTGGCGGTCATAGCGGTGCTCGTCATCCTGCACGACCAGCGGGATCGCGGCGGCCGCTTCCGCGATCAGGCGCACGGCGCGGAACCCGATCGGGTTGCCCAGAAAGCCCGTCCGCGTCAGCGACACCACATCGCGCGGCGACCAGGCGACACGACCCGCCCCCTGAAGCGCCACAACGCGCCCCGTGGCCGAGGCTTTGCTTTCAGGCGCGGGGGTCGGCTTGCGGTTCAGGAAATCAAACATGTCTTCTCCTCGAAGCGATATCTTGCGGCGTTGAGAGGAATGTAGCCAAAGCGCCTGAGGATGCGGTTACGGCACCGTACGCGCCAGTGCGCAACACCTGGAACGGTGGCACCGACAGGAGCGCTCCGCGCGGGAGTATTTGGAGAAAAAGAAGCCGAAAGAAAAAGCCGGCGCCCGATCTTCAGGCCCCGGCTTCTTATTTCCAACAATACTCCCGCGCGGCGCGCCCGAGCAGCCCGCAGGGCTGCGACGGTCAAAGCCCGCGGATCTGGGGGTTGCGCCAGCTTTGCGCGGGTCCGATCATCAGGTCGTGGATCGCCCAGACCAGCGCATCGACACGGTCAGGCGAGCCTTTGCCCTGATAGCCCGCCTGCGTCATCTGGCACATCTGGTCCTCCAGATCGCCAAGGCCGCGCAGGTGCCGTACCCGCCCTTGTTCGTATAACGCCGCAACAGGTTCGGCGCGGGCCACCTTGCCGCGGCTGGCATGGACGGCACGGAACGGGACCAGCGGGTCGATCTGGCGGATCACGGCGGCGACCATGTCGCCGCCTTGGTTGACCTCGGCGACCAGCCTGTCGGCGCCGTGGCGTGCCACGGCGGCAATGGCGGCGCGTGCCCAGGCGTCGGGGCTGGCACCTTGGACACTCGCATCCTCGAGCACATAGGCGCGCCAGTCCTGCACGGGGCCGTCCATCACCACGCCCGCGACGATGATCCCGCAGGCATCCGATCCGGCATGGGCCGTCGTGGGCGGATCGACCGCGACGATGACCCGCGTCAGCGGTGGTGCTGCGGCCACCTGACAAGCGGCCAGCCTTCGCATCTCCCACAGCGCGCCATCCACACCGTCCAGCATCACGCCTTCCAGCTCTTGCCGCCCCAGCGCCGTGCCTGCATATTCCGCTGCCATTTCCGCCAGAAAGCTGTCGGCGAGGTTCGTACGATTGGCGCTGGTGGGGGCATGCGTGACGACCGTACTGGGCCGGTCGAGCAATTTGCGCAGCAGCGCCTGACGGCGCGGCGTGGTCGTCACGCAGACGCGCGGCTGATCCCCCAGCCGCAGCCCGAATTGCAACATGTCCCATGTCGCCGCCGCCTTGCGCCATTTGGCCAATTCATCCACCCAGGCGGCATCGAACTGCGGGCCGCGCAAGGCCTCGGGTTCATGCGCGGAGAACAGCGTCGCCTGCGCGCCGTTGGGCCAGACCAGCATGTGCCGGCTGGCGATCCATTTGGGCCGCGCATCCGGTGGACAGACCGCCATGATCCCGCTGTCGCCGAACACCATCACCTCGCGTGCCTGATCAAAGGTCTCGCCGATCAGCGCGATCCGGCGCGCTGCCCCCGCCACCATGCTGCGCACCCATTCGGCACCCGCGCGGGTCTTGCCCGCGCCGCGTCCCCCCAGGATCACCCATGTCCGCCAATCACCGGGCGGCGGCAGTTGATGCGGCATCGCCCAGAACGAAAACAGATAGGGCAGCGCCAGCAGTTCGGCCTCACTGAGGCTGTTCAGAAACGCCATCTGCGCCAAGGCTGGCGCGGAGGCGATCAAGCCTGCGCCCAAGCTCGTCCCGGATGCTGTCGAGGTCGGCGATGTCGCCGGGGTTTGCGTTTTGGGCAGCATTGAAAGCCTCCTCGGCGGTGAGCACCTTAAGATGCGCCGCGATCAGTTGATCCATACGGGTGATGATATTGCGGGGGGTATCGACGCTGAGGTCGTCCGTGATCCGCAGGCTGTAATCCAGCAAGGCGCGGATGCGGGCGAAAAGGGTGCTGATTTCGCTGACGCGCGCCTGTGCCGCAGCCAACGGGGTGGGGTCGGGGTCGTGCAGTTCAGTCATGATAAGGTGACCTGTTGGGAGCCTTCCGCAGGTCGAGTGGGTGACAGCCACATCACACCATCTAGCGCTGCGACCCTAGCGCAAGCAGGCCCGAAATACAACAAAGGGCCACCCGACCAGCGGGCGACCCTTTGTCCGTTTCTTCATCTGTTCAGCGCATCATTGGTTGGCTTCGCGTTCCGCCTCTATCCGCCGCCAGACCGCGACCGCCCTGTTGTGATCATCCAGATTGGTCGTGAATGTATGTCCGCCTGTTCCATTGGCCACGAAAAAGATATAATCCGTCTCGTCGGGGTTCACCGCCGCCTCGATACTGGCAAGGCCGGGGTTCGCGATGGGCGTCGGGGGCAGTCCGGTGATCACATAGGTGTTCCACGGATTGTCGTCGCGCAATTCGCTTTGCCGGATGCCACGGCCCAGCACGCCTTCGCCGCGCGTCACGCCGTAGATCACGGTGGGGTCGGTCTGTAACCGCATCCCCTGCCGCAAGCGGTTGACGAAGACGCTCGACACCTGCCGGCGTTCGTCGATTTCGCTGGTTTCCTTTTCGATGATGCTGGCAAGAACCAGCATCTCTTCGGGGGTCTCGAGCGGCAGTCCGTCCTGACGATTGGCCCATGCATTGGCGATGATGTCATTCTGCCGGGCCGTCATCTGCGCAAGGATCGTGGACACAGGCGTGCCGGGGGTGAATTCGTAGCTGGCGGGCGCAAGCGATCCTTCGGGCGGAGTTTCGGTCACATCTGCCTCGAGCGCGCTGATCCCGCGCATCGCGTTCAGCACTTGCCAGCTGGTGACGCCTTCGGCCAGAACGACGCGGTAGCGCGTGTCGCCCTGCGCGCGCACCTCTGCATAGGCGGGGGGGGCTTGTTCTGTCAGGGGATCAAAGCTTGCGCGTTCCGCAAAACGGTTGGTCGCGGGTTCAAGCTCGCGCACCACGCCCTGCACCTGGTTCACACCAATCCGGTAGATGACCTCGGTGCCGCAGGTGTTAGCACCGCCGCGCGTCACGATCTCCATGATCTGTTCCATCGACGCGGCCTCTGGCACCAGAAAGCTGCCGGCCTTCAACAGGCCCGACTTGTCGCTGTAATCCGCACCGATGCGCAGGATCGTGCCGTTGCTCACAGCCCCTTGCGCGACCAGCCCATCGGTGACCGAAGACATCGACGCGCCGCTTGGCACCTGAAAACAGATCGCCTGCGCGAGGGGACCGGGATCACGGTATTGTTTCGTCCCCCAGCCGATGGCCCCCGCCAACAGGAACAGGGCGACCGTGAAGAAGGTCAGGAAATTCGCCGCGATATGCCGCCACATCAGGCGATTTTCCCAAAGATCACGCTGGCATTCGTGCCCCCGAAACCAAAGGAATTGGACAGGGCAATGTCGATCCGGCGTTCGCGCTTGGCATTGGCGCACAGGTCCACGACGGTCTCGACATCGGGGTTGTCAAGGTTGATCGTCGGCGGTGCCACCTGATCGCGGATGGCGAGGATGGAAAACACAGCCTCGATCGCGCCCGCAGCGCCCAAAAGATGCCCCGTCGCCGATTTGGTCGACGACATGGTCAGTTTCGCCGCAGCCTCCGGCCCGACAAGGCGCTCAACAGCGCCCAGTTCGATCGTGTCGGCCATGGTCGATGTGCCATGCGCGTTGACATAATCAATCTGCGCAGGGTCGATGCCTGCATTGCGGCAGGCAGCCCGCATCGCGCGTTCAGCGCCTTCGTGGTCGGGTGGCGGGGCTGTGATGTGGTGCGCGTCGCCCGACAGGCCGTAGCCCAGCACCTCGGCATAGATCTTGGCACCGCGCGCCTTGGCGTGTTCATATTCTTCCAGCACAACGATGCCCGCACCCTCGCCCATGACGAAGCCGTCACGGTCGCGGTCCCATGGGCGGCTGGCCTTGGTCGGATCATCGTTATGGGCGGTCGACAGCGCCTTGCAGGCGTTGAAACCGGCGATGCCCAGTTCACAGATCGCGGCCTCGGCCCCGCCTGCGATCATCACATCGGCATCCCCGAACATGATCAGGCGCGAGGCATCGCCAATGGCATGCGCGCCCGTCGAACAGGCGGTCACAGGCGCGTGGTTCGGGCCACGGAACCCGTAACGGATCGACACCTGCCCCGAAATCAGGTTGATCAGCGCGCCCGGCACAAAGAAAGGCGACACGCGGCGCGGGCCTTTTTCGGCCATCATCACGGCCGTATCGGCGATGGAATTCAGCCCCCCGATCCCCGACCCGATCATGACGCCGGTGCGTTCCTGATCCGCACGCTCGGTCGGCTGCCAGCCTGAATCCTCGATTGCCTGCTGGGCGGCGGCCATGCCGAACAGGATAAAGGTGTCAACCTTGCGCTGTTCCTTGGGCTCCATATAGGCATCGGCGTTAAACGTCCCGTCGGTGCCATCGCCCAAAGGCACTTCGCAGGCATATTGGGTGGTCAGGCGACTGGGATCGAACCCCGTGATCTTGCCCGCGCCGGATTGTCCGGCCAGCAGGCGTTCCCACGTTTTTTCAACCCCGTCAGCCAGCGGCGTCACCAGCCCCAGCCCAGTTACAACGACACGACGCATTTGATGCCCTCACCTCTTGGTGTGTTTTCGACTTGATACCCCAGCCCGCCCGCATGGGGCAAGGGCGGGGTTCGGCGCTTTGGCGCAAACCCGCACGCCAAAGCAAAACGGCGCCCCGAAGGACGCCGCCCGCAACCCCGCAGGGTTGAAACTTATTGCGCGCTGGAAATGAATTTCACGGCGTCGCCAAAGGTCTGGATGGTTTCGGCGGCATCATCGGGGATCTCGATCCCGAATTCCTCTTCGAAAGCCATGACCAATTCGACGGTGTCAAGGCTGTCGGCACCCAGATCATCGATGAAGGACGCAGTCTCCGTCACTTTGTCTTCTTCAACACCAAGATGCTCTACAACGATCTTGCGTACGCGGTCTGCGACATCGCTCATGTCAATTCCTCATGTCTTTCTGGGCAAGCGCCCGTTTTCAGATTCCCTTGCGGGATGTAGCAAAGCGGGAGTTCACCGCATATTCAAGCTGCGAGGCTAATAGCAGAGAATTCCGCCTTGGCAAACGGATTCCCCGCCAAGCCCGCTCTACAGCATGGCCATCCCGCCGTTCACATGCAAGGTGCTGCCGGTGACATAGGCGGCCTCATTACTGGCCAGATACAAAACCGCCGCAGCGATCTCTTCGGCCTCACCCATGCGGCCTGCGGGCACCTGTGTCAGGATCGCGGATTTCTGGTCGTCCGTCAGCTTGTCGGTCATGGCGGTGGTGATGAACCCGGGTGCCACGCAATTGACGGTGATCCCACGGCTTGCGACCTCATAGGCGATGGATTTCGACATGCCGACCATCCCCGCCTTGGAGGCTGCATAATTCGCCTGCCCCGGGTTACCGGTGGCCCCCACCACCGAGGAGATATTCACGATCCGCCCCCAGCGCGCCTTCATCATCCCACGGATGACACCTTTGCACAGGCGCATGGTGGATGTGAGGTTCACCTCCAGCACCGAGGACCATTCGTCATCCGACATCCGCATGAACAGGTTGTCGCGCGTGATGCCCGCGTTGTTCACCAGAATATCGACGGACCCCATCAGCTCGGCCGCCTGTTTGGGCAGCGCGTTGACGGCTTCGGCATCCGACAGGTTGCAGGGCAGCACATGCGCGCGATCGCCCAAGAACGCGGCAAGCGCCTCCAGCGGTTCGACCCGCGTGCCGGACAGGGCGACGGTCGCGCCCGCATCGTACAGCGCCTTCGCGATAGCCCCACCAATACCACCGGACGCACCTGTAATCAGCGCATTTTTTCCATTCAAATCAAACATCTGCTTTCCTTTATTCATGCAACGCGGCAGCCATGGCCACCACATCTTCGGGCGAGCCGACAGCCGTGGCCGCCAGATCGCGGTTGATCCGCTTGACCATACCGGACAGCGCCTTGCCTGCCCCGATCTCGTAGACATCCGTCACACCCTGTGCCGCCATGAAGGCCACACTTTCGCGCCAGCGCACCGATCCGGTAACCTGTGCGACCAGCAATTTGCGAATCTCGGCAGGGTCGCTGACCACATCGGCCAGCACATTGGCGACCAGCCCCACGACAGGCGGGTTGATCGTGACAGCATCAAGCGCCTCGGCCATCACGTCCGCCGCAGGGGCCATCAGGCTGCAATGAAAGGGTGCGCTGACCGGCAGCAGGATCGCGCGTTTGGCACCCTTGGCCTTGGCGATATCAAGCGCGCGTTCCACGGCAGCCTTGTGGCCCGACACGACCACCTGCCCCGGATCATTGTCATTGGCGGCCTCGCAGACCTCGCCTTGGGCTGCCTCCTCGGCCACCGCGCGGGCTTGGTCGAAATCCAGCCCCAAGAGCGCCGCCATAGCCCCCAGCCCTACCGGCACGGCCTCTTGCATGGCGCGGCCACGGATCCGCAACAGCCGCGCGGTATCGGCGACGCTCAAGGCACGCGCCGCGGCCAGCGCGGAGTATTCGCCAAGGCTGTGACCCGCCACGAAACTGGCCGCCGTGACGTCCACGCCTTCGGCCTCCAGCGCGCGGATCGCGGCCAGCGACGTGGCCATCAGCGCAGGTTGCGCGTTCTGCGTCAGGGTCAGCGTGTCGATGTCGCCCTCCCAGATCAGCGCGGACAGTTTTTCGCCCAAGGCGTCATCGACCTCGTCGAACACGGCCTTTGCCGCCGGATAGGCTGCGGCCAAAGCCTGCCCCATCCCGATTGTCTGCGCCCCTTGG
This sequence comes from Yoonia vestfoldensis DSM 16212, assembly GCF_000382265.1. Taxonomy (GTDB): domain Bacteria; phylum Pseudomonadota; class Alphaproteobacteria; order Rhodobacterales; family Rhodobacteraceae; genus Yoonia; species Yoonia vestfoldensis. The sequence continues at coordinate 236,702 of NZ_KB907974.1, forward strand.
CCGGGAAAAACGAATGCCCGCATCTGGCCTTGCTCCTGTCTGGTGTCGGTTCTGGCGGGTTTACCCTGCGCAACCGGACACGGCAAGCAAAGTGGCGGACGCGCAGATTTGCACATTGTCTCTGCACTGCAGCGCCTATGCGGGGCGCGGGGGCGATGCTATCTGCGATCCATTGCAGAAAGGGGTCCAAATGTCCGCATCGAACACCGCCCAAAGCTATGGCACCGTCACCAAGACCTTTCACTGGCTGACCGCCCTGCTGATCATCGTCATCGCGCCTCTGGGCGTGATCGCGAACTGGCTGCCCTATGAGACCGATGCGGAACTCGCGCTGAAGGCACAGCTTTTCTCGGTGCATAAAACGCTGGGCGTGATCGTCTTTGCCGTCGCACTGGCGCGGATTCTCTGGGCGCTGACCCAGCCCAAGCCCGGCGAACTCAATGCCCACAAAAAGGCGCTGTCGACGGTTGCCGCAGTCGTTCACTGGACGCTCTACATCAGCCTTGTCGCCGTACCGCTGACGGGCTGGGTGCATCACGCCGCGACCAGCGGTTTCGCGCCAATCTGGCTGCCGATCGGGCAAGGCCTGCCTTTTGTGCCGGTGTCCGAAACTGTCGCGGAAACCGCTGCGGCCCTGCACTGGCTGTTCAGCAAGATTATGATCGCCTCGATCCTGCTGCATATCGCAGGCGCGCTGAAGCATCATGTCATCGACAAGGACGCCACCCTGCGCCGGATGTGGTTCGGCAAGGCCGACGCCCCTGCAACACCCCCGCACAAAGGCAGCCTTGCCGCGCCTTTTGGGGCCGTGATCGTCTTTGCACTGGCCACGGGTGGTGCCGCGGCGGCGGGCCTGTTCCGCGCGCATGAAATCGTCCCGACCGAAGCCCTGGCCGCCGTCGCCTCCGAATGGACCGTCACAGAAGGGCAGATCGGCATCAGTGTCACCCAACTCGGCAGCCCTGTTGCCGGCAGCTTTGCAGACTGGACCGCCGCGATCAGTTTCGACCCCGACGCGACAGGCGAGGCGGGCACGGTCACAACGACCATTTCCATTACCTCGCTGACACTGGGATCGGTGACATCGCAGGCGATGGGGGCGGATTTCTTTGACAGCGCGACCCACCCCACCGCGACCTTCACGGGTGTGATTCTCGCTGACGCAGGCAGCTACACCGCCGACGGCACCCTGACGATCAAAGGCGCCACCGTGCCGGTCAGCTTCCCCTTCGATCTGACGCTCGAAGACGATACCGCCAGGATGTCAGGCGCCCTGACGCTGGACCGGCGCGATTTCGGGGTCGGCGCGTCGATGGCCGATGAAAGCAGCCTCGGCTTTGCGGTGGATGTCACACTGGCGGTGACCGCGACACGGTAGGGCGGGGTTTTCAGCAACTTTAGACTTGGACTTCGCCAAAACGCCCGATGAATGAGACGGTAGCACCCGCAAACGGTCATGATAGGTGCACTACAGGCGAGCCACAATGATGCCTCATAGTATTGCCAACCTGCGGTGCATAAGCGGGAGGACGACACCATCGCAAAGATACTTGTCCCGACAACTGGCGCGCAAGATTGGCAGCGGTTCCTAGCCGAACCTGAAAGGCAGTGGAAGCGCGGATACTCTGCGATGGCAGCGGCGCTTTCATGGGAAGCAGCAGACGGCCTGCCTGAAGAGATCGCAAATCTGCTAGGCGGGTCCCCAGAGCTATTGCTGGCGATCCCAGAGCACAAAGTTGCCTTGCCTGGAGGCAGACGCGAATCCCAGTGCGATGTGTTTGCCTTGGCGAGAATTAATTACGAAACGGTCGCAATGGCAGTTGAGGCAAAGGTCAATGAACCCTTTGGTCCGACAGTCGGGGAATGGATGGCCAATGCCAGTGCAGGCAAAATTCAGCGGATGCAGTTCATTTGCGCCTTGCTGGGCCTGAGCTCGCCCCCACCCCATGACCTGCGCTACCAGCTTTTTCACAGGACAGCAGCAGCGGTTATTGAGGCAAAGCGGTTCAAGACCGATCAGGCCGCCATGATCGTACAATCATTCTCTCCCGTGCATCGGTGGTTCGCTGACTTTCAAGACTTTGTGGCTGTGTTTGGTCTTGAAGCGCAGCCCGATCAGGCTGTGACGTGTCGATTGCCGACGGGAATGCCGTTGATCTTCGGGTGGGCGGTCGGCGCGCAGGAATTCGTCTGAACGGAAACCAAATCAAGGAATACCCCAACAAAAAAGCCGCACCGGATTGCTCCGGCGCGGCTTTATCTATCGCATTAGGCAGAGCTTACTCAGCCTGCATCGCCTCGATCGAGATCATCACCTGCACTTCGTCGCTGACGAAAGGTGCAAAGGCGCCGACGTTGAAGTCCGAGCGCAGCAGCGTGGTGGTCGCGTCAAAACCGGCCCAAGGCTTGTTCTCCATCGGGTGCGTGCCCGCCTGGTTCAGCGTGGTGTCCAGCACGACGGCCTTGGTAACGCCGTTCAGCGTCAGATCGCCAGTGATCAGGGCCGTGGTCTCGCCGGTCACTTCGATGCTGGTCGAGGTGAAAGTGACCATCTCGTCATCGGCGGCGTCAAAGAAATCGGCGCTCATGAAATGCTCGAAACGGCCTTCCCATCCGGTCAGCATGGTGCGCACCGGGAAAGACACGTTGACCGAGGATGCGGCGGGGTCTTCCTGATCGAACACGATCTCGCCTTCAAAGCCCGAGAACATGCCATAGGTGGTCGAGAACCCGAGATGGTCGTAGTTGAATACGATCTGGCTGTGACTTGCGTCGAGGACATAGTTTTCGGCGATGGCGGGGGCGGCAAGAAGCGCAGCAAAGGCTGCGGTGGCAAGGACGTTTTTCATGGGACACTCCAATGGTTCAAGATGCGTCCTATAAGCCGGTTCGCCCCCCGATCCTCAATTCCGCAAATCCGAACACGACCTGTTCGACGGCATGAACCTCAGGCCAGTCGCGCCTGCGGATCGCCCAGCACATCGCGCGCGACACGGTCCTGCAATGCGCCAAGCTGCGCATGAGGCCCCTTGGCAAGGCAGATGGACAGCCCAGTGTCGTGATCCTGCACCACCAGCATCGCGCCGTCGCTTTCGTCATCGTCCTGCATGAAGGCAGCGGTCATCGCGGCAAAGTCATGCGTGCCGACCGTCGTAGGCCGCCCGGCGCGGTTGCGGATCACTTCGCGGATTTCGCGGGCGCTAGTGTCGATATGTACCTCTGTCTGGGTGCCGCGACTGGCGAACCACAACAAATACGCCGCAGCCGCCCCGAACAGCACCGCCGCCGCCACGCGGAACGGCGACAGTTCCGCGCCAAAAACCAGCGGCGACAGCGCGATGATGCCCACTGCCGCAATCAGAAACCCGACGCCCAGCAAAAAAGAGGCCGATTGCAGCATCACGAATCCCAGGGATTCGCCTTTGTCGCTACGGATGATATAGCCCCAATAGGCATCTTCGACGCTGAAAGGCGGTTTCGGCTTGAAAAAGCCCGTGATCTTGCGGTCAGCCATCGGTCGTCGTTCCTGTTTGCGCTGCGTCGTTAGCGCTAAAAGACGACGAGAAATGGGCAACAGCAAGGCCCGCCCGCGAAATTATGCGTTTCCCCCACGGATCGTTGCAAAACAGGCCGCCAAGGCTTGCATCGCGGGCCAGCCTGCGTATAAGGCCGCATCCTTCTGCGATTATTATGAACCGCGCAGACTCTCGTGGATGGGGTGCAGAAGGTCACTGCCCCGTCCTTTGAAATGCGCCGAGAAAAGAACTGGAGTATGCATGCCACTGTATGAGCATGTGATGATTGCGCGTCAGGACTTGTCCAACACGCAAGCCGAAGCCCTGATCGAACATTTCGGAACCGTTCTTGCCGACAACGGCGGCAAGTTGCTGGAAAACGAATATTGGGGCGTCAAGACGATGGCCTACAAGATCAACAAGAACCGCAAGGGCCATTATGCCCTGCTGCGTACCGATGCGCCCGCACCGGCGATCCAGGAAATGGAACGCTTGATGCGCCTGCATGATGACGTCATGCGTGTGCTGACCATCAAGGTCGACGCCCACGAAGACGGCCCATCCGTGCAGATGCAAAAGCGCGAAGAACGCGGTGACCGGGGCGACCGCCCTGACCGTGGCGAACGCCGCGAACGTCGTTGATCAGTAAAGGATAGCAATCATGGCAACCAAACCATTCTTCCGCCGCCGCAAGTCCGATCCGTTCGAAGGCGATGACGCGCCAAAGATCGACTACAAGGACACACGCACCCTGCAGCGCTATATCTCCGAGCGCGGCAAGATCGTACCCGCCCGCATCACCGCTGTCGGTGCCAAGAACCAGCGCGCCCTCGCCCGTGCGATCAAGCGTGCCCGGTTCCTTGCCCTGCTGCCATACGCTGTAAAGTAAGGACATATCATGGATATCATTCTTCTCGAACGCGTGGCAAAGCTGGGTCAGATGGGCGAAGTCGTGTCTGTCAAGGACGGCTATGCCCGCAACTATCTGCTGCCACAGGGCAAGGCCCTGCGCGTGAACGCCGCCAATATGGCGCGTTTCGAGGCTGAAAAGGCCCAGATGGAAGCCCGCAACCTCGAAACCAAGAAAGAAGCGCAAGCTCTGGCCGAAAAGCTGGACGGCCAGCGTTTCGTCATCATCCGGTCCGCGTCGGACGGTGGTGCGCTTTACGGGTCGGTCACGCCGCGCGATGCGGCTGAAGCGGCCACAATGGCCGGGTTCTCGGTGAACAAAGGGCAGATCGTGCTGACCGGCGCAATCAAGGACCTGGGCCTGCATGACGTGCTGGTCAACCTGCACCCCGAAGTCGATGCCAAGATCACGCTGAACGTCGCCCGTTCCGCTGAAGAGGCAGAGCTTCAGGAAGCCGGTAAATCCATCGCCGAACTGGCCGCCGAAGAAGAGGCAGCTGCCGACTTCGAGATCCAGGAATTGTTCGACGACATCGGCGGCGCTGCCGACGAATTCGGCGACGACGACCGCGGCTAAGCCCCGGCGACACGGAATTGAAAAGGGCCGCGGCATATGCCAGCGGCCCTTTTTGTTGTCCTGCGCCCTGCCCGTTCAGCGGTCGAATGTTTCCAACTTCAGCGTCGCATCGCAGTAAGCACCGTCATAGGTGCCGATCCAGATATCGATCCGGCCGTCCGCAGGCTGCGTCAGGGTGATCAGCGGATCAAGATTGCCGTTGTCGTCGTCATCATAATACCAGTTGGCCGACGCGGTGTTGATCAACAGGGCCGCATCGCATTTGCTGACCACGCTGACCACCAGCCGGTAAGGCTGCATACCCGACAGCTGGAACGAGAAATCCGGCGATGCGGGAAAGAACCCCGATCCGACATCAGAGCCCGGCCTGATCTGCGGGCAATCGCCCAACGCATGTTGGCCGCCCGCCACAACATTGAATTGCGCGGGCGCATAAAGCTGCTGGCCTGTCGCCTGATAGGATTGCTGTGGCGGAATCGTGAAATCAGGGCAAGCCATCGCCGCCGTTCCGCTTGCGCCGCTCAGAACCGCCGCCCATAAAACTCGTCTAAACATGCTGGTGAACCTCCAAATGCACGCCTTCACATATATGTGATCCTGCGATTCGATAACGGAGAATCTGCGCCCGATTTGCGGTGGCTTTGTGTCGGCCGACCTGCCAACAAAAAAGGGCGCCCGCAGGCGCCCTTGTCAGTCACCGCAGTGGGCGGCGCTTATTCTTCTTCCAGCTTCTCGACCGCTTTTTGCAGGTCTTCCTTGCTGACTTCTTTTTCCGTCACGGTTGCAGCCGCGAAGATATGGTCGACGACCTTGTCCTCGAACAACGGCGCCTGCAACTGCTGACGGAACTGCGCGTTCTGCTGCACAAATTCAAAGAACTGGCGTTCCTGGCCGGGATATTGCCGCGCCTGGTTCATGATCGCCTGGGTCATTTCCTGATCGGTGACCTTCACCTCGGCCTTCTGGCCGATATCTGCCAACAACAGGCCCAGCTTCACGCGGCGTTCTGCCAGTGATTTATGCTCGTCCGTGGGCGTGATCTCGGGGTGGTCATGGCCGTGGACATCGGGGTTTTCCTCGTGCCACAGCTGGTGCGCGATCTGGTTGGCTTCGGCCTCGACCAAGGCTTTGGGCAGGTCAAAGCTGACCTCGCCATCGAGCGCATCCAGAAGCGCACGCTTGGCCAGCGCACGGGACGCGCCGCTGTACTCGGCTTCCAGACGATCGGCGATCTGGGTCTTGAGCGCGGCCAGATCCTCGGCCCCGAATTTCTTGGCCAGCTCGTCGTTGATCTCGGGCGCTTTGGGCGCGCGGACTTCCTTGATGGTGCAGGTGAACACCGCCTTCTTACCGGCAAGATGTTCGGCCTGATATTCCTCCGGGAAGGTGACTTCCACATCCTTGACGTCGCCGGCCTTGACCTTCAGCAGGCCATCTTCAAACCCGGGAATGAAGGAGTTGGACCCCAGCACCAGCGGATAATCCTCGGCGGTGCCGCCTTCGAAGGCTTCACCATCGACCTTGCCCACAAAATCCAGAACGACCTGATCGTCCTTTTTCGCCTGGGTTTTCTTGGCCTCGTAGGTCACGGCCTGCGGCGATGCGGCAAGATTGTCCAGCGCTTCCTGCACGGCGGCCTCATCAGCCTTCACGACCATCCGCTCCAGCGTGATCTTGGCGAAATCTACGGCCGGAATATCGGGCAGCTTTTCATAGGATACATCGACCTGCACGTCGTCGCCCGGCTTCCAGTCGGGGTTCGACATCTTCATCTCTGGCTGGCCCGCGGGGCGGTCACCGGTCGCGTCCAGATGGTCGCGCACGGCGCTGTCGATGCTGTCCTGCATCGCTTCGCCCATCAGGCGGTCGCCATATTGCTTGCGCAGCAGGGCCATCGGGACCTTGCCCTTGCGAAAGCCTTTCATCTCGATGGTTGGCTGGGCTTCTTTGAGCTTTTCTTCAACCTTCGCGTCCAGTTCCGCCGCGGTGACGGTGATGGCATAGCCGCGCTTGAGGCCTTCGTTCAGGGTCTCGGTGACCTGCATGTGCTGTCCTTTTTTCACTACCTTGGTGCGGGTGGAGGGACTTGAACCCCCACGCCTTGCGGCGCCAGAACCTAAATCTGGTGCGTCTACCAATTTCGCCACACCCGCATGATCAAAAGGGGCAGGTTTTCAGGCCTGCCCCACGTTGGGCGCTGTCTAGCAAAGCTGGTGACGGGATGCGAGAGGAAAAATGGCCTTTATTCCGCAGGCTGCAAAGGCTCAGACGCCAAGATCGCGCAGCACCTGCGGCAGCATCTCGTGCAAGTCTTCGGCGATCAGCCCCGGCCCGAAGGCCAGCGCGCAGGATGCATGCAGAAAAGCCCCCGTCGTCGCAGCCGCCAGCGGCGCGAATCCCCGCGCCAAAAGGCCCGTGATGATCCCCGCCAGCACATCCCCCGACCCTGCCGTCGCCAACCACGGCGCGCTGCGCGCATAGACAGCGCCATGGACAAAGCATCGCCCCGACGGATCGGCAATCACCGTGTCCGGCCCCTTGCGCAGCACGACACAGCCCGCCCGCACCGCCGCCGTACGTACGGCATCGACGCGCGACAACGCCCCATCGGCCAGATCGGGAAACACCCGCGCGAATTCGCCGTCATGCGGGGTCAGCACGCAACTCTCGTGCAAGGCGTCAAACAGGTCGCCATCGCCCGCGGTGAGGGTCAGCGCATCGGCATCCAGCACCAGGGCAAGCCCGTCACAGGCCAGCGCCGCCGCCAGCAGATCACGCTCGCGCGGTCCCAGGCCCAGCCCAGGCCCCAGACATAGCGCCGCGATCCGCTTGTCTGCGACCAACCCGGCAAGCCCCGCTGCATCCGCCACTTGTCGCAGCATCACCGCGTTGAGTTGCGCCGCGTTCTCGTCCACGGCATCGGCAGGACAGCCAAGCGTCACCGCGCCCGCCCCGATCCGCAATGCGGCCCTTGCGGCCAAGCGCCCCGCGCCACCTTGGCCCGCCCCGCCCGCCAGCACCAGCGCATGGCCATGGCTGTATTTGTGCCCCTGCCCTTTGCTCAGCCGCGCGATCACCCGCGGCCGCAGGACGTCAACCAGCGTGACGGCATCCGCAGCAAGCGGTGCGCGAAACGGCGCAATACCGATATCGGCCACCACCAACCGCCCGCAATAGTCCGGCCCTTCTGCCAGATAATGCCCCAGCTTGGGACTGTCGAAGGTCACCGTCAGCGCCGCGCGCGGCACAGGCCCCAGCGCCAGACCACTGTCCGCAGAGAGCCCCGACGGCAGATCGACCGCCACCAGCCGCGACAGGTCCATCGCCGCCAGACAGGCCACGATATCACGCACGTCCCCCGTCAAAGGCCGCGACAGCCCCGTCCCGAACAGCGCATCGACATGCAGATCGGCCTCCGCCAGCCCCTGTAACGCCTCTGCCGTCAGCGGTTGCACCGGACCGAGCGCGCGCCACAGCGCCTCGTTCGCGCGCGCGTCAGGCGCGCCTGCCCCTGCCAGCGCCAGCAGATCCACCTGCCAGCCCGCCGCGTGCAGCAGACGCGCCACGACATATCCGTCACCGCCATTATTGCCGGGACCGCACAACACGACGGCCCGTCCTTTCATCTTTGGAGCAGAAATATCCCGGGGGTCCGGGGGCTGGCCCCCGGCTGCCGTCAGGTCCGGCCAGGTCGTAAGGATCGCGTCCACCACCCCCCGACCGGCCCGCGCCATCAGGTCGAGCCCGGTCAGGACCCCGCCCGTCATCGCCGCAGCTTCAATGGCGGCCATCTGGGCTTGTGTCAGCAAATGCGTCATCACTCCGCCCCTTCTATTCACAAACAGCACCATTGCGATGCATCATGCACATTTTTTAAGCAACGCATCTTCTTTCCCGCGACCGCCGCCTGACCGGACTTTGCCACGAATTGTCCCGGTCCGACAGAAATGGTCTGACCACTATGATTGAAAATCGAGGAGTCGCAGTGACATGAAAAAGATCGAGGCGATCATCAAGCCGTTCAAGCTGGACGAAGTCAAGGAAGCGCTTCAGGACATGGGCGTGCAGGGCCTGTCGGTGGTCGAGGTCAAAGGTTTCGGGCGCCAGAAAGGCCATACCGAGCTTTACCGCGGTGCTGAATATGTCGTCGACTTCCTTCCCAAGGTGAAAATCGAAGTCGTGCTGCCTGACGATCAGGTCGATGGCGCGATCGAGGCGATCATCTCGGCCGCCAAGACCGACAAGATCGGCGATGGCAAGATTTTCGTGTCATCCGTCGAACAGGCCATCCGTATCAGGACTGGCGAATCCGGCGACGAAGCTCTTTAACACCGCTTGCCGCCGCCCGGTCGGGCGATCGCCAAGCAAAACCGAGATACTACAGAAAGGTGCCCTAGAATGGACAAGAAAGCTGTTCTCAAACTCATCAAGGATGAAGAGGTCGATTACGTCGACATCCGCTTCACCGACCCGCGCGGCAAATTGCAGCACGTCACCGTGGTTGCCGATCTCGTCGACGAAGATTTCCTCGACGAAGGCTTCATGTTCGATGGATCGTCGATCGCCGGCTGGAAATCCATCGACCAGTCCGACATGAAACTGATGCCCGACGTCTCCAGCGCCTATGTCGATCCGTTCTATGCGGAAAAGACCGTCTGCATCCATTGCAACGTGGTCGAACCCGATACGATGGAACCCTATGACCGCGATCCCCGCGGCACCGCCGTCAAGGCCGAAGAATATCTGAAATCCTCTGGCATTGGCGATGCGGCCTATTTCGGGCCAGAAGCCGAATTCTTCGTGTTCGACGACGTGCGTTTCAGCGTGACGATGAACAAAGTGTCCTATCAGGTCGACGCGCTTGATGGTGCATGGAACACCGACACCGAATACGAAATGGGCAACACCGGCCACCGCCCCGGCATCAAGGGCGGCTATTTCCCGGTGAACCCGATCGACGACGCGCAGGAAATGCGGTCCGAAATGCTGTCCACGATGAAGCGGATGGGCATGAAGGTCGACAAGCACCACCACGAAGTGGCGTCCTGCCAGCACGAACTGGGCCTGATTTTCGGCACGCTGACCAAGCAGGCCGACGAGATCCAGAAATACAAATACGTGATCCACAACGTGGCCCAGGCCTACGGCAAATCGGCGACCTTCATGCCGAAACCCATCGCAGGCGACAACGGCACCGGCATGCATGTGAACATGTCGATCTGGAAAGACGGCAAGCCGCTCTTTGCAGGCGACAAATACGCCGACCTGTCGCAGGAAGCGCTTTATTTCATCGGCGGTATCCTGAAACACGCCAAGGCGCTGAACGCGATCACCAACCCGACGACCAACAGCTACAAGCGCCTGATCCCCGGCTTCGAAGCCCCCGTGCTGCGCGCCTATTCCGCCCGTAACCGGTCGGGCTGCGTACGTATTCCATGGGCCGAATCCCCCAAGGCCAAGCGCGTCGAGGCCCGCTTCCCCGATCCGGCCGCCAACCCCTATCTGGCGTTCGCCGCCTTGCTGATGGCCGGCCTTGACGGGATCAAGAACAAGATCGATCCGGGTCCGTCTTCGGACAAGGATCTCTACGATCTGCCGCCCGAAGAGCTGGCATCGATCCCGACGGTTTGCGGTTCGCTCCGTGAAGCGCTGGAATCGCTCGAAGCCGATCACGAGTTCCTGCTGGCCGGTGACGTGTTCACCAAATCCCAGCTCGAAGGCTACATGGCGCTGAAGTGGGAAGAGGTCTACGCCTACGAACACACCCCGCACCCGATCGAGTTCAAGATGTACTACAGCTGCTGATCGCGGTTTGATGGTAAAAGAAAGGGCGCTCCGCAACGGGCGCCCTTTTTTGCATGGGGCGGTGGTGAGAGATATCTTGCAAAATCTTTTTTGTCGGCCGCGACCGCAAGTGCGACTTGCGAAAATCAAAAGGACAGCCAATTATGGTCTAGCAAGATCAGGGGCTTTATCTCATGCCAAGCAAGAAACCAAAGTCAGCGACTGTCAGCAGGTCAGCCATGACAGGCCGCTTTGTGGTGCGTGAAGACGGCGGCGCTGCAACAACCCATCAGGTTAAGCCGAAATCTGCCGCTGTGATCCGCGAAAGCGTTGCTCGAAACAGGGACGCCTTGCAGCGGTTGGCCAATCGGTAAGCGCCATTACCGCGTGACCTTTGCCGATGCGCTGGAGGCGCATGAAACTTCTCTCGATGCGTTCGGGGGCCTGCGCGGGATCAGCAATATCGACAATATCCTCGGCGCCTTGGGTCGTCCCTATCACGGCTATCACCGCATGATCTGGGCCAAGGGGGCTGCATTGCTGCATGGCGTCGCCTCCTGTCACGGTTTCAACGACGGCAACAAAAGGACGTCCTGGCTTCTGACCGAGCTTTTATTCAAGCGGTGTGGCTATGTTCTGCAACTGCGGGAAAGCGACCGGCTGGACGATGTCGTCGTCGCCGTGGTCGAGGGGACGATGTCGCAGGATGATCTGGAAAGTTGGTTGAAGGACCGGACCGTGCGGCCCTGATCGTCTGCCGACGGTTCAAGAGGACCCCAAAAGCAAACGCAATTTTTTTCCAACAAAAAAGCGCGGACCTTTCAGCCCGCGCCCCTCATCTCTCAGCATCCATTGCGCTTAATTCCGCGCGTCGCCGATCAGCTTCCACAGACCCGGCACCAGCAATGCGGCCAGACCCAGTTTCAGCGCATCGCCGAGAAGGAACGGTGTCAGGCCCATCGACAGCAGCGGCTGGTCCCAGCCGTAAAGCACGCCGAGCCACGCCACGCCCGGGACGTAGATCAGCACGTTGCCGATGAACATCGCCAACGCCATCAGCACGACCGACCGGTCCCAGCCAGCGCGCGCCGCATAGCCCAATGCCAGTGTCGCCAGCACGTAGCCGACCAGATAGCCGCCGGTGCTGCCCATCATGTAGCTGACGCCGTTCAGGTCTGCAGAGGAGCTTTGGAACACGTCGAAGCCCAGCATCCCGATGATCATCCAGCCGAGGATCGTCGCCATGCCCATCCGCGGGCCGTAGGCGGCACCGATCGTCAGGACGGCGAACGTGCCCATGCTGATCGCGACGGGGGTGCCCGGCACCGGCATCTTGATCTTCGCCATGACCGCCAGCAGCACGATGCCGAGGACCACCATCAGCGCCTGCTTGACGCGCAGGGCGGTGCCTTCGCTCGGGCCGAAAACCTCTGACATGACCGAATTGTTGAGTGCGAGGGCCATTTGCCGCTCTCCCCTTGTTGTTGATTGCCTGCCCGTTTTATTGCCGATGCCGCGACGCGGCGCAAGCGAAGCCTGCGTCGGGCGGGGTTTACCCCGCCGCCCGCACGTAGTCCGTGACCGATGTGTAATCCTTGCGCGGTCCGGTCACATCCCAAGTCGCGCGCCAATGCGGCCAGCGGGTGAAGTCATAGACCACACTGTAGTGATCCGCTCCGCAGGGATGATCCGTCCCCGCCGCCTGCCCCTCGGGCACAAAAGAATGAAAATTACGCCCGTCCGCGAAGCGGACTGTGACCAGCCTGTCCGCAAAGTCCCAAAAGTACCGCCGCGTCGCCTGCATCGGCGGCGTATCCCCAAAGCGCATCTGCCCGTTCTCGACATAGATCAGCCCCGCCTCACCCACCGGCTCCAATTCCGCCACGCCGACAAAATCGCCCCGCATCCCGCTATGCCGATCCTCGATCCGGCGCACCACCTGCCAAAGTCCTGCAAAATCATCCCGTCCCAGCACCGCATCTTTCCCGTTCTTGGCTTGAGGCTTTGCCCCGTCCCTCTTATGACGCAAAGGCAATCCGCTGCCCAGATCAACGCAAAAGGTGTCCCGATGATCCCACGTTATTCCCGCCCCGAAATGACCGCCATCTGGGACCCCGCCACCAAGTTCCGCATCTGGTACGAGATCGAGGCGCACGCCTGCGACGCCCAAGCCGCCATCGGCGTGATCCCCAAGGACAACGCCGCCGCCGTCTGGAACGCAAAAGACGCCACCTTCGACGTGGCCCGCATCGACGAGATCGAAGCCGTCACCAAACACGACGTCATCGCCTTCCTGACGCATCTGGCGGAGATCATCGGGCAAGACACCGCGCGGTTCGTGCATCAGGGGATGACATCCTCCGACGTGCTCGACACAACATTCAACATCCAGCTGGTGCGCGCCTCCGACCTGTTGCTGGCTGGTGTGGACCGCGTCTTGGCGGCCCTGAAGACCCGTGCATATGAGCACAAGGACACCGTGCGCATCGGGCGCAGCCACGGCATCCATGCCGAACCGACGACGATGGGCCTGACCTTCGCCCGCTTCTATGCTGAAATGGACCGCAACCGCGCGCGGCTGGTCAATGCCCGTGCGGAAATCGCAACCGGTGCCATCTCGGGTGCTGTCGGCACCTTCGCCAATATCGACCCATCGGTCGAACAACACGTCTGCGCCCAGCTTGGTCTCACGCCAGAGCCGATCAGCACGCAAGTGATCCCCCGCGACCGGCACGCGATGTTCTTTGCCACCCTTGGCGTCATCGCGTCGAGCATCGAGAACATCGCGATCGAGATCCGCCACATGCAGCGCACCGAGGTGCTGGAAGCCGAGGAGTTCTTTTCCGCAGGCCAGAAAGGCAGCTCCGCCATGCCGCACAAACGCAACCCCGTGCTGACCGAAAACCTGACCGGCCTTGCGCGGCTGGTGCGCATGTCGGTCATCCCCGCGATGGAAAACGTGGCCCTTTGGCATGAACGCGACATCAGCCACTCATCCGTCGAACGCGCGATCGGGCCGGACACGACGATCACACTGGATTTTGCGCTGCACCGTCTGGCGGGTGTGATCGAAAAGCTGGTGATTTACCCCGACAACATGCTGGCTAACGTGAACAAGTTCCGCGGTCTGGTGATGTCGCAGCGTGTGCTGCTGGCGCTGACGCAAGCGGGCGTGAACCGCGACGATGCCTATAAACTGGTGCAGCGCAACGCCATGCGGGTCTGGGAACAGGGTGCAGATTTCAAGACCGAGCTACTGGCCGACGAAGACGTGCTACGCGCGTTGACGCCAGCCGAGATCGAGGAGAAGTTCGATTTCGGCTACCATCTGAAGCATGTCGACACGATCTTCGCGCGCGTGTTCGGCGCGCGCTGACGTCAGGGGAAACACCAGATCAGGACGGGCCGGTCCCGGGCGGTCAAACGTTCGCCGGCGCGTGTACCGGATGCCGCTGCATCATGGTGGCCGACTGCGGAATGGCCGCGACCGACGGCGTCGGTGCGGACTTGCGCATGACCGCGGGCATACTCATCGCGACATAGCGGCGCGCATCATGCACGTTGACATAGGAATCGCCGATGATCCGCGCCGGAAAGCCGAGCTGGCGCAGGGTGCGCGCGAATACCGGCGGACAAAGCGCGATGATCTCCGTCGCACCATGCTGGCGCGCCTGCGTGACGACCCCGTCCAGCACCAGCGACAGGCATTCGGCGCGGTCGGCCTGCGTCGTCACCTCGTCCGAGATCACCACACGGGTCGCTTCCCAGACATTCGGCGTGACCTCGGCATGCGGAATGATGTCGGCGGGGATCCCGATCAGCTTGCCGGCGACCGCGTCGCGCAGCATGTAGGTATGTCCCCCCCACTGCGCCGTGGTCGCCATGGCGCGCATGCCACCGACCACCTTGCCGTCCCGCAGGACCAGCGAATAATACGCGTTGGGGTTGTCGTACTGATCCATCTCGACCTGGTCGTCATGCGGAACATCCCAGCCAAGCTGATCGACAAAAAACTGTTTCCGTAGCGCCAGGAACTCGAAAAAGGCGGTCCCGTGACGGTGCAGATCCAAAAGATTGAAGGTAATATTTTCCATGTGCTTCCCCTTGATGTAAAAACGACGGTCGCAGGCCGACGACCGCTTAAGGTGTCATTATGACATCTTAAATTAAGCTCTAATTGTAATTAATAAATTAAAAAAGAAGGTAAGCGTTTTATATCAGGCCATACTGGCTGGCAAGGGCTGCCGCCTGCGTCCCTGTCTTGGCCCCAAGCTTGAGCTTGGCATTCTTCAGCCGCTGCTTGACCGCCCCTTCGCTGACGTTCAACTGGTAGGCGATTTCCTTGAGTCGCTTGCCATCCCTGACCATGCCCAGCGCCTGAAGCTCTGCCTTGGTCAGATTGGTCGGTGGCGCGGTTTCGCTGTGGCGGCGGGCAAGATAGACTTGCAGCAGCTTTGCCTCGATCGACGTGAATTCTCGATCCGGTCTCGTAAAGGACGCCAGCGACCGCTGCACATCCTTGCCACTATCGAAGACAGACACCGTCAGACCATAGCGCATCCCGAAAGTTTGCGCCTGCTGCAGGACACGCTTTGGGTCGTCCAACGTGATCTCGCTCCAGCGGATGCTTCCGACATTGCTGTAGGCCCATCTAATCGCCGGATCATAAAGCATAAAGCGCTGTTTTGTGTAGTGAGTGACCCAGGCAGGTGGCAGGACATTCGTCTCTTCCATTGGAAACGCAAAACCAATCCGCAGCGCGATGTAATAGCCCGATGGAGCAAGCTGCCCGATCTCCTCCGGACCGATTAGTACTGACATTCACTACCCTTCACGAGCTTCATCTTCGAGAAAGCTCTTGGTGCTGCGCACTTGTTGACACTAGTATGGCTCAGACGTCCACGGCAGACGATAATTTAATAATACCTATTATGGCAACCATAAAGCGAGTGACCCCGTGCCTGCTACACAGTTACAGATTACCAGTATTCTGGAGCGGTTCAATGGCTTGGCGCCCGACGGATACGCTATCGGACTGAACATTCAATATACCACACCACGGTTCATGTTCCAGACCTATCCGAAAGCGTGGCTTGATCACTATTCACGCAATGGTCTGCTGATGTCGGACCCGATGGTTGCCTGGGGATTTGAACATGCCGGCACCGCACGCTGGTCCGAACTGAGCGATCCGGCGGGCGTCATGCAGAAGGCGGCGGAATTCGGCCTGTCCTATGGGGTCGTGATCACGGAAGTGTCCGAAGACGACCGCAGCATTTGCGGATTTGCCAGAAAATCGGCGGAATTCACCGACGCCGAAATCGCGGACCTGGCAAAGTGCGTCAGCGCCTTGCACGCAATTACCGCGGACATGTCCCGTCTGGACCCAACGACCGTGGACCAGCTCAAGAAAATGTCGATCATGGTCACGCATCCCGGTTCCTGACGGGGTTGATAAGGGATTTATTTACCCGTCATGCCCTAGACTTGGGCCATGACATTCATGACCGATATTCACAGCACCGCCGCGATGACACGCCGACGCAAGGCGGCGATCGTCGTGCAGATGCTGATTGCCGATGGCGGCAGCATGCCTTTGGCGGACCTGCCTGAACCATTGCAGGAAATCCTGACCGGCGAACTGGCCTTGCTGCGGCGGCTTGACCGCGTGACGATGGACGCCGTTGCCGAAGAATTCGCCGCCGAACTCGATGCCATCGGGATGGCCGCCCCTGGCAGCCGCGACAATGCGATCACCGCACTTTCCAGTCACCTCAGCCCCGCACTTGCCAGCCGGCTCCAATCGCAACTCGACAGCGTGCGCAACGGCGATCATTGGCCACTGGTCGTGGACCTGCCGGTCCCTGTGCTCGCACGCATCATGCAATCAGAAAGTATCGAGGTCTGCGCCGTCGCGCTGTCAAAACTGCCCGTTGCCAAAGCAGCAGAGGTGTTGGCGAAAACACCCGGCGACAATGCCCGACGCATCACCTATGCGATGTCACTGACCGGCGATGTGACCCCCGACGTCGTGCGGCGGATCGGGCGCGCCCTGGCGCAGGATTATGGGCGCAGTTCCGCCACTGCCTTTGACAAGGCACCGGTGCAGCGGTTGGGCGCGATCCTCAATTCCGCGACGACCGACACGCGCGAAGACATGCTTGCCGGATTGGGGGCAAAGGACCCCGCCTTCGCCAGCGATGTGCGCAAGGCGATCTTTACCTTCAAGGATATCGCGCCGCGCGTCAAACCGACGGACATTCCGACCTGCATCCGGTCCGTGGATGCCGCCGTGCTGACCACCGCGATGGCGGCCGGGCTCGCAGGCGACGCCGATGTCGCGGCCTCGGCGGAATACGTGCTGGCCAATGTCTCGCAGCGGATGGCGGCACAGATGCGTGAAGATGCCGCCGAACGCGGCCCCATCAAGAAGGCTGATGCCGAAACCGCGATGGCCGCGGTGACGACCGCGGTGCGCGAACTTGTCGATGCGGGGCTGATCACGCTGCGCGACCCGGACGAGGAAGCCGCGGCTTGACCCACCGACCATCGGCCGGACCCCTCACGCATTATCGCGTGGACACCGGCGGCCGATCCGCTTAATTCTTGCAGCATGACAGATGATGACTTGCCCCTTGGCCGCCGTTGGCACGACATGGGCGGCCTGCCAGCCGGCGTGGTCCCGCAAGACCAGCACGATTTCGCGCTTTGGGAAAAACGTGTCGATGCCTTGATGGTGCTCGGCAGTGGCAAAGGCCATTTCACCGTGGACGGGCTACGCCGCGTGCTGGAAGACATGGGCGCTGACGCGTTCGAGACGATGACCTATTACGAACGCTGGATCGCCGCGATCAACCAGAACCTGATCGAGGCGGGCGTCTATACCACCGATGAACTCGGTCGCAAGATGACAGAGGTCGCCGCCCGCGGGCCGACCTATGGCGATGCCTGCCGTGACTGACCGGACCTATCTGCGCGTGCGCGCCGACATGCCCCCCGGCCATGTGCGCACCCCCGCCTATCTGCGCGGCAAGACCGGCTGGGTCGAACGCGACCTTGGCGTCTTTCCCAACCCCGAAGACCTCGCCTATCGCCACAAGGGGCGCATGATCCCGCTGTTGCGGGTCCGCTTTGCGATGAAGGATGTCTGGGGCAGCGCCGCTGAACGCCCCGACGACACGATCGACGCAGAAATCTACGCCCATTGGCTCGAACCGGCAGAGGCGCCCCATGCCCCATGATCACCACCCTCACCGCCCCGATGACGACCATGCGCTGACCTATGCCCAGCAGATGGAAATCGCCGTGCGTGAATTGTTGATCGCCAAGGGCGTTACCACAGCCGCGGAAATCACCGCCCAGATTGCGGCGATGGATGCGCGCAGCCCCGCAAATGGGGCTGCCGTTGTCGCCCGCGCCTGGACGGACCGTGACTTTCGGGCGGCCTTGCTCGAGGACGCCGCCGAAGCCAGCCGCGCCATGGGTTTCGACCTTGGCCCGCTGCGCCTGATCGCGGTCGAGAATACGGCAGAGGTGCATAACGTCATCGTCTGCACGCTCTGTTCCTGCTATCCGCGCAACCTGCTGGGCCTGCCGCCCGATTGGTACAAATCCCGTGCCTACAGGTCGCGCACGGTCAAGGAGCCCCGCAAGGTCCTGTCCGAATTCGGATTGCACCTGCCCGAGGATGTGCAGGTCCGTGTCCACGACAGCACCGCCGACATGCGCTATATCGTGATCCCGCAACGCCCCGCTGGCACAGACGGTTGGTCCGCCAAGGATCTTGCGGCACTTGTCACCCGCGACAGCATGATCGGCACGGCGCAGGCCAAGGCACCGCCGGTCCTGTGAAAGACGACGCCCAGATCACCGGCAGCATGGGCGACCGTGCCGCCGATGTCGCGCTGCGCGGTCTGATCGGCGGCGCCAAGGCGCTGCCCTATCCGGCCCGCGTCCGCCTGATGGGGGCAGCGCTGGCGCATGGCATTGCCCCGCTTGCTGGGTACCGCAAACGGGCCGAGACTCATCTGGCGCTGATCTATCCCGACATGCCTGTGCCAGAGCGGCGCCGGCTTGCGCGCGCCTGTTGCGACAACTTCGGTCGGACCCTGATCGAGAATTATTCGTCACGCGACTTCGCCGCACATCTGTCGGGCACCCAGCCGATCGGCCCCGGCATGACCGCGCTTGCACAGGCCGCCGCCGACAAGCGCCCGGTGATCTTTGCCACAGGCCATTTCGGCAACCACGAAGCGCCGCGTCAGGTACTGACCCGGCTGGGCTACGATATCGGCGGATTGTACCGGCCGATGCAAAACGCCTTTTTCAACGCGCATTATTCCCGGACAATGACCAGCTGGGGCGGACCGGTGTTCGAACAGGGCCGCCAGGGCACGATGGGTTTTGTGCGCCATCTGCGCGGCGGCGGCATGGGGACGTTGCTGTTCGATGTGGCAGCCAATGGTCCTGCGATCCCGTTTCTGGGCCATCCCGCGCATACCGCGACCTCGATCGCGGATATCGCCCTGCGGACCGACGCGCTGGTTATTCCCTATTTCGGGGTGCGCCAGCCCGATGGCATGTCATTCGACATTGTGCTGGACGCGCCCGTGACGCCCGCCACCCCGGTCGAGATGATGGTTGCGCTGACGCAAGCCTTGGAAAAACAGATTTCACGCAATCCCGCGCAATGGTTCTGGGTGCATCGCCGGTGGAAATCGCGGTAGAATTAACGCAGCCGCGCCGCCCCGACAATCGCGCCATGTCCCGCCTGCTGAATGATCGCAACGACAGCATCGGGCCCTTCGGCAGGGACAGTTATGTCAAGCGACATTTGTCCGTCCCACTGCGCCAGAACGATCCATGAGGTCACGACATTGGCGTAGTCGATCTCGTTGCCGGCGTTTTCCCCACGCCTGATATCGACCGTTTCCAGCGGGAGATACCGCACCAGTTGCACGTCATATTCGCCAACGGCGCCCGGATCAGCAGTGATCGTCACCATGTCACCCGACCGCACGAGGTTGACGTCAAAGACGCTTGGCTGGTTCGCATGCGCCTGCAAGGAATCCATCACCTGCATCGGGCGCGACCCGACCATATGGTCGATCCCGCCAACGATCATCTGCGGTGTATAGATCATGGTCGCTTGTGCCGCGCGGGCATAGGCCTGTTGGCGCGCCGTGTGTTCAGGCTTGCCGAACACATCGACCCATCCCAGATAATCCCAGTAATCGACATGCAGCGCGAGCGCGATCACGTCGTCACGTTTGGCCAGTTCGCGCAGGATGTCGTCGGCGGGCGGGCAGGACGAACAGCCCTGCGATGTGTATAGTTCCACCACCACCGGATTGTCCTGTGCAACCACCTGCGAGGCGTGAAAAAGACCGGCCAATCCGATTGCTGCAAGTAAAAGGCGCATGTTCCATCCCGACTGAGGCTGCCCAAGCGGTTTAGGCAAAATCAGGCCGAAATGCCAATCAACCAATTGCGACTGTCTTGGTCGCAATGTTTCACTCTGATTCCGACAAATCTTTGACGATTGTGTGCAATGGTATACAATTTTTCACCTGACCCCCTTGATCGGCAATCGCGCATGGGGCAAAAGCGCAGCAACAGCCTTGCTTTGCATAAGCCATGAAAGGGATAGCCATGACCGTCACCGTCGGCAAAGACACCGCCAAAACCCGCAAAACGCTGAAAGTCGGGGACCAGTCGGTCGCCTATTATTCGATCCCCGCAGCCGAAGCGGCCGGTCTTGGCGATTTCTCCAAACTGCCCGCAGCCCTCAAGGTGGTGCTGGAAAACCTGCTGCGCTTCGAGGATGGCGGCTTTTCGGTCAGCGTCGATGACATCAAGGCGTTTTCCGACTGGGCCACGATGGGCGGCAAGAACCCCCGCGAAATCGCCTATCGCCCTGCCCGCGTGTTGATGCAGGATTTCACCGGCGTGCCCGCCGTGGTCGACCTTGCCGCGATGCGCGACGGGATCAAGGCGCTGGGTGGTGACGCCCAGCAGATCAACCCGCTGAACCCTGTCGATCTGGTCATCGACCATTCGGTGATGATCGACGAATTCGGCAATCCGCGCGCCTTCCAGATGAACGTGGACCGCGAATACGAGCGGAACATGGAACGCTACCAGTTCCTGAAATGGGGCCAGAAGGCGTTTAAAAACTTCCGCGTCGTCCCACCGGGCACCGGCATCTGCCATCAGGTAAACCTTGAATATCTGGCGCAAACCGTCTGGACCGATACCGACCAGAACGGCGAACTGGTGGCTTACCCCGACACGCTGGTCGGCACCGACAGCCACACCACCATGGTGAACGGCCTGGCCGTGCTCGGCTGGGGCGTCGGCGGGATCGAGGCCGAGGCCGCGATGCTCGGCCAGCCCGTGTCCATGCTGATCCCCGAAGTCGTGGGCTTCGAGCTGACCGGCGAAATGACCGAAGGCACGACCGGCACCGATCTGGTGCTGAAAGTCGTGGAAATGCTGCGCAAACTGGGTGTGGTCGGCAAATTCGTCGAATTCTACGGATCGGGCCTTGATAACCTGCCTCTGGCCGACCGCGCCACGATCGCGAACATGGCGCCCGAATATGGTGCCACCTGCGGGTTCTTCCCGATCGACAACGAAACCCTGCGGTACCTGCGCAATACCGGCCGTGACGAAGACCGCATCGCGCTGGTCGAAGCCTATGCCAAGGAAAACGGGTTCTGGCGCGGCGCGGATTACGCCCCCGTCTATACCGAAACCCTGTCGCTCGACATGAGCACGGTTGTCCCTGCGATCTCTGGCCCGAAACGCCCGCAGGACCACATCAACCTTGATGTCGCGGGCAAAGCATTCGGCGATTATGTCAAAGGCGTGCGCGGCGGTGTCGATGCGACCGTGAAAGAAGAAATGCGCTGGGAAGGTGAAGGCGGCCAGCCCGAACCAACCACGATTCCCGGCGACGAAGGCTTCCACAGCCGCGGCTATGTGAAAACCGACGACGGCAGCTATCAGTTGCACGACGGGTCCATCGTGATCGCCTCGATCACATCCTGCACCAACACGTCGAACCCTTACGTGATGATCGGCGCAGGTCTGGTCGCACGCAAGGCCCGTGCGCTGGGTCTGAACCGCAAACCTTGGGTGAAAACATCGCTCGCCCCCGGATCACAGGTCGTGTCCGAATATCTGGAGGCTGCGGGTCTGCAGGAAGACCTCGACGCCATCGGGTTCAACCTTGTGGGCTATGGCTGCACGACCTGTATCGGCAATTCCGGCCCGCTGGAGCCCGCAATCAGCAAGGCGATCAACGACTATGACCTGATCGCAACCTCGGTCCTGTCGGGCAACCGCAACTTTGAAGGCCGGATTTCGCCTGACGTGCGCGCGAACTATCTGGCATCGCCGCCGCTGGTCGTGGCCTATGCGCTGGTCGGCGACATGAACGTCAATATCGCCACCGACGTGATCGGACAGGACAGGGACGGCAACGACGTCTATCTGCGCGACATCTGGCCAACCTCGGCCGAGATCAACGCGCTGGTCGAACGCACCGTCACGCGCGAGGCGTTCATCTCGAAATATGCCGACGTGTTCAAGGGCGACGAAAAATGGCAGGCGGTGGAAACCACCGACAGTGAAACCTATGACTGGCCAGCCTCGTCCACCTATGTCCAGAACCCGCCCTATTTCAAAGGCATGTCCAAGGACGCAGGCACGATCCAGAACGTCGTCGATGCAAAGGTGCTGGCGGTTCTGGGTGACATGGTCACGACCGATCACATTTCGCCTGCCGGTTCGTTCAAGGACACCACCCCCGCCGGTCAATATCTGATCGCGCGGCAGGTGCCGGTGCGCGAATTCAACAGCTACGGATCGCGCCGCGGCAACCACGAGGTCATGATGCGCGGCACCTTCGCCAATATCCGCATCAAGAACGAGATGCTGGACGGCGTCGAAGGCGGTTACACCAAGGGCCCCGATGGCGCGCAGACCTCGATCTTTGACGCGGCGATGGCGCATCAGGAAAACGGCACGCCGCTGGTCATCTTTGCGGGTGAACAATATGGTGCCGGGTCCAGCCGTGACTGGGCCGCGAAAGGCACAGCGCTGTTGGGCGTCAAGGCCGTCATCGCCGAAAGCTTTGAACGTATCCACCGCTCCAACCTGGTGGGCATGGGCGTGGTGCCGTTCGAATTCACCGGCGGCGATACGCGCAAGACGCTCGGCCTGACCGGCGAGGAAACCGTGACCATCGAAGGTCTGGATGCGGTGAAACCCTTGCAGGACATGACCGCCAAAATCACGATGGCGGACGGGTCGGTGAAGGAAATCACCGTGAAATGCCGGATCGATACGGCGGTCGAGATCGAATATATCGAAAACGGCGGCGTGCTGCATTACGTGCTGCGTAACCTCGCCAAAGCGGCCTAGAACACAAAACCCCGGTGGACACACCGGGGCTTTTCAACAGGTGCGCAACATGCGCACCCTACGGTTTGGCGCAGGTAGGGTGCACATTTTGCGCACCCATCTTACCCGCCTGTTGCGCGGGCCAGTTCAGGCAGGAACCTTTGTTCCAGATCAGACCCGATCAGCGGGCCGATGAACCGGAAAAGCACCGTGCCGTCGCCGCCCACGATGAAGGTCTCGGGCGGTGCGGTGACCCCCCAATCAATCGCGGACCTGCCGCGCAGGTCGAACCCGGTGGCAAAGAACGGGTCTTCGTATCGGTCAAGATATTCTGACGCCTGCGCCTGCTGATCACGAAAGTTGATTCCGGCAACGCGGTAACCCTGTTCCTCCAGCTCCAGCAGGATCGGATGCTCGGCCCGGCAGGGCGGGCACCAGCTGGCCCAGAAATTGACGATCGTCACCTCGCCGCTGCGCAGGTCGGCGTCGGTCAGTTGGGTGGTGCCATCGACCGCCTCGACCGGCACGGGCGGCGCGGGCTGGCCCACGAAGGTGGACGGCAATTCGTCGGGATTGTCGCGCAGGATGCCCGCAAGGAACAACCCCGCGAAAGCGGCAAAAACCACCGGCGGCAGGATCATCAGGGGCGACACCTTAGCCATTCTTCTCGACCTCGTCCAAGGCGGCGCGCACGCGGGCATACCGCCGCCAGCTTAATCCCACGATGGCCAGCAACAGCACGATGCTGCCGATATAGGCCGCCGTCACCTCGGCTGCGTAGCTTCCCAGATCAGGCATGTTGCCCCCTTGCCTGCAGCGCCTTGATCCGGCGCGCGCGAATTTCGGTGCGGGTGCGCATCAGCACAAGTGCGACGAACAACAGCACGAACCCCGCGATGCAAACCAGCAGCGGGTAATAGAAAACATCCGCCACGTTCTTTTCCGCATCGAGCGACAATGACGCCCCCTGATGTAGCCCCTGATTCCAGAAAAACACCGCATAACGCGACAGGATCGCAAAGATCGACCCCACGATGCACAGGATCGCGGTGAGGTCGGCGGCCGTGTCGGGATCCTCGATCGCCTCCCAGAGCGCGATATAGCCGAGATAGAACAAAAACAGGATCAGGAACGATGTCAGGCGCGGATCCCAGGCCCACCATGTCCCCCACATCGGCTGCCCCCAGACCGCCCCGGTCCAAAGCGCGATCAGCGTCATCACCACGCCCACAGGGGCCGCAGCACGCGCGGCAAGCGCGCTGACGTGATGCCGCCGCACGACCCAGATCAGCGACGCGACCAGCATCATGATCCAGGCGTTGATGGCCATCAGCGCGGATGGCACATGCAGATAGATGATCTTGACCGTCGATCCCTGCCGGAAATCGTCGGGGGTGAAGAAGAACCCCCAGACCAGACCCACGACAAGACAGACCCCCGCCAGACCAAAGGTCCAGGGCAGCACGGATCTTGTCCAGCTCATGAAGAGCCTTGGATTGGCATATTCCCACATCGACATGGCGATTATCTATCCTTCTGAAACATCTGTCTCAATCCCCGATCACCGCAGATTGATGCGTAACACGGCCGCAGTGGCGAATGGCAGGATCGCGAAACAGCCCGCCGTGATCCCCGCCTGCAGGATCAGCGCGCCACTTGCGTCCAGCCCCGCCGCCCCGCGCCGCACCGCCTCTGCCCCGAAGATCAGCGTCGGCACGTAAAGCGGCAGCACCAGCAACGACAACAAAAGCCCGCCGCGGCGCAAGCCGACCGTCAGCGCCGCGCCAAACGTGCCGATCATCGACAGGGCCGGCGTCCCGATCAGCAAGGACACCAGCAAATAGCCGTAAGCCTCGGGTTGCATCAGCAAAAGGAAGCCGAAAAACGGTGCGGCCAGCGTCAGCGGCAGGCCGGTCGTGATCCAATGGGCACTGGCCTTGACCAGCCCCGCAGCCTCCAGCGGCAAGGGCGATGTCGCGAGCAAGGCCAGAGAGCCATCCTCGAAATCCAGTGCGAAAATCCGGTCGAGCGACAAAAGCGCCGCCAAGAGCGCGCCAACCCACAGGATACCGGGGGCAATCGGACGCAAAACTTCGCGCTCGGGCCCCACGCCGAAAGGCACCAGCACCACGACGATCAGGAAAAACGCAAGGCCAAGGCCGAACCCGCCGCCCGCCCGCAGCGCCAGCCGCAGGTCGCGTTTGAGCAGCGCGATCATAAAAACGCCTCGTCCGTACCGCCGCCAGTGCCGGGGGCGGATTTGAACGGGGTCAGGTCCAGCACGGGCGCATCAAGCCCAAGGTCGATATGCGTGGCGATCACCGCGATCCCGCCCTGCGCCAGGTGGTCATCCTGCAGCCAGCGGGCGAACATCGCAACCGATCCGGTGTCGAGCGACACGGTCGGTTCATCCAAAAACAGGATCTTGCGCCCGATCACCGCCAACCGCGCCAGCCCCAGCCGCCGCTTTTGCCCCGCCGACAGCGTGCCGCCCTGCCGGTTGCGGAATTGGGCAAGGTCGAAACGGTCCAGAACGCCCGTGTCCAGCGGCAGACCGTACACCTCGGCCCAGAAAGCCAGGTTTTCGGTCACGGTCAGCGCCGTTTTGATCCCGTCGGCGTGGCTGGCATAGGCCGCCGCCTCCTCTGGCATCTCCACTTCGCCGGTGATCGCCGGTTGCAACCCCGCCAGCGTGCGCAGCAGGGTCGTCTTGCCGATCCCGTTCGGCCCGCGCAGAACAAGCGCCTGCCCTGCGGCCAGATCGAAACTGACCCCGCTCAGGACCGCGACACCGCCGCGCGCACAGCCCAAATCGGCGACATGCAACATTCAGACAGGGATCAGGGCAACCGCAACGCGCCGCCCTTCGGACAACAAGACGTTGTAGGTCCGGCAAGCGGCAGGCGACGCCATGCTTTCGACGCCGATGCCCGCTTCTTCCAGGGTCGTGCGGAAATCCGCAGGCAGATGCGCGATCTCGGCCCCCGTGCCGACAAAAACCACGTCGACATCGGCCATGCGGTCGATGATCGCGCCCGTATCGGCGAACCCGCCCCAAGGCGACACGCCTGTCGGGAACACGAGCACCGGCCCCATCACCACCTTGCCGCCGATGCGGAAAAAGCCGGGGCCATAGCCGTCAATCGGGACGGAATCGGTATATCTGATCTCGTTCAGGCGCATCTATTGTCCACCTCAGGTGTCGATATGGCCGTATTTGGTGCCCGCTGCGGGGTCTTTCTTGGACCAGTCGCGTTTGACACCCAGCATCAGCACGATGTTCTTGGCGACATAAAGCGATGAATAGGTCCCGACGATGATGCCCCAGGCAATGGCAAAGACAAAGCCCCGGATCACGTCGCCGCCCAGCACCAGAAGCGCTATCAGAGCAAGCAGGGTCGTGCCCGAGGTCATCATGGTCCGGCTGAGCGTTTCATTGGCCGAGATGTTCAGCACGTCGATCAGAGGCTTGGCCTTGTATTTGCGCAAGTTCTCACGCGCGCGGTCGAACACGACCACGGTATCGTTGATCGAATAGCCGACGATGGTCAGCAGCGCCGCGATGATCGCAAGGTCAAAGCGTATCTGGAACAGCGCGAAAATCCCGATCGTCAGCACGACATCGTGGATCAGCGCGGCAACGGCCCCCACCGCGAATTGCCATTCAAACCGCAACCAGATGTAGATCACGATGGCGGTCAGCGCACCAAGAACGGCAAGAACAGCCGTGCGGATCAATTCGCCGGACACTTTCGGCCCGACGCTTTCGACCGACGGAAAGGTGATGTCGGGGGCGACACCGCGCAAAGCGTCCTGGATTTGCGCAATCGTCTGCGGAGAGATGCTTTCATCGCCTTCTTGCGCCTGAATCCGGATCATGGCGACATTCTGATCGTCGGCAAAGGTCGGATCAAAGACTTCGGTGATGCTGACATCGCCCAGCGCAAGCGGTGT
This sequence comes from Yoonia vestfoldensis DSM 16212, assembly GCF_000382265.1. GTDB lineage: Bacteria > Pseudomonadota > Alphaproteobacteria > Rhodobacterales > Rhodobacteraceae > Yoonia > Yoonia vestfoldensis. The sequence goes on from NZ_KB907974.1 coordinate 263,849, forward strand.
CAGCGCCTCGCGGTAGGCAGCGACATCGACCACCTGGGTCGATTCGGTGCGGATCGACGTGCCGCCCCGGAAATCGATCCCGAAGTTCAGGCCATAAACCAAGAACACCACCAGCGACATCACCATCAGCAGCGCGGACGCCCCGAAAGTCACCCAAGCATAGCGGAAAAAGTTGATGTTCGTATCGTCAGGGATCAGCCGCAGGCGCATGTAATCAAACCTCGATTGTCTTGGGTCGGCGATATGCGAACCAGATGGAAATCAGCGATCGTGTGACGAAGATGGCGGTAAAGACCGATGTAATGATCCCCAGCCCCAGCGTGATCGCGAAACCGCGCACCGGACCCGACCCCAGCGTGAACAGGATCAGCGCCACCATGAAGGTGGTAAAGTTACTGTCGGTGATCGCCGACAGGGCGCGTTCATAACCAAGCTCGATGGCGCGGGCGGGGCCTTTGGCAGTTTTCATTTCTTCGCGGATACGCTCGAACACCAGCACATTGGCATCGACCGCCATCCCCACCGTCAGGACGATCCCCGCGATCCCGGGCAAGGTCAGCGTGGCCCCGACCAGCGACAGCGCGCCGAAGATCAGTCCAAGGTTGATGACCAGTGCCAGATTGGCGAACCATCCGAACAGACCATAGGTGAATCCCATGAAAAGCACGACCAAAAGACCGCCGACAAGCGCGGCCAGACGGCCCGCATCGATGGAATCCTGCCCCAATTCGGGCCCGATGGTGCGTTCTTCAAGAAAGGTCAGTTCGGCAGGCAAAGCCCCCGCGCGCAGCAGGACGGCCAGATTGGTCGCCTCTTCCACGGTGAAATTGCCGGTGATGATGCCGGACCCACCGGGAATGTGGCTTTGGATCGTGGGCGCGGAAATCACTTCGTTGTCGAGCACGATGGCAAAAGGCGACCCGACATTGGCCAGCGTGTAATCGCCGAAAATCCGCGCCGCCGCGGTGTTGAACCGGAACGCGACCGCCGGGCGGTTGTTCTGGTCAAAGTCGAGCTGCGCGTTCTCCAGTTGCTCGCCTGTCACGACGGGGCGGCGTTCAAGAATATAGAACAGACCCGGCTCATCCAGCGACGGCACAAGGAAATTGCCGGTACCGGGGGATTCGTTGGCGTTGCTCGTGCGCGCGATGACCGGGTTGAAGGTCAGCTGCGCCGTCGTGCCAAGCAGGTCCTTGATTTCCTGCGCAGACCCGACGCCGGGCACCTGCACAAGCACACGTTCCGCACCCTGGCGCTGGATCGTGGGTTCACGTGTGCCGACCTCGTCGATCCGCCGGCGGATGATTTCAAGCGTTTGCAGCATCGTGCGCTCGTTCATGGCGGACATTTCCGCCTCGCTCAGCGTCACGGTCAACAGCGTGCCGTTGATGCGCACGTCGATATTGGACGACGCCGCTCCGGTGAAGGACGTCACCGGACGGCCCAGGCCCCGCACCAGTTCAAAGGCACGGTTCGCGCCCGCCGGTTCGGAAATCCGCACGCGCAATTCGGTGACAGGCCCTTCCTCGCGGGTGACGAAACCCACAGTCTCGCGTTCGGCGGCAAGCACGTCACGCACCTGCGGCCAGAACCCTTCAAGAAAGGAAGCATGCACATCCTGCACCGCGACCTCGACGAGCAGATGCGCACCGCCGCGCAAATCCAGCCCCAGATTGACCAGACTGGACGGCAGGAACGACGGCCAGAGGGCGGCCTCTTGTTCCAGCGTCGCACTTGTCTGGCCCGCCTCGATCAGCGCGCGCGCGTCGTTCGATGTCTCGACGCGGTTATAAAACCCGTTGGGCAGCGCCAGCATCAGGCCAACCACGACGGTCAGCCAGATCATGATCTGCTTGGGATAGGAGATGGACAGCATGTTCCGGCCTTTTCGGCGACGTTAGCTTTTGGTCGGCTCGGTCTTGTTGAGCACCGACACGATAGTCGGCTTCATGACACGGATGATGACGCCGGACGCGATCTCGACTTCGATCTCGCCCACCTCGTCCTTGACCTTGACGATCTTGCCCACGACACCGCCCTGCGTGACGACCTGATCGCCCCGACGCAAAGCGGCCAGCATCGCCTGATGTTCCTTGAGCCGCTTTTGCTGAGGCCGGATCAGCAGGAAATACATGATCCCGAAGATCAACAGCAACATAATCAGATCGGCAGCGCGCATTTTCCATCCCTTGTGTTGGTGCGGGCCAAGCTGCCCGACGGTCGCCAGAACCTAAAAGCTGCAAGGGTGATTTGCAACACAGGTCCGGTGTTGAGTGGCATATGGGGCAAGGGGGGCGCGGATGCAATCCATACGCCTGTCGGGGCCAGTGCTTTGCGGGAAATGTTGTGGGCGGTGCGACGCGCGTCGGCCGCGCCGGCGGCTGGGTCGGGCATACGGCCACGAAAGGATGTCGGAGGCTTTTGAACGTTGGATATTAGCTAAGCGGGACGCAGCTTTCGTGATCATTGGGCGAGGCGATTTGGGACTAGCGCAGACTTCATCCAGTGGGTTTCTGATACAACATGCCCTTCCCTGACATATTTTCCCATCCGTATCGACATGTCGGCTTCTGCAAATGAACTAGCGTCTCGCGCGACAAACCCTTCTTGCCTAGTCAGATCAAGTGCCGCTGTCAGGTCGTCAAACAGACTGGGTCGGTAAGGGCCTCGATAGAGCGTCGGAACAGGTTGGACGCCAAGGTCCTTGAAACGCGCCTGCGTCAAATCCCACGACTGGACTTCGTCACCGACGATCCATGCAAAGCCAAGGAAATAGGACGGCAAGGCATCATAGGCCACCGAATGGCGAGCATAGAGGTTCTCACCGACAATACGTTCGCCCTCTGTCAGAGATGGTGAAATACCTGCCGCAAACGCTTTGAGCCAGTCTCGCGAAGGATGGTAGCGACTGTCCGGGCTACGCGCGTGAGTCCCGCCTGCATGAATGGTCGTGTTCTCACCGTCCATCTTTTCAGTGACAACAATGTCTTGCACCATCAGCGCTTCCAACGACGACATGATTTTGTCGTCGCTGGTGGCACCGGGTGAGATCGGCAGATGATAGGTCCGGCCATATTTCTTCATATTCAGTCTCGTAGCATACATCATCAAAGGTCGGCTATGGACTCCGAACGGATATCTCGCCCCTCGCCTCGCCACCGCTCCCCACTTTCCCCCGCCCTCATTCTGCGGCATAGAGCGTCCCAGCGACCAACCCGAGGACCAGATCCATGCATGATATCCGTCTCATCCGCGACACCCCCGATGCGTTCGATGCGGCCTTGTCCCGGCGCGGGCTGGCCCCTGTCGCGGCCGATATCCTTGCGCTGGACGAGGCGCGGCGCAAACTTATCCTCGCTGCCGAGACGGCACAGGCCGAGGCGAACAAGGCCTCCAAGGACGTGGGTGCCGCCAAGGCGCGTGGCGATGATGCGGAATTCGACCGCCTGCGCGGCCTGATTGCCGACAGCAAGGCCCGCATCGCCGCGATGAACGACGAGGCGAAAGCGAAAGATCAGGCGCTCACCGACCTGCTGGCCACCCTGCCAAACCTGCCCGACCCGTCCGTCCCCGATGGCAAGGACGAGGCCGACAATGTCGAAATCCGCCGCCACGGTGCGCCGCGCAATTTCAGCTTTGCCCCTGTCGAGCATTACGAGATCGCTGGCATCAAGCCCGGCATGGATTTCGAGACTGCGGCCAAACTCTCGGGCAGCCGCTTTGTACTGCTCTCGGGCGCTGTCGCCCGCCTGCACCGCGCACTTGCGCAGTTCATGCTCGACCTGCATGTCGACGAACACGGCCTGACCGAGACGATCACCCCCGTCATGGTCCGCGAGGACATGATGTATGGCACCGGCCAGCTGCCCAAATTCGGCGAGGACAGCTATCAGACCACCAATGGCTGGTGGCTGATCCCCACCGCCGAGGTGACGCTGACCAATATCGTCAACGGCGAGACGGTGGAGGAATCCACCCTGCCCCGCCGCCATGTCGCCCACACGCTGTGTTTCCGGTCCGAGGCCGGATCAGCGGGCCGCGACACATCGGGGATGCTGCGCCAGCACCAGTTCGAAAAGGTCGAGATGGTCAGCATCACGACGCCCGATCAAAGTGCCGCCGAACACGAGCGCATGACGCGCTGTGCGCAGACCGTGCTGGAACGGCTGGGCCTGCCCTATCGCACCGTCGTGCTCTGCGCGGGCGACATGGGTGCCGGTGCCACCAAGACCCACGATATCGAGGTCTGGCTGCCCGGCCAGAATACCTACCGCGAGATCAGTTCGGTGTCTGTCTGCGGCGATTATCAGGCGCGGCGCATGAATGCGCGGTTCCGCCCCACAGGCGGCGGCAAGCCCGAATTCGTCCACACGCTGAACGGATCGGGGTTGGCCGTGGGCCGCACCCTGATCGCGGTGGTGGAAAACGGCCAGCAAGAGGACGGCTCCGTCGACCTGCCCGCAGCACTGCACCCCTATCTGGGCGGCAAGACGCGGATCACGGCGGAGGGGGTGCTGGGGTGATTTTATGGGGTGGGTGCGCGCACCCATCCTACGTTTGCTGATAGAAACATAACGCATTAACGACTGTTCGCATGATGGGTGACCTGTTGATACAGGTACCTCAGGCAATTATCGAACAAGTTTTGTTATGGTTTATTTTGATTTTTCTTTGTTTCGATTGGTCGGTAACGTTCGCCTAGCAATGGATGGCTTAATGGTATGAATCTTGATGAAACGAGAGGTGCACTTGCGATAATTGGCATAATCTTAGCTGTCGTAAGTGTCATATTTTCTTTTTCGAGGTATAAAAGGAAACTCGAGTATAGAGAGTTGGTCAAGTCAGGTCAAAAGTTGAACTTGAACCTCGCTACCCTTTTGCCTGCATATTTGAGAAAGAAATCCGATCCACTTCGCGAAGCTCACATAAAGATTGCGAAAATTGGATTGGTTCATGCAGCTGTAATGCTACTGAGCTTTATCTTTGTGCCGACAGTGGTGGTTTTGGCGCTAAGACTGCTGAGATAACATCTTATGGAGATCGAAAATCCGAATGACGTCCTTTCCGGCTTACGGTGAGGGACAGGCATGGGTGCGAGCACCCATCCTACGGATACTATTTGAAACAGCATGTTTAAGGTCACCTCTCAATGAATGTCCCGGTATAACTCTCAACGACACCACAGGTGCTCATGTGGTAGTATGTTCTTGGCCGCTCTAGCCAAGGTGTATCTGCCTCTGAGGACCAAGAAATTCCAACCGATACAATTTCTCGCCAGAGTAGTCTTCGCCAAAAGGTTTGGTGATCTTGATTAAGCTCATAATCTTCACGCTCTACGAAGCAGCAATCTGGATTCAAAGCACGCAGTCCTTCAATGCCCATTGAACGAAAAGGGTCCGGCAGCTGGCGTGTCCTGACTTCAAACTGAAACGCCTGCTCAAGGAACTCATCGTCCGTCAGATAGCGTTCTTCTTTGTGGCAATAGTAGTCCGGCGGAGGTGTTTCACCTTCGCCGTCATAGGCGGCTGCGGGACCCGCAAGAGAAAGGGCCCCAAAAACTAGCCCTAGCCGACACAGCAACTTTATGTGACTGATTTGGCCAATGCTGCCAATCGATAGCGCTTGTTCTATCCAAGTGGGCATTTGCACCTTTCTCTCTACCAACCCACTCTGCCTAACGTTGCCTCAACGAAAGAAGTAAATGGACAAATCATTGCTTAGAGGTTAAACCAATTCACTTATAGCGAGTAAGTCACAATCAAGACTCGCCATAGAGTTTTCTGGTTCAACTAACTGCTCGCTTCTCGGAAAATCCTAGTGTCCTGACCAGCAAAAATACTCGCGAGCGCCTGTTTAGTCGGAAGGTCAAAGATTTCAGTGGGGAATATATGGTGAATATCAAACCTGGTAGTGGAACTGAAAATCGTCATGCTGCCCCCAGAGATCAAGAAGATATGAGTTACGTTAGATGGTGCGGCACTTTCGCAGGCCCAATCGCCGCGTGAGCTTCGCTGACTTCAACGCCTGGACGATCCTGTCACTCAGAAACAGGGGAAGTATGTCGTGTCCTTGGATCCCCTGTGCCATTTCAAACTTCCTTCATCTGGAAATGCTTGGGCAGCCGCAAGCCTGCATCCATCGCCCGCGACTGAAGCGTGTCGGAGAGAAAAATGTCTGGCTGTGTCAGTTTTTTTTCGCGCCAGAGATGGGCACCGCCAATTGTTTCTTTTGAGAGCGCGAGCCCCGTGATCGCTTTCTTGATAGGTGCGATGCCACGATAGTTTTCATAGCCGCTGACAGTGTAGCAGCTTGGGTCGCTGTGATCGGGGTTAAACGCATCAAGAAATTGGCCGATTCGCAGGCCGTAGTATTGCCCCGGGTAGACTTTGCTGCGCGGCATGCTGATTTTGATAGGCCAGAATTGGTGGATTCCAGGTTCAAGTTCATCAATTAATTGTTTGAAGTACTTATCAACTGCCAAGAGCCTATTTGTTGTAATAATCAGCGACCCTAGTGACTTATAGGTCTTCTCAGTCAGAAATTCTTTGGGGCATTCCATATCGGACATTGGACCCAGATCCCGCGTGTACTTCGCAGAGAATTTGGACAGCAATAGGCGATTCTGCATGCCCATTGCAGCCTTTTCATCATCAGGCATGTAGCTTTCATAGTATTGCTTCAACGTTTCTCTTATGCCAACATAATCCCCATCAGGAAAAAAATCTCCGAAGTTTCCCGGCTCATGCATTCCCCAAGCCATGTCTGTCTCCCTCAAATCTCTGGAGCGTTGAAGCCCCCATCTTCTCTAGCGTCTCCGCATCCACCAACCGCGTGACGATGGGGTGCAATCGCAGGTTGCCGTCCTGAAACACCCATCAGTTGCTTTCTTACGTCAGCCCTAATCTGCGCGGGAAATCGCAAAACGGCAAGTCAGGCGATCCCGCCGCAGTCAAGACATCTGTCCATTCCATCCCGACCTGCTAAACTGCGGCCATGAAACACATCCGCGCCTACCTGACCCTTCTGTTCACCGTGACCTTCGTTGCGTCGCCCTTGTTCACCAGCCCGTTCAGCGGGTTCAGCGAGGATCAGCTGCCGATCCCGCAGATCGACCCGCCGATCCAGCCTGCGGGCTATGCGTTCTCGATCTGGGGGCTGATCTATGGCTGGCTGCTGGTTTCCGCCATTTACGGTGTCTGGAAACGGCCCGGAGCCTCCGCGTGGAACCGCGTGCGCCTGCCGTTGCTGATCAGCCTTGCGCTGGGTACGCCGTGGCTGGCGGTCGCCAACGCCAGCCCGATCTGGGCGACGGTGCTGATCTTTGCGATGGCGGTGCCTGCGATCGTCGCTGTGCTGGTGGCCCCCAAGGCCGACCGTTACTGGCTGCGCGCGCCGGTCTCGATCTATGCGGGCTGGCTGACGGCGGCGGCGTTCGTGTCGCTGGGCAGCACGATGGCGGGCTATGGCGTGCTGATGGGGGCGCTGGGATGGGCCTATGTCGGCATCATCGCGGCCCTTGGCGTCGCGGCCTTCACACAGTTGCGCAGCGGCGCGCCGGGCTATGGGTTGACGCTGATCTGGGCGCTTTTCGCGATCATCATCGCCAATGGCACCGATCAATTGGGCGTCAGCTTGCTGGCGGGGGCTGGCATCGCGGTGATGACGATCCTGACCATCACCACCACGGGCCGCCCTATTTCTTGAGATGCTTTGACAGGCGCGACGGCTGCGAGGATTTCTTGTCCTTGTAGGGGTTCTTGTCGCCCTGATCGCGCAGGTAAAGCCGGATCGGCGTGCCCGGCATATCAAAGTCAGCCCGCAACCCGTTGACAAGATAGCGTTTATAGCTTTCTGGCATCAGGTCGGGATGCGATGTCATCACCACGAATGCAGGCGGGCGTGTCTTGACCTGCGTGGCATAGCGCATCTTGATCCGCTTGCCACCCGGCGCGGGCGGCGGGTGCTGTTCCAGCATCCCCGTCAGCCAGCGGTTCAGTTGCGCGGTCGTGACACGGCGGTTCCAGACGTCATGCGCGCGCATGATCGCCTGTTGCAGTTTATCCAGCCCCTTGCCCGTCTTGGCCGAGACCGTGACCAAAGGCGCGCCGCGCAGCTGCGGCAGCAGACGTTCGAAACTTTCGCGCAATTCGCGCAGCTTGTCCTGCTTGTCGTCCTCGGTGTCCCATTTGTTGACGGCGATCACCACGGCGCGGCCTTCACGCTCGGCCAGATCGGCGATGCGCAGGTCCTGCTGTTCGAACGGGATTTCCACGTCGAGCAGAACCACAACGACTTCCGCGAATTTCACCGCGCGCAGGCCGTCCGAGACGGACAGTTTTTCCAGCTTTTCATGGATCTTCGCCTTGCGGCGCATCCCGGCGGTGTCGAAGATCCGCATCGGCACGCCGTCCCAGACCTGTTTCACCGAAATGGCATCGCGGGTGATCCCCGCCTCCGGTCCGGTCAGCAACCGTTCTTCACCGATGATCTTGTTGATGAGCGTGGATTTACCTGCGTTGGGGCGACCTACGACGGCGATCTGCAGAGGCTTCGCGGCGGTCGGCACGCGGGGTGCATCCTCGTCATCCTCGCCAACGTCGACGTCGATTTCGGGGGCGTCGAGGGCGGCGCGTTCCTCGAACCGCTCGGCGATGGGGCGCAGGACGTCCATCAGTTCGCCCATGCCTTCGCCATGTTCGGCGGAAATGCGGATCGGCTCGCCCAGACCCAGCGCATAGGCTTCAAGAATCGTGGCATCAGCCGCGCGGCCTTCGCCCTTGTTGGCGGCAAGGATGACGTTGGCGTTCTTCTTGCGCAGGATTTCGGCAAAGACCTGATCGGCGGGCAAAACCCCTGCCCGCGCGTCGATCATGAACAGGCAGACATCGGCCATTTCCACCGCGCGTTCGGTCAAACGGCGCATCCGGCCTTGCAGGCTGTCATCGGTCGCCTCTTCCAGACCGGCGCTGTCGATGACGGTGAACCGCAGGTCGGCCAGCCGCCCTTCGCCTTCGCGCAGGTCGCGGGTGACGCCGGGCTGGTCATCGACCAACGCCAACTTCTTGCCGACAAGTCGGTTAAACAAGGTGGATTTGCCCACATTGGGGCGGCCCACGATGGCAAGGGTAAAGGTCATGTCTACGGCTCCTGACGCGCTAGATGCGTCCGCTACACCATTCAGGGCCTAACGGAAAGCGTGCAGTTGCCCTGTTTTGCTGATGACGTAAAGAGTCTGGCCCGCCACGACGGGTGCCGAGGCCGCCCCGCCGGGCAAAGCCACCGTGCCGATCAGCGCGCCGGATGCGGGATCGAACTGCCGGATCAGCCCGTCCGAGGAGGCGACGATCAACCGCCCGCCTGCCAGCACCGGGCCGAAATGCGCGACCACGCTGCGCTGCCGGCGCGTGCTCTCGCCGTCGAAATCGGGCAGTTTCACGCGCCAGATGGGCGTGCCATTCGCAGCATCAAGCCGGACCAGTTCGCTGATGTCGTTGACCATGAACACCGACCCGCCCACGGGCCAGATCGGACCCACGGCACCTTCGCCGGCTGTCCAGATACGGCTGCCATCGCGGATGTCGAAAGCAACGCTGCGTCCGCCAACGCTCGCGGCATAGACGCGGTTGCCGTCGATCACGGGGGCGCCCGCGATATCGCTCACAAGGTTCACCGCCCGACCAAGTCGATCGCCGGACACGACATTGGTCCAGCGCGGCAATCCACCTTGCGGGAAGGTCGCCAGAATTTCACCCGACGGAAACGGGATCACCACGGTTTCACCGCTGACAGCGACAGGCGCGCTGCCCGAGAATGCCGTCAGCGATGGTGTACCGATCTGCTGCCAGCGCGTCAGACCGGTCGCGGCATCGAGTGCCCAAGCGGTGCTGTCGCGGGCCACGACATAGACAAGATCGCCGTTGAACGTCGCTGCGGCATTGACCGGCGCGTTCAGGTTCTTGTCCCAGATCACCTCGCCTGTCGCGGCGTTCAGCGCGGTAATTTCACCAAAACCCGTCGTGACGTAAAGACGTCCGCCCCCGAACGACACAGCCCCGCCAGAGGCAGCTGCCGGGTTGAACCGTGCAGGTGTCAGATTGCGGGACCACAGACGTGCGCCTGACGTAGATGTCGCCGTCACCATGGCGCGAGCGTCGACCGTGTAGATAATGCCGCCCGCCACCACGGGTTCGCCCGTGATGCGCGCGCGGCGGCTGTCACCCTCGCCGATGTCGGCGACGAACGCAGGCTGCAAGGCCGCGCCAAGGGCGGCATGCGCGGGACTCGCCGTGCGGTGCGTCCAGTCAGCATTGACCTGTGCCTGCGGCAGCGCGATCGGCAGGGTCTGGTTGACCATCGCCACCTCGTTGCGGATATCGAAACGCTCGCCCGGCAGGATCACCTGCTCTTCACCACAGGCCGCCAGAACCGACAGGACAAGCGCGGCACCGATCAAGGGTCTCAAGGTCATGGTCGGTCCAATCCGGTTATTGGGTTTGCGCGGCGTCGGTCGCATCTTCGCCCAAGGCAATCAGCAAGGTCTGCACGCGCTCTGACAGGCCACGGGTCACGGCGGCATCTTCGGCAATCTGGCGCAGGATCGCAACAGCGCCCGGCTGGTCGCCGGTTTCCAGCGTCAGATAGGCCATCTGTTCCAGCGCCAGCAGCCGGAACGGCTGTCCGGGCTGGGCCAGCGCCTCCAGTGCGGCAAGCCGCGCGGGCGTTTCACCGACGGGCAGCATCGCGGCCTTGATCGCCGCCAGATCGCGGTAGATCGCTGGTGCCGCCGCATCGCTTGCTACAGCACCCAATGTCGCGGCGGCGGCGTCGATGTCGCCCGCTTCTTCTTGCGTCGATGCAGTCAGCAAGGCGGCGATCACCGCGGCGTTGCCTTCTGCGGCGACACCCGACATCGCAGTCGCGCGTGCAGCCTCGTCATTTTCGGCAAGGGCCGCCAGCAGCGCATCGCCCGCCGCCTCTGCGGCCGCGCGGTCCTGGGCCTGGCGGTATTCATTCCACGCCGTGCCGCCGACAATCCCCAACACGATCAGAACCGCAATCCAGCCATAGCGGCGCAGGTAGCCGAACAGCTTTTCGCGGCGCATTTCCTCGGTGACTTCGTCGATAAAGCTGTCTGGATTGCTCACCCCGGACTCCCGTTTCGCGCCGCATGCGGCATCCTCATTGCGGGGTTCATATCGTGAAGCCCGCCTCGTGGACAAGAGCAGAGCGCAGATTGCCGCAGATCACCGCCAATTTCCCACTTGCCCAGGGGTCAGCTTCGGCATAATCTGAACTGAGTGGTTTAGTTTAATAACGTGATCCAGCGGTGACGATGGCGCGTATCTTGATAAGACCGTGATGCGATATCCGTGATTGCCCCCTGATAGGCCGAAAAATGCGATTGATTCCCCTGCTTGCGGCCTTGGTCGTGTCCGCCTCTCTCTACGCGGTTGTTTTCGAACGTGATCGGCTGCTGGCCTTCGCGGGCGCGACGTCTGACGCGCCGGTTGGAGCATCGGCTGTGGTGGTTGATGCGCCGCCACCGGTCCCGCTGGGTGTGGGCGTCGTGGCAATGCGGTCCGCGGCGCAGGCGATCGACAGCGCGGTGTTGCTGCGCGGACAGACAGCCGCCGCGCGCGAGGTGACAGTCGCGGCCGAAACATCGGGCCTTGTCGTCTCTGAACCCTTGCCCAAGGGCAGTTTCGTGAACGCGGGCGATACGCTTTGCACGCTCGACCCCGGCACGCGACAGGCCACCCTTGCCGAGGCGCGCGCCCGCCTGTCAGAGGCACAGGGCCGCGTGCCAGAGGCCGAGGCGGGCGTCATCGAAGCCGAAGCGCGGGTGCGCGAGGCGGAAATCAACCTCAACGCCGCACGGGCGCTGTCGCAGGACGGGTTCGCATCAGAAACCCGCGTCGTCAGCGCGCAGGCCGCGATGGAATCGGCCAGCGCTGGTGTGCAGCGGGCACGCACGGCGGTGTCATCCGCGCTTGCGGGCATCGAATCGGCGCAAGCCGCCGTCGCCAGCGCCGAGCGCGAGATTTCGCGTCTGGTCATCACCGCCCCGTTCGAAGGGTTGCTGGAAACCGATACAGCCGAAATCGGGTCACTGATGCAGCCCGGCGCGCCTTGCGCGACGATCATTCAGCTTGACCCGATCCGTCTGGTCGGTTTCGTCCCCGAGGCGGATGTGGGCCGTGTCACGGTCGGCGCCATGGCTGGCGGGCGGCTGTCCGGGCGGCAAGAGGTCGTGGGCGAGGTCACGTTCCTGTCACGCAGCGCCGACCCCGTCACCCGCACCTTCCGCGTCGAAGTGACCGTGCCCAACCCGGATCTGATCATCAGTGACGGGCAGACAGCCGAAATCATCGTGGCAGCCGACGGCCAGTCCGCCCATCTGGTCGCGCAATCCGCCCTGACGCTCAACGACGAAGGCATGCTGGGCGTGCGCACCGTGGCCCCTGACATGACCGCGCAATTCATGCCGGTCACCCTGCTGCGTGACACAGCCGAAGGTGTCTGGGTGTCCGGGCTGCCTGATATGGTGGACATCATCACCGTGGGGCAGGAATTCGTGGTCGATGGCGTGCCGATCGTGCCAACGTATCAAGAGGTGGCAGAATGACCGGACTCGTCGATTGGGCCGCCTCGCGCGCCCGCATGGTGCTGGCCTTCATCGCGCTGTCGCTGATCGCGGGCGGGGCTGCCTATGTCAGCCTGCCCAAGGAAGGCGAGCCTGACATCGAAATCCCCGCGATTTTCGTCTCTGTCCCCTTCCCCGGCATTTCCGCCGCCGACAGCGAAACGCTGCTGGTGCGCCCGATGGAAACCGAACTCTCTGATCTCGATGGCCTGAAAACCATGACCGCCACCGCCGCCGAAGGGTTCGCGGGCATGGCGCTCGAATTCGAATTCGGCTGGGACAAGACCAAGATCATCGCCGATATCCGCTCGGCCATGAACAACGCCGAGGCCAGCTTTCCCGCCGGTGCCGACCAGTATTCCATCACCGAGATCAACTTTTCCGAATTCCCCATCATCATCGTCAACCTGACAGGCGATGTCCCCGAACGCACGCTGCTGCGCGTCGCAAAAAGCCTGCAAGACCGCATCGAAGGCATCGACGCCGTGCTCGAGGCAGGCCTTGCAGGCCAGCGCGACGAAATGCTCGAAGTGCTGATCGACCCGCTGCGGCTGGAAACCTACAACGTGACCGCGGGCGAGTTGATCGGGGTTGTGACCAACAACAACCTGCTGATCGCCGCGGGTGAAGTGGACACGCCGCAAGGCACATTCGCGGTCAAAATCCCGTCGTCCTTTGACAGCCCGCAGGATGTCTACAACCTGCCGGTCAAGACCAACGGCGACCGGATCGTGACCTTGGGTGATCTGGCCTCGATCCGCCTGACGTTCGAGGATCGCGTCGGCACCGCGCGGTTCAACGGGGTCAATACCGTGGCCTTGCAGGTGGTCAAACGCAAAGGGTTCAACCTGATCGACACCGCCGCCCTTGTCCGCGATGCGGTCGAGGCCGAACGCGCCACATGGTCACCCGAATTGCGGGCCGCGATCAATGTCGGCACGTCGAACGACCAGTCGCGCAACGTGGCCTCGATGGTCAGCCAGCTGGAAGGGTCGGTCCTGACCGCCATCGCGCTGGTGATGATCGTCGTGCTGGCGGCGCTTGGCACACGGTCCGCGCTGCTGGTGGGTTTCGCGATCCCGACGTCGTTCCTCCTATGCTTCGCGCTGCTGGCGGTCATGAACATCACGATTTCCAATATCGTGATGTTCGGCCTGATCCTTGCCGTGGGGATGCTGGTCGACGGGGCCATCGTCGTCGTCGAATATGCCGACAAGCGCATTCAGGAAGGCACCGGCCCGATGACGGCCTATACCGAAGCCGCCAAGCGGATGTTCTGGCCGATCATTTCCTCCACCGCAACGACTCTGTGCGCGTTCCTGCCGATGCTGTTCTGGCCGGGGGTGCCGGGGCAGTTCATGGGCATGCTGCCTGTGACGCTGATCTTCGTGCTGTGCGCGTCCCTGGTCGTGGCCTTGGTCTATCTACCCGTCATGGGCGGCGTGACCGGCCGGATGAGCCGCGCTTTCGGCAAATCCTCGGACGCGCTGCGCGCACGGTTGCCGTGGGTCGTCTGTGCCGCACTGGTCGTGCCCGCGATCATGGTGGTCTTTACCGGGGCGATGCTGGTGCTGAACCCTGCCTATCTGTCTGGCGATGCAGTGCAGACCAGTGGCTTTGTCGCATCCTTGCCCGGGATCGTCCTGTTTCTGGGTGGGGCGGTCCTTTTGTCGATCACGATCGGTGCGGCCCGCATCGAACGACCCGCCAAGCGGATCAAGGCAGGCTATCAGCGGTCGATCTTTGGCAGGTTCATGCATTTCATCGTCGGTAATCCGGTCATGCCGCTGGTGACGATCGGGGCCGTGATCTTTACCGTGATTTCCATCTTCGGCTATTACGGGGCCAACAATAACGGGGTCGAATTCTTTGTGGAATCCGAACCCGAACAGGCCATCGTCTATGTGCGCGCACGCGGCAACCTGTCATTGGCCGAAAAGGACGCGCTGGTCCGGCAAGCCGAAGAGATCGTGCTGGCGCACCCCGGCGTGATCACCGCCTTTTCCTTTGCCGGGGACGGCGGGCTGAACACGGACGCCAGCGGGGCCAGCACGCCGCGCGACACGATCGGACAGGTCCAGCTTGAAACGATCCCGTGGGAAGACCGCGCCGGGATCGCCGAACTCGACGGTGATCTGGTGCTGGCGCAATTGCAGGAACAGCTGAACACGATCCCCGGCATCGAGACAGAGATCCTCGCGCAGGCACGCGGCCCGGCATCCGGCAAGCCCGTACACCTGCGGCTGAAGGGCGACAATTGGGACGATCTGGTCACCGCCGCCCAGATCACCCGCGCCCGGTTCGAACAGACCCCCGGCCTGATCACCATCGAGGATTCGCTGCCCCTGCCCGGCATCGACTGGCAGATCGACGTCGATGTCGCGACCGCCGGCCGTTTCGGCGCGGATGTCGCCAGTGTCGGCGCGATGGTGCAACTTGTGACGAGGGGCATCCTGCTTGACACGATGCGCGTCGACAGTTCCGACGAAGAGATCGAGATCCGCGTCCGCCTGCCCGAAGAGGACCGCGTCCTGTCCACGCTCGATACTTTGGGCGTTCGGACCAACGAAGGGCTGGTGCCGCTGTCAAACTTCGTCACGCGCACGCCGGTTGCAAAGCTGGCGCAGATCGACCGGATCGACCAGCAACGCTATTTCGACGTCAAGGCGGGGGTAACCGACGGGCTGACCAGTCTGCTGGCGGATGGAACGGCTGTCGGCGTCGCCCGCGTCGACCGCGACCAGACCGGCATGGCGCGCTTTGGCGACCTGACGCTTTTGGATGGCACGAGCGCCGCCGCTTTTGAGCAGTTGGTGGCCGATGGGGCGATCACGGAAACCCCGCTCAACCCCAATGAACGCATCACACTTCTGACCGAGTGGTTGGCCGACAACCCGCTGCCCGCAGGCGTGGCGTGGGAATGGACCGGCGATCAGGAAGAACAGGCCGAATCCGGTGCCTTCCTCATGACCGCCTTTGCAGGCGCGCTGGGGCTGATGTTCATCATCCTGCTGGCGCAGTTCAACAGCATCTACAATTCGGTGCTGGTGCTGCTGGCGGTGGTCATGTCCACCGCCGGGTCATTGGTCGGGATGCTGGTCATGGATCAGGCGTTTTCGATCATCATGACCGGCACGGGGATCGTGGCATTGGCTGGGATCGTGGTGAACAACAACATCATCCTGATCGACACCTATCAGGACTACAGCCGCTATATGCCCAAGACCGAGGCGATCACCCGCACCGCAGAGGACCGCATCCGCCCCGTCCTGCTGACCACGATCACGACGATGGCAGGGCTTGCCCCGATGATGTTCGGTCTCAGCCTCGATTTCATGAACGGCGGCTATTCGATCGACAGCCCGACAGCGCTTTGGTGGAAACAACTCGCGACTGCCGTTGTCTTTGGTCTTGGCATCGCGACGCTACTGACACTTGTCTTCACGCCCTCGATGCTGGCGGCACGCGTCTGGTTCGTGACCTATGTGCAATGGGCAGCCCAGCTGATGGCGAAACTGTCGATGGGCCGCAGCAGCCGCGCCGCCCGCGACTGGGCGCTGTCACGGCAGGCTGCCCGGATCAAGGCACCGGAGTTCATCTGGGTCGAGGATGACGTGGCACCTGTCGCTGTGAGGCCACCGTTGCAGGCGGCGGAGTGACGCAGGACATGGGTGCGCAAAATGCGCACCCTACGGGGTTATCGTAGCGTGCGCATTCTGCGCACCCCCTCTCAAACCACCTCTTCCTCCACCTGCCGGTTCCACAGATGCGCGTACCGTCCGTCCTGTGCTAGCAGCCCGTCGTGGCGGCCTTGTTCGACGATCACGCCGTTTTCCAGCACCACGATCAGGTCGGCATCGGCGATCGTGGACAGCCTATGCGCGATGGTGATGACGGTGCGGCCTTGGCCCATCGCCTTCAGCTCGGCCTGGATTTCCATCTCGGTCTCTGTATCAAGGGCACTCGTCGCCTCGTCCAGCAAAAGGATCGGCGGGTTCTTCAGCAAGGTCCGCGCGATGCCCACACGCTGCTTTTCGCCGCCCGAGAGTTTCAGCCCACGCTCGCCCACGGTCGTCTGATAGCCGTCCGGCAGGCTGGTGATGAAATCGTGGATTTTGGCGGCTTTCGCGGCGGCGATGATGTCGTCCTCACCCGCGTCGGGGCGGCCATAGGCGATGTTGTAATGCACCGTGTCATTGAACAGCACCGTGTCCTGCGGCACCACGCCGATCTGCGCGTGCAGGCTGTCCTGCGTCACGTCGCGCACATCCTGCCCGTCGATCAGCAAGGCACCGCCCGTCACGTCATAGAACCGGAACAACAGCCGCCCGATGGTCGATTTGCCCGATCCCGAAGAGCCGACGATGGCGACCGTCTGGCCGGGGGCGACGTCGAGGTTGATCCCCTTCAATATCCCCCGCGCGGCGTCATAGCCGAAGGTCACATCCCGCAGGGTCACACGCCCGCCGGTCACGACCAGCGGTTTGGCATGGGGCGCGTCATTCACCTCGGCCGGTTGGCCCAGCAGGTCGAACATATCGCCCATGTCGATCAGCGCCTGCCGGATTTCGCGATACACGGTGCCCAGAAAATTCAGCGGCATCGTGATCTGGATCATATAGGCGTTGACCATGACGAAATCGCCCACGGTCAGATCGCCACGCTCCACCCCGATGGCCGCCATGACCATGACGATCACCAGCCCGCCGGTGATCAGCACCGACTGGCCGAAGTTCAGGAAGGCCAGCGAATAATTGGTGCGGATCGCCGCCCCTTCATATTGCGCCATGGCGAGGTCGTAACGGTCGGCCTCCCATTTTTCAGCGCCGAAATATTTGACGGTCTCGAAATTCAGAAGAGAATCAATCGCTTTCTGGTTCGCATCCGTGTCCTGATCGTTCATTTCCTTGCGGATTTTCACGCGCCATTCGGTGACGGTAAAGGTGAACCAGACATAAAGTGCGATGGTCCCGACGACGACGGCCAGATACCAGACGTCGAAAAGGAAAAACAACACGATGGAAATCATCGCGAGCTCCAGCACCAAAGGCCCCATCGAGAACAACAGGAACCGCAGCAGGAAATCCACGCCCTTGACGCCGCGTTCGATCACGCGGGACAGCCCGCCGGTCTTGCGGGTGATGTGATAGCGCAAAGACAGGCGGTGGATATGGGTGAAGGTTTCCAGCGCCAGTTGCCGCAGTGCGCGCTGGCCGACGCGGGTGAAGATCACGTCGCGCAATTGCTGGAACCCCACGTTCATCAGCCGCGCAAGCCCATAAGCCAGCGTCAGCCCGACCGCCCCCAGCCCCAGCACGGTCGCCGCCGATGTCCCGTCGGGGGCCAGCGCGTCGACCGCCTGTTTGTAAAGGATCGGCGTGCCGACCGCGATCACCTTGGCCAGCAGCAGCACCGCCATCGCCGCCACGACCCGCCGCTTGACCCAGCCCTGCCCCTGTGGCCAGAGATAGGGCATGACCCGCTTGATGACGGACCAGCCCTGTACGCGGTCGTTGCCAGGATTTGCATCTGAATGGGTGGTCGGGCGCATGGCTTTCTCCGGGATATGACCCGTTACTAGGCCGATGCCCGTCGATTGACCAGAGCCAGAGCGCTATTGCGACATCGCAGGGATACGGAAAATCTGGCCCGGATAAATCAGGTTGGGGTCGCGGATCAGATCACTGTTCGCCTCGAACACCTGCACATAAAGAATGCCGTCGCCCAGCGTTTCCTCGGCGATGGCCCAAAGCGTCGATCCGGGCTGCACAGTGCGCACCGCGACCTCGAACCCGTCCTGCCCGGTTTCTTCTGCCATCACGGCGGCGACGCTGGCGGCTTCTTCGCGCTTGAACGGCGTTTCCATCCGCGACACGACCTCGCCCGCGCTGTCGACCTCGTCGATCCGCAGCGTATAGACGCCGGTGTCCACATCCGGCAGGTCGATCCGCCAGTCGCCACCCGGCGTTACCGGCGATGTCGTGACGGGGCGGTTGTCCAGATAGACCTGCACCTCGCCATCGCCTGTGGCGCGGCCAGCCAGCTGCACCTCGCCCGTCGGATCATAGGTGATGGCGTCAAGTGCGACATTGGGGGTCGGCAGCGCGGCCGCCCCTTGGGCGATACGCACGCCATCCGCATCAGCCTCGAGGACAAGCGGTGGACTGGCCGGCTCTGCCACGACCGGCGCGATCTCGGCGAGGTCAACCTCCGGCAGATCGGCATCGGCCTGCGCATCCATCTGCGTGGGTGCCGTAAGATCTGCGGTCATGATGGGTGCTGTCGGGGCGACCATGTAACTTGTGTCGGACGGCACCGCCGCCCCGTCAGGATCGGCCAGGAGCGACAGACGACGCGGCTGATCGGCAGGACCGGCCATCGACAATATGACGAAACTGCCGCCGGCATCCGCGGTCGTCCGCGCGATGGCTTCACCCGCGAGCACCAGGTCGACGATTTGCCCCGGTGCCGCACGCCCCGCCACGACCATCGACCCGTCCGGGTCAAGCCTGAAGGTGTCGAAGGTCGGCACGCGACGTGGTGCGACCTCGGGTTCGGGCTCTGCTGTGATGGCGGGCGCGGTCACGTCTGGCGCGATCGGCACCGCAGCGACCTGGGGCGCCGCGTCGCGCGGCGACGGCGCGAAATAGAGCAACAGCCCCCCCAGAACGACTGCCACCAAAGCGCCAAGTAACCATGCGCCCACCTGCGAAGTTTTCCGATCGTCCACGCGTCACATCCCGTTTCGGTATCCCAATGGCGAAAAACCGCCCAAAGAGTTGAGACACTCTAGCAACCCCGCTATGAGCGGTCAAAGCCAAGCTGCATCAAAGGGGTAGCGATGTCCGATTTTCAAAGATCAGTGTGTGTTTATTGCGGCTCTCGCGACGGGAGCAGCCCCGCCTATGCGCAAGCCGCCACCGAGACAGGGCAGATGCTCGCGCGTCACGACTGGCGGCTGGTCTATGGTGCAGGCGATGTCGGGCTGATGGGCCGTGTGGCCAAATCCGTGCAACAGGCAGGCGGGCGCACGTTTGGCGTGATCCCGACGCATCTGATGGCGCTGGAGGTCGGCAAGCGTGATCTCGACAGTTTCGTCGTGACCGAGACGATGCACGAGCGCAAGAAGGTCATGTTCATGAACGCCGATGCCGTCGTCGTTTTGCCGGGCGGTGCGGGCAGCCTTGACGAATTCTTCGAGGTCCTGACATGGCGCCAGCTTGGCCTGCACCGCAAACCGATCATCCTGCTCAACATCGAAGGGTTTTGGGACCCGCTGCTGGCGTTGATGCAGCATGTCGTGGCCCAGGGGTTCGCGGGCGATGATATCCTCGCCTTCGTGACCAGTGCGCCAGATGTGGCGACGCTGGAAAAAGCCCTGCAAGACGCGCTATAGCGCCGCGATCAGCGTGGCATAGCGGGCAAGCGAGATATTCGATCCGCAGGCGATGATCCCCACGCGCCGCCCCGCCAGATCATTGCGCAGCGGCCCCATGATCGCGGCCAGTGACGCGGCGCAGGCGGGTTCCGCCATGATCCGAAGGGTGGATTGGTAAATCTCCATCGCACGCAGCATCTCGGCATCGTCGATCCGCACGATCCGGTCGACATGAGCCTGTGTCACACCGAATGTATAGGGCAGTGCCAAAGGCGACCCAAGACTGTCGGCAATCGTCGCCACCTTGTCGAGCGTCACAGGCGCCCCCTGTTCCAGCGACCGGGCCATGCTGTCGGCGCCAAACGGTTCGACGCCGATCACCTGCGCATCGGGGCGCAACTGCTTGATCGCACAGGCCATGCCGGAAATCAGCCCGCCACCGCCAACAGGGACCACAAACGTATCCACATCAGGGGCCTGTGTCATATATTCCAGCCCGCACGTGGCGGACCCCAGCACCATATGCGCGGCCTCGAACGGATGCATCAGCGCACGGCCCTGTGCTGCCGCAGCGTTCATCGCCGCAAATGCCGCCGCCATATCGTCGTGCAAGGACACCTGCGTGTTGATTGTCACTGAGAACTGACCCGGCATTTTCATCGAGATCTGACCCACCCAGTCGTTATGATCTGCGTATTATGATGGCGTCAATGGTGGTGTCTCCTTTCGCTTTTTCTTGGCTGTTTCGGAGCTGGCCTTGAAGCGGTAGCTGTCATTGCCGGTTTCGAGGATGTGGCAGCGATGGGTGAGACGGTCGAGCAGTGCCGTGGTCATTTTGGCATCGCCAAAGACGCTGGCCCATTCGCTGAAGCTCAGGTTGGTGGTGATGATGACGCTGGTGCGTTCATACAG
>NZ_KB907975.1 GCF_000382265.1 Yoonia vestfoldensis DSM 16212
GAAACGCAGGTTCAACAATCCCCTCCCGCAAATACTTCTTGATCGTGTTGCGAGACACGCCCGTCCGCCGCGCGATCTCGCGAATGGGCATCTTGTCACGCAGCGCCCATTTCCGGATAACTTTTAAAAATCCCATGTCTATCACTCCAAGTGCTCCCAGCTGATTCAAGCCGGGGTAAGGTTGCACATGGGTCAATTCTCGATGACAATTTCTGCTGCTGCCGGGTCAGTTCTCAGTGACAATCAACACGCTGACCCCTGGCAGCCGTTCGACCGCCGTCCTGATCTTGGCGGCACAGGACGCGCAATCCATCCCCGAGACTGTCCATTCCTGCGATTCGGCCTCTGATTTTTGTGCCATTTCAAGCCTTTCCCTCCGGAGCCTTGGCACCGATTGTAAATGTTCAGGTATCTGTCTAATCTCTCTAGTAACTAGAGGTGCAAGGACAAACTATGCTGACCATCGGAAAAATCAGCGATGCCGCGGGGGTCAAGGTGCCGACCATCCGCTACTACGAAGAGATCGGCCTTCTGCCCGAGGCCGAACGCAGCGCGGGCAATCAGCGGCTTTACGGCCAAAAGGCGCAAGAGCGGCTGACCTTCATCCGCAATGCTCGCGAACTCGGGTTCCCGCTCGATGCCATACGCGATTTGCTCAGCTTGTCCGACCGTCCCGACCAGTCTTGCGCCGCAGCAGATGCGATAGCCTCGGCGCAGCTTGCAGCAGTCGAGGCGCGCATCGCGCGGCTGACTGCACTCAAGGCAGAGCTGGAGCGGATGCTGGTCCAATGCGCAGGTGGTATGATTGCCGATTGCCGCGTGATCGAGGTTTTGGGCGACCATGCGAAGTGCCATGCGGACCATGCCCCGACCGGACACCTGACCGAGGTTGCTGGATGAGTTCCGCCCCGACGGTGGCGCTCTATGCCCTTGCCGCAACGGCCGAGATCGCTGGGTGCTTTGCCGTCTGGGCCTAGATGCGGCTTGGTGCCTCGGCGCTATGGCTTGTTCCCGGTCTTGCCTCGCTTGCGGCCTTTGCTTGGCTGCTGACGCTCGCCCCGACTGATGCTGCCGGGCGGGCTTATGCCGCCTACGGCGGAGTCTACATTGCGGCGTCCCTGGTCTGGCTTTGGATGGTCGAGGGGCAGCGCCCTGATGGTTGGGATGTCACCGGGGCTGCCATCTGCCTGATCGGGGCGGCAATTATCCTGTTCGCGCCGCGAGCAGCTTGAGGTTGGGGGCGCCGATCCGGTCAGGCCGTCCGTCGCGGCCACTGCGGATGCAGCGGATCGATCATTACGGCATGCTGATGTGCCCCGTAACGCCCTTCGCGGAGGTGCGGATGATCGGGAGCTAGGTCTGCGTGGTCGTGGACCAATTCTACCGGGTCCGCTGCGGGCCAGAGCCGGAAAACGGCAACCATTGCAGCCGCGCCTACCGCAGCCAACCCAATGGCGGCCTGCGCCAGCCCGAACGCTGAACCGAGCCACCCTGCGAGCGGATAGGTGATCAGCCAGCATGCATGCGACAGCGCGAACTGCGCAGCAAAGACGGCGGGTCTGTCTGCGGGGCGGGCGGAGCGGTTCAGGATACGCCCGATGGGGGTCTGCGTAAGGGAAAAGCCAAAACCGATCACCGCCCACAACGCCATCAGCGCGCCCAGTCCGGGCATCAGCGGTGTTGTCGCCACGCCCGCCACCATCAACCCGGCCCCGGCCAGCATCACTGGGCGGTCAGCCAGACGTTCCAACAGACGTGGCAGCAGGAAAGCCGCGAGCATCGACCCCGCGCCAAAGGCCGCAAAGGCCAGCGCCACTTGCGATTCGCCAAGACCGAACCGTGCCTGTACTAAAACCACCGTGTTCACATAGATCATCGCCCCGGCCGCCGCGACTGCCAGCTCCATCACCATCAGCCCCCGCAGGCGCGGAGTGGCCAGATATATTCGGATGCCCTTGGTTGTGCTGGCCCAGAACTGGCCCGCCTCTCCCGGTGCCCGCGTTGGCAAAACAACCGTGACCACCAGCAGCGCGGACAGCACAAATCCCGCGACTGTCCCGCCGAACAGCATGGGAAAGCTGACAATGGTCAGCAGGGCGGCGGCCAGCATCGGCGACAGCAATTGCTCCAGATCTTCAGTCAGCCGCATCAGCGACAGCGCGTTGGTATAGTCCCTTTCGTCAGGCAGCACGTCGGGGATCGTCGCCTGAAACGCTGGGGTGAATCCGGCCGAGGCCGCTTGTAGCACAAAGATCAAAACGTAAACCTGCCAGACCTCGGCGACGAAGGGCAGGAACAGCACGACGCCTGCGCGGATCAGGTCCAGCGCCACCAGAAACGCCCGGCGGGGCAACCGTTCGGCGACGGCGGCGGCAATCGGGGCCAATGTGACATAGGCGATCATCTTGATTGCAAGGGCCGTGCCCAGAACCAGACCGGCATTCTCACCCGCCAGCTGCCAGGCCAGCAGACCCAGCGCCACAGTGGCAAGGCCCGTGCCCAAAAGGGCGATGACCTGTGCGGCGAACAGATGGCGGAAAGTGCGGTTGCGGAGCGTGTTCAGCATCTCAGAGAAGCTTCGTCAGGGCTTTGATCTCAGCCAGATCGTGATCGCCCCCGACCGTGACACAGTGGTCGATATGGTCATGGATCAATGCCCGCTTCGCCTCGGCCACCGCGCGTTCAACGGCGTGCAGCTGAGTTGCCAGATCGACGCAGGGCCGCCCTTCCTCGATCATGCCGATGACGCGGCGCAGATGCCCTTCGGCGCGCTTGAGCCGGGTGGCGATGGCGGCGTGACTTGCATGGACATGAGGTTTTGACATATATCGAGCCTATCCCCCCTAGGGGGATGAGGCAAGCAAGGAACAGGGGAGTGCATCCCCGAAGGATAAGGCATGAAAAGGCAGTTGGCAGGGTGGGGCAGGCTTTTGTCGCTGTGTGCGGCCATTGTGATGGCGCTATCGCTTGCCGCAGCGCCCGCCATCGAGGCCGTCAAGCATGGCCCCGGGGCTATGGTGGCCGAGGCCGATCACCGCGCCTATCATTCCGAGCACGGCCATTCCCATCCCATGCCAAGCGGCCACCACGATTCTGGCGATCATGATCATGTCAGCGCGGCTGTTCTTGCATCGCCTGGAGCCGCGTTCCATGCACCACCAACGAGCACCCTTCAACCGGAAGGCATGGTCGCCGACGGCACGATCCGCGAGGGCCCGCGACGGCCACCGCGTCTGATGATGATCTGAGCCGCCGCCTGCGTCAGCGGGCGGTCAGACAGTTTCATCAGTCAGGATACCAATGACATGACACCCACCTTCCGGGCGCTTTTGCGTCAACCTGTGCAATGGCCAGCCCTTGCTGCGCTCTGCACCCTTCTTGCCTCCCTGCTTCTGGCAGGTGCGGCCCTTGCCCATAACGTCACCGAAGGCGACGCAGGCTATGTGCAAGAGGTAACGGGTTTCCGCCCCATCGCCTTCATGTACCTCGGCGCCAAGCACATGGTGACGGGCTATGACCACCTGCTGTTCCTCGCCGGGGTGATCTTCTTTCTGTACCGGTCAAAGGACATTGCCACCTATGTCAGCATCTTTGCCATTGGCCATTCGGTCACGATGATCGCAGGCGTCTGGTGGTTCATCTCGATCAACGCCTACATCATCGACGCGATCATCGCGTTCTCGGTGGTCTACAAGGCGCTGGATAACCTTGGCGCGTTTCGGTTGTGGTTCGGGGTGCAGCCCAACACCAAGGCGGCGACGCTGATCTTCGGTCTGCTGCATGGCTTCGGCCTCGCCACCAAGATCCAAAGCTACGAGATCTCACCCGACGGGCTCTTGGGCAACCTCATTGCGTTCAACGTGGGGGTGGAGCTTGGTCAGTTGATGGCGCTCGCCCTGATCCTGACAGCAATGACCCAATGGCGAGCGCGGCCTGCCTTCGCGCGGCAAGCCTACGCTGCAAATGTCCTGATGATGGTGGCTGGCTTTGCCCTGATGGGCTTGCAGATCACCGGATATTTCGTCGCCTGAAAGGAGGGCTGACCCATGACCAACCGTTTCGACACCCCGAAAGCCCCTCTGCGTGCCGAACCCCGGCCACAAGCCGCAACGCAACATGTCCAGTCGGTGCCCGCCACCCCCGGCGGCCTGATCCGGTCAACCCTGATTGCGGCAGGGGCGGCAGGGGCAGTCCTCGTCCTCTTCTGGCTTCCCGCCGAATACGGCATCGACCCGACTGGCGTCGGCGCTCTGACCGGTCTGACCGAGATGGGCGAGATCAAACAACAGCTCTCCGCCGAGGCAGAGGCCGATGCACAAGCGGCCGCAGCTTCGGCCGTGGCCCCCGCAATCCCGACCGCCGCCGTGGTGTCGGAGGAGGTCCTGCAACGCCTTGACAGGATCGATGCCCAGCTTGCCACCCTTGCCACCGCGATCGGTGCCCCCGTCGGCACAGCAGAACCGGCTCCTGCGCCCGAATCTGCACCGGAGCCCGCGCCGGTCGCCGAAGTCCCTGTCGCCCTGACCCCCGACTCCGACCCCGTCGAGGCGGCAGTAGCTGAGGCTACCGAAGCCGCCCCTGCGGCTTCAGAATGGCGTGACGAAGTCAGATACACTCTTGCCCCCGGTGATGGGATCGAGGTGAAGCTTGTGATGGAGGAAGGCCAAGTCGCCCGCTTCGCCTGGTCCGCGAACGGCGGTGTCGTCAACTACGATACCCATGCCGACGGCGGCGGACAGAGCATCAGCTACGAACAAGGCCGCGCCGTTCCGGAACAGGAAGGCGAATTGGTGGCAGCCTTCACCGGCAACCACGGCTGGTTCTGGCGCAACAGGACCGATGCACCGGTCACGCTGACCTTGCGGACAGCTGGCCAGTATGCCGAGATGCGCGCGCCCTGAACCTACTCGCACCCGGTCACCTTCTTGGTGACCGGGTGCGGTCAGCGAAAAGTGCTTTTCGTTTGTGCTCGAACCATGTCAGCTCTCCAGAGAAGGTTGGACGGCAGTCGTGTTTCCTCCGCCAGCAAAGAAACTGTTGTTCGACGTTCATAAATTACATTGTGTTGCGCCCGGTCGGCTCATGTTGCAGATGACCGTCCGCATACCGCGCGGCGTTTACGGACCCCTGTCGACGCATATTTGCGCAAATACCGATCTCCTGAACCGGCGCTGTTTCCAACAGGATTTCGGACTTTCGCCGCCGCCTATCGATGGCCGACCCAGCCGCGGTCGTCTGTAAACGCTTGGCCCGGCGTGATCTCTATCATGTGATAGCCGTCAGGTAGCGCATCAACAACGGACAGCGGGTCCTGAGAGGCCGCCAAAAGAACATTGGCAACACCACGCGCGCTGACCGGCCCCTGAACGGCTTCAACATGCGGGTAAAGATCGGTCAAGATAGCGTGCAATCCGCGCACAAGAGGTCCATCCGGGGTATCAATCAGGTTCACGTAGACCGGTCCCGCGACAATCGCCTGGACCCGCGCGTAGGTCTCGCGGGTGGCTAGATGCGCCGGAACAGAGCCGGACGAAAAAGCATCCATCACGACCGCATCAAAACGCAGATCCGTTTCGTTGAGAAACACCCTGCCATCGGCGTGAACGATGCCAAGTCGGCCACCCGGCGCATCATCCGTACTTGCGTCATAACCGGCCCGTGCGATCATCGCACTTGCCCACGGCATCTGTTGGCGCACGACTTGCGTGACAAGCGGGTCGATCTCGACTGCGAGGGCCCGCGCCATCGGGCGCGCCTCCAGCAATTTGGTCGGCAATGTGTAGCCGCCGCCGCCAATAAACAGCACCGACGGCGCCGGTCCCAGATCGCGGTCCATGCGCGCCCATATCCATTGGACATAGGGCATCACCAGGTTGGCCGACGTTGCGTTTCTTGTGTTGTTCTGGTCGGTGCGTTCCGCCGCCTGTTGGGTGCGGTCGGCGATAAGATACACCACCCCGCCCTGGCGCACCACGTCGATGCACGACAGGCCGGATTCATAGCGACACACCGAACCCGCAGTCAGGCTTGCCGCTACAGCGAGTGTCGCCAGAGCAATTGACACAATCGATCCTGGACCCTGCGCAGTGGGCGTGTCGTCTTCGCCGTTACCTTCAGAGGGTCCGTTTCGGATAAAAAGAACACACAAAAGCGCCGCAGCGCCGCAACCGGCAAAGGTTGTGACCGATCCGAACAGAGGAAGCGCGATGAACCCGGCGAGGATCGCACCGAAGATCGCACCAACCGAGCCTGCCGCAAGAACCAGGCCAAGCGACGATCCTTCCCTGCCCGGTCTTGCCTCGACGGCCAGCTTCGCAAGGAATGGCGACGGCAAGCTGACCAGCACCGATGCCGGGAAAAAGGTGACAAAGACGGCCAGCAGCATGCCGCCGGTATCGCGGGCGCCGGATGCGTAGACAAAGGCAAGAACCATGGGCGACAGCGCCATCAGCACCGCCGTCATGACAAGCGCCATGCGCACGTTGGCCACTGCACGGGCACGTGGGCGTTCCGCCACAAAGCCCCCGACTGCGTTGCCCAGCGAAAAGCCCGCCAAAATGGTCGCGATCACCGTCGTCCAAGTCAGCAGCGAGGTGCCGAAAAACGGGGCCAGCACACGGCCTGCTGCGATTTCATAGGTCAGCCCGAGCGTGGACAGAACAAGGATCAGCCCGATGGTGGTCCAGAACCGCATGATTGCCTCCTCAGTCGCTGGATCGACGTCGTCTGACCTGCCTAGTGCCAATTTCTGTCGGAAACCAGCGCCAAACCCGATCGGGTGCCCTGCGTGGTTGAAAGACATCCCAACGGCAAAGGTCGATGATATCTTATCTCTGCCCACCTCAGACAATCGAAGATCATCTTGAACCGCGCGGATGTGCGGGACACCAAAGCCGACTGCACAAGCAGTCCAAGCGGTCATTTCCGGCATGCGGACAGAGCCTTGGGCGGCAGGGCGGTTTTCGCCTGTCGTATCTGTCATAATTGACGGACAAGGCTTGGCATTCCCATCACGAAACAGTGGGTCGCCTTCCAGAGGGTGCCCTTCATCCCAGATATTACGCTATCGTCGTTCCGCGCGACGCCCAATGATTACGTGTTTTCTGTTGGCTGGGGTATCCGATCCTTCGGGTGAAGCCATAAGGTTGATGGAGACTTGGAATGATACAGAATAGAACCAACCGTCGGAAATTTCTCGCGACAAGCGGTGCCGTGTTCGGCGCGACGCTGGTCACAGGCGGCTCCGGGCTTCTTGTGCCCGCGAGCGCGCAGGGCCTGGCGCCGACACCCACGATGCGCGGGGGCGCCAACAACTATATCGCCGGAGCGCCGATCGTCGACCGCATTGGGAACGGCGGTTTCTGGATGACGGGCAGCGTGCGTCGCGCGGGCGACGGCGCACCTTTGGCGGGCCAGCGCGTGCAGATCTGGGCGCATACAACCGAAGGGCACGAGCGCGATCCGCACAGCCATGGCGCCACACTTACCGATGAGAATGGTGAATTCCGGCTTGAGATGCCACAGATCGTACCCGCTTTTGGCCGGCCACACGGCCACCTTGCGTATGACAGCGGAGAGTTCAAGACGGTCTTTCTCCGTCCGATCATGCCAAGCGCCGGCGATACGAGCTTGAGTGCGCATTTTGTACTGGAGCCGGTCTGATCCCAACATTTTCGGTCCGCGCGATCCTGATCTGGGTCTGCCTTGCGCTTTTTGTCGTCATACCGCTTGCGGTGGCGGCAACCAGTCCGTTGCTCGCATGGCGCGCACCCGTTTACATCGCGGCGGGGTTTGCTGGCGTGATCGCGTTGGTGATCTTGCTTTTGCAACCCTTACTGGCAGGAGGGTATCTGCCGGGCCTGCCCACGACATTCGGCAAGCGTGTCCATCGCTGGACCGGCTTTGCATTGGTGGCGGCCATAATCATCCATGTAGGGGGGTTGTGGCTGACCAGCCCGCCCGACGTTGTCGACGCCCTGCTCTTCGCCTCACCGACACCGTTCGCGGTTTGGGGCGTGACGGCGATGTGGGTCTTGTTCGCTGCTGCGTTGCTCGCAGCTTTCGGACAGCGGTTGCGGGTACGGCCACAGACGTGGCGTCTCGGACATGCGGTCCTTGCGCTTGTCGGCGTCGCGGGCAGCGTGGTTCATGCGATGCTGATAGACGGCACGATGGGAACGCTGTCAAAAACCTTGCTCTGTGCATTGGTCATCGGTGCGACGATCAAGGTTCTATACGATCTGCGCGTCTGGTCGCGTATCACCCGCCGCCGGATCGGATGATTGTCTCGGATACCTCTTTCTGGCTTGGCAGCACTCTGCGTCGGCCAGCATGATCCGGACGCGTGCAGGATGTGGATCGCATACCCAAGACGGAACGAACAAGTATCACGTCGTCGGGCCTGCGATCCTCGCATGTCCTGCGTGATTGGCAACATGCGGTCAGAGCCTCCTCCAGATCGATAGGGTTGGTCAGAACCCGACGCTGGTATGGTCACACCCGAATACCCTGGAATGCCAACGACCCCGCACCTAGAATGACACACCACATCAGCGTCCAACTGAATCGTTTGGCGATCACTCAATAAACAAAAGGACGCCTTGCGACGATGAATAATCCTGACCCCTTTTTTGGCTTTTCTCAGATGCATGTGCTGATGGCGGCAGTCGGCGCGGCGGTATTCATTGCCCATCTGCTGCCGCGCATATTGTTCAAACGCGGGGCTTCATCCTCGGCGATCATGATGCTGGCGGGACTGGTGATCTTCAACCTGATCCCCGGCATGCCGGCAATTCCTGATCCGACCGTCTCACCCGCTCTGTGGGAGACCACCAGCGAGATCGTCGTCATCATCGTTTTGTTCGCGACAGGTTTGCAAATCGACGACATCAGCAGTTGGAAACGCTGGCGACCCACAGTGCGGCTTTTGGTGATTGCGATGCCGCTGACGATTGTCGCGATTGCGCTACTGGGATGGGCTCTGGCGGGCATGACGGCGGCAGGCGCAGTGCTGTTGGGTGCGGTCTTGTCGCCCACTGATCCTGTGCTGGCGGGCGACGTGCAGGTTGGTCCTCCGCTTGAGGGCCGCGAGCATCCGGTGCGCTTCACCCTCACGGCTGAGGCCGGCCTGAATGACGGCCTGGCCTTTCCTTTTGTCTATCTTGGCCTGATCATCGCGGCACAAGGGTCGGATGCATCGGTCTGGTTCGCGGAATGGTTCACGCGCGACTTGATCTACCGCATCGTCGTGGGCGCGCTGGTTGGTGCTTTCATTGGCTGGTTGTTGGGGCGCAGTCTTTTTTCGTCGTGGGGAAGCGCCGCGATCGAGAAAAGTGGCCCAGGTGTCCTTGCTCTGGGGGCGGTCCTGTTGTGCTACGGGTTGGTCGAACTTGTCGAAGGATACGGCTTCATCGGTGTTTTCATGGCCGGTCTGGCGTGCCGCCGTGTGCAAAAGCAACACCATTTCCACAAACGCCTTCACGCGTTCAGTGAAGCAATCGAACACGTTCTGACCGTTTTTCTGCTGTTGCTGTTGGGAGGCGTGTTGCCGGCACTTTGGCCTGCGCTGGATTGGCGACACACGTTGATCGGCTTTGGGCTTATCCTGATCGTCCGGCCTTTGGTGGGCTGGCTGTCTTTGTGGCGGACGGGTTTACCACCGGGTGATCGACTGATCGTCAGCTTTTTCGGCGTGCGCGGGATCGGTTCGATCTATTACGTGGGCTATGCGACCGGACATATGGAATTCGTGAATGAGGACCCACTCTGGGCACTGGTCGCCTATACGATTTTCGCCTCGGCTTTAATCCACGGTGCAACAAGTTTCTTGGTCGAGCGTCATGCCTCACGTCCTGCCTAAGCAAGGCCCCGCTTTTATGGGCGCAACCGAGACAGCCACCGCAAACACACAATCACGACCCATCCGCGCATATTGGCGGGTCAATATGTGAAGACGGCCGAGAAAACGACCCGGCCAAAGGCCTTCAGAACCCATCATCAAAGGGTCTTGCATCCGTCTGCCCAACGATGCCCGTCGGCCGTCAGAGAGATTACGGCCATCTGACCCAATCAATTGCAGCACGGCAAACGCATGGCGGCATCGTGGAACGCTGTACCGATCAGATTTCTGCAAGCGTTTTCTCTCAGGTTCAACGGCATTGTATCGTGCCCGCCCAAGTATGATCTGTCGATCGGTGTTGCGGGCAGACCGGCATCAGGAACACTGATCAGACAGGATGCCGGTCCAAGTGGTATCGTTTAAAACCTGTACGAAGCTCTGAGCGACATCGTCGTGGCGTCGATATCGACGGACGTATCGAAACTGTCATCGAATTGATGGCGCAGAATTTCACCGCCGACCAGAATGCTTTCGGTTGCCTTGAAGGCGATACCAGCGCCAAAGAACGTACCGTCGGTGTCTTCCGATTCCAATTCAAGTCTTGCAAGTCCGGCGGTCGCATAGGGCAGCAAGCGCCCAGCATCGTAACCGGCGCGCGCCTTCAGCCGCAGGATCGATCCGTCTGTGTCGACTGGAATTGTTGCCGTCGTGCCGTCAAATGTGCTCGTTCCTTCGTCGAGTGTGATCACATCATAGTCGACCTCACCACCCAGAACCAATCTGCCGACGCCGTGCATATAGCCGATGTGCAGCCCGTACCCGCTACCGTCGATGTCATAATCCGCAAGTTCATTCGGCGTATCGCTTAGCGGAGACACGTCACCGATCCTGATCGACGTCTCAATCGTCACATTGCCAACCTGACCGCCAACGTACAATCCGTCCCATCCGCTTGCTGAACGAACGGGTAGCGGCGTCGCCGGCACAACCGGCGCCTGTTCCATGACAGGTTCGGCCAGACCGCCGGCAAAGGCAGGAAATGCGTTGAACCCAAGGGTTGCGATCGCACAACTCGTTATCATCTTTTTCATTTCAGTTCCTGTTTTCAGAGGCGCCCAAAGTGGGCATCGCGAAAACCTGATCACTGATTGACAGCGGCAAGACCACTACCAGTTGGTAGTCGCCAGCGACAAAGCCACGGTGATCGCGGCATCAGCCCCGGGGGACGGGCGCGAAACGGCCTGCGCAAAGCACGCCTTGCTGCGCGTGCAGACGCACCCCGCAAGGTGCCGATGAGGCCGGTCCAGAGATTTGCAAACGACTGCGCCGTGGTCGGCCGTCGGCAGGCCGAGACCCCCAAAGACGGCTGCAAACGCGGGCGATCATGGAAATCATGTCGCCATTTTCGTGAAATCAACTCTCAACCAACCCGCTGACATCGCGCGAGGCTGCAGCGGCTTTGTCTATTGTCGGTTCTTGACCCGATGATCCGCTGGCACGCTATGGTGTTGGGACTGCAAGGTCACATTCCGGGATGGATAAGTTGCGGTTCCACTGCCTGCCGTTGCGTCCCAATACTTTTTCAACAGATATTTGGTCGTCGGCGCGTCCAGCTTTCTTCGGGCATTTGCCAGATGCAGATCAACCGTGACCGGCTTGATGTCCAATTCCTCCGCGATGGCCTTGATCCGTAATCCGGCTGACAAAAGGTCGAGACATTCGATTTCACGCGGGCTTAGCATCTTGATCAGCCCGTTCGGGACCAAACGATCGCTGAGCGCGAACAGCAACCCTCGGATGTCGGCAAAATAGCTGGCGTGAATCGCTTCTACCTCATTTCCGCTCAGGCTTGATCCAAGGTTCCAGGCCTCTGCGCCTTTCACCGAGGGGAATCGTGTCACAAGAGAAAAGCCGGCGTTGAAACCAACATCTCCTGCCGCTTCGATCAGGCCTTTCTGGCGCGGCGTCAGATAGTGATAAGCGTCGAGATATGACTGCCCAGTTTTTATGGGCTACCGCGATTTGAGGCAATAGACCAGAAAAGGGTCATCCTGCTGATAGCCATTCTTGTCGTAGAATTGCTGAAATGCTTTCGGCATCGTGGTGCGGATGGTCGGGGCCAGGCCCTGCGGATCAAGCCGGAGGTAGATGATTTTGTCGAAACCATGCGCTTTCAGGTATTCGCTTGTGGCGGTCCAACAGGTTTCCGGGTCGGCCCCCGAGGCGATTAGGTGATAGATGTCATCCGATTTCATCAGACCCCCTATGGAAAACCATAGCTATCATTCAACGCGGATACACCAGATTTTTCAAGCTCGTTTGACTTTCAGGTGCCCGACCGGGCTGCCTTCGCAAGGAATTGAAAATGCGATCTGCCCTATATGCCTTTTTCCTGACCATCTGGGTCATTTCACCAATTGCCTCTTGGGCACAGGACCGGGCGAGTATTCTGATACTTGACGCATCCGGGTCGATGTGGGCGCAGTTGGATGGCGGAAAATCGCGGATCGAGGTGGCGCGTGATGTCTTGGCCGACTTCCTGTCCGCCCGCGACCCCGCACAGCCCCTTGGCGTGATCGCATACGGCCACAACCGCAAAGGTGATTGCGCGGATATCGAGGTGCTGGCCAACGTGGCAACGCAGGATGGCGCCACGCTTGGTGCGCGATTAAGGGCGCTGAACCCACGCGGCAAGACGCCGCTTGCCGATGCCTTGCGCCTTGCGGCCTCGCAGATTCCGGCGACGAGCGAAGAGGCTGATATTGTGCTGGTCACAGACGGGCTGGAAACCTGTGGCGGCGATGTCTGTGCCGTCGCTGCGGAATTGGCCGCGAACGGTATTCCGGTGCGCGCTCATGTCGTTGGCTTTGGCCTGACCGAAGGAGAGATCGCGCAGATTTCCTGCATCGCAGACCAGACGGGTGGCCTCTTGCTGTCCACCCAGTCCGGGGCGGAACTGGCTGATGCCTTGGTCCGCACGACCGCTCCGGTCATCGTTGAATCCTTGCCCGCAGGTCAGGCGCTGATGAATGTCACGATCCGCGCCGATATTGCGGGTCGTCCGGATCAGGTTGCAATCCGTGCCGAAAACGCGGCGACAGGGAATGTGCAGGACTTCGGCATCCTTGATTTCGCCCAAGCGGCAGCCTTGCCCGTTCTGTTGCGCGAAGGCGATTGGACCATCATCGCGGATGCGGGTGAATTGGGCGGTGGCCAGTTGGACATCACCGTTTTGGCCGATGACAATCGCACCATTTACGTGCCGTTCCGGGGCTTGCTGCCGACACTGGACATGCCGCCCCCAACGGGCGCCTTTCGTGCGGGGATCAACGCATTGATACCCTACCGTGTCTTGCAGGAAGGGCTGGCGACAGGCGGCGGTGACTTCATCTTTTCGCTGCTACCACTTGATGCGACGACGACAACCGACCGGCGCTATACCTATTCAACACAAGACAGCCGCGTTGGAGGGCATGTCGGCGCCTTCCAGCACCCGCCGGTGCCCGGAGACTACCTCGTGGCCTTTTCCCGCAACGCAGCCTTGCCGATCGAAGAGGCGATGAAAACACTTGTCGTCACATTCGTGGACCGCCCGGAGGTGACGCTGGTCGCACCGCCTGCGGTGGCACCCGGCGCACAGATCCCGGTCACGATTACGGGCGGCATGGGGAGCAATGACCGCCTTGAGGTCTGGCGCGATGGCGCGCTCGTCTCTTGGGATCACAGCGTCAACTTGCAGGATTTCTTTGACAATCGATATGGCCCGGCCAAGCCGCTGATCGCCCCTGAAGAGGCTGGCGCATACGAGGTGGTCTATGTCTTTTCAGAGCTTGATGCCGCCACAAATGTTGCAGCCCGCCTGCCCCTGACCGTTGGCACATTGCTGGACTTTCAAGAGGAGGCATCGCTTCCACCTGGACCACAGAGCGCTGGATCCCGTGTCGCGGGTTATGAACAAAACTCTGATCGGGGCGGATTTGATATCGCCGCGACCCCGCTGGACCAACCAGACCCCCGCTTTTGCGATGCGCTGTGTGCGGCAGACCCGAATTGCGCGGCCTGGACCTTTGTCAAAGCAGGTCTTCAGGGCCCGCAAGCCATGTGCTGGACGAAATATGCCAGCGGCGAGGCGCGCCAAAGCGAGTGTTGCGTTTCAGGTGTGATGGCTGATCTGGCCCGTCTGGGACCAACCGCGCAGGTGACGGCTGTTGCTGCGGATGACGCCGATGACGTCGCGATGAACGACGATGTCGGCTATCGCTGCGATCAGGCGATCTGTCTGATCGAGGATGCCACGACGGGGCTGAACTTTGCCCTGCCGCAGGGCTGGTTCACGGACCTGCCGACATTGGAATCCGCTGTCGCTGGTGGTCAGCCGGGCGCGCCGCGGGTGAATTTCATGTCCGACAGCAACGGGCAGACCGAAACAATTGCACTGAACCCGCATCAGTGGACCACGATGAACGGTCCTTGCATGGATTTATCGATGGGGCAGTTGTGTTATTTTGAAAGCGCCGACCCGACCGTCGCACAGGTCGCTGCCGTGCTGTCCCAGACCCTGCGCTGGACGTCGCCGGCGATGTCGACGGTCGAGATCGACATGACCCACGGGCCGGATGCCGTTTTGCCACCCGCGCTGATCGGCTATACCTGCGCGCAGGATGGTTTCCCCTGCATCATCGTCGATGAGCCGACGGGCATTGCGCTGGTCATCCCTGCGCGCTGGTTCACCGATATCCCGGTGCTGGAACCAGCGCCGCCGGGCAGCACGCTGGATATGGCACGACTGACCTTCTACAGCCCGATGGAAGTGCCGGATGTGATTGCCATCAACCCGCTGGACTGGTCGCCAGATCGCGGCCCATGCACTGAATTTCGGTATGGGCTTGCCTGTCTGACGACAGCAGGCGCGCCATCGACGCAGGCTGCCTTCGACTTGATCGTCGACAAACTGTTCTTGACCCGCCCCGCGGTGCGCGCCGCGCCGGCTGCTGACCCACAGGACGCCTTGGCCGCCATTATCGGGACGCTCGCGCAAGAAGATCCCGCTGCGGCCGCCGCAATGGCCGGTCTTTTGGGTGCGGCACAGGGTGCCGTTCACGGCGGCAGTGACGCAATGCCGGGGGCGATCATCAGCCATGGCTATACACCCGGTCCGGTCTTGAAACGCTGCCCGCTTGATGCGCCCTGCGCTTTTGCGCAGCCGGACGTGCAACTGGCTGGGGCCATGCCCTCGGGCTGGACGGTCGAGGTGGCTGTGCGGCAGCCCGACACCTCCATCGCCACATGGTTCACCGATGTCGATCCGGCCGGCAATGTCAAACGCATCGGCCTTAATCAGCCAGGCGGCGAGGCGTGCATCGACACCCGCGCCGGACCGTTGTGCGAATTCACCCCCTATATCGCCGGTTCCGAGATGGACGTGATCGCGCGGACCCTGACACGCGGCGGTATCGCCGAGGCCGAGGCGGCCTTGGCCGCCTATCAGAGCGTTGTTCCACCCCAGGGCACGATGATGACACCCGAAAGCGTGGGCGCCCTGCTTGAGCGGATCAGAACCGGACAAGGAAATTGACCATGCAGACACCATTTCAACGCCTTGCGGCGTTCGCCATCGCCACTGCGGGATCGTCAGCTTTTGCTCAGGACCTCTGCGGCCCGCTGGTTGCCAGCTATGAAAATGATGGGCTGCGCTTCACCTCCATCGCGGCAGATCAAACCCGCGAGATTCTGGGGGCGGAGTTGACGGCGAGCCGCCCCTCTGACACTGCCATTCTTGTTGCGATCCCGGGCTTCAACCTCTCATGGTACGAAAGCTCTGCCGAAGCGATTTCGGCCCTTGTTGGGTCGGACGGAAACTGGATCTATAACGGCCCGGCCGCATGTGACCCCGATATGCAGGACCCGATCACCTTTACCGAAGACGAAGGACTGATCGTCGCGCCGCCCCCCGATGATCTGGTTTTTACCCCCGAAGAGGGGTTGGAAATTGATCCCGATGGCGCTGTCTTGACCCCGCGCGACGGGCTGTGGAAGGCAACGGTCGGGCCGACACGTATGGAAGGTTGCCCGGCGATGATGGCGCAGGCTTTTCCCGTCTCGCCAGGTGCTTTGCCGGGGATGGAGGGCGATACCAGACGGATGTCCTTTTCGCGGCCCTTCGATCCGAACGCGCTTGAAATGACCCAGTCCTTGCGAAGCGCGTGGGTCGAGGTGGGGCCAAACACCTGGATCACCGAAGCGATGCCCGGGGCCTTTGCGCAAATCCCTCAGGGGCAAAGCGGCGGTTCGCGCCTGCTGATGGAATTGACCGTGGCAAGTCCAGATTTGATCCTTTTCGACCGCACGATCGAAATCATTCTGCCCGACGTGGCAACCGCGATGATGGGGATCAGCCCGGATGGCTGCCGGGTGCGGGGCAATGAACGATGGGAAAGGATCGGCGACTAGGTCCGGATCGGGACGTATCCTGGACCAGACGACCACAGCCAGTCGGCGCATGATTGACACGCGTGCCAATCGGCGCTGTGCCGGATTACATCGGCGGCGACCGCACGACAAGCCGCGACGATGGCCACTTTCTGGCAGCGACGGGCGCCGGACAGGCCCGCTGGCCTGGACAAGAAACGGAGCCTTCCCTGCCCCGGATTTCACATCAGCGCGGTCATACGGTGATCACGATCGAAAGGTGCTGTCAAACATGCGGCTGCAAGCGTTAGTCCGCGGCCGACATGATATAGGCAAGAAGGCCGATGGCATCGCGCAACTGCGTCCGCTGAATCTGGCCCCCAAGACAGACCCGGATCGATTCCGTGGGCTCGCAAGAAACGGTAAAAGCATCTGACGGCATGATCCCCAATCCGGTGCCCGCCATGCGCCCGATGATTTCGGCCCGCGTCACACCATCCGGCAAATGCAGCCAGATATTGAAGGCATGCGGGGCAGCTTCAAAACGGAACGCGCTCAGCGCCTGAGCCGCGATGGACTGACGTGCCTGACTTTCGTCGCGGACAAAGCGGCGGATGCCGTCCGCCGTGCCGTCGATGATCCAGCGCGTCGCAAGCGCCATCATCAAAGGTGACGGCATGACAGAGATGATCTTGATCTGATGCGCCAGTTCACGGGCCGCGTGACTGTTGGGCGCGACAGTATAGGCAAGCCGCAACCCCGCACCGATACATTTGGCAAGCCCGCCGATATGCCAGACCAGATCAGGCGCGAAATTGGCCAGTGGTGCCGGGGGGTGTGGCGGAATGAAACCGTAGGCGTCGTCCTCGATCAGTGGCAACCGATGCGCGGTAATCACATCGGCGATGGCCTGCCGCCGCGCAAGAGAGATCGTGCGCGTCGTGGGGTTGTTCAGCGTCGGGTTCAGATAAAGCGCCTTTGGCCGATGCTCGCGGATCGCCGCATCGAGCACGGCTGTATCAATCCCATCCGCGTCACCGCGAAGCCCGACCAAACGCAGCCTGAGTCGCGCGCAGATACTGCGTATTCCCGGATAGGTCACATCCTCGCATAACACGACATCGCCGGGCTGCGTCAGGCTCATGAGGATCGCAAGGATCGTCGGATGCGCACCGGGCGTCACGGCAACCCGGTCAAGCGACGGGACAAGGCCGCGCAGCGACAGCCATGTCGATGCCGCTTCTTTGTCGATCTGGCTTCCTGTGGATGATTGGTATCGCAGCAAGTCGATCAGATTGGCAGTGACCGTCTGCACGCCCGCTTCCATCCGCTCCAGAAGAGCGGGTTCGCTTGGCTCCGGCGGCAGGTTCATCGTCAGATCGACATCGGCCTGTCGACGATGTTCGCGCTGGGGGTCTTGGCGTTTGGTCCCGATTGCAAAGGTCCCGCGCCCGACGTGGCTGTTCACAAGGCCGCGGTCCCGCGCCTCGACATAGCCACGCGACACGGTTGTAAAGTCGATCCCCAACCTGTCAGCAAGCTTGCGCTGCGGCGGCAGGCGGACGCCGTCGCGCAGGGTGCCATTTGCGATCGCCTCTGCGATTGCATCGGCAAGCTGGAGATAGCGGGCGGGCCCGTCGGCGCGCAGAATCGGTGTCCAGTCCTTCATCGTGAAACGCTATCGCGCGGAGATCAGTAATTGAAGCGTTTTGTATGGATTTTGCGGCAATTGCGCATTTTTTCTTTTTACAAAGACGGAAGATTGGTCAGTTCTGCCAAATAAAACGCAGTGCCCCTGCGTTTGACGCGATTATTGTATGCATAATTGAATCAAATATTGATTGGATTTTAGACCGTGCGGCAGGGTGATGAGGCATCACGGCCAGTCACGGCCGACCAACCCAAGGGGAGCCTGATATGCCTGCAGTCACGCAAGAAAAACACAAGGACGGCGACTTTTTCGTCGATTACGAAGACAAGGTCTTTGAAGATGTGAAGGCAGAGCCGGGCCAGAAGGCGCTGGTGACTTTCCACACCGTCGCCTTCGAAGGCTCGATCGGCTTGGTGAATATGCTGAACGCCATCCGTCTGGCCCGCAAGGGGTTCGAGACATCCATCCTGCTGTACGGGCCGGGTGTCACGCTTGGTATCCAGCGCGGATTTCCGACACTGGGCGATGCGGCGTTTCCGGGGCACCAGAACTTTGCCGATAACCTCAAAAAGTTCATGGCCGAGGGCAGCAAGATCTATGCCTGCCGTTTTGCCTTGCAGGCGCTTTATGGCCACGGCGAAGCGTCGCTGCTGCCCGGCATCATCCCGATCGCGCCGCAGGATGTGTTGGACCTCAAGCTGCTGCATGTCCGCGACAATGCGGTGATCGTCGATACCTGGACGCTTTAGTCACGCCGCGCCGGGGCGTCTGGCGTCCCGGCTGACCCCTTTGGGAGAAATGCCATGTCACGCAGCGTAAAGGCGGCAGCCGTCCAGATCGCACCGGATCTGACCAGTCGCGACAAGACATTGGCGCGCGTTCTTGACGCGATCGACGAGGCTGCGGGAAACGGGGCCGACCTGATCGTCTTTCCCGAAACCTTCGTGCCATTCTATCCCTATTTTTCATTCGTGCTGCCCCCCTGCAAACAGGGCAAGCCGCATCTTCACCTCTACGATCAGTCTGTCACGGTCCCGTCTGACGCCACCCGCCGCGTCGCCGAACGCTGCGCCCACCATGGTGTCGTCGTAGTGCTTGGCGTGAATGAACGCGACCACGGGTCTTTGTACAATGCGCAGCTGATTTTCGACAGCGACGGCACGCTTTTGCTGAAGCGGCGCAAGATCACGCCGACCTATCACGAACGGATGGTCTGGGGCCAAGGCGACGGTGCCGGTCTGCAGGTTGTTGACACAAGTGTCGGTCGTGTCGGTGCCTTGGCGTGCTGGGAACATTACAATCCGCTTGCCCGCTATGCGCTGATGACACAGCATGAGGAAATTCATGTCGCGCAATTTCCCGGATCGCTCGTAGGTCCGGTATTCGCGGAACAGATCGAAGTCACGCTACGCCACCACGCCCTTGAATCCGGCTGTTTTGTCGTGAATGCCACGGGCTGGCTGACTGATGACCAGATCGAAAGCATCACACCGGACCCCGACCTGCAAACGGCCCTGCGCGGCGGCTGCATGACCTGCATGGTCACCCCCGAAGGCCGTCACGTCGTGCCACCACTGACCAGTGGCGAAGGCATTCTATACGGTGATCTGGACATGGCGCTGGTGACCAAGCGCAAGCGAATGATGGATTCCGTGGGCCATTACGCGCGGCCAGAGCTGCTTTCGTTGCAGCACAACACCGACCTGACGCCGACACGGCACGTTACGGCAACCGGCCCCCAATTTCAGCCGATCCCATTGGAGGATTGATATGCAAGCAACAACCGGCGATCTGATCAACGACCTGCAGACCCGCGGCATGCGGCTGGTCGATCCGCATGCGGGCGCCGACAGTCGCCGTGGCGGTGCGGGTCCGACCGATCACAAGGCGATCACCATCGGGGGTCTGACCGTGATGATCCCGGTGCATACCGCGACGGCCTTTGACTCGCCCTATCTGGTCGAAGCGCCCGATGCGGCGGGCAATGCACGTGTGCTCAAGGACGGCGCGTTCTTTGCCGACGTGCAGTTCCCGCAACGGGCAAAGTTCCTTGACCTGTCGACGGCAGAGGGTGTCCCTTACGGCCATATCGCGCAATTGCATGCCAAGGACGTGCTGGCGACCACGGTGTTGCAGACCTGTATCCGCTATGAAAGCCGCAAGAAAACCTGCAAGTTTTGTGCGATTGGCCAAAGCCTTGCCGCGGGCCGCACGATTGCCCACAAAAGCCCTGCGCAACTGGCCGAGGTCGCCCGCGCCGCTGTGCTGTTGGATGGCGTCAGGCACATGGTCATGACGACCGGCACGCCCGCAGGCAAGGATCGCGGCGCCAAGGTACTGGCCGACAGCGCCGAGGCCATCCGCGCCGCCGTTGATCTGCCCTTGCAGGCGCAATGCGAACCGCCCGAGGATGACGCATGGCACCGCCGCATGAAAGACGCGGGTATCGACAGCCTTGGCATGCATCTGGAGGTCGTCACACCGGCGCTGCGTGCGCAGATCATGCCGGGCAAGGCGCAGGTATCGCTGGACAAGTATTTTGACAGCTTTGGTGCGGCGGTGGATGTTTTCGGCTGGGGGCAGGTGTCGACCTATATCCTTGCGGGGCTGGGCGATACGCAAGACGCGATCCTGTCGATGTGTGAACGGCTGACCGCAATCGGTGTCTATCCGTTTGTTGTGCCGTTCGTGCCTGTCACCGGCACTCCGCTTGAAAGCCATCCCGCGCCGACGGCGGCTTTTATGCACGGGGTGCTTGGCCCGCTGTCGCAGATGATCGTCGATCAGGGAATGCGGGCAGAGGATATCAAGGCAGGCTGCGGCCGCTGCGGGGCCTGTTCGGCCTTGTCGGCCTTTGAAAAATTCAAACAACCGGCACAGGCGCGCGCGCTATG
The DNA here is from genome assembly GCF_000382265.1 of Yoonia vestfoldensis DSM 16212. GTDB lineage: Bacteria > Pseudomonadota > Alphaproteobacteria > Rhodobacterales > Rhodobacteraceae > Yoonia > Yoonia vestfoldensis. The sequence continues at coordinate 20,792 of NZ_KB907975.1, forward strand.
ATCATCGAACGCCCCGAAGCCTTTGTGACCCCGGAATTCCTGATCCGTCTTGCGACAGAAAGCTGGGAAATCGGCGGCGCTGCGTCTTTGCGGCATCGCACCTTTGTTGCGGAACAGGGCATCTTTGCAGGTCATGACCGCGATGCCATCGACCGGACGGCCTTGCCGCTGGTGGCCGTGTCCACGATGGCGTCAGAGGCCGATGAGGTCGTCGGCACCGTGCGCATCCACGAAGACAGCCCCGGCATCTGGTGGGGGTCGCGTCTGGCTGTTGCGCCCGATTACCGCCGTGTCGGGCGGTTGGGGGCGGAATTGATCCGGCTTGCGGTCGGCACGGCGCATGCGCGCGGCTGCACCGCATTTCTGGCGCATGTGCAGATGCAGAATGTCGCACTTTTTGAAAAGCTGAAGTGGCGGTCGCTGGGCGAACACGATCTGCACGGCCACCCGCATATGCAGATGCAGGCCGATCTTGCGGCCTATCCGCCTGTCATTGATCCCGCACGCGGGTGGATGGCGCTGACACGGCGGGCGGCATGACTGATCTGGCGGCGCTTGCTGCGCATCTGGCCGCGCATCCGCATGTCATCGGCAAGCGCGACATCGACGTCGCCTGCGCCGCGCTTGACCTGACGCAGCACAGCCCCGGACGCCCCGGCGACGATGCCGCCGCGATCCGCGACGGCGACGGCTGGCAGTTGATGGCGACCGAAGGGTTCATGAACGATTTCGTGGCCGCGGCCCCGTGGTTCGCGGGCTGGTGCGCGGTCATGGTCAACATGAACGATATCCTTGCAATGGGGGGCAGACCGACAGCCGTGACCAACGCGCTATGGGCGCCCGACATAGCCATCGCACAGGAAATCCTGCGCGGGATGAAAGACGCGTCAGACGCCTATGACATCCCGATTGTCGGGGGGCATACAAACCTGCACACAGCGCAGCCGCAACTCGCTGCGGCGATCTGGGGTCGCGCCAACGCGCTGATCACAAGTTTTGACGCGCAGCCCGGGGATGTCGTGATCACCTGCGCGGATCTGCGCGGCGCCTATGCGGGCGACAGCAGCAACTTTCCCGCCTTTTTACAGGCACCCAAAGACCGCCTGCGCGCAGATATGGCGATTTTGCCGGCATTGGCCGAAGCCGGTCTTGTGACCGCAGGCAAGGATATCAGCCAAGGCGGCATCGCCGGAACAGCGCTGATGCTGGCGGAATGCTCCGGCGTGGGTATCACGATCGACCCCGCCCGTATCATGGCCCCGGATGGCGACCTGACACGGTGGATGACGGCCTTTCCGAGCTTTGGCTTTCTGTTGACCGCAACCCCCGAAAACGCGGCCGCTGTGCTGGCACGCTTTCATGCGTGCGATATTGCGGCCACCGTGATCGGCGATGTTGTTGCGGGCAGCAGCCTGAGCCTGTCTGACGCCGCGCGCGCGCATCTGGTCTGGGATCATGCCGCAGCCCCCTATCTTGGCCTTGCCCCGCCCAAGGAGCCTGCCCATGCCTGAGACGATTTTCCGCATCCGCTGGCCTGACGGGACCGAGGAGGACTGCTATTCCCCGTCGACCGTGATCCATGACCACCTGACGGCGGGTCAGACCTATCGTGTGGATGATTTTGCAGTGCGCAGTCGCACCGCGCTTGATCTTGGCGCGCGGCGGGTTGCGGCGAAATACGGATTCCGCTGCAGTTCTGCCGATGCACAGGCGGCCAAGATTGCCACCGCTATCGCCCGCTATCACCCCGAGGAGAGTGTCACATGTCTGTCAATCCGCTGACGCCCGCACCGCGCGCGCATGTCACAACTTTGATCGTTGGCGCCGGACAGGCGGGCATGTCCGCGTCCTATTATCTGTGTCAGGCGGGTATCGATCACGTCGTGCTGGAACGCTACAAGCGGTTCCACGCATGGAAAGAGGATCGCTGGGACAGCTTTTGTCTGGTGACCCCGAACTGGCAATGCAACCTGCCCGATTTTCCCTATCGTGGCGATGATCCGACGGGCTTTATGCTCAAGGACGAGATTGTCGCCTATGTCGAAGGTTTCTGCGACAGTTTCGACGCCCCCCTGCACGAAGGCGTGACGGTGACCCGCGTCGAAAAGGTCAACGGGATTTTCGAGGTCGACACCGATCAGGGGCTGTGGTCCGCTGACAATGTCATTGTCGCATCCGGCGGATACGACCGCCCGATCACGCCGCCCTATGCCAGCAAGCTGGCACCGGGTATCACGCAGATCCATTCCAAAACCTATCGCCGGCCGTCGGATATCCCCGAGGGTACTTGTCTTGTCGTCGGCACCGGCCAGTCGGGTGTGCAGCTGATGGAGGATCTGCGTCTCGCCGGCCGTGATGTGCGGCTGGCTGTCGGACCTGCACCGCGCAGCCCGCGCTGGTATCGGGGCAAGGATGCGACGGACTGGCTGCACCAGATGGGGTATTACAAGATCACGATCGCGGAGCAACCTGACCCGAAAGCAACCGAGGCAAAGACCAACCATTACATGTCCGGCCGCGACGGCGGCCACGAGATCGACCTGCGGCGCTTTGCGCTGGACGGACTGCAAATGTACGGGTCGGTGTCGGATATGGATGGGACCAAAATCCGGTTTCTACCGGATCTGGCGCAAAATCTTGACGACGCCGACAAGAGCTATGTCGGCATCCGCACGATGATCGACGCCTATATTGCGCGTGAAGGGATTGATGCACCGCCTGCGCCGCCGTTCGAAAAAGTCTGGCGTCCAGACACCGAGATCACGCAAATCGACGCTGCGCTTGAAGGGATCACCTCTGTGCTTTGGTGCATCGGCTTTCGGCCGGATTATGACTGGCTCCGGGTCGATTGTCTGGACGTGCGCGGTCGCCCGATCCACACGCGCGGCGTCTGTGACGAGGATGGCATTTTCTTTCTGGGGCTGGGCTGGCTGCACACGTGGGGATCAGGCCGGTTTCTGAGCGTGGCAGAGGATGCCGCCCATGTCGTCAGGACAATCGCGAACCGGCAAGAGGCAACCGGCAAGCGGATGACCCTTGCAGTCTAGCCATGTGGCGTCGCTGCCCCGTCCGGCATGGGCGATACATGCGAAATGCGGGTATCGACCGTCACAGTGGCCCGGCCCATTCGGATGCCGCAGACGCGGCACCCATCCCATCGACAAACGGACGTGCGGCAGATCGCAGGCGATGCGCGACCTGACCTTGCGCAAAGGCACGGCTGGTCGCCCAAGCAGACGCAGCTTGTGCAGGTCTACTCCACCGTAACCCAGCGCAGCATGAAGAAATTGTCGGGACGCTGGACAAGATCGATGCCATCGCGCGCGGCCCATGCAAGCGGTTCGGTATAAAGCGGGACATAGGCCATGTCGTCCTGCAGGATGCCCGCGATTTCATCCAGCATCGCCTGCCGTGTGCTGGTGTCGATCTCTTGCTGGACCAGCGGCAGCAATGCGTCGATCCGCGCGTTCGAATAGCCGCCGAAATTCCATGTACCCAGCTGTTCGGTCGGCGTATGTGCCAAAAAGCGGATCGGGTGTTCGGCATCGAACGTGCCCGGCGACCAGCCCAGCAGGTACATATCGTAATTGTCGCCGCGCAATTCGTCCCAATAGGTCCGCACAGGGATGGTTTCGAGCTGCGCCGTCATGCCGACCTGCCCCAGCATCCCGGCCATCGCCTGACAGACCGCCTCGTCATTGATGTAGCGGTCGTTGGTGCATTTGAAATTGAAGGTGAAGCCATCGGGATAGCCCGCCTCGGCCAGCAGGGCGCGCGCCGCCTCGGGGTCGAGCGCGGGGCGGTCGGCATGGATGTCCGAATAGCCCGACAGCCCGGCGGGTTGCAGCTGCGACGCGGGTTCTGCCATGCCTGACAGCAAAACCTGGTTGATGGCCGCGACATCAATTGCCGCCGCGACGGCCTGCCTGACACGGACATCCTGGAACGGATTTGGCGTATCCGTTCCTCTCAACGTTGCCTGATCGTGGCCAAAGCCCAGAACGATCACCCGCGCCTCCAACCCCTCGAAGACCTGAATGCCGTCCGTTTCACGCAGACGCGCGACATCACGGATCGGGATCGGCGCCAGCATGTCGACATCGCCCGCGATCAATGCGGCCAGACCCGTTGCGGCATTGTCGATCGGATTGAAAATCGCCTCGGTGATGTTGTGTTCGGGGGTGTCCCACCAGTCAGGATTGGGCACCAGCCTGATCTCGACGCCCGGTTCGCGCGCGGTCAGGATAAAGGGGCCGGTTCCGTTGGTGTTGAGCGTGGAATATGTTTCAGCATCGCGGGCGGGCGTCTCTGCGCCGTTGGCTTCGGCCCAGGACCGGCTCATCATCATCCAATTGGCGATGCTGTCAGGAAAGATCGGGTTGGGGGCGGACGTGACGATATCGACGGTGAAATCATCGACGACGCGCACTTCGGAAACAGGCGCGAACCATGATCTGACGTCGGATTGTTCGGAAATACCCCGTTCATAGGAAAACAGCACGTCATCGGCGGTGAACGGGCTGCCGTCATGGAAGGTGACACCTTCGCGCAGCACGAAACGCCAGCCGTTCTCGCCGGTCAGCGGCTCCCAGCTAGTGGCCAGCGACGGTTCCAGCATCATGTCCTTGCCGCGCCGGACGAGACCTTCGTAGACATTGTTCAGAAACGACGTCACCGGCGCAAGGTTGGCGGCATGCGGGTCCATGGTCTGCGGGTCGGTCGTGCCCGCCCAACGGAATGTTTCGGCCTGCGCCAGCGATCCTGTCATCAGAAAAGTCGTCGCGGCCAGCGTGCGCAGCAATGTCCGGGTGCGTGTCATGTCATGGTCCTGTCGTCGTGTTGCGGTTTCAACGGCATTTGCTTGGCAGGCCGCACGAACCCCGACTGTCGCAGAAAATGCCGCATAAACCACCTCACTCACGATCAAGTGAAGCAACCGCATCGGCGGCAGGGCGGGACACCGCTGCGGTATAGGTCTGCTGGATCATCGCAGTCTCGTCGAGAAGCCGGAAAACGACCAGATCGGCCCGTTGACCCAGGGCGAGCCTGCCCCTGTCGGTCAGGCCGACGGCTTGCGCTGGGGCCGCAGTGACGGTCCGCATCCCGCGCGCAAGATCATCCCAGATCAACCCCAGCCGCACTGCTGCCAGCAGCAAGGACGCCGGCACATAATCGGATGACAGGATGTCGAGCCGGTCGCAGGCCGCAAGATCCGCCGCCGCCACATTGCCCGAATGCGACCCGCCGCGGATCAGGTTCGGCGCGCCCATGATCGTGGCGATGCCATGCGCGTGGCAGGCATTCGCCGCCGCGACGCTGGTGGGAAATTCGGCCAGCGTCACACCGTTGGTATGGCTGGTCGCGACCTGCGCAGGTGTCGTGTCGTCATGGCTGGCCAGCACCGCACCAAGGCGGCGGGCGGCTTCGACCGTCGCGGCCTCATGCGCGTGACCGTATCGCGCCTGCAAGCCATACAGGAAATCGACATAGCCGCGAAAATCCTCTGCGCTGAAATTATGTTTTCCGCGCACATAGGTTTCGAATTTGGAGATGTCGGAAAACTGCCGCTGGCCGGGCGTGTGGTCCATCATCGACACGATGCCGATCCGGTCGTCCTGGGAAAATTCGGCCAGTTCCTCGACCAGCGTTTCGGAACAGATTTCCGCGCGCAGGTGCAGGTGGTGGCTGATCTGCAGATGACCCGCCGCGCGCATCGCAAGGATTTCATCGGCCATCTGGCGGGCATATTTGCCATAGCGCTTGCCGCCGCCCGACAGGATAGACCCGACCCTGATCGCGTCGAACACCGTCGTGATCCCGCAGCCCGCCAATTCGCGGTCATGCGCCATGATCGCCGCGCGATAGGGCCAGTCCACCTTTGGCCTTGGTGCCAGATGCCGTTCAAGGTTGTCGGTATGCAATTCCACCAGACCGGGGGCAAGGTAATCGCCCCCCAGATCGACCGCGCCTTTCGGCACGGTGGCCCCTTGGGCCATATCCGCGATCACGCCATCCTTGATCGTCAGCGATCCCGTGACCACCTCGCCTTCAAGGATCAGGCGGGCGTTGGCAAGAATGGTAGGCTCTGTCATGTCGGTGTCACGATACTGTTGCTAAGGGTTTGGCCATGTTCGAAAGATTTGCCATTTTCTATACACCGACCGGCGCGCTCGCCGATTTCGGCGCGGCATGGCTGGGCTGGGATAGCGCGGCGGGACGCGCTGTGCCGCATCCCCGGATCGCAGGGATCGATGTGGCAGCGGTCACGGCGACACCGCGAAAATACGGGCTGCACGCCACAATGAAAGCGCCGTTCCGCCTGTCCACCGACAGCGGCCCTGCTGCGCTGCAACAAGCCGCGGCGGAGTTTGCGCAGCGGCATGCGCCGGTTGCTTTCGGGCATCTGGCCCTGGGGCATGACCACGGTTTTGTCGCCTTGCGCCCTGTCGCGGCCCCCCCTGCCCTGTGGGATCTGGAACGCGCCATCGTGACGGAGCTTGATCATCACCGCGCACCCTTGACCGAGGCTGATATCGCCCGCCGCCGCAAGGCAGCCCTGACCCTGCGGCAGGACCGGCAGATGCTGGACTGGGGCTATCCTTATATCTTCGACGATTTCCACCTGCACCTGACGCTGAGCGGGCAATTGCCCGATGCGCAGGCAGCGGCGGTCGTTGCCGCCTTGCAGCCGATGGTCGCGCCGCTGATTGCGGACCCCTGCATCATCGACGCTGTCACGCTGATGGGGCAGGATGTGGCGGGCCTGTTTCACCAGATCCACCGCTACACCTTGACCGGATAAAGCAGACGCAGGATCGCGCCGACAGTTGCATCAAGCTTGCCGCTGTTGTCGATGGTCACCGCGTCGACACCCGCAGGCAGCGCATGATCCGCGCGGTCCAACCGGCGCGCAATGTCGTTCGCGGTTTCACGCCCCCGCCCGGCAAGGCGCTGCGCCAGCACTTCGCGGTCAGCGCTCAGGTTAATGATGAGGCAGGGATCAAACCGTGCCTGCGCGGCGGGCAAGGCGGACCGGGACAGGTTCACCAGCATGTCGCGCCCCGCTGCCAGATCAGCGCCAACCGTTGCGGGGATGCCATAGCGCAACCCATGCGCCGCCCAATGCAGCGCAAAGGCGCCTTGGGCGGCCATCGCGTCGAATTCAGCATCGCTGACGCCGTCGAAATCCTCGCCGCCCGCATCCGCAGGCCGCGTGATGACGCGGCGCACCAAGCCAAGACGCGGATCGCGTGCGGCAAGGGCTGCCATCACGCTGTCCTTGCCCACACCGGACGCACCCACAATCGCGATAAACCGTCCGGTCATGCGGCAAGGCCGGGGGTGAATCGGGTCACGTCCACTTGCCGGTCGCATAATTCCTCGCGCGCGGCATGGTCGTGGAAGATGCCGATGATCGCGGCACCGCGCGCCTTGGCCTCCTGCACCATCGCCAGCACCGTGGCGCGGTTGACGGGGTCAAGGCTCGCCGTGGGTTCATCCAGCAACAGCGCGGGATAGGGAAACGCGAACCCCCGCGCGATATTCACCCGCTGCTGTTCGCCCCCCGAAAAGGTCGTAGGGCTAAGACCCCAGAGCCGCTCGGGGATGTTCAGCCGCGCCAACAGATCGGCGGCCTTGGCCCGCGCGTCTTCAGGCGCGGTGCCTGTGACCAGCAAAGGCTCCGCCACCACGTCGATCGTCGGCACACGCGGCACCACGCGCAGGAACTGGCTGACATAGCCCAGCGTCCGGCGGCGCAACGCGATGATGTCACGCGGCACAGCGCTGGCCACATCGACATCGCCCACCATGATCCGGCCCGCGGCGGTCAGGTAATTGCCATAGATCATCCGCATCAGCGTGGATTTTCCCGCCCCCGATGCCCCGACCAACGCCACACATTCGCCCGCTGCCACCCGCAGGCTGGCCCCCGCCATAACGGGGATTTCGGTGCTGCCCTGATTGTGCAGGGTAAAACTTTTCGACACGTTTTCGACGCTGATCATCTTCACACCTGCAAGACAGAGGACACAAGAAGCTGGGTATAGCCATGCTGCGGATCGTCCAGCACCTGATCGGTCAGGCCGGTTTCCACCACATGGCCATCCTTCATCACCATCAGCCGGTCGGCAAGCAGCCGCACGACGGCCAGATCATGGGTGACGATAATCGCACTCAGCCCCATGTCGCGCACGAGGCCGCGCAGAAGGTCCAGCAGACGCGCCTGTACGGACACATCAAGGCCGCCTGTCGGTTCGTCCATGAACACCAGACGTGGCCCCGTGACCAGATTGCGCGCGATCTGCAAGCGTTGCTGCATGCCGCCGGAAAAGGCGGTGGGGCGGTCGTCGATCCGGTCCTCGGTGATCTCGACCCTTCCCAGCCAGTCGATCGCCTGTGCGCGGATATCGCCGTAGTGGCGCGCGTTCACCGCCATCAGGCGTTCACCCACATTGCCGCCCGCGCTGACATTCATCCGCAGCCCGTCGCGAGCGTGCTGGTGGACAAAGGCCCAGTCGGTGCGCCCCAGCATCCGGCGTTCGGGTTCGGACATGGTGACCGTGTCGCGCAAGCCTTCCGCGCGGGTGGCGAAACGCACCGCGCCATGATCGGGCTTCAGATGGCCTGCCAGACAATTCAGCAAGGTGGATTTGCCCGACCCGCTTTCGCCGACGATGCCCATGACCTCGCCGGGGTAGAGATCAAAGCTCACATCCGCGCAGCCGATGCGCGCGCCATAGTATTTGGCCAGATTTTCGACCTGCAACAGGGGGGTCATGCGGCCTCCTCCACGCGGGTTGCGCAATAATCGGTGTCCGAACAGATGAACATCCGCCCGCCCGCGTCATCGGTGATCAGCTCGTCCAGATAGCTGGTGGTCGATCCGCAAAGTGCGCAGGCATGCTCGGCCTTGGTGGGCTGGAACGGATAGTCGTCGAAATCCAGACTGACGACTTTCGTATAGGGTGGCAGCGCATAAATCCGCTGTTCGCGGCCCGCGCCGAACAGCTGGATCGCGGCCATGTCGAGTTTCGGATTGTCGAATTTCGGGATCGGGGACGGGTCCATGACATAGCGGCCTTCGACCTTAACCGGATAGGCATAGGCGGTGGCGATGGCCCCATGCTGGCTGATATCCTCGTAAAGCTTCACATGCATCAGCCCGTAATCCTCTAGCGCGTGCATCTTGCGGGTTTCCACCTCGGAGGGTTCCAAAAACCGCAAGGGTTCGGGGATCGGCACCTGATAGACGATGATCTGGTCCTCGCGCAGCGCCTGTTCGGGGATGCGGTGGCGGGTCTGGATGACGCTGGCCTGCGTGGTTTTCTCGGTCACGGCGACACCTGCGGTGCGCTGGAAAAAGCGCCGGATCGACACAGCGTTGGTCGTGTCATCGGCCCCCTGATCGATTACCTTCAGCGTGTCGTCCGGCGTCAGCACGGCGGCCGATACCTGCACGCCACCCGTGCCCCAGCCATAAGGCATCGGCATTTCGCGGCTGGCGAAAGGCACCTGATAGCCGGGGATGGCAAGACCCTTGAGGATCGCGCGGCGGATCATGCGTTTGGTCTGTTCATCGAGATAGGCAAAGTTATACTCGGTCATGATTTTGCCCTGCTTTCCTTGGAAAATGGCATGGGTAAGCGAAAGGGGATGTGCCGATGGACCCGTTGCTGTCTGCCGAATGCGCCGAGACGGTCAGCATCCTTTACGCCGTGATCTTCGGCGCGGGCGATGCCTGTGTGCAGGTCAGCACGGGGTCGATCCTCACGGCTTTCGCGGCCTTCATGGTGCTGGTCGTGCTGGCGCAATATCTCGCACGCAGGCTTTGGGCGCGGGTCACAGGCGCGGCCAAACCGCCAGAGGAAACCCCGCAAAAGCCGTTCTCGCGCCACCCCGATTATGACGGCGGGCCGATCAGGTCGACGCGCAGGCGCAAGGACTGATCTCATTCCGCGGCCTCCCGCACCTGCTGCGCATCGCGGCGCAGTTTGCGGATCAGTTCCAGTTCGGACTGGAAATCGACGTAATGCGGCAGCTTGATGTGTTCCAGAAACCCCGTCGCCTGAATGTTGTCGCAGTGATAGAGCACGAATTCCTCGTCCTGCGCGGGCGCGCCCAGATCATCCTCGCCCAGTTCCGCCCAGCGTAGCGCGCGATCGACCAGCGCCATGGAAATCGCCTTGCGTTCGGTCATGCCGAAAACCAGCCCATAGCCGCGCGTGAACTGGGGCGGCTGGGTCTTGGAGCCTTGGAACTGGTTGACGGTTTCGCATTCGGTCAGGGTAATCTCCCCGATCTCGATGCTGAACCCAAGTTCGGGAATGTCCATCTCGACCGCCACCGTGCCAATCCGCAGTTCCGCGACAAAAGCGTGATTGCGCGCGTAGCCGCGCTGGGTCGAATAGGCCATCCCGAGGGTGAACCCTTCATCCGCACGGGTCAGCGCCTGCAGTCGCAGCGCGCGGCTTGCGGGCAGTTCCAGCGGCGCGCGGGTCAGATCGGGCGGTGTCGTGTCGCCCGCCGGTTCCGGCTGGATCAGATTTTCGCGGTCTAGGAAGCCCATGATATGCGGCGTCGGGCCTTGCAGCGGCTTGGCCTCGGCCACCTGCCCCGCCTCGCCATCGGCCGCGAGTTTGAAATCCAGCAAACGGTGCGTGTAGTCAAAGGTCGGCCCCAGCACCTGCCCGCCGGGGGCGTCCTTGAACGTGGCCGATACGCGCCGGTCACAGGCCATCGCCCCGGTATCCACCGGCAGCGATGCGCCGAAACGCGGCAGCGTGGTGCGATAGGCGCGGATCAGGAAAATCGCCTCGATCAGATCGCCGCGCGCCTGTTTGATCGCGAGCGCGGCGAGGTCAGGATCGTAGAGCGAGCCTTCGGCCATCACGCGGTCGACGGCCAGCGCCATCTGTTCGCGGATCTGCGCGACGCTGAGTTCGGGCACCGCCGGATCGCCGCGCCGTTCCTCGGCCAGCCAGGCATGGGCATTGTCGATGGCGCGTTCGCCACCCTTGACGGCAACATACATCAGCCAACCCTCGTGCTGCGCGGCAAGGCGGCCAGCCGGTCGCCGCAGGTGAAGATGAAATCGAGCCCGCGCGGGAACAGCGTGGCATTACGCTGGAAGGCGGCAATGTCGGGCAAGGACAGATGCGCCTGATCCTTGATCCCAGGTCCGCGCAAGACAGCACCTGAATCGGTGAGTTTCGGCAGCTCGATGATCAAAGTGGCGGACCTGTCGGGATAGTCCGATGTGCCCAGCGGAAAGGCCTCCAGCGGCAGGGTGTCCCATGCGCCATAGGCGAATTGCGCCTTCTGTGCGCTCACAAAAGGCGCGCCGCAGTGAAAGGTGATCCAGTCACGCAGGGCTTGCGTGTCATGCCCCGCCCCCAGAAACAGCGGCGTTTCAGGATCGCAGAGCGTCAGTAGTGCGACACCTGCCGCGACCGACACCCGCGCAGGCGGCAGCGCCCCCGCGACTGTCACGATCTTGCCAGGCTGCGCCATCGCGGTCATGATCGCGCGAAAGGCATGGGCGGCATCCACCGGCGGTGCGGCGAACCCGCCGTCGAGCGTTTGGGTCTGCATCAATCCTCTCCTCTCACAAGCGTGAAGAAATCGACCTTAGTCGCGGCCGCCTTTGCGGCGCGAGTAGCCTTCCGGTCGGTGGCGGCAGCACGCAAAGGGGCCAGCACTGTGCTTTCCACCTGCCCTGCCACATCCGTCTGCATCAGCGCGTCGATCAGCGCGGCCTGCAGCGCATGGGTGCGGTCGCGTCCTTGCACATAACCATGCCCGACCGTGCCATCCGCTAGCCGGATTGAGGCGCGGGTCACCGACATCTCGCCCAGATTGAAGGCGGCACCGACCGCCCCCGCACGCCCGCGCACCATGACGGCACCGATTTCAGGCGCGCGCAGGACGCTGTGGGCGGGCGTCATATCCGCCGCTGACCAAAGCGCTGCCACCTCGCCCCCAGGTGCCTTGGCCAGAAGGCCAAGCCAGGCCTTGCGCGCCGCCTGAGAATCATCTGTCGCCTGCATCTAGACACCTGTCGTCAGTTACTATACAACTAGACAAATCATAGCCGAACCGTCCTGCCCTGCCAATCCCTGCAAATGTGAAACTTCCATGACACGCACCCCGATCTGGCAGGCCATCGCCGCCGCCCTGCGCGATGAAATCGCGGATGGTATCCACCGCCCCGGCGACAAGCTGCCGACCGAAGCCGCCCTTGCCACCCGTTTTGGCGTGAACCGGCACACTGTCCGGCAGGCGCTGGCGGGACTGGCTGCCGAAGGTCTGGTGCGCCCAAGGCGCGGTGCGGGTGTGTTCGTGACCGCGACCCCCACCGATTACCCCATCGGGCCGCGCGTGCGGTTTCACCAGAACCTACGCGCCGCGGGACGCAGCCCCGCCAAACAGGTGCTGGTGCTGGACACCCGCGCGCCCAGCCCCGCCGAACGCGACGCGCTGGCGCTGCATGAGGGGCTGGTGCATGTCTATGAAGGGCTGTCGCTGGCTGACGGACAGGTGATCGCGCTGTTCCGCTCGGTCTTTTCCGCGGCGCGGTTTCCCGATCTGTTGGCCCATCTGCGCGATGATCCCAGCGTCACAGCCGCCCTGCGCGCCTGCGGGATCAGCGACTATACCCGCGCCAGCACGCGCATCACCGCAAAACTGGCCAGCGCGACGCAGGCGCTCCATCTGCACATCACTGAAGGCGCGCCGATCCTGCGCACCAGCAGCATCAACGTCGATGCCGACGGCCAGCCTGTCGAGGCAGGGCTGACATGGTTCGCAGGCGATAAGGTGACGCTGACCCTTTCTGATCCGTGAAACGTCACAAGGGTGACATACTCGAGGGTTATCCACAGAGAAACATTTCAGGTTGAGCAGTAACATGACACGCACGCACACGCTGCGCCTCGCCGGCGCGCAGGTTCTTCATGACGGCGATCTCGCGCAAGGCGACGTCTGGGTCGACGGCCCGGTGCTATCGCAACGCGCTGGCGCGCCGGATCGGACCGTCGATCTCTCGGGCTATCTGGTGCTGCCAGGCATCATCGACCTGCATGGTGATGCGTTCGAGCGGCATCTGGCGCCCCGCCCGTCTGCCCCGTTTCCGGCCCGGATCGGGCTGCAATCGGTGGACCGCGACGCCGCATCCAGCGGTGTGACCACCGCGTGGATGGCACAAAGCTGGGGCTGGGAAGGCGGCGCGCGCGGCCCCGATTTCGCCGTGCAATTCATGCGCGATCTGGCGGCCTACCGCCCACGCGCGCTGACTGATCTGCGCATCCAGCTGCGCTGCGAAACCTATACCGTCGATACCGCCGACCAGCTGATCGCCGCCGTGCGCGAGCATGGGATCGATTATGTGATCTTCAACGACCACCTTGGCGAAGCGCTCGACATGATCAAGACCGACCCCGAGAACCTGTCCGTCTGGGGCAAACGCGGCGGGCGCGATCTGGCGGGGTTCATCCGCCTGTTGCAGGAGACCAAGGCATTGTCCGCACGTGTGCCACGTTACCTGTGCACGCTGGCCGCGGCCTTTGACGAATTGGGCGTGACATACGGCAGCCATGACGACCACGATGCGGCCACCCGTGACTACTACGGCATGATCGGTGCCAAGGTCTGCGAATTCCCGACCCGCCATGCGCCTGCGAGTGTCGCCAAGGCCAACGGTGATCCGGTGCTGATGGGTGCGCCCAATGTCGTGCGCGGCGGGTCGCAATCGGGCAATATCGCCGCGACCGACCTGATCCGTGCGGGGCTCTGTGACGCGCTGGTGTCCGATTACCATTATCCGTCGCTGGCCAACGCGGCCTTTGCGCTGGCGGACAAGGGTATTCTGCCTTTGGGCCGCGCATGGGAAATGATCTCGACCAATGCGGCGCGGATCATGGGGCTGAACGATCGCGGCGTGATCGCCCCCGGCAAACGTGCCGATCTGGTGATCTGCAATTCCCAAACGCGCGAGATCGAAGGCACCTTGGCCGCAGGCCGCTGGTCGCATCTGTGTGGCGATCTGGCCGACCGGATCAGCAGCGCGCCCGCACGCATGGCCCATGCGGCCGAATGATCATTCGTAGCGGTCGAGGAACTCTTCGGCGCGCAGCTGGCGGAAATCATCCAAGGCTGCGCGCAACCGGTCGTGCGGCCAGTCCCACCACGCGAGCGCCATCATCCGGTCGGCGACAGACGCGCTGAACCGCGCGCGCAAAGGCACCGCAGGAATACCCGCAACGATCATGTAAGGGGCCACATCCTTGGTCACGATGGCCCCGCCCGCGATCACCGCGCCATGTCCGATCGTCACCTCTGGCCGGACCTGCGCGCCGTGGCCGATCCATGTGTCATGGCCGATCACCGTGCGACGGGTGCGCCTGTGCGCGAACCAGTCGGCATCATCAGCCGCATCGTCAAAATAGGACGCGGACCGATAGTGAAAGTGATGCAGGCTGGCCTTGTCCATCGGGTGATCGGTGGCCCCGATCCGCACGAAGGCCGCGATATTGGCGAATTTGCCCAGGGTGGTATTGGCAATGTCGGCATAGCGGTCGCAATAGCTGTAATCGCCGATACTGCTGTGGGCGATGCGGCTGCCCTGCCCGATCTCGACATATGCACCGAAAGTGGCATCATCGATGCTGCACCCGTCGTGGATGAACAGCGCATCCGCGCGCAACCTTGCCATCAATGTCCGCCTTCATCGCCCTTGATCAGCTTGCGCCGCAACCAGCCGGAAATCGTGTCCATCACCATCACCATGATCACGATCAGGATGATGTAATAGGTCACCTTTTCCCAATCGTTCTGGGTCTGCATCGCCTGTGTCAAGAACAACCCGATCCCGCCGCCCGTGATCGCGCCTATGATCGTCGCACTGCGGGTGTTGGATTCAAAGTAATACAGGATCTGGGACAGCAGGATCGGTGTCACCTGCGGGATCACGCCAAAGCGGTAGCGCTGGACCGGTTTCGCGCCTGTCGATTGCACACCTTCGATCTGCTTTTCATCGACGTTTTCCAGCGCTTCCGAGAAACTTTTGCCAAAGCCGCCCACATCGGTGACCAAGATCGCGAGCGCCCCTGTCAACGGGCCGGGGCCAAAGGCGCGGCTGAGGACGATGGTCCAGATCAGCCCGTCCACCCCGCGTACGAAATCGAACACCCGCCGCACCGCGAACCGCAAGGCCACCACGGGGGCAAAGTTCTTGGCGGCCAGAAATGCTAGCGGCAGCGCGATGATGGCCGCGCCAAAGGTGCCAAGGAAAGCCATCAGCACGGTTTCGCCCAAGGCCCAGAACACATCCGTGTGCCGCCAAAGCGAATTGTCCCAGAAATCGGCCCAGGCGCCGGCGATATTGCCACGCGCAGGGTCGATCTGGTCGCCGAACAGGATATCGCCCAGCCCTGCGCCGTAATAGGGGCTCGCCAGCGTGAAAAAGAACAGCTCCCAGCCTTTGGAATAACGGAAAACTTCGGCCTTGGATCGGGTATAGGTCAGCCGCCCCGCGTCCGCGGTGATGGCCACGCGCGTGTCGGAGGCGTTGACCCATGCAGGCGCGGGATCGGGCAGGTTCGTCACCACCACGTCATCGACCAGTTGCAGGGTGATCGTCTCGAAATCGGGGCTTTCGTAGGTGACCAGCGTGTCGGCGAGATAGCGGACGACATGCCCGCCGCCCAGATCGACGACCATGTTGCTGCCATCCACCTGCACCCAGTCGGGGGTCTCGCCCTCGGGATAGTTGCCCTGCCGCGACCCTTCGATGGCGAAACTCAGTTCCGCATCGCGGTTGTCGCGCGCGACATGGGTCTTGTAGCTATAGGCATCGGCGACCAGCGTGCGGGCGTTGTCCATCCGCGCGCGGTCGGCCAGCCCCGCCACATCGAAGGCGATGAAGACATAGACGAAATAGGCAAAGATCACGGCCGGCACGGCGAGGGCCACACGTTTCTTGCGGGTGAACAGATCGGCGGTTTGCTGGCGCAGGTCGCCATTGGTGGACAGCATCGTCATGCCTGATATCCCTTGACCAGTCGGTTACGGTAATGGCTGGAAATCTGGTCGAAAAACACGATTGTCAGGAACAACAGCACGAAAATCGCCGCCGCCAGATCAAACCGGCCCATGCCGAATGTCATCGCGTTGCGCAGTTCGTAGCCGATACCGCCCGCGCCCACGAACCCAAGGATGGCCGAGGCGCGGATGTTGATCTCGAACCGCATCAATGTGTAGCTGAGGTAATTGGGCGCCACCTGCGGGATCACGCCCAGCAGCATCCGCTGCGACCAGTTCGCCCCGACCGACGCGAGACCCTCGACAGGTTTCAGATCGGCGTTTTCGGCCACTTCGGAAAACAGCTTGCCCAACGCGCCCGCGGTGTGAAACGCGATGGCGATCATCGCGGGGATCGGCCCGCCGCCAAGGATAAAGATCAGCACCAAAGCGATCACGATTTCAGGCAGCGCGCGCATGATGTCCATCATGCGGCGGAACAGCGGGATCAGGCGGGGCCATTTCGCCAGCCCGCGCGTCGACAAAAGCGACAGGATCAGCCCGAGGATCGCACCGACCAGCGTCGACACAGCGGCGATGTTGATCGTCTCGATCAGCGCAGGAAAATAGGTGACAAGATTGGCGGGCATCTGGTCGATCTTGTCCCAAGCCTCGGAGACGACGCCTGCGGGAAAGTCGAAAATCCGCGGCAGACCTTCCCAGAAGCCGCCGGCGCTGCGTTCCTCGACCGTCTGGAAACCGGTGATCATCAGAAGGATGAACACAGCCAAAATGATCCCGCCATAAGCCCGTTTGCGGCGTGTCATCGCCATATAGCTGTCGCGCATCGACTGCGTGCCGGTGCTGCCTGCTGCTGAGATCTCTGCCATTGCCCTGCCCTGTCACAATAAAATCGGGCCCGGCACTGACCGGACCCGATGCGCGGCTTTGTCAGCCTTAGTTCATCTGGCTGCGGCGGACCGCGATGATGGTTTCATAGGCCTCGTGACCGATGGGCGTGAAACCGGCGGTTTCACCGGCTGCCACACCATATGCGCAAGCCTCGTCATTGGCGTGCAGGTTGGCTGTCAGTTCGATCATGGTGGCTTTCACGTCCTCTGGCAGAGCCGTGCGCAAAACGATCGGACCTTCGGGGATCGGCTTGGATTTCCAGATTTCGACCAGATCGTTCATATCGACCAGACCGGCGTCCACGGCACGGCGCAGCGCGCCCGAGTTATAGCCGTCTTCCCAATCGCCCAAGCCGTCGGCCCAGGTGACACCACCGGCGATATCGCCATTGGCGACAGCGACGATCGTCTGCTCGTGGCCGCCGGTGAACACGACGTCGGAGAAGTGTTCGCCGGGCTCCATGGAATAGCCTTCGGCGGGGATCTCGACCAGCGGGATCAGGTAGCCGGAGGTGGAGTTCGGATCACCGAAACCGAAGACCTGACCTTCCATGTCGGCGAGCGAGGTGATGCCGCTGTCGGCGCGGACAAAGCCGATGGAATGATAGGTAAACGACCCGTCAAGGTTGGTCTTGACCAGCACGGGCTCGACCGCATCGGGGTCTTCGACATAGACGGCGGCATAGGAAGAAGCACCCAGCCATGCCATGTCAAGCGTGCCACCGATCAGGCCCTGAATGACGCCGTTGTAGTCAGCGGCGGTGAACAGGCGCGTGGGCACGCCCAGCGCTTCTTCGGTATAGGCGCGGAAACATTCGTTGGACGCCAGACGGTCCTGCGCGTTTTCGCCGCCCAGCAGGCCGATGCGGAATTCGCTGATCGCTTCCTGCGCAAAGGCAGGTGCTGTCAGGGCAGTCGTCATCAAGGCAGTTACAATCAACTTTTTCATGTCAGTCTCTCTTGGTTGGATGCGCCCCGTGACGGGGCACGGGGGAAAGGGTCAAAGAGCGGCGGCTTTTTCCATCAGGGCAGTCGCGGCCGCGCTTTGTTCGATCTGGGTAGAGGTCATGCTTTCGGAGAAGCTGTCGTCAGCCCCGTAGATGTCGCGGGCGACGCCGGTCGTCAGTTGCTCGGGCACACCGTCGAAAACGATCCGTCCGTCGCGCATCCCGATCACGCGGTCGCAATAGCGGCGTGCGGTATCGAGCGTGTGGAGGTTGGCGATCACCATGCGCCCGTCCTCTTCGTGGATGTCCCGCAGCGCCTGCATCACGACCTGCGCGTTCATCGGGTCGAGCGACGCGATGGGTTCGTCGGCAAGGATGATGCGCGGGTCCTGCATCAGCGCGCGCGCGATGGCGACGCGCTGTTGCTGGCCGCCCGACAACGCCTCGGCCCGTTTGGGCGCATGGGCTGCCATGCCGAGCCGGTCAAGGATGTCGATGGCGCGGTGAATGTCATCGGTAGGATACAGGTTGAACATCGTCGCGAACGTCGACTGGCGGTTCAGCGTGCCGTGCAGCACGTTGGACACCACATCCATGCGCGGCACCAGATTGAATTGCTGGAAGATCATCGCACATTGCGATTGCCAGCTGCGCTTGGCCGCGCCGCGCAGGGCTGTCACATCCAACCCGTCAAATGTGATCTGCCCAGATGTGGCATCCGAGAGCCGGTTGAGGATGCGCAGCAAGGTGGATTTGCCCGCCCCCGACCGGCCAATGATCCCGATCATCATGGGTTTGTCGACCGTGAAACTGGCCGCATTCACAGCGGTATTTGCGCCGAACGTCTTGGTCACTTTGTCAAATGTCAGCATGATCAGCCCCTTTTGTCTCGGGAACGGATAGACAGGCTGCGATTCACATTTGTGTAGGTTCCAAGAAGTTTCTGTGACGGTGCGTTACGGTCCATCGGCCGGTGCAGACGACCCTACGTTCGCGAAGCGGCAACAAAGCCAGCAGGCAAGTCATATTATTGCCATTTATCTTGCCTATTTGACACAAATCGTTCGAAGATGCCGCAAGTTGAGGGAAAGCCAGATGACGACAGCCTTGATGGCCCGCTACGCCGATCTGCCATGGATGCGCAACGCGCAATTCGACACCTGGTTCATCCTGGGGCTGATCGGGATCCCGCTGACGGTGCTGGCGGTGCTGACACTGGAACCCGCGTTGTTCCTGCCGATCCTGCTGCTTGACCTGTGGCTTTTGGGCTATCACCACGTCATCTCGACCTTCACGCGGCTGACCTTCGACAAGCAAAGCCATCGCGAGAACAAGTTCATCATCTACGGCATCACACCGATTGTGGCGGCAGTGACGGGCTTGATCGTCTGGTTCACAGGCATCTGGGCGATCGTGACGATCTATTTCTACTGGCAATGGTTCCATTACGCGCGCCAAAGCTGGGGTATTTCGCGCACCTATCGCGGCAATGACCCCAAGGCCGCCTATGAAAACGGCTGGTTCGACCAGGCGATTTTCTATGCCGTGCCGGTCGCAGGCATCCTGTCACGCTCGGCAGAACAGAACGACCGCTTCCTCGGGCTGGAATTGTGGTCGATCCCCGTGCCGCAGATGATCGCCGATCTGGCACTTTGGGTGGCGCTGGGGCTGGTGCTGGTCTGGGCCGCACTGCGGGTGCGCGCCGCGATGCAAGGGCGGCTTGCCATCGTGCACACGCTTTACATGGCGACGCATTTCTTCATCTTCGGGCTGGGCTATATCTTCATCACCGACATCAACGTCGGCTGGCTGATGATCAACATCTGGCACAATGCGCAGTACATCCTGTTCGTCTGGATGTTCAACACCAAGCGGTTCAAGAACGGGATCGACCCCGATGCCAAGTTCCTGTCCTATATCAGCCAGCCCGGCAGGCTGCTGCATTACCTGCTGGTCTGCGTGGCGATTACGGGCGTCGTTTATTGGGGTGTGCTTGGCGCGATCGACTGGCTGTTCTTTGCAGGCGTGTCGGCGACGATCGTGTTGTACCAGATCGTGAATTTCCACCATTACATCGTGGACTCGCTGATCTGGAAAGTCCGCAAACCAAAGATGCAGGAAACATTGGGCCTGTCGTCCGCCCCCGGTGAATAACCATGATGCGGGCGACCGGGTGGCTGGCCGCCTCTTTTGCCCAAAGACCCGGCGACAACCCCTGGCTTGACCTGCTGCGAACGGTCGCGATTACACTGGTGCTGTTGCGCCACGGGCAGCGCGTTATCCTGCGTGACGTCGATCCCGCAACCTACGGAGTGTTTGATTTTCTGGGGCTGAACGGCTGGGTCGGCGTCGATCTGTTCTTCGTGCTTTCAGGCTATCTTTTGACGGCAAAACTGCTTGCCCCGCACAGAGATGCGGGGGTGCGCCTGTACCTACAGGATCGTGCAAGGCGCATTCTTCCGGCCTATCTGGCGGTGCTGACCCTGACGGTCGCGGGCGTCTTTCCGGGTTTTGCCGTGGACGGGGAAGACCTGACGTGGCGCGTGATCTATCACCTCCTGTTCTTGCAGGATGTGCTGGCAAGCGACATCAACGTCGTCTTCTGGTCGCTTGGGGTCGAGGTGAAATACTACCTCGCGCTGCCCTTACTTGTCTGGCTTTTGCTGCGGTTGCGTAGGCTTGCTGCGCGGATCATGGTTCTGGCTGTGCTGCTCGCGGCAGGCGTGGCGCTGCGGACCGGGCTGTACATGCAGATGGACCAGCCGGTCGATTATCCGACCTTCTGGGTCGCGCTGCGCAGCCCATTCTATGCCTCGCTGGATGCGTTGCTGATCGGTTCGGGCGTCGCACTGCTGACGACAGCGGGCAAGCAACTTGCCCCCCCGACGGCCCTGTCCGTTCTTGTGGGCGTTCTGCTGGTGTCGCTGGTCTGGCTTGGGTCGGATGATTTCATGGGGACCATCACGCTGTGGGACTCAAGCCTGCAACCTGTCGCAATTGCCGTATTGTGCGGCACAGCTGTCTGGGCATCAGCGTCGCTGCACAGCGTTCCCCTGCCGGCAAAGACCCTGTTTCGCATCGGCGCGCGGCTGTCCTACAGCCTCTATCTGGTGCATTTCCCCCTGATCCCGCTTGCGCTGGCTCTGAGCGGCGCGGACAGCGGCCTGCTGTTCTGGGCCGCGTTTCTGGGCCTGTCGCTGGGCTTGTCCGTACTGATCTATCTGGGAATCGAACGCCCGTTCCTTGCCCGGCGCGGTGGTGCTGCTCACGGCGCGGATCACGCGGTCCGCTAGTGGCAGTTCCGAAAGGAAACGGCGTTGCCCTTCGCACCGCTTTGGCCGATGCTGGCCACACATATGGCAGGTAAGACCCGATGAAGCGTATCACGATGACCCTCGACGATGATCTGTTGGCCGCGGTGGATGCGCATATGGATGCATCCGGTGCCACCAACCGCTCAGAGGCGATCCGCGATCTGGTGGCGCGCAGTCTTGCGCCCGAGGCACCGGACGACGCCATGTGTCTTGGCATCGCGAGCTATACGATCGAACCCGAGATGCGCGATCTTGCCCGCAAAATCCCGCAGGTCAGGCAGGATCATCACGACCGCTTCGCCGCCGCGCTGTCGGTGCCGGTGGACCATTCCACATCGGTCGAGGTTGCCGTGCTGAAAGGGTCGGTGGCCGAGGTTGCGGCCATCGCCAATGCGCTGTTTCTAGAACGCGGCGTGCGGCACGGGCGACTTGCGCTGGTGCCCGTCATCGTCGAGGATCACAGCCACGCGCACGGCAACGGCGCGCCGCACCGGCATGCCAAAGTCGTCAACCGGTTTCAGTGACAGCCCGGTCCAGCCGCCCCGCCGCCAGCGCGGACAATGCGACCATCACCGTCGCGGTGCCCAGCATCAGCGGCAGACCGCCCGCCTGATAGGTCAGCCCCGACAGCAAGGTGCCCAAGAGCCGACCCGCCGCATTGGCCATGTAGTAGAACCCCACATCCATCGTGACCCGTTCCGCTTTGCTGAAGGACAGGATCAGATAGGAATGCAGCGCCGAATTGACCGCGAAGATCGCGCCGAAGACCAGCAGGCCCGCGACCAGCACCAGCGTCAGCCAAATCTGCGGACCCGTTGACAGCACCGCCGCCGAAGTCAGGATCGCAGGCACCGCCGCCAGCGCCCAGGCCCAATTCCGCGCCGCCCCGATCAGTTCTGCCGCTGGCCGTGCGTCCGCGCGCAGCAGCTTGGGCGCGGCGGCCTGCACCGCGCCATACAGGATGATCCAGACCGCCATGAACGTCCCGATCATGAAAAACGCGTTCCGGTTGCCCGCGATTGTCCCGTCCGACAGCACGGCATAGAAATAGATCGGGATGCCGACGACGAACCAGATGTCACGCGCGCCGAACAGAAAGACACGCGCCGCACTCAGCCAGTTGACGTTATGGGATTTGGAAAAGAGTTCGGTGAATTTGGCACCCTTGCGCCCTTTGGGCAGGCCGGAGGGCATGAAGGCCAGCACAGCGCACAGGATCACGGCCAGCACCGCCGCCATGGCCAGCACCGCCACTGTGAAGCCCAATGTCGCAAGCAGCGCCGCCCCCAACAGAAAGCCGCAGCCTTTGACCGCGTTTTTCGATCCGGTCAGCAGCGCGACCCAGCGGAACAGCCCAGCCTCGGGGGCCAGTATCTTGACGGCGGATTTGGACGCCATCTTGGCCAGATCCTTGGCCACCCCGCTCGCCCCTTGCACCAGCATGACGAAGACGACTGACGCACCGATGGCCCATGTCGGGTCAAGCTGCGCCAGTGCCAGCAACGCCAGCACCTGCAACCCCAGCCCCAGATAAAGCGTCAGGGTCAACCCGAACCGCGCCGCGATCCAGCCTGCGGACAGGTTCGTGACGATCCCGGCGATTTCGTAAAGGACAAAGAGATAGGCCAGCTGCACAGGCGAAAAGCCCAAGCTGTGAAAGTGCAACAGCACCAGCATCCGCAACGCGCCATCGGTCAGCATGAACGCCCAATAGGATGCGGTGACGGCGATATAAGCGTTCAGCCCCGCTGGTCTGGCCGTCACAGCGACGCCCCGACCATCAGCGCCACATCGGCAAGCCGGTGCGCATAGCCCATCTCGTTGTCATACCAGACGTAGAGCTTCACCTGCGTCCCGTTCACCACCATGGTCGAAGGCGCATCGACGATGCCCGACCGCGTGTCGTTGGTGTAGTCGGCGGACACCAGCGGGCGTTCCTCATAGCCCAGGATGCCTTTGAGCGGGCCTTCGGCTGCGGCTTTCATCAGGGCGTTGATTTCCGCTACCGTGGTCGGACGTGGGACCTCGAACACGCAGTCCGTCAATGATCCGTTCAGCAGGGGCACGCGCACGGCATGGCCGTTCAGCTTGCCTGCAAGTTCGGGATAGATCAGCGTGATCGCCGTGGCGCTGCCCGTCGTCGTGGGGATCAGCGAATTCAGCGCTGACCGCGCGCGACGCAGATCCTTGGCGGGGCGGTCCACGATGGTCTGGGTGTTGGTGACATTGTGGATCGTCGTGATCGACCCATGCGTGATGCCGATCCCGTCCAGCAGCACCTTGACCACGGGTGCCAGGCAGTTCGTGGTGCAGGACGCCGCGGTGATTATGTCATGGTCGGCAGGATCATAGATGCCATCATTGACGCCATAGACGATATTTGCGGTGCGCCCGTCCTTGACCGGGGCAGAGACCACGACCTTTTTCACCCCTGCCGCGAAATAGGGGGCCAGCTTGCTTTCCGTCTTGAAGACGCCGGTGCAGTCGATCACCACATCGACACCGTCCAGCGGCAGGGCCGTCAGATCCTTTGTCCCAATAAAGGGCAGCCGCGTGCCGTTGATCGTCACGCTCTTCGCGTCATGCGCGAAATCGGCGGCCCAGCGGCCATGCACGGTGTCGAATTCCAGCAGATGCGCCTGCATCGCAGGATCGCCAACGGCGTCGTTGATCCACGCGATCTTTGCGCCTTTTTCCAGCAGCGGCTTGAGGGCAAGCTTGCCGATGCGGCCAAGGCCGTTGATCGCATAAGTGGTCACAGCGATGCCTCCGTCTGGGTTTGCGCGATATAATCGACCGCCTTTTGCAGCGACATCCGGTCAAGGCTGGCGATGGGCAGCGCCGTGAACAGCTTGATCCGGTTGGCAAGCCCGCCAAAGGCGCGCTGAAACGCCAGGCTTTTTTCCGCGTCCGTGCCGGTGGCCTTGACCGGATCGGGCATGCCCCAATGGGCGCTGACGGGCTGGCCGGACCATGCCGGACATTCCTCGTTCGCGGCCTGATCGCAGACGGTAAAGACGAAATCGAAAACCGGTGCGTCGGGGCCATTGAACACGCCAATATTCTTGGAGTGCAGCAGCGATAAATCATGTCCCGTTTGTCGCAACAGGTCGAGAGCGAAGGGGTTCAACTCTGACCGCGGCAAAGTCCCTGCCGAATAGGCGTTGAAGCGGTCGCCTGCTTGCTTGCGCAGGATCGCCTCGGCAAAGATGGAGCGGGCGGAATTGCCGGTGCAGATGAAAAGCACGTTATACTTGGTCGTCGTCATCGGGCTTTTCTCAAGGGGCGCGGGCGCGCAAAGGTCGGGCCTGCCCCGACAGCAATCGTTGTAGAGGTATGCAAATGTCTCGTTCACACGGTCCATGGCGACCGTATATTGCAGGGATGTAGCCACACGATCCTGTGTGACCAGACCAGCCTGTACCAGCGCGGACAGATAGGCCGACAGGGTGGACGGCTTGATCTCCAGCGCCTGCGCCAGTTCGCCCGCTGGCACACGGTCGGGATAGCGCCGCATCAACAGGCGGAACACGGCCAGCCGCTGGGGGTGGCCAAGAATTGTCAGACGGGTGCAGATATCTATTTCCATATTTCACGAATATACGAAATATAGCACCTGCCAAGCCGGTTTTCGGGGTTTTACAAAAATTTCACAAAACACTCGTCAGGCGCTGGCCAGCACCCAATCGGCGATCGCGGGCAGCAGGCTGTCCACCAGCGCCTGAAAGCCCGCGACGATGGCGGGGGGTCCGTCATTGGCGACCGGCACCGACTGGTTGAACCGGCGCGTGGCAAGCACACGCTGGTCGCGGTCGTTCAGCACGGTCAGCGTCATGTCGATGGCGGCGACGGGGATACCGTCCGCCCCGATGGTCACATCGAACGCATCCACACGCGTCAGAAGCGCGCTGTCGGGGACCGGCCCGCCTTCGGCGGGTCCGACATAGCCGATGCGCCCCGTGGCCGAGATGCCGCGCACCAGCAGCGATTGCACGACGCGGGGCAGTTCGGCCGTCCAGCGCCCGTCGGGCAGATAGGTGATCGCGGCGGCATTGGGCCGGACTAGAATCCGGTCCGTGCTGATCGCCGCCGTCGTATCAGGCAGGGCGACAAGCAACGTCCGCTGCGTCTGGCGCCCTGTTGTGCTGCCGCCTGGCGGTATCAGGTCGTAGGTGTCGAGCGGCGTTCCCGCGGAATTCAGGGCAGACACGGCGCTGCATCCGCTCAGGGCCGCGGCCCCGCCGAAAATGGCCAGTCTGCGTGTCAGTCGGGTTGGGGTCATGGTGTCACCTCCGGTATTCGGGAACGCGGTTGTCCAGAATGAACCCCGCAGGATCGTTTTCGATCCGCCGTGTCAGGCCGTTCAGCGTCGCGATCAGGCCACGCGCCTCGGTGGCAAGGCGGGTCAGTTCCGTCAGCCCACCCGTGGAAAAATCGCTGATCCCCGGTGCCGATTGCGCAACGGCATTCTGCACCTGCGCGGCCACCGCATCCGCCCGCGCGATCAGGGCGCGCAGGTCCGCTGTGATGGCGGGCACATCGGCGGACACATTCTCGACCGCGACACTGATCCGGTCGGCAGCGGTCCGCAGATCGGACAGGACAGGCCCAAGGTCGGTCTGCAACACGTCATTGGCCGTATCAAAGGTCGTCTGCGCCGACCCCAGCGCGCCGTCCACCACGACAAGCGTGGTATTCAGCGCGGCCAGCGAGGTCTGCGCCTGCGCGATCAGATCGGTGGCGGACGTGATCGCCGCCTGCGTATCATCGGCCAGCGGTGTCAGGCGGCTGGTAAAGCCCGTGACATCGGCGGACACATCCTCGACCGCGATGGAGGCCGTTTGCACCGCCGTGCGCACATCGGCCACAATCAGCGGCAGATCGGTGTTGACGACCGTCTCAATAGTCGCGACAGCGGCGCGCGCCTCGGCGATGAAGGCAGCACCGTCACCTTCGACCAGCACCTCAAGGCTTTCGGAAGCGGTGGTCACGGCATCAAAAGCGATATCCGCATCGGCCAGCGTCGTTTCCAGTTCAACCAGCCGCGCGTTCAGCAGATCGGCGGTGTCCCCGAAACCATCCAGCGTCCGGCCCGTCCGCGTCTGGAGATCCTGCACAGCGGCGTTCGTCCGCGCCACCGTGTCGGACACCTGCGCCAGAATCTCCGGGATCTGGTCGCGCAACAATTCTTCGGCCAGCGTGAACGTACCCTCGACCCGTTCCAGCGCGGGGCCGGTGGTGTTCAGGACGGCATCGGCGGACACAAACGCCTGCTGCACCGCGACCAGCGCACTGTCGGTGCTGCGCAGCGTCGTTTCGACCGCCTCGCCGATCGTGTCGAGCCTGTCAGTGAACAGCGTTATCTGCGATGTCGCATCCCTGACCGTGCCGCTGATCTCGGAGAAATCGCTCAGGGCCTGATCAAGCTGACCACTGGTGCGGGACAGGTTGCGCAGGATATCGGCGACAAGCGCCTGATTTTCCGACCCGGCGAACACCTGTGCCTGTTGCAGCAATTGCCGCGCCTCGGCCAAAAGGTCCGGCGCGTCCTCGACCAGCGCCTGCACGGTGGACCGGCGGGACGGGATGATCGGCAGCCCGTTGCTGAAATCCTCCAACGGTTCAGGCTGTGCGTCCGTCACGGCCAGCGAGATAAAAGCCACCCCCGTTACGCCCTGCGACTGCAATTGGGCGACCGTAGCCGTGCTGACAGGCGTGGCGGCGTCGATCTGGATCACGGTGAAGACCTTGGAAGGGTCTTCCTCATAGATCCGCAACCCGATGACGGACCCCACCGCGATCCCGTTGTATGTCACCGCCCCCGACGCATCGAGGCCGGACACATCGTCGAACAGGATTCCGTAAGTCGCATATTGCCGGTCAAGCTGCACAGAAGCGAGCCAGATGAAGAAACCCAGCGTGCCGAGGATGGCGGCAAGTGTGAAAGCCCCGATCAGGACGAAATTGGCACGCGTTTCCATCAGTCAGTCTCTTTCCGGTCTGCCACCGGGGTGGCGGCCCTTGCACGGGGCCCATGAAAATATTCATGCACCCAAGGGTGATCAAGGTCCATCATCTCTTGCATCGTCCCCACGGCCAGCACTTTCTTGTCGGCCAGAACAGCGATGCGGTCACAGATCGCGTGCAGGCTATCAAGATCATGCGTCACAAGGAACACCGTCAGGCCCAGCGATATCTGCAATTGCTTGATGAGTTTGTCGAACGCCGCCGCACCGATCGGGTCAAGCCCTGCCGTGGGTTCGTCCAGAAACACGATTTCGGGATCAAGGGCGATGGCGCGCGCGAACCCCGCGCGTTTGCGCATCCCCCCCGACAATTCCGACGGATAGTTTTCCAGCGCCCTGTCCGGCAACCCCACCATACGCACCTTGATCCCCGCCAGCAGCGCACGCAGGTCGTCGTCAAGGTCGAGCTGTTCGCGCATGGGCGCTTCGACGTTCTGGCGCACGGTCAGCGATGAAAACAGCGCGCCATCCTGAAACATCACGCCCCAGCGGCGGCGCAGGGCGCGGTAATGATCGGCGTCGGTGTCGCGCACGCTTTTTCCGAACACCTCGATCTGCCCTTCGGCGGGTTTCAACAGGCCGACGATGGACCGCAGCAGCACGGATTTTCCGGTGCCCGACCCGCCCACGACGCCGATGATCTCGCCGCGTTTGACGTCAAGGTCTAACCCGTCATGCACCACGGTCGTGCCGAAACGCGTCACCAGCCCCCGCACGCGGATGATGGGTTCGTCGGTCATCACACCCCCACAATCGCGAAAAAGATCGAAAACAGCGCATCGGCCACGATCACCATGAAGATCGCCATCACGACCGAGGCCGAGGTCAGCCGCCCAAGGCTTTCGGCGTCGCCGCCGACCTTCATGCCTTGGTAGCAGCCGATGATCCCGATGATCAGCGCAAAGAACGGCGCCTTGATCATGCCGACGTTGAAGTGCCACACATCCGTGTTGCTGACCAGCCGCGACTGGAACACCGCAGGGGACACGCCCAGTTCGATCCACGACATGATCGCGCCGCCGATCAGACCGGAGACATTCGCGATCAGCCCCAAGGCAGGCAGCATGAAAATCAGCGCAAGCACACGCGGCACGATCAGGATCGCGACAGGATCAAGCCCGAGTGTACGCATCGCGTCGATTTCCTCGCGCATTTTCATCGACCCGATGGCGGCGGTAAAGGCCGACCCCGACCGCCCCGCGACGATGATCGCGGTCAACAGGATGCCCAGTTCGCGCAGGATCGAAATGGCAATCAGATCGACGACGAACACCTCGGCCCCGAACTGGCGCAGCTGCGCCGACCCCTGAAAGGCCAGCACGACCCCGATCAGGAACGCCATCAGTGCGACGATGGGCACGGCCTGCACCCCGACTTCCTGACAATGATGCACGACCGATGTCAGCCGCAACTGGCGCGGGTGCCGGATCACGCGGCCCAGCGTCGCGATGACCTGTCCCAGAAACGACACCATTTCCAAGGCGTTGCTGCCTGCCAGCGCAACACGGCGGCCCAGCTTTTCAAGATGGTCGACCAGCCTTGCAGGCGGCGTTTCGCCCGCATCCTCGGGCGGCAGGTTGTCGCCTACGGCCGCGATCAGCTGGGTCTGCGCGTCACTGGCCCCCGTGATACCTGACGCCGCGCCCGCCGATGTGCGCTGCGCGAGATCGAGCAGAAACCATGCACCCGCTGTATCCATATGCGACAAGCCGGCGATGTCGATCACCTCTGCCTGCGTCGCCTGATCCCTTGCGGCATCCAGATCGAGTGTCTGGAACGCATCTATCGTCAGCCGCCCCTGCACGCACAGCCGCCCGCCGTCGCTGTCAAAGCGGACGGGGCCGGACGGGTCCGGCTGCGCCTTGGTCGTGGTGGCTGACATGTGTTCCTCGGTGCAGGTCGGGTTGGCGATGTGCTGGCAAGGCGACCTTCGGGTTGCGGAGCCGCCGTCGTCCACACGTCGCACAACGGGGGGACGCGGGCAAGCGCGGGCTGCGAAGGGGTTGATTTGCGTCAAGGCCGGCGCGGATCAGATATGCGATAAACACGCAATGCGCGACGATATCGCCGCGCGCAATACAAAGGATGTGACCCATGGACAGACTGACAGCCCTGATCGTCGTTGATGCCACCTGTGATGATGACAGGATCCGCCATTACATCAGCAGCGTGCCTGCGCGCGGTGTGCATCTGTCCATCCTTGTGGTTGGCACCGCGCCGTCCCTGCCGATGTGGGCCTACGGGTCGGCGCCTTATGGCCCGATCATCTTTCCCGAAAACTGGCACGAGGCCTATCAGGCCGGCGGCAAGGATGTCGCCGACCGCGCCGATGCAATCGAGAAATTGTTGCAGACAGCAGGCATCGCCGGTGACGTCACATCGGCCTATTGCGAGGCGCCAATGCTCAACGACCAGGTCGCTGCGCGGGCCGCGTTATGTGATTTCGTCCTGCTCGATCCGGCGGTGTCGGATGCAAGCCTGACGTTTCAGCAGGCGATTGAAGGCATACTCTTCAAGACCCCGGTTCCCGTCGCGCTAAACGCCGCCGGAATCGATGAACTTGTCCATGCCAAGCGCCCGATGCTGGCGTGGGACGGCAGCCTGCCCGCCCTGCGCGCGCTGCACCGTGCCCTGCCGATCCTGCGGCAGGCGGACCAGGTGACCATTCTGGTGGTGGACCCAAACCCCGACGGCCCCGAAGGCCAGAACCCAGGCAGCGATGTCGCCACGTGGCTGACGCGGCACGGCTGCACCGTCACCGTGCAGCAATCGCCCAGCGCTGGGCAGGATATCGGCACTTGCATCCTGTCGCGTGCCAGCGAAATCGGCGCGGACCTGATCGTGATGGGGGCCTATGTGCATTCGCGGGCGCGCCAGCGTATCCTTGGCGGCACCACGCAGATCATGGTCAACCAGAAAGATCACGCCGTCCTGCTTGCGCATTAGGCGCGACGCCTCAGCTTGACCGGCCGGATGCGATCCCGCCGGTCATCGCGATCAGCTTGCCGGTCTCGGCCTGATATTGATCGAACGCTTTCTGAAGGAATTCAGCCTGCTTATGCTGTGCCTCGGCCAGTGACCGACACCGCAGCAGGGCCTGCTGCAAGGCGATGTCCTGCCTGAACCGGTCAGCGACGAAGGACGCAAGTTCGCCGCCTACCTCGGTCATTGTGTCGATCCATGGGGCGTTCATCCATGACATGGCCGGATTTACGGCGGCCATCACGTCAAGAACGTCGGGGGCAAAGCTGTTTTTTTCGGTTTCTCGGGTCATCGCCTGGTCCTACTTGGCCATCGGGATGCGCAATGATGCCACAAACCCCGCACCAGTCCCTTGACCTGCGTCAATCAGGCCGCGCGGTCGATTACCACATCGCCCCAGATCGGCAGATGGTCCGAGGCCCGCAGGCTTTGCGGTGTCTGCACGACGCCGCCGTCTGTCAGCGCAATGTCACGGCTGAGCGCGATCCTGTCGACTGTGGCCATCGGCATCGCGGCATGGAACGACTTGCCCGGCGCGTGAACCGTAAAATCCGCGCGCAGGGGCTCCAGCCCGCACGCGGGCGACCATTCGTTGAAATCCCCCAATATCGCCGTAGGCCGTCTGTCACGCGCGACGGCAGCACGGATCGCGGCTTCTTTGGCAGCGACGACATCGGTATCGAGACGGGCCAGAATATCCACGATCCGGCCCGTATCATAGCGCCCGTCAACGCCCTTGGCCTTGCGGATATTGTAGGATGCAAGCCGCAGGTGCTGGGGGTTGTGAGGAACCTTGGCCATATCCATGATATAGTGACGCCGGACACGCAGAGAAGAGCGAGAGCGATGAACCAGATTTCCGAATACAACAACAACCGCCTGCGGTTGCTGGCACCGCTCTGGATCATGATGGTGCTTGCCTGTGTCTGGTCGGCCTGGGAAGGCTGGTGGCCGCTCGCCGCGATGTCAGCCCTGACATTGACCCTGTCCACAGCCCCCGTTCTGCTGGCGTCGCGCTACAACATCGCGCTGCCGCTGCCGTTTCTGGTCGCGACCGTCGCGTTCATCATTGCATCGCTGATCTTTGGCGAAGTGTTCGATATCTATTACCGGATCTGGTGGTGGGACATGGCGTTGCATGCGTCATCCGCCGTTGCGCTTGGGATGATCGGGTTTTTGTTCATCTACATGCTGTTCGATGGCGACAAATTCGCGGCCCCGCCAAGTGCGATCGCCTTTCTGTCCTTCACCTTCGCGCTGAGCATCGGCGTGATGTGGGAAATTTTCGAATTCGGAATGGATCGCGCGTTCGGCACCACCATGCAGAAAAGCGCCGATGACACGATGATCGACCTGATCATCGACTCGCTCGGGGCGGTGATCGGCGCACTGGCGGGCTATGCCTATCTCAGGGGGCGGTCTGCCGGATTGCTGGGACGGCTGATCCGTGATTTCATAACGCTCAACCGGCACCTTTACGCGAAAAGCCGGTCGCGCCGCGACAAATAGGACCTGCCCTTGGCCAACCTGCTTTACGATGCGCTGATCGCGCCCCATGCCACAAACACGGCCCCTTTCCTGATCGGCGACGACGGGCGCAGCCTGAATTATGCTGATTTCGTGCAGCGTGCCGCACGGATCGCCAATGTGCTGACAGCACAGGGCGTGCGCCCCGGTGACAGGGTCGTGGCACAGGTGCCCAAGGTCGCGGATGCGGTCGCGCTTTATGCAGGCGCGGTGCAGGCGGGAGCGGTCTATCTGCCGCTCAACACCGGCTATACGCAGGCGGAACTGGCCTATTTCATTGCCGATGCAGCGCCCAAGGTCGTGGTCTGCGACAGCAGGGACGCAGGGGCGCTGCGCCCGCTGTGCCCCGATGGTGCTGCGCTTTTGACGCTGGGCGCGGATGGTCGCGGCACCCTGTCCGCCGCTGCCGATGCCGCACCAGGCCACTTTACCACCGTGCCGCGCGGCCCGGATGATCTGGCAGGGTTGCTCTATACCTCAGGCACGACAGGCAGGTCCAAGGGCGCGATGATGACGCATCGCAATCTTTTGTCCAATGCGCAGGCGCTGACCGATCTCTGGCGGATCACGGCACAGGACCGGCTGATCCATGCGCTGCCGATCTTTCACACCCACGGGCTGTTCGTGGCGCTGAACACATCGCTGCTGGCGGGGGCGCAAGTGCGGTTAATGGCGGGTTTACAGCCTGACGCGGTGATCGCGGAACTGCCGCAAGCGACGCTGATGATGGGCGTGCCGACCTTCTACACCCGCCTGCTGGCCGATGCGCGCCTGACGGCGGCGCTGTGCAGCCAGATGCGGCTGTTCATCTCCGGCTCTGCGCCGCTGCTGGCGGAAACGCATGACGCTTTTGCGGCGCGCACGGGCCATAAGATCCTGGAACGCTACGGCATGACCGAAACCAATATGATCACCTCGAACCCCTATGACGGCGCGCGCGTCGCAGGCACCGTCGGCTTCGCCCTGCCCGGCACCGAGGTCGTCATCACCGACCCCGCGACAGGCGCACCCCTGCCCCAAGGCGAAGTCGGCATGATCGAGGTGCGCGGCCCCAATGTGTTTTCCGGCTATTGGAACATGCCCGACAAGACGCGCGAGGATTTGCGCGAGACGGGCTTTTTCATCACCGGCGATCTGGGTGTGGCTGATGGCGACGGACGCATCAGCATCGTGGGCCGCATGAAAGACCTGATTATCGCGGGCGGCTACAACATCTATCCCAAAGAGGTCGAGGACGCGATCAACGCCGTCGCGGGCGTGCTGGAAAGCGCGGTGTTCGGCGTGCCGGATGCGGACCTCGGCGAACAGGTGGTCGCGGCAGTGGTGCTGGAGGCGGGCATCGCGCTGGCGCCCGCGGATATCGCGGCACAGGTCGCAGCCACCCTCGCCCGCTTCAAGCAACCGCGCCGCTATGTGCTACTGGACGCCCTACCGCGCAACACGATGGGCAAGGTGCAAAAGAACGTGTTGCGGCGCGATCATGGGGGCCTGCGATGAACGACCGGCGCAAAATGGCACCCGGCGATTGGCTGAACGCGGCTGCGTTTCTGGCAATCGGGGTGTTTCTGGGTCTGGCTCTGGATATGCTCTTGACGCTGGACTGGGCCGCTTTCTGGCTAACCGCGATCAGCATGGCCATCCTGTTCTGGGGTCTGATCGCGGCATCATCGGTGATCGACAGTCTGTTTGAGCGGCTGTTCCCCAGCGGCGTAAAACCCGCCCGCAACGCCCCGGCCAAACAACGCGGGCCCCTTGCAGTCCTGGCAAGCCTGCCCGCCGGTATCCTGATCGGACTGACCGGCGCGCAGTTCGGGCTGGGCGGGTTGCTGCTTTGACAGGTTAAACGTTGCTGCGATCCGCCCAGCCCGCAAAGGTCTTTTCCAGCGCAACCACGATGTAATAAAGAAAGATGCCCAGCAGCGCCAAGACGATCAGCACGGCGAACATCAGGGGATAATCGGAATTCGTCTTGCCGCTGTCGAACAGCGCCCCAAGGCCGCGCCCGTGGGGGGAGACGATCTCCATCAGGTTGGTGCCGATAAAGGCCAGCGTGACCGACACCTTCAGTGCGCCGAAGAATTCGGGCAGGGTCTTGGGCAGCGCGATTTTCCAGAAGATCGTGGATTGCGAGGCACCCAGTGACCGCAGGATATCGCGGTATTCGGGTTCCAGCGTGGACAGGCCGATGGAGACGGACACGGCAATCGGGAAGAAACTGATCATGAAGGCGATCAGCACCGTGTTGAAATCGTGCCAACCCACGAACATCAGCGCCACGATGGGCACAACGGTCGCCTTGGGCACGGCGTTGAAGCCGACCAGAAGCGGGTAAAGCGCATCGCGCATGGTGCGTGAAAAGCCCATCACCATGCCCAGCGCCGTGCCGAACACGACGGCCAGCAACAGCCCCGCCACCGTCCGCCAGAGCGTCTGCCAGCCCATGACAAGGAACAATTCCCAGTATTTGGCATAGGCAGGGGGCAAATCGCTGGGCGCGGCCATCTTGAACGTGGGCCAGCCCATGACCCAGACCAGCGCCTCCCATGCGGCCAGAAAGATCAGCAATGCCGCGACCGGCACATAGACCTGCCGCGCGGTCATGCGGCGTCCCCGGCGGGCACGCGGCCTTGGGCGACCTCGATCTGGTGGCGCAGGATATTGAGCATGTTTGCCGCCTCGGGGGTGTAAAGATGGTCCAGCGTGCGCAGGCCGGTGCCGGGAATATCGAGTACATATTGCGTGCGTGCAGGCCGGCCCGACAGGACAACGACCTGATCGGCCAGAAAGATCGATTCGCGCAGATCATGGGTGATCAGCACGCCGGTAAAGGGTTCTTCGGCCTTCACGCGGTGCATGATCTGCCACAAATCCTCGCGGGTGAAGGCATCAAGCGCGCCGAAAGGTTCGTCAAGGATCAGGACCTCGGGCGCATGGATCAGCGCACGGCACAGCGACGCGCGCTGTTTCATGCCGCCGGACAGTTCCGAGGGGCGCTTGTTCTCGAACCCTTCCAGACCCACCAACGCCAGCAATTTGCGCGCGCGTTCTTCGCCTTGCGCCTTGCTGAGCTTCGTCGGCACGATTTCCAGCGGCAGCAGCACGTTTTGCAGGATCGTGCGCCATTCCAGCAGCACGGGGTTCTGGAATGCCATGCCCACATTCGACCGGGGTGCGGTGATGCGCGTGCCATGCACCCGCACCTCGCCTTCTTCGGGGATCAGCAGACCTGCGATCAGCCGCGTCAGCGTGGATTTCCCACAGCCTGACGGGCCGACGACCGCGACAAAGCCCCCTTCCGGCACCGACAGTTCCAGACCGTCCAGCACCGGCAGAGGGCCAGAGGCGGTGCGATACGCATGCCGCACCCCCTTGATGTCAATCAGCGTCTCCAAGGTCATTCAGCCAGACTGAACCCGCCTTCGGGCAGATAGGCGCTGGTGAAATACAAGGATGCATCGGGTTCGTTCACGAATTCATAGGTCGTGGCAATCTGTTCGATGGACGTCGCCATCCGTGCGTCGTCGATGATGCCGAACCCGTTGGCCATGACCCAATCGGTCGCGACATTGTCGTTGATGGACAATTGCAGACGGCGCAGTTCAAGATCCGCATCAGCGGCGGGGTTGCGTTCGATCAGCATCGGGATCACGGCCTCGGGGTCGGCCACTGCAATGGCCCAACCTTCGGCGACACCTTGCAGGAAGCTGCTGATCACTTCGGGGTTCGCGGCGGCATATTCGGTGTTGACGATGATGACGTTGCCATAAAGCTCGACGCCGTGATCGGCCATCAGCAGTGTGACCAGATCATCCTCTGGCACGCCCAGACGGGCGGTGTTCAGATAGGATGTGAACGAAAAGCCGGTGATCGCGGCGACATTGCCTTCGGCCAGCATCGGTTCGCGGGTCGGAAAGCCCACGGGTTCCACGGTGATCGCGCTGACATCAAGCCCGTTTTCGGCCGCGAAGATCGGGAATTGCGCCCATGCGCCATCAGGCGGCGGCGCGCCGAGGATCTTGCCCTCAAGGCTTTGGGGCGTGTCGTCGATGCCCAAAGACCGCCGTCCGATAACCGCAAAGGGCGGCTTGTCATAGATCATCATAGCGCCGATCACGGGCGCGCCGGGGTTCTGGTCCAAAAACTTGATCAGGCTGTTGATGTCGGCCATGCCCACAGGGAAAGCGCCCGTCGCGACCTTGGGGATCGCATCCAGTGACCCGTCACCGGCGGACACGGTCACGTTCAGGTCAAGGGCGGCAAAATTGCCGTTGTCGATGGCCGCGAAATAGGGCGCGGCGGGTCCTTCGAAGCGCCAGTCAAGCGTGAAGGGCAGATCGGTCTGCGCGTGAACTGCCGATGCACCCGTCAGCGCGACAGCCAGAATTGTACGATTGAACATTATTACATCCCCGTTGGTGGTTTGGTCTTGTCGGCTGTCAGGTTTCATCCGCACCGCAGCAAGACACCAGTCGCACCGCCTTGCATCAGCCCCGTCCGCGCCACATCGACCATCATTTGCCCGATTGTTGTGCAGTTTGCCACAAAAGCAAGCGAAATTTCTGTAGGCGGTCAGACCACGCCCCGACAGAAAAATCAGAGTTGATGCACGGTCCCTGTTGCGCATCCGCCAAGGTGCTGCCAATCACACAAGGGTCAAAGGGGCTTTGGCCAATCATAACTGGAGAATACAGATGAATATTCGGTCGAAACTGCTGCTGCTGGCAGGCGTCTCGCTGGCGGCCTGCACCGAAATGCCTGTGGCAGCCACCGCACCAAACGGGTCACCGTTCATCGCTGAACTGCCCGAAGGCGTGCGCGCGATCGCGGCACCCAATCAGAACCTCGACAGGGTTGTCTTTCTCGAAGAGGACAATTGTTACTGGTATGAGCACGCAGGTCCGGTCGAAACGACCCTGCTGCCACTGCGTACCGCGCGCGGCAACGCGATCTGTGCCGAAGCACCTGCCGCAACGCCGGCAACGACCTGAGTCGACGAAAAAAGGCTGCGCCGCGATGGGCGCAGCCGGTCAGCTTCGCGCGGTGACTGTGTTTTCGGTCGGATAAAGGATCGCGCTGACGCCGGTGTCGACCTCTTCATAGAGTCCGATGATATGGGCCATGACCATCCGCACACAGCCGGAACTTGCCCGTCCGCCGATAGACCTCGGGCTGGGCGTTCCGTGGATACGCAGATAGGTGTCGCGGTTCCCGTCGAAGAGATAAAAGGCCCGCGACCCCAAGGGGTTCGACGGTCCGCCGTCCATCCCGTCGGAATGTTGGGCATAGGTTTCCGGTTCCCGCGCGATCATCGCATCGGTCGGCCGCCATGTCGGCCATTTCGCCTTGCGGCGGATCGTATAGGTGCCGGGTTCATAGAGGTTGCCCCGCGCGATGGCCACGCCATAGCGCATCGCGGTGCCGTCGCCGCGCACGTGGTAGAGATACCGCGCCACCGCATCGACATGCACATCGCCAGCGCGCAAGCCATCGTTCGCCTCGACGAGCGACGGAAGGAACCGAGGGTGAAAACCCCAGGGGTTGGATGTCATCGGATCATAATTTGCGGGCGTGACGCGCCGATCCCAGACCGGCCACATCGATGGCGGTGACACAGGCACACGCGGGGGCACGACTTCGGCGACGTCCGGCAGATCGGTGGTGATCTCGCCTCCGGTCAGGGTGTCGGCAGGCGCATCCTCGACAGTTTGCGCCGCGATGGGCGTGGAAAACAGGGCTGCACCTGTCATGATAAAATGGCGGCGGTTCAACATGGGGTCACTTCCAACTCGGGCATCAACAGATTGCTTTTATCTCTAGGCAGCGCATATGCGCCTGACAAGCATTTTGCGTCAGGGCGATATACACAACCTTGTGGCGTGGTGTTCCTGAAACACCCCAACCTCAGAAATGTTCCAGAACGATCTTGCCCTTGGCGGTGCCCGCCTCGATCAGGGCATGGGCCTTGCGCAGGGTATCGGCGTTGATCGGGGTCAGCACGGTATCCAGCGTCGTGCGCAAGCGGCCTGCGTCGATTTCACCCGCGACATAAGTCAGCAGGTGGTGCTGCGCGATCATGTCTGGGGTCTGGAACATCGCACGGGCGAACATGAATTCCCAATGCAGGCTCGCGGCCTTGGTTTTCATCCCCGCCATCGGCATCGGCACATCGGTGTTGTCGATGGACACGATCCCGCCTTGCGGGCGGATCAGTTCCACCGCCGCATCCCAATGGCGCATATCGTTGAAAACGGCGATATGATCGACGAATTGCAGCCCCAGCGCGCGCACCTGTGCGACCATGTCTTGCCGGTGGTCGATCACGTGGTCGGCCCCGAGGTCGGTCACCCAAGCGATGGTTTCAGCCCGCGACGCGGTCGCGATCACGACCAGCCCTGCTGCCTTGGCAAGCTGGATGCCGATGGACCCGACGCCGCCCCCTGCCCCGATGATCAGGATGGTCTGGCCCGCGTTCGCCCCGTCGCGGTCGATGCCCAGCCGGTCGAAAAAACTTTCGTAAGCCGTGATCGTCGTCAGCGGCAAGGCTGCGGCCTGCGCAAAGCCCAAGGTCGCGGGTTTGCGCCCGACGATGCGTTCATCGACCAGCTGGAATTCCGCGTTCGAGCCTGACCGCGTGATGTCGCCGGAATAATAGACTTCGTCACCCACGGCGAAAAGTTCCGCGTCCGGCCCCACGGCCTCGACCACGCCGGCGGCGTCGTAGCCCAGCACGCGCGGAGGGTTCTCGACCACATCAGCCGCTTTGGATTTGCGCACCTTGGTATCGACCGGATTGACCGACACCGCCTTGACCGCGACCAGAATGTCGCGCCCCGTGGGCACAGGCTTGGGCAGATCGACATCGACAAAACAGGCAGGGTCGGTCACCGGCAGGTAACGGGTCAGGGCGACAGCTTTCATGGGTTTATCCTTTGGTCAGTCATCAAGGGTCAGTCGGGCGAGTATCTCTTCGCTGTCCTGACCGCAATGCGGCGGCGGCAGGCGGTAGCTGACAGGCGTGCGCGACAGTTTCAGCGGATTGCCCAAGAGCCGCACCTGCCCTTTTTGCACATCGTCGCGCGGCATTGCCACGACCATGTCACGCGCTTGCGCTTGATCGGACCCCAGCGCCAGATCAATCGTGTTCACAGGCCCCACAGGCACCTTGCGCGCCTCGAGCCCGGTAATCACCTCGGCCAGCGGGCGCGTGGTGAGCCTTGGGCCGATCACCGCCAGCAAGGCATCGCGGTTTTGCGTCCGCGCAAGGTTGGTCGCGAAACGCGCATCCTGCACGATCTCGGTGCATCCAAGATAGTCGCAGAACCGTGCGAACTGGCTGTCGTTGCCCACCGCGATGATCGCATGGCCGTCCGCCACTTCGAAAACGTGATAGGGGACGATATTGGGGTGTCCGTTGCCGCGCCGCTGCGGCAGATCGCCCGATTCAAGGTAATTGGTGCCTTCGTTGATCAGCCATGCCAACTGGCTGTCCACCAGCGCGATGTCGATATGCTGGCCTTCGCCGGTGCGTTCCCTGTGGCGCAGGGCGGCCAGAATGCCGACGGTCGCATACATGCCGCACATCACATCGGCGATGCCGACGCCCACCTTCATCGGCGCGCCATCGGGTTCGCCCGTCAGGCTCATGATGCCACCGAACCCTTGGGCCATCAAATCATAGCCCGGCTTGTCGCGGTTGGGGCCGGTCTGCCCGAACCCCGAGATCGAACAATAGATCAGCCCCGGCTGCCGCGTCAGCAGATCATCCGGCCCCAGCCCGTATTTCGCCAGACCACCGGGCTTGAAGTTTTCGACCACGATATCGGCATGCCGGGCCAGCGCGCGGACCTGCTGCTGGCCAAGCTTTGTGCTGATGTCGATGGCGACGGATTTCTTGTTGCGGTTGGCGGCCATGAAATAGGCCGACAAATCCGTGGGCTGGCCGGCCGTGTCACAGACATTGGGCGGCCCCCAGCCGCGCGTGTCGTCGCCGCCGGTCGCGGGGTTTTCGACTTTGATGATCTCCGCGCCCAGATCGCCCAGCAACTGCGTGCAGGTCGGCCCCGCCAGAATGCGGGTCAGGTCCAGCACGGTGATCCCGTCGAGTGCGCCCGTCATGCTGTGTTCCTCCCCCTTGGTCTTGGCTGCGCGACTGTCTCGGGATGGTGCAGCTTCGTCAAGGGCTGGCGGTACGGTCCCCCGCCAGTCCCGATTCCATCTTTCAACCCATGCTTGTGATGCGCTGCCTGCGTGAAAAGCAGCAACGCAGAAGGCGCGACGGTGGTCTGACCCTGCAGATGGTGACCACGACCAGTGAGTCACCCGTCAAGGCGGCGTCCGGCTATCGTGTCACTCAACGCGCTTTTACCCTTGAAAAGCGTTAACAGCCGCGGCCTGAGCGACCGAAAAATCACTGGCCGTGCAAAGTGACACCACGTCACTTCGGCCAAACCTGTCCTTTAGGTAAGGCTTGGCCAGATACCCGCGGAAAATGTATTGACCAACCGAAATGTATCGGACTAAAGCACAACTCAGCCGCGTGTATGTAGTGAATGTTTTACCAAGTTTTGCGGGTTGCGAGCGCCGGTTCGGCGGATGCGATATTGCTGGCAGGATCAACGTCCTGCCAGCAAGTATCGGCACGATAACAGCTAAAGTCCCACCACTTTTGCAGGCGCGTTGTCTGGAGACATCAGGCTGACCGCCTGCCCTGTGCGCGCGCTTTCTTGTGCGGCGATCCCGATCGCGACCGCCTTGGCACCGTCCTGCACCGTCACCTCGACCATGCCTTCACCGCGCACAACCGCGTTGAACCGCTGGTGCTGGTAGAAGGTCGACCCATTGTGATCGCCCGCTTCCAGCAAGGTCGGATCGACCGGAATTTCGGACACGAACGGCCCCTTGGGGTCACGCGGGCTGATGATCAGCTGCGGCACAGGCGGTTCACCCAGTGCGAGCGGCCAGAACCGGCCCGGACCGGGGACCAGCGCCTCGATCTTGCCGCGCGGTCCCACAGCGCTGATTTCTTCCTGATAGCGCGACCCTTCGGCGAACATGCACAGTTCCAGCATCGCACGCGACCCATGCGCGAAATCGACGATCACATAGGCATTGTCCCAGATATCGGGCGCCTGCCCGTCATAGCGTTCATCCTTGTGGTTCACCGCCTGTCCCGCGCTGGCCATCACGCGGATCGGTTCGTCCTGCAGGATCAGGCGCATCAGATCGAAGAAATGGCAGCATTTCTCGACCAAGGTTCCGCCCGTCTTGGCGTTGAACCGGTTCCAGTCGCCGACCTTGGGCAAAAACGGAAAGCGGTGTTCGCGGATCGTCAGCATCTTGACGCCACCCGTGGCCGCCTCGGCCTGCGCGATCAGGGCGGCGACCGGGGGCATATAGCGGTATTCCATCGCGACCCAGACAGGGTGCGGGTAGCCCGCAAACAGGTCTTCGACCAGCACCGCCTCGGACGGGTTGGTAAACAGCGGCTTTTCGCACAGGATCGGCAGGGGCCGCATCGCCACGATCTGCTGCAATTGCGGGACATGCAGGTAATTCGGGCTGACGATCACAACGGCATCCAGATCGGGATAGGCCAGCAGCGCATCGAGGCTGTCCGCGACCTGCGCGCCACCCGCGAGCACCGCCCCCGCCTGTGCAAGTTCGGGCACCGGATCATAGACCACAGACACCCGCCCATGAGGCAACAGGTTGATATTCATGATATGTTCGCGGGCCATCATACCGCAGCCGACCAGCCCGTAGTTCACCATTTGCACGTCGTTCACCCTTTTCCCATGCGCGAGATATATTGCGCCCTGTCCGCATCGAACCAGGTGCGCGAAAATTCGACAGGCACGCGGCCTGCCAGATATGAATTGCGTTCGATATAGCCAGCCATCGCGCCCGCCCGCAGATGGAACGGCGCGGGCGTCCAGTCGGGCAAAGGTGCGACCCCGATCCGGTCCTCAGCGGCGGCAATCACCAGCCCGAGACGGTCGCGGTAGAACAGATACAGCGAATCGAGCAGATCGTCCGGCCCGATCGCAGGCGCATAGGCTCCGTCGAGCCAGATTTCCTCCAGCCCGACCAGAACCCCGCCCAGCCAGCGCAACCGCCTGATCCGGTGCCCCATCGCATCGGCCCCGAAGGGCTGTGCATCCGCAGGCTTGGGCAACAGATCGACCGACAGCACCCGCGCTGTGGGCAGACCGCCCCCGCGCTTCAGTTCCAGCCGGAAAAACGCATAGACGGAATCGACCGCCTCCAGCCTGCGGACGTAGTTGCCCGACCCTTGCACACGCTGGAGCAGCCCCTTCGCCTCGACATCGGCCAGCGCCTTGCGCAGCGTGCCGACGGCGACGCCCAAAGTCTCTGCCATCTCGCGTTCGGGGGGCAGGCGCGCGCCATCAGCCAGATGCCCGGCCGCGATTTCACGGATCAGCATTTCGCTGACCTGCACGAATTTCGGCAAGGCTGAGGTGGTCGCCATGGCCCTGCCCCTCCCCGGCGCGCCATCGAATTGATACACTATTGTTGCACATATCCGCCCGTGCTACGCAAGTGCAATCAGCAAGTCCTTGGGAGGGGAATCAATGACCGTCGTGCCCGTCACCAGCGCCGATCTGAATGCGGCAGAGGTGTCCTGGTTTTCCGCCCTGTGTTCGGATGACTACCAGTTTCTGGGCGTGCCGGATGGCGATCTGCGATCCTCGTGGGAGCATTGCCGCGACATTGCCCTGACCGCCGAGGCACAGGGGTTCCGCAACATTCTTGCACCGTCATCCTATCAGGTGGGTCAGGATACCCTGTCTTTCGTCGCGGGCATGGCGCCCTTGACGGAAAAGATCAATTTTCTCGCCGCCATCCGCTGTGGCGAAGTCCAGCCCATCATGCTGGCGCGCACCATCGCGACGCTGGATCACATGCTCAAAGGGCGGCTGACGCTGAACGTCATCAGCTCCGATTTCCCCGGCGAAGTGGCCGACAGCAAATACCGCTACAGACGCAGCCACGAGGTCGTGGAAATCCTGCGCAAATGCTGGACGCAGGACGAGGTCAGCCACGACGGCGAGATCTACCAGATCAGCAAGCTGACCACCGACCCTGCCCGCCCCTACCAGCAGAACGGCGGTCCCTTGCTGTATTTTGGCGGCTATTCGCCCGATGCCTTGGAACTTTGCGGGGCACAATGCGATGTCTACCTGATGTGGCCCGAAACAACGGATGTTCTGGAACAGCGGATGAAGGATGTCCACGCAAGGGCCGCCGCCCATGGCCGCACGCTGGATTACGGCCTGCGCGTGCATATGATCGTGCGCGACACCGAAGCCGAGGCGAAAGATTATGCCGACTACATCGCCAGCAAACTTGACGACGAATACGGCAAGCTGATCCGCGACCGCGCGCATGACAGCATCAGCCTTGGCGTCGCGCACCAGTCGCGCGCGCGCGAATTGGCGGATCAGTTCGGCTATACCGA
The DNA here is from genome assembly GCF_000382265.1 of Yoonia vestfoldensis DSM 16212. Classification (GTDB taxonomy): domain Bacteria; phylum Pseudomonadota; class Alphaproteobacteria; order Rhodobacterales; family Rhodobacteraceae; genus Yoonia; species Yoonia vestfoldensis. The sequence goes on from NZ_KB907975.1 coordinate 63,995, forward strand.
ACCGGGGCTTTGGACGGGGATCGGCCGTGCGCGGTCGGGCTGTGGTGCGGCCCTTGTCGGGTCCACCGACCAGATCATGACCAAGATCGAAGCCTATCAAAAGATGGGCATCCGTGCTTTCATCTTTTCGGGCTATCCGCATATCGCAGAGGCCGAACATTTCGGATCGCGCGTCATGCCGCATCTGAAAACCTGCTCGCTGCCGCATGCCTACGGGCGCGTGCCGACCGCAACACCAGCCACGCCCTTGGGCACAGGACCACGCCGCTAATGCAACGTATCACCATCTCCGACGACCTTTCCTTCAGCCGCATCGTCTATGGCATGTGGCGGCTGGGCGATGACGCCGACACCAGCCCCAAACATGTGCAGGCCAAGATCGAGGCTTGCCTTGCCCAAGGCATCACCACGATGGATCAGGCCGATATCTATGGCGGCTACATGGCCGAGGAAATACTGGGCGATGCCCTGCGGGCGGCCCCCGCACTCAAGGACCAGATCGAGATCGTGACCAAATGCGATATCGTCGTGTCCGCCGGGCGCTATGCGGGTGCCAGCGTCAAGCATTACGATACCTCGGCTGCGCATATCAATGTTTCGGTCGACCATTCGCTGCGGCTGATGGGGCTTGACCGGATCGACACGCTGCTGATCCACCGGCCCGACCCGCTGATGGACCATCACGAGACAGGCGCGGCGCTGGATGCCTTGGTCGCCGCAGGCAAAGTGCGCAGCGTCGGCGTGTCGAACTTCAAACTGCATGACTGGACCCTGCTGCAATCGGCGATGCAGACGCCGCTGATCACCAACCAGATCGAATTGTCGCTGGCCGCGCATCAGGGTTTCACCAACGGCGATGTCGCCTATCTGCAGGAACGCGACGTGCCGATCATGGCCTGGTCGCCTTTGGGCGGCGGCGCGCTGATGACAGGCAAAGGCGCGATGCAGGATGCCCTGGCGGCGGTTGCTGCGGAACAGGGTGTGGACATGGGCGCCGTTGCCGTCGCATGGTTACTGGCACATCCCGCGCGGATCATGCCGGTCATGGGCACCAATACGATCGCCCGGATCAAGACGCTTTCTGACGCATTGAAAGTCACGATGGACCGTGAGACCTGGTTCAAACTCTATACCGCAGCCCTTGGCCAGGAAGTTCCGTAATGCTCCAGACATTCGACCCGCAAACCGACAGCGCCAGTTTCCGTGCAGCCCTCGGGGTGTTCACGACCGGCGTGACCGTCATCACCACCGACAGCCCGGACGGCCCCATCGGGATCGTCGCCAACAGCTTTGCCAGCGTCTCGCTCGACCCGCCGCTGGTGCTGTGGTCGCCGGCCAAATCGTCCAAGCGGTTTGCCTATTTCGCGGGCGCGCGGCGCTTTGCGATCCATGTGATGGCCGCCGACCAGCGCGACATCTGCGCGGCCATCCTGGAATCGAAAACCGCCGTGCGATCGGTGCCTACCCATCTGTCGCATTGCGGCATGCCGATCATCGAAGGCGCGCTTGCCACTTTCGAATGCAATCTCGAGACCAGCCATGACGCGGGCGATCATGTCATCATCATCGGCCGTGTGACCAAGGCGCATTACACAGACGGCCACCCGCTGACCTTCCATGGCGGCCAGTACGGCACATTCGCACCACATCATCCACCATCTTCAGAATAAAAATATCCCGGGGGAATTGCCCCGCAGGGGCAAGGGGGCAGAGCCCCGAAAGCGCAACAAAACAGGGGAGGAGCCGATGTCGGTCCTGTTTGGTATCTTGTGGCCGCTGGAGCGGTTCAACACAGCCGTGCTTGCCATCGGCAAGCTGATCGCGGTGGCAGCGCTTGCCGTGATGGTGGCCTTGATCCTCGGACAGGTGTTTTTCCGCTACGTGCTCGACGATGCGCCGAACTGGACCGAAGAAGGCGCGCGGTTCGGGATGCTCTGGATGACCGGGCTGATGGCGCCGCTGGCCTACCGGATGGGCGGGTTCGTGGCCATCGACATGCTGGAACGCGCACTGCCCCGCCTGCTCGCCGGGCTGTTGTCGCTGCTGCTGCTCGCCATCTCGCTCTGGGTGCTGGTGGTCGCCTGGGAACGCGGGCTGAACAACCATGTCCTGACACTGTCGGGGCGCGGCTGTTCGTCCTCGCTGGAATGGCCCTTCGGGATCGAGATCGGGCGCTGCGGCGCGCGGTTCCAGAACAATTACCAATATGCCTCGCTCTGGGTCGGGGTCAGCCTGCTGATCGCGGTGAATATCGAACTGATCCTGCGGCAGGTCATCACCCTGCTGGGGCAAGGTGACCGTCTGACGCAATTCCGGCAAGAAGAAATGGCGGGGGCTGAATAATGCTGATTCTGTTCCTGCCGCTGTTCCTGCTCCTGATCATGATCGGCCTGCCGGTGGTCTTTGCGCTGATGGCCTCGCCCTTTGCGATGATCATGGCCGAAGGCGACACACGCAACGTCGTCGCAGGTCTTTACCGCAACCTTTACAACGGGATGGACAGTTTCCCGCTGATGGCGCTGCCCTTCTTCATGCTGGCAGGCGAGATCATGAACCGTGGCGGCATCACGCTGCGGCTGGTGGAATTCGCACAAGCCTTCATGGGCCATCTGCGCGGCGGCCTTGCGCATGTGAACATCCTGTCCTCGATGCTGTTCGCGGGCCTGTCGGGGTCGGCCGTCGCCGATACATCCGCAATCGGGTCCACGATGATCCCTGCGATGGAAAAGAACGGCTATACCCGCCGTTTCGCCGCCGCGATCACGGCAGCCAGTTCGGTCATCGGGCCGATCATCCCGCCCTCGGGCATCATGATCATCTATGCCTATGTGATGGGCGAAAGTGTCGCCTCGCTGTTTCTGGCAGGCATCGTGCCGGGGATACTCGTGGGTGTCGGGCTGATGGTCATGGTCCGACTGATGGCCGACCGCTATGACCTGCCCAAAGCGGAACGGATCGTCAGCAAGGACCAGACGATCACGCCCGGTGAATACTGGGTGAGCTTCGTGCTGCTGCGGATCAACCTCGCGGGGCTATTGATCGCGCTCTACACGCTGATCGCGCGGCCTGTGGGGCTCGCAAGCCTCGATGAGGCGGGCGACACTATACATGCCCTGAACCTCTGGGTCGTGTTTGCGGCGCTTATTGTCGCAGCGCATTTCGTCCTGGTGGGCTATCGCAAGCGGGTGTCGTCCGATTTCCGCATCGTATGCAAAAAGGCCGTGGCCCCCCTGCAGACGCCGATCATCATTCTGGGCGGCATCCTTGTGGGCGTCTTCACCCCGACCGAAGCCTCGGCCGTGGCGGTCGCCTATGCGTTGATCGTGTCGTTCTTCGTGCTGCGGTCGATGAAACTGCGCGACCTGACAGGCGTGCTGACGCGTTCGGCCATCGCCACCTCTGCCGTGCTGCTGCTGGTCGGGGCCGCCGTCGCGTTCAAAACTGTCGTGGCCTTGTCATATGCGCCGCAGATACTTTCGGATTATATCCTGTCGCTGTCCGAAAACCCGCTGATCCTGCTGTTCCTGATCAATATCCTGTTGTTCATCGTCGGCATGTTTCTGGATGCAGGTCCGGCGATCATCATTCTGGGGCCGATCCTTGGACCAATCTTCGTCGACATGGGCGTGCATCCCGTGCATTTCGCCATCATCATGAGCGTGAACCTGACCGTGGGGTTGGCCACACCACCGATGGGGCTTGTGCTGTTTGTCGCCTCAACCGTATCGGGCGAACGGGTCGAAACCATCGCCAAGGCGATCCTGCCGTTTCTGGCGGTGGAGATCCTCGTGATTTTCCTGATCACCTATATCCCCGCCATTTCGATGACGGTGCCATACCTTGCAGGCTTTCTGGGCTGTGCCCCGGATGTCGGCTTTTCCGCCTGTATCAGCCCCGCGCCGATACAGTAATCCACAGCATCCACAGGGAGGATACCATGCTGAAAAAACTGACCCAACTGGCCATGACCGCCGCCGTGCTTGTCACGCCGATGGCCTTGGCCGCACAGGATTTCACGATCCGCGCGACGGCCAATTCCAACACTGAAGACGAAGACTATGACGGGCTGGTCGTATTCAAGGATTACGTCGAGGCTGCATCGAACGGGCGCATCGCGGTGGAATTGTTCATCGGCACCCAGCTTTGCGCCACCGGCGAGGAATGCCTTGAAGGTGTCTCCGAAGGCTCGATCGACGTCTATATCTCGACCTCTGGCGGGGCTGCGGGGATTTTCCCTTACGTGCAGGTGCTTGACCTGCCCTATCTGATGAGCAGCGACCGCGTGGCCGAGGCCGTGCTGCAGGGCGATTTCGTGCGCATCATGCGCGACCGCGCGCTGGAAGACAGCGGCAACACGATCCGCCTGATGACCATCGGCAACACCGGCGGCTGGCGCAACTTTGCCAATACCGAACGCCGCGTGCAGACCCCCGCCGATCTGGAAGGGCTGAAGCTGCGCACCGTCGTGGCCGACCTGCCGATCCAACTGGTCGAGGCGATGGGCGCATCCGCGACCCCGATCCAGTGGCCCGAATTGTTCACCTCGCTGCAGACCGGCGTTGTCGAAGGCACGGCGAACGGCATCACCGACATCATGAACATGAAGTTCCCCGATGCCGGCCTGCAATATCTGACGCTGGACGGCCATTCCTACATGGGGGCGCTGTGGTGGATGAACAACGACGCTTTCCTTGCGATGCCAGAGGATCTGCGCCGCGTCGTGGTTGACGGCTTTGCAGCCCTGCAACAGGCGACCTTCGCCTCGCCCAAGCGCAAATCCATCGCCGCCTATGAGGCGTTTCTAGCCGGTGGCGGCAACCTCTATGTGCCGACGCCGGAAGAAAAGGCCATGTTCGCCGAAGCCGCCCAGCCGGTCTACGAATGGTTCGCCGCCAATGTCCAAGGCGGGCCAGAAATGCTGACCGCCCTGCAAGAGGCGGTGGCCGAGGTCGAGGCCGATCTGGCATCGGGATACGAGAGCGATTTGAACTGATCGCGCTTCACGAATGGTATGAAAATGGCCATCCCCAGCGGGTGGCCATTTTTGCATCAGTCAGGACGGCTGTGACTGCGCAAAATTATACACGGCACGGTTGCTTCGCTTTGGTGTTCAAGAGTATGCTGACAAAACTGAATCTCAGGAGCCAACGAATGTTCAGAGCCAAGATACTGCCGACCTTGGGTGCGTTGATCGCGCTATTCGTTGTGATCGGCATTTTTCCACGACAGGTGCTGGATTCGTTGGGTGCATCCGACGCTGTCAAAGGAATCGTGGTCATCGTGGTTGCGATCGGCGTCGCATGGGTTGTCGAGCGACTTCTCAAGCCAAAAACCTGAACTGGGGAGCGGGTGAACCCCGCCCTACGCCAGCACCCCCTGCACCGCGTCATATTGCGACAGGAACACCTTGCCGGTCAGCTGGTGCAGGAAATGCTGTTCGGCCAGACGGTCCATCACGGGGCCTTTCACCTCTGACAGGTGCAGTTTCACATCCATCTCGCGCAGCCTTTCATTGATCGCCTCAAGCGATTCCAGCGCGCTGAAGTCGATCTCGTTGATGGCCGAACATTGCAGGATCACGTGCCGCACGTCCTTGTCCCCCGCGACACGGGCTTGAATCCGGTCCTCCAGATAGCGGGCATTCGCGAAATAGAGGCTTTCATCCACCCGCAGGGTCACGATGCTGGGATGCGTGATGACCTTGTGGCGCAGGATATTGCGGAAATGTTCGGTGCCGGGCACCTGCCCCACCTCGGCGATATGTGGCTTGGACGAGCGGTAAAGATGCAGCAGCACCGACAGCAGGACACCTGCGGAAATCCCCGCCTCGACGCCAAGGCCCAGCGTCAGCAGGATCGTGGTCGCGACGGCGGCGAAATCGGCGCGGTCATAGGCCCAGCTGCGTTTGAGGATCGAAAAATCCACAAGGCTGAGCACGGCGACGATGATCGTCGCGGCAAGGGTCGCGATCGGCAGGAAATAGATCAGCGGCGTCAGCGCGACAGCGGCAATCGCCAGCCCTACCGCGGTGAACGCCCCCGCAGCAGGCGTTGCGGCCCCTGCGTCAAAGTTCACGACAGACCGCGAAAAGCCCCCCGTCACCGGAAAACCGCCCGTCAGCGATGCGCCGATATTGGCGGCCCCCAGCCCGATCAGTTCCTGATCCGGGTCGATGCGCTGGCGTTTCTTGGCGGCGAGCGTTTGCGCCACAGAGATCGATTCCACAAAGCCGATGATCGAGATCAGAAAGGCCGGCAGCAGCAATTGTCCCAAAAGCGCAGGCGAGAAAGAGGGTAGCGTGAAAGGCGGCAGGCTCTGCGGCACAGCCCCCACGATGCGCACGCCGCGTGCGTCCAGCCCCCAGTACCAGACCGCCGCAGTGGTCGCGACGACCACTGCAATCGGCCCCAGTTTGACCAGAAACCCTGTCAGCCCGGCGCCGAGGCCCAGCTTGGTCAAAAGAGGCTTCAGCCCCTTGCGCACCCAGAACAGGAACCCCGTCGCCAGCACACCGATCAGCGCGGTGATCCAGTTGATCCCACCCAGATTACTGCCCAGCGACACGACGAGTTCGGCAAGGTTATGCCCGTCGGCACTGATCCCCAGAATATGTTTCAGCTGGCTGGCCGCGATGATGATGCCCGATGCGGTGATGAACCCCGCGATCACCGGATGCGACAGGAAATTCGCGACGAACCCCAGCCGGAACAACCCCATGGCAAGCAGAATGATCCCCGACAGCCCCGCCAGCGACAAGGCGGCCACGGCATAGCCCATCGTCCCCTGTTCGACGATATTGCTCAGCGCTGCCGCCGTCATCAGCGACACAACCGCAACCGGACCCACGGCAAGGCTGCGGCTGGTCCCGAACACCGCATAAAGCATGATCGGCACGATCGAGGCATAAAGCCCCGCCTCGGCCGGAAGCCCCGCCAGCAGCGCATAGGCCAAAGATTGCGGGATCAGCATGATCGTGACAATAAAAGCGGCGGTCAGGTCGTTGCCAAGGTCGGAACGGGTATAATCCCGCCCCCATGACAGGATGGGCAGGTAGCGGGTCAAACGGGTATTCATGAACTTCTGGCCAGTTATGCCGCTTGCAAGGCCTGCAAGCGGACGGTTTCAACGCAAGGTCACGCCTTGCTGGTGTGCACACCCAGAACGGAATAGATCGGGCAGGACCGCGTCGCCGCCACGCCCAGCATCACCACGCCTAGCACAACCGAGATAACGGTGGCGAGCGTGCTGTTGAACAGCGCAAAGCCGCTGACGAACGGCAGCGCCAGCAGAACCAATCCCACGATTCCACGGATTATCCGGTCGATAGTGCCAACATTTACAGTCATGTCTCATGCTCCTTCATAAAGCTGAGTCCTGTCTAACCCCATCGCGACGAACCTGACGGTGACAATGTCACCAAGGTGCCTCAGCCATGGTGTTTGGCCAGTTGTTCCAGCCCGGTCCGGTCGCTGATCATCACCGCCCCGCGCGCCTGTGCGATCCAGCCGCGCCGCTGGAATTCCTGCAACTGCCGCGACACGACCTCGCGCGCTGTGCCAAGTTCGATGGCCAGTTTCTGATGTGTCGTCGCGATGTGGTCATCGCCATGCGACAGTTTCAAGAGCTTGTCGGCCAGTCGCACATCGATCCGCTGGAACGCGACCTCGTCGATCATCAAAAACAGGTCGGTGATCCGCTTGGAAAAGGCGGCAAAGACAAAGCTGCGGAATGACTTGGATTGCGCCACCAGATCGTCGAACACATCACGCGGGATCGCGGCGGCCTGGACGTCGGTTTCCGCGACCCCTTCGGCGGAATAATCGTCATAGGCCAGAAGGCAGGCGGTGGTCAGCACGCAGCTTTCGCCCGCCGTGATCCGGTAAAGCACGATCTCGTGCCCGGACTCGGACACCTGTTGCACACGCACGACCCCATCGAGCAGGAACAGCATGTTTTCCGGCGATTTGCCGGGGCCGAAGATCACGCTGCCTGCGGGTGCCGCGATGATGGCGCTGCGCGCCAACAGCAGGTCGCGCACGGGCGGTTCCATGCTGGCCAGTCCGGTAAAGCGGTCAAGCCAGGTGTCAGTCATGCGACCCGCCCCGGATCAGCACGCCCAGATCGGCGACATTCGTGCCGGTGGCCCCTGTCATCAGCAGGCCACCCGCCTGCGCAAGCGCCGCATGGCTGTCATTGTTGGCAAGCAGCCCTGCCACGTCGTCGATCCGGGCCAGCGTGTCCTGATCGACGATCCCACCCGCAGCCTCCGTTGGCCCGTCGCGTCCGTCGCTGCCGCCTTGCAGGCAGGTCCAAGCCACCCAACCGCGCCGCGCCGCCTCGATCGCGATGCGCAACGCCAGTTCCTGATTGCGCCCGCCGCGGCCTTTGCCTTTGAGCACCACGGTCGTCTCGCCCCCCCAAAGCGTGATGCCGGGGCGCGCCTGATCGCAGATCAGTTGCGCGGCATCCGCCACGTCGCCTGTGACAGGTTCGGGGATGACAAAGGCCGCACCCGCCGCCTTCGCCATGGCGGCGACACTTTGCGCGTTCGATCCGATCAGGATGTTAAGCGCCGCAGGCAGGTCCGGCACGGGACGGGCCTGCCCCAGATGGTCGCGGACGGCAGGCGGCACGCGGTCCCAAAGGCCCGCGCTTTGCAACAGCGTCACCGCCTGCGCCGCAGTGCCAATGGGGCGCGCTGTCGGCCCGCTGGCAATCGCGCTCAGATCATTGCCCACCACATCGGACAGGATCAGCGCCGTGACAGGATGCGGGGCCGCATGCCGCAGCATGCCCCCGCCCTTGAGGTCGGACAGTTGCTGACGGATCAGGTTCATGTCGCGGATATCAAGGCCCGATCCCAGCAACAGCGTGTTGACCGCGATCTTGTCGGCCAGCGTCAGCGCGCCCGCAGGGGCAGGCAACAGCGCCGACCCGCCGCCCGAAATCAGCGCCAGCACCGGGCCTTTGGCTGCCTGCAAGGCCGCGATCACGGCCTTTGCGGCCTCTGCGCCATTGTCATCCGGCACCGGATGCCCTGCGGCAAGCACCTGCGCACCGTCAAGCGGCTGGGCATTTTCGTAATTGGTCACTACGATGGTCGGGACACCCGCAAACCGCCCCAAGGCCGCCTGCGCCATCCCCCGCGCGGCCTTGCCCACGGCGATGGTGAGCGCGGGCGTCGCAATGTCGTCCAGATGCCGCGTCACCGCTGCCACGGGATCGGCGGCCATCACCCCCGCCGCGAAAATCCGCCGTGCCAGATCGCGCCTGTCATCCATCTCTCACCTCTTCGTTCCGCGCCAGCAGTGCCGCCATCCGCTGCACGACCTCCAATTCCAGTTCCGCCGCGGGCGATTGCCCCAAGGACGGCATCGAAAGCGCAATCAACACCCTCGGGCGCGGCATGGCAAGGATGACATGGGTCGCGGCATAGCGTTCGAACAGCCACGCGATGTGATCGTCGGCCACCGGGCCAAGCGCGGGCGGATCGTTGCGCCGCAAAACGGGCGCTGCCGCAAAGATCCTGTCCAGCACATCAGCCTGCAGACCGGATAGGCTCGCTTCGTTCACCACGACAGCGCCTTCGACCAGCGGATGGCTTTGCAGATCGCGCAGGAATGCCATCGGATCGTCGGTTTTCGCGGTGGCGAGATACCGCAAAAGCCCCAGGCTCTGGTCCTCTTGCCGCAAGGCGCGGGCATCATTCAGGATCGCCACGACGAACAGCGTCGTCATGATCGCGGCAATGCACATCAGCGCGCCATCGCGCCCCAGTTCGCCCAGCACGGCGATCAGCCCGCCCACGATGACAGCAGCGGCGACCATCACGCCCAGATGGGTCAGCGTGCCCGCATGCCCCTGCGACGATCGCCCAAGCCCAATAGCCAGCCAGCACAGGATCAGCACGCCGAGGGCCGAAAACTGGATCGGCAGCCCGATGTAAAGCAGCAGGAAATCCCCTGCCGCCAGCGGGATGAACAGCAAAAGCGACAGGCCCAGCCGCACGACCATCGCGTTTTCGGATCGCGACAGCTGCGCAGTGTCGCGGGTCACGACCAGCCAGCCGGACAACACAAAGCCCAGCGTCTGGAACGCCAAGAGCGCGAACAGCCGCGCGGGGTCGATCGCGTCCGAATACCACAGCGACGATGCGCCAAACGCCGCCGCCCCGCCCCCGATCACCAGCTTGATCGCGGGAGGCGCATGGCGGCGCAACAGACCTTCGGTCAGGATCAGCACCCCCAGCGGGATCAGCGCAGCACCCAGCAGGACCAGCACACGGAACGCCTCGATCCCGGTCAGGGCAACAAGGATGCGGCCCACGAACAACAACATCGTCACGCGGATGCCGAACAGGAACCGTCGGTTGATCGGGTCCCAGTGGTCGCGGCGCACCAGAACGCCTTGCAACACCGCAAGCCCCAGAACGGCGGCCGCCGACAGGAACAGCTGCATCAGGACGGTCGAGGCCGCGATCACGGGGCACGCCACGGGCGGAGCGTCGCCCAAGCCTTCGTGCTGTCGGACCAATGCACCAACGGCAGGATCACACGGCGCAGGCCTACGATGAACCCCGTGACCAGCAGACCGAAAACCGCCGATTTGGGCACTTCACGCGACAGGTAGGTCCGCATCGCGGCAAGGTCCATCCGCCCCAGTTGCAGCACGTCATCGCCACGGTCGTAATCCAGCATGGCGGCGCAAAAGGCGTTGTAGCTGTCGTCGCGGTGCTTGGGGGCGGCGTCCCATGTCTTTTTGAGATCGTCCGACCCGCCGGTATAGGCGTTCTCGATCACAAAGCGGTCCTCGTCGAACGATGCCTCGGGGCCGACGCCGAAAACGTGCCGCTGCCTGTCCATGATCTGACGCGCGAGCAGCAGATGGTTCAGCGTGCGCCTGCCCGCCTGCGGTCCGGGCCAGACATCGGAAAACATGCCGGATACCATGCCGACAACGGCAGGCACCTGCGTGACGTTGGATATCCAGACAGGCCGGAACTGGCGGCGGAAGAACACCAGAAAACAGGTCAGCCCATAAAGGACCCACGACAGGTTCTTCGACCGTTCGTCAGGGTCGACCATGACAAGGCCCAGATGCAGCACCTCGGTCAGGTGCGGGCCTGTGTCGAGCTGCATGATGGCCAGCGCGTTGAAGGCAATCGGCGTGCCATCCGCGCGGCAGACCAGCGTGATGATGACATCGCCCATGCGGGCCTTGTCGCCAGAAAACACGCCGTAAGTCAGCCCGCCCGCAGGCAGGGTGCGGGCGGCGATGCTGCGCAACTGGGCGGACAGATCGGCCAGCGCCGCATCCTCCATCCACCGCCCCGGCCGTTCTACGATTCGCACCACATGGCCCGCACCGCTGCGCAGGGACACATCCATGAAGCTGCGCCCAAGCGCCTTGAAAATCGTGCGGATCATGCTGTTACGCCTGCAAGGGTGCCGCTGACACTAGCAGCACCCGAGCAAGGCGCACAAGGCAGTTACAGGTAGCGGTTGACCAGATTTTCCAGTCGTTCCTGACGGCCAGACCGTGGTTCGGGGTTGATCCCTTCGGACTGGACCTTGGCGGTAATGGCATCAAGATCGCTGTTGAGCAGCGCGCGGCCTGCGTCGGTATCCCAACCGGCATAACGGGCGTTGCGTGCCTCTTCCAGCTTGCCATCCTCCAGCATCGCGGCGGCGGCGTTCAGGCCAGCGGCACAGGCATCCATGCCACCCACATGCGCAAGGATCAGATCCTCGGCATCAAGGCTCTGGCGGCGCAGTTTGGCGTCGAAATTGGTGCCGCCCGTGGTGAACCCGCCTGCGCGCAGCACCTCGTAATAGGCCAGCGCCATTTCGGGCACGTTGTTGGGGAACTGGTCGGTGTCCCAGCCGGACTGGTAATCGTTGCGGTTCATGTCGATGGACCCGAAAATCCCCAATTCGCGCGCCATCGCCAGCTCATGTTCGAACGAATGACCCGCCAGAATGGCGTGACCCTGTTCGATGTTCATCTTGACCTCACCTTCAAGGCCAAACTCTTTCAAGAACCCGTAGACGGTGGCGACATCATAGTCATACTGGTGCTTGGTCGGTTCCTGCGGCTTGGGTTCGATCAGGATCGCGCCCTTGAAGCCCATCTTGTGCTTGTAATCGACGACCATCTGCAACATCCGCCCCGCCTGCGCGCGTTCGCGGCCCATGTCGGTGTTGAGCAGGGTTTCATAGCCTTCGCGCCCGCCCCAGAGGACATAGTTTTCGCCGCCCAGTTTCATGGTCGCATCCATGCAGGTCTTGATCGTGGCTGCCGAGAAGGCAAAGACATCCGGGTCAGGGTTCGTCGCCGCCCCCGCCATGAACCGGCGGTGCGAGAACAGGTTGGCGGTGCCCCAAAGCAGTTTGACGCCGGTCGCTTCCATCTTGGCCGCGAAGTAATCGACGATTTCTTCCAGATTGCGGGTGTTTTCTGCAAAGCTGTTTCCTTCGGGGCGCACATCGGCGTCGTGGAAACAGAAATAGGGCACGTTCAGGATCTGGAACATCTCGAAGGCGGCATCGGCCTTCATCTTGGCCGCATCCATGCTGTCGTCGAACCACGGGCGGTCAAAGGTCTGCCCGCCGAACGGGTCACCGCCCGGCCAGGCGAAGGAATGCCAATAGGCGGCGGCGAAACGCAGGTGATCCTTCAGCGTCTTGCCCATGACCACTTCGTCGGGGTTGTAATGGCGGAAAGCGAAGTCGTTGTCGCTGTCCGGCCCCTCGTAGGTGATGGCGGGAATGCCTTTGAAGAAATCGGTCATGATAGTCCTTTCAGAGCGGTATAGCTCGCGCGATAGCGCGCATGGGCCTCGGCGAAGGCCGCGGTCAGTTTTGTGTCCGGGTCGATGGTGCGGGCGATCTCGGGGGCTGTTGCAATCTCGGCCCCTGCCCCGGTCGCGGCCATCAGGCCAAGCCGGGCGGCACCAAAAGCCCCGCCGAAATCACCCGCGACAGGCAGTTCGATGGCCATGTCCAGCGATGTGGCAATTGCCTGCACCCAGTAATCGGACCGCGACCCACCGCCCACGGCGATCAGGCGGTTGATTTTCGTACCGGTGCTGGTCAGCGCATCGTGGCAATCGCGGATCGCGTGGGTCACGCCTTCCAGCACGGCCCGGGTCATGGCGGCGGTATCGGTCGCGTGATCCAGATGCAGGAAGGCACCACGGATGGTCGCGTCGTTATGCGGGGTCCGTTCGCCGCCCAGATAAGGCAGGAACAGCGGCTTGCCGGGGGCTTGCAACGCGCCCAGACTGCCGGTCAGCGTGGCGGCGGGTTTGTCCGCGACACGCGCAAACCAGTTCAGCGCATCGGCGGCGGCAAGGATCACGCCCATCTGGTGCCATGTATCGGGCAAGGCGTGGCAGAACGTATGCACGGCACTCGCGGCGTCAGGATTGTAGGCGTCGCTTGCGGCGAAGAGCACACCGGACGTGCCAAGCGAGACGAACGCATCGCCCGCCTTGACCACACCCACACCCACGGCACTGGCGGCATTGTCGCCACCGCCGCCCGCGACCACGACGCCAAGCTTCAGGCCCCAGCGGGTGGCCAGCGCATCGCGGACCTGCCCCGACACTTCGGACCCTTCCACCAGACGCGGCATCTGCGCGCGGCTGAGGTTGGTCGCGGCCAGCAGGTCATCGGACCAGTCGCGTTTGGCGACATCGAGCCAGCTAGTGCCCGCGGCATCCGACATTTCCGCCACAGCCTCGCCCGTCAGCCACAGGCGCAGGTAATCCTTGGGTAACAGCACGCGGGCGACACGCGCAAAGATCGCGGGTTCATACTTAGCCACCCAGGCAAGTTTCGGCGCGGTGAAGCCCGGAAACACGATATTGCCCGTCAGCGCGCGGAACCTTGGGTCCGCGTCCAGTGCAGCAGCCTCCACCGCAGAGCGGGTGTCGTTCCACAGGATGCAGGGCCGCAATACTTCGTCGTTGTCATCCAGCAAGGTCGCGCCGTGCATCTGGCCGGACAGACCAATCGCCCTGACCCCCGCCAGCGGCACCCGCGCGCCAAGGTCGCGCATCACCGCGTCTGTCGCGTCAAGCCATGTGGCAGGCGCCTGTTCGGACCAGCCGCTTTCGGGGCGCACAGCCTCCAGCGGGGCGGATGCCTCTGCCAGAATGGCCTGATCATCGTCGATCAGGATGCCTTTCAGGCCCGATGTCCCCAGATCAAGCCCGATATACATCAGGCCGCCTGTTTGGGGTTCTTGCCCAGAATGATCATCGACAGGATGTCGTCCTCGGTCACATCCTCGACCCGTTCGGTGCCGACGACCTGCCCGTTCTTCATCACGGACACTCGGTCGCACAATTCCATCATCTCGCGCGTGTCGTGGCTGATCAGGAAGATACCAAGGCCCTGGGCTTTCAGTTCCTTGATCAGATCGGCGACCATCTTGGTCTCATGCACGCCCAATGCGGCGGTCGGTTCATCCATGATCAAGATCTTGGCCTTGAAATAGACCGCCCGCGCAATGGCGACCGACTGGCGTTGGCCGCCCGACAGGGCCGACACGGGTTCTTTCAGCTTTTTGAAGTTCGGGTTGAGCCGCGCCATGATCTTGCGGGTCTCTGCCTCTTGCCGCCCGTCATCGACGAAACCGAAAGGGGTCGTCAACTCGCGCCCCAGAAACAGGTTCGAGGCGGCATCGAGGTTATCAGCCAGCGCCAGCGTCTGGTAGATCGTTTCGATATTGTGGTCGCGGCTGTCGCGCGGCGACTGGATATTGGCCTTTTTGCCATCGATCCAGATCTCGCCGCTGTCGGCCTTGTAGGCCCCCGACAGGATCTTGATCAGCGTCGATTTGCCCGCCCCGTTGTGGCCCAGAAGGCCCACGACTTCACCGGGGTAAAGGTCGATGCTGACGTGATCCACCGCCTTGACCCCGCCAAACGAGATCGAGACATCTTTCATCTGCACAAGGGGTGTCATCATTTCGCTCCTGAAAGTTTGCGGTACTGGATGTCGATCCAGACGGCGAGGACCAGCACAAGACCGACGACGATGTTCTGATACGGCGCATCGACTCCGACCATTGCCATGCCCGATTGCAGCGACTGCATGATCAGCGCGCCGATGATCGCGCCGTAGATCGTGCCGATCCCGCCAGCGAGTGCGGTGCCGCCGATGACGGCCGCCGCGATGACGCGCAACTCGTCCAGCGTGCCGATATCGTTGGTGTGATACCCCAGACGGGCCGAGGCCACGATACCGCCCAGCGCGCAGAGCATGCCGACCATGGCGAAAATCTTGACCGTCAGAAGCTTGGTATTGATGCCCGACAGTTCCGCCGCATCAGGGTTGCCGCCCGTGGCAAAGATATAGCGGCCCAGACGTGTGCGCTGTGCGATCACAGTCATGACAACAGCGACGGCAATCAGCAGCAGGACCGAATAGGGAATGCCATAGCCGGCGGTGCAGCCTTCGGCAGCGGCACAGCCCCAGCGTTCGAATTCGCGTTCGATCACGCGCTCTGGCACCTCGTAGGCATTCAGCACGGCAACGAACCCCAGGATTGCGGCGACAACAGCACCGATCACCACCATTTCGGCCCACATCGGTTTCACAGGAAAGCCGTGGCCCATCTTGGTGCGGCGTGCCAGCAGCAGGCCAGCGGCGGCCGCGGCGGCGGCAAGCAGGCCGACAACCCAGCTCCAGAAAATGCCCAGCGTGCCATTGATCCCGCCGAACAGCATGTAGGTCTGGTCCAGCGGCCCGATGGTCTGCCCGTCAGTCAGATACCAGGCGACGTTGCGCCAGATCAGCAGACCGCCCAGCGTGACGATAAAGGCGGGGATCAACTGATAGCCGACCAGATACCCTTGAAACGCACCGATCAGCGCACCGGTCAGAATGCCCGCGACAATCGTGATCCAGGGGATCATGGGATGGCCGATTTCCAGCCCGAAGACCTGCGGCAATATCTGTGTCTGGGTGATCGCCATGACGGCGGTCGTCGTCGCCAGCAGCGCGCCGACCGACAGATCGATATGGCGGGTGACGATGACGAAGACCATGCCGGTCGCCATGATCGCCACCGACACGGTCTGGATCGACAGGTTGAAAATGTTGCGCGGTGTCAGGAACCGCAGGTCCGACCAGATGTGGAACACGACCCAGATCAGGGCCAGCGCCCCGATCATGCCAAGCAGGCGGGTATCCACCTCGAGCGTTTTGAGCAGAGACCGGCGCGCAGCGGGCGCTTTGGTCGCGGTTTGATCAGACATAACTTTGCTCCATCGCAGCCAAATGCGCACGGTCAGCGGCCAACGGTTTGCATGAAAAGGAAAAATGCGGCCCCTGCATCAACGGCAGGGGCCAGAGGCGGCGGGACGCGCCCGCCGCCATGATCTTAGTTACAAGGTGCCGGACCTGCGGTCACACCCTGGCAAAGCGCCTCGACGGTGATCCAGCCCGCATCGGCCACGACCGACAGGTTGTCAGCGGTCACAGGCACGGGGGCCAGGAAGATCGCGGTCATCTCGGTGCCGGCTGGCGATGTCCAGGACTGGCTGCCTTCGACGGCCGACATGTCGCCATCACCCGACGCCAGCGCCACGGCGATTTCACCGGCCGCACGGCCCAGTTCACGGGCGTCTTTCCAGACCGACACGGTCTGCGTGCCAAGCGCGACACGGTTCAGCGCGGCATGGTCGCCGTCCTGACCGGAGACGGGCAGACCTTCGAGGCCCTGTGCCGTCAGTGCCGCCACAACACCACCGGCAGTGCCGTCGTTCGATGCGACAACCGCGTCAACCGCGTTGTCGTTCGCTGTCAGGATCTGTTCCATGTTGCGCTGTGCGTTCGCTGGCAGCCAGCCATCGGTATAGGCTTCGGCCACGATGGTGATCGCGCCGCTGTCGATCGCTGCCTGCAGCACTTCCTGCTGGCCGCCACGCAGGAAATCTGCGTTCGGGTCGGTGGGCGAGCCCTTGATCATGACGTAGTTGCCGCTTGGCTGCTGTTCCAGCACGGCGCGGGCCTGCATCCGGCCGACTTCGACGTTGTCGAAGGTCAGATAGAATGCGCGGGGATCTTCGATCAGGCGGTCATAGGCGACGACAGGGATGCCTTCGTTGGCGGCAGCTTCGACAGCTGGCCCGATTGCGGCGCTGTCCTGTGCCAGAATGATCAGCGCGTCAACGCCTTGGGCGATCAGGCTTTCGACGTCAGACAATTGCTTGGCCGAGGACGATTGCGCGTCCGCGGACACATAGGTCGCGCCTGCCGCTTCGAGCGCTGCGCGAATCGCGGCTTCGTCGGTCTTCCAGCGCTCTTCCTGAAAGTTGGACCAGCTGACGCCGACCGTCAGGTCCTGCGCCAGTGCGGCAGAGTTGAAGCCAGCGACAGCAATCGCGGCAGCGATGATGGATTTATGCATGTATTCCTCCCAGAAATGCGGCCCTCATGCAGTGAGGGTGTGGGTTCATGAACCCTACGGCATCCAAAATGCCATATTAAGTTCAGTTGTCAAAATAAAAATCGCACGGATTTTGAAAAAACAGGCTTGATACAGCGAAATAATCGGGCAGTCTGTGAAGACCCCGGGTTTTGGCGCGCCGATCGCCCGTTTATAATTCAAGGGCTGAACTATGTATGATGAAATTTCGGCCAGCGGCGACGAATCGCCTTCTGTTTCAGGCTGCGGTCCATTGTTGCCGACGGCCAGCGCCTCTGCAAAGCCCCTGCGCCAGCAGATTTTTGAGCATGTGCGCGGCGCGGGTCGGGCCGCGCGGACAGACGTCACCCGTGCGCTTGGAATCAGTGCCGGGTCCGCGACGACGCTGACCGCCGAATTGATCGCCACAGGGCTTTTGCGCGAAGTCGAGGGGTTGCCCCGCGAAACCGGGCGCGGCCGCCCGCCTGTCGCCCTCGAAGTCGTATCAGAAGCCTGCCATGTGATCGGGATCAAGCTGTCGGACGAGGTCCATTCCGCTGTCCTGACCGATTTTTCGGGCCAGATGCTGGCGGATGCCAGCCTGCCCACGCCGCCCACCCGCAAGGGGCTGGACGATCTGCTCGATGAAATCGGCGTGCTGGTGGCGCTGGTCCTGAACGGCAGCGGCAAGGATATGTGCGACATCGCCGCCGTGGGAATCGGTTTGTCGGGGATCGTGGATCACCACACCGGCACGGTGCCGTGGTCACCCCTGCTGGCGGATCGCGATATGGATGTGGCAACCGCCTTTGTCGCGCGGTTCGGCGTGCCGCTGTATCTCGACAACGATGCCAACGTGCTGACTCTGGCCGAGTTGTGGTTCGGCGCGGGCCGGTCGATGACCGATTTCGCGGTCGTGACCATCGAACATGGGGTGGGCATGGGGCTGGTGCTGGACAACCGGTTGTTTCGCGGATCGCGCGGGATGGGGTTGGAACTGGGCCACACCAAGGTGCAACTGGACGGTGCCTTGTGCCGGTGTGGCCAGCGCGGCTGTCTGGAGGCGTATCTGGCCGATTACGCCCTTGCGCGCGAAGCGGCGACCGCCCTGCACCGCAACCCGCGCAACCTGCAAAGCCCCAACGCCATGCTGGACGCGTTGTTCGCACAAGCCAAAGGCGGCAACGAGGCCGCGCGCACGATTTTCCGGCGCGCAGGGCGTTATCTGTCGGTGGGGCTTGCCAATGTGATCCAGCTCTTTGATCCCGAACTGATCATCCTGTCGGGTGAACGGATGCAATACGATTACCTTTATTCCGACGAGGTGCTGGCCGACATGCACAAGCTGACCCTGAACGACGGGCGCAAGGCCTGCCGGGTCGAAATTCACGCCTGGGGCGATCTGGTCTGGGCGCGGGGCGCATCGGCGCTGGCACTGGCGGCGGTCACCGACAAGATCATGGGCGAGGCGCGGGCATGATCCGTGCGCTGGTGCTGTGCCTGCTGGCGGGTCAAGCGGCAGCCGGCCCCGTCTTCGAGGATCGCTCGGACGGGCTGCCCGGGCATATCTATGCTGGCGGCTGGGAACATTTTGTCGGCGGCGGCGTGGCGGTGTTTGACTGCGATGGCAATGGTTTGCCGGACATATTTGCCGCTGGCGGTGAAAACCCTGCCATCCTGCTGCGCAACACGGGTGACTTCACCTTCACCCCCGCGCCAGTCGCGGCGCTGACCGGCGTGACTGGCGCCTATCCTATTGACCTTGACGCCGATGGCGCGATGGACCTGTTCGTGATGCGCGTGGGTCCGAATGTCGTGCTGCGCGGCGACGGGGCCTGCGGCTTTACCGATGAAACTGCTGATTGGGCTGTGCCTGTGGGCGATCACTGGACCACCGCCTTCACCGCATGGTGGGACGGCGACGGCAGGCCGGTGATGGCTGTTGGCAATTACGTCGACCGGACCGACCCCGACGGCCCGTTCGAGGCCTGCGACGCCAACCAGATTCTGACGCCTGCGGCGGATGGTTACGTCAGCACCGATCTGACGCCGGGGTTCTGCCCGCTGTCGATGCTAGCCGCACAGGACGCGCGCGGGCGGCTGACGCTGCGGCTGTCGAACGACAGGCATTACTATGTGCGCGGCGGGCACGAGCAGATGTGGGATATCGCTGACGGGCGTTTTCTGGGGGCCGAGGATGGCTGGCAGAACGTCTCGCTCTGGGGGATGGGCATCGCCAGCCGCGACCTGACGGGCGATGGCCGCGACGATGTGATGCTGACCTCGATGGGCGACCAGTTGCTGCAACTGGCGCAAGAGGACGGCACCTATGCCAATGCGCCCTACAGCATCGGCACCTATGCCCAGCGCCCGCATACCGGCGATGACGGGCGGCCTTCGACCGGCTGGCACGCGGAATTCGCCGATGTGGACAATGACGGCCGCGCCGATCTCTTCATCGCCAAAGGCAATGTCGACCAGATGCCGGGGCTCGCCATGGCGGACCCCAACAACCTTTTGATGCAAAAGCCGGATGGCACGTTCGTCGAGGCTGGCCAGACTGCCGGGATCGCGACTACCGCGCGGTCACGGGGTGCGGCCTTGGCCGATTTCGACGGCGACGGGCGGCTGGATTTGATCGTCGTGAACCGCCGTGCCCCCTTGGAGATTTACCGCAACGTGACGGACGGCACCGGCAACTGGCTGACCGTCGCACTGACCCAATCGGGTGGCAATCGCAACGCCATAGGCGCAGTCGTCACGGTCACAACCGACGGCGCGACGCAAAGCCAGCAGAACACCATCGGTGGCGGTCATGCAGGCGGCAAGGCGCTGCCGTTGCATTTCGGGCTGGGCGATGCGGACAACGCCACGGTGACCGTGACCTGGCCCGATGGCACGCAAAGCACGCATGAGGGTCAGGCGAACGCGCCCCTAACCCTCTGGCATCCGCGCGACCGCTAGGCCGCTTGGCACAGCGTCAGGGACACCCAGAACGCCAGTCTTTGCGTTCGGATCGGTCAGACTTTCCAGAAAGGCCAGCAAGGCATCGAGCCCGCCATCGTCAAGCGTCACCGGCGCAACCTCGACCGCCGCCGCGATGGCCGCGGTATCGGCAAAGCCGCGCGTGTCGTCGACCGGCAGGTCAGGCAGCAGGGCCAGTTCAAGATCGTAAGCTGCCAGCGCCGCCACGGGATCAAGATGTGCGGTCAGGAAATCACGCAGATCGGCATAGGCGCCTGAATGGCCATAAGGCCCGGTCAGCGCCACATTGCGCAGGCTGGGCGTGCGAAAGGCGTAAAGATCCGCCGGATCACCCGTCACGCGGTAACGCCCCAGATCGCTGGCGTGGCTTTCGAACCGTTCGGCCTTGCCCGGCCCGATCTGCGGCACGCCCATCGCGTGAAACTGGTGGTCGGTCAGGAAAGGACCGGCATGGCAGGACACGCAGCCCGCCTCGCCATAAAACAGCGCCATGCCGGTCGCGGCGGGTTCGGGCAAGGTTGCCTCGCCGCGCAACACGGCGTCAAAGGGCGCGTTGTCGGACCGCCATTCCAGTTCCATGAATGCTGCGACCGCGTTGGATATATCGGTGAACCCGATCTGGTCGGGGCGGTCGATATGGTCATAGACCGCGATGAAACTATCGGCATAGGCCGGAATGTCCGCGACACGGTTGGCGATGATGTCCCAAGCGCCGCCTTCGCCGGTGATCGTGCCGCGCCGGACAGCTTGGGCCACGTCGTTTTCGCTGTAATGCCCTGCCATCTCGTCGGCGGAGAGCACCGGAAACATCGTCTGCGCCGACAGAAGCGAGGCAAAGCCCGTCACCATGTCGTCGGCCAGCGGTGTGCGCAGGCCACCGGGGCGGGCGGGGTCCACCTCGATCCGGCCATCGTGGAACAGGACCGTGAATTCATGCGCGCCAAGATTGAACAGCGCGGGCGAATTGCGCGGGATGCGCTGTTCGGGCCGATTGGCAGGGTCGGCCACACGGTCAGGGCCCAACCCCGTGCCGCCGTCGCCCATGCCCAGCGACAGCCCGTCGCTGGTGCCAAGGGCAGGATGATGGCAGGTCGCGCAGGAGACGTCGCGGTTCCCTGACAGGATCGGATCGAAGAACAAAAGCTGGCCGAGTTCGGCCTCGGCGCGGTCGACAGGCTTGAAATCCGCATCCGTCAAAGGCCGCGGCAAATCCTGCGCCGCTGCACTGCACGCCATGACGGCAAAACCTATAACCAGACGCATGTGATCCCCCCTGTTTGCGAGGCGGATCGTATCACCTGCCAAAGGTCTGGCAAGACTGCTTCATTCCATCCGCTTGCGAATCCGGCTGACCAGCATCCAGACAAGCAACAAGACAATCGGTGTTGCGACCGCCGTCATGATCGGTTTGGTGATCCCGAACGCCGCTTCCAGGGGTGCGGCCATGTAAAGCGCGAGATTGACGGCGTAGTAGCTGATCGCGACGACGGACAGCCCCTCGACCGTGCGCTGCAGGCGCAGTTGCAGATCGGCGCGCTTGTCCATGCTGGTAAGCAGTTCCTGATTCTGCGCCGAGCGTTCGACATCGACCCGTGTGCGCAGCAGATCGCCCGCGCGCAACGCACGTTCGGACATGGCGAAAAGCCGCGCCTCGGTGGATTTGACGGTCCGCATCGCGGGATCAAACCGGCGCATCATGAATTCACCGAATGTCTGCCGCCCGCCGAACCGCTCTTCGCGCAGGACCGCGATGCGCTGGTTGACGATCGTCTCATAGGCCCCCGCCGCCCCGAACCGGAATGTTGTCTGGGCGATCGTATTTTCGATCTCTGCCGACACCTGCAGCAAGGATTGCAACACCTTGGCCTGATCGGCCACCGACATGCGCATGTCATCGAGCAGCCCTGTCAGCGTACGGTCGAATTCCGCCATCTTCGGCCCGAGAGAGCGCGCCTTGGACAAGGCCAGCATCGACATCGCCTTGTAGGTTTCGATCTCGCACAGGCGTTGCACGACGCGGCCAATGCGGCGGTCATCGACATGCGGGCGCGCGAAGACGGCAAAGCGCATGTGGCCCGCAGGATCGATACGGAAATCGCCCGAGATGATCAGATCATTTTCCACCACGCGGCTGATCGCAAGGCTTTCGGGGACGAACCAATCCTTCACCTTGTCGAGAATGCCGTCGTCGGCCTCGACAACCTCGATCCGGATCAGGGCCGATGTGACGCGCGTGCCGGGCGCCTTTGACAGCCAGTCGTCCGGAAACACCTCGAACGTCGCCGCGTCAAACGGGCGGGCGGCAAGTCCGTCGCCAAAGATCGTGTAGGTCACGAATTCGGTGTGGCTTTCCCATTTCAACTGATGCTTGCCGATGGTCCCGAAGTAATGCGTGGCATCGGGCTGCGGATGCTGCGCGCCGAACCGGTCGAGCAGGTCGATCAGATGCGCGCGGTCCGCCGCACGGTCGCGGCCCGCGGCATTGCTGGCGGGTTTGATCGCCAGATAGGCCGCACGGCTGGGCGCGCCTACAGCCGGAAAGGGCCGCGCATGCAGTTCGTTGGCAAGAGTATAGCGCAGAGGATGGTCGGCTATCGGCGGCATGGTCAGGCGCTTTCACATTCGGATCACACCTACACTAGCGCACCAATCCTTGCTGTAAACAATAAAAGCGTTGATTTATAATTACTTAGTCGCACACAAAGGTATACGGTGGACGGCAATGCCCGGCGCGGGCTAGAAAACGTCATGCCGCGCACCCTGCTGTTCAACAAACCTTACGGCGTCCTGTCACAATTCACCGACGCACGCAGCCCCTCGCCGCGCCCGACGCTGTCGGCCTATATTGATGTGCCCGGCGTCTATCCTGCTGGCCGCCTCGACCGTGACAGCGAAGGATTGCTGGTGTTGACCGACGATGGCGCCTTGCAGGCGCGCATCGCAGACCCGCGTCACAAGCTGCCGAAAACCTATCTGGTGCAGGTGGAAGGCGCGCCCGACGACGCGGATCTTGCACCCCTGCGGCGCGGCGTGATGCTGAACGACGGGCCGACGCGGCCTGCGCAGATCCGGCTGATCGCGCCGCCCGCGCTGTGGGACCGCGATCCGCCCGTACGGTTTCGCAAATCGGTGCCGGATCAATGGATCGAGATCACCCTACAGGAAGGCCGCAACCGGCAGGTGCGCCGGATGACCGCGCATATCGGGTTTCCGACGCTGCGGCTGGTGCGCTGGCGGATCGGGGACTGGGATTTAGACGGGTCGTCGCCGGGCACCTGGCACGATGCACCGACCGGATAATGCTGTGTGGGGGCAGCGCAAGGTTTTTCGGACGAAAAACCTTCGGAGCGCAGCATCTGCCATCAGCGAGTGGTGCGGTCGGGGGGACTCGAACCCCCACGAATGTTACTTCACAGCGACCTCAACGCTGCGCGTCTACCAATTCCGCCACGACCGCACGTCTCAGGCTGGCAAGTGCCGCTCTCATAGACGAGGGGATTTGCGATGCCAAGAGGGAAATCATGTCCCTTTCCATCACCCTTTTGCCGGTTTATCCCGAAGCCATGGTAGAGTGGATCATCAGCGACGGGTTGACAGAGTACGAGACGGCGCTGGCCTTCATGGAGAACCGCGTCAACGCCATCGTCACGGGCCAGGCCGACGAATGTATCTGGCTGCTGGAACATCCCCCGCTCTACACCGCGGGCACATCGGCAAAGGCGGCGGACCTGATCGCGCCCGACCGTTTCCCGGTGCATGACGCGCGGCGCGGTGGTGAATACACCTATCACGGACCGGGGCAACGGGTGGTCTATGTTATGCTTGATGTGGGCAAGCGCGGGCGTGATGTGCGGCGTTTCGTGCAGGATCTGGAACGTTGGGTGATCGGCACGCTTGATGCCTTCACCATCAGAGGCGAGATTCGACCGGGCCGCGTCGGTGTCTGGGTGCAGCGCCCCGACAAGCCGCGCAGCGCAGATGGGGCGCTGGCCGAGGCAAAGATCGCCGCCATCGGGATTCGCATGCGCAAATGGGTGTCGTTCCACGGGCTGTCGATCAACGTCGACCCGGACCTGTCCCATTTCGATGGCATCGTGCCCTGCGGCATCCGCGACCACGGCGTGACGTCGCTGGTCGACCTCGGCCTGCCGGTCAGCATGGCCGATCTCGACCTCGCCCTGCGGCAGAGTTTTGAGCGCACCTTTACCCCCCCTGCGCCAATATAACCCAACGTGTCGCCCGCATGGGCAGTTGCCCCTTGCGGTGCAAGCGACTAGAACGCTGACCAACGACCGCCGTTCTTTGAATCGGCGGCGTCGATCTGTAGCCAATACGAGGAGAGCCACATGGCGGACGCAGCCATCCACGGCGATACACATCAGGACAACCGGAATTTCTTTACCCGGTGGTTCATGTCCACCAACCACAAGGACATCGGTATCCTGTACCTGTTCACCGCAGGCATCCTGGGGTTCGTGTCCGTGGCCTTCACCATGTACATGCGGCTGGAGCTTATGCATCCGGGCGTGCAATACATGTGCATGGAAGGGTTCATGACAGATCCCTGCACGCCCAACGGGCACCTTTGGAACGTCCTGATCACCTACCACGGTGTGCTGATGATGTTCTTCGTCGTGATCCCGGCGCTTTTCGGTGGGTTCGGGAATTATCTCATGCCGTTGCAGATTGGTGCGCCCGACATGGCGTTTCCGCGGCTGAACAACCTGTCTTTCTGGATGTTCGTGGCCGGTGGCACGATGGGTGTGGCTTCCATGCTTGCGCCTGGCGGCAATGGCCAGCTTGGGTCGGGTGTGGGCTGGGTCATGTATCCGCCGCTGTCCACCAACGAGGCGGGCATGTCGATGGATCTTGCGATCTTTGCCGTCCACTTGTCGGGGGCGTCGTCGATCCTTGGAGCGATCAACATCATCACCACTTTCCTGAATATGCGCGCACCGGGCATGACGCTGCACAAGGTGCCGCTGTTTGCCTGGTCGATCTTTGTGACCGCCTGGATGATTCTGCTGGCGCTGCCGGTTCTGGCGGGTGCGATCACCATGCTGCTGACCGACCGCAATTTCGGCACGACCTTCTTCCAGCCTGAAGGTGGTGGCGATCCGGTCCTGTACCAGCACATCCTGTGGTTCTTCGGTCACCCCGAAGTCTATATCATCATCATCCCCGGCTTTGGCATCATCAGCCACGTGATCGCCACTTTCAGCCGCAAGCCGATCTTCGGCTATCTGCCGATGGTCTATGCGATGGTCGCAATTGCGGTTCTGGGCTTCGTCGTCTGGGCGCACCATATGTACACCGTTGGCATGTCGCTGACCCAGCAAAGCTATTTCATGCTGGCCACGATGGTCATCGCGGTGCCGACCGGCGTCAAGATTTTCTCTTGGATCGCGACGATGTGGGGCGGGTCGATCGAGTTCAAGACACCGATGCTCTGGGCGTTCGGCTTCCTGTTCCTGTTCACCGTCGGTGGCGTCACCGGCATCGTGCTGAGCCAGGCGGCTGTGGACCGCGTGTACCACGACACCTATTATGTCGTCGCACACTTCCACTATGTGATGAGCCTTGGCGCGGTCTTCGCCATCTTTGCGGGGATCTATTTCTACCTGCCCAAGATGTCAGGCCGCATGTATCCCGAATGGGCCGGAAAGGTCCACTTCTTCACGATGTTCATCGGTTCGAACCTGACCTTCTTCCCACAGCACTTTCTGGGTCGGCAGGGCATGCCACGCCGCTACATCGACTACCCCGATGCCTTTGCGCTATGGAATCTGGTGTCATCTTGGGGTGCATTCCTGTCCTTCGCGTCCTTCCTGTTCTTCATCGGTGTGATGGCCTGGACGCTGTTGCGCGGACGCCGTGTCACGGAAAACAACCCGTGGAACGAATATGCCGACACGCTGGAATGGACCCTCCCCTGCCCGCCACCCGAACACACGTTCGAGACGCTGCCCAAGCGGGAAGACTGGGACAAGAAACACGCGCACTAGCGGCGCAGAAGATCAAAAGCCCCCGCCATGCGGGGGCTTTTTGCGTTAGACGGTGGGCGGTTAACCTCTCTTGCGCGGGCGGCAAGGGTTTGCGGCGATCAAATAGGCAGATTTGAGGACTGGAATGTCTGCAATGCGGACAGCCAGGCAGTTGCCGCTGAATAATAGGTGAGGATTTGATGGAGGACGATTCTGCGGAGACGCGGCGACCGATCTTGAAAGATCAGTCTGGTGCGCAGAGTTCCAGGAACGGGTCTGTTGCGTCCAACACTCCTTTTGCCGCAGAAATAGCCAACTCATTCGCTGCGCGTGTGTTTGGTAGAGACATTTGGGAACGGTTCTCAAAAATAGCTGTCCCCCATTCAAGCCCCAATACTGAGCCAAGGAGCTCAGCGTTTGCGAGCTTAAGGCGCTCGACGTCGGCGCAAAAGCTGTCGCGGCCCACTATAATCGTGTTACCTTCCGCGGCTGCAGCTTGCCCAAGCAACAGGATGGCGAGCGAGAAGATGAAAAACAGCTTTAGCTTCATTTAGGCAAAGTTACATCAATTCAGCGCCCGCGCAACTCGACTGTCGGTGCTGTCGGTCGAATTCGGACTAGTCTCAGTTTGCCCCAGATTGAGCTGCTGCCGGTTTCGTGGGTCGTTGGCGAGGTTATCAGGCAAATGGGCACTTTGCATACCTCCAGCCGTGGGAAATGATGTTCTTTTACATTGCGATTGCACATTGCGAGGGCCCGGATCACTTGGCGCGAATGCATAAGCTGGAGGATGCAGTCGAACTGGTCATTAAAGAGCTCCCAGATCAACTTCGCGAAAGTGGTCCACGACTGCGGGCGCAACATCAAAAGGTCAAAAAGATCATTGCAACATACGCGAGGTACCCTCATCGCAATGACATTCTTTCGCGACACTCGATCCCCGAAGAAGATCTTTATATTTCTGCAGGTAATTTTCTACATCGCGCCAACAGCGGACCTTGAGGCGCCTTGCAGCATTGGTATCTGTGGGCTCAAAGCAGTCATCGCACCGCGATATCGCGTACTTGCGTCAATTGCTGCAAAAGGCTGACCGTTGTGGGCGCTTTTTGGGTTTGGTCCACCATGACGGAGACAAAAGCCAGTGACAGTTTCACGCATGGCCCTATCTGTCGGGAAAGACGAGACTTTGCCGCGACGAGGTGAGACACATGCCCTATCAATGGACCCCAGACCATCCCGACACGCAGACAGACTGGCAACTGAGCCTGTGGCCCTACCGCTCGTTGTTGCGCAAGGATTTCGTGCTATTCATGGGGGCGACGGCAGCACTGGTCGCCCTGCCCTTGATTTCGCTTCTGGGCACGGTGATCGTCTGGGCCTTGCTGCCGTTTTTTGGCGTAATGTTCTGGGGGCTCTGGACCGCGATCAATATCAGCTACAAGCGCGGTGAGGTGCTGGAAGAACTGGTGGTCGATGAAACATCCGCCCATCTGATCCGCTACAATCCCAAGGGCGAGCGGCAGGAATGGCACGCGAACCGCTATTGGGTGACCGTGCATCTGCACCCAAGGGGCGGGCCGGTCGAAAACTATATCACCCTGCGCGGCGGCGACCGCGAGGTCGAGATCGGCGCGTTTCTGGACGTGTCCGAACGGCTGGCGCTTTACGGTGATCTCAAACGCGCGATCCGCGGGGACAGCCCGCGCTGATCCAGCCTCCGTGTCGCCGTCAGAAAGGCTTTCTTGCCTCCGGCGGGGATATTTGGGCTCGGAAGATGATGAAGGAAACTAGCCCAGCCGCGCCTTGACCATGGGACCGGCCTTCGCGAAATCCATCTGGCCGGTGTAGCGCGCCTTGAGTTCAGCCATGACCTTGCCCATGTCGCGGATGTTCTGCGCACCCACGGCGGCGATGGCGGCGTCGACCGCGGCCTCTGCCTCGGTCTCTGACAGCTGGCGGGGCAAGAATTCCTCGATCACCTTGATCTCGGCCAGTTCCTTTTCCGCGAGTTCCAGCCTGCCGCCTTCTTCATAGGCGCGCGCGCTTTCCTGCCGTTGCTTGACCATCCGGCCCATGATCGCAAGGACATCGGCATCCGACAGACCGGCGGCCTCGTCGGCGGTGCCGCGCATGGCGATGTCGCGGTCCTTGATCGCGGCGTTGATCAGGCGCAGCGTGGACAGCCTGTCGGCTTCCTTCGCTCTCATCGCATCGGTCAATGCGGTGGTGATCCGGTCGCGCAACTGCATGAAAAGTCCTGTTCCTGTCTCGACAAAGAACCTGCACCTTATCGCCTTGCCTGTGTTCTGACAAGCGGAGCTGACGCCACGGTATCCCTTGTTTGCAAGGCGGCACTCCGGCCTTGACCCTGTGGCCGCACCCCCGTAAACCCGCACCAATTTGACCAATGGAGATCGGCTCATGACGCAGAAATTAACGGCCTGCCTTGCTCTGGCGGATGGCACGATCTTTTACGGCATGGGTTTTGGCGCGGCGGGCGAAACGGTTGCGGAACTCTGTTTCAACACCGCAATGACGGGCTATCAGGAAATCATGACAGACCCGTCCTATGCGGGGCAGGTCATCACATTCACATTTCCCCATATCGGGAACACGGGGGTAAATGCCGATGACGATGAAACCGCTGATCCGGTGGCAGCGGGCATGGTCGTCAAATGGGACCCGACCGAGCCGTCGAACTGGCGCGCCACCGGAGAATTGAAAAGCTGGCTGGCCAGCCGCAACCGGATCGGGATGGGGGGTGTCGACACCCGCCGCCTGACCCGCGCGATCCGCCAGCAAGGCGCGCCGCATGTCGCCCTTGCCCATAACCCCGATGGCGTCTTTGATCTGGAGAAACTGGTCGCCAAGGCCCGTGCCTTTGCCGGTCTTGTCGGCCTCGACCTGGCCAAGGACGTGACCTGCGCGCAATCCTATCAGTGGAACGAAATGCGCTGGGCCTGGCCCGAAGGCCACCAGCCGCAGACACAGGCCCGCCACAGGGTCGTTGCCGTGGATTACGGCGCCAAGCGCAATATCCTGCGCTGTTTGGCGTCGGCTGGCTGTGACGTCACTGTCTTGCCCGCCTCTGCCACGGCCGAGGATGTGCTGGCGCTGAACCCCGATGGCGTGTTCTTGTCCAACGGTCCGGGCGATCCGGCGGCCACGGGCGTTTACGCTGTGCCGATGATCAAGGGCGTGCTGGAAACCGATATTCCGGTCTTTGGCATCTGTCTGGGCCATCAGATGCTGGCGCTGGCCTTGGGCGCGCGCACGGTCAAGATGAACCACGGCCATCACGGCGCCAACCACCCCGTCAAGGACCGCGAAACCGGCAAGGTCGAGATTACTTCGATGAACCACGGCTTTACGGTGGACAGCCAGACCCTGCCCGTAGGCGTGATCGAAACACATATCTCGCTGTTTGACGGGTCCAATTGCGGGATCCGCGTCGATGGTCGCCCCGTGTTCAGCGTGCAATACCACCCAGAGGCCAGCCCCGGCCCGCAGGACAGCTATTACCTGTTCGAACGCTTTGCCAATGCGATGGATTCCCGCGCCGCGCGCTGAGGCCGGTTAACACCATCTTAACCATCCGGCGCGATACCTGACCCGTTCACGGGGCGGGGTGCCGCATGCTTGACTTTATCACCGATTCCGCTCTGGTCCCGCGTTTGCCGGAGCGAGACACCGCGCTCTTGCAGTCCTTGCTGGCCAAGCGGACGCTGGATCAGACGCAGGCTGGCCGCGCTGTCGCGTCAGCGTTGCGTCTGGATGTGCCGCTGTCTGATGTCCTGCTGCGCGATTACGCCCTGCCCGCTGATCTCGTCGCGCGCCATCTGGCGAAGGCCCATGCAGTGCAGGTAATCGACCCTGTCCGCCATCCGCCGGATGCAGCCCTTGTGGCGCGATGGGGCGCGCGCGACTGCCTGCGCCTTGGCCTTCTGCCGTCGCGCGTCTCGCAAGGCACGGTGACTGTCCTGACCACCTGCCCTGCCCGCTTTGCACTGGCACGCGCGGATCTGGAACAATCCTTTGGCGCGGTCCGCATGGGCATCACGACCGAGGCGAAACTGACCGGGGCTGTCGCGACCCTACACGGACCGATCTTCGCGGCAGAGGCGGAAACCTGCGTTCCCGCCGCTGAAAGCTGCCGGAACTGGAACGCAAGGCGCGCGGCGGGGGTCGCAGTCGCGCTGCTGGCTGTGGTCTTGGCATGGGCGGCCGTCAATCCCTCCGGCCTGATCGTCGCCTTCTCGCTTTGGGCGACTGGCGTGCTGGCTGTCACGACGTTGCTGAAAGTGGCTGCCGCGATCAGCGGGCTGCGGGCCGCACCTGAAGCCTTGCGTCCCTTGGCCGAGGCTGACCTGCCCGTCATCACGATGCTGGTCCCGCTTTACCGCGAAAAGGCCATCGCCTCGCATCTGCTGGTCCGGCTTGCGGCGCTGCGGTATCCGCGCGCCTTGCTCGACGTGTGCCTTGTGCTGGAAGAGGATGACGCCACCACCCGCGCGACGCTGGCGCGCACCACCCTGCCCGGCTGGATCCGGGCCATCGTTGTGCCGCCCGGTCAGGTCAAGACCAAACCGCGCGCATTGAACTATGCCCTGCCCTTTGCGCGCGGCAGCATCATCGGCGTCTGGGATGCCGAGGATGCTCCCGCCCCCGACCAATTGCACGTGGTGGCCCGCCATTTCACACATGCCGCGCCCCATGTCGCCTGCCTGCAAGGGGTACTGGATTACTACAACACCGGCACCAACTGGCTGACGCGCTGTTTCACCATCGAATATGCCGCGTGGTTCCGTGTCGTGCTGCCGGGGCTGGCAAGGCTGGGCCTTGTGGTGCCATTGGGTGGGACGACATTGTTCTTCCAGCGTGCGGTGCTGGAGGACTTGGGCGCATGGGACGCGCATAACGTCACCGAGGATGCCGATCTGGGCCTGCGGCTGGCGCGGCGCGGCTATACCACCGAACTGATCCCCACCGTAACCATGGAAGAGGCGAATGGCCGCGCCTGGCCTTGGGTCAAGCAACGCGCGCGCTGGCTGAAAGGCTATGCGATCACGTACGGCGTACATATGCGCAACCCTGCGCGGCTGCTGCGCGATCTGGGGCTGTGGCAGTTCATCGGGGTGCAGGTGCTGTTTCTGGGCACACTCAGCCTGTTTGCGCTGATGCCGCTGTTCTGGTCACTGTGGCTGATCCCACTTGGGGTTGCGCATCCGCTGCATGGCTGGTTGTCAGCGGGGGCGTTCTGGACCATGACCTATGCGTTCTTTGCCGCAGAGGTGCTGGCCTTGACGGTCAACCTGATCGGCCTGCACAAGGCGGGTAAGCTGCACCTGTGGGGCTGGGCGCTGACATTGCCTGTCTATTTTCCGCTGGGCGCGCTGGCGGCCTATCGTGGGCTGGCCGAACTGGCCACGCGGCCGTTCTATTGGGACAAGACCACCCACGGCGTCGTGCTGACAGGATTGAAGCCGCAGATCATTCCGCCGCCTCAACCTTTGCCGCGTCCAGTTTCAACCGCGTGACGAAAGCAGCAGAGATGTGATCGCGCAGTGCCTTATAGGCGGCATCGCCATCCCCTGCAGCAATCGCCGCCACAATATCGGCATGTTCCTGCAAGGTCTGCGCCCCGCGCCCTTCAGCGGCCAGCGAGGTGGTCGCAAGCAGCGCCATCGACCGATGCACAAGGTCAAGCTGCTGCACCAGAAAGCGGTTGTGCGACGCCAGATGGATCTGTTTGTGAAACCGCCGGTTCGCCCGGCTGAGTGCTGCGGGATCGTTGATCAGCTTCTTGTCGGCCTCCAGCATATCCTGCAGGACCTTCACCTCTTCAGGCGCGGCATGCCGAGCGGCCAGACGCGCGGCCAGCCCTTCCAACTCGCCGCGCACGACGTAAAGCTCCGACAATTGCGAATGATCAAGCGAGGCCACGATCAGCGACCGCCCGTCGCGCGTCAGAAGCGACTGGGTTTCCAGCCGCTGCAACGCCTCGCGGATCGGGGTGCGCGACACGCCGAACCTTTCGGCCAGCTCGCTTTCGACCAGCCTGTCGCCCGGTTTATACAAGTGACTGTCGATCGCCTCCAATATCAGGGCATAGGCGTCTTTCTGGGATTGGCGGGGGTCTTGCATCACAAAGCCTGTCGTTGATCCCAAGACCTTACGCCGCATGTCCCATCGCAGGCAAGCAAAAGCGGTTGCACCCACCTTTGCCCCATATTACCCAATGCGCATGGTCACGCAGCATTTTGCACATGTCGATACATGGGTCTTTGACCTCGACAACACGCTTTACCACCCTTCGGCGGGGCTTTTCGCGCAGATGGATGTGCGTTTCGCGGCTTATGTCATGCGGATCACGGGGCTGGACCAGACGCGCGCGCTGCGGCTGGCGCATGACTATTGGATCAGCCACGGGTCCACCTTGGCGGGGCTGATGGCCGAACATCACATCGACCCAGACGACTTTCTGGCCGAGGTCCATGACATCGACATCGCCCATCTGACGCCCGATCCGGCACTGGGGGCGGCCATCGCGGGCCTGCAAGGGCGCAAGGTCGTCTATACCAACGGGTCGGAAAACCACGCCAAGCGCGTGCTGGCCGCGCGCGGGCTGACACGACATTTCGATGCGGTTTACGGGGTCGAACACGCGAACTATCGCCCCAAACCCACGGCCGAGGCTTTTGCCGCGATCTTTACCCGCGACGGGATCACGCCCACCAAAGCCGCGATGTTCGAGGATGAGGCGCGCAATCTGGCCGTGCCGCATGATGTGGGGATGCGGACGGTGCATGTGCATGAAACGCCCGAGAGCGCGCTGCACATCCACCACGGTGCGCCTGATCTTGCGGCTTTCTTGTCGCAGCTTGCGCGCTGATCCTTCTCAAGCCCTGCATGGCGGACTATGTCCTGCACATGGAACGCAAAAACGCTGATATTCTGATCGCAGGCGGCGGTGTCGCGGGGCTTGTCGCCGCAGCCGCCTTTGGCACGGCCGGTTTTTCGGTCGTGATCGTCGATCCCGCCCCGCCTGTCACCAATGCCCATAGCGACGGCGCCGATCTGCGCACCACAGCGTTCCTGCAACCCGCGCAGGCGTTTCTGGAAACGGCAGGTGTCTGGCCGCACCTTGCGGATCACGCGACCCCCTTGCAGATCATGCGCATCGTCGATGCCGCAGCCGACCCCCATGTCGTGCGCGACTTCGACGCGCGCGATATTTCAGACCAGCCCTTTGGCTGGAACCTGCCCAACTGGCTCCTCCGGCGCGAGATTGTCGCGCGCCTGCACGAACTGCCGAATGTCGATTTCCGCCCCGGTACGGGCTTTACAGGCATGGTGCCGCGGCTGAACGCGGCCTTGGTCAACCTAACCGATGGCACACAGGTCGCGGCCAAGCTGGTGATCGCGGCTGACGGACGCAATTCCGCCGTTCGCCGTGCCTTGGGGATCAGCACCACCACCACGCGCTATGGGCAAAAGGCGGTGACCTTTGCCGTCACACATGACGCGCCGCACGACAATGTTTCGACCGAGATTCACCGCGCGGGCGGTCCTTTCACGCTGGTCCCGCTGCCGGATCACGACGGAAAGCCCTGTTCCGCCGTGGTCTGGATGGATCATGGCGCGGAATGCCTGCGGCGTGCGGCGCTGGATAC
Source organism: Yoonia vestfoldensis DSM 16212 (assembly GCF_000382265.1). Lineage (GTDB taxonomy): Bacteria > Pseudomonadota > Alphaproteobacteria > Rhodobacterales > Rhodobacteraceae > Yoonia > Yoonia vestfoldensis. The sequence goes on from NZ_KB907975.1 coordinate 98,055, forward strand.
TGAGGTTTTCGAGGCCGAGGCGAACGACCGCTCCGCCCTGCATTACGGCCCGCTGAAGCTCGCATCCAAACGCATGGTCTGGCCGATCATCTCTCAGGTGGCTGACCAGATCACCGGCCCGCGCACAGCGCTGGTCGCCGAGGCCGCGCATGTCATGCCACCCATCGGCGCGCAGGGGCTGAACATGTCGTTGCGTGATCTGGCCTGCCTCTTGGACCTTACCACAGCCGATCCTGCGAACCTTGGCAGCCCTGCGATGCTCGACAGCTACGCCCGCCAGCGCCACCCCGATATCAAGCTGCGGGTCGCGGGCATCGACGCGCTGAACAAGGCCTCGATGCTGGGCAACAGCGTGGCGCAGGACCTACGCGCGCGCGGGATCGCAGCACTTTACGGGATCACCCCTGTCCGGCGCACATTGATGCAACTGGGGCTGGGCGCGCGTTAAAGCACGCGGTCCAGCACCGGCACCAACCGCGCGAGCGTGCCTTGCACGTCGTAAAGCTTGTCCAACCCGAAGAGCCCCAGCCGGAAGGTGCGGAAATCCGCAGGCTCGTCGCATTGCAGCGGCACGCCAGCGGCGATCTGCATGCCTTCGGCCATGAATTTCGACCCATTCTGGATGGCCGGATCATCGGTATAGCTGACGACAACACCCGGTGCGCCGAACCCCTCTGCCGCAACCGACCGCACGCCCTTGTCCGCAAGGACCTTGCGCACGGCGTTGCCCAATTCCCATTGCGCAGCCTTCAGCCGGTCGAACCCATAGTGCTTGGTTTCCAGCATCGTGTCGCGAAACGCGCGCAGCCCGTCTGTCGGCATGGTCGCATGATAGGCATGGCCGCCGTTTTCATAGGCCTGCATGATGCCGTGCCATTTCTTCAGATCGACGGCAAATGAATTGGACGTGGTCCCCGCCATCCGGTCCGCCGCACGCTGCGACAGCATCACCAGCCCCGCCGACGGCGTGGAGGACCAGCCCTTTTGCGGTGCGGAAATCAGCACATCGACGCCCACAGCCTTCATATCGACCCAGACGCAGCCCGAAGCGATGCAATCAAGCACCATGATCGCCCCCACCTCATGCGCGGCCTCGGCCAGCGCTGTCAGGTAATCATCTGGCAGGATGATGCCTGCCGATGTTTCCACATGCGGCGCAAAGACGACATCGGGGCGCGCTGCACGGATTGCCGCGACCACATCGTCAATCGGCGCAGGCGCAAAAGGCGCGCGGCTGTCGTTGCCGGCCTGCCGTGCCTTCATCACCGTGGTCTGGGCGGTGAACTGGCCGGCATCGAAAATCTGGGACCAGCGATAGGAAAACCAGCCGTTGCGCACGACAAAGGCATGCGCGCCGCTGCCGAACTGGCGCGCCACGGCTTCCATGCCATAGGTCCCGCCGCCCGGAACGATGGCGACGTGATCGGCGGCATAGACCTCTTTGAGCATTGCCGAAATATCGGTCATCACGCCTTGGAACGCCTTGGACATATGGTTCAGCGACCGGTCGGTGAACACGACCGAAAATTCCATCAACCCATCAGGGTCCACACCACGCGCTGCACCGTCCATCGTCGTCCTCCTCAACTCTTGCTCCACAGCTAAGACGCGGCTGGCCCGAAATCAAAGTCTATCTGGGCATACATCGGCCATTTCGCCCGCCCCGCGTTTCCGATCAGCGTCAAAGCGGCCCCGGACGGCGCTCTTCGGACAACAGCACGTTGGCCTCGACATTGCCGACACCGGGCAGGGTCATCAGGCGGCGGCGCAGCACGCGTTCGAAATCCGCCAGATCACGGGCGACAACGCGCAGGCGGTAATCATAAAGCCCCAGCACATGATCGACCGTCTGTACCTCGGGGATCGCCCCCACCGCGCGTTCAAAATCCTCCAGACTGACGCGGCCTTTGGTGGCGAGCTTCACCCCCAGAAACACCGTCACGCCAAATCCCGCCTTGGCGGCGTCCAACTGCAACTGCCGCCCCGCGATCACGCCCGCGTCCTGCAACCGCTTGATCCGGCGCCAGGTGGCAGGCTGGCTCAGCCCCAGCTTGGCCGCAAGCTGCGTGGTGGATTGATCTGCATTGGCCACCAGTGCGCGCAGGATCATACGGTCCAGATCATCAAGGCTCATAGCGGCAGGCTTTCGTCGCCCTTAACGGTGGCCACGGTCATCAGCGCCTCGATATCCGCGATATGCGGGAGCTCAAGAATAAGGTCACGATAGATCCGCTGGTAGTCCGCCAGATCGCGCGCGATCAGCGACAGGCGCACATCGACGCGGCCCAGAAAGGTCTGGATCTCGATCACCTCGGGCACCAGCCGCGCCGCTGCCAGAAACTCGTCGAACGCGCGCGATTGCGTCTTGTCAAGCGTGATGCGCAGACTGACCGCCACCGCATAGCCCAGGGCGCGCCAGTCGATCAGGGTCCGGCTGCCCGTGATCACCCCCGTCTCGCGCAGGGCGTCCAACCGCCGCGCGACCCGCGCAGGCGTGCTGCCCGCCGCCTCGGCAAGGTCCGGCACCCCCCGGCCCGGGTCGGCCTGCAACAGGCGCAGCAAACGGCGATCAAAGTCATCCAACATAAAATCCGCTATATTTGACAAGATCACGCATAACAATCTTCTTATTTCCAATAATACTCACAGAACACCGCTCACATCACCGCGCAGCGGCGCTATAAACACCCCAGCTTCAACAAAGGACGATAAAGATGCGCGTTTATTACGACCGTGATTGCGATGTGAACCTGATCAAGGACAAGAAAGTCGCCATTCTGGGCTACGGCAGCCAAGGCCACGCCCATGCGCTGAACCTGCGCGATTCAGGTGCCAAAAACCTCGTCGTGGCCCTGCGCGAAGGCTCGCCTTCCGCGAAAAAGGCCGAAGGCGAAGGGCTGAAGGTCATGGGCATCGCCGAGGCTGCGGCCTGGTGCGATGTCATCATGTTCACCATGCCCGACGAATTGCAGGCCGAGACCTACAAGAAATACGTCCATGACAACCTGCGCGAAGGCTCCGCCATCGCTTTCGCCCACGGCCTGAATGTGCATTTCGGCCTGATCGAACCCAAGCCCGGCGTTGACGTCATCATGATGGCCCCCAAAGGCCCCGGCCACACCGTGCGCGGCGAATATACCAAAGGCGGCGGCGTGCCCTGCCTTGTAGCTGTCCACAACGACGCGACCGGCAAGGCGATGGAAATCGGCCTGTCCTATTGTTCCGCCATCGGTGGCGGGCGGTCCGGCATCATCGAGACCAACTTCCGTCAGGAATGCGAAACCGATCTGTTCGGTGAACAGGCCGTGCTCTGTGGCGGTCTGGTCGAACTGATCCGCATGGGTTTCGAGACGCTGGTCGAGGCCGGATACGAACCCGAAATGGCCTATTTCGAATGTCTGCACGAGGTCAAGCTGATCGTCGATCTGATCTATGAAGGCGGCATCGCCAACATGAACTATTCGATCTCCAACACCGCCGAATATGGTGAATATGTCTCCGGCCCGCGCATCCTGCCTTACGAGGAAACCAAGAAGCGCATGAAAGACGTGCTGACCGACATCCAGACCGGTAAATTCGTGCGAGACTTCATGCAGGAAAACGCCGTGGGCCAGCCCTATTTCAAGGCGACCCGCCGGATCAACGACGAACACCAGATCGAACAGGTCGGCGAAAAGCTGCGCGCGATGATGCCCTGGATTTCCGCAGGCCGCATGGTGGACAAAGCCAAGAACTAAGCGCCCGTCGGGCGGGGCTTGCCCCGCCACACCCGCACAAGGCCCGGACACGCTCCGGGCCTTTTTGCCCTTTGGACAGCCCTCATGCCACAGCAGCCCACGCCTTTGAACTGGATCTCGATCGCCCTTCTGGGGCTGATCTGGGGGGCGACCTTCATGGTCGTGGCCACCGCCCTCGAAGGGTATGGCCCGCTGACCGTCGCCTGCGCGCGCACCAGTCTGGGGGCTGTGGCCATGCTGACGCTGATGGTCGTCTTGCGGCGGCCCTTGCCGGATTTCACGCCGCAGATGGGGGCCTATCTGCTGGCCATCGGCATTTTCAACACCGCCGTGCCTTTCGCCCTGCTCAGCTGGGGGCAGCAATATGTCCCTTCGGCTTTGGCGGGCATTTCCATGGCGGCGCTGCCTTTGTTCGTGCTGCCGCTCGCGCATGTGTTTTCGGATGAAAAGCTGCGGTTGCGCAGCGCCGTCGGCGTCGTGATCGGCTTTTGCGGCGCGGTCGTGCTGATCGGCCCCGGTGTTTTGCGGATCGGCACCGGATGGGAGCCCTTGGGCCAGTTGGCCTGCCTTGCCGCCGCCCTGTCCTATGCGGTGTCCAGCGTCATGACCCGCCGCTGCCCGCCCATCGACCCGATCACGATGACAGCGCTATTGCTCAGCGTCGGTGCCGCCGCCCTGATCCCCGCGATGCTGATCGTCGAAGGCATCCCCGGCGCTGCCGCCCCCCGCCCGATGCTGGCGATCATCTTTCTGGGGGTCGTCCCGACCGCGCTTGCCGCCTTGCTGCGGGTAGCGACCATCCGCAGCGCGGGGGCCGTTTTCATGACGCTCGTGAATTATCAGGTCCCGGTCTGGTCGATGCTCTTTGGCGTGCTGGTCCTGAACGAGGTCCTGCCTTTGCGGTTCTTCGCAGCGCTCGCGCTGATCCTGCTCGGCCTCGCGATCAGCCAATGGGCGAGTCTGCAACGGATTCTTGCACGTCATAGTTAAGTAGAAATTCCGCCCAATTTAGACCACACTTGCTGTTCACGACTCCGTTATCGCAATTTCGGAGAACAGCATGCGTCATCTCGTCACCGGCCTTTTCATGGCAATTCTTCTGACATCACTGGTAACGCAGGCCGAGGCACGCAGCGGATCCGTGAGAGCCCAAGAGCTGCTTTTTGTAGCCCCGACCGAAATGACAAATGAGAACGGGCCTTTGGCGCTTTGCCATCTGGTCGAAACACGGTCGGCGATTTACGTGAACTATTGGCGCGCGATGCAAGGTTATGCGCTTGCGGCGAACAACTGCGATACCGACATGTACCGGCCTCTCGACGCGGCAGACCTGAAGGTTATGCAAGACGCAGGCATGATCTCTGCCGATATCCCGTCGGTGCCAAAGATGTCGGTGCAATCATTGGTCGGCGGGTTCTGGGGCCTTGGCGTTTTCGGTGTTCTGGCGCTGTTGGCAGGCTTGAAGGTCTTGCAGACCCAAAAGCGCAGGGGCCAGCGCCTTGCGATGATGGGTAACGCGACACCCGGTGCCCAAGCCATTCTGGATGCCATGTGTCATACCGCCAAGGCAGACGGCTATATCGCCCCGTCCGAAGTTGAGGTGATCAAGTTCGCCGCAGAAGAAATGACCGGTAAGACCTTTCCGCTCGCCCATGTCAAACAGATGGCGACGCTTGCGAAAACCGATCTGGTCAAGAACGACTACAAGCAATTGATCAAGGGCCGCAGCAAGATGGAACAACTGGACATCATGCGCGGTGTGCTGATGGTCGTCGCCGCCGATGGCAGGATGGAAGGCAAGGAAAAGACCTTTGTCGGCAATCTGGCTCAGACCATGGGGATGGACGGCCTGACGCTCCAAAACCTGTTGGCCGACGTCGTCGCCGACACTACGCGAAATCCAAGTCCGGCCTGACCGACAGGTTTGGACCTGGCCATGATCACGTCGACGACCTGCCCGCAAGGTGGGTCATCTTCGCGTCCGGCCATCCCCCAGACAAAAGACGGCCAGCACTTGCCTCCGCAATCCGCATACTATCCTGACGTGGCGACCAGTCAGCCGGGGCGCCGTCCGACACAGGCGCTAGGCCATTCCGACGTTTTCGGCCAACATGACCGAAACGGGGAAATGGTCGGAATAGCCGTTCTGATCCACATTCGCCACATCACCCTTGGGCAGGCCGAACCGGATCGGGCCAAGGCTGACCGAGGGTGACACCATTTCGGGAAATACCTCGACCCGCGCGGTGCCATCGACCACACTGTAAGGGCCATCGCCTGTCACCAATGGCTTCCCGACGAGGATCTGGTCGAAAAGGTTTCCGTCACCACCAAAATAGAGCGTGCCGTTCAACATCCGCGTCTTGCCCCGCGTATCCGTCGCAGGAAAGGTCAGATATTCCCATGCCAGATTGTAGAATTGTGCCGACCGGCCGCGTTCTACATCGCCTCTTTCGCGCCAGGCCACAGCGTTGAACCGCAAGGATGGATCGAAAGGATCATCGTTGAAATCGCCGAACGCCAGCACCGGCATGTCGGCGCCGACCTCCTCGCGGATGCGCTGGTGCCAATACCCAAGCGTTTCACCCGCCGTCGCGCGAAAGCCCGCACTTTCGACCGTACCGCCAGACCGTGATGGCCAATGGTTGCAGAGCAGCACGATGTCATTGCCCGCCTGCGACCGGAACGTCGCCTGAAGGATGTCGCGCGTGCCCGTGCGGCGCAGAACGAAATGGTTGAAGATCAGCGCCGGATCAACGGTGAATGCGCCGCTGTCATAAATGAACGCGGTATCAATCCCGCGCAGATCACGCGTGTTGTCCGCATGGACAACCGCATAGCGCCTGTCCGGCAGCGCGGCATTCAGCAGCCCGGCAAGATCGGCAAGCACAAAACCGTCCTCGACCTCGCAAACCCCCAGAATGTCGGGCCCTGCGCCGGATTTCATCTGCACGATGATGCGCGCGAGTTGCGCCAGCTTGCGGTCGTATAACGCACGCGTCCAGCCGCGCAGGTCGTTTTTCACCCTGTCCCTGATCCAGTCGATCCGGGGTGGATGGTCTTCGGGACCAAAAAGATTTTCGACGTTCCAAAAGGCAAGAAGATGCTGCGCCATGTCAAAGCTCCCGCAACCTGTGGCGGAAGCATAACACGGCATGCGCGCATTTATGTGACAGATTCAACCTCGGCGACGATCTGGTCCACGACCTGCGCCAGAAGCATGTCATCCTCGCATTCGGCCATGACGCGAATCAGTGGTTCGGTGCCGGATTTGCGGATCAAGAGGCGGCCTTTGCCGAACAGTTTGGTTTCGGCATCCGCGATGGAGGCGGCGACGCCTTTGGTCGCTAGAGGGTCAGTGCCTGCGGTGAAGCGCACGTTTTTCAAAAGCTGCGGCACGGTGTCGAAATTGCGGGCCAGCACGCTCGCCTTATGCCCCGTGTCGATCATCGCGGCCAGAAATTGCAGCCCTGCCAGCAGACCGTCGCCTGTTGTGGCATAATCGGTCATCACGATATGGCCCGATTGTTCGCCACCAAGGTTGAACCCGCCTGCGCGCATCGCCTCGACCACGTAGCGGTCGCCGACGGCGGTGCGTTTGAGGTGCAGGCCCTTGGCTCCAAGAAACCGTTCCAGCCCCAGATTTGACATGACCGTCGCGACCAAAGTGTCGCCTTGCAAACGTCCCTTCGCGGCCCAGCGCGCGGCCATCAGCGCCATGATCTGGTCGCCATCGGCCACTGCCCCGGTTTCATCGAGGATTATCACCCGGTCCGCATCGCCATCGAGGCAAATACCCACATCGGCCCCTGTCTCGCGGATCACCTGCGCGGCGCGGTCGGGATGGGTCGATCCACATCCGTCATTGATGTTGAACCCGTCGGGGTCCACGCCGACCTTGATGACGGTGGCCCCGAGTTCCCAAAGGACCTCGGGGGCGACCTTGTATGCGGCACCGTTGGCGCAGTCGATCACGACCTTCAGACCGTTCAGCCGCATGCCCGCCGGAAAGGTGGATTTCAGCCGTTCGGCATAGCGGAACCGCCCGTCGTCGATCCGCTTGGCGCGCCCGATATTGGCGGCCTTGGCGGGTTCGATGTCCGCGGCGATCAGCGCCTCGATCTGTTCTTCGGCGGCATCCGACAGTTTGAACCCGTCAGGGCCAAAGAACTTGATCCCGTTGTCATGGTGCGGGTTGTGGCTGGCGGAAATCATGATGCCGACATCGGCGCGCATTGAGGTGGTCAGCAAGCCAACCGCCGGGGTCGGCACCGGACCCAGCAGCAGCACGTTCATGCCGGTGCTGGTCAGCCCTGCCGTCAGCGCGCTTTCGAACATGTAGCCCGACAGGCGCGTGTCCTTGCCGATCACGACGCGATGTCCGTTCGATCCGTCATTGCGGAAATAGCGCCCTGCCGCAGCCCCGATGCGCAGCGCCATATCGGCGGTCATCGGATAGACGTTCGCCGTGCCGCGCACCCCGTCGGTGCCAAAGAACTTGCGTGTCATCTGCTGTCTGTCCCCTGTATCGCCGCCCAAAGCGCCAGCGCCTGTTGTGTGGCAAAGGTATCATGCACCCGCAGGATCTGCACCCCTTGCGATACGGCATGAAGCGCCACCGCGACAGACCCCGCCACGCGGTCCTTGGCGTCCTGTCCGCCGCCAATCGTGCCGATGAACCGCTTGCGCGAGGCACCGAGCAGGATCGGGCAGCCAAGGGCATGAAACAGCGCCAGGTTCTTGAGCAGGGTCAGGTTATGGTCCTGCGTCTTGCCGAACCCGATACCGGGGTCGATCACGATGGCCTCGCGCGCAATGCCGGCCGCTTCGGCCAGCGCGATGCGGGCGGCGAGAAAGTCGTAAACATCCAGCAGCACATCGTCATAGCGCGGGTCGTTCTGCATCGTCGCGGGATCGCCCTGCGCATGCATCAGGCAGACAGGCAGGCCCGCATCCGCCGTGACCTGTGCCAAGGCGGGGTCATGGCTGAAGGCCGCGACATCATTGACCATACTCGCCCCTGCCGCGATGGCCGCTTGCGCCACATCGGCCTTGCGCGTGTCGATCGAGATCGCGACAGCGGACTGCGCCCTGATCGCGGCGATCACAGGGGCGGTACGGCGGATTTCCTCGGCATTGGGTACGGTCACGGCACCGGGCCGCGTGCTTTCGCCGCCGATGTCGATGATCTCGGCCCCGTCGAACTGCATCGCCAAGGCGCGGGCTGTGGCGCTGGCCGGATCGGCGTGATCGCCGCCGTCCGAGAAACTGTCAGGTGTGACGTTCAGGATCCCCATGATGCGCGGGCGGTCCATCGACAGCCCGGCAATGGGCGCGCGCGGGGCGGTCAGGCGGGCGAGGATGGTCGCGGGCACGTCGCTTGCAGGCACGATGCGGGACGACCGCCCCCGTTCAAGAACAGCGACATCGCGGAAATGGCACGGGCCCCCCGCCAGCGGCAGCGCATCACGGGCCGGTTCCGCCGTGACGAGCGGCCGGTAATAGAGCGTCATGCCAAAACCGCCTGATCAACCGGCAGGACCAGCACGGGCAGGGGCGTCGCGGGGGCTTCATGGCCTACGAATACCAGTTCGGCCGCCTGCATCTGGGCTGCGAACCATGCGACAAGCGCCGCGGCATCGGCAGGGCTGGCGGAGGGTCCGTCAACCGCATCGAGCACGATCTTGGACGGGGCCCAGACGCTGATCTGGCCGTTCTTCATCGCCCAGTCGAGTTCGGTCCGCGTCTGCACGACAACGCAGCGCATATCACGCACGGCCAAAGTCCAGGCGTTCTGTTCGATGGCCAGCAGGTCGATGCGGCGTTGCGCCAGTTTGTTGGGCACTTGCGGTGCCTTTGTATCACCCGCACCGACGCAGATGATGACGGGGGCTGGCATCGCGGCAAGCTGGTCGATCCACCCCCCCAGCAGGGGCGACGCGATGGCGGCATTCGACAGAAACACAACGCGCGGATGCGGTACGGGGATATGGGCCTGCCCGCCAGGGGCGTGCCCGTCGCGGGCGCGCACGATCTCGACGCCCAAGGCAAAGGGGCCGCGATCCAGCTTTTCGATCCGCACGAACACCCGCTGCGCCTGCGGTTCCAGCAAGATACGGTCGGCCACACGCGCAGCAAGGGTTTCAAGAAGGTTCAGCCGTTCGGCATGCAGTTCGATCCCGATGGCTTCGGTCACGCGGTCATAGGACAGGATGCGATCGACATCGTCGTCGATCGGGCCGGACAGGCGGGGCACTTCGACCACGACGTTGAAGCGCACCCGCTGCAGGGTGCCGCGTTCCTGCTGGAACGCGCCGATTTCCACGCTGACGACGTAATCGCGCAGGGAAATCCGGTCGCAGGGGGTGGTAGTGCTTGCCTCGGCCCTTTCGCTGGGATGGGCAAAGGCAAGGCGGATGTCATCGGTCATCAGGTCGTCCGGTCAACTGGCAGCATTGCCGCCAGCGATACCCCGCCCCTGTCCGCAGGACAAGGACGGGTACAGCAAGACGGCGGATGGATGCGACCTCAGTTCGACGCGGTGCGGACAGGTTCGCGATAGAACAGATGCGCGCCGATCGTGGCCGTCTTGGTAAACCGGCGCGACCAGGACGGGCTGACAGCGTTGGTATGGAAATGCGTGGCACCGCCGGTCAAATCGCGCGATGTGCCGTCCAGCAGGATCGCCGCGATCTTGCCGACGCGTTCCCAGGCATCCTGTTCGCGGATCACATTGGCATTGCCGTCGCAGTTATAGCTGAACTGGCAGGCATGTTTGCGCCCCGTGCCCTGTGTCACGACCCCGCAAAGCGAGCGCGGATATGCGGCGCTGTCGACGCGGTTCAGGATCACTTCGCCCACGGCGAACTGGCCGCGCACGGATTCGCCACGCGCCTCGAAATACAGCGCCTCGGCCAGGCATTGCCATTGCTCATCACCCGAAGCAACGGGGAGAGCGTCAAGAAAATCGGTATCATAGATCACGACGGGTTCCGTCGGAATGCCCCGCTCACTTGCGGGGGGCAGGCTGGTCAATTGCGCCATACGCGCATCAGGGACCACGGCGAGCGCTGCACGCTCTTCGCCCAGAACGGCGGCCAACCGGCTGGCCATGTCTTCGTCTGCAAGGGCGGCACCGGCCCCAAGCGCCAGTTGTGTTGCCAGAAAAGCGGCGGCGATTTTTTTCAAAGGCGTCATTTTCAAACCAGAGCAACCACGCGGAAAGCCCCGCGGAGGCAACGCGGTGGTTAGGGCAATCCGGACCGCAGGTCTACCCCTAGTGGCCCCTACGGCGGAAGATCGCCCAGATTCGGTAAAAATATGATAAAATCGCACCACATGGTGCCCGCAGCCAAAAGAGAGGCACTACATCTAGTATATCACGGATTGGTGATACCGTCCTTCAAGGCCAGCTGCGCCGCCATCAGGCGCGCCCCCGGCACCCGGAAAGGCGAGCAGGAGACATAGTCGAACTTGTGATCCCGGCAGAATGCGATGGCACTGCGGCTGCCGCCATGTTCACCACAGATCGACAACACGACATCGGGTCGCCCGCGCCGCCCGCGTTCGGCACCCATCGCCACCAGCTCGCCGACACCTTCGATGTCGAGCGTGTGGAACGGGTCTTCGGCATAGACGCCCTGCTGCACGTAGGTCGACATGAACCGCCCCGCATCGTCGCGCGACAGACCATAGGTCATCTGGGTCAGGTCATTGGTACCGAACGACAAAAATTCCGCATGTGCGGCGATGTCCTGCGCGCGCAAAGCGGCCCGCGGGGTTTCCACCATGACGCCAAGCCGGTAATTCAACGTCGCATGCGCCCGCCCGGCCACCATGTTGGCCACGCGTTCGATGCGGGATTTCATCAGCTCGACCTCGCGCATGGCGGACACCAGCGGGATCATGATATCGACGGCAGGCGCGATACCCTTGGCACCGACCGCGACCATCGCCTCGAAGATCGCCTGCGCCTGCATGTCATAAATTTCGGGAATCGCGATCCCCAGCCGCACGCCGCGCATCCCCAGCATCGGGTTGTATTCGCTGAGTGCGGCCACCCGTTCGGTCACCTCGGGCAAAGGCAGCGCCAGTTGTTCGGCCAGATCGCGCAGACCCGCCTTGTCCGAGGGCAGGAATTCGTGCAGCGGCGGGTCGAACAGGCGGACGCAGACGCTGCGCCCTTCCATGATGCTGAAAAGCTCTGCAAAATCCGCCCGCTGCATCGGCAACAGACGGTCCAGAACGGCGCGGCGGTCCTTGCTGCTTTCGGCAAAGATCATCTCGCGCATGACACCCAGACGGTCGCCTTCAAAGAACATGTGTTCCGTCCGGCACAGCCCGATGCCTTCGGCGGCGAAATTGCGCGCGGTCTGCGCGTCGGCGGGGGTATCGGCATTGGCGCGCACGCCGATATCGCGGAACGTGTCGGCCCATTCGAGCAGGGTTTGGAACGCACCGTCAAGCGACGCCTCCAGCATCGGCGGCGCACCGGCCAGCACCTGCCCCGTGGTGCCATCGACGGTGATGATGTCGCCAGCGGAAAAGGTCCGCCCGTCAGGGGCAACCACACGGCCCGACTTGCGATCAATCAGCAAATCGGATGCACCAACGACGCAGGGCACGCCAAGCCCGCGCCCGATCACGGCGGCATGGCTGGTGATGCCGCCGCGCATCGTCAGCACGGCAGAGGCGGCGTGCATCCCGCGGATATCCTCGGGCGTGGTTTCGCGGCGGACCAGCACGCAGGGGTCACCGCGCGCGGCACTTGCCTGCGCTTCGTTCGCGGTCAGCACGATCCGGCCAGAGGCGGCACCGGGGCTGGCGGCGATGCCGGTCACCAGCACGTCACGCGGCGCGCGGGGGTCCACCTGCCGGTGCAGCAGTTCCGACAGCGCCACAGGTTCGACGCGCAGAACGGCCTCTTGCCGCGTGATGACGCCATCCTCGGCCAAAGCCACGGCGATCCGCACCGAGGCCCGCGACGACCGCTGCACCCGCACGGCGTCAAGAATGAACAGCTTGCCCGCGTCGATCGTGAACTTGACCTGCATCTCTTCGCGCAGATGCTTGCGGCACAGCGCGCCGCATTCGACCAGCTGCGCAAAGGTTTCGGGGCAACGGTCCTGCAAGGACGCACCGCGCGGATCGCGTGTCAGGTAAAGCGCGCCTTCGGCATCGGTCTTGTCCATCTGCGGCACGTCCTGCGCGACATAGCGGCCGACGATCCGGGGCGCGCCGGTGGTGCTGTCGACGAATTGCACGGTGCCGGTGCCACATTCGCCCTGCCCCAGTCCCAGCGCCATCGCCTGCACGACCAGCCCCAGTCCCGCATCCGCGGGCGCGCCCTTGGCCTGCCGCAGCAGACGCGCACTGGTGCCGTCCCACGCGCGCGCCATGGACCGCAACACCTCGGCCAGTTGCACGGCGGGGTCTTGGGGAAAGGGCGTGTCGGTTTCAGCCTCATAAGCCGCGAGCAGCCTGTAGAGACTGTCCGCGTCGGCCACATCGGGCAGATGGAATTCGTCGGGGTCCAGCCGCGCCACATGCACCGCGTAGGATTGCACAAAGCGCAGATACAGCCGCGCCGCTGCCGGTTCACCCATCGCCTGTGCCATGCTGACGAAACGGGCGTCATTCATGCCCACGTTCAGGATCGCGGATGGCCCGCCCCAATCGGCATTCTCGCTTGACGGGCGCACGGACAAGAGCGGTTGCGGCCCGAAAGGCGCCATCAGCCCGGCCATATCGGGCAGGTTGCCAAGGGCAGCGTCGCGCACCGCGTCAAAGGACAAGGCGACCGTGACAGGCACCGGCATGTCCAGCCGGATCAGCCGTTGCAGGCATTTCGCGCGGTCGCCATGGGCCGCGACCGACACCGGCGCGGTCGGCGTGATCAGCGTCACGCGGTCTTGGGTGATCTGTTGCTGCACTGCGGCACCGCCCTATTGCGTAGGTGCAGCATAGAGCAGGAAATGGCCATGCGTAAAGCCAAGTTGACAGCCAAGATGTCTAACCTTCGATTTTTGTCAGGTCAGCCACAGACAGACAGATTTTCCTGATGCGCGACAGAAGGTTAAGCCGGTTCCGGCGGATCACCTGCAGGTCGTCGTTGACCTGCACAGCGGTGAAAAAAGCGTCAATCGGCCCGCGAAGTGCCGCCATAGCGGTCATCGCGGTGCTGAAATCTTCGTCTTTCATCGCCGGCATGATCTTTGCATCCGCAGCATCGAGGGCGGCAAACAGCGCCTTTTCGGCATCGTCTTCGGCGAATTTCAGGTCGGCGCCATAGGAATACTCGACGCCGTCCTTCTCCTCGGCCTGGGTGAGGATGTTGTTGGCGCGCTTGAACCCCTGAATCAGGTTTTCGCCGTCATCGGTGGCAAGCGTTTCCGCGAGCGCGTGGGCGCGTTTGACGAGCAGGGTCAGGTCGTCATTGCCCGGCATCGCGATACAGGCGTCGATGATATCGTAGCGGATGCCTTGGTCCTTGAGATAGACCTTGAGGCGGTCGTGGAAAAAGGCGAGCAGGCTGTCGTAATTTGCACCCGCATCATCTGGCACAGTTTCACCAGACTTGAACTCTTCAGGAATACGCATCTCGGCAGATACCCGAATATCACGCAAATTAATCCGCGCCCCATTCTCCAACACCAGCCGAATAACGCCCAGCGCCGCTCTACGCAGCGCAAAGGGGTCCTTGCTTCCGGTCGGCTTCTCGTCAATCGCCCAGAAGCCTGTCAGCGTGTCGATCTTGTCGGACAGCGCCACGGCCACCGATACGGGTGCGGTCGGCACAGCATCGGACGGTCCCAGCGGCGAATAATGGTCTTGGCAGGCGGCGGCCACCGCGGAATCCAATCCGGCGGCTGTCACATAATAGCGGCCCATCAGCCCCTGCAATTCGGGGAATTCATTCACCATTTCCGATTGCAGATCAGCCTTGGCAACCTTGGCCGCCTGTTCGGCCAGATCGGGGTCAGCGCCCACATGCGGCGCGATTTCGCGCGCGAGGGCTGCGATCCGCGCAATGCGGTCGCCTTGTGATCCCAGCTTGTTATGGAAGGTCACATTGGCGAGCCCCGCGCCCATGCCTTCCAACCCCTCGGCCTTGACCGTGCGCAGGTCGTTTTCCCAAAAGAATTTCGCATCCGACAACCGTGCCGCCAGCACCTTTTGATTGCCCGCCAGAATGGTGGCCCCGTCATCGGCGGTGGCCATGTTCGCGACGGTCACAAAGCGTTCGATCCGGCCTGTCTTGGGGTTGCGGACCGAAAAGAATTTCTGATGTTCCTTCATCGAGGTTTGCAGCACCTCCGGCGGCAGGCCCAGAAAGGCCTCGTCGATCCGACCCAGCAGGACGACAGGCCATTCGACCAGCCCTGAAACCTCGGCCAGAAGCCCGCGATCCTCGACCAGTTCCAGACCGGATGCAAAGGCCTGCTGCGTCGCGTCGTTCCAGATCACCTCGGCGCGCTCATCCGCGCGCAGGATGACATGGGCGCGTTTCAGCTTCGCCTCGTAATCGTCAAAGCCGTTCACGGTGAAGGTGTCTGGCGAAAGGAAACGGTGCCCCCGCGAGCTGCGCCCTGCGGTGATCCCGTCGATGGTCAGCGGCACGACCTCGGCCCCTGCCTCATCCGACAGCAGGCAGATGATGGATTGCAGGGGGCGCACCCATTTGAGCGACCCCGTGCCCCAACGCATCGACTTGGGCCAGGGGAAATTGCGCACGGTGGCGTCCAGCACTTCCGCGATGATGTCGGCGGCCTTGCGCCCCGGCTTTTCGATCACGGCGAAATAGGTCTGGCCCTTCTTGTCGTCGCGGATTTCCAGCGCCTCGCAGGTGATCCCCGCGCCCCGCAGGAACCCGTCGATGGCGGCATCGGGTGCGCCGACCTTGGGGCCTTTGCGTTCCTCGCGCACGGCGCGGCTTTCGCCCGTCAGCCCGTCAATCGCCAGCGTCAACCGACGCGGCGTGGCAAAGGCGGCGGCACCGGCATAGGTCAGCCCCGCTTCGACCAGACCGTCGGTGACCAGCTTGCGCAGGTCATCGGCGGCACGCGCCTGCATCCGGGCCGGAATTTCCTCGGAGAAAAGTTCAATCAGAAGATCAGGCATTATTGCAGGCTTTCGGGTGCTGGGGGGCAAGTGTCAGGGGCGGGATAGCGGTTGAACACGGCTTCGCCGCAGGCGTTGATCTCGTGCCAGATATAGGCGCGCCCGTCGGGGTAGACCGCGATCACGCGGTCGATGCCGTATTGCACGTTCGCGGTACCAAGATAGGCCGTGGCAAGGCCGCTTTGCAGGTCGGCGCCGATCTCGCGGGCGTCGAAACAGTCAAACCAGCGCGGCGCGATGCGCGGTTCGGCAAAGGGCAGCGGCATTGCGGTGGCCAAGATCGCCGTGTCGATATCGGTCGTCAGGCAGCCACGATACCGCAGCGGGCTGGAAATCGCGTCGATACCGGTGAAGTCAGTGAACGGCAGGGTGATGGGATCGCCGTCTGCGGCGGTCAGCATGATGTCGCCTTCGGTGGCTGTGACATCCTCGTAATAGGCATAGACTTGCAGGTAATACATCGCCGCGCCGAACACGACAGCCAGCACCAGCATCCCCACGATCAGCAAGCGTGCCATCAGGCGGTGGCCCCCGCTGCTTCGGTCTGCACGAAAGCATCGGCACAGGCCTTGGCCAGCGCGCGCACCCGCCCGATATAGGCCTGCCGTTCGGTGACGGAAATCACGCCGCGCGCATCCAGCAGGTTGAACAGGTGGCTGGCCTTGATGCACTGGTCATAGGCGGGATGCGCCATGATGATCTGCATGTCCTTCTTGGGGTCATGCGCGGCGGTCGACAGGATGCGGTGGCATTCGGCCTCTGCGTCCTTGAAATGCTGCAGCAGCATGTCGGTATCGGCCACGTCGAAATTCCAGCGCGCATATTCCTGTTCAGTCTGGCGGAAGATGTCGCCATAGGTCAGCGGGATCGGCGCGTCCGGGTCGTTGAAGGGCATGTCCATCACATGATCCACGCCCAGCACATACATCGCCAACCGTTCCAGACCATAGGTCAATTCGCCCGATACAGGGCGGCAGTCATGCCCGCCGACCTGCTGGAAGTAAGTGAACTGGCTGACTTCCATGCCGTCGCACCAGACCTCCCAACCAAGCCCCCATGCACCCAGGGTCGGGCTTTCCCAGTCATCTTCGACAAAGCGGATGTCATGCAGATGCGCGTCGATTCCGATCGCCGCCAATGACCCAAGATAAAGGTCCTGCAAATCCGGCGGGCTAGGTTTGATCAGCACCTGATACTGGTAATAATGCTGCAAACGGTTCGGGTTCACGCCATAGCGCCCGTCGGTCGGGCGACGGGACGGTTGCACATAGGCCGCCGCCCAAGGTTTCGACCCCAGTGCGCGCAGGGTCGTGGCGGGGTGGAACGTGCCGGCGCCGACTTCCATGTCGTAGGGTTGCAGGATCGCACAGCCCTTGGCCGCCCAATAGGACTGAAGCCGCAGGATGATTTCCTGAAAACTGCGCGGTTTGTCGGACATGGGCACCCTCGTTTGCATCTTGGGCGTCACATAGGCCCCGCCGCCCCAAGGGTCAATCAGTTGCGCCAGAACCGGACCGAGATGATGGTCAGGACCACCATCACTTCGAGCCTGCCGACAAACATCGCGATCGCCAGAATCCATTTCGCGGGATCGTTGATATTCGCGTAATTCCCTGCCGGTCCGATCTCTGGCCCAAGGCCGGGGCCGATGTTGCCGATCGCGGTGGCGGCCCCCGAAATCGAGGTGATGAAATCAAGCCCGGTCAGACCAAGAAGGACGGTGATAATCCCCAAAAGCGATACGAAAGCCACAAAGAACGCGATCACCGAGTTCATCACGTCGTCCCCGATCGGGCGTCCTTCGTAGCGGGGTGCAAAAACGCCATGCGGGCTGTGTATCTGGCGGATCTGGCTTTTGATCGCGGCAAACAGGATCTGATAGCGGAACACCTTGACCGAACAGGCGGTGGACCCGGCACAGCCGCCGATCAGGCCGATGAAGAAAAACGCGACAACCGGAAACGTGCCCCATTGCATGTAGTCCGCGCTGGCATAGCCGGTGCCGGACATGATCGAGACGATGTTGAACATGGCCTCCCGGAAGGCAAGTTCCGTCCATTCACCCTCACGTCCCCAAAGCCAGGCCGTCATCAGCAGGATGAATAATGTCAGAAGGCCGAAGAACACCCTGACCTGACTGTCACGCCACAAAGGCTTGGCGGTGCCCGCCAGCAGCTGCACATACCGCACGAAAGGCAGTGCGGCGAGGATCATGAACACGGCGGCCGTGTAATGGATACCGGCGTTGTATAACCCGAACGATGCGTCTGTCGTTGCCATGCCGCCGGTCGATACGGTCGTCATCGCGTGAACAAAGGCATCGAAAGGCGCCATGCCCAGCGCCGAATAGATCAGCCCGCAAGACACCGTCAGGACCACGTAGATCACCGAGATCTGGCTTGCGATCTGACCTGCACGCGGCAGGATTTTTCCCATCGTTTCAAAAGCTTCTGATCTGAAAATCTGCATGCCGCCGACCCGCAGTTCGGGCAGGAACACCATCGCCACGACGATGATCCCGATACCGCCCAGCCATTGCAGCACGCCGCGCCACAACAGTAAGCCAGCAGGCAAAGTTTCAAGCTGGGTAAAAGTCGTGGCCCCTGTCGTGGTCAGCGCGGACATGGACTCAAAGAACGCATCCGTCAGCGACGCATCGGTCGCACCAAGGATAAAGGGGATCGCCCCGAACAGCGGCAGCGTCAGCCAGACGAGCGATGTCAGAAGGAAGGTCTGGCGCAGCGTCAGCCCCGCCGTCACACCGTTGGAGCAGGCCAGCGCCAGCAAGCCGCCCGTCAGGATCGTCACCACGGCACTTTCGAAAAAGACGAACCAATGCGGATCGTCCGCCAGCAGGTCAGCCGCTAAAGGCACCAGCATCGTGACCCCCAGCGAGGCGACAAGCAGACCGATCACATATCCGACGGGGCGCAGATCAAACATGCGGCAGCGTTGGCCCGCCCCCGCGCCGCTGTCAAGAACGGGCGCCATTGAAACCCGTCGGGCGCGGGTTAATTGGCACGCATGTTCACTCCGACCAAAGACAGCGCGCTGGCGCGCCTTGCCGATTTCGTGCCGCGCGCAGGCCGCGATTATGCGACCCTGCGCAACCATGAGGACCTTGCCCATGTCTCGGTCCTGTCGCCCTATGTCCGCCACCGGATCATCACCGAGGAAGAGGTGCTGCGCGCCGTGCTGGCGAGACACAGCCCGCAGGCGGCGGAAAAATTCGTGCAAGAAGTGTTCTGGCGCACCTATTGGAAAGGCTGGCTGGAGATGCGCCCCACGATCTGGGCCGATTACCGGCGTGATCTGGCGGGCGCGCTGAACGAGATCCAGACACAGGCGGGCCTGCGCCAAAGATGGGAAGCGGCCTGTCTGGGCCAGACCGGCATCGACGGTTTCGACGATTGGGCCCGGCAATTGGTGGACACCGGCTATCTGCATAATCACGCGCGGATGTGGTTCGCCTCGATCTGGATCCACACACTGCACCTGCCCTGGGTGCTGGGCGCGGATTTCTTTCTGCGGCATCTGCTGGATGGGGATGCGGCCTCGAATACGCTGTCATGGCGCTGGGTGGGGGGCATCCAGACGCTGGGCAAGGCCTATCTGGCGCAGCCGGACAATATCGCGAAATACACCCAAGGCCGATTCCGGCCCGAGGGGCTGGCCCAGTCCGCGGCGTCCCTGCCCTGCCCCCCGCATCCGGCGCGCGGGCCGCTGCCCGTCAGCGGCACCATCGACCCCGGCCAGCGCACGGGTCTGGTTGTGACCGAGGATGACCTGTCGCCCGACTGGTTGCTGGACAAGATATCGCCCGTGGCCACGGCTTTTGTGCAAACAACAGACCGGCGCAGCCCGTTGCAGGTAGCCCCGATTGTGACGGATTTCGTCGCAGGGGCGATGCGGGATTGCAATGACCGGTTCGCAGGCCAGCTTGGTCGCGTCAGTTTCATCAGTGCCGATGCTGTGGACGACTGGCGCAAGGCCGAAGGGCTGGAGCAGGTGGTAATGGCCTACCCGCCTGTCGGCCCTGCCGCCGATGCCTTGCGCCAGATCGATGCGGTGCGCATGCTGCGCACCTATGATCTGGACGCCTGGCCCCATGCGACCCACGGGTTTTTCCGGTTCAAGGACGCGATCCCCAAACTGCTCGGGCGGATCAAGGGGCTGGCGGTACTCTGACCGCAGCGCGCTGCGGTCGCCTCCGGCGGAGGTATTTGGGCTCTGAAGATGCGGCAGGCTTGCCGGAATCATACGGGGCGGCTAAACTAAACCGAATAGTTCAGAAAGAAGGCATGACATGGCGGTATCACTGACGATCAACGGCACGGCGCACAGCGTCGATCTTCCCGATGATGTGCCTCTGCTCTGGGTGCTGCGCGATGAAATCGGGCTGACCGGCACGAAATTCGGCTGCGGGATCGCCGCCTGTGGCGCCTGCACCGTGCATATCGACGGACAGGCCGTGCGGTCCTGTCAGGTGGCGCTGGCCGATGTCTGGGGCCAGGTGACGACGATCGAAGGGCTGGGCCAGCCCGACAATCTGGCCGTGATCCAGCAGGCCTGGATCGACCATCAGGTCGCGCAATGCGGTTACTGCCAGTCCGGCCAGATCATGAATGCCGCGGCCTTGCTGGCCGAAACCCCTGCCCCCACAGATGACGATATCGACGCCGCCATGCAGGGCAACCTGTGCCGCTGCGGGACCTATCCGCGCATCCGGGCCGCGATCAAGGACGCGGCCCAGCGTCTGACAGAGGTGTAATCATGGCCAGTTTTCGTAAGATCGCCCGCCGCACCTTTCTGATCGGGTCCGCCGCCATCGTGGGTGGCGTCGCTTTCGGTGTCTATCAGGTCCGCAAGGACGCCCCCAACCCGCTGGTCGCGCAGACCGGTGAAGCCGTGCTGACACCTTTTGTGTTGCTTAACCAAGACGGCGTAACCGTCATCGCGCCCCGTGCCGAAATGGGGCAAGGCGTGCAGACCACGCTGGCCGCCCTTGTCGCCGAAGAGATGGATGTCGCATGGGAGGATATCACTGTCCTGCACGGCCCGCCCGCGCAGGCCTATTACAATCAGGCACTTCTGGGCCTTGCCCTGCCGTTCCGCCATTATGCCGACACCGATTTCCGCCATAGCCTGCGTCAGGGGATCGGCGAGGTGGGCAAGCTGCTGCATCTGCAGGTGACGGGCGGGTCCACGTCCATGAAGGACGGGTATGAGCGGATGCGCCATGCCGGGGCCAGCGCCCGCGAGGCGCTGAAACTGGCGGCGGCGGCGCAATTGGGCGTTGCGGCCAGCGAATTGCGGACCGCGGACAGCCATGTCATCGCCCCAGACGGCACCCGCATCGCCTATACCGCACTGGCCGAGGCAGTGCGTGACATCGAATTGCCGGAAGTGGCGCTGCGGCCCAAATCTGAATGGAAATACCTCGGCAAATCCATGCCGCGCCTCGACATGATGGCCAAGACGACCGGCACCGCGCAATTCGCAGGTGACGTGCAGCTTGACGGGATGAAGTTCGCCACCGTACGGATCAACCCCAAACGCGCGGGCATGGTGTCTTATGACGACACTGCCGCGCGCGCGATGGCGGGGATTGAGGCAGTGATCGATCTTGGCGATGGCATCGCCGTTGTTGCGTCGAACACCTGGCTGGCCATGCAGGCCGCCGAGGCGGTGGAGATTGTCTGGCAAGACGCGACCTATCCCGCCGATACCGCAGGCATGGTGGCAGCGATCACAGCGGCCTTTGACGCGGCCCCCGACAGCACCGTGCGCGACGATGGCGATGTGACGGCTGAGATTTCAGGGACCGAGGTAGTGGCGGAATATACTGTGCCCTTCCTCGCCCATGCTACGATGGAGCCGATGAATGCCACCGCCCTTTTCTCCGGCGACAGGCTGGAAATTTGGACCGGCAATCAGGCCCCCGTGATGACGCGCGACAAATGCGCGGCAGCGGCGGGGATTGCCCCCGAAGCCGTCACCGTCCACACGACGCTGATGGGCGGCGGTTTCGGACGGCGGGGCGAGACCGATTATTCGGTGCAGGCCACGCGCATTGCAGCAGCCCTACCCGGCACGCCGATCCGCATGACCTGGACCCGGGAAGAGGACATGCGCCACGATTTCTATCGCCCCGCCGCGATGGCGCGGTTCCGGGGTGTGGTCGCGGATGGTACCGCCCAACTGATCGACGGCAAGATCGCGGCCCCTTCGGTGTTCCGGCAATCCGCCTTGCGCCAGATGGGGCAGGTCCCCCCCGGCCCCGACCGCGCCCATGTCGAAGGGGCGGCAGACCAGCCTTACGGCGTGCCGAATTTCCGCATCACGGGGCATCTGGCCGATCTGAGCGTGCCTGTCGGGTTCTGGCGGTCGGTGGCGGCATCGTTCAACGGGTTCTTTCTGGATACCTTCATCGACGAAATGGCCCATGCGGCGGGCAGTGATCCGTTGCAATTCCGGCTGGCGCTGGCCGCGCGTGAACATGCGCCTTCGGCTGGCGTGATCCGTGCCGTGGGCGAGATGTGCAGCTGGACGGGCGAGACACCCGCCAACATCGGGCGCGGTGTGGCGTTCTGCCATTCCTTCGGCACCGCCACCGCACAGGTGGTCGAGGTCGAGGACACCGGGCGCGGAATCCGCATCAACCAGTGCTGGATCGCCTGTGATCCGGGTATCGCGCTCGACCCGTCGATCATCGAGGCGCAGATGGTGTCGGGTGCGATCTATGGCTTTTCAGCGGCGATGCAGGAAGAGGTGACATTCACCGACGGGGCCGCCGATCAGGGCAATTTCACCGATTACGATGCGCTGCGGATGCATACGACGCCACGGTTCGACGTGCGCATTCTGGAAACCAGCGCGCATCTGGGCGGGATTGGTGAACCGGGCACGCCAACCGCAATGCCAGCGCTTGGCAATGCTCTGTTCGATCTGACGGGCGTGCGGGCGCGGGAATTGCCGCTGATCAAAACCTTTGATCTGATCCTGTGATGCCGTGACAGGCAAAAATTTTCGAGGAAAATTTTTGGCGCGCCGAAATTTTTTGACAAAAAATTTCTACGCGGACAGCCAGTCCGCGTAGTCACTGACCAAAAGATGCGTCGGTACGACGTCCTCCTCGATCTGCGCAAAACGCCCGATCGGGTCGCGGAAGATGTTGTCGGTCTCGTCGTCGTTAACGGTCGAAACCTCGCCGATCAACACGTCGCCACCCTCGCCCCAAAAGGCGTGCCAGTCGCCGGGCATCAGGGTCACGCTTTCGCCGGGCGCAAGGCGCAGCTTGTCGCCGGGGGTGAAGGCCCGCGTGATCCCGTCGCACATGACCACGCCGCCTGCGGTTTCGTCGAAATGGCCAGCGGGGTCAGAGCCGTAGAGTTCCACAACCAACGTCGCACCGCCGCGATTGATGATATCCTCGGCCTTGATGACATGGGTATGCATCGGTGACAGCTGGTCCTGTTTGGAAATCAGCAGCTTTTCGGCATAGCACATGCCACCGCCGCGCTGCAGGTCAGACAGCCGCCCGTTGCGCAGGGTGAACAGGAACAGGCCCATGTCGTCATAGCGTCCTGCGCCGTAATCGGTGATATCCCATCCGCAGCGCGCGTCGATTACGGCTTTTGCATCTGCGGCACGCGCCTTGAACAGGTCCGGCGACCAATAGGCCCACGGCGGCAATCGAAAGCCGTAGGACCGGATCATCTGATCCGCTTCGGCCATGATATCATTGATGCGCGAGCGTTTCATGCGCAAAGGCGTAATCGTCTACGAAACCTTGCGCAAGGCCCCCGCTGCCCAGTCGCGGCACGCATCGCCAAAGGCGGTGAACAGCGGGCGCGACACCGGATCGGCATCGGCGTTCCATTCGGGATGCCATTGCACCGACAGCGTGAAGCCCGGCGCATCGGCGATATAGATCGCCTCTGGCGTACCGTCGGGCGCGTGGCCGTCGACGATCACGCGGGGGCCGGGTTGCTTGATCCCCTGTCCGTGCAGCGTGTTGGTCATGACGCTGGGCGCCCCCATCAGGTGGTGGAAAACGCCACCCTGCCGGAAGGTCACGGTATGGCGCAGGGCGAATTTCTCTTCCAAACTGCCGTCGGGGGGCATCCGGTGGTTGTCACGCCCCGGCAGGTCGCGGATTTCCGGGAAGAGCGTGCCACCCATCGCGACATTGACCTCCTGAAAGCCGCGGCAGATGCCAAGGATCGGCTGGCCGCGCGCCACGCAGGCGCGGATCAGCGGCAGGGTCAGGCGGTCGCGGTCGCGGTCGAATGTGCCGTGGGCGGGGGTTTCTTCCTCGCCGTATTCCTCGGGATGGACGTTCGCGCGCGCGCCGGGGAATACAAAACCGTCACAGATATCCAGCAAGGTCTCGATACAGACCAGCCCCGGATGCGACGGCACGATCAGCGGCTGACAGCCCGACACTTCGGCCAAGGCCTGCGCATTCATCGTGCCAGCGGCATGGGCGGGGTATTCGTCGTTGATCAGATAGCTGTTGCCGATGATCCCGATCACTGGTCGGCGCATGTCATTCTCCTGCAGGGTTGCACAGAGGATAGCCGCGCCGCGCCCAAAGCGGAAGGGATGTCAGACGCACAAGGGGGCATGCGCTGACGCACATGCCCATGAAAACGGCAGATCGCCGCACTGTCGCGGGGAAATCGGGCTTAGGCTTCGCCCGTCAGCCCTGCCGCTTCGATCCCTGCCATCGCGGCAATGACGTCATTGTCGGATGTATCGCCCGTCACGCCGACAGCACCGATGACAGCACCTTTCTTGTCGCGCACCAGCACGCCGCCCGGGACAGGCACGACCTGCCCGCCATACACGCCATTGATCGCGGCCATGAAAAAGGGCTGCGCCTCGGCGCGGGCCATCTGCGCCTTGCCTGCCATACCCAGCATCACCGACCCATAAGCCTTGCCATGGGCGATGCCGAAGCGACCGGGCGATGCGCCGTCTTCGCGTTCGAACGCCTTCACATGGCCGCCCGCGTCCAGCACCACGACCGACAGCGGCTTCAGCTCCAGTTCGCGCCCTGTGGCCAGCGCCTTGCGGATGATCGTGCGGGCCTTCGTGATCGAAATCTCTGACATTCTCGTCTCCATCGCGGGGGTTGCCGCCTTAGTGGTTGCGTTGGGCTTTCAGTTCCAGACGGCGCTGGTGCAGCACGGGTTCGGTATAGCCCGAGGGCTGTTCGCGCCCTTTGAACACCAGATCACAGGCCGCCTGAAAGGCGATGCCGTTGAAATCGGGGGCCATGGGGCGATAGGCGGGGTCGCCTGCGTTCTGGTCATCCACGACGCGCGCCATCTTCTGCATCGCGTCCATCACCTGATCGCGGCCCACCACGTCATGATGCAGCCAGTTCGCCAGCGCCTGTGACGAGATCCGGCAGGTGGCGCGGTCTTCCATCAGGGCCACGTTATTGATGTCGGGGACCTTGGAACAGCCGACACCCTGATCGATCCAGCGGACGACATAGCCAAGGATGCCTTGCGCGTTGTTTTCGACC
This sequence comes from Yoonia vestfoldensis DSM 16212, assembly GCF_000382265.1. Taxonomy (GTDB): domain Bacteria; phylum Pseudomonadota; class Alphaproteobacteria; order Rhodobacterales; family Rhodobacteraceae; genus Yoonia; species Yoonia vestfoldensis. The sequence continues at coordinate 123,450 of NZ_KB907975.1, forward strand.
TCGCGCATTTTCTGCGCATCGGTCCAGCGCTGGTATTGCGCCAGCGGAATATCAAGGATCGAGGACACATAGGCACGCCGCCCGCCTTTGCGCAGCCGCGCCTGCACCGCCATGACGTCGATCTTGTGGTAATGCAGCGCGTGCAGCGTCGCGGCTGTCGGGCTTGGCACCCAGGCGCAGTTCGCCCCCGATTGCGGATGGCCGATTTTCTGTTCCAACATCGCGGCCATCAGGTCGGGCATGGCCCACATCCCCTTGCCGATCTGCGCGCGCCCCGAAAAGCCGCATTCCAGCCCGATATCGACGTTCTGATCCTCATAAGCGCCGATCCACTGCTTGCGCTTGATGAAATCCTTGCGGCTGAAGGGGCCTGCCTCCATCGAGGTGTGGATTTCATCGCCGGTGCGGTCCAGAAAGCCCGTGTTGATGAAAGCCACACGCGATTTCGCGGCGCGGATACATTCCTTGAGGTTGACGGTCGTGCGCCGTTCCTCGTCCATGATGCCGATCTTGACGGTGTGGCGCGGCAGGCCCAGCGCATCCTCGACCGCGGCAAAAATGTCGTTGGTGAACGCGACTTCTTCCGGGCCGTGCATCTTGGGTTTGACGACATAGACAGAGCCATGCGCCGAATTGCCGCCCTCTTTCGCCAGATCATGCAGCGCGATCAGCATCGTGACCATCGCATCCATCAGCCCTTCGAACACCTCTGCGCCATCCGCGTCAAGGATCGCGGGATTGGTCATCAGATGGCCCACGTTGCGAATCCAGAGGAGCGCGCGGCCTTTCAGCGTGACATTGCCGCCATTCGGCGTGGTATAGTCACGGTCGGCGGCCAGTTTGCGGGTCATCGTCTTGCCGTTCTTGACCAGATCGGCGGTCAGGTCGCCCTTCATCAGGCCCAGCCAGTTGCTATAGGCAAGCACCTTGTCTTCGGCATCGACGCAGGCGACCGAATCCTCGCAATCCATGATCGCGGAGACAGCGCTTTCCAGCCGGACATCGGCCAAAAGCGCCTGATCGCGGCTGCCGATGGGATGGGCGCGGTCGAACACCAGTTCCACATGCAGGCCGTTGTTGACCAAAAGCACCGCATCGGGGGCCTTGGGGTTGCCGCGATACCCCGCGAATTTGGCTGGATCGCGCAAGGGTGCATCGTCGATCAGCAACTGGCCGTCTTGGACGTGATAGCGCGCGACATCGGCGTGGCTTTTGCCTTCGATGGGGAAAGCCTCGTCCAGGAACACGCGCACACGGGCGACGACGCGCGCGCCATGGCCACGATCATAACCGCCGCTCGGAGGCTGCACACCCATCGCGTCGGTGCCATAGAACGCATCATACAGGCTGCCCCAGCGCGCGTTTGCGGCGTTCAGCGCAAAACGCGCGTTGGTGATCGGCACGACCAGTTGTGGGCCGGGGATTGTGGCGATTTCCGGGTCCACGTTGGCGGTGTCGATTTCGAAATCGTCGCCTTCGGGGACAAGATAGCCGATATCCTTGAGGAAATGTTCATAGGCGACGCGGTCATGTGGCTTGCCGCGCTGGCCGACATGCCAGGCGTCGATAGCCGATTGCAGGTCGTCGCGTTTTTGCAGCAGCGCGCGATTGCGGGGCGTCATGCTGCCCACCAGACCCGCAAAACCCGACCAGAAAGCATCGGGGCTGATCCCGGTGCCGGGCAGAGCCTGCGTGTCGATAAACGCCGCCAGTTCGCTGGCGACCTGAAGCCCATGTTTTGCAACGCGATCGGTCATGGCTGTAATTCCTTCTATCCCGGCATGCGGCGGCATACCTGTGCCTTGCCGCACGAATTAGAACACAAGTTTCCGATAGGCAACACGGGCGGGCGGAATCAGTTGCGCGTCCCGCGACACTTGTCTGAGCAATAGCGCACAGACTCCCAGACCTTGGCCCATTTTTTGCGCCAGGTGAACGGCCTGCCGCAGGTGGCGCAGGTCTTTTGGGGCAGATCAGATTTCTTGCGCATCTTGGGCATGGGACGCAGCTAGGCTGGCGCGCCGTGAAATCCACTGTCAGGCAACCACAATAAAACACACGCGAAACTTCGCTGATCCGGTGTCGCGCGCCGGGCCTTATTTGCAATTTTTGCAAAAAAGTCCCAATGTCGTGGAACCGTTACACAATTCTGGTGTTTGAGAAGTTATGGAAAAGCGTATCACGCCCTTGATCGCCGAGCGTGCGCCGTGGCTTTATGCGGACAGGCCCGGCACGCGTGTCGTGCGAGAGGCGCTGCACGCCATGCTGGGCTATGAAAAGACGCTTCAGATCGCGCGCAAGCTTGAACATGCCGAGCCGGCCCGGATCATGCAGGAGATGGCAGAGCGGCTGGCCCTGCTGGTCGACAGCAAGGGCCTTGGTCATTTGCCAGCCCATGGCCCTGCCTTGATCGTGGCAAACCATCCCACGGGAATCGCCGACGGGATCATCCTGAACCACCTGATCGCGCGCACCCGGCCTGACGCCTATTTCTTTGCCAACCGCGATATCCTGCGTGTGTTCCCGCAAATGGACACGATGATCGCACCTGTCGAATGGCGCAAGGAACTGCGCAGCCATGCCAAGACCCGCGAGACGATGACCTTTGTGCGCACCGCGACCGAAGCAGGGCGGCTTGGCGTGATCTTTCCGTCGGGGCGGCTGGCCAAACGGCGCGGGCTGTCGCTGCATGAACGCCCGTGGATGGCCTCTGCCGCGATGCTGGCGCGCAAATTCGACCTGCCGGTCATTCCGGTCAACATTCAGGCGCGCAATTCGGCGCTGTTCTACCTTTTTGATCGTATCCACCCAACGCTGCGCGATATTACCTTGTTCCATGAGACGCTGAACAAAGACCGCCAACCCTTTGTCGTGACCATGGGCGAACCGATCTCGGCCTCGGCCATCCCGCGCGACCCGGAGGAAGGGATCGCCCTGCTGCGCACCGCGACACTGGCACTGGGCGGGGAACATGCGCCGGTGGTCAATCTGATCGCGACAACACGCCCGTGGCTGTCCAAAGACGCATCTACCGCACCTTGAAGCGGGGCCCGCGTTCTTTTAGAGATCGCGCAAACCTGCGCGTTTCGGTAAAGATCGTGCAGACCTGAACCAAGGATGCCCGCAATGCTTGATCTGACATATGACGCCCCCGCACCCAAAGTCATCGCAGGTGCGACCGGCGATTGGGAACTGGTGATCGGGCTGGAAGTCCATGCGCAGGTCGCGACCAACGCCAAGCTGTTTTCCGGTGCCTCGACCCTGTTCGGTGCCGAACCCAACAGCAACGTGGCTTTCGTGGACGCAGGCATGCCCGGCATGTTGCCCGTCATCAACGAGGAATGCGTCGCACAGGCGGTGCGCACCGGGCTGGGGCTGAGGGCGCAGATCAACCTTGTGTCCGCCTTTGACCGCAAGAATTATTTCTACCCCGATTTGCCGCAGGGCTATCAGATCAGCCAGCTGTACCACCCCATCGTGGGTGAAGGCGAAGTGCTGGTCGAAATGGGCAACGGTCTGGCCCGTCTGGTGCGGATCGAACGCATCCATCTGGAACAGGACGCGGGCAAGTCGATCCACGACATGGACCCTGCGATGTCTTTCGTCGATCTCAACCGCACGGGTGTCGCGCTGATGGAAATCGTCAGCCGCCCCGATATTCGCGGGCCAGAGGAAGCCGCCGCCTATGTGCTGAAACTGCGCCAGATCATGCGCTATCTGGGCACCTGCGACGGCAATATGCAGAACGGCAACCTGCGTGCCGATGTGAACGTGTCGGTCTGCCGTCCGGGCGATTATGAACGCTATCAGGCGACGCAGGATTTCAGCCACCTTGGCACGCGCTGCGAGATCAAGAACATGAACTCCATGCGGTTCATCCAGATGGCCATTGATTACGAGGCCCGCCGCCAGATTGCACTGCTGGAAGACGGCAAAAGCGTCACGCAGGAAACGCGGCTTTACGATCCTGACCGGAACGAGACACGCTCGATGCGGTCCAAGGAAGAAGCGCATGATTACCGCTATTTCCCCGACCCCGATCTTCTGCCGCTCGAAATCGAACAGGCGTGGGTTGATGACATTGCGGCCAAGCTGCCCGAACTGCCCGATGCGAAAAAGGCGCGGTTCATTGCGGATTTCGGCCTGTCGGAATATGATGCCTCGGTCCTCACAGCCGAAGAAGAAAACGCCAGCTTTTTCGAAAAGGTGGCCGAGGGACGCGACGGCAAACTGGCTGCAAACTGGGTGATCAATGAACTCTTCGGCCGCCTGAAAAAGGACGACCGCGATATCGCCAGCAGCCCGATTTCCGCCGAACGTCTGGGCCAGATCATCGGGCTAATCAAATCCGACACCATTTCGGGCAAAATCGCCAAGGACGTGTTCGACATCGCCTATACCCAGAACCGCGACCCCGAAGAGATCGTGGAAACCGAAGGCATGAAACAGGTCACCGACACCGGCGCCATCGAGGCTGCGGTGGACGCCATCATCGCCGCCAACCCCGATCAGGTCGCAAAAGCGCAGGCAAATCCGAAATTGGCCGGCTGGTTCGTGGGTCAGGTGATGAAGGCCACCGGCGGCAAGGCCAATCCGGCGGCGGTCAACCAGATCGTTTCGGCGCGGCTTGGGCTTTAGGATGATTGGACATCCGCGGCGGGCTTGCTATGGTCCGGCCTCTGGCATCAGGGAACATCACGATGACATATGAATACAAGGTCGTACCGGCCCCCTTGCGCGGCACGAAAGCGCCCGGCGTCAAGACGAACGAAGATCGCTTTGCCCTGTCGCTGGAAAACGCGATGAACGAACTCGCGGCGGATGGATGGGAATATATCCGCGCCGACACGCTGCCCTGCGAACAGCGCGAAGGGTTGATGAGCAAGACGACGGTCTATCAGAACATGCTGGTGTTTCGCCGCGCCAAGGTCGTCAACACAGCCCCAAAGATGAAGGCACAGCGCCCCGTGCCAGCCGCGCCATCCGTGACGCCACCCGCTGAAAAAGTGCAGAAAAAGGTCGTGCTTTCGGACGACAAGCCAGCGCCGGACGCGGCAGCAAACGATTGATCAGCGCAGGTCGATCGCCAAAGCGTGAATCCGGGCCATCAGGTCGGGGCCAATAGCGGCATGGATCGCCCGGTGCCGTGCGATCCGCGACATATCATCCAGTGACGACGCCTTGATCACGACACGCCAATGGCTTTCGCCTGTCCCGTCGTCACCCGCATGGCCCGCGTGTTTGTGGCTTTCGTTGATCACGTCGAGCGTCTGAGGGTCGAGCGTCATCAGTCTTGCGTGAATTTCAGCCTGCAATGCCATTATTTTCCCTCTGCCCTCTTCTCTCTGTCGCTCAGGGGTCTACAGTCTGTCGTCCGAGTCGGAAAGATGAGATGCGCCATGAAAAAAGATGATCCCTTCGGTTTCGATATGTCTGTGTCGGGTTCCAAGAAAAAGAACCCGCGCGGGCGCCGTGGCATGTCCGGGGCGTCGGAAACATCGACGCGCGTCTGTGATCACGAAGGCTGCGACCGCCCTGCGCCGTTCCGCGCGCCCAAATCGCCCGACGTTCTGGATGATTATTTCTGGTTCTGTCAGGAACATGTCCGCGAGTATAATCTGAAGTGGAATTTCTTCGACACCACGTCAGAGGCCGAACTGGCCGCGCAGATGGACAAGGACCGCGTCTGGGACCGCCCCACCAAGCCGTTCAAGCGGTCGGTCGAGGAACGCGCCTGGGCCCGTCTTGGCGTGGATGACGCGCATCAGGTGCTGGGGGCCAATGCGACCCGCAACCCCGGGCGCGGCGCCGCCGTTGGGCGCAAACTGCCGCCGACCGAACGGCGCGCGATCGACATTCTGGAAGCCAAGGACAATTGGTCAAAGCAGGAGATCCGCAAGGCTTACAAGTCGCTGATCAAGGTACTGCATCCCGACATGAACGGCGGCGACCGCAGCCAGGAAGAACAATTATCCGAGGTTGTCTGGGCTTGGGACCAGATCAAGGTCAGCCGCAACTTCCGCGACGCGGATTAAGGCGTTTCGGGGCAGGCTTGAAAGCAAACTGCCGCTTTTCACCGTCCAGCGGAGCGTGACGCCGCGAAAAGTGGCTCCGGCTCTTCCCGAGGTGTTCTGATCACTTGCGATAGAAATAGGCCTGTGACAGCGGACTGAGCGACGATTGCGCCTGCTTTTCCTGTGCCGACAGGATCGCGAGGCGTTTGCGCTCGACCTGAGCCAGCAGCCAGTGGGCGATGAAAACGCCGCTGCACCAAAGAGCCGCGACCACCGGATTTTCAAGGAAAGCGGACAGCACGATGAACGGCGCGTAGATGGTCCCGTAGATCGGTGTGATCAGGCTGCCGCCAATCAACGATGCGAGTATTAGCATAACCAGCGCCCCGAAACAGGCCCTGACCGCGCCCAGCGCACCGGGCGTGCCGACCCAGCCCCGCGCGATCATCAACGACGTCAGGCCCGCCAGACCTGATGCAAAGATCATCCAGCCATCGTAAATGCCGATCCCGCCCGGCGCTGTCGGCCACATGGCCGCGTCACTCAGGATCATGTAGCCTGTCAGCCCTGTCAGCACCGTCACAGCCGCATAAGCCAAGACTGCGGTTCTGCCGTCTGTCGTTGTGATGGACCCGTTGAAAATGCGCGCGACCATTGCGCTACTCCTGAAACAAGGACATTCTTCAAATTCTGCTGCAAAAAACGGCAAGAGGCTGTGCCGACGAACGGTCTTGCCTATCTCATGTTTACCATAGGGAACCCCGCAAATCAACGATTCCAGCGCGATGCGCGTCATGTCGCACAGGCCGAACGGGCAACTTGCCTGATCCCGTCGGACGGGGTGGCGCTTGCCGCTGGCTGCGTTATGTTGCATCCGAGAATTGATTGCGACCTATCAACCAAAAAAGGCAAGGCACATGGCCGACGGCACCACAGACATGCACGCGAAACCCACCGAGGACATCTCCGTCAAGGACGTGTTCGGCATCGACAGCGACATGAAGATCAAGGGTTTCGCGGAAAGGTCCGACCGTGTGCCCGAGATCGACAGCACCTACAAATTCGACCCCGAAACGACGCTCGCGATTCTTGCGGGCTTTGGCTATAACCGCCGCGTGATGATCCAGGGCTATCACGGCACCGGGAAATCGACGCATATCGAACAGGTGGCAGCACGGCTGAACTGGCCCTGCGTGCGGGTGAACCTTGACAGCCATATCAGCCGGATCGACCTGATCGGCAAGGATGCGATCAAGCTGCGCGACGGCGTGCAGGTCACCGAATTCCACGAAGGCATCCTGCCTTGGGCGCTGCGCAACCCTGTCGCCATCGTCTTCGACGAATATGACGCAGGCCGCGCGGATGTGATGTTCGTGATCCAGCGCGTGCTGGAAACCGACGGCAAGCTGACGCTGATGGACCAGAACGAAATCATCACGCCGAACCCCTATTTCCGTCTGTTCGCAACGGCCAACACGGTCGGTCTGGGGGATACGACGGGGCTGTATCACGGCACCCAGCAGATCAACCAGGCGCAGATGGACCGCTGGTCGATGGTGGTGACGCTAAACTATCTGTCGCATGATGCCGAGGCCGCGATCGTCCTGTCGAAATCGCCGCATTACAACACCGACAAGGGCCGCCGCACGATCAGCCAGATGGTCACCGTCGCCGATCTGACGCGCACGGCCTTCATGAATGGCGATCTGAGCACGGTGATGTCGCCGCGCACGGTGCTGGCCTGGGCGGAAAACGCGCGGATCTTTGGCAATGTCGGCTATGCGTTCCGGCTGTCCTTCCTGAACAAATGCGACGAATTGGAACGCCAGACGGTGGCGGAATTCTATCAGCGCTGTTTCGACGAAGAACTGCCCGAAAGTGCGGCAAGCCTGAGCTTGAAATAAAAGTAAGCCGGGGAAAACCCCGGCCTACGGTCGTGATGTAGGTCGGGGTTCTCCCCGACCTTTTGCGTTCAGCCGCGTGCGGCTTTGGTCGCGTTTGCCCACCAGACGATATCGTCCAGCGTCGCGTTGACCGAAGGCATCAGGTGATCGGCGATGGTGTCGATCTCGGCATTGGCGCCCAGCGGATGCACGCCGAAGAAATCGCCGCCACCGATGTGGACCGCATTGCGTACGGGCACCATCTGCAGTTCCACGGCGATGTTGCGTAGGTGTTCCAGCGCGCGTGTGCCGCCGACCGACCCATAGGCGATGGCAGACATCGGCTTGCGGTTCCATTCGTTATAGGCCTGATCCAGCGCGTTCTTCAGCGCGCCGGTGATCGAGCGGTTGTATTCAGCGACAACAAAGATGTAGCCGTCGAATTCGCCGATCTTTTGCTGCCATTTCACGGCGCGTTCGTCCGAAGATGGCATCCAGAGGTTGCTGGCCATCTCGTCGAACAGCGGCAGGTCGAAATCGCGCAAATCGACCAGTTCGACATCCATGTCGTCGCGGGCCTGTGCCTGTTTCAGCATCCATGCGGCGGGTTTGTCGGCAAAGCGGGTGGCGCGGGTCGATCCGATGATCAAAGCGATCTTTGGTTTCGTGGTCATGTCATCTCTCCAGAATTGGGTATGCGATGGATACTAGATGCGGCAAGACGGGTCTTGTTGCTACGGGCACCACGGCGCAGGGTCTGTGCAAAAATACGCAAGGCGCGCAGGCCCCCTTGCCCCTGCCCTGATCCGGTGGTTTATCTTTGACATGCAAAAACCATCCGACAATCCCGCCGATCCGTTCAAGAAAGCCCTGGCCGAGGCGACCAAGGTCATGGCAGATGACCGCGAATTGTCGGTGACGTTCTCGGTCGATCCCTCCGGTCAGACCGCCGAGACAATGCGCCTGCCGCAGGTGTCGCGCCGCATGACCCGAGACGAGGTGTTGCTGGCGCGCGGCACGGCGGACAGTTTCGCGCTGCGCCACAGGTTCCACGATGCCGCGACCGCTGCGCGCTATATGCCGCAAGGCCAGATGGCGCGCGATCTGTACGATGCGATGGAAACCGCCCGGATCGAGGCTGTCGGCGCACAATACATGCCCGGCACCGCCGGAAATATCGACGCCAAGATCGGCAACGAAGCCAAGCGCAAAGGCTATGACCAGATCACCCAAGCCTCTGACGCGCCGCTGCCCGTCGCGGCGGGCTATCTGATCCGGCATCTTGCGACGGGGCGCGATCTGCCTGCGGGGGCGGATAATGTCATGGAGCTGTGGCGCGGCTTCATCGAGGATCATTGCGGCGGCACGCTTGAAAACCTCAATGCCACGCTGAACGACCAGAAAGAATTCGCCCGTTTCGCGCGGCAATTGATTTCCGATCTGGGCTATGGCGACCAGCTGGGCGACGACCCTGACCAGCTCGACGACGATCAGGACGAGGCCGCCGAGGACGGCAGCGACGATCAGGACGAACCCGACAGCAGCGGCGACAATGACGGCGACAGCGAGGAGGCCGAAGCCAGCCCCGAACAAAGCCAGGAAAGCCAGCAGGACGCCAAACAGGCGCAGGTCAGCATGGATGACCAGGCTGATGCCGAGATGGGCGAAGAAGTCGAGATGCCAGAGGGCGAGGCCCCGATGGACCCGCCCCAACCCGCGCCCGTGTCGGACGCCGACCCCGATTACAGGGTCGCCTATACCGCGTTCGACGAGGAAATCGGCGCACAGGATCTGGCCGAACCTGTGGAGCTGGACCGCTTGCGTGCCTATCTGGACCAGCAGCTTGAGCCGCTGAAAGGCGCTGTGTCGCGGCTTGCCAACAAGCTGCAACGCCGCTTGCAGGCGCAGCAGAACCGGTCGTGGGAGTTTGACCGCGAGGAAGGCATTCTGGATGCAGGAAGGTTGGCGCGGGTTGTGGCCTCGCCCACCACGCCGCTGAGCTTCAAGGTCGAGAAAGACACCGATTTCCGCGACACGGTGGTGACGCTTCTGTTGGACAATTCCGGCTCCATGCGGGGTCGGCCGATCTCCATTGCCGCGATCTGTGCGGATGTGATGGCGCGCACGCTGGAACGCTGCGACGTGAAGGTCGAAATCCTCGGGTTCACGACCAAGGCGTGGAAAGGCGGCCAAAGCCGCGAGAAATGGCTGGCCGATGGCCGCCCCGCCACACCCGGCCGCCTGAACGACCTGCGCCATATCATCTATAAATCCGCCGATGCGCCGTGGCGGCGGACGCGGCCCAACCTTGGGCTGATGATGAAAGAAGGGTTGCTGAAGGAAAACATCGACGGCGAGGCGCTGGAATGGGCGCACCGCCGGATCACCGCGCGACACGAACAGCGCAAGGTGCTGATGGTAATTTCCGACGGTGCGCCGGTCGATGACAGCACTTTGTCGGTGAACCCCGCCAATTATCTGGAAAAGCACCTGCGCGACGTGATCGCGATGATCGAACGCCGCCGCGCAGTCGAGCTTGTCGCGATCGGGATCGGCCATGACGTGACGCGCTATTACGAACGCGCGGTCACCATCACCGATGTCGAGCAACTGGCGGGGGCGATGACAGAACAGCTTGCCAGCCTGTTCGACAATGATCCGCGCAAAAGGGCGCGCGTCTTGGGGATGCGCAAGGTCGGCTGATCCGGTTCTGGCGAACCGGAGGCCTTCGGCGAGAGTATTTTTGGAAAAAAGAAGTGGGGGCGCGATGTTCCAGAGTTTTGATGCGCAATCGAGCCCAGATCAGGGGCCAGTGCGGCTAGCCGATCTGCGGGCACAGATGCTGGCCGCGGGTGTGGATGCTTTTCTTGTGCCGCGCGCCGATGCCCATCAGGGGGAATATGTGGCGGCGCGCGATGCGCGGCTGCGTTGGCTGACGGGGTTTTCGGGGTCGGCAGGGTTTTGCGTGGCGTTGCAGGACCGCGCGGGCGTGTTCATCGACGGGCGCTACCGTGTGCAGGTTTTATCAGAGGTGGCAGAGTGCTACACGCCCGTGCATTGGCCCGAGGTGCAACTGGCCGACTGGCTGAAGGCCGCGCGCCCTGCGGGTGGCGTGCTGGGCTATGACGCGTGGCTGCACACGGTGGACGAGATCGCAAAGCTGCGCGCAGCGCTGCCCGCGTGGGAGCTGCGGGCCGTGGACAATCTGGTGGACCGGATCTGGCAGGACCAACCTGCCCCGCCGGATGCGCCGTTCACGGTGCAACCGCTGGATCTTGCGGGGGAAGATCACGCCGCGAAACGCGCGCGGCTGGCGCAGGCGCTCAGCGCTGATGCCTGCGTGCTGACCTTGCCTGACTCCATCGCGTGGCTTTTGAATATCCGTGGCAGCGACATTCCCCGCAATCCGGTGCCGCAGGGCTTTGCCATTCTGCACCGCACGGGGGCGGTGACCCTGTTTGCGGGTGCGGGCAAGGCGGACGGGATCGTGGACCATCTGGGCCCCGATGTGACCCTGCGCGATGTCGTAGATTTCCTGCCTGTCTTGCAGGGCATGACCGGCGCGGTGCAGATCGACCCCAAGACCTGCCCCGATCTGGTGGCCAGCACGCTGGCGGGGGCGCAGGTCGTGCATGCGCCTGACCCTTGCATCCTGCCCAAGGCCTGCAAGAACGCGACCGAGATCGCGGGCGCGCGTGCCGCGCACGACCGCGACGCTGTGGCGATGGTGCGGTTTCTGGCCTGGCTTGATGCCACCGCCCCCCACGGCAGTCTCACCGAAATCGACGTTGTGCGCGCGCTGGAAGGGTTCCGGCGCGAGACCAACGCGCTGCGCGACATCAGTTTCGAGACGATCTGCGGGTCCGGCCCCAACGGTGTCATCGTGCATTACCGCGTGAGCGAGGCGAGCAATCGTAGTCTGGGGCAGAACGAATTGCTGCTGGTGGATTCCGGCGGGCAGTATCAGGACGGCACGACCGATATCACCCGCACCATCGCCATCGGCACGCCGACCGCGACGCACCGTGCCTGTTACACCCGTGTGTTGCAGGGGATGATCGCGGTCAGCCGCATCCGGTTTCCGCGTGGCGTGGGCGGGCAGCATCTGGATGCGCTGGCGCGCGCGCCTTTGTGGCTGGCGGGGATGGATTATGACCACGGTACGGGCCATGGCGTGGGCAGCTACCTGAGCGTGCATGAAGGTCCACAGGGAATTTCCCGCCGGTCCGAGGTTGCCTTGCAGGAAGGGATGATCCTGTCGAACGAGCCTGGCTATTACCGTCCCGGCGCTTTCGGCATCCGGATCGAGAACCTGATCGTCACGGTCAAGGCGCAACCCCTGCCCGGTGCCGATGCGCGCGACATGCTGGCCTTCGAGACGCTGACGCATGTGCCATTCGACCGCCGCCTGATCGACAGCGATCTGTTGACGGGCGCAGAACGGGACTGGATTGATCGCTATCATGCCGATACATTGGTGCGTGTCGGCCCACGCCTTGACCCGCCAACCAAAGACTGGCTGGTCGCGGCCTGCGCGCCTTTGTAACCCGAAATTCTTGCCCCGAAGGACCTTTCATGTCTGATCACATCACAATTCGCCCTGCGACCGGCACATGGGTCGTGCGCGCCGGTGGCGCCGTTCTGGGCGAATCCACCGATGCGCTGGAACTGACCGAGGGCGATTATCCGCCCGTGATCTATTTTCCACGCGCCGATATCGCCATGGCGTTTCTGGAACCGTCGGACACCACATCGACCTGCCCGCACAAGGGCAGCGCTTCCTATTACGGGATCGCGGCGAAAAGCGGGCTGATCAAGGATGCCGTCTGGTCCTATGAGGACCCCAAACCTGCCGTCGCGGAGATCAAGGGATACCTTGCGTTCTACACCAGCAAGGTTGCGGTCGAGGAAGTCTAGGAATGTTCCTCGGCGGCGGTGTCCGACAGGGCGCGGTTCATCGCGCGCAGGGCATCGACCTGATATAGCGCACCCAGCAATTCGGGCGTGTCCGCTTCGCCGCCCAGGGACAGGACCGGCAGAAATGCCTCTCCGCTCCGGTCGAAAAGTGGCATCGCCTGTTCCAGCGTCGCAATCCGGTCAAGATACAGCCCCTGTTGGACCAAAGCCCAACAGGCCTCTTCAGGGGCGTCACGCAGATGGGTCACGACAGGGATCGTGGCGAGCAGATAGGCTTGGGGTCCTGCCGCCAGATGCACGCCGCGGCGTTCCAGCTGGGTCAGAAAGAACGACCTGTCCACCAACCGCGAGGCAAGTGCGGTGGACAGTGACACGGCGACCATCACCGCCAGCCCCGTCTGCCAGTCGCCTGTCAGTTCGAACACGATCAGCGTCGTGGAAATCGGCGCCCCCAGCACGGCAGCGGCGACAGCGCCCATGCCTGCCAGCGCGTAAAGCGACCCTTCGCCCGACACGTTGGGAAACACCGATGTCGCGATCAGGCCATAGGCGAGGCCGGTCAGCGCCCCGATCATCAAGGATGGTGAAAACACGCCACCGCCCATCCGCCCACCGATGGTGATCGCCACGGCAAGGACCTTGATTGCCACAAAGACAATCGCTTCGTGCAGCAAGAGCGATCCGGTCAATGCCGCGGTCGTGGTTTCATAGCCGACCCCGATGATATGGGGAAACCAGATTGCCAGCCCGCCCAACAAGGCCCCGGCAACCGCCGGCCGCAGATAGCGTGGCAGACGCAGGATGGATTGCCCGAAATTCGCCAGATCATCGGCCCAGAAGATCGACTTCATCAGCACAACCGCGACAAGCCCGCAGACCAGCCCCAGCAGCAAAAAGGCGGGAAGCTCGACATAGAACCCCAGCGCGTTCTGCACGGGCAGGACGAATTCCGCCACATCGCCGAACACCAGGCGGTTGATCACCGTGCCGACCGCCGAAGCGATGACAATCGGCGCGAAGGCATGGACAGCAAAGTGCCGCAAGATCACCTCGAGCGCGAACAAGGCACCCGCGATCGGCGCATTGAAACTGGCGGAGACAGCAGCCGCGACGGCACAGCCAAGCAGGTCGCGCCCGGTAATCCCGTTCGCCTTGATCCAGCGGCAGACAATGGTGGACAGCACGGCGGCCAGATGGACCACCGGGCCTTCGCGCCCGCTCGACCCGCCGGTGGACAGCGTGATGAGCGACGCAACAGCCGACGCCAGCCCCCGCCGTACCTCGACCCGGCCACTGGCAAGCGCCGCCCCTTCTATGACGTCAGCGACGGATCGCACACGGCCGTCATCGGTGAAACGATGCAGGATCAAACCGACGACCAATCCGCCGCAAATTGGCACGGCCAGCACGTGATACCACGCAAGATCGGCAGCAAAGCTATGCAGCTTGAGAAAATCATCGGTGCCGTAGACACTGGATTGCAGCACCGAAATGCCAAGCCGGAACAACACCGCCGCGCCACCTGCCGCAATGCCGATCGCCAGCGCGATGAACCAGAACTGGATCTGGTTCGGCCCATGCGTTTTCATCACATGCAGGGCGTCCCGACACACAAGCCGAACATGGGCGACACCTTGGTCAAGGGTCGATTTGACTGGTGTGCGCATATGCTGCCCGCTGTCTTTAATGTTCCGCCGTCCGGTCGGTTGTTGCGTCTATCCGCGTTGATAACTTGGCGATGATGCAGGTCCAAGCCCCGAATGCGCCACGGCTGTCACAGAGACATCGGAAACGTCAGTGGCCCGGTCTATACTTTCGTATAGGTTGCCTTGCCCTGCACAGAATTGTTACATTCTTCTTCAGAGCGTTGCTCTTGTGTTGTTTGATGGTGAACTTGGAAAGACTGGTTTTGTGGCCGGGCTGACAAGAGTTAAGGAAGCGGGCGTTTGCGGCCGTTTACCAAAAAGATCGGATTTGCCCATCCCGGAGGTGAGTGGCCGGGGTGGCAAAAGTGAAAGAGTGGGTAGGGTAACCCGTGTTGTCTAGGGGTGGTGTAGCGGGCGCGGCAACGTGTCGGCGGCGCTGCCCCTAATTTTTCAGGCCTTTATCAGGGCCTTGGCCGCTTCGCGCGCCGCTTCTGTGACGGTGTCGCCCGACAGCATCCGCGCGATCTCGTCGATCCGCGCACCGGCATCGAGTGGCACGACCGTCGACAATGTCTCATCCGCATGTTGGTGTTTTTCGACGCGCCAATGATGGCCGCCCAAGGCTGCGACCTGCGGTGAATGGGTCACGACCAGCACCTGCCCGCCCTTTGCCAATTCCGCCAGACGCCGGCCTACCGCATCCGCGGTCGCCCCGCCGATGCCACGGTCGATTTCGTCAAAGATCATCGTAAGCCCGTCAGCCCCTTGGGTCAGACAGACCTTCAAAGCCAAAAGAAACCGGCTGAGTTCGCCGCCCGAAGCGATCTTGTTGATCGGCCCGGTCGGCGCGCCGGGATTGGTCGCCACTGTAAAGGCCACCGCGTCGATACCGTCCGGGCCGGGATCTGCATCGGTGATTTCAGTCGTGAAAACAGCACGTTCCATCTTGAGCGGTGCAAGTTCTTCCGCCATCGCAAGGTCCAGCTTGCGCGCCGCCGCCTGCCGTTTGGCACGCAGGCCGGACGCGGCCGCATTATAGGTGGCCTGCGCCGCATGCAGGTGATCGGACAATGCCTTCAGGCTGTCGGACGATCCATCCAGTACCGCAAGCCGCCCGCGCAGGTCATCGGCAAAGCCGCGCAGATCATCGGGCAGCACGTCATGTTTGCGCGCCAATCCACGAATAGCGAACAGGCGCTCTTCGGTCTCCTCCAACGCAAAAGGATCGAACGACAGCGCGTCCAGACAGGATTCGATCCCGCGTTGGGCATCGTAAAGCGACAGCATCATCGCCTCGATGGCGGCAAGGGCCGTGTCAAGCTGGCCTTCGGCCTTGTCGGCTGCCCCTTGCAGCCAGCGCGATGCGTCATTGATCAACCCTTCGGCGCCTTGCAGGCCCAGCGCCTCATGCGCGCGGGCGATGTCAGTGCGGATCTTTTCGGCGCCCTGCATCAAGCGGCGCTGTGCGTCGAGCGTCGCTTCTTCGCCCGCCTCGGGCGACAGCGCGTCAAGTTCGGCGACGGCGTGGCGCAGGTAATCTTCTTCGGCACGGGTTTCGGCAACCTTGGCCTCGGCTGCGGCAAGCGCCTTGCGCGCGGCCGCCAGCGCGCGCCACGCTGTTTGCGTCGCAACCAGTTCCAGATCGACACCGGCAAAAACATCAAGCATCTGGCGGTGGCCACGCGGGTTCAAGAGGCCGCGGTCATCATGCTGGCCGTGCAATTCAACCAGTGTTTCGGACAGCGCACGCAGCACATCGCCGCTGACGCGGCGGTCGTTCACCCAAGCCGTCTTGCGCCCGTCACGGGTATTGATACGGCGCAGGATCAACTCGTCCTCCACCTCTAGCCCCGCGTCTTGCAGGATCGTGCGGGCCGGATGGTCGGCGGACAGGTCGAACCATGCTGTCACTTCGCCCTGATCCGCGCCTTGCCGGACCAGCTCGGCCCGCCCGCGCCAACCCAGAACAAAGCCAAGGGAATCGAGCAGGATGGATTTGCCCGCGCCGGTTTCGCCGGTCAACACGTTCAGTCCAGGCTGGAAGGACAATTCCAGCCTGTCGATGATCAGCATGTCCCTGATGTCTAAGCCGCGCAGCATGTCGCACCCCGAAGGGCGGGGGCAACCCCGCCTTGGTTAGAGCCACTCACCCCGTACCACCTGCCGATAGATCGACGCCAGCCAATTGTCGCCCAAAGGCTCTGCGGCAAGGCCGCGCCCGGTCAGTAAGGCAAAGCTTGCCTCATACCATTCGCTGGACTGGTAGTTGTAGCCAAGGATCGCACCTGCGGTCTGGGCTTCCTCAGTCAGACCCAGCGACAGATAGGCTTCCACCAGACGGTGCAAAGCCTCGGGGGTGTGGGTCGTGGTCTGGAAATCCTCGACCACGGTGCGGAAACGATTGGCGGCCGCGGCGTAATTCGCGCGCTTGAGGTAATAGCGCCCGATTTCCATTTCCTTGGCGGCAAGCTGGTCAAAGGCCAGATCGAATTTCGCCACGGATGCAGCGGCATATTCGCTGTCGGGATAGGTTTCGATCACATTGCGCAAGGATTGCAGCGCCTGAAAGGTCAGCCCCTGATCGCGGCCGATATCGGAAATCTGGTCATAATAGGACAAAGCCAGCAGATAGGCCGCATAGGGCGCATCCTGTTCGGCAGGATAAAAATCAAGGAAACGCTGCGCTGCGGCGCGGCTGTTGGGATAGTCGCGGTCGCGGTGATAGGCGAACGCCTGCATGATCAGCGCGCGCTGCGCGAATTCGGAATAGGGATAAAGGCGTTCGATCTCGCCAAAGGTAAAGGCGGCGTCATCGGGGTTGCCCGCTTCAATCTGGCGTTCACCCAATTCGAAAATCTGCTGCGCACTCAGGTCTTCCAGTGGGACATTGCTGCCCCCGCCGCCGCAAGCCACCAGCAACATCAGGGCGGCAACCGCGCCCAAAACGCGTTTGTTTTTCATGTTGCTTGTCACGTCTGCTGTCCTCTTGCCTGACTGCCGCCGCACAGCACGCGGCGCGCTGCGGTTCCGGACGGGTCTAGCATACAAAATTCGGGGGCAAAATGCCTTTTGATCTTTGTGCGATCAACACGGCGACAACCCGTGTCAGGCGACTGCGACCAGATCGGCCTGGCTGACACCGACGCCCGGCAAACGGGCCGCGATATTGCTGTCGCAACGCACCATACGCCAGGCATCGGGCTGTGCGAACAGCGCGCGCAACAGCATGTTGGTCATCGCGTGACCCGCCCGCGACCCGGTGTAGCGGCCAAGGATCGGTGCACCAGCGGTGTAAAGATCGCCCAGCGCATCAAGCATCTTGTGCCGCACGGCTTCGTCAGGGTGCCGCAGGCCGCCCGGTGTCAGGATCTTGTCGCCATCGACAACGACGGCGTTGTCAACGGTACCACCCAAGGCAAGCCCCTGCGACCGCATCGTGGCGACATCCGAGGACCGGCAGAAGGTCCGGCTGTCACATAATTCGCGCACAAAAGCGCCATTCGCCATGTTCAGCGTCTTGTGCTGCTGGCCGATCGCGACGTCAGCGAAATCAATCGAAAAGTCGATCTGCAAGGTGGTCGCCGGGCGCAGCGATGCCGATGCAGCGCCCTGCCTGACGGTCACCTCACGAAGAACCTCGATCGCGTGCAGCGGCGCCGCCTCCGTTTGCAATCCGGTGGCGACGATCCCGCGCACAAAGGCTGCTGCACTGCCGTCAAGGATCGGGACTTCGGCCGCGTCGATGTCGATCAACGCGTTATGCACGCCGCAACCGGACAGCGCGGCCATCAGATGTTCGATCGTCGAAACCGACACACCATCCGCATTTGCCAGCCGTGTATTCAGCGGCGAGACGATGACATTCTGCCACAGCGCAGCGATGACAGGCGTCCCTGGCAGATCGACGCGCCGGAAGGCGATACCCGCACCCGCCTGCGCCGGACGGACAACGACCCGCACTGGCGCGCCTGTGTGCAGGCCGACACCTTCGAAGACGATTGGAGATTTTACGCTGTTCTGCACGAGAGAGAGCCAACTTCGCCATGAGAGATTTTCTTCTCCTTAGGTAGTGTGCAGGTGCAGCATGCTCAATTCACTCTTTGCGACGGACTGAAACATCATGTTTCAAAAACAAAATATTCGCTTATCCCATTGATATAAATGCCAAAGGCCGCATCGCTGCGGCCTTTGGTGTCAATGTCACTGGCGCGTTGTCGCAACCTGTGTCGGGATCAGTTCGCCTGACGGCGCAGGAAAGCCGGGATTTCGATTCGATCCTGATCGCCCTCCGCCTCTTGGTCAGGCCGCAAAGCGGTGACCTGCGGTTGCGAACGCGATGGCTGCGGCGCGGGCGCCTCGGCCTGCGCACCTGTCATGCGGTTGATCAAGGAATTGATCCCGAAACGCGTCTTTTCCGGCTCTGCTGCACGTGGTGCGGGGCGCTGCTGTTCGGCGGGTTTCGGCGCGCGGTTGACGGCGGCTTGGAGACGGGCCAGCGCCTCTGGCGACGGGGTGCCGGGCGCGGGCGCGCGCGGTGCGACGAAGGTGTCCGCATCCGACAGCGTCGGTTCGGGGCGCGGCGTGTAGGCAGGCGGCGGCAGGTCGTCTGCAGCGCGTGTCTGGGCAGCAGGCGCTTCGCGGCGTGGCTCGAATGCTGGGGTGTGATCCTCTTCGAAATCCTCGAACAGGCTTGGCTCTGTGCGGGCCGGGGCTTGGGCGACGACGCGTTCGGCAGCAACAGGCGCGGGCGCCGGTGCTGGCGCTGGCGCTGCGGGGGCCTGATGGGCCTGCGGCAGTGGCGCGGACATCGACCGGCGCGGTGTCGCATCCTCGGCGCGTTTGACCTTGGCGTCGATGCCGGTGGCGACGACGGACACGCGCATCCGGCCTTCCATGCTGGTGTCCAGCGTGGAGCCGACGATGATATTCGCCTCGGGATCGACCTTTTCGCGGATCTTGTTGGCAGCCTCGTCCAGTTCGAACAGCGTCAGGTCATAGCCGCCGGTGATGTTGATCAACACACCGCGCGCGCCTTCGAGGCTGATTTCGTCCAGCAGCGGGTTCGCGATGGCCTTTTCGGCGGCCTGGATGGCGCGGTTTTCGCCCTCGGCCTCGCCGGTGCCCATCATGGCCTTGCCCATCTCGTCCATTACGGCGCGCACGTCCGCAAAGTCGAGGTTGATCAGGCCCGGACGGACCATCAGGTCGGTCACGCCCTTGACGCCTTGATACAGCACGTCGTCCGCCAGCGCGAAGGCTTCGGTGAATGTCGTGTTTTCATTCGCCAGACGGAACAGGTTCTGGTTGGGGATGATGATCAGCGTATCGACGACCTTTTGCAGCGCCTCGATACCATCGTCGGCCTGGCGCATCCGCTTGCCGCCTTCGAACTGGAAAGGCTTGGTCACGACGCCCACGGTCAGCACGCCGAGTTCACGCGCAGCCTGCGCGATGATCGGGGCCGCGCCTGTCCCGGTGCCGCCGCCCATGCCTGCGGTGATGAAACACATATGCGCACCGGCCAGATGATCGACGATCTGTTCGATGCTTTCTTCGGCGGCCGCAGCGCCCACGCTGGCGCGCGCACCGGCACCCAGACCTTCGGTCACTTTCAGACCCATCTGGATTTTCGATGTGGCGCGCGATTGTTGCAGCGCCTGTGCATCCGTGTTGGCGACCACGAATTCAACCCCGTCGAGTTGTTTCTCGATCATGTTGTTGACTGCGTTGCCACCAGCGCCGCCCACGCCGAAAACGGTGATGCGCGGCTTCAGTTCGTCGTGCCCGGGAAGGGAAAGGTTCAGTGTCATAACTCTGTCCGCCTGTTTTTATATCAGCCCGTCCCACCGGGCGACTGCTGCCAATTATCCTTCAGCATATCGGTATGATGCCGAAAGGTCACGGAAAAAACACAAAGTGCCTACCAAATCTTGACGAAAAATGCGCAATTTCTGCTCGATATCGCATGATCGGCAAGATGTTGCGCATCACCAGTTGTCTCTGAACCATTTGACGGCCCGTTTCAGCGACCGCGCCGGATAACGGTCGGCGGGAATCTCGAAATCCCACCATTCGTCCTGTGGGTTCGCCGCAAAGAGCGACAGGCCCACGGCCCCCGAAAACGCGGGGCCGATGGCGGCCTGCGGCAGACCCTGCACCCGCAGCGGACGCCCGAGACGGACCTGCTGCCCGAGGATCTTGCTGGCAAGCCCATCAAGCCCGGGAATCTGGCTGCCACCGCCGGTCAGCACGATCTGCTGACTTGGCAGATGCTCGAAGCCGGCAGCGTCGAGCCGTAAACGGACTTCTTCAAGGATTTCCTCGACCCGCGGGCGCATGATGCCGATCAGTTCGGCACGGCTGACGGTGCGGCGGTCGCGTTCCCAGTCGCCGGTATCGCCGCCGATCTCGATCATTTCGCGGTCGTCCATGCCGGTAGCCACGACGCCGCCGTAGAAGGTCTTGATCCGCTCGGCGGTGGCGGCGGGAATCTGCAACCCCATCGAGATGTCAGAGGTCACGTGATCGCCGCCCATGCGCACCGAATCCGCATAGATCATGTGCTTTTTCATAAAGACCGAAATGCCGGTGGACCCGCCGCCCAGATCGACGCAGGCCGCACCCAGTTCCTGTTCATCCTCGACCAGCGTGGACATGCCCGAGACATAGGCGGAGGATGCCAGCCCCGCGAGTTCGAGATCGCAGCGTTTGATACAGTAAAAGATGTTCTGGATCGCGGCGGCATCGACCGTCAGCATGTGCATGTCGGTGGTCAGCCTATTGCCCATCTGCCCGCGCGGATCGGCAAGGCCGGAACGGTTGTCGAGCGCGAAATTGACCGGCTGGGCGTGCAGCACTTCGCGGTCGGACCCGTAGTCCGGCACATCGCAATTGGCCATGACCTGGCTGATATCCTGTTCGGTGACGGTGCCGCCCGACACGTCCAGTTCACCGGCAAGACCGTAAGACCGCGGGCGCGCGCCGGACAGGCAGGCGATGACGTGATCGACCCGGACATTGGCCATTTTCTGTGCCGCTTGCACCGCCGTGCGGATCGCGCGTTCGGTTTCCTGCATCGCATCGACTTCGCCGTAGCGGACACCGCGCGAACGGGTCGTCGCCGCCCCGATCACGCGAAACTGCGATTGTCCCGCCATGGACCCGACGCCATCGACGCTGCGGAACCGCTCCGGCCCGTCGAAGCGCAGCACAAGGCATGCGATCTTGGAGGTGCCCACATCAAGCACCGCTACCACGCCGCGCTGCATTGCGGCCTTGCGCATCTGCCGCATCGCCCGTTGACTGTCGTAAAGATCGCCCATCAGTTGCCCGCCCCGGTTGTTGTTGTATTCACGCGGCGCAATGCGGCCGCGGCATCTTCGTTCATCCGCAAGGTCGGCCGTTCGGCATTGCGCATGTCCACAATGCTCACGTCCCGTTCCAGCATGTCCTGCGCAAGGTTCAGCACGATCACCCGGTCGAATGCCGCAACCGCACCGTCACCGGGCAGCAATATCCGCTGGTCGCGATCAAGCACGATGTCCCACCGCCGTTCGCCCATCCGCACGAGCCCGCGCACCCGGTCGCGCAAGGGCCCCGCCCCCGCATACAGCGCCAAGGCTTCCTGAATGTGCTGTTCCGCCCCGTCACCCGCAATCAACGGAAGGTCGGGACGGTCGCCGCGCGATATGACCGTGCCGGATTGCACCCCCTCGGTGTCGATCAAATGCAGAACGGGGCCATCGCGCCACAGCGCGACAGGCACGCGCGGGGTCACATCGACCTGCAACGCACCACCCGGCCCGACCCGGACGCTGGCGGACCGCACGGCATCCAGCGCCTCGATCTCGGCACGGATCGCGAGAAGGTCGAGCGCAAAGGACGACACCGGATATTCCTGAGGCAAAAGATTGACCACAGCGGCCATCAGCCCGTCATCAGCGCCTGTGACGGTCATGGATTGCACCATGAATTGCGGGCGTTCCTGAAAGCCGCGGATTGTTTCCGCAATCCGCGTATCCAGCATGGTGCGGTTCTCGGGCTTGGCAAACCACGACCCGGCGATCACCGCGATCAGCAGGATCGGCACGCCGATCCGCACCGCCGCGCGGAACCCCGGCGTCAGCATCAGCCGCTGATAGCGATAGCCCCATTTCGACGGGGCCGGATCATGCGGCATATCGGCTGTTGCACGGCGGCGGATCAGCGATCGCATGAGGCATCCTCCACCAGCCAGCGGCAGAGTTCCGGAAAGCTGATCCCGACCTTGGCCGCCTGTTCCGGGGCGAGCGAGGTGGGCGTCATGCCGGGCTGGGTGTTGGTTTCCAGCAGGATCAACCCGTCGAGGCCACGGCTTTCGTCCCAGCGGAAATCGGTCCGGCTGATCCCGCGACAGCCCAAGGCGCGATGCGCACGCAGGGCATAATCCATGCAGGCGTCGAAAATCTGCGCGGGAATGTCCGCTGGCACCACATGGCGCGATCCGCCGGGGGCGTATTTGGCGTGGTAATCATACCAACCATCGGTGATGATATCGGTCACGGTCAGCGCACGGTCGCCCATCACCGTCGTCGTCAATTCGCGCCCCGGGGCATAGGTTTCCACCATCACCCGCGCGGGCATGTCGTCGGACAATTGCGGCGGGCCGTTGGCGGCGTCATGCA
The DNA here is from genome assembly GCF_000382265.1 of Yoonia vestfoldensis DSM 16212. Classification (GTDB taxonomy): domain Bacteria; phylum Pseudomonadota; class Alphaproteobacteria; order Rhodobacterales; family Rhodobacteraceae; genus Yoonia; species Yoonia vestfoldensis. The sequence goes on from NZ_KB907975.1 coordinate 146,573, forward strand.
CGATGTAAATACCGACGCTGGAGCCTTCGTTATAGGGTTTCACCACATAGGGCGGCGGCATGACGTGGCGCGCGCGCACGTCATCGGCATCGGCCAGAATGCTGCCCACGACAGGCAGACCGACAGCGCGGTAGATATCCTTGGTGCGTTCCTTGTCCAGCGTCAGTGCGGACGCGAGAATCCCCGAATGTGTATAGGGTATCCGCAGCCATTCGAGCAGGCCTTGGACGGCACCATCCTCGCCCCAACGGCCATGCAAGGCGTTGAATACGGCATCGGGGGCAATCTCGGTCAGACGCGTGGCAAGGTCGGGGCCGGCGTCGACCTCGATCACATCACATTCCGCTGCCCGCAAAGCCGCCGCACATTCGTGGCCAGAGCTGAGCGATACCTCGCGTTCAGCCGATGGACCGCCCATCAGAACAACAACTTTCGGGTTTGCCCTGCTCGACATACCCACCGCCTTTTTTGCGGGCCGTTTGCGGCCCGTCATTGGTTTTGCCCCTGTGCGGGGCGCCGGTCTTTGCGACCATTAATCCGCGTGCCGCAAACCGACCCGCATGATTTCCCATTCTAGCGTGATCCCTTGGGAATCGTAAACCTTTTTCCGCACCAGCTCGCCCAGATCTTCCAGATCAGCGGCGGTCGCCCCGCCAGCGTTGGTCAGAAAGTTGGGGTGCATCGTGTTCATCACCGCCCCGCCAAGGGTTGCACCCCGCATCCCTGCAGCGTCGATCACGGCCCAGGCTTTCAATTCATGCGTATCATCGGCGCGGCCAGTCGAGGAAAACCCCGCCGGATTGCGAAAGGTCGATCCGGCCGTGCGGTCCTTGGTCGGCTGGGTCGCGTCGCGTTTGGCCAGCTGGTCATCCATGCGCGCAGCGAGTTCTTCGGGATCGCCTGCGGGCGGCGCAAAAGTCGCGCCCAGAATGATCGCGCCTTCGGGCAAGGTGCTTTGACGATAGGCAAGATGCAGGTCGGCGGCGGGCAGATCCTGCACCGTGCCGTCACGCAGGACGACCTGCACCGATGTCAGCACATCGGCCACATATGACCCATAACAGCCCGCGTTCATCCGCACCGCCCCCCCGATCGTGCCGGGGATGGTGCGCAGGAAGGTCAAATCAAGCCCCGCCTCTGCCGCGCGCCGCGCGACATGGGCATCCAGCGCCGCCGCCCCCGCCGTGACGGTGCCGCAGTCGATCGCAATGCTATTGAACCCCCGCCCCAGGCGCACGACAATCCCCGGTATCCCGCCGTCGCGCACGATCAGGTTGCTGCCCACACCCATCGGGAACACCGGCACGGATGGGTCGAGTGCCGCCAGAAACGACGCCAGATCCTCGGCATCGGCAGGCTGGAACAAGACCTCTGCCGGGCCGCCGACGCGCATCCATGTCAGATCGGCCAAGGGGCGTTGCGGGGTCAATGTGCCACGGACGGGGGGTAAATCACGCATGGGTCCGGGCTCCTTTAGCTGCCAACCGCTCAGTCTGATGGGTGGTCTGATAGGCGCAAACGGTCAGCCCTGTAAAGCCGACCGCTGGCGTATCGTCAGACCTGCTGCGCGTGGGGCGGGACCGCGCCCTTGCGCTGCCATCCCAAGATGCCGCCGACGATGACGCCCAATCCGGCAGGCGCCGCGATCAGCACAAGACTGACGAGGTAGATCAGCCCGTCAAGGCCGCTCGTGCCTTCCAGCCCGACCAGCATCGCAATCGTCAGGGCCACAAATGCGAGGATCAGGCCAATGGTCCCGGACCGCAGCCGCTTGCGCCCGCACCAGAACGACAGCCAACCAGCAAGCCCCGCCACGCAGGCGGGCATCACGCCGAAAAACGCAAAAGCCTCGAGTTCCATGATTCGCTCCTCATATTGAACATTGTTCGTTTCTTAGCAAAGATGTGAACGACGTTCAATATCTACTTTCCGGCCTGCCGGTCATCGCGGTTGCGCAGCAGTTTGCCCAAGATCGCCCCTGCCCCGCCGCCCAGTACCGATGGCACAATACCCAATAGCAGGATCGCCATCGCCTGCACCGGGTCGATCCCAAAAGGTTTGGCGGTTGCATAGAAAAGGACCACCGCCGCAGCGCCCAGCACCGACAGAATTGACAGGACAAGCCCGAATTTGCCCGCCCTTGCCAGCCGGACCAGCGCAAAGAACGGCAGAAAAGCGCAGAACGCCATCGCCGCGATGATCCCGAAACCGCCCATCAGCGCGATCCGACCCGGCGCAGCCAGCGCCACAGGTATAAAAACGGCCAACGCAGAACCAAGCCGCCGACGAAAAGCCCCAAAAGCCCCATCGCTGGCCCCGCCTGCCATGTCACCCACGCCAGCAAGGGCAGACCGATCGCAATCAGCACATAGGCGCGCCGCCAATGGTTATCGGTCGATGGAAAGGCCGCCATCACGAACGCCAGCACGACCCAGAGGCTGATGGCGATCAGGCTTTGGGTCATGGGCGCGCCGTCATGATCGGGTCAGCCCTGCAACCTTGCGGGCAGCCCGTTGGCCCAAGCGCTGATCGTGCCAGCGCCCAGACAGACCACCATATCGCCCGGTTTGGCTTGTTCGCGGACCAGCCGTTCCAGATCATCCTCGGAGTTCACGATGCGGGCATGCCTGTGGCCGTGGCGGATCAGGCCTGCGACCAGATCGGCGTGGCTCGCGCCTGCAATCGGGTCCTCGCCTGCGGCGTAAACTTCCGAGATGCCCACGACATCGGCATCGTTGAAGCAGGCGCAGAATTCATCAAAATGATGCGACAGACGGCTGAAGCGATGAGGCTGATGCACCGCGATCACGCGGCCTGTTGTGGCTTGGCGCGCGGCCTTGAGTACGGCAGCAATTTCCACCGGATGATGGCCGTAATCGTCGATGATCGTGACACCGTCCACCTCGCCCACCTTGGTAAAGCGGCGGTTGACCCCCCCGAAACCGGCCAGGGCGGCGCGGATTTCATCCTTTTTCATGCCCAGATGCCGCGCCACCGCGACAGCGGCCAAGGCGTTCGACACGTTATGATCGCCGGGCATCGGCAGGCTGCACCCTTCGATCACCTGATCCTCGGATTGCAGGGCAATGTCGAAATGCGCGACACCCGCCTTGTAGGTCAGGTTGATCGCGCGCACATCGGCCTGCGCGTTGAAACCGAAGGTCACGACACGGCGGTCGGTGATCTTGCCCACCAGCGCCTGCACTTCGGGGTGGTCGGTGCAGCAGACGGCAAGACCGTAAAACGGGATGTTGGAGACGAAATCATAGAACCCTTTGCGAAGGTTCTCGATGCTGCCCCAATGTTCCATATGTTCGGGGTCGATATTGGTGACGATGGCAATTGTCGCAGGCAGGCGGTTGAAGGTGCCGTCGCTCTCGTCCGCCTCTACCACCATCCATTCGCCCTGCCCCATGCGGGCGTTGGACCCATAGGCATGGATGATCCCGCCGTTGATGACCGTCGGGTCGATGCCGCCTTCGTCCAGCAGGGCCGCGACCATCGTGGTCGTCGTCGTCTTGCCATGCGTGCCTGCGACAGCGACGTTGGATTTCAGGCGCATCAATTCGGCGAGCATTTCCGCGCGGCGCACCACCGGCAGGCCGTTCGCGCGCGCGGCGTCGAGTTCGGGATTGCCCGGTTTGATCGCAGAGGAAATCACGACAACCTCGGCCCCCGCCAAATTCTCGGCGCGCTGGCCTTCAAAGATCACCGCCCCCAGCGCCTTGAGCCTGTCGGTGATCTTGGTCGCCTTCAGGTCGGACCCCTGCACGCGGTAACCGTGGTTCAGCAGCACCTCGGCGATGCCGGACATGCCGATGCCGCCGATACCGACGAAATGGATCGGGCCCACATCAAGGGGCAGTTTCGTTGCAGCATTCATCACAGGGGTTCCATCCATCATCTTTTGCGCGCCTCTGCCAGATTTTCAACCAATTGCACAAGCCGGTCCGTGGCGTCCGGCACGCTGCAGGCGACCGCCTTGGTCGCCATATCGGCGGCCATTGCGTCATCGGACAGAAGGTTCTGCAACGCCATCGTCAGGTTGGGTGCGTCGAACTGCGCCTCGGTCATCATCAATGCCGCCCCCGCCTCGACCAATTGGCGGGCATTGGCGGTCTGTTCGTCACGCACGGCCGCCGCGAAAGGCACCCAGATCGCGGGCCGCCCGATCACGCTGACATCGGCCACCGTGGACGCGCCAGAGCGGGAAATCACAAGCTGCGCCTCGCTCATCCGGGCGGGGACATCGGCAAAAAAGGTCTGCACATCGGCGGAAATGCCCGCCTCGGCATAGAAGGCCGCGACACGGTCCATATCCTCGGCGCGGGCCTGATGGCTGACGCGGATATTGCCGCGCAGATGATCCGGCAAGGCGGCGATGGCGGCAGGCACGACATCGGACATGATCCGCGCGCCTTGCGATCCGCCCAGCACCAAAAGCGCCATCGGGTAATCCCCCGGCGGGATGTAAGGCGCACCCGCGCGGTCCAGCACCGCCGCACGCACCGGATTGCCCGTGTGGATGCCGGTGACACCCACAGGCAGGTCGGTCGGCCATGTCCCACAGGCGACCTGATCGACGCGCCGCGCGAAAATCTGGTTCACGCGCCCCAGCACGCCGTTTTGTTCATGGATCATGCGCGGCACCCGCAAGGCCCAGGCGGCTGTCATCGCTGGAATGGCAGGATACCCGCCAAAGCCCACGACAACCGCAGGCCGGTCACGCAGCATCCGCCATTTCGCAGCCGCGATGCCACCGGCGATGCGGAACGGCACCGCCAGTTTCTGCGCCAGACCGCCGCGCGCGAAAGTAGCGCTACCCACGGTCGCAACCTCGACCGCATCGGGAAAGCCGCCCGTATAGCGCGCGCCGCGCGCATCGGTGGACAGTTTCACACGCCAGCCACGGGCCAGCATCGCCTCGGCCAAGGCCTGCGCGGGGAACATATGCCCGCCCGTGCCGCCCGCTGCGATGATCAACAGCGGCGCGGTCATCGGTTGGCCCGGCGCAGCAGGATATCGCCGATCTCGCCCTGCGGACGCGACCGGGTAAAGGCCAAGAGCATCCCGATCGCGATGCCACCCGCAATCAGCGATGACCCGCCATAGGACACGAAAGGCAGCGTCATCCCCTTGGCGGGCAGCAGGCGCACGGCCACGCCCATGTTGATCATCGCCTGCGCACCAAAGATGCAGGCAAGACCGGTGCCCGCCAGCCGGATGAACGGGTCACGTTCCTTCATCAGCCGCAGAAGCGAGCCGACGACGATGGTCGTGTAAAGCGTGATGATCACCAGCACGCAGATCAGCCCGTATTCCTCGGCAGCGACGGCGATGATGAAATCGGTATGCGCATCCGGCAACGACCATTTCACCTGTCCCTCGCCCACGCCAACGCCGAAAAACCCGCCTTCGCGGATCGCGTTGGTGGCAAAGCCAAGCTGCGTCGTCGGGTCCACGTCAGGCGACAGGAACCCGTCGATACGCCGGGCGAAATGCTCGGAATTGGCGTAGAATAGTGTCCCTGCAAAAAACACGGCGACGGCAAGACCGATCAGCAAGGTCATGGGTGCGCCTGCCACGAAATACATGACACCCCAGGCGAACATGATCAGCGCGGCCTGCCCGAAATCAGGCTGCAACGCCAGCAACGTCGTGATCACCATGGTCAGCACGAAGGAATAGAGCTTGCCGGGCGGGCCGCCCAGCTGGGTTGCGGCGGCCAGCAGCCAGGCTGTCATGACGATGAAGCCAGGCTTGAGAAACTCGGACGGCTGCACCGAGGCAAACCCCAACGAATACCAGCGCGTTGCGCCCTTGCCGAAATCGGTGCCAAAGAACGGCAGCAGCAAAAGCGACAGGAAAGCCGCGAAAAACCCCAGAATCGCCAACCTGCGCACCATTGTCGGCGACATCATCGACACGACGATCATCGCCATGATGGCCGCACCGCCGAACACGGTCTGGCGGATCACATAGTGAAACGGCTCCAGCCCGTTTTTCGCCGCGAGCGGTGGTGATGCGGCGAACCCCAGCAGCAGACCGATCCCGAAGAGGATCATGACGCAGGACAACGTCCATTTATCAATCGTCCGCCACCACCGTGGAAGAACCGGGTCGCCGGATTGTACCGGAACCGCCCCATAGACCATTTCCGTCATGGATCACCGCCAAATTTGCCTCAATCGCCCGTTTTCCGGGTCTCGGCACAGCATAGACCGGCTTGCCACGCGATTCCACTGGAAATCTGCGCCCTTGCGCCCGCCGCTGATCCACGCCACATCGCGTGCCATGAAAGTGGAGACCCTGATCATCGGCGCAGGTGCCGCAGGCATGATGTGCGCGGCCCATGCGGGACCGGGCGCGCTGGTCGTCGACCACGCGCGTGCGCCTGGCGAGAAGATCCGCATCTCTGGGGGCGGGCGCTGCAATTTCACCAACCTGCATACCAGCGCCGACAATTTCATCAGCCAGAACAGGCATTTCGCCAAATCGGCACTGGGGCGCTATACGCAGTGGGATTTCATCGCCCTGGTCGATGCGCATCGCATTCCCTGGCATGAGAAAACGCTGGGGCAGCTCTTCTGCGACACATCGGCCAAGGATATCGTCGCCTTGCTTCGGGCCGAGATGGCACGCGCGGGCGCTGATCTGTGGCTGGACACGCATGTCGGCGAGATCAGCCATGCCGGCACGGAATTCACGGCCAGACTGACACGCGACGGCCGCGAAATCACCGTCGCGGCCCGCAATCTGGTGCTGGCCAGCGGCGGCAAATCCATTCCGAAGATGGGCGCGACCGGCTTCGCCTATCAGGTGGCCGCAGGTTTTGGCCTGCCCGTCGTGACACCCCGCCCCGGACTAGTGCCGCTGACCTTTTCGGATGACAGGTTCAGGCCGCTGGCCGGTGTGGCGACCCCTGCACGCGTGACGGCGCATGGCACGGGATTCGACGAAGCCCTGCTTTTCACTCATCGCGGGCTGTCGGGTCCGGCCGTGCTGCAGGCCTCATCCTATTGGTGCGAAGGCGATCCGATCAGCATCAACCTGACGCCCGGCACAGATCTTCTGGCTGCGTTGCAGCAGCACCGGCACAGCGACGGACGCAAGGCCCTGACGACGATCCTGTCGCAATATCTGCCCGCCCGGTTGGTTGATTACCTCAAGGACGGCTTCAATCTGCTGGGCACGATGGCCGACCAGGGCGACGCGCGTCTTGCCGCCCTTTGCGATGCGCTGCGGGACTGGCAGGTCACACCGTCCGGGTCCGAAGGATACCGCACCGCCGAAGTCACCTTGGGCGGTGTCGACACATCCGCCCTGTCGTCGCAGACATTGGCGGCCAAGACCGTGCCGGGGCTTTATTGCATAGGTGAATGCGTGGATGTGACCGGCTGGCTGGGCGGATACAATTTCCAATGGGCCTGGTCGTCCGGCTCGGCGGCGGGACAGGCGATCAGGCAAGGGTAAGGTGGGTCAGGTCCCACCTAACGCGGCCATTGCGCCGTGCGCAGGGCCGGGTCAGGCGACACGCGCGACGGGTGGATGGACCGTGCGTCCCTGTTTGATGTCGGTGAGCACGAATTCATTCACAAGCTGCGTCAATGCGTGCGCGGATTGCTGCATCGAAGTGATCGCCGCCACCGTCTCCTCGGCCATCGCCGCATTGTGCTGCGTCACCTGATCAAGCTGGGCGACGCCGGTTGCGATTTCGCTCAACCCGGTCGATTGTTCCTGCGATGAATTGGCCACTTGCGACATCAGCACGGTCGCGCGGCCAACCTCTGTCACGATGCTGCCCAGCGCATCGCCCGCCTGATCGGCCAATTGCACGCCATGATCGACAAGATCCGTGCTTTTGCGGATCAGGTTCTTGATTTCCTTGGCGGAATCCGACGCCCGTTGGGCGAGGTTGCGCACTTCGGATGCGACGACGGCAAAGCCACGGCCTGCATCACCCGCGCGCGCGGCCTCGACCCCGGCGTTCAACGCCAGCAGGTTCGTCTGGAACGCCATATCGTCGATCACGGTCACGATCTCCGCGATCTGCGCCGAGGCCACGGCGATGTCGCGCATCATCTGGACGCTTTGCTGCACCACGTCGTTGCCCCGTTCGGCATTGTGCTGGGCCTGTGCCACGACCTGATCCGTTTCCCGCGTGGCGGCGGCGGATGATTTCACCGTCACCGTGATCTCTTCGACGGCGGCGGCGGTCTGTTCCAGTGTCGCAGCTTGCGTTTCGGTCCTGCGCGACAAATCCTCTGCCGCGAGGGTCATTTCCTGCGCGTGCTGATTGATGCCGGCGCTGGTCGTCTGGATCTGTTCCAGCAACCCGCGAAACGTCGTCATCAGGGCATTCAACGATTCCCGGATACCGTCATATCGCGCAGGATAGTTGCTGCTGTCCGGTCCCGGTACGGGACGCGACAAGTCGCGGGCCGCCATCCGGGCCATGCCATCCTGGATATGAGTGAAGGCAAGGTTCTGTTCTTCCATCTGGGCAGAAAAATAGGCCCTGATGACATAATGCATGTCCAACCCGAAGGCCCGGGTCAGCAGCGGCAGCTCACGTCCGACCCGCGCCCGCCGCGCAGCGCCGGTCAAGCCGCGCGCATTCTTCAGCAGAAGGGTCTGAATCTGTGATGTCGCATGGCTGTAGCCGGACAGATACAGCAGGAACGGCAATTGTATCTTGAAATGGACCCGCCCCAGACGGTCGGCCGATGTCAGGTAGGTCTCGTCGAAACGCCCCGCAAAAAGCAGTTCCCAGTGCCGTTTCTGTTCGTGCCGCGCATGGTTCATCATCGCCTGATCGGGAAAGAACCGCATGCTGTCCGAATCCGAGGTGGCGAAACTGTAGAAATGGTCAAGCACCTGATCCATGAGCGGCATCGCCAGTGCGCCCGCAGCCCTGACGCTGTCGCGATCAAGGTCGAATTTCTTGAGAACCTGGTCGATTGTTTCGAGCATGCGGGCAAACCTGCGGTTGTGGATACGCTGATCCGACACCTACACGTCAGTCGTAAACATTCCGTTGCCAGATCTGCGATTTATGCGGATGTCCCCGAAATTTCCGCCATCACACAGCCGATGAAATCCGCGCCGCGCTGTTCGAAATTGTCGTATTGGTCGAATGACGCCGCCGCCGGTGCCAGCAGGACGACATCACCGGGGTCTGCCTCTGACGCGGCAAGCGCCACGGCGCGGGCCATCGTGGTGCAGACCTCGGCGGGAATGCCCGGCAATTGGCGGGCGAAATCCGCCGCCTCCCGCCCGATGACATAGGCCTTGGCGACATGGGACAGATGCGGCAAGAGCGCATCGAGCCCGCCTTCTTTCTGCAATCCACCGCAGATCCAGCGGATGCGCGGGAAGGCTTGCAGCGCCTTGGCCGCGCTGTCGACATTCGTGGCCTTGCTGTCGTTGACGAAATGCACGCCGTCCCGTTCGGCGACCAGCTGGCTGCGGTGCGGCAGGCCGGGGTAGGAATGCACCGCCGCCTCGATCGTGCGGGGACCTAACCCGAGCGTGCGGCAGACGGCATAGGCCGCACAGGCATTCTGGTGGTTATGCGCCCCCGGCAGGCCCGCGATCGGGCGCAGGTCGATCGACCCGACCTGCCGCCCGTGCCGGTATTCCGACAAGAACCCCTTGCGCGCGAAAACCGACCACGCGGCTTCGGTCAGCTTTTGCCCCGAAGAGACCAGCAGCACACGGTCGTCGCCCGCGCCTTCGGACAATTGGTTCGCCAGATACCGACCTTCGTTTTCGTCGACACCGATCACCGCGCGGTCAGGCCCACCTTCGGCGAACAGCCGCCGTTTGGCAGCGAAATAGCCGCCGTGCCCTGCGTGCCGGTCCAGATGGTCGGGCGACAGGTTGGTCAGCACCGCGACATCGGGGGTCATCGCGCGCGCCAGATCGGTCTGGTAGGACGATAGCTCCAGCACGACAACCTCGCCATCGCGCGCGGGTTCGATGTCGAGCACGCCGCGCCCGATATTCCCCGCAAGCTGCGCAGGCCGCCCGCTCTCGGCCAGAATATGGTGGATCAGCGCCGAAGTAGTGGATTTCCCGTTTGATCCGGTCACGGCGACGACGCGGGGGGTCGTCTCGAACCCGTCCCAATCGTCGGTGGCGAAGGACCTGAAGAACAGGCCGATATCATTGTCCACCGGCACGCCTGCCGCCCAAGCGGCGGCGATGGCGGTATGAGGTGCCGGATAAAGATGCGGGATGCCGGGGCTGACGATCAGCGCCGCGACACCATCATAGGACGCCGTCTTGGTCAGGTCGCGCAGGACATAGCCCGCGGTTTCCGCCAATTCGCGCCCCGCCTGCCCGTCATCCCAGACGACGACGCTGGCGCCACCGGCCTGCAAGGCCGCCGCTGTCGCACGGCCCGACCGGCCCATGCCAAGGACCGCGACCGTCGCACCTTCATATCCGCGTACGGGGATCATCGGATCAGCGCACCTTCAGCGTGGCCAGACCGATCATCGCGAGGATCAGTGCGATGATCCAGAAACGGATCACGATCTGCGGTTCGGACCAGCCTTGCTTTTCGTAATGGTGGTGGATCGGGGCCATCAGGAACACCCGTTTGCCGGTGCGCTTGAAGTACAAGACCTGAATGATGACCGACAAAGCCTCGACGACGAAGAGGCCGCCGACGATGGCCAGCACGATCTCGTGCTTGGTGGCCACGGCAATGGCCCCCAGCGCGCCGCCCAAGGCCAGCGATCCGGTGTCACCCATGAACACGGCGGCAGGCGGTGCGTTGTACCACAGAAAGCCAAGGCCGCCGCCGATCAGACCCATGGTGAAGATCAGCAATTCGCCGGTGTCGGGGACGTAATGCACGTCCAGATATTGTGTGAAATCGACGCGACCGACCGCATAGGCGATGACCCCGAAAGTGCCTGCCGCGATCATCACGGGCATGATGGCCAGCCCGTCCAGACCGTCGGTCAGGTTCACCGCATTGGCAGAGCCCACGATCACGATCACTGCGAAAGGGACGAACAGCAGGCCGAGGTTGATCAATGTGTCCTTGAAGATCGGCACAGCAAGCTGGTTGGTCAAATCATCAGGGTGATACTGCGCCGCCCAATAGGCCGCGATGCCTGCGATGGTGATCCCAAGCAGGATACGCACCTTGCCCGACACGCCGGACGTTGTCTGCTTGGACACCTTGGCGTAATCGTCGGCAAAACCGATGGCGGCAAAGGACAGGGTGACAAACAGGACCATCCAGACGAAGGGGTTATCCAGCCGCGCCCACAAGAGCGTGGACACCGTCAGCGCGCCCACGATCAGCAAGCCGCCCATCGTGGGGGTACCCGCCTTGACGAAATGCCCTTCGGGCCCGTCGCTGCGGATGGGCTGGCCCTTGCCCTGCTTGCGACGCAGCACGTTGATCAGCGGCCGTCCGAAGATGAACCCGAAAATCAGCGCGGTCATGAATGCGCCACCGGCACGGAAAGTGATGTAGCGGAACAGGTTGAAGACGTCGCCGCCATCTGAAAGTGCCGTAAGCCAATAAAACATGTCTATGTCCTGTTATTCGTAAACGCGGCGATGCCCGAGTTTGCGGATCGCGTCAACGACCAGCGACACTTTGCTGCCTTTTGATCCCTTCACCAGCACCACATCGCCGGTATCCACCAGGCGCGCCGCCTGTGCGGCCAGTTCAGCCGCCGTCGCGGCCCATTGCCCGCGCTTGCCCTGCGGCAAAGCCTCCCACAGATGCCGCATCAGGGGGCCTGCGCAATGGATCAGGTCAAGCTGTTGTAGATGCGGGTTCTGCGCCATGCCGACATGCATCGCGATCTCGTCAGCCCCCAGTTCGAGCATGTCGCCCAGAATGGCGATCCGCCGTCCCTTGACGATCCGCCCCACCCCGTCGCGCGGCTGGCCTGCCGCGATGACTTCTAGCGCGGCGGCAAGTGACGTGGGGTTGGCATTGAACGCATCATCCATCAGGTCAAGCGTTTCGAATTCATTGGCCGCATCCAACTGGATGATCTCGCGCGTGCCGCGCCCCGCTGGCGGCACCCAAAGTGCCAGATCAAGCGAGGCTGCGACAGGGTCCGCCCCAAGGGCCGCGACCACGGCCAGCACGCCCACCGCGTTCAGCCCGAAATGCCGCCCCGGCACCGAGAGTTTGAACAGGTAGTCATGCCCCGGCGATGCTGCGCTGATGACGGTCACATCCTGAGAGATGCGCAGATCATTGACCCGCCATTCGCCAGCACCTTCACCGAACAGCACGATCTGCGCGCCGATCTCGCGGGCGTGGTCCTGCAAGATCGCCGTTGTCTCGACATCTCCGTTCAGCACTGCGATGCCGCCCGGCTCCAGCCCGTCGACGATCGTGGCCTTTTCCGCCGCGATCCCCGCAAGGCTTTCGAAAGACGCCAGATGCGCCGCCGCCACGGTCGTGACCATCGCCACATGGGGACGCGCCATGCGCGACAGGGGTGTGATCTCGCCCGGATTGCTCATCCCGATCTCGATCACGGCGAAATCGGCATCGGCAGGCATCCGCGCCAGCGTCAACGGCACGCCCCAATGGTTGTTGTACGACGCCTCGGCGGCGTGGCATTTGCCTTGGCGGCTCAGCACGGTACGCAGCATTTCCTTGGTCGAGGTCTTGCCCACCGATCCGGTGATCGCGGCAATACGGGCCGTGCTGCGGGCACGCGCGGCGATGCCCAGCGCCTCCAGCCCTCTCAGCACGTCAGGCACGACCAGCAAGGGCGCATCGGGTGCGACACCTGCGGGGCGGTGGCTGACGAGTGCGGCGGCAGCCCCTTTTTCCAGCGCCATAGCGACGAAATCATGCCCGTCGCGCACATCCGTCAGTGCCACGAACAGATCGCCCGGTTGTAAACTGCGGGTGTCGATCGACACGCCTGTCGCAGTCCAGTCACCCTGTGCGGCGCCACCTGTTGCGGCAACCGCATCGGCAGTGGTCCACAGCGCAGTCATATCCGCCCCTCCAGCGCCGCGACGGCGACGCTGGCCTGTTCCACATCGTCAAACGGCATCACCGTATCCCCGATGATCTGCCCGCTTTCATGGCCTTTGCCCGCGATCAGCAGCGCGTCACCCGGTTGCAGCATGTCGATACCGCGCAAGATCGCCTCGGCACGGTCAGCGACCTCGGACAGGCTGTCACAACCCTGCGCACCCGCCAGAACGGCGACACGGATGCTGGCGGGGTCCTCGGACCGCGGATTGTCGTCGGTCACGATCACCGAATCCGCGAATTTCGCCGCCGCCTCGCCCATCAGCGGGCGTTTCGCGCGGTCGCGGTCGCCGCCTGCGCCGATGATCGCCACGATCCGGCCCATGACATGCGGGCGCAAAGCTTTCAGCGCGGTTTCCACGGCATCGGGCGTATGGGCGAAATCGACAAAGACCGCCGCACCGTTCCCGCGCGTCGCGGCGAGTTCCATCCGACCCCGCACGGTGCCAAGCTGGGGAAGTGCTGCGAACACATCCAGCGGATCGGCCCCTGCGGCGATCACCAATCCGGCAGCAAGCAGCACGTTTTCGGCCTGAAAACCACCGATCAGCGCAAGGCGTGCGTGATGCGGACGGCCCTGCCATGTGAACAAAAGGTCCTGCCCCGTCGCATCGAACCGCTGTCCGGTCAGACGCAGGCGGGCATCATCGCTGCGCCCGACGCCGATCACCTCTTGCCCGCGCTTGGTGCAGATCGCGGCAACGACTGGCCCCTTGGGATCGTCCAGATTGACGACGGCCACGCTATCCTCGGCCAGCACGCGGGTGAAAAGGCCCATCTTGGCCGCGAAATAGGCCTCGAACGTGCCGTGATAATCCAGATGGTCCTGCGTGAAATTGGTGAAACCCGCCGCCGCCAGCACCACGCCATCCAGGCGGCGCTGGTCCAGCCCATGCGATGAGGCCTCCATCGCGACATGGGTGACGCCATGCGCCACAGCCTCGGCCAGAACGCGGTGAAGGGTGATGGGTTCCGGCGTCGTATGCTTGAGCGGATAGGCCCAAGCGCCCTCGACGCCGGTGGTGCCAAGGTTGACGCCCGCCAGCCCCATGTCTTCCCAGATCTGGCGACAAAAGCTGGACACCGATGTCTTGCCATTGGTCCCCGTCACCGCAACGACCGTGCCCGGATGCGCCCCGAACCAGAGCGAGGCCGTCTGCGCCAGCGTCTGGCGCGGGTCTTCGGCGACGATCAGCGCGGCGTCGCTTGCGCCCAACACATCGGCGGCGATCCGCGCACCGGCGGCATCGGTCAGCACGGCGGCAGCGCCCATGCGCAGGGCGTATTGGATGAATTCCGCACCATGGACCTTTGCCCCCGGCAAAGCCGCGAACAGGCTGCCCTTGGTCACGTCGCGGCTATCCACGGCAAGGGATGTAATGGTCGCATCGCGCCCCTGCGCTGCCGTCAATCCCAGCGCCGTCAGTGTCTTCATCGCAACAACCCCCTAGTTCGAGGTGAGTGTTACACCGACAGGATCGCCCATGTCCACGTGTGGCCTGAGGCCCAGCAAAGGCGCTGTCCGGCGGATGATTTCGGCGGCCACTGGCACGGTTGTCCAGCCCGCCGTGCGGCGCGGTTCGACACCCGAGGTTTCGACGGGCTCATCCAGCGTGACGATCAGCACATATTGCGGATTGCTGGCCGGAAACACCGACGCAAAGGTCGAAATGACCTTGTCTTCATAATAGCCGCCGCCCGCCGCGCGCGGTTTGTCGGCAGTGCCGGTCTTGCCACCGACCTCATAGCCAAGGACGTCACCCATGGATGCGGTCCCTTCGGTCACGGTCGCACGTAGCATGCCGACGACCGACCGGCTGACAGCCTGGCTGATCACGCGGGGGCCCGGTTGCGGATCGGGGTTGTGCAGCAGCGTCGGTTCGACCCTGGTGCCGCCATTGACCATGGCCGCATAGGCCGCGGCCAGATGCAAGGGCGACGACGACAGGCCGTGACCATAGGAAATCGTCATGGTCGAAATCTCGGACCAGTTGCGCGGCAGCAGGGGTGCGCCGGTCGGCGCTTCGATCAATTCGACCGGGGTGGGCTGCAACAGGCCCAACTGCCCCAGAAAATCACGCTGCCGTTCCGCGCCGATCTGCATTGCGATACGCGCTGTACCGACGTTGGAGGATTTCACGATCACGTTCGTGACGCTGTTCTCGGGGCCATAGTTGCGGAAATCGCGAATGCGGAAACGACCCCATGTCAGCGGGTTGGTGGTGTCGATCATCGTATTGGCGTTGACCAGACCCAGTTCCATGGCCTGTGCGACTGCAAAGATCTTGAACACCGACCCCAGTTCGTACACGCCCTGCACCGCGCGGTTGAACAACGGACTGTCGGACTGATCGCCGGTCGTGGCGACCTGCGGGCGGTTGTTGGGGTCGAAATCAGGCAAGGAGGCCATCGCGATAATCTCGCCCGAATGGATATCCATCAGGACCGCCGTGGCCCCCTTGGCGTTCATCAGCGCCATGCCGCCCGCCAGCACTTGTTCGGTTGCCGCCTGAATCGACAGGTCGATCGACAGTTGCAGCGGCGCGCCTTCGTTGGCCGGATCGCGCAGGAAGGTGTCGAACTGGCGTTCCACGCCGGCCACGCCGATCACCTCGGCGCTGGACACGCCTTCGCGGCCATAGCGGGCACCGCCAAGGATATGCGCGGCCAATGATCCGTTGGGATAAAGCCGCATTTCGCGCGGGCCGAACAACAGGCCGGGGCTGCCGATGTCATGCACGGCCTGCATCTGCTCGGGGCTGAGCTGGCGGCGCAGCCACAGGAAACGGCGCTGTCCGGTGAAATCGGCCAAGAGCTTTTCGGCATCCATTTCGGGAAAGATCGCGGCAAGCTGGCTGGCAGTGCGCGCGGGGTCGATCATCTGGCGCGGATGCGCATAAAGCGAGAATGTATCAAGATTGGTGGCAAACAAGCGCCCGTTGCGGTCCACGATATCGGCGCGCTGGCCGATAATTGGATTCCCTTCGGCAGCGGCGCGCGGTTCTTCGGGGACCGAGGACGCCAGCGTGCCCATCCGCCCGCCGATCACGATAAAGGCGCAAAAGAACATCAGACCCAGCAGCAGCAAACGGCCTTCGGCGCGGCTGCGGGCCTTGTCCTGTTCGGCGGCATGGCGGCGGGCACGGTTTTCAGCCTCGATCACATCGGGGTTTTCGCCCTTTTCGCGGGCCTTGAGGATACGGGCCAACGGCCGCAGCGGCGTGCGCATCACAATGGGTCCTCTGCAAGGTCGATCATGTCGCTGGACAATTCGATCGGGTCGGTGATCGGCAGGATCGGCGGAATAGGATAAATGATCTGGTTGACCTGCCCGAACGCCTCTGGCCGCAGCGGCAGCAGGCCGAGCCGGTCAAAATTCAGATCGGCAAGATCGGCAAGCCTGTCGGGCCGATTCAGATAGGCCCATTCCGCGCGCAGCATCTGCAACCGGTCATGGGCGGCACCGATTTCGGTGTAGAGTTCGCGCGCCTCGCGGACGGCGGCCTGCGTGGTGTAGTTTTCCTGATAGGCCCAGAAGGCCAGCCCGATCACGGCAAGTGCTGCGAATACAAACAGAAAACTCCGCATCAGCGGCCCCCCTTCTTGCGCATCATCGGCATGCCCAGATCGGCCGGATCGAGGCTTTGCGCCGGAGCCTCAGTGCGGATCGCGACCCGCAGCTTGGCTGACCGCGACCGCGGATTTTCGGCCAGTTCCTGATCGTCCGGCCCGATCGCCTTGCGCTTTTCGATGCGAAAGGCGGGTGTGATCTGTTCGGTTTCCGGCGCATAGCGGTTGGCATTGGCGTTGTTGCCCGACCGTGCTTGCAGAAACCGTTTGACCATCCGGTCCTCGACCGAATGAAAGGTCACGACCGCCAGTTGCCCGCCCGGTTTGAGCGCGCGTTCGGCGGCCATCAGCCCTTCGGCCAGTTCGCCGTATTCGTTGTTCACCGCGATCCGCAGCGCCTGAAAGGTCCGCGTGGCGGGATGCGACTGGTTCGGCTTGGCGCGCGGCAGGCAGCTTTCGACGATCTTGGCCAACTGCCCTGTCGTCGTCAGCGGACGGGCTGCGACAATCGCCTTGGCGATGCGCCGGGACGCGCGTTCTTCGCCGTAAAGATAGATGATATCGGCCAGTTCGGCCTCGTCCGCGTCATTGCACAAATCAGCGGCAGACAGGCCCGATTGCGACATCCGCATATCAAGCGGCCCGTCGCGCATGAACGAAAAGCCGCGTTCCGCCAGATCAAGCTGCATGGAACTGACGCCAAGGTCCAGCACCACGCCGTCAAGGTCCTGCGCATAGGTATCAAGCTGCGAAAACACGCCTTCCTGCATCACGATCCGGTCGCCGTAATCCGCGACCCATCCTGCGGCCATCTCGAACGCCAGCGGGTCACGGTCCACCGCGATCACCTTGTCCGCACCCGCCGCGAGCAGCGCGCGGGTATAGCCGCCGTTGCCGAAGGTGCCATCCAGCCAGACACCCGTCACAGGGCTGACCGCCCCGATCAAGGGCCGGATCAGGACGGGAATGTGCGGGGTTTGATCTGCGGCAGCGGACATGGCGGCGCCTACCCGTCCAGCAGGATCAGCGGATCATAGCCTTCGGGCTTGTCCGCCAGATAGGCCGCCATCACGCCGGACACGTCGCTGTCATAGCGGTCAGCCTTCCAGATTTCGAAATGGTCGCCAAGGCCGCTGAAGGTCACTTCGCCATCGGTGATCCCGAGTTTCTGACGCTGCCTGATCGGCATGACGGTGCGCCCATCCTTGTCCACGTCCAGACGGATCGACTGGCCGATGATCAGGCGCGACAGGATCTGCTTGCGTTCCGACCCGCGCGGCAGCGCGTTGATCTGGGCCACGACCTTGTTGAATTCTGCAACGGTATAGCCGTGCAGCTGGTTCTTCAGATGCTCGCCATACAAAAGATACATGCGGGGGGTGCGGTCGGGGGTCCATTCGGGATCGCCGGTCTCGAGCACGCGACGAAAATCAGCCGGGATCGACATGCGCCCCTTGCTGTCCACCTTTTGGGTGTGTTCGCCGGTAAAACTCAGATCCACTGCCCTCTGCCTTCACTGTCCGCCGGACCGGGGCCCGGATGTGAAAACGGCGGATTGTGCTGCTGCCACTGCACAATCCGCCGCCCTCGTCCCATTTCTGGGAAAGTCCGACTGCGCGTGCCACCTGGGGGGATGTCTGCTCGCTCACGCGCCGGATCGTTTTTGAGGTGATGCCGAAGCCTGTATGAAACCTGCTTTTGCCGGTCGGGGTTCTTGAGATGCCCCTTTGAAGTCGTGTCCGTCATCACCGTGCGCCTGTTGTGCCATCGCGCGATGCGCCGATCAACAGTTTTCTGGGATTTCATGGAATTTGATGGGCAGACCGCGCGGTAGCGACACGGCCTGGCAGTGCCCGAGGACGCACTTTGCGCATATGTTGCGGTAGTTGCGTCGAAAGCCACCAAATAGGGTAAAGAAAAAGAAACCCTGCGTGATGCAGAAAATCTGCAACTTTCCGCGGTTCCGCCCCGGTTTAAGCAGGTCGTGGCGCAGGAACGGACGTCGACCTCACGGAATCATCACGCAAATGATTCGGATACGTGATCGATTCCATGAATTCCCGATCAGGCAGGGACAGTCAGCCGTTTGTGCATCACATGGGCGGCGACATAGCCAAGATCGGGATGCAGGAAGGCATCGGGGATGGTGCCGACGGTCGCAAAGCCAAGGCGGTGCCACAGGCGGACCGCGCCCGCGTTGCTGGCCAGCACGAAATTGAACTGCATCGCGAGATACCCCATCGCGCGGGCCTGATCCTGGCTGTGCAGGCACATCTGCGCGGCAAGCCCCTGCCCGCGCGCGGCTGGGGCGACAATATAGCCGCAGTTGCAGATATGCGCGCCGCCGCCGGGCTGGTTGGTGCGGATATAATATGTGCCAAGCACCGCATCGCCCGCCACCGCCACATAGGTCGCGGCGGGCTGCTGCATCCAATAGGCGAAAGCGGCCTCGCGGGTGATCGCGGGATCGACGGCATAGGTCGTGCCTGCGCGGAACACATCGTGCAGGATCGGCCAGAGGGCGTCGAAATCCGCCTCGGTCGCCAGCCTGATCGTGATCACGCCATCCCGCCCGCGACCAGACGGCGCGCGATGGTCGCGTAAGCCTCGGCCATGGGGGAGGATCCGGCGGCAATCGGTGTGCCCGCATCGCCCGCCAGCCGCGTATCCAGATCAATGGGCAGCGCGCCAAGGAAGGGCACGCCGATCTTGTCGGCCTCCAGCGCGACGCCGCCATGGCCGAAGATATGCGCCTCGTGCCCGCAATTGGGACAGATATAGGTGGACATATTCTCGATCAGGCCAAGAACGGGCGTATTCAGCGTCTTGAACATATCGAGCGCCTTGCGCGCATCGAGCAAGGCCACATCCTGCGGCGTGCTGACCACGATGGCCCCCGTCAGTTCGGTGCGCTGACACAAGGTCAGTTGCACATCGCCGGTGCCGGGGGGCAGATCGACGATCAGCACGTCCAGTTCGCCCCAGGCCACCTGCCCCAGCATCTGCTGCAGCGCGCCCATCAGCATAGGGCCGCGCCAGACGACCGCCTTGTCGGGGTCCATCATCAGGCCAATCGACATCATCGTCACGCCATGCGCCTGCAGCGGGATGATGGTCTTGCCGTCAGGACTGCCGGGGCGTTTGTTCACACCCATCATGCGCGGCTGGCTGGGGCCATAGATATCGGCGTCGAGCAGACCGACCCGCCGCCCCTGCCGCGCGAGCGCCACTGCAAGGTTGGATGACACCGTCGATTTGCCCACCCCGCCCTTGCCCGATCCGATGGCAAGGATGCGGTCCACGCCGCTGACCTTCGCGGGGCCAGCCTGCGGCGTCGGGTGCCGCCCGATCTTGAGCGAGGGCGGCTCGGCCGGTTTGGGCGCGGGGCCATGCGCTGTCAGCACAGCCGATACGCTGTCGACACCGGGCAAGGCCTGCACGATCTGTTCGGCTGCGCGGCGCAGGCCGTCCATGCGCGCGGCTTCGGCAGGGGTTTCGGCCTCGATCACGAAACTGACCTTGTCGCCATCGATCCGCAAGGCGCGGATCATGTCGCGCGCGACAAGATCTCCACCCTCCGGCAGCGCGATGCGGGCCAGCGCGGTCAGAATATCTTCTCGGGTTACAGCCATAAGGACGGCTCCTTTTTCAATTGCGCCTGTTTTTCCGTCAACTTCTGGCACGTTTTGGGCAATACGCAAGTCTGCGGCGTGACCTGCCTAAAATTGCAACAGACAGATGACATTAGGTCAGCATAACTTATGCATTTTCTGCATAGCAGCATTGACCGATCGGCCATTGTGCAAGTGCAGCATTATCTTACATGATGGTCACAAGCGAACGGCAAACCTGCCGCGACCAAAGAGATAGACGAGACGTAATATGACAGCTTTCAACATCACCCTTCCAGCAAACATGCCTTTCGCAGACCGCTTCGCCGGTTTGCGGGCCAACCTGTCGGACAAGATGGCAAAGCGCAAAGTGTATCTGACAACGCTGCGCGAATTGCAATCGTTGTCGAACCGGGACCTGGCCGATCTGGGCCTGTCGCGGTCCGAACTGCGCAACATCGCGTTTGAAGCCGCTTACGGCAAGTAATTCAAGGATCGGATCTGCCGCCTCCTCCCTGAAAAGGCAGATCTGACAGACCCCACGCCTTACCTCCTCCCAGGGCACGGGGTCATGATTAAAGCGGCGGCATCCACCTCCTCCCGGGTGCCGCCGCTTTATGAAACAAGTTTCGGAACCGCCCACCTCCTCCCGGGTTGGAACCGATGATACCGCCGGCGGCGCCCACCTCCTCCCGGGCAAAGTTGGCGAGGACGCGCCTTGCTTCTTCTCCTCCCGAGACGCAAGGAGGCGCTGATAATAAGAACGGTCATGCCCACCTCCTCCCGGGCATGGCCGTTTTTTTATGCGCGGTTGCAGGGGCGCTGCCCCACCCCCGGATCAAGTCCGGGGTCACCCCGGAGTATTTTGGGAAATAAGAAGCCAAAAGGCTCAGGCCCGCGTATCTTTCGGCGATCCCATGACCATATAGCTTGTGATCGAGCGGACATGCGGCACAGTGCCCAGAATGTCGGTGTGGAACGCCTTGTAGGCGGGCAGATCGGCGACCTCGACCCGCAGCATGTATTCGAATGCACCCGCGACATTGTGGCATTCGGTCACCTGATCGGCACCTTGCATCGCGCGTTCGAAACCCGTTTGCGCGGATTTGGTATGTTCCGACAACCCGACCGCGACATAGACGACATAGGCGCGACCCGTCTGCGCGGGATCGAGCCGCGCGCGATAGCCTTTGATCACACCACTTCGTTCCAATTCCTGCACCCGTCGCAGGCAGGCGGAGGGCGACAGCCCGACCTTTTCGGCCAGTTGCAGGTTGCTGATGCGGCCATCGCGGGACAAGATGCGCAATATCCGCGCGTTGATTGGGTCAGTCTGAGTCATTAATTGCACAGATAAGGCATTCTTGCGCAACTTGGCAATTACATTGCGCGATCCGCCCACTATTGTTGCGCGATGACATATGAAATCCTCATCGCCCTTGTGGGCTTTGCCTTTGCCTCTTCGATCACGCCGGGGCCGAACAACGTGATGCTGATGGCCTCTGGCGCGAATTACGGGCTGCGCCGGACGGTGCCGCATATGCTGGGTATCTCGGTCGGTCATGCGTTCATGGTGTTCATGGTCGGCGTGGTTCTTTTGGGCGTGTTCCTGACCTATCCCGCGCTGAACATCGTGCTGAAAGTGGTGAGCGCCGCTTATATGCTGTGGCTGGCTTGGAAAATCGCCAATGCCGTGCCACCAGAGGCGAAAGCGGTCACAGGCAAGCCCTTTACTTTTCTGCAGGCCGCCGCCTTTCAATGGGTCAACCCCAAGGCCTGGTTCATGGCGATCACCGCGATCAGCGCCTATGCGCCGCAGGACCGCGGGCTGGTGGTGGGGTCACTGATGGTGGCGGGAATTTTCGCCGCGACCAACCTGCCCGCCGTCACCGTCTGGGCCTGGATCGGGGTGCAGGTGCGCCGCTGGCTGGGCACCGCGCGCCGGTTGCGGGTGTTCAACGTGACGATGGCGGTGCTGCTGGTCGCATCGCTCTGGCCGATGCTGGTGGCTTAGAACGGCACATCATTAGCCGCATCGGCGCTGACGATGAACCGTGCTACGACATGTTTTGTGCCCGCCTTGTCAAAGGCGATCTCCAGCTTGTCGCCTTCGATCGCGAGCACCGTCCCATAGCCGAATTTCTGGTGGAAAACCCGGTCATCCACGCTGAAGGCCGACACCGCGGTCGCGTCGATGGTCATGTTGCGCGCCTCGGACGGCATGGCCATGCCGCGCTGTTGGCTGCGCCCCTGCAACCGCCGCCAGCCGGGCGAATTGTAGACATCGGCGTCATGCGCCTTTTGATGCAGGTCGGACCCCAGTGCCCCCATGATCGCGGGGGACGCGCTGGCCGCCATGCCCGCCGCCCCGTAACCGCCGCCATAAAGGCCGGGCGGGGTCAGCACGTCGACATGATCAGCGGGCAATTCGTCGATGAACCGCGACGGCATCTGCGACTGCCACTGGCCGTAAACGCGGCGGTTGGCGGCGAAAGAAATCGTGCAAAGCTCCTCCGCGCGCGTGATGCCGACATAGGCAAGGCGGCGTTCTTCCTCCAGCCCTTTCAGCCCGCTTTCATCCATCGAGCGTTGCGACGGGAACAATCCGTCCTCCCAGCCCGGCAGGAACACGGCAGGAAATTCCAGCCCCTTGGCCGCGTGCAGGGTCATGATGCTGACCTTTTCGCCAGACTCCTCGGTTTCATTGTCCATGATCAGGCTGACGTGCTCGAGAAACCCTTGCAGGTTCTCGAAATTCTCCAGCGCCTTGACCAGTTCCTTGAGGTTTTCAAGCCGTCCGGGCGCCTCGGGCGTCTTGTCGTTCTGCCAAAAGCCGGTGTAGCCGCTCTCGTCCAGAATCATCTCGGCCAGTTCCACATGGGTATCCGCCTCGGCGCGGACCTGCGCGTGCCAGCGGTCCAGCTCTGCGACAAGTTCGGTCAGTTCCTTCAACCCTTTGCCACCCAGCAGACGCCCTTGGCAGACCAGCCGCGCGCCTTCGACCAAGGACACGCCATTGCTGCGCGCGGTGCGCTGGATCGTCTGGATCGCCTTGTCGCCCAAACCGCGCTTGGGGGTGTTCACGATCCGCTCGAAGGCCAGATCATCGGCGGGCGACACGGCCAGCCGGAAATAAGCCATCGCATCGCGGATTTCCATGCGTTCATAGAATCGCGGCCCCCCGATCACGCGGTAAGGCAGGCCGATGGTCAGAAACCGGTCCTCGAACGCGCGCATCTGGTGGCTGGCGCGCACGAGAATCGCCATCGCATCAAGCCCCAAAGGCGCCATGCCACGGGTGCCGCGCTGGCTCGCCTCGATTTCCTCGCCGATCCAGCGCGCCTCTTCCTCGCCATCCCAATGGCCGATCAGGCGGACCTTTTCACCCTCTTTGACAGAGGTGAACAAGGTCTTGCCCAAACGCCCCTTGTTGGCGGCAATCACGCCGGAGGCAGCAGCCAGAATATGCGGGGTAGAGCGGTAATTCTCTTCCAGCCGCACCACATGCGCGCCCGGAAAATCCGCCTCGAACCGCAGGATATTGCCCACTTCCGCCCCGCGCCAACCATAGATCGACTGGTCGTCGTCCCCCACGCAACAGATGTTCTTGTGCCCCGCCGCGAGCAGGCGCAGCCACAGATACTGGGCGACGTTCGTATCCTGATATTCGTCCACAAGGATATAGCGGAACCGGGTCTGGTACTGGCGCAGCACATCGGGGTGTTTCTGGAAGATCGTGACCATATGCAACAGAATGTCACCGAAATCGACGGCGTTCAGGTCGATCAGACGGCGCTGATAGGCGGCATAAAGATCCACGCCCTTGCCATCAAAGGCCCCGCTTTCGGCAACGGGCACCTTGTCGGGCGTCAGCGCCTTGTTCTTCCAGCCGTCGATGATCCCCGCCAGCATCCGCGGCGGCCAGCGTTTTTCGTCGATGTCGGATGCAACCACCAACTGTTTCAACAGCCGCAACTGATCATCGGTATCGAGAATCGTGAAACTCGATTGCAGCCCCACCAGTTCGGCATGACGGCGCAGCAGTTTCGCGCTGACCGAATGGAACGTGCCCAGCCACGGCATCCCCTCGACCGCCTCGCCCATCAGGGCAGAAATGCGGTTCTTCATCTCGCGCGCGGCCTTGTTGGTAAAGGTGACGGCCAGCACCTCTTGCGGGCGGGCCGACCGCGTCGCCAGAAGATGCGCGATCCGGCTGGTCAGCGCCTTGGTCTTGCCCGTCCCTGCGCCCGCCAGCATCAGCACTGGCCCGTCCAGCGTTTCCACCGCCTGCCGCTGTGCGGGGTTCAGCCCGTCCAGATAGGGCATCGCAGGCCGCGCCATCGCGCGCTGGCTCAACGGCACCGCCGCCTCGAAGGCGTCATTTTCGGAATAATCACTCATCCCCCAGACATAGCGCCAACGCGGCCCCATGAAAAGCCTTGTTCTACTTCCGTTCCATCCCATCTTTCGAGCAAAAATATCCCCGCCGGAGGCCTCCCGGCCATTGCAAATGGCGGGAAATCCCCCCTAACGTCTGGGCATGAACGCCCATGCCCGATATCCCGCGATCTCTGACCTGAAATCCCGCGCACGCGGACGTATTCCGCATTTCGTCTGGGAATATCTCGACAGCGCCACGGGGGTCGAGGCGACGCAAAGGCGCAACCGCACCGCCCTTGATCGCGTACTGATGAATCCCTCGATCCTGCATGGCGAATTTGTGCCCGATCTGTCCACCACCCTGCTGGGGCGCGACTATCCCTTGCCCGTCGGGATCGCGCCCGTGGGCATGTCGGGGCTGATCTGGCCGGGGGCGGAACAGATGCTGGCGCGCACGGCAGCACGCGAGAAGATCCCCTACACCCTGTCCACCGTGGCCAGCCAATTGCCCGAGGATGTGGGGCCGCCGGCCGGCGATCAAGGCTGGTTCCAGCTTTATCCGCCGCGCGATCCGGTGATCCGCGACGATATCCTCAGCCGCGCCAAGGGGGCGGGTTTTCACACGCTGGTGCTGACGGTCGACGTGCCCGTCGCCTCGCGCCGCGAACGCCAGACGCGCGGCGGGCTGACGCAGCCGCCGAAACTGACGCCGCGGCTGGCCTTGCAGGCGGCGCGCTGCCCCGCTTGGCTGATGGGCATAAGGCAGACCGGCATGCCGCGCCTGCGGCTGATGGAAAGCTATAGTCAGGTCAAAGGCTCGCTGCCGTCCAACCAGCATGTCGGCTATCTTTTGCGGACCTCGCCGGATTGGGATTATTTCAAGGCCCTGCGCGATGCATGGGACGGCCCACTTGTGGTCAAGGGCGTCGGCCGCGCCGATGATGCCGCGCGCCTGACTGACGAAGGGGCCGATGCAATCTGGGTCAGTACCCATGCCGGCCGCCAGTTCGACGGTGGCCCCGCCAGTATCGAAACCCTGCCCGCGATCCGTGCCGCCACGACGCTGCCCGTCATCTTCGACAGTGGCATCGAAGGCGGGCTCGATATTTTGCGCGCGCTGGCCCTTGGCGCGGATTTCGTGATGCTGGGACGCGCCTTTCATTACGGCCTTGCCGCCTTGGGCGAACCGGGGGCGGCGCATGTACTGGATATCCTGCGGCAGGACATGATCTCCAACATGGGCCAACTGGGTGCGCGCAGCCTGAAAGATCTGCCTGCCTGCCTGCGCCAGAACCCGTAAACGTTCTAGACGCCCCGCCATTTGCCGCTTACCAATGCTGCAACTGCGAAGGAGACGACAATGGCCGATTTCAAGAAAATCCTGATTGCCAACCGTGGCGAAATCGCGATCCGCATCATGCGCGCCGCCAACGAGATGGGCAAGAAAACCGTCGCCGTCTTTGCCGAAGAGGACAAGCTGGGCCTGCACCGCTTCAAGGCGGACGAGGCCTACCGCATCGGCGAAGGCATGGGGCCGGTCGCCGCCTATCTGTCCATCGATGAGATCATCCGCGTCGCCAAGATGTCGGGCGCTGACGCGATCCACCCGGGTTATGGCCTTTTGTCGGAAAACCCCGATTTCGTGGATGCCTGCACGTCGAACGGGATCACCTTCATCGGCCCCCGGTCTGAGACCATGCGCCAATTGGGCGACAAGGCCAGCGCGCGCCGTGTCGCAATGGCCGCAGGCGTGCCTGTCATCCCCGCGACCGAAGTTTTGGGCGATGACATGGACGCCATCCGCAAGGAAGCAGCCGAGGTCGGCTATCCCCTGATGCTCAAGGCGTCATGGGGCGGCGGCGGACGCGGCATGCGCCCCATCATGAACGAAAAAGAGCTCGAGGAAAAAGTCCGCGAAGGCCGGCGCGAGGCCGAGGCCGCATTCGGCAACGGCGAAGGCTATCTCGAAAAGATGATCATGCGCGCACGCCACGTCGAGGTCCAGATATTGGGCGACAGCCACGGCAATATCTATCACCTGTGGGAACGCGATTGTTCGGTCCAGCGCCGCAATCAAAAGGTCGTCGAACGCGCCCCTGCCCCGTATCTCTCCGATGTGCAGCGCGAGCATATCTGCAACCTCGGCAAGAAAATCTGCGCCCATGTGAATTACGAATGTGCAGGCACCGTCGAATTCCTGATGGATATGGATTCGGGTGAATTCTATTTCATCGAGGTGAACCCCCGCGTGCAGGTCGAACATACGGTGACCGAAGAAGTCACCGGCATCGACATCGTGCGCGCGCAGATCCTGATCGCCGAAGGCAAATCACTGGTCGAGGCGACAGGCTGCGCATCGCAATATGATGTGAAACTCGACGGTCACGCCCTGCAATGCCGTGTGACGACCGAGGATCCGCAGAACAATTTCATCCCCGATTACGGCCGCATCCAGATGTATCGCAGCGCCACGGGTCCGGGCATCCGCCTTGACGGTGGCACCGCCTATTCCGGCGCCGTCATTACGCGCTATTACGACAGCCTGCTGACCAAGGTCACCGCCCGCGCCCCCACGCCTGAAATGGCGATTGCGCGGATGGACCGTGCCTTGCGCGAATTCCGTATCCGCGGCGTCAGCACCAATATCGCCTTTGTCGAAAACCTGCTGAAACATCCCACCTTCCTGAACAACGAATACCACACCAAATTCATCGACGAGACGCCGGATCTCTTCAATTTCACCAAGCGCCGCGACCGCGCGACGAAGATCCTGACCTATATCGCCGATATCACCGTGAACGGGCATCCCGAAACGGCGGGCCGCCCCCGCCCTGCCGCCGATGTCCGCCTGCCGCGCCCGCCCGTCAAACCCACGAGCAACCTGACCCCCGGCACGCGCAATATCCTCGACGCCCAAGGCCCCGAAGCGGTGGCGCAATGGATGCGCGACCAGAAACAGGTGCTGATCACCGACACGACGATGCGCGACGGGCACCAGTCCTTGCTGGCCACGCGGATGCGGTCGATCGACATGATCAACGCCGCCCCCGCCTATGCCGCGAAAATGCATGGCCTGTTCAGCGTTGAATGCTGGGGTGGTGCGACCTTTGATGTGGCCTATCGGTTCTTGCAGGAATGTCCGTGGCAGCGCCTGCGCGACATCCGCGCGGTCATGCCCAATATCATGACGCAGATGCTGCTGCGCGCCTCCAACGGTGTGGGCTATACCAACTATCCCGACAACGTGGTGCAAAGCTTCGTGGCACAGGCCGCGACATCGGGTGTCGATGTGTTCCGTGTGTTCGACAGCCTGAACTGGGTCGACAACATGCGCGTCGCGATGGATGCGGTGATTGCCGCGAACAAGGTCTGCGAAGGCACGATCTGCTATACCGGCGACATGCTGGACCCCGCGCGCAGCAAGTACGACCTGAAATACTACATCGGCATGGCCAAGGAACTGGAAGCCGCAGGCGCGCATGTGCTGGGGCTGAAGGACATGGCGGGGCTGCTCAAACCCGCCGCCGCCAGCGTGCTGATCAAGGCGCTCAAGGACGAGATCGGCCTGCCTGTGCATTTCCACACGCATGACACATCGGGTGCGGCGATTGCCACCGTGCTGGCTGCGTCAGCGGCAGGCGTGGATTGCATCGATGCGGCGATGGATTCGTTCTCGGGCAATACATCGCAGCCGACGCTTGGCTCTGTTGTCGAGGCGTTGCGCGGCACCGACCGCGACACCGGCCTCGATATCGCGGCGATCCGCGAGATCAGCAATTATTTAGAACAGGTCCGCGCGCATTACGCCGCCTTCGAATCGGGGCTGCAAGCGCCCGCTTCCGAGGTCTATCTGCACGAAATGCCCGGCGGCCAGTTCACCAACCTCAAGGCGCAGGCGCGCTCGCTCGGGCTGGAGGACCGCTGGCACGAGGTGGCACAAACCTATGCCGACGTGAACCAGATGTTCGGCGATATCGTGAAGGTCACGCCCTCCTCCAAGGTGGTGGGCGACATGGCGCTGATGATGGTCAGCCAGAACCTGACCCGCGCGCAGGTCGAAGACCCCAAGACGGATGTGTCCTTCCCCGACAGCGTGATTGACATGATGCGCGGCAATCTGGGCCAACCGCCGGGCGGCTGGCCTGCCGCCTTGCAGAAAAAGATCCTCAAAGGCGAAAAGGCGCAGACCGAACGCCCCGGCAAATCGCTGCCCCCTGTGGATCTGGCGAAAACCAAGGCGGATTTGCAGACGAAATTCGAGGATGTGATCATCGATGACGAGGATCTGAACGGGTATCTGATGTATCCCAAGGTCTTTCTTGATTACACCGCGCGGCATGAAATCTATGGCCCTGTGCGCACCCTGCCCACACGCACCTTCTTTTACGGGATGGAACCGGGCGAGGAAATCGCCGCCGAGATCGACCCCGGCAAGACGCTGGAAATCCGTATGCAGGCCGTGGCCGACATGAACGAGGATGGCGAGGTCAAGGTGTTCTTCGAACTCAACGGCCAGCCCCGCACGATCCGTGTGA
This sequence comes from Yoonia vestfoldensis DSM 16212, assembly GCF_000382265.1. GTDB lineage: Bacteria > Pseudomonadota > Alphaproteobacteria > Rhodobacterales > Rhodobacteraceae > Yoonia > Yoonia vestfoldensis. Next base: position 175,705 of record NZ_KB907975.1, read on the forward strand.
CGAACCGGCTTGCCGCCGCCGACAAGGTCAAGCGGCCCAAGGCGGAACTGGGCAATCCGGGCCATATCGGCGCACCGATGCCCGGTGTCGTGGCCAGCGTCGCGGCTGTCGCCGGCAAAGAGGTCAAGGCAGGCGATCTGCTCTTGACGATCGAGGCGATGAAGATGGAAACCGGCATCCACGCCGAACGCAATGCGGTGATCAAGGCGGTGCACGTGCAACCCGGCAGCCAGATCGACGCCAAGGATCTGCTGGTCGAGCTGGAGTGATGGCTGAAAAGACATTTGCATTGTTATTTGAAGCTATCTCAGCGGCGGAAACCGGTTTCAGAATTGGAGCGCGGCATGCGATATTAGCGTTCGCTCGTGGGCAGAATGGAGAAGATGCTAAATCCAGAGCTGCCGATCGTCTGCATGCCAATGGCTGGCTTCATCCAAATCTCAAGAAGGTCAAGGAAGCTGGCAATCCTGATCACATGTCAGACGATATACTTCGCTCTGCGGCACATGAAGCTCAGAAAGCGGGTTTTGGTTTTGTGGTCTATCGCGAGGAAATCAGACCGGATGCCTAATCATGCCGCTCTGTTCTGACTTTTGAGAAAATCTGGCGCGACCTGCAATTTTAGCCTTGCGGACTGCGCCAAGTGTTTGTAATCCACGCCTCACCAACGGACGCGGGCGTAGCTCAGGGGTAGAGCATAACCTTGCCAAGGTTAGGGTCGAGAGTTCGAATCTCTTCGCCCGCTCCAATTGGTTCACTGGCCCAGCGGGCCGTTTGCAAAGGCCGCCTGTCAGGGCGGCCTTTTGCATTTTGCTCAGGCCACCTTGACGGCAGGGTCGCGCGGCGGCAAGGACGGCGGGGTCATCACCAGATGCGGCCGCACATCGGCGAAATCGCCCCAGCCACGCCTGCGCGCCTGTCCGATTTCGTCCAGCGCAGGGCCGGCAAAGACCGCGTCGGCGGTATCGTCCTGATCTTCATCCTCCTGATCATCCTCATCCAAAAGCGACAGATCGGCGTCATCCGCCATCAGGTCGAAATCATCCGCTGGCGCTGCCAGTTCGGCGGCATCGGCGGCCAGTTGGCGGTCGATCCGGCGCGCAGCCTCTTCGGTATTGGCGACGGCGGACAGCACGATCTTGCCCAGAATATCCGCCCCCGTACGCGTACCGATCAAGGCATAAAGACTGGGGATCAGACCGTAAAGATCATCGGTCGCCTCTGCGCCCTTGTCGGTCATGATGATGGTGCTGACGAATGGATTGCGCCGTTCGGCTGACAGCGCCAGCGTGTGGGTCAGTTGCATGCCGATCCGTTCGTCCATCACCATCAGGTCGATCACATCGGCGCGGATCATCGCCTGCGCGATGTCGCGGCTGGTCACACAGAGGGTCTGGAACCCTTTGTTGGCCAGAATATGGGCTGTCTGCACCGCATCGGCGGCGTCGTCGCGCAAGATCATTGCTTTCATGGGATTCTCCTGACAAGGCTTCATGCCCCTCTGCATGACAGCGAATCTTTAAAACTTGCTGAAAAGCGCTGGCAGCGGGCCTGCGGACTTGGCGGTGGCGCGTGATGCCCCTATAGACATGGCCAACAAGGCCGAGGGACAGCAGAAGATGCGCACAGCCACCATCACCCGCAAGACAGCGGAAACCGATATCGCGGTCACCATCAATCTCGATGGCAGCGGCACTTATGACAACGACACGGGCGTCGGGTTTTTCGATCACATGCTGGATCAATTGTCGCGCCACGCGCTGATCGACATGAAAATCCGTGCCTCGGGCGATCTGCATATCGACGATCACCACACGGTCGAAGATGTGGGTATCGCCCTTGGTCAAGCGCTGACGCAGGCGCTTGGGGACAAGCGCGGCATCCGCCGCTATGGGTCCTGCCATCTGGCGATGGATGACGCGCAGGTGCGCGCCGCACTTGATCTGTCGGGGCGGCCTTATCTGATCTGCAATCTGGACCTGCCCTTTGGCAAGATCGGCACTTTCGACACCGAACTGGTGCGCGAATTCTTTCAGGCTTTGTCCACACATGGCGGCATTACCCTGCACATCGACCGGCTGCACGGCTTCAACGCGCATCACATCACCGAAGCCGCGTTCAAGGCGGTGGCGCGCGCCTTGCGCGACGCCGTCGAAGCCGACCCGCGCAAGGGCGATGCGATCCCGTCGACCAAGGGCAGCCTATGACCACGGCTCTGGTCGATTACGACAGCGGCAACCTGCATTCGGCGCAAAAGGCGTTCGAGCGGATGGCGGCAGAGGTGGGCGCAGGCCCGATCGTGGTGACCGCCGACCCCGATGTCGTGGCCAAGGCTGACCGGATCGTGCTGCCCGGCGACGGGGCCTTTCCGCATTGTCAGGCGCAGCTGCACGCGCATTCGGGTCTGGCCGAAGCGATCACTGACGCCGTCACCCGCCGCGCCGTGCCATTCTTTGGTATCTGCGTGGGGATGCAGATGCTGGCAAGCATGGGCCACGAATACGAGGACACCCCCGGTTTCGGCTGGATCGCGGGCGATATCCGCCGCATCACCCCCGCCGATCCCGCGCTGAAAGTGCCGCATATGGGCTGGAACGATCTGGTGATCGACACCCCCCATCCCGTGCTTGACGGCATCGCGACCGGCGAACACGCCTATTTCGTCCATTCCTATGCGATGCAGGTCACCAACCCTGCCGAACGGCTGGCCCATGTCGATTACGGCGGCGATGTCACCGCCATCATCGGGCGCGACAATATCATCGGCACGCAGTTCCATCCCGAGAAAAGCCAGCATGCGGGCCTGCGCATGATCGCCAATTTCCTGCTATGGAGACCCTGAGAATGACAGCCATCCGCCTTTTCCGACGCATGATGCTGCTTGGCGCAGCGGCCAGCTTTGCCGCCTGTGCGCGCGGTGGCGACGCGGTGGCCAGCCGCGCCACCTTTGACAGCAGCAACATCCCGCTGCACCCAAACGAGACCCCCGAACTGCGCGCGCTGATCAACAAATACGCCGACATCCATGATATGCCCGTGACCTTGCTGCACCGCGTGATCATCCGCGAAAGCACCCATAACCCCGCAGCGCGCAACGGTCCCTATTACGGATTGATGCAGATCCTGCCGCAGACGGCACGCACGATGGGGTTCCGCGGCGAACCGCGCGATCTGCTCGATGCGGAAACCAACCTGCGCTATGCGGGCCGCTATCTGCGCGGCGCGTGGCTGTTGTCCGACGGGGACGAGGCGACAGCGGTGGGCTGGTACGCACGCGGCTATTATTTCGAGGCCAAACGGCGCGGCATGCTGGTCGAAACCGGCCTGCGCGCGGCCTGAAGAAAAATGGCCCCGCACTGCGGGGCCATCCGTTTCACTCGACCCGGACCCAGTTCTGGCTGGCACAGATCAAGCCACCGGCCACACAGCCGCGCAGGCGCAGGGCGTTGCCCTCCACATCCATCTTGCCGACATAGATCCGGTCGTTCGACGGACGCCAGACTTGTCCGTTGTAAGACCCGTCACCGTTCGGCGCCATGTTGATGACGATCTGGCGGCCGATGTTGGGGGACGCATATTCGCCTTCGGTGTTGAAGGTGCGCGCGATGGTGCCACAAACGGCCGGACCGCATTGGTCCATCGTGACATAGGCGAACGCGCCGTCATCGACTTCGGTCTGCCATGTGCCAAGGGCGGCATCCTGTGCGCTGGCGGCGCCGGCCAAGGCAAAGGCCGCAACAGCGGCCAGGATTAGGTGTTTCATTTGATCTCCTCCCTGAAGATGCAGACAGTTTGATCCTGACGCATTTGCGCAATCAAGTCTGACGTTGGGTCCGGTGGCTGCGTTGCATTCCCTCGCGCGTCATGCATAACGGGCGCGACCATGCGAAAGGCTGCGACGATGATCCTTTACCCCGCCATCGACCTCAAGGATGGACAGGCCGTGCGCCTTGTGCATGGCGATATGGACCAGACCACCGTGTTCAACGACGACCCAGCCGCACAGGCGCGCGCCTTTGTGGATGCAGGCTGTCAGTGGCTTCATCTCGTGGATCTGAACGGCGCATTTGCAGGCATGCCCGTGAACGCGGCCCCGGTCGAGGCGATCCTGAAAGCCTGTCCTGTCCCTGCGCAACTTGGTGGCGGCATCCGCGATATGGCGACCATCGAGGCCTGGCTCGACAAAGGCCTCGCGCGGGTGATTCTGGGCACGGTGGCGGTGGAGAACCCCGATCTGGTGCGGCAGGCCGCGCGCGCCTTTCCGGGGCAGGTCGCTGTGGGCTTAGACGCCCGCAACGGGCGTGTGGCCACCCGTGGCTGGGCCGAGGAAACCGATGTGATGGTCACCGATCTGGCGCGCAGTTTCGAGGATGCAGGCATTGCCGCGATCATCTACACCGACATCCTGCGCGACGGCGCGATGAAAGGGCCCAATATCGCGGCCACTGCCGACCTCGCCCGCGCGGTCAGCATCCCCGTCATTGCCTCGGGCGGGGTGTCGTCACTGGCGGACCTTGCGGCGCTGCGCGATACCGGCGTCATCGCTGGCGCGATTTCGGGCCGCGCGCTCTATGATGGCGCGCTCGATCTGGCAGAGGCGCTGCGCCTGCTTGCCGAACCCCGCACGCGGGCCTAAACAAAGCCATGCTCAAGGTCCGTATCATCCCCTGCCTCGACGTCGCTGAAGGGCGCACCGTGAAAGGCGTGAATTTCGTCGATCTGGTCGACGCGGGCGATCCGGTCGAACAGGCCATCGCCTATAACGCGGCAGGCGCGGACGAGCTGGTCTTTCTCGACATCAAGGCCACGCATGAAAATCGCGGCACGATGTTCGATCTCGCGACCCGCACGGCGGAACAATGTTTCATGCCACTCACCATCGGCGGCGGGGTGCGCACGCATCATGATGTGCGCGACCTGTTGCTGGCGGGCGCGGACAAGGTCAGCTTCAATTCCGCCGCCGTCGCGAACCCCGATGTGGTGGCCGAAGCCGCGATGCGGTTCGGATCACAATGTATCGTGGTGGCCATCGACGCCAAAACCGTCAGCCCCGGCAAATGGGAGATTTTCACCCATGGCGGCAGGCGCGCGACCGGCATCGACGCGGTCGAATTTGCCCGCACCGTGGTGGAAAAAGGTGCAGGTGAAATCCTGCTGACCTCGATGGATCGCGACGGAACCAAGGCGGGGTTCAACCTGCCGCTGACACGCGCCATCGCGGACGCGGTCGATGTGCCGGTGATCGCCTCCGGCGGCGTTGGCACGCTCGACCATCTGGTCGAAGGGGTGACGATCGGCGGGGCCTCTGCCGTGCTCGCCGCCTCGATCTTCCACTTCGGGACCTACACGATCGCGCAGGCCAAGGCGCATATGGCCGCGGCCGGCATCGCGGTGCGGCCATGACGCTGGATGAGCTTGCAGCCCTGATCGCGTCCCGCAAGAACGCCGATCCCGCCAGCAGTTGGACCGCGCAACTCCTCGCCAAAGGCCCCGAGAAATGCGCCGAGAAATTCGGCGAAGAGGCCATCGAGGCGATCATCGAAGCCGTCAAAGGCGACCGCGAGAAACTCACGTCAGAGGCGGCGGATGTGCTCTACCACCTGCTCGTCATGCTGACCGCGCGCGATGTCACACTGGCCGAGGTCGTGGCCGAACTTGCCCGCCGCCAAGGCACCTCGGGCATAGATGAAAAAGCGGCCCGCCCTTCCTGATCCACACTTCTTATTTCCAAAAATACTCATCTTGTCCCGGACATCGTCCGGGAGAGGGGCGCTAGAGCTTCGACGAAATGATCCCCGTCGCAAAGCCGCCCATTCGCAATTCGCCGAACAGCCGCTGGTATTCGATCTTGGGGCAACGGTCCTGCACCACCGTCACACCGCGTGCGCGGGCCTTGGCCGCCGCCTCTGCGTGGGTCACACCGATCTGCATCCAGATCGTCTGCAAGGCGGGCCAGCGCGCCAGCGCCTCGTCGACCAGCGCAGGCACGGCATCGGGCTTGCGAAAGATGTCGACCATGTCCACGCCATCCGGGATATCGGCCAAGGTCGCATAAACCGTCTCGCCGAACAGGGTCTGGCCCGCCAACCCCGGATTGACAGGGATCACGCGAAACCCTTTCAGCCCCAGATAGCGCGCCACGAAATAGCTGGGGCGCACGGGATTGGCCGACACCCCCACAACCGCAATCTTGCGGGTACGTTTGAATATGATGCGCAGGCTGTCGTCACTGATGATCATGCGCCCACGCTAGCCCAAGGCCTGACAAGAAAAAAGCGCCCAAGGAAACCTTGGACGCCAGTTATGGAACGAGGGACAGTGAGTTTGGCACGACCGGTTCCAAAGGCCGCGCCACTCCACGTAGATGGTAAATCGCTTTGACGACAAAAGGTTCCCTCAGCAAGACGTGATAGTTGCGTGATGGCGTCCTTTAGTCGAACACGTCTTCGATGATATCCCACAGCTCTGAAAACACCTTGCGGCCAAAGCTTTTGCCCTTGCGCCGCTTGTGCGGGCGGGCGACCTGCATCCGTTCGGGGTGGGGCGGGGTATAAGGCCGCTTTTGCCGGGGGGCGGTGGGCGCTGCGGCGGTGGGCAGCATCTTCATCGCATGCAACGGCGCGCCGCAATTGCTGCAACTCAGCTCGTGCCGGTTCTGGCCGCGCAGCACCAGTGCCGCGCGTGTCCCGCAATAGCAGCAGGTCGCGATTTTCGTTCCAGCCATGGCAGGTCCCTTTTGTCAGCCTCTGGCTGCATATAGGGCGACGGCGGCCGCATTTGAAACGTTGAGAGAGCCGAAATCCGCACTTGCGTCGATCCTGACCAGAATGTCGCAGGTTTCGCGCGTCTTGTCGCGCAGCCCCGGACCTTCGGCCCCCATCACCAGCGCCACGGCGCGGTCGCGCTTGCCCTCGACGGCGGCTTCGATCGTGGTTTCCGCCGCGCCATCAAGCCCCAGCACCAGATAGCCCATCTGCTGCAGTTCCACGATGGCATCCGCCAGATTGCGCACCCGTAGATAGGGCTGGCGTTCCAGCGCGCCACTCGCCGTTTTGGCCAGCGCGCCGGTTTCGGGTGCGGCATGGCGCTGCATCGCGACCACCGCGCGCGCGCCGAACACCTCGGCCGAGCGCAGGATCGCGCCCACATTATGCGGGTCGGTCACACGGTCGAGCAGCACGATGCGCGGCGGCATCGGGCCTTGGCGCAAGGCCACATCCTGCAGACTGCCCCAGTCGAGCGGTTTGACCTCGAGCGCGGCACCCTGATGCACCGATTGCGGATCAAGGGGGGCCGCGAATTTGCGCGGATCGCTGATTTCGGGTTCCATCCCGCTGGCGGCCACCGCCTCGCCCAGACGTTCCAGCGCGTTGCGCGTCACGATCAGGCGCAATTTCTCGCGCGCGGGGTTTTCCAGCGCGTCGCGCACGGCGTGCAGGCCGAACAGCCAGACGGTTTCATTGGCCGCCACACGCTTGGCCTGTTCCTTGGCGATCACCCATGTCGGCTTTTTCATTCTGGCATCCGTCCTCGCTTTTCCTAGCCGATACGCGACATTGCCCGCGCTGTGAAGAGGCAGCCCGAAAGCCGCGACTTTTGCTGTTGACGCCAATCGGGGCCGCAGGTAATCACGCCCGCAGTGGGCGACAGGCCGCAAGGTGTGGCAGGGGACTGTAACTCCCTCGCGGAGACGCACGCCTGGTTCGATTCCAGGGTCGCCCACCACTTGCCCCCCTGTCTGCACTGTTATCCGACCGCATCTTGCCTTAGGCAAAAGCGCAAGCAGTGACACAGGAATCCGCCACATGCCGCAGCCTTTCAACATCATGATCGTCGGTCAGGGCGGGCGGCTGCAGTATGAGGCGCTGGTCTTTGTGGCCAGCCTGCGCGCCAATGCGCCGGGGTGCGTGGGGCGGATGATCGTCGCGGAACCGCAGCCGGGACCGCTTTGGGCCGACGATCCGCGGATGACGCCGGACATCAGGGGGGCGCTGGCCGATCTGGGGGCAGAAATCATCCCCTTCGCGTCGCGGCATTTCGGGCAAAGCTATCCGCATGGCAACAAGATCGAAGGGTTGCAAGTCCTGCCTGCGGGCGAACCATTCGTGTTTTTCGACAGCGATACGCTGATCACGGGCGACATCGGCACGGTGCCGTTCAATTTCACGCGGCCTGCCGCCTCGATGAACCGGACGGGGACATGGCCGGTGGAGGAGCTTTACTGGCCAGGCTACACGGCGATCTGGAAATCGCTTTACGACAAGTTCGGGCTGGATTTCGCATCCTCGCTTGATCTGTCAAAGCCGGATGAATTCTGGGAACGCTATCTCTATTTCAACGCAGGCTGGTTTTTCGGGGCCGATCCTGCGGCTTTCGGCGCGCTGTTCACCGAATATGCCGTGGCAATCCGGGATGCGCCGCCACCCGAACTGGTGATCCAGCCGCTGGACCCGTGGTTGGATCAGGTGGCCTTGCCGCTGGTCATCCACGCGCTTGGCGGTGGCAGGCCAGATGCGGCGCTGGCGGGGCTGGATGGTGACCTGACCTGTCACTACCGCCTGCTGCCCCTGCTTTACGCGCGCGGCAGTGATGCGCAGATCGCGAAGCTGGAAGATGTCTGCGCGCCCAACAAGATCAAGAAACACCTCAGGCAGCACATGCCTTTCAAGCGGATGGTCTATCAAGGCCAAGGGCAGAAGGTGCGCGCGCTGTTCGACAGGACCGCCCTGCCCCGCCATGAACGCGCGATCCGCAACCAGATCAGGGCGGCGGGATTCTGGATGCGCTAGGGCTGCCGGAACAAGGGGATTCCATGCAGAATCGCACCGTGGCTATCGCGTCCCGTGCCTGCACCCCGCCCGAAGCCGTGACCCCGACGGTCAGGATGAACACGGCAAGCGCGTAGATTTGCGGGGTGGTCATCCCGTTTTGCACGGACTTGGATCCGTGGCCCGCAGCAATCGTATCGGCTCGCCCGGTCGCGGCGGTGGCGGCGTATCCGGCGGCACGTGCCCAAGGTCGGGGTCCGGCATCGGATTGGGGTAATTGTCGGGATCAGGCCGTTCGTCGGGTGGTGGCAGATCAGCGGGTGGGATATCCGCCGGGTGCTGTGTTGCAACTACGGTCAGCATGATGTGTCCTTTCGTTTCTGACGAGGTCTGCGTTGTCGCGTTTCCAATGGGTCAACCCCGCAGACCCGTTGCATGTTCCCGAACGCCAAAAGCCGCATGCCTCCACGCCAGGTTTCGCTGTCGGCATAGGCTGCATGGCCGCTGGCGAGCGCGACAGGATCAGCACCGCCGCAAGCAAACGGGCACAGGTTTGTGCCTTGGTCGTGCCGCGATGCGGATTTCAAGCTTGGTCCGACGCGCAGCGCGCTGTCGTGCGCATCAGTGCCGGAACCACCAGGCACATGCGGATATTCACGGGTGTTCTCGGACGGGTGCTGCCCCAGATCGGCCTTGCTGATGAACCGGCTTTCGCCATCCGCCGCACGGGACGGATCGCGCTGCCCTCGTTCAAGTGCCTTTGCGCGCACCGTCCTTTTTGGGGTCAGTCTGTTTGTCGCCGGGATCGTCGTTCAATTCCTTGAGCGGCTGATCCTCGCGTTGATGATCCTGCTTCTGCGAGCTTTGTTTCGTTTTGCGCGTCGTGTCGTTGATATCATAAGCATTTGTCATTTCGTTCTCCGTCACTGTTGCTTTGAGAAAACGCACGACGGAAGCAACCGTTCCCCGCGCCATGCGCAAAACACGAAATGTATCTTTGAATAGACCCATTCCGAAATGAGCCAGTTTTCGCCCAAAGAGTAAATTTTCATTCAAATCACTGTCATGAACAGGAATTACATGTTGTCGTTCAAACGTAGAATCCAAGAAAGGATGCCGCGATGAGTGACTGGAAAAATATCAGTGTGATTTCATGTGTCGGTGGGTCTGGCGAGGAATTGTCCGTTATCAAGCAGTCCCGTACGGGCCGGACCAGCGCCACCTTGGCGATGGATTCGCAGGACGGCACCACCGACCGCTACGTTCTTGGCAACGGCGCCGAGGTCGAACCGCTGGACACGAACAGATTTGTCCTGCTCGACACCCGCGAGATCGTGACACGCGTTTCCTAAATGGCAATGCCGGAACAATGTGATGCCACATCCGTTGGCCTAGCATGGGCACCGCATTTTCACATTCGATCCTTGATACGATCGCGCGCATCCTTGAAGGTGCGGGCGTCGTGGCAATTCTGGTCGGCGCCGTTCTTGCCGTCTATGCGGGGGCGCGCGGGGTTTTGCGCCGCGATGACGGGCAAAAGGTGTTCGAATTATTTCGCACCCGTCTAGCGAAAAGCATCCTGATCGGTGTCGAATTCCTGATAGCGGCGGATATCATCGGCACCGTGATCGTCGCGCCGTCGATGGACAGTCTTGCTGTTCTGGCGCTGATCGTGCTGATCCGCACTTTCCTCAGTTTCAGTCTGGAGGTGGAAATCGAAGGCCGATGGCCGTGGCAACGACACATTGACCGCCGCCCGGACAAGTGACGAACATATCCCGAAGGAGCAAACCATGCCACGTGGCGACAAATCCAAATATACCGACAAGCAAAAGCGCAAGGCCGAACATATCGCCGAAAGCTACGAAGACCGCGGCGTCAGCCACGACGAAGCCGAAAGCCGGGCCTGGGCGACCGTCAACAAGGATGACGGCGGCGGCAACAAGAGCGGGTCCGGGCGCGGCACGCATACGGGAAACCCGGCCGCCACCAAAGGCGGCGAAAAGGGCGGCGCCGCATCTGCAGCCAGGCCCGAGGAGGACCGCAAAGCCGCTGCTCGCAAAGCGGCGCAGACCCGCAAAAAGACACAAGATTGACAGCACAGGTCGGCACTGCCGCCAAGTCCACAGCCTGCGTGACAAACCCATGACCCATCACGCGGTGACGCTCCTCAAGCGGCCGAGTTCGGACGATCTTCACACCGGTGCTGCCGCGCGGCATCAGCGCGTGGCAACTCTATCCGCAAAGATAATCGGGTCCCGCATGATCAAATCCGATTTTATCGGGAACAACCTTGGCAGATCGGTGTTGACACACTGAAGACCGGCACAGTCCCCGTCCGGTCCTTCTCGGTGACACATCCCTGCTTCCAGTCACCGGCAATACGCGGCGGCGTCGCCTGACCCCGCTCCCGTCCTCGTGACGCCGCCGTCCCTCATCCCGAAAAAAATCGCGAAGACGGTCGTCAAACCGCCGGTCACGTTTCAGGCCGCCCTGTGACGATGAACGGCAGATGTTTTCGAGCGGATCATTGTGCCGCAACCATCCTCCGGCCAAGGCTGGTTGCGGTTCCGTGCGCGCGGGCCGTCAGTGATGATCGGGCGCGTCCTTTGCCAAGGTCGATTTGTTTTCGTCCTTGTGGGCTTCAGGATCGTGCAAACGGTCCTCGGTCTTCTTTTTGCTGACCATTGCCGCGATGATGACGGCGGCAAAGGTAAAAATCGACAGAGCCGCAAGAAAATATCCGGGTTCCATGATGGTCTCCTTTTCGGTTCGGGTTCAGGAAATCAACAAGCGTCCCCAGCAAAGGTTCCGTCGCTGCAACCGCGACATTCTGACAGCGGAACAATTGCCCGCGCGGGTGGTTTTGCCTTCACAGGCACCCCGCCTTCACCGCGAACCACACAAACAGGAGAGACGCATGAGCCATTCAGAAGACAATATGGACCGCCAGGTCAAACGCCACAAAGGCCCGCTGGTCGGGTTCATCGCGATCATCGCCTTCGTTGCGGTTCTTCTCGTCTGGTGGTTAGGCGGCGAGGTGGAACAGGCACAAGACACGACTGCGCCAGGCGACGGCACAGCAACATCGGCGCCGGTGACTGGTCCGACGACGGACACGGCCGATGACGGCGTGGCGACCGTGCCCGCGCAGAACCCCGCTGCGGAAAGCGCCGATGAACCGACCGCACCAGTCGTCGCAGATTGATGCAGGCCCCTGCCGGGACGGTCGCCGGATCGCCCGGTCGCTATTGGATGAGCGGCCATGATCTCTGCCAGCGCGCGGGCTGCTGGTTCACATTCACCTAGGTCCGTTGCGGGGATGACCCGCCGCTGTCGCGACAGTTCGGCACCATGTCGCCACGCCACAATCGGTTCCTTAGGGTCAGACAGGGAACATCCCCCTGCCCCCGTCGTTGATGATCCAAGGACCGCAGCGACGGGATGGATGCAATGCCCTGCCGGCCAAGGATACTTGTGCCGCGCATGGGCCGCCCGCCGATGACGAAGGGCGTGCCAACCACGGTGCCGACCGGCACCCATGGCCCGGACCGTCGCTGCGGTGACCCTTGATAACAACCCAACGCAAGTCCAAGGAGGACGAAGATGACAGATATCGACCGCGCACGCACCGATCCCAAGGGAACAATCTGGAAAGAACTCGCGGCAGTTGAGGCCGGGATGCTGGGGATCACAGGCACCGGCCAGCACATGCAGCCGATGTCGCATCATGTCGACGAAAAGGGCGGACAGCTGTGGTTTCTGACGACCCGCGACACCGATCTGGCCAAGGCGTTGCAGCCCGGCAGTGCGGCTCATTTCGTGATCATATCCGACACCCATGATTTTTACGCCTGGATGACCGGCCCCATCGCGGAACAACAGAACAAGGACATCCTTGATACGCTTTGGACGAACACGGTCGCGGAGCTGTTCGTCGACGGCAAGGATGATCCGGCACTGATGCTGATCGCCCTCAAGCTGGAGGATGCTGCTCTCTGGTCGCTGCCCAAAGGCGGGTCGCATCACGGTTGGCATGTGCCCGACAACAAAGACCGCGATCCGGCATCGCTTGGCGTTCGCAACCATGTGTCGTTCGGCTGACTTGCGCTGACACGATGGACATGACAGGGCCCGCGGCACAATCTGCGGGGCCTGTCGCGTGATGGCCGCTGATCAGCGGTCAGGTCATCGCGTTGCCGCAGGTGACCGCAATCGTCGCGCCAGACACAGAGCGCGACATCGGGTCCGCCAGCATCACATAGGCCGATGCCAGTTCAACGGGCGGCGCGGGTCGCCTCATAGGATGACCGTCACCGCGTGCCGACGCAGGCTCGCCGGCCGCACTGCCGGGGACCAGCGGGGGCCAGACCGGACCGGGGGCGACGCAATTCACCCGGATCGCCTTTTCCGAGAGGATGTGCGCAAGACTGCTGGTGAAACCCTGAATCGCGCCCTGCGCCGTCGCCGCGGCCAAAAGCGCCCCGCCGGACTCACCGGCAGTGATCGCGGCAGTGTTGATGATCGATGCGCCTTCTTTCATATGCGGCACCGCAGCCTTGCACAGAGAGAACGTGCCATGGATCCTGAACGCAAAGGTCCGTTGCCATTCCTTGTCTGCGATACCGTCGAGATCATCGAAACGGTGCTGATGCGTGGCGTTGTTCACCAGAATGTCGATCCGACCGAATTCCTCGACCACGGCGGCGACGATGGCACGGCAATGCGCCGGATCAGAAATGTCGCCAGGCAGCAAAAGACACTGGCGGCCGGTATCGAGGATCAGGCGTTCGGTGTCCGTGGCGTCCCCGGTGTCGTTCAGATAGCTGATCGCGACATCAGCGCCTTCGCGGGCATAGGCGATGGCGACGGCGCGTCCGATGCCGCTGTCGCCGCCAGTGATCAGCGCGACGCGCCGTCGCAGCCGACCCGTCCCTTTCCAGGGCATATCCTCGGTCTGTGCGGAATAGGGCGGGCGCGGATCGGATTGGGCGCTGTTCCCATCGTCCGGCCAGGCCTGCTGGTACTTGTCGATCACGTGTGGGTCGTTGCGGTGCAGGTTCTGGCTTTTCGTCATAGCATCGGCGCGCGGCGCGTCGGGGTTCACGGGGCGGGAGGACATCAGGCGGCTTCCTTTCGCGATTGCTGCTGCGGTTACAACACCTCTGGTTGCACTCTTGTTCCCGGCTTGTCGCAAATATTGCATCGCGCGGGGTGTCGCATTGACCGGAACCGTGGTCTGATTAAAGCGTTAACATGAAGCTGCGGCACCGGGCTTGCGCCAAACGGGACAGAACACTGATGAAGGCAGATGATGTCCAAGAGGACGATCACAAGCTCGGGCACCTTGTCGCGCGGATGCGCGATGCCGCCAAGCAAGACACGGTCGCCATCAAAGACGTGATGGCCGCCATCGGTGGGCGCGGCATCATTCCGTTTTTGCTGGTGCCTGCATTGCTGACCATGTCACCCTTGTCGGGCATCCCCGGGTTCTCTGCGACAAGCGGTGTGATCATTGCGATCGTGTCGGTTTACATGCTGCTCAACCGCGACAGTATCAGCTTGCCCGACTGGATCGAGCGTCGGTCGGTCAGCGGACAGCGGCTCGACAAGGCGCTGGCGAAAATCGAACCCATGGTGAACTGGATCGACCGCCATACGCGGCGGCGGTGGCATTTGTTGTTCAACAGGCCGATCATCTGGGTGCCGCAGGGGCTGTGCCTTGCTTCTGGGCTGGTGATGCCGCTGCTGGAATTCATCCCGTTCACATCGTCGATCGTTGCTACGGGCGTCTTCTTGCTGGCGCTGTCGCTGTTGGTGCGGGATGGACGCTTGTTCATCATCGCATTGCTGCCCTATGCCGCCGTGATCGCCATCGCCGTGTCACGCCTGATCTGACGCGAGACCCAGACGGTTTGCCCAGCAACCAAGCGCGCACCGGGTGTTCCAAAATACGCACCCCACCACGGGTTGCGGGGTATCAATTGGGTCCGGCAAAGACTGCGCCCGTGCCGCCCGGGTCCGCCTTCAGCCGCAGTAGGTCGTCAGCACCGCAGGCAACATCGTCCAGACCGCTGCAATGACCCCGACCCATCCCGACGCGCGGCCAACGAAATTGACGAAAACCGAGGCGGATGAAAACCGGTCCTGATACAACGCCCACAGCAAGACGACCTGCACCAGGATTGCAAGGACATAGGCGGTGACCAGCAGCACACGCGCCAGCGACAGGCCAAAGACCGTGCCGTCGACCGCGAAACCGCAGATGACCCCGTGCAGGCCATAGACGGCACTGAACGCGGCCAGCCAGACCAGCGGGGCGATCAGGATGCGCACAAGGTCCTTCATAGCGACAGTCCCGACAGGTGCCCGACCAGCAGGACCAGCGATCCGATGACGGCAACATAATCGCCCCACAGGCTGACCACCGCGAATTCCGACCGGCGTGCGGGGGACGTGTAGCCTTGCCAGACCCGCGCGATCAGATGGCCGGTCATCAGCACGATCAGCACGGCATGGAACAGGCCATAGCTGCCCAGCACGAACAATGTCGCGGCATAGGCGTGGTCCACGGGCGGCGGTGCGCGCCACAGCATGACGGCACAGCAGGCCCCGAACACCACCGCGCCGGTCAGTGCGATGCCCAGCGCAGGCAGGGTCGCGCGGGCGTTGCGCACCGCTGCCATCGCGACCCGCAGCGCAAGTGCTGTGCCCAGCGCCGCCGCGACACCAACGCCAAGTTCGATGAAGGACGGCTCGAACCGGACCAACGGCGGCCAGCCGGGGGCGACGGTCCATAGAAACGCGAAACCGAACAGCAGGCAGCCGAACAGGGTGGCATTGGCGAACATCAAGAACAGCGACCCCCACCAGCCCGGCGACCGGTCGGTGGCACTTGCATGCGGCAGGATAACCCCCTGCCCCACGTGCTGCGCGCCCAGATCATCCCTGCGCCCCAGCATCCAGACCCAGCGCAGCGCCAGACCCGCGACGCCGACCATCCCGATGGGAACCATCCAATAGGTTTTCAGCAAAAGCCCCAGAAAGAAAATGCCCGTCACCGCCGACATCAGGATCGGCAGGCGGGTATTGGCAGGATAGATCACATGCGCCTCGGGGCGGCCTGTGGCTGCATCGACCATCAGCGTCTCGCGCCAGTCCGCGCGGGGGGTGCCCAGATAGCCATGGCCTTGGGCCAGCCTGACGGGCAGCGCAGGGTTGTCGGCCAGCGGATGGCGGCTGTCGACATGCGGCAGGCTGGCAAAGTTATAGGACGGCGGCGGGGTCATCATCGCCCAGTCCAGCGTGCCCGCCTGCCAGGGGTTGCGCCTGATCTTGCGCGACGACAAGACATGCAGGATCACGTCCAGCAGGACCATCGCGATCCCGATGGACAGAACGAAACTGCCGACGGACGAAATCAGGTTGATCAGGGTCCAGCCATCCTCGGGCGTGTAGGTGTCGATCCGGCGGCGCTGGCCCAGCAGGCCGACCCAATGCATCGCGAAAAACGTGACGTGAAAGCCCACGAAGATGAGCCAGAACGCGAATTCGCCCAAGCGAAAGAACCGCTTGCGCCCCGAGACATGCGGCAGCCAGTAATAGATGCCCGCAAAGACCGGAAAGACGAACCCGCCGAACAGCACGTAATGCAGATGGGCAGTGATAAAGGCCGTGTCATGGACCTGCCAGTTGAACGGCACCATCGCCACCATGACGCCGGTCAGGCCGCCGATCACGAAGGTCGCGAAAAACCCCATGATGTGCAGCATCGGCAAATGCAGTTCCGGCCGCCCTTTCCACATCGTGCCAATCCACGCAAAAAGCTGCACCGCCGTCGGCACCGCGACCAGCGTGGACGCTGCCGAAAAGAACGCCAGCCCCATATGCGGGATGCCGGTCGTGAACATGTGATGCACCCAGAGCCCGAAGGACAGGAAGGCAAGCGCGACAATCGCCGCCACGATCCAGCCATAGCCGATCAGCGTTGTGCGGCACATCACCGGCAGGACGGTGGACACGATGCCAGCGGCGGGCAGAAAGATGATATAGACCTCCGGATGCCCGAACAGCCAGAACAGGTGCTGCCACAGCAGGCTGTCACCGCCCAGTTCGACCTGAAAGAACGGAAAGCCGAAAGCGCGTTCGACCTCCAGCAGGATCGAGCCAAGGATCAGCGGCGGAAACCCCGTCAGGATCATCAGCGCCGTGACCAGCGCATACCACGCAAAGATCGGCATTTTCGCCAGCGTCATGCCGGGCGCGCGGAATTTCAGGATCGACACGCAAATCTCGGCCGCCGCCGCGATGGCCGAAATCTCGACAAAGGTGATCCCGATCAGCCAGAAATCGGTGTTGATCCCCGGCGAATAGATCGCATTGGACAGGGGCGTGTACATGAACCAGCCGCTGTCAGGCGCGATCCCCAGCAGCATCGCCACCAGCAGCATCGACCCGCCGAACACGTAACACCAATAGCCGTAGGCCGTCAGGCGCGGAAAGGCGAGATCGCGGGTGCCAAGGATCTTGGGCAAAAGATAGATCGCCAGCCCCTCGAACGCGGGGATCGCGAAGAGGAACATCATGATGGTCCCGTGCATCGTGAAGATCTGGTTATAGATATCCGGCCCCGCAAAGGCCGAATCCGGCGTCGCGAGCTGCGCGCGGATCAGCATCGCAAGGATGCCGCCGATAATGAAAAAGAAGAACGAGGTGACAAGGAACATCCGCCCCAGATCGGTGTGGTTCACGGTGGAAAACCAGCCCCGGAAACCCCGCTCTGACGCCCAGATTGCATCGAGCCTGCGATGGCGTGTGACGACGTTCACTCGGTCTCTCCTGCAATAAAATCGGCCCATCCGGCCGCGTCATGGGCCCTGACGGTGAACCCGAAATCGGCATAGTTTTCGCCGCTGAATTCCGCGCTCAGCCCCTGATAATCGCCCGGCGCATCCGCCTCGATCCGCAGCACGTTGGAACGGCCGGGAATGGCGTCGAGCTTGCCCGCCAAGCGCGGGACCCAGAAACTGTGGATCACATCGGCTGTGGTGATGGAAACGTCCACAGGTTGGCCTGCGGGAATGTGCAGGATATCCTCGGTCACGCGGCCTGGCGCATCGGCATAGCTGAAGGTCCAGACCCAGCGCTGGCCCTGCGCACTGACCTGCACAACAGTGACGTCGTCGCGCGGCAACAGCCGCTCGCCGATGACCAGCCCGAAACCTAGCAGAACCGCCAGCACGACCATCGGGAAAGCAAGGCCAAGAGCGATGATCCAGACCCGCACCTGCCCGCGCTCGTCAGCGGCCACGTCCGGACTGCGCCGCACGAAAGCCAGCACCACCAAGGCCATGACCAGCATGAAAATTAGGACCGCCCCGACCAGCATCGCCCACCACAGATCGGCGATCACACGGGCGGCGGGACCGGCTGTTTGCAGCGTCGATGTCGCACCATCGCAACCATTCAGCGCCAAAAGCGTTGTGGCAAGGATCACCCCCCGAGGAGCCAATGACCCATGCCTGAAGACAAAGTCGAAACCGAAGCGGACGAATTGATCGACCCGATCGGCGCATTGCCGGATTTCAACAAGACGGAATCGCGGATCGCGCTTGCAGGCCACCCGATCCACGCGATGAGCGTTGCCTTTCCCGTCGCGCTGACCTTCTGCACTTTCGGCGCGGATGTGTTCTATTGGCTGACGGGCGATATCTTCTGGGCGCGAGCCGCGGTCTGGGCGGCGGGCACTGGGTTTTTGCTGGGCATGGTCGCGGGCATCTCGGGGACAGCCGAATTGCTGCTCGTTTCGGGCATCCGCGCCCGCGCACCCGCGTGGACGCATTTCATCATCGCGGTCACGCTGCTGGCCGCACTGGGGGCGAATTGGGGTCACCGGCTGTCTGGCTACGAGACGGCCGTGCTGCCCTACGGCATCCTGCTGTCGGGGCTGTGCGTGCTGATGGTGATGTTCACAGGTTGGCATGGCGGCAAGCTCGTCTTTGACTATCAACTGGGCACATCGAAGGGGAAATCGTAGCCGCGCGGCTCAAGCAGCCAGTCCGGCATCACAAGCCAGTCCGCCGCAGGCTTGGCCAGCACCAGACACAGGATCGCAATGACCGCCAGCAGCACACCCCCTGTCGGGATCACCGGGGATGGTGGCGTGTGTTCGGTCGGCTCCTCGGCGGTCAGCACAAGGATGTGCCCGATCCACGCGTGCAAGGCGACCAGTATGGCGACAAAGACCATCTTGGCGTAAAACCACGGCACGAAAACCTCGCGCAGAAAGATCAGCCAGGTCCCCGCGATCACCGCGACAACCGCCGCAGGTGTCACGCAAAGCGTATAGGTGATGTGCGCCGCGCGCCGTATATGGATGTAATCATCGACGCCAATCGCCGGTTCATGCCGCGCCAGCATCACCGGCAGGATCAGCAGGCCGCTGCACCAGATCAGCAGTGCCGCGATATGGACCGACTTGAAAATCGGGACCAGCGTCATGAGCCACTCTACCACGACAGATCACCCCGCAGCCGTGTCCAGCTTTGGCGCGCCATGACAACGGCCGCCACCGCATAGGGCAGGCCCGCAGGCACCCACATGATCAGCCCGCCCAGTTGCTGGTCGCGCAGCGGGCTCATGCCCCAGTCGAACGGGGCAACAGCATGGACATCGTAAAGCGCCGAGGGTGCAAAGGTCAGGATCGCGCCCAACAGCCCCATCTGGCCAAAGTTGGCGATGATATAGACCAGTTGCAGCACCGGCGCGCCGTCGCGGGCGAACACCACCCGCCAAAACCAGACAGCACTTGCCAGCAGCGAAATCTGCATCACCCAATAGACCGCGACATGCGACAGCGCCGCGTCATAGGCCGCAGGCAGGTGCCAGCCCCAGAGCACCGCCGTCGCAACACCAAACGACAACCCCGGACCGGACCGGAACCTGCCGCGAAAGACCCAGCCCAGCAGGGGGGCGGCCACCGCGACCAGCAACACATGATGCACGACCCGCGCCGAAAACAATGCGGCAGACAGCGCGCAGAGCGGCGAGACAAAGGCCACAACCAGCACGAAAACCGCCGCAATCCCCGCAGGATTGCGCCGCAACAGCCAGGCCATCACGGCCAAAGCCACCAGCAGCGGCGGATCAAAGTTCCAGCTTGTCCATAGCTGATCGGGAAGCGGCGGCGGGCCGCAATAAATCCTGTCCATGGAAAAGCCTCTCGTCTGCGGTGCAGGGCTGTTCTTCAAGCCCCTTGCGACTTTGAACGCCCCGGTCAGGTGATTGTTCCACGCGCGTTCAGCAACCACGCGGCGCAGGCGGCGTTGTTGCCGCGTCCGCGACATGAAGTCCTTGATGACCCAGCAGGCCGTCGGTGGCCCGAATGTCGTCGCGCAAGACGTGGACCAGACCGTCAGTGAAGCCGCCACAGCTGGGGCGCGCTTTTCCTAGTTCTGCAAATCATCGCTCTGGCCGGTCCCGCGTGGGACGCGCGGCGCAACGATTGGCATCACCGCAAGGATAACCAGAACGACCGCTGTCGACAGGATCGCCGTCGCCTCGAGGCCCAGCCCGCAGATAATGCCGATACCAGCGGTCGCCCAGATGCTTGCCGCCGTCGTCAGCCCCTCGACCTGATGGCGCGACGACCGCACGATGATGGCGCCCGCGCCCAGAAAACCGATGCCCTGAACGATGCCTTGCAGGACGCGTGACATGTCCTCGATCGGCATGCCGGCCTGCATCGGGCCGATGACGAACAGCGTCGCACCCACCGCGACGAGCATATGCGTCCGCACGCCCGCGCTGCGCGCCTTGCGCTCACGCTCATAGCCCAGAATGCCGCCGAGGATCGCGGCAAGCAAAAGGCGCAGAGTGATGATGGTGATCGTGGCGACATCCGGCAGGTCAGAAAATTCGCCGATGATGGCCGTCCAGATTTCGTGCAGCATTCTTCTGTCTCATTGATTTTTGCCAAGGTGGCCTCGATCTAACCCGACACAGGCGTTCGGGTTCCCTCCGGGCCGACCCAGACTCGGCTCGCGCCGCCGGTGTGCTGGCAATCTAGGCAGGTCATGCGAGATCAGCGTGACGCGGGCGATTGCGCTGTATGGCCTAGTCAAAGCGCAGGCGCATCATCGCATAGATCGTCAACAGCCCACAGACCGCTGCGGCAAAAAGATAGGGCGTGTGAAGCGCTTCGTTCCGCCCCAGTACGGGCGTCAAGACTGTGACCAATACGCCCGCGCCCATGGCTCCGAACGGCATCGCACCCCAGCCAAAGAACCTGTAGACCGCGTTCACGCGGCCCAGCAGATGGTCGGGGATGAGCCGCTGACGGTAACTGACCGTCACAACGTTCCATAACATGCCTGCCGCCGCTTCGAAGAACAACGCAAGGGCGACCATGAATGCCGATCCGAAAAGGCCGATCATCAGATTCACCATGATGAACCCGACAAGTGCCACCAAAAGGCTGCGCCGCATCCCCAATCGTTTCGCGACGGTCGGCGCAACAAGCCCGCCAACCACTCCGCCCATCGCACCGAAGGTCAGCAGCAGGCCGTATCCAGTCGCGGAGAGGCCCAGCACCTCTTGGGCGTAAAGCACCAGAATGGTCAGGCCGCCAATAAACACAGCGTTGATGGCCCCCAGCATGATCGCCAGTCGCAGGATCACGGGATTGTGCCGCATCCATCCCAACCCCTCGCGCAGCGCTGCCCAGAAAGGCACCGCAACCACGGCACCGCGCGACGGCAACGCGATCATCCAGATCAGGACGGCGGACAGCGCATAGATCGACGCATCGACCCCGAAAGGCCACAGCACCGATGCTGCGATTAGCAGTCCCGCAAGGGGCGGCCCGATGAACTGGCCGGTGATCTGTTCGGCGCTCCACATCTGGCCGTTCGCGCGTTCCAGATCGGCGTGGGCGACGATGGACGGCAGGATTGTCTGGGCCGCATTGTCGCGCACCACCTCGGTCGAGCCGAACAGGAAGGCGATCAGGATCAGCGACAGGATCACGGTCGTCCCTGCGCCTTCCGGCAAGGGCAAGCCGGTCTGCGCCATCACCATCAGCACGATAAAAAGCATCAGGACCATCCGCATCAGATCGGCGCGCATCATCAGCAAGCGCCGGTCGGCGCGGTCGGTCCAGACGCCCGCAGGCAAGGCGAACAAGAGCCAAGGCAGTCTTTGCGCCGTGGCGACCGCTGCAATCAGCAGCGGGTCTCTTGTCAACAAGGTCGCAAGCCAGGGCAGCGCGACCATCGCGATCCCATCGCCGAGGTTAGACATCGCGCTGGCCGACAGCAGCAGGCGGTAATCACGGTTGGTGCGGACCAAAGCGCGGGCCATGCTGTAAACTTTCAAACACGTCTTATCGCCGCAGCCTAGCCGCGCGCGTGCCTGTGAGCAATGCAGACCGCCTCAGGTTGCAAAGACACCACTTTCCGCGGCGAACCCCTTGATCTCAATCGGGTTGCCGGACGGGTCGCGGAAGAACATCGTCCATTGCTCGCCCGGCTCGCCCTTGAACCGCACCGAGGGGGCGAGGATGAAATCGGTCTGCCGTTCTTCCAGACGGCCCGCAAGCTGCGTCCAGTCCTCCAGCGGCAGCACGACACCGAAATGCGGCATCGGCACCATGTGATCGCCCACCTTGCCGGTCGGGGCATTGGCAAAAGGTTCGCCCAGATGCAGGCTCAACTGATGGCCATAAAAATCGAAATCGACCCAAGTGTCGGTGGACCGGCCTTCGACGGCGCCCAGCGCGCCAGTGTAGAATGCGCGCGCCTCGTCCAGATCGGTGACGTGATAAGCGAAATGAAATGGCACGGGCATTGGCGTCTCCTTGACTGATATGCGGGTGATCTACACCTTGCGTTGCGCGAATTCAAAGCGGGAAACGTGGCATCATTGCGCCGCGCGCCTTAATTCTTCTTTACGGACAGCGAAACCGGATTGATGTTTCCTGAGGTTGCATGCAGCCTGTCCACGTCAGCATTTTTGCTGTCGGCGCTGCCCATCTCTGACGTTGAACTGGTCTCTCGATGCTTGATTTCCTGCTGTCGCCCGCCGTGGTCCCTTTTTCGATCGCCTTGGGCCTGCTGGCGGGGCTGCTCGTGCTGGAAATCGTGGCTCTTCTGCTCGGGGGCAGTGTACTGGGCAGCGGCGGCGAGGATCTCGATCTTGACGCGCCCGCCGGTTTCGACCCCGCTTTCGACCTTGGCGATCTGCCGGATCTGGACAAGATCGACACAGGCGGCATCGATCCCGCCGATCTTGATCTTGGACAAGGCGACACGCTGGCCCCGGCTGATCCTGGAACAGGGCTTGCGGGGGCTTTGGGCATCGGCAAGGTGCAGTTTCTGATCTGGCTTGCAGCATTGCTGGCGGGGTTCGGGCTGTCGGGCTATACGCTGCAAAGCGTGACGAACACGAGCATCGGCGCGCCGCTGCCTGCACTGATCGCCGTGCTGCCTGCGGGCCTGATCGGCCTGTGGTTCGCCCGTGCCTATGGCGGGTTGCTGGCGCGGCTTATCCCGAAAACGGAAACCTCGGTGCGGTCCGATGCGATGTTGAACCGGCGTCACGGCGTGGTCAGCCAAGGCACCGCGCGGCGCAACGCGCCCGCCGAGGTCCGCGTGCTGGATAGCTACGGCAATTTCCATTTCATCCGCGCCGAACCGCTTGACGCCAACGACGAAATCCCCGCCGGGACCGACGTGCTGGTGCTGCGCGTAAGGCTTGGCCCTGAACGCGGCAAATTCCGTATCGTGGCGCTCAGCCAAATCTAACTCCCCCCCCCCCGCTGCTCTCTGAAAAGGATTTCGACATGCCTCTCAACGAATTTCTGGTCATCATCGGCGTCATTCTGGGCCTTCTGGTCTTGACCGCCCTGATCATCGCCCGCCTGTACCGGCGCACGACGCGCGAAATCGCGCTCGTCAAGACAGGCTCGGGCGGCAAGCGGATCATCATGGATGGCGGCACGATCGTCATTCCGCTGCTGCACGAAGTCCGGTAGGTCAACATGAAGACGCTGCGCCTTGAGGTCACCCGCAACGGCGAGGCCGCGATGATCACGCGCGACCGGATGCGTGTCGATGTGGGGGTGGAATTCTACGTCTCGGTCATGGCCAACGAAGAAGGCATCAGCCGCGCCGCACAGACCCTGGGCGAACGCACCTTCCACATCGACCAGCTGCGCGAGATGATCGAAGGCAAGCTGATCGACGGTCTGCGCGCGGTGGCGGCCCAGCTGACGATGGATGAATTGCACGAAAGCCGTGCCGAATTCGTCCAGCAGGTGCAAAGTGCCGTCAGCGAGGATTTGCTGAAAAACGGTCTGATGCTGGAATCGGTGTCGCTGACGGCGCTTGACCAGACCCCTTTCGCGGCGCTGGATGAAAACAACGCCTTCAACGCGGTCGGGATGCGCAAGCTGGCCGAGGTGATCGCGAAATCCAAGATGGAACGCGCCGAGATCGAGGCGCAGGCCGATGTGAATGTCCGCCGCTCGGCCATGAACGCCGAACGCACCAAAATGGAAATCGACCGCGACGAACAGACCGCCCGCATCGCCCGCGAGGCCGAGGTCGCCACCTTGCGCGCGGCGCAGGAATCCGAGATCGCGCAGCGCCGTGCGGATGCCCAGCGCGAAATCGAACGCGCCCGCATCGCGCAGGATGAATCGATCCGCAGCGCCGAAATCGCCCGCGACCAGTCGGTCCGCGCCGCCGAGATCAACCGCGACCGCGCACTGGAAGTGGCCGAACAGGAACGCCAGATCATCGTCGCCGAAAAGTCCGAAAAGGAAAGCCAGGCGCGCGCCAGCGCCGACCGCGCCCGCGCCGAAGCCGCCGAAGCCTCCGAGGCGATCATCACCGCCCGCGCCGTCGCCGAGGCCGAGCGGATCAAGCAGATCGCGCTGATCGAGGCCGCGCGCGAGGCCGAACGCGAGGCGACCAAGATCAGGCTTGCCGCCGCTGCCGAACGCGCCGCCGCCGAAGACCGCGCGAATGCCCGTCTGGAAGAAGCCCGCGCCGAGGCAGAGTCGATCAAGATCCGCGCCGAGGCGATCAAGGCCGAACTTTTGGCGCAGGCCGAAGGCAATCAGGCACTTGCGGGTGCCGAAAACGTGCTCAGCGACGAGATCGTCAAGATGCGCATCGAACTGGCGCGTCTGCAGGCCCTGCCGGGCATCGTGGCCGAAATGGTCAAGCCCGCAGAAAAGATCGACACGATCCGCATCCACCAGATTTCGGGCCTGAATGGCAACGGGTCGGGCAATGGGTCAGGCGGGTCCGACAAACCGCCCGTCAATCAGGCGCTCGATTCCATCATGGGCATGGCCGTGCAACTGCCCGCCCTGCGCAAGATCGGCGAGGAACTGGGCATTTCCATGGACAGCGTGACCGGCGTGCTGGACAGCGCCGCCACGACGCCGCCATTAGACAAGGCCGCGCCCGACCTGCCTGCGGGCGAGGCTGCGCCAAAAACCAAAGACAAGGCATAACAACGCGGCATGGCGCAGCCTTGGGCATGGATCGGCGGCGCAACCTCGCTTGGGTTGATTGCAGCGGGTCTCTGGCTTGGTACGATCGAGCAAGAGACCCCGGCGATCGGCCCTGCCGACGTGCCACCACCGACGGCGACACCCGCGCCCGCGCCGCCCGCCGCACCTGAACCCGCTGTTACGCCAGAGCCGGAACCTGTCGTCTCGGAACCGGCCCCGCCGCCTGTCGTGCCTTTGGCGGGCGGGGTCTGGCTTTATGCCCCGGATGCGGGTCTGTCCGCCGAGGGTGCCGAGGATGCGATGCGACTGGTCGCGCAAGTCTCCTGGCAGGCGAAGCATTTTGGCGCGGTGGCCATCCCCCGCGCCTTTCCGGACTCTCAATATGTGATCGAAGGATACGGCGAACTGGCGCAGGCCGAAAACCACGCGCTGAACATCTGTGCGCAAACGGAAAGAGATTGCATCATCCTTGCCTGGCTGGTCCCGCCAGATTGGGATGGCACCTTTGAAGGCACGCTGAACGCCCGCCAGAAAAGCCTGTTCCATGCGTTCACCGCTGACCGGACAGGCAGATTTCTGGCCTTTGCAAGCTCGCCCGAAGGCGCCGCAGGGCACGGCGCTGGCGCAAGTCCTGATGAGGCCGCAGAGGCCGCGATGCTGGCTTGCAGGCTGATGCAACACCGCCAGTGGCAGGGACATCCGCGCAGGCGTGGCTGCGCCGTTATGGCGACACGGCAGGTAGACCCCTAGAACAGCTGTCCCAGCGCATGGGCAGGCAGCGGACATTCACCCCGTTGCCTGCGCGACTGCAGCGCGCGCGTTCTTTTCACACGCCGCGATGTTGTGGGCTTGCCGCTTTGCCCCTAAACCTCTGTCAAGTAATCCACAGGGAGAGAGACAATGACGGACACCCCCACCTACGGTTTCGACACGTTGCAGGTCCATGCGGGCGCACGGCCCGATCCTGCAACCGGCGCGCGGCAGGTGCCGATCTACCAGACCACCGCCTATGTGTTCCGCGATGCCGAACATGCAGCCGCGCTCTTCAACCTACAGGAGGTCGGCTATATCTATTCGCGCCTGACCAACCCCACGGTTGCGGCCTTGCAGGAACGCATCGCCACGCTCGAAGGCGGTGTGGGCGGTGTGTGCTGTTCGTCGGGTCACGCGGCCCAGATCATGGCGCTGTTTCCGCTGATGCAGCCCGGGCGCAATATCGTGGCCTCCAGCCGGCTTTATGGCGGCACGGTCACACAGTTCAGCCAGACGATCAAACGTTTCGGCTGGTCGGCCAAATTCGTCGATTTCGATGACCATGCCGCTGTCGCCGCCGCCATCGACGACGACACCCGTGCGGTGTTCTGCGAAGCCATCGCCAATCCCGGCGGGCATATCACCGATCTTGACGCGATTTCCGCGATCTCGGATGCGGCGGGTATCCCGCTGATCGTGGATAACACGACGGCGACGCCCTATCTTTGCCGCCCGATCGAACATGGCGCGACGCTGGTCGTGCATTCGACGACGAAATACCTGACCGGCAATGGAACAGTCACCGGCGGCTGCATCGTCGACAGCGGCAAGTTCGACTGGCGCGCGAATGACAAGTTCCCGTCGCTGTCGCAGCCCGAACCCGCCTATCACGGGCTGACCTTTGCCGAAACCTTCGGCCCGCTTGCCTATACTTTCCACGGCATCGCCATCGGTCTGCGCGATCTGGGCATGACGATGAACCCGCAAGCCGCACATTACACGCTGATGGGGATCGAAACGCTGTCCTTGCGCATGGACCGCCATGTGCAGAACGCGCAGACCATCGCCAAATGGCTGGAGGCCGATCCCCGCGTGGATTACGTCACCTACGCGGGCCTCGACAGTTCGCCCTATGCGCATCTGGTGCCCAAGATCTGCCCCAAGGGTGCGGGGGCTTTGTTCACCATCGCCGTCAAGGGCGGCTATGACGCCTGCGTCAAGCTGGTCGATAGTCTGGAGATATTCAGCCATGTGGCTAACCTTGGGGACACACGCTCGCTCGTGATCCATTCGGCCAGCACGACGCACCGGCAGTTGACGCCAGAGCAGCAAAAGGCCGCGGGGGCAGGCCCGAACATCGTGCGGCTGTCCATCGGGATCGAAGATGCCAAAGACCTGATCGCCGATCTGGATCAGGCTTTGGCCAAGGCGGTCGGTTGACACCGCGTCCCGCCCAAGCCCTTGGCCTGGGCGGGATTTTGCTATAGGGTTCTGGCATGGACGCAAAGGCGTTCAGATGCGACCTACAACCTGCTAGACGCGGCTTATGACAATCAATTTCGCTCTTTCGCTTTCCCTTGCAGGCATTGATCTGCTGCAACGTATCGACAGCGGCTGGCGGCGTGTCGGCACGGCGTCGCTGCTGTCCACCGACATTGCGGCGGAACTGGCCGATCTGCGCGCCAAAGGGCAGGCGCTCGCGCCGGACGGATTTCACACCAAGCTCGTGATCCCCATGGAACAGGTGAAATACCTGACCATCGAGACCGCGCAAACGACGCTGGCCGACATCACCGCAGCGCTGGACGGTGCGACGCCCTATGCGCTGGATGAACTGGCGATTGATTTCGAACGGTCCGGCGGGCGCACCCACATTGCCGCCGTTGCGCGCGAGACCCTGCGCGAGGCCGAGGATTTCGCCCATGCGCATGGGTTCAATCCGATAGCCTTTGTCGCGGTGCCCGACCCTGTGACCTTTGGTCAGGAAATATTCTTCGGGCCCACCTCTGTGGCGTCCCGCATCCTCGGGCCAGGCGTCACCGTGGCGCGCGACAGCGTGCCGGTCACGCTTGTCGGCACGCGGATCAAGTCGCATCTGCTCGTGCTCGACCCGTCCGAAAGCGTCGCGCCCGCCCTATCGGCAAAGCCGCAAGCGCCCCTTTGCGACCGGATCATCGCGGAATATCACGCACCCCGCGCGCCCGACCCTGTGGCGGCTGTCATCATGCGGATGGTGCTGGGGACGGCAACGCCTTCCGCGCCCGCGCATCTGGACCCGATCATTGCCGAACATCACCTGCCCGCGACACAAACCGAAGTTCCGCTGATCGCCGTTCCGGCCCCCGGATCGCCCAAGCCTCTGGTGCTGGGTGGCGTCATGGCGGTCCAGCCAAAGGCCATCGCCGCCGGCCCTGCCCGGTCCTTTGCCGTGCCGGGTGCGATTGCGGCAAGCCTTGTCGCCTTGGGCTTTTTCTGGTGGATGCAATCGGGGCCCGTGACCGTCACGACACCCGCGTCTGCCGTGCAGACACAAGCCACTGCCGAAACGACACCCGCCCCGGCTGTCATCGACATCGCCATCGCGTCGCCCCGGCAACGCCAGTTCGAAAACGACCTGCCAGCCAGCGACACGGCTGTGACCGCCAGCGTAGCGCCAGTGCCCTTGACCAGCGCCAATGTTGACAGCCCGATCATCGCCGTAGACCCTGCACCGGCTGCCGCAACGCCGACCGAGACCGCAGCGTCAGGCGGCGTGCTGAGCGCCGATGCCGCCGAGGCCGCCTATGCCGCGACAGGCGTCTGGCAGCGCCCGCCGCGTTTTGTCGATCTGCCGCCGAATATCGCAACCGACGATGTGATCTGGCCCGTCAGTAGTGCCGCCCCCGACCGCATGACCGTCCCCGCGCTGCCATCGCTTGAAGTGCTTGCGACGGATCTGGGATTTGTCCCGCTCGCGGACCCTCCGGCGGCCGATGCGGTGTTCGACCTTGATGAAGACGGCTTCGTGCGGGCCACCCCCGAAGGCGCGCTGACCCCAGATGGCGCCGTGGTTTATGCCGGACTGCCCGATCTGCCCTTCCGCGCAAGGCCCGTCACGGCTGCGGATGAAACCGCCGTGGCCGAGGATGAGGTCCTGCCGATAGACCCGCCGGTCGCGACTGCCGAGGCGGACGCTGCATCAACCCAGACAGCCGTCGATGATCCACTGGTTGATGTCGTCGTGATCCCCGGACGCCCGCCCGTCGTGCCGCCGCTGCGGCCCGATCTTGCCGCGGACACGGCATCTGTCGATGACGCCACACCTGGCGGTGTTTCGCTGGCGGGATTGCAGGCCGGTGCAGGCGGACCGGACGCGGCACTTGACCTTGCGCCGCCGCCCGGTGCGATCCGACCACAGGCCCGGCCCGCGCTTCCGGCTTTCGCAAACAACGCAAACGAGGTCACAGCCGTGTTGGGTGGCATCGCCTTGGCAGAGCCGGACCCGCGCATGACGGCATCTGCATTCGCGGTTGCCACATCGTTGCGCCCGACCAGCAGGCCCGTCAATTTTGATCGCGTCGTCGCATCGGTCCGCAATCGCCAACAGGCAGCGCCAGCGCCAGCCGCCGTGGCCGCAGCGCCAGCGGCACCTGCCCCACAGCCGCAAGTGCAGGCCGCAGCGCCCGTCGCCCCACAGAATTACGAGCCTGTGCCGGGTGGCGTCGCACGCGCCGCGACACAGGAAAGCGCGATTAGGCTGCGTGATATCAACCTGATCGGTGTCTTTGGCCAGCCAAGCGCACGGCGCGCGCTGGTCCGGCTTGGCAACGGGCAGTTGATCCGGGTGCAGGTCGGCAGCGAGCTTGACGGCGGGCAGGTCACGGCGATCGGGGAAAGCGCGCTCAACTATGTCAAGCGCGGCACGACCTACGCGTTGCAGATCCCGCAGGGTTAACTGGCCTTCAGAACACCGCGTGCGATCTGGTCAGCCTCGATGCTTTCGAACAGCGCTTTGAAGTTGCCTTCGCCAAAGCCGTCATCGCCCTTGCGCTGGATGAATTCGAAAAAGATGGGCCCGATCACCGTCTTGCTGAAGATTTGCAGCAGGATGCGGGTTTCGCCGCCGTCCACCACGCCTTCGCCGTCGATCAGGATGCCGTGTTTCATCATCCGGTCCAGCGGTTCGTCATGGCCGACCACGCGGGTCTTGCTCAACTCATAATAAGCGGCGGGGGGTTTGGGCATAAACCTGATCCCTTGTTCCGCAATCGCATCGGTCGCGTCGTAAAGATCCTGCGCGCCGACCGCGATATGCTGGATGCCTTCGCCGTTATAACGCCGCAGGTATTCGACGATCTGCCCCGTCTCGCCGCGATCCTCGTTGATGGGGATGCGGATGCGCCCGCAGGGGGACGTCAGCGCGCGCGACAACAGCCCCGTGAATTTGCCCGCGATATCGAAAAACCGGATTTCGCGGAAGTTGAACAGATCGCCGTAAAAAGCGAACCATTTGTCCATGTTCCCCTTGTGGACGTTATGCGTCAGATGGTCGAGGTAGTAGAACCCCACGCCCGCCGGATGAGCATCCGCAACCCAGTCGAATTCCGCGTTGTAGGGGTTGATGTCGTAATACTGGTCGATGAAATAAATCAGGCTGCCGCCGATGCCGACGATCGCGGGCACATCCATGGTCTTGCCAGCCCCATCATAAGGGGTCGCGCCTTTGCTGACCGCATGGTCATAGGCATGCTGCGCATCGACAACGCGCCAGCCCATCGACGGGGCGCAGGGCCCGTGTTCTTCGATGAACGCCGCCGCATGGCTGCCGGGTTCCATGTTCAGGATATAGGTGATGTCGCCTTGCTGCCACAGCTCGATGGCCTTGGTCTTGTGCGTGGCCGTGTGCTGATAGCCCATCTTGGCGAAAAGATCGCGCAGTACCAGCGGTTCGGGATGCGCGAATTCGACAAAGGCGAAACCGTCCGTGCCTGCGGGGTTTGCGGCGCTGATCACGGCCTTGGGGGCGTTGTGCGGGAAAGGGCCCATGTGCATGTCTCCTTGCTGGTTTCCACAAGTGTACCGCAACGAACCTGCGGTTTTGCGCCAAGGTCATGGACTTTTGGCCGTATTCATGCGGATATGGTGCATCTTTTGCCACCATGACGCGGGAATCACGCATGACACTCGACCCTGCCGACCTGAAACTCCTGGCCGCGCTGCAACGCGATTCAACGCTGACGGCGCAAGATCTGGGCGATGCGCTGAACATGTCGCCCTCGCAGGCCGGACGCAGGCGGCAACGGCTGGAGGCCGAAGGTTATATCGCGGGTTATCGCGCGACCCTGAACCCCGAAATGCTGGGCCTTGCGGTCGAGGCGTTCATGCAGGTCGTCATGGCCACCCATACTGAACAGAACGCGCGCGACTTCGTGCGCATGACCCGCACACGCCCCGAAATCGTCGGTGCTTGGACCCTGACGGGCGAGGCGGATTATCTTTTGCGCATCTATTGCGCCAATCTGGCCGCGCTGAACACGCTGGTGCAGCAGGTGTTGCTGCCGCATCCCGCCGTCAGCCGCGTGCAGAGCCAGATCGTGATGGAGCGCGTCAAGCCCGACGCGCCCCTGCCGGTTTAACCCGCTGCCACACCGGCCTCGGCAAAGGTCGCCATCCCGGAATGGCAGGCGACGGCGCCTTGCAGGATGGTGATCGCCAGCGCCGCACCCGAGCCTTCGCCCAGGCGCAGGCCCAGCGACAACAGGGGCTGTTTGCCCAAGGCATCGAGCAAGTTTTGATGCGCGCCTTCGACGCTTAGATGCCCCGCGACAGCGTGGTCGAGGGCGGTGGGGTGCAGCTTGTGCAATACACCCGCCGCTGCCGAACAGATGAACCCGTCAAGGATCACGGGAATCCGGTGCGCCCGTGCGGCGGCCATCGCACCCGCCATCGCCGCAATCTCGCGCCCGCCGAGGCAGCGCAGCGCCTCCAGCGTGTCACTGGTGTCGTGCAAGGCCAGCCCCGCATCGACCGCCGCCACCTTGCGCGCAAGGCCCGCGTCATCGACGCCGGTGCCCCGCCCCGCCCAATCGGCCCCCGTGCCGCCGAACAAGGCCGCTGCAAGGGCGGCCGCCGATGTGGTGTTGCCGATCCCCATTTCGCCTGTGACCAGCAGATCGGACTGCGGGTCGACCGCGTTCCAGCCTGTTTGCAAGGCGCTGACCAGCTCAGCTTCCGTCATCGCTGGGGCCTTGGTGAAATCGGCCGTGGGAGTGTCGAGCGACAGCGCATGCACATCCATCCGCGCACCTGCCGCCTTGGACAGCTGGTTGATCGCCGCCCCGCCATGTTCGAAATTCGCGACCATCTGCACGGTCACTTCCGGCGGAAAGGCCGATACGCCCTGCGCGCAGACACCATGGTTGCCCGCAAAGATGATGACTTGCGGGGCGCGGATTGTGGGGCGCGGGTCATTGCGCCAGCCTGCGTACCAGATCGCCAGATCCTCCAATCGCCCCAAGGCCCCCTGCGGTTTGGTCAACTGGCCGTTGCGGTCGGTCGCACCGGCGATGGCATTGGCGTCGGGGGCGGTCAGATCGGCAAAGATCGCGCGGAAATCGGCAAGGGTGGTGAAAGGGGCGGTCATCAGGTCCTCGTTGCGTAACATGTCCCGACTGTCTAACGATCACGCCAGAGATGAAAAGAGCCGCAAGGGGCAAACCGTTGACCAATCCCGACAATCGCCTTTTTGCCGCGATCGACCTGCCCGCCGCTTTGGGACTTTTGACGCGGTTGCCGGTGCCGGTCGATGGTGCTGCGGCGACGGCACGGGGTGCTGCGGCGGTCTGGGCCTATCCACTGGCAGGCGTTGTCGTGGGTGGGTTGCAGGCGCTGGCGATGGGGGGACTGCTCTGGCTTGGCGTGCCTGCCGCGATCACGGCGGCGCTGGTGCTGGCACTGGCGGTCACCCTGACGGGCGCGATGCACGAGGACGGGCTGGCCGACAGTATCGACGGTCTTTGGGGCGGCTGGGACAAGGCCCGCAGGTTGGCGATCATGAAGGACAGCCATATCGGCACTTACGGCGTAATCGCGCTGGTGCTGACGCTGGGGCTGCGCTGGACGGCGCTAGGGCTTATCGCGGGTGCCGGGGACTTTGCGCTGGTGCTGGTCGTCGTCGCGGCGGTCAGCCGTGCGGCAATGGTGGGCGTCATGGCCGCCCTGCCCCATGCGCGTGATGGCGGGTTGAGCCATGCGGTCGGGCGGCCTGCACCGCGCGTCGCATGGGTGGCTGTCGGCATCGGCGCGGGTCTGGCGCTGATCACGGGCCACGTGGGGCTGGTGATGGTGGCAACGGTGATCGCTGTGCTTTGGGTGGTGATCGCGCGGGCCAAGATCGGTGGTCAGACAGGCGATATCCTTGGCGCGACACAGCAACTGGTCGAGGTCGCGCTGCTGATCGCGGTCGTCTCGGCGCTGGATTAATCGGGCAACGGATCGCAGCGCAGGGCTGTGGCGAAACTGGCTCTATCGTCGTGTTGCCCGATATCGGTCTGCTGCAAGCTGCCATCCTGCAATCGTGTCGCGATGATTCTTGACCAATCGGCATTCGCGGTGATGATTTCCGGTCCTTGCCCGCAATCGCGGATGCCTCCGGCGATGTCGGTCTCTCCGATGCGGTGGTTGGTCAGGCCGGGGGTGCGGGCGATTTCGCGCAAGGACCACGCCCCGCCCTCCTGCCTCACACGCACCACGACCAGTTCGCGCGCCAGATGCGGCCGGTCGACATAGGCGGCCTCCATCGCGCCGTCACCGTCCAGATCGGCGGCACCGGCCACCGCCATCCAGCGGAACCGCGTGCCGATATGCGGACCGGCGACCAGCGGCACCAAGGCCCCGTCGCGCAGGCCCCAGACCGCCATCTGCGCGCCAAGGTTTTCGTGGCTTTGGACAACGATCACCTCGGGCGCACCATCGCCGTTCAGATCAACGACACGGGGGCTTGTGTCCTCGAACACCATCGGCGCGGGCCAGCGCGCAGAAAGCCGCGTGCCGTCCGACAGCGTGACTTGCAGCGTGTCATGCTCGCTCGGGTCACCAAGAACACCGTGCGGATAGCGGTCGGTCGGGCCGGTCAGCCGCGCATCACTGATGGACTGCGCCTGCGCCAGCCCCGGAAAAACCACCAAGGCCAGCAGGCAGGCGCGCATCAGATCTGCTTTTCGGGCATCTGCACGCGCAGGCCGTCCAGCGCATCGCTCACCTTCAACTGG
Organism: Yoonia vestfoldensis DSM 16212; assembly: GCF_000382265.1. Classification (GTDB taxonomy): domain Bacteria; phylum Pseudomonadota; class Alphaproteobacteria; order Rhodobacterales; family Rhodobacteraceae; genus Yoonia; species Yoonia vestfoldensis. Next base: position 209,997 of record NZ_KB907975.1, read on the forward strand.
CAGGTCAGGCGCGATTTGACAGGGTCGGGCTTGAAGGCGAAATCGAGCATGTCGTCTTCCATCGCGTCCTTGGCGGGCAGTTTGTCCACCCAGGCGTCATCGACATAGACATGGCAGGTCGAACAGGCGCAGGCCCCGCCGCAATCGGCCTCGATCCCCGGAATGCCGTTGTCGCGCGCGCCTTCCATGACGGTCAGCCCGTTGGCCACATCGACCACATGTTCCTTGCCGCCATATTCGACATAGGTAATTTTCGCCATTCTATCCGATCCCCTGTAGTGAAATGACACATCGCGACATTCCTAAATCACCGTTTGGGTCGGTGCCAGCGCAAAACGGCCACAACGACAAAGGGCGGCCCAGAAGGACCGCCCTTTCCCTCAAGAAAAGATGCCGCTTATTCCTGTTCCAGCACCAGCGCCACGAACCGTGGGTCGCCCCCGCGCCGGACGAGCATCAGGATCGACGTGCGCCCCGCTTCGGTGGCAAGGTCGATCTGTTCCTGCAGATCGGCGACCGAGCCGACAGGCTGACGTGACGCTTCGGTGATCACGTCGCCTTCGATCAGGCCCTTGGACGCCGCATCGGACTCGGGCGCGATCGCTGTGATGACAAGGCCCGCGTCGACATTCAGCGAAAATTGTTCCGTCAGTTCAGGGGTGATGGGTGACAGGGTCAGACCCAGAACTTCGTCAGGTTCGGCGGCGGGCGCCTCTGGCGCAGCGGCGGGGAAAGCCACAGCTTCGGAGGTTTCACGACGTCCGAGCACGACCGTCAATTGCGCCATTTCACCATCACGCAACACCTCGACGGGGACTTCCTTGCCGACGGGCGAATTGCCGACGATGCGCACCAGTTCGCGGGTATCCTCGATCTCGATCCCGTCAAACATCAGGATGACGTCGCCAGACAACATCCCCGAATTTTCGGCGGGTCCAGCAGGCACATCCGTCACCAGCGCGCCACGCGCCCCGTCCAGCCCGTCAATCGCCGAAACCATATCAGGCGTGACGTCCTGAATGCGAACGCCCAGCCAACCACGGCGGGTCTCGCCGAATTCGATCAGCTGATCGACCACATTGGTGACGACTTCGGACGACATCGCAAAGCCGATACCGATGGACCCACCCGTGGGCGACAGGATCGCCGTGTTCACGCCGATGACCTGACCGTCCATGTTGAACAGCGGGCCGCCGGAATTGCCCCGGTTGATCGCGGCATCGGTCTGGATATAATCGTCATAGGTGCCGGAAAGCGCACGGTTGCGTGCCGAAACGATCCCGACCGAGACCGAAAAGCCCTGCCCCAGCGGGTTCCCCATCGCCATCACCCAGTCACCGACGCGGGCGCCCACGCCGTTGCTGTCACCGAAAGCAACGAACGGCAGATCGGTCGCATCGACCTTGAGCACGGCGATATCGGTGTTTGGGTCAGTGCCGATCAATTCGGCTGGCAATTCCACGCCGGAAAAGAATTCGATCAGGATTTCGTCCGCACCTTCGATGACGTGGTTGTTGGTCACGATGAACCCATCAGACGAGATGACGAACCCCGACCCGAGGGCCGAGGACCTTTGTGGTCCGCCACCGGGGCCATTGTTGAAGAAATCCTCGAAGGGCGAGCCTTCGGGCACCACACCGCGTGGCATGGTGCGTTCTGCAACCGTCGTGCTGGTCGTGATGTTAACGACAGAGGGGCTGACCAGTTCGGCCAGATCGGCAAAGCTCGGCGGTCGGTCCTGTGACAGGGCAGCGGTGGCCTGCATGACAACGAAAGACAAGGCCAGCAGAATCGCGCTGACGAATGCGGTCGTCAACCGGCGCATCTGATGGAGGTCTTTCTGAATAGCAACTGCCTTGGCTTTCACGGATCATCTCCTTGAGGATTGGGTGGGCCGCAACCGCAGCCCGGCATGATGTCTGTATCCAAGCTAGCGTACCCGTTCAGCAACGCAATCCCCCTCACCTGCAAGTGATAGCCAACAAAAAAAGGCCAGCCCAAAGGCTGGCCTTTTCGTTGTGTGTATTTGTCCGCAGATCAGCGCAGCGCGGCTTCGTCCTCGACCGGCGGCAAGACCTGCAGCGCAGCCCCCGTTTCGCCGTTCCCCGTCGACCGCAGCGATTCCGCACCTTGTGCGGACCGCAGATAGTTGAAGAACTCGCTTTCAGGCGACATCACCATCATCGTGTTCCCCCCCTGCAGCGCCCGCTGGTAGGCCGTCATCGAGCGATAGAATTCAAAGAATTCCGGGTCTTCGCCAAAGGCTGTCGCAAAGATTTCGTTGCGCAGCGCGTCGGCCTCACCCTGGATGACCTGGGCTTCGCGTTCCGCCTCGGACACAAGCTCGATCACGGTACGGTCGGCCTGCGCCTGAATCCGCTGGGCCGCTTCACGACCGCGCGCGATTTCATCGGCGGCTTCACGTTCGCGTTCGGCCTTCATCCGCTCATACGTCGCGTTGAGGTTGGATTCCGGCAGGTCCGTCCGTTTCAGACGCACATCAAGCACCTGAAGACCCAAGGCGCGGGCTTCGGTGATCGCGCCATTGCGGATGCGCAGCATCAGCGCCGCACGATCGGTGGACAGGATGTCGTTGGATGACACAGACCCCAACACTTCACGTGTGCCGGCCCGCAGGATGCTGTCCAGACGCTGGGAGGCAGCGGCAAGGCCACCGGCACCGACGGCGCGACGGAACTGTTCGACATCTTCGATGCGGAACCGCGCAAAGGCATCGACCACCAGACGGCGATCATCGGCCGGGGTGACTTCGATCGGATCAAGGTCGCGGCTGAGAATACGGTCGTCGTATTTCACCACTTCCTGGATCAGCGGGATCTTGAACCCGATGCCGGGTTCTTCCTTGACGGTCACGATCTGGCCGAATTGCAGCACCAGCGCCTTTTCGCGTTCATCCACGATAAAGATCGACGAGACGCCCAGCACGATGATGACCACGAATGCGGGAATGAGAAGAGCAGTTTTCCGCATCAGTTGTTACCTCCTGTCGCGACGGGTGTGCGCCGCATTTCGTTCAGCGGCAGGTAAGGTACGACGCCCTGACTGCCTGCGGCGCTTTCGTCCATCATGATGATGTCGACGTCGCCCAGCACACCTTCGAGCGTTTCAAGATAGATCCGCTTGCGCGTCACGTCTGGTGCCTGAATGTATTCCGCAAGAATGGCCGAGAACCGACTTGCTTCACCCAGCGCTTCGTTGACGACGCGGGCCCGATAGCCTTCGGCCTGTTCAAGCACCTGTGCCGACTGACCGCGTGCTTCGGCGACAACGCGGTTTGCGTAGGCGTCAGCGACGTTCTGCAAACGGTCGCGTTCCTGCCGCGCATCCTGCACCTGACGGAAGGCCGCGATGACGGGTTCGGGCGGATCTGCCTTGTCAAAGTTGACACGGATGACGTTCACACCGGAATTGAAGCTGTCCAGCGACGCTTGGATATCATCACGCAGACGGTCTGCAATCGCACCACGGTCCCGGTTCAGAATTGGGGCCAGTTCGGATTGCGAGATAATCTCGCGCATTGCGGATTCCGACACGGCCGCGATGGTCTGAGGCGGATCGGCAAGGCTGAACAGGTACATCTGCGGGTCGATGATGTTCCATACGATCTGGAAATCAATATCGACGATATTCTCGTCGCCGGTCAGCATCAGGCCGGGATCGCGGCGGGTTGCGCTGGCGCCGACGTCGATCGTGCGTTCGGTCGATACCGCCAGCACCTCACGGGTGATGACAGGCCAGGGCGCAAAGTTCAGGCCGGGCTCTCCGGTCTGGTGATAGCTGCCCAGAAACAATTCGACGGACCGTTCTTCGGGCCGGACTGTGTAGAACGAGGCGAACAGCCACAGGGCCACAAGCGCGAGGATACCAAGCCCCACCGTCCCGCGGGTCAGTTGCGGTCCTTGACCGCCGCCTTCGCCGCCGGGCCCACGCGGCCCGCCGCGACCGCCGCCGCCCATCAGGACGCGCAATTGCTCGCGGCCCTTGTTCACCAATTCATCAATTTCGGGGATATTGGGTCCGTCATTGCCGGGCCTGCGGCCACCGCCGCGATTGCGGTCGTCGTCGCCGTTCCCGCCCTTGTTGCCGCCACCGCCCCACGGGCCTCCTGAATTTCCTGCCATCGTTTCCCTATGCTTCCTTTCCGTCTTACCCGGCGTGCCGGATGCTCGTTCGACATGTGTGTCCTTCCGGCGCGAATTCAAGCGCTGCGGACGGGGTCCTTCATCGTCACAAGTTCTTCCGCCATTGTTGGATGAACAGCGACAGTGCGGTCAAAGTCCTCTTTTGTCGCGCCCATCCTGATCGCGATTGCGGCAAGCTGGATCATTTCGCCCGCGTGGTCTGCGACGATATGACAGCCCAGAACCTTGCGGGTTTCACGGCTGACGACCAGTTTCATCATGACACGATCCGTCCGACCCGCAAAGGCATGGTTCATCGGCTTGAACGAGGTGCAATAAATCTCGACCGGCTCGATCTCGCGTGCTGCTTCTTCGGTCAGGCCGATCGTGCCCATTTCGGGCTGGGTAAAGATGGCCGACGGGATCAGGTCGTGATCGACCTTGGTCGGGTTGCCCTTGAAGACGGTTTCGACAAAGGCCATGCCTTCGCGGATCGCGACAGGGGTCAGCTGCACGCGGTTCGTCACGTCACCGATCGCGTAGATGGATGGCACGCCGGTCTGGCTGTAATCATCGACCAATATTTCCCCGCGCCGCCCGATCTGGACGCCCGCATCCTGCAGCCCCATGTTTTCGGTATTGGGTGCGCGACCGGTGGCGAACATCACCTGATCGAAGATGGCTTCTTTGCCATTGGTGGCCTTGACCCAGATCCCCTTTGACGGCCTGCCGGACGGGACCGACACAGGCTTGCCTTCTTCGACCGGCGCGCTCATCCCGTCGTCCTGAAGATCGTCGTCCGTCGCGGCGCGCATTTCGACGATGTTCGTTCCCAGATGCAGATTGACGCCTTTTTCGCGCATCCCTTCGGCGACAAGACCGCGCGCCTCGTCATCAAAGCCACGCAGGATCTGTGCGCCGCGATAGAATTGCGTCACCTTCACGCCTAGCCCGTTCAGGATGCCCGCGAATTCCGACGCGATATAGCCACCGCCGATGATCAGGATCGACTTTGGCAGGTCATCGAGCAGAAAGACGTCATTCGAGGTGATCCCAAGTTCCGCCCCCGGAATGTCAGGCACGACAGGCCGACCGCCCGTCGCGATCAGGATATGTTTCGCCGTCACCGTCCGGCCCGTGGACAGCGCGACGGTGTGCGCATCCTCGAGGCTGGCGCGCGCATCGCAGATTTCGACACCGGAAGTGTCCAGCAATTTGCGATAGATGCCTTCCAGCCGGTCGAGTTCCTTGTGCAGATGCGTGCGGAACTTTGGCCAGTCGAACGGCCCGTCGGTGACGTCCCAGCCGTAGGCGCGGGCATCGTCGAACATCTCGGCATAGGTCGAAGCGAAAACCATCAGTTTCTTGGGCACGCAGCCACGGATGACGCAGGTGCCGCCCATGCGGAATTCTTCGGCCAGGGCCACCTTGGCGCCTGTCGCCGCGGCCACGCGCGCCGCCCTGACACCGCCGGAGCCGCCGCCGATGACGAAAAGATCATAGTCAAAAGTCATATCAAGTCCTTGGGTCGGTGCAGGGGTCAGGTCGCCAGATCGGCGAACAGGTTGTCATCGTCCTGCACATCGAACTGCATCACGTCGCTGGTGTCGTTAGTGATGTCGCGTACTTCTACCTTGCCACTGCCGTGACCCACGATCACAACATCGCAGATGTCGATAAACAATCCGTTTTCCACCACGCCGGGGATCTGGTTCAGCACCATCGCCAACTGACGCGGATTGCCGATCCGCCGCAGGTGCAGATCGAGGATGAAATTGCCTTCGTCGGTGACATAGGGCGCATCGCCCTGCATCCGCTGGATCACGTCGCGGCCAAGCACATCGGCGCCGATCAGCGTTTCCTCGATCAGGCCGCGCGTGGTCTGCATCCCGAAAGGCAGCACCTCGACCGGCAGGGGAAAGGCCCCCAATGTGGCCACCTTCTTGGAGGCATCCGCGATCACGATCATCCGGTCGCTGGCGGTCGCCACGATCTTTTCGCGCAGATGCGCGCCGCCGCCGCCTTTGATCAGGTTCAGATTGTCGTCATATTCGTCGGTGCCGTCGATGGTCAGATCCAGCCATTTCGCCTCGTCCAGCGTGATGATCTCGATCCCCACATCGCGGGCCAGTTTCGCGGTGCGTGTCGATGTCGGCACGCCCTTGATCTGCAAGCCGTGGTCGCGCACCAATTCGCCCAGACATTGCACCAGCCACGCGGCGGTGGACCCCGTGCCCAGACCGACCTTCATGCCCGATTGCACATATTCGGTCGCCTGTTTGGCCGCGACGAATTTGGCGGTGTCGATGGGGGACAGTTCGATGGTCATGGCACGCCTCCGGTTTTGTTGCGCTCTTATAAGCAGTTTGCCGCCGGGGTGCGAGACCACAAATGCCCCGCTGCCGCAACCCGCAGGGCGGCTGTCGCTTTTGGGGGATGGGCCGCGCGCGAAAACCGCTAGCAAGATGCGACCTCAGCAAAGGTGCCGCGATGTTCCTGTCCGTCTTCGATATGTTCAAGGTCGGCATCGGGCCGTCATCATCCCATACGATCGGCCCGATGGTCGCGGCCGCACGGTTTCTGGACCATCTGCGCGCCTTGCCCTTCCGTGTGACGGGGCTGCGTGCGTCGCTGCATGGCTCGCTGGCCTTTACGGGCGTCGGCCATGCGACGGACCGCGCGGTGATCCTTGGGCTCGCAGGCATGCGCGCGGATGATTACGACGCGACACGGGCCGAGGCCGAGCTTGCCCGCATCAAGGCAGAGCACACCATCGCCCCAGAAGGTCTGGGCGTGCTGCGGTTCGATCCCTCCGCCGATCTACTGTTCGATTACGGCCCCGCCCTGCCCGGCCATGCCAATGGGCTGATCCTGTCGGGCACCGATGCGCAGGGCGACGTGATCACGCAAGTAACCTATTATTCCATCGGCGGCGGTTTTGTTCTGACGGCGGATGAACTGGCCGCAGGGCGCGACACCGACGCTGGCCCCGCCGTCCCCTATCCGTTCCGCACCGCGGCCGAGATGTTGCAGATGGCGCAGGCAAGCGGGCTGAGCATCGCCGCGATGAAACGCGCCAACGAGTTGACACGCATATCCGCCGCCGATCTCGACCGTGGCCTTGCGCGGATCTGGGAGGTGATGACCGCCTGCATCGACCGTGGGCTGGCGACCGACGGTATCCTGCCAGGGGGATTGTCTGTGCGCAGGCGGGCAAAGGGGATCTATGCCGCGCTGATGGCCGAACGCGGGCTGAACATGACCGCACCCCATACGATCAATGATTACATGTCCACCTATGCGATGGCCGTGAACGAGGAAAACGCCGCCGGCGGGCAGGTCGTGACTGCCCCCACCAATGGCGCCGCCGGTGTCGTGCCTGCGACGATCCGCTATTGGCTCGACCATGTGCCGGGGGCAGCGCCGTCCCGCGTCGGGGATTTCCTGCTGACGGCGGCGGCGGTGGGCGGGCTGATCAAGACCAATGCCTCGATTTCGGGTGCGGAATGCGGCTGTCAGGCCGAAGTCGGCAGCGCCGCCGCGATGGCCGCCGCAGGGCTGGCGGCCGTGCTGGGGGGAACGCCGGAACAGGTGGAAAACGCGGCTGAAATCGCGCTGGAGCATCACCTCGGAATGACCTGCGATCCGGTCAAGGGGCTGGTGCAGGTGCCCTGCATCGAACGCAACGGGCTGGGGGCCATCAAGGCGGTGTCGGCGGCGTCACTGGCGCTGCGCGGCGATGGCCAGCATCTGGTCGCACTCGATGTCGCGATCGAAACGATGCGCCAGACAGGGGCCGATATGAGCGTGAAATACAAGGAAACGGCGCTGGGTGGGCTGGCCGTGAATGTCCCCAATTGCTAGGCAATCGGGGAGGCGCGCCGCGCGGGGATATTTCGGCTCGGAAGATGATCCGTTGTCTTGCCAGCGGACGCGGGCTAGCCTGAGGGCATGACCACTGACCGGCCTTTTCTGGGCGTCCTTTTGATGCTGGCCTTTTGCGTGCTGGCCCCTTTGGGCGACAGCATGGCCAAGCTTCTGGGCGGGGTCGTGGCGCTGGGGGTGCTGGTGTTCGCGCGCTTTGCCGTGCAGGCGGTGATGCTTGTCCCGCTGGTCTGGGCAGGCGGGCAAAGCCTGCGGCTGCCGCGCGGTTTGCTGGGGCTGACACTGCTGCGCACGGCATTGCATATCACGGGGATCGGGCTGATGTTTTCGGCGCTGCGTTATCTGCCTTTGGCCGACGCGCTGGCAATTGCCTTTGTCATGCCCTTCATCATGCTGATCCTCGGCCATTTCTTCATGGGCGAGGAGGTCGGCCGCCAGCGCATGGCGGCCTGTGCAGTGGGGTTTATCGGCACGCTTTTGGTGATCCAGCCCAATTTCGTCGATGTCGGCGCGCCCGCGCTGCTGCCTTTGGGCGTCGCACTGGTATTTGCACTGTTCATGATGGTGACGCGCCGCGTGGCGCGCGCGCTTGATCCGATCCGGTTGCAGGCGATCAGCGGGGTGCAGGCGGTGCTTTTGCTGGGGCCTGTGCTGCTGCTGATGCCCGCCACACGCGGCGATGTCGCACTGGACGCGACGGGCTGGGGGTTGCTGCTGGCCTTGCGCGTGATCGGCACGCTGGCGCATCTGTTCATGACATGGAGCCTGCGGTTCGCACCCGCCTCGACACTCGCGCCGATGCAATATCTGGAGATTCCGATTGGCACCGCCTTTGGCTGGCTGATCTTTTCCGATCTGCCCAACGGGCTGGCCGCTGTCGGGATATGTGTCACCGTGGCGGCGGGGCTCTACATCATCCTGCGCGAACGTCGCCTGTCACGACAGCATGCAGATGCGCCTGCGGCAGTGTGACCAGAAGCGGGCCCTGTGCTGTGATCCGCACCGTGCCGCCTGTCGCCATATTCGACGCGCTGGTGCGTCCGACAGGATGCAGCGCCCAATCGCTGAAGGGCCATGCCACACCAGATACCGACGCCCGCACATCGCCCAGCGGCATCAGCGACACCCGCGTGCCTGCGGGCAGGTGGATGGTGCTGTCGCCCTGCGGCGCCAGATAGGAGACATCATCGGCATCGACCAGCAACACCGGCCTGCCGGGGATCCGCGCCATCACATTGAGCACAGCGAGCGTGTGATCCAACCTGCCACCGGTAAAGCCCAGCGCGATGATCTGTGGCGCGTCCACCCGCGACAGGGCCTTTTCAAAATCGGTCGTTTCCTGTTCGGGGATATGCCACAGACAGTCGGAAAATGTGGCGCGGGCCTGTGCTGTCAGGCTGTCGAGATCGCCGATCACGGCGAGCGGCGCAACCGCGCGCGCCAGCAGGTGATCCGCACCGCCATCCACGCCGACAAAGCCTTCCACGAAGGGCGCAACGGCGGCAAAGACCGCATCCGACACCGGCGCGCCTCCGACAAGACAGATTGCCCTGTTGCTGGAAACAATACTTTGATGCATCATCATATTCGGCCCAATTCACAAACATTCCCCAAAACGGTCACATTCTGATCCCCAAAGCAGGGACAATGTGATAGGAACACATCTCCGCTGCATGCTGTCGGACACCTGCGGACCAACGACGAAAGACCACGCCAATGACCGATAAGACCCAGATCCTTGATGTCACATATGGCACGTTCTCCTGCCGTCTAGAAGGTTTCGACGACAGCGTTGAGACGATGAAGCTGGTGGTCGGGTATTTCCACGAACTCGCCGGGCATGACCGCTTCCTGAACACTGCGCTGATTGCGCCGGACATGGACACGCTGGCCCGCTTGACGGGCGATCAGTCGGACGGCGACGTCGACGCAGAGATGGACGACGGCAAGCTGAGCCTGCGCCTGCGCGAGACCGCCGACACCACCAACGAGCGCCGGACGCCACTGCGGCTGACACCGGAACCGGCTGCCGAGGCCGAGACCTATGATGATGACGCCGATGAAGTTGAGGACATCGCTGATCCTGATATCGCCGACATCGCCGCCGATGAAGACGACGAGCGACCACTTTATGCCGAAAGCGTTTCGGCGAAACTTGATCGTATTCGCGCCGTTGTAGGCCGCGGGCATGTGCCCGAAACAACCGACAACTATTCCGAAGACCTCACCGAGGAAGACGCGATTGCGCCGCGCAGCGGCGTCAACCCCCTGGCCCAGCGTCTGGCGGAGCTGGCCAAGCGTAATTCGGATCTTGCCGCAATCGAAGCAGGGATCGCACCTGCGCCGTTGTCTGCGGCCGAGCCTGACGAAACCGAAAACTGGGACGAGGCCGATTTCGAGGATGAGCAGGACCTCGCCGATCTGGCGGCGCTTGATGGCGAGGAGGCCGAGGATCTTGTCGCACCAACCGATCTGGAAAGCGATGACGACATGACGGACGCGGTCGCTGAGGCCGCAGCAGAGGCAGAGGCAGAAGCCGAAGCCGACGAGACCCCGATGGTCCTGACCAATCCCGAAACCGCGCTGCTGGACGCAGATGACTACGAGGATGAGGACGACGAGGACCTGCATCTGGCCAATCTGGTCGCGGATGACGATCTGGACCTGCATGAAGAGGTCGCCGAGGTCGAGCGCGAAATCGAGGATCGCAACAGACGCCATGAATTGTCGCGCACCGCCGATGCTGCCGTCAGCCGAATTCTGTCGCATACCGATGCCGAACTGAACCAGCCCGAACGCCGTCGCCAACAGGACGCCTTTGCGCAGCTCAAGGCAGCCGTCGCCGCAACCGAGGCCGCGCGCCAATTGGGCGACGATGGCGGCCCGAAACGGCGCCCGAGCGAGGTGTATCGTCACGATCTGGGCGAATTCGAGGCCGAGGACGACATCGAGGACGTGCGGGCCGATCAGGACGAGACCGACGATATTGCGGAAATCGACGAACCGTCCGCGCCCGACGCAGCCGCACAAGACACGCGCGCAGACACAACGCCTCCGGCATCGGCCCGGCCCGCTGCCACCTTGCGCCTGGTTGCTTCACAGCGTGCGGATGAACCAGCCCAGGCGGTAGACCCGGCATCCCAGCGCCTGCGCCAGATCGCGGCCAAGGTGGATACAGCCGGTGCGCGTGTGGTCGGTTTTGCCGAATTCGCCGACGACCATGCCGCCACCGACCTCGAGGACATGATCGAAGCGGGGGCGGCCTATATCACCTTTCTGCTTGCCGAGGACGATTTCTCGCGGCCTCAGGTGATGAAACTGGTGCAGACCCTGACCGAGGACGAGATTTCCCGCGAAGACGGGCTGCGGTGTTTCGGTCGCTTGCTACGGCAGAACCGGATCATCAAGCTGGATAACGGCCGCTTTCAGGTGGCACCCGGCACCCGGTTCCGGCCTGACGACCTGACAGCGCGCGGCTGATGCCGCGGGCTCGCCGCCAAGGCGCGGTGGGGTCCTTTTTCAATGACAATGCTGTCGCGCACCACCGAGGCCTGACGCGGATGACAGCGCGGTGCGTGGATGATTGTTACGCAAAACGCTTTTGCAATTCGCTGTAAGGGCAGACGTCGTCTTCAAAAGGCACGTGGCGGCGGCGAAATCTTGTTCCCGCAACAGCCTCTGGCTGGCCGATCCGGTCCATGCGGAAGTGACGAAAACCCTCGCGCTTGAGGTCCCATCCGACAAGATACCAAAGCGGCGGCAGGATAAGGATGGCCTGCGGTTCGACCTCGCGCTGCGTCTGCTTACCCGTCGCATCGCGATAATCAAAGCGGATGAATGTGCGGTCAAGAAAAGCTGTTTCGAAAGCCGGTAGCAGGTCGCGGTCCATCGTGCCCATGTCCGACAGGTTCTGACTTGGCGAAAGCTGACCGATGTGCAGACAGCCGAGAAAGGCGCGCAAGTCTTTCACCTTGTCGGCAGGCAGCGATTTTTCGATCTTGGCCAGCCCGGCATCCGCAAGTTCCGAGAACGGCAGGTTACCAGCCGCGCGCATGGCGGCAACGCTGATCAGCAAGGCGAAAACTTCAGGCACAGAGAGCTTGGCCGTCGTTTGCATCGACTGCGGATCGAGCTGAAGCCCGCCACCCCGACCGACGTCGGAGTGGATCACATAGCCCTGGTCCCGCAGCGCAATGATGTCACGCAACACGGTGCGGCGCGAGGTGCCGACCTCTTGCGCCAACCTGTTGATCGTCGATGTCCCATTGCGGCGGAGCGTGCGCACGATGGCGTCTTGTCTGAGGCGAACATTCATGGACTCACCTTACCATGAAAGGTGCCATATTTTGGCACTTTTTCGATCTACACGGTTTTCAGGAACACAAAACAGGAGACTTTCAATATGGAACGGAAAGCTGTGAACCCTTGGGATTGGTCGGTCAAGCTGGGCTACAATCAGGCAGAGATCATCAGCGGGGCGACCCGTCAGGTGATCTGCGCGGGCCAAACCAGCGTGGACAGTGACGGGACACCACAACATCCCGACGACATGCGTGGCCAGATCGGCGTTGCGCTCGACAATCTCGAGGCGGTTCTGAAGGCCGCGGGCATGGACCTGAGCAATGTCGTGAGGCTCGGCGTTTATGCAACCGACGTCGATGAAGCGCTCAAAAACTTTGATCTGCTGGGCATGCGGTTCGGTGCGCATCGGGTGGCCCCGCCGATGACCCTCCTGGGGGTGACACGTCTCGCGGCGCCCGGACTGCTGTTCGAGATTGAGGCGACGGCGATGGCCTGACAAACAACAAGCAGCCGTTTGCCGTATAGTCCTTCGTGGCCCGCGCCAATGGACGAAAAAGGCCAGCGCGGGAGTCTGTCTTGGCTAGTTGCGGTCGCGGGGTTCGGGGTCGGGCTGGCCGATCCCCTTGAACACCCATTTCAGTGGAAACGCCCACCCGATCCCAAGTGCGACATAGACGACAAGCTCGATCCACAACGGCAAGCGGATCGCATCGGTCATCATGTTGCTCATGATCGTGACGGCAAAGACGATATAGACAGGCAGGCCGATCACCAGCACGAAAAGGGCAAGTCGTTTGCGGTTCTTGTAGGTCATCGGCCTCAGTCAGCGAAAGGATCTGTCACGAGGATCGTGTCCTCGCGTTCGGGTGAAGTGGAAACTAGGGCGACCGGGCAATCGATCAACTCTTCGATGCGGCGGACGTATTTGATCGCCTGCGCGGGCAGGTCGGCCCAGGACCGCGCGCCTTCGGTGGATTGCGACCAACCTTCGATTTCCTCGTAGATCGGGGTGCAGCGCGCCTGTTGGTCGGCGGCGGTGGGCAGATAGTCCAGCCGTTCGCCGTCCAGATCGTAGCCCACGCAGATTTTCAGCACGTCGAAACCGTCCAGCACATCGAGTTTGGTCAGCGCAATGCCGTTGACGCCCGACGTCGCACAGGTCTGGCGCAGCAGGCAGGCATCGAACCAGCCGCAACGGCGCTTGCGCCCGGTGGTGGTGCCGAATTCGTGGCCGCGTGTGCCAAGGCGTTCGCCGTCGGCATCCAGCAGTTCGGTCGGGAACGGGCCTTCGCCGACGCGGGTGGTATAGGCCTTGACGATGCCCAGCACGAAATCAATTGCGCCCGGCCCCATGCCGACGCCCGTCGCCGCCTGCCCTGCGATCACGTTCGACGACGTGACATAGGGATAGGTGCCGAAATCGATGTCGAGCAGCGCGCCTTGCGCCCCTTCGAACAGGATGCGTTTGCCCGCCTTGCGCTTTTCGTTGAGCACCTTCCAGACGGGCTTGGCGTAGGGCAGCAGCTTCGGCGCGATCTCACGCAGCTGCTGCAACACGCCGTCGCGGTCGATCGGGTCGAGGCCGAGCCCACGGCGCAGCGCATCGTGATGCACTAGCGCGCGATCAAGCCGCAGTTCCAGCGTCGCATCATCCGCAAGATCGGCGACGCGGATCACGCGGCGGCCGACCTTGTCCTCATAGCACGGGCCGATGCCGCGCCCCGTCGTGCCGATCTTGGCGACGGAATTGTGGTTTTCGCGGGCGCGGTCGAGTTCGCCGTGGAAAGGCAGGATCAGCGGGGTGTTTTCGGCCACCATCAGCGTCTCGGGCGTAATTTCGACGCCTTGGGCGCGCAGAGTCTCAATTTCCTTGAGCAGATGCCACGGGTCGAGCACCACGCCGTTGCCGATCACACTCAGCTTGCCCGCGCGCACCACACCCGAAGGCAGTGCATGCAGCTTGTAGACCGTCCCGTCGATGACAAGCGTGTGGCCTGCATTGTGTCCGCCCTGAAAGCGGGCGATGACATCGGCCCGTTCGGACAGCCAGTCCACAATCTTGCCTTTGCCTTCATCGCCCCACTGGGCACCGACGACCACCACATTTGCCATAGAACTGTCCTTTCGTGACCCGACGCCTCCTATAGCGATGCGGGCGCAGGCGCGAAACCGGAAAGTTGCGCCGTAGCGCTGGACAGCGCCCCACGCGGGCGGCATGGTCTGGGCGGACAAAGGAAAGGCCGACAATGGGTTTCATCATCCGCTGGATCTTCGCGTTCGGCCTGCTCGCACTGACCTACAACCCGACCGAGTGGAACTTCGTCCGCTGGGGCATGACGCACTACGACACGCAACTGCCGCTGACGGTTCTGGCAGGGCTGATCCTGCTGGTGGGCTACATCATCTATCTGCGCGCGACGCTGCGATCGATCGGGGTGTTCGGGATGGTGCTGATTACCGCCGTCGTCGGCACGACCATCTGGGTGCTGTTCGATCAGGGGCTGATCAGCCTGTCTGACCCGACCGTGAACACGTGGCTCGCCATCCTGACCCTGTCGCTGGTGCTGGCCATCGGGCTGAGCTGGTCCATCGTGCGGCGCAAGCTGAGCGGCCAGGCCGATGTCGATGATGTGGATGAACCGTGACTCCCTGCCGACGCTGTGAAAAGACAACAGGGGTTGCGGGGGGCGCTGTCTGCTTTTAGATACGCGCCAGTGCGCAAGCCCCGAAAGGCAAGAAATGGAAAACGTCGTCCTCATCATCCACCTGATCCTGGCGCTCAGCCTGATCGGTACCGTTCTGTTGCAGCGGTCCGAAGGTGGTGGCTTGGGGATGGGCGGCGGTGGCGGCACGGCGAACAGCCGCCCGCCTGCGTCGGCGATCAGCAAATTCACATGGATGCTGGCCGTGGCTTTCATCGCGACCTCGATCACCCTGACCTTGATCGCGGCTGGCAACACGGCGGGATCATCGGTGGCTGACCGCGTCGGCGGTGCGGACCTGAGCGCGCCTGTCTCGGTCCCCGACCTTGGCGAAAGCCTGTTGCCGCCGTCTCCGGCGGAAGAACCCTTGCTGCCAGCGGGCGACTGACCACAAGACATGGCTGGCCTGCAACGGTCGGCAACATGATCTTGCGTCACGAGGTTGCGTAACCGCACCGAATCCACTATGGGTCAAACCCCGTGATGATGCGATTTTAACGGGTCGCTTTCCCACTTATTCTGGACTTTTCACGGGGGCAGCCGCCTATGGCACGTTACATTTTCATCACTGGCGGCGTTGTGTCTTCCTTGGGCAAGGGGCTGGCCTCGGCCGCCCTTGGGGCGCTGTTGCAGGCGCGCGGGTTCTCGGTCCGGCTGCGCAAGCTGGACCCTTACCTGAACGTCGATCCGGGCACGATGTCGCCGTTCGAACATGGCGAGGTGTTCGTCACCGATGATGGGGCGGAAACCGATCTCGACCTTGGCCATTACGAACGCTTTACCGGCGTGCCTGCGCGAAAGACGGATTCGGTCAGTTCGGGGCGCATCTATTCCACTGTTCTCGAAAAGGAACGGCGTGGCGACTATCTGGGCAAGACGATCCAGGTCGTCCCGCACGTCACCAACGAGATCAAGGAATTCCTGAAGATCGGCGAAGACGAGGTCGATTTCATGCTCTGCGAGATCGGCGGCACAGTCGGCGATATCGAGGGCCTGCCGTTCTTCGAAGCGATCCGCCAATTTTCACATGATAAGAAGCGCGGTCAATGCATCTTCATGCACCTGACGCTGCTGCCCTATCTGGCCGCCAGCGGCGAATTGAAGACCAAGCCGACCCAACACAGCGTCAAGGAACTGCAATCCATCGGGATCGCGCCCGACATCCTTGTCTGCCGATCCGAACATCCGATCCCCGAAAAGGAACGCGAAAAAATCGCGCTGTTCTGCAACGTGCGGAAGGAAGCTGTCGTCGCGGCCTATGATCTGAAATCGATCTACGAGGCCCCGCTCGCCTATCACGAACAGGGGCTGGACCAAGCGGTGCTGGATGCCTTCGACATCTCCCCCGCCCCTGCCCCGAACCTCGCGATGTGGCATGACGTCCACGACCGCATCCACAACCCCGAAGGCCATGTGAAAGTCGCTATCGTCGGGAAATATACCCAGTTGGAAGACGCCTATAAATCCATCGCCGAGGCCCTGACCCATGGCGGCATGGCCAACCGCGTCAAGGTCAAGATCGAATGGGTCGATGCGGAATTGTTCGACCGTGAGGACGCCGCACCCTATCTGGAAGGCTACCACGCCATTCTGGTCCCCGGCGGCTTTGGCGAACGCGGTACCGAGGGCAAGATCAAGGCGGCGCAATTCGCCCGCGAAAAGAACATCCCCTATCTGGGCATTTGCCTTGGCATGCAAATGGCCGTGATCGAGGCCGCGCGCAACGTGGCCGGCCTGTCCAAGGCAGGTTCCGAGGAATTCGACCACGAGGCAGGCGGCAAGCGCTTCGAACCTGTGGTCTATCACCTCAAGGAATGGGTGCAGGGCAACCATACCGTCGCGCGCAAGGCCGATGACGACAAAGGTGGCACGATGCGCCTCGGTGCCTATACCGCCAGTCTGAAGGACGGCTCGAAGGTCGCAGAGATATATGGCACCACCACGATCGAGGAACGCCACCGCCACCGTTACGAGGTGGACACAAAATACCGCGAGCGGCTCGAAAACGCAGGGCTGATGTTCTCGGGCATGTCCCCTGACGGCAAACTGCCCGAGATCGTGGAATGGAAAGGCCATCCGTGGTTCATCGGCGTGCAGTTCCACCCCGAGTTGAAGTCGAAACCCTTTGCGCCGCACCCGCTGTTTGCAGATTTCGTGCGCGCGGCGGTGGAGATGTCGCGGTTGGTGTGAGGAGCACCTACTGCGAGTTCACCGAAGCCAGTGCCGCATCCCTGTAGCATTGCGGCATCGAAATGGTCTCTGGCCTTGCTTCGGGGGACATGCGCACCTCACCATACCGATAGGTCAGTTCCCTTGCTGCGCGGGCGGACGATGCATATTCCTGTAGCGTGATGACAGGCTCCCACCGGCCTTGGTTGCGGATCAACTGATCCAGTCGGCCCAAAGCGCCCGACGCAAGGCAGATGTTCACGCTGTCAGTGCAATGCATGGCGCAACTGTTCAAGATTGGCTGAAGGTCATAGGACCGTCCGGCATCTTCAAAGATAAATGATCCCAGAGTGTCAAGGTCGGCGTCGCTGATGATTAAGTCGGCGCGCGACCCGCGCCAGAAGGCGGACCTGACCATATCAATAAAGCGCTGTAGGTCTTGGTCGGGTGGGGGCAGCAACTCTTGGTTAGCGTCCTGTGCAAAAGAGAACATGACCGAGGCTATCCGTAAAGCTGCCCACTCGCCATCTGCCAGCGCATGCAAAAAGCTGTCTCGTTCTTGCGCAGTCCACGGCATCCCGTCCCAACTGGCGATCAGCGCGTCGCGCCTCTCCGGATCATTTAAATGAGGATAGTAGATCATAGCCTGATCAGTCAGACGGACCCCCACATATGTGACCGGATCGTCGGGTCATCCCCAAACTGGCTTTCGATGAATTTCATCGCCGGAATGTCGATCTCAGGTCGGGTTGAATGAAAGCCAGACAAGCCCCGCGTTTGGTCGATAAGCGGTTCAGTCAGCCCCGCATCCAGCAGCATTTGCGCGCCGGATATCCACTCTTCTGGCGTCGTCGCGTCTGTCATGCGTTGATGTGCCTCACCCAGGAGGTCGAGTGTCGCTGTGTCACGGTAAACACTGAGGGAAGAGACAGGTTGACCCTGATCAGGCAGCAGCAAAGCCCGCCGTTCTTCCCTGCTCATGTCCAGAAAATCGATATGCCCAAACCTGCGATCAATCGTATTCACTAACCCCCTCGCCGCGGAGTTCCCCTCTGCTGCGATTGTTGCCAGCGCAACCAGTGCGTCAGTCGACTCCTCCGCATGCAGCCAGGCCAATGCGGCAGCACGCAGATCGGGATTAACCGCGCTCAGAGTTTGCTCTGCCTGAGCGACGAGGCTACAGATACCCAGCACGACGGCAGTCAAGAAAAGATATTTCTTAGATTGCACTCTTGATTCCACTGCAACTTCAAGTGTTGAGACCTACTGTGCCGTGCCGAGACCTTCGGTGCAATCAATACCGCGCAAACACGTCAGCCTTAACAATCCCACGCCTGACACCAAGAAGGCACGATACGCAACTTTTTTGAAGTCCCCAGCGCCGTCCGACCAACACTGCTATCACCGCGTTCCTTTGTCGGGCGCTGGCAGGCGGCAGGAGGGGCGTGGCCGTCAGGGGTCACGCGCCTCTGGCCGTCAAAACCCGAACGACACCCGCCGTGTCACCACAAGGCTGACGCTGGTCTGATCCTTGCGCTGCACAATAGGGCTGCCCGCGGCATCGCCTTGCAATTCCTCGTAGAGGACCCTGCCGACCACGCCCCAGTCGGGTGTCGCCTGATAGGTCAGGCTCGCGGCAAGTCCGGCACGGACCAAGCCTGCGCCCGCGTCGTATTGCGCGAAAGCACTGACGTTGCTTTCCGCCTCGGTCACACCGAAATAGGTTTGCGCATAATCTTCGCTGCCCCAAAGCGCGCGCGGACCGGCGCGCAATTCCCATTGCGACCCCAGCGGCTGGATGAAATCGATCCCGAAATCTGCAACCACGCTGTCATGCCCGCCAAATCCGTTGCGCAGATTGGCGAAGGCGTCGAAATTCTGGCCGACGTACCGCAGCCCGCCGCCCAATTCGATGGCGGCGTCGATATCGGTCAATCCCTGCAATTCGCTGTGATCCACCGCCTCTCGCGCGGCGATATAGCGCAACGAACCACCAAAGCTGAACCCGGCCCCCGCGCCACTGCCCACCGACAGTCCGTTGAAATCCAGCTGATCAAGCGCAAAACTGCCGGTCGGCCCAACATCGTTGCTGTCGGCGCCGAAATAGGACGGAGCCGATTGCACGCCAAGGCCGATGGTCAACCCGATCTCGTTTTCGGATTGCGCCAAGGCCAAAGTGGGACAGCACAGGGCCACGATGAAAATGCCACGCATAGTTTACCTTTCGTAAATGCCTCATCCTCGGATAAACGACCCAAGCCCAGAGGCGAGCGGCTTGGCACGACCATCACACAAGGATAGGCACGGATCAGCCCAAGCAAAGGTTTCATGTCATGCTGTCCTATCAACATGCGTATCACGCCGGCAACCTCGCAGATGTGCAAAAACACAGCCTGCTTGCGTGGATGCTCGATTATCTGACCCAAAAGGACAAACCCCTGTCCTATCTGGAAACCCATGCCGGACGCGGGCTTTATGATCTGACCGATGACGCCGCCGTCAAAACCGGCGAGGCGGCGAAGGGGATCGCCGTCGCCGCCGACTGGTTCGCGCCGGATCATCCTTACCGGGCCGTGCTCGGACGTATCCGGGCGAAATATGGCACGCAGGCCTATCCCGGATCACCATTGGTTGCCGCGGAAATGCTGCGCCCGGTGGACAGCATCCATCTGGCCGAACTGCACCCGCAGGAATACGCGGCCCTTGCCATCACGATGGCGCCATATGGCGGCGTGTTCCGCCAGCGCGACGGATTCGAGATGGCGCTGTCGCTGTCCCCGCCAGATCCGCGCCGGGGGCTGATGCTGGTCGATCCCAGTTTCGAGGTGAAGGCGGATTACGACACGATCCCACCACTTCTGGCCAAGGTGCATCGCAAATGGGGCGTGGGCGTTCTGGTGCTGTGGTATCCGGTCCTGACCGATGGTCCGCACAAGCCGATGCTGCGCGCCTTGCAGGACGCATTCCCCGAAGGATTCCGGCATGAAGTGACATTTCCCCCGGCCCGCCCGGGGCATCGCATGGTCGGCTCTGGCCTCTTCGTGGTGAACCCGCCGTACGGGCTCCAGCACGAGGCCGCGCGCCTGTCAGCGATGTTCCGCCAGCACCTCATGCAGAATTGATGTTTGTTCCGGCAGCAAAACGTCTTATGTAATTGCCATGTTTGCAGACCTGATCAGGCGTATGACCGCCCCCGCCCCGCAGCCCCTGTCCGACCCCGATGCGCGTGTGGCGCTCGGCGCGCTTCTGGTGCGTATCGCGCGCACGGACGGCAGGTACGATCCATCCGAAAAGGCCCAGATCGACCGGACCATGATGTCCCGCTATGCCTTGACCGAGGCAGAGGCCGCGACGCTGCGCGCCGATTGCGAGGCGCTGGAGGCGGAAGCCCCCGACACCGTCCGTTTTACCCGTGCAATCAAGGATGCCGTGGCCTACGAACAGCGCCTGTCCGTGATTGAGGCTTTGTGGCGGGTCGTCATGGCCGACGGCGTGCGCGACGAACACGAGGACAGCATGATGCGGATGACCGCGTCCTTGCTGGGGATCACCGATCAGGACAGCAATGCGGCACGGCTGCGCGTCACGCCATCATGATCGCCAGCCTGCCGATGTACCTGCGCCCTGCCAACATGGCGGCGCATCACGCCCTCTGGGCGCTGATCCGCGTTGGCCTGCGCGACCACGGCCTGCCTGCGCCTGACGCCTTGGACGAGAACATCGATTTCGAGGCAAGCTGGGCGCATCCCGATCTGGTGCTGGGCCAGATCTGCAACCTGCCCTATCGTGCGCAGTTCCGCGACCATGTGACACCGATTGCCGCAATGGATTACGGCCTGCCCGGCTGCACGCCGGGGTATTACAATTCGGTTTTCATCGTGCATCGGGACAGCGCCATATCGGACCTGCGCCATCTGCGCGGTCGCCACATGGCCGCCAGCGCCCTTCTTTCGCAATCGGGCTATGGAGCGGCGCAGCAATGGGCGGCGGATCAGGGGTTCCTGTTTGCCGCCCCGCTGGTCACCGGCAGCCATGCCGCCAGCATCAAGGCTGTGGCGACGGGTGCTGCCGATTTCGCGGCCATCGACGCGCAGACATGGTGGATGGCCCAGCAGGACGATCCGCTGACGGGACAGGTCAAGGTCATCGGCACCACGCCCGCCAGCCCCTGCATGACGCTGATCACCCGTGCGGGGCAGGATGCCGCACCTTATCTGGCCGCGATCACCGCCGCTGTCGCGTCCCTGCCCGAAAGTCACCGCCAGACACTTGGCCTGCGCGGCGTCATGCCGCTTTCGCCGGATGCCTATGATATCCCCCTGCCGCCCGAACCCGAGGCGGTTTTGGCCTGACGTATCGTCAACCTTCACCAAACCGTTGCAAACGGCGCGAAAAGCGGGCCTAATCGGAGGCGGAACAACAAAAGAAGCCCGAACGTGTCCAACAGCGTCCCTGTGATCGAGATTCGCGACCTGCATAAATCCTATGGGTCGCTCGAAGTGCTGAAGGGCGTCGACATCACAGCCCCCGCTGGTCACGTCGTATCGCTGATCGGGTCGTCGGGGTCGGGCAAATCCACCTTGCTGCGTTGCGCCAACCTGCTGGAGGACAGCCAGCAAGGCGATGTGATCTTTTGTGGCGAGGCGGTGACCTGGAAAGGCACGGGCCTGAACCGCCGCCCCGGCGATCACGCGCAGATGATCCGCATCCGCACGAACCTGTCGATGGTGTTCCAGCAGTTCAATCTCTGGGCGCATATGACGATTCTGCAGAATGTGATGGAAGCGCCTGTCACCGTTCTCAAACGCCCCAAGGCCGAGGTCGAGGCATCGGCGCGCGCCTATCTGGACAAGGTCGGAATCGGCGACAAATGCGACGCCTATCCGGCACAGCTGTCGGGTGGCCAGCAACAGCGCGCGGCGATTGCACGCGCGCTCTGCATGGAACCCAAGGCGCTGCTGTTCGACGAACCCACCAGCGCGCTTGATCCCGAACTCGAACAAGAGGTGGTTCGCGTGATCAAGGATCTGGCCACCGAAGGGCGCACCATGATCATCGTCACGCATGACATGCGCCTTGCGGCCGATGTCAGCGACCATGTCGTGTTCCTGCATCAGGGCCGCATCGAAGAACAAGGCGCGCCTGACGCGCTTTTCGCCAATCCGACAACGGAAAGACTGCGCGGATTTCTGTCCGCAACAGTCGCATAATCATCAACGGGAGAAGTATGATGAACAAACTGATCGTTACAACTGCAACCATGGCCCTTCTGGGCGGCATGGCGATGGCGCAAGACGTGGTGCGTCTGGGCACCGAGGGCGCCTATCCTCCATACAACTTCATCAACGACGCAGGCGAAGTCGACGGGTTCGAGCGCGAACTGGGTGACGAGCTTTGCGCGCGCGCCGAACTGAACTGCACATGGGTCACCAACGACTGGGACAGCATCATTCCGAACCTCGTGTCCGGCAACTATGATGCGATTATCGCGGGCATGTCGATCACCGAAGAGCGCCGCGAAGTCATCGACTTTTCCGACCCCTACACCCAGCCCGATCCATCCGCCTTCCTTGCCTTGGCCGAGGTTGATCTGGACAACGCCGTGATCGCCGCACAATCCGGCACCATCCAGGCCAGCTATGTCACGGGCATGGCCGGTGCGACGCTGCTGGAATTCGCAACCCCGGATGAGACCATCTCGGCCGTCCGCAATGGCGAGGCGGATGCCGTTCTGGCCGACAAGGCGTTTCTTGAACCCATCGCGGAATCCGATGCCGAATTGTCCTTTGTCGGTGACGACGTGCTGATCGGTGGCGGTATCGGTCTGGGCGTGCGCCAGTCGGACACCGAACTGCGCGACACCTTCAGCGCGGCGATCCAGTCCATGAAGGACGATGGCAGCCTGAACGAACTGATCACCAAATGGCTGCCCGGCTCGGCCACGTTCTAAACGACCTGCGCCCCGGCCATTGCGCCGGGGCCTCACCCCCAGATAGTGCGGTCCCGCCATTTTCAGCTTTTGCACAGATCCTGCGACATTGGAGACATTCCAATGGTTTGCCTGCTACCTCACGACTGGCAAGCATATGGAGATCTATTATGCTGTCGGCACCGTGCTATTGCTGCTGGCCCTGACTGCGCCCACCGCACTTGCCTTCGGATTTGCCGGTGCCGCCGCCGCGCGCAGTGCCGTGGCCCCGCTGCGCTGGTTCGGCAAGACCTACATCGCCATCGTGCGCGGCGTGCCCGATATCGCGTTTTTTCTGTTTTTCGTCATCGCGCTGGATCAGGCGCTGGAATACGTCCGTCACCGGATCAAATGCCCCGACTGGGATCAGGCCGTCTGGCAAGGCAATGATTTCGTCGTCTGTCAGGCCGCCAAACTGCCTTTGGGCAATTCGCCGCAATGGGTGCATGACAGTTACGCTTTCCTTGTCGCCGCGCTGACCTTTGCCATCGTGTTCGGTGCTTTCGCCGCAAATGTCCTGTTCGGCGCGATGCGCGCCGTGCCGCGCGGCCAGCTGGAGACCGCCGAAGCCTATGGCATGAGCCAGCGCCAGACGTTCTGGCGGGTGCTGGTGCCGCAGATGTGGGTCTATGCGCTGCCCGGCCTGTCGAACCTGTGGATGGTGCTGATCAAGGCCACGCCGCTCTTGTTCCTTTTGGGCATTCAGGACATCGTCTATTGGGCGCGCGAACTGGGCGGCGCGGCCCAGCCCCGGTTCACCGATTATCCGCACCCCGACTGGCGGCAATGGTATTTCTTGGCGCTGCTGATCTTCTATCTTTGCTTTACCAAAGTGTCCGAGGTCGTGCTGGACCGTATCATGGCGCGGCTGACATTCGGGCAGGCTACCGCCGCAGGCGAAGCCCAGCGCAAGGCGGCCGCATGAGCTGTTGGGAAACGATCCTCGATTACGGGCTGCGCAGTCAGGGGCTAGGCGAACGGCTGCTGCCACAGCGCGACTTTACGCTCTGCCAGCAATTCACGCTGATCGGGTCGGGCATGATCTGGAATATCTATTTCGGTGTCGTGGCGCTCTGCACCGGCTTTTTCCTTGCGACCGCCGTAGCCGTCGGCAAGGCGTCGCGCAACGTGGTGATCCGCAAGGCATCGGGGTGGTTCATCTTCCTGTTCCGCGGATCGCCGTTGTTCATCCAGTTCTTTTTCGCATATTTCCTGTTTCTCAGCCTCAAGGGCCTGTCGCCATTCTTTGACCCGTTTACATCCGCCTGGCTGGGCGCGCTGGTCGTGTTGTTCCTGAACACCGCCGCCTATTCGGGCGAGATTTTCTATGGCGCTCTGCAATCCATCCCCAAAGGCGATCTGGAGGCTGCCGACGCTTACGGCCTGTCCGGCTGGGCGCGATTCCGGCGGATCACTTGGCCCACGATGCTGCGCCTTGCCTGGCCCGCCTATACGAACGAGGCGATTTTTCTGTTCCACGCGACGACGCTGGTGTTCTTTTCGGGCTTTCCCGCGATCCAGCAACGCGGCGACGCGCTTTACTATGCACGGTATTTCGCGGACAAGACGTTCAACCCGTTCATCCCCTACCCCATTCTGGCGGGCTATTTCATCCTGCTGACGCTGGTCATCATCAGCATTTTCGGGCTGGTCAATGGCCGGTTGAACCGCCATCTTCCCCAGAACGTGCGCGCAAAGCTGCGTTTCAAACCACAGGTAATCAGATGAGCTGGATCGACGATCGTCCCGAGGTCCGCAACGTGCGTTGCGGGGCCGCAGACCTGAATGGTCAGGCAAGGGGCAAACGTGTGCCGCGCAAATTCGCGGCCAAGCTCGAAGAAGAGGGGACGCGGTTCCCGTTCTCAATCCTCAACCTCGATATCTGGGGCGAGGATGTGGAGGACAGCCCGCTGGTGTTCGAAGCAGGCGATCCCGACGGCGTGCTGATGCCGACCGAGCGCGGCTATGTGCCGATGCCGTGGCTGAACAGCCCGTCCGCCCTGCTGCCGATGTGGATGTTCCACGAGGATGGCACGCCCTTTGCCGGCGATCCGCGGCAGGCGCTGGCGCGGGTGCTGGAAAAATACACGGCGCGCGGGCTGACGCCTGTGGTCGCCACGGAAATGGAATTCTATCTGGTCGATGACAGCGGCGACGGTATCCGCCAGCCCCGTTCACCACGGTCGGGCAAGCGCCGTCCGGGGGCGGAAATCCTGTCCTTGCGCGCGCTTGATGCCTTCGATGTATTCTTCAACGATCTTTATGACGCCTGCGACGCGATGAACATTCCCGCCGAGGCCGCGATTTCCGAGGTCGGGATGGGCCAGTTCGAGATCAACCTCGAACATGTCCCTGACGCGCTGAAGGCAGCCGATGATGCATGGCTGTTCAAGATGCTGGTGCGTGGTCTGGCCCGCAATCACGGGATGGCCGCGAGCTTTATGGCGAAACCTTACGAGGAATACGCCGGCAACGGGCTGCATACGCATTTCTCTGTCGTGGATGCGGACGGAAACAACCTGATGGCCAATGACACGTTCGAAGGCACGCGCATCCTGCACAATGCCATCGCGGGTTGCCTGAAGGGGATCCCCGACCTTGCGCTGATCTTTGCCCCGCATGGCAATTCCTATGAACGGCTGGTCCCCGAAAGCCACGCCCCGACGGGTGTGTGCTGGGCCTATGACAACCGGACCGCATCCGTGCGCGTGCCGGGCGGCAGTTTCAAGGCACGCCGCGTGGAACACCGCGTCGCGGGCGGCGATGTGAACCCCTATCTGTTCCTGGCCGGTGTGCTGGGGTCCGCCCTGATCGGGATCGAAGATGACCTGACACCGCCGCCACCGATTTTCGGCAATGCCTATGATCAGGATCTGGCCCAGATCCCCGACACATGGGCCGCCGCGATCGACGCCTTCGAGAACAGTCCGCTGGCGCGGCGCATTTTCGACGACACGCTGGTGGACAATTTCGTCATGACCAAGCGGCAGGAACTGCATTACTTCGCCGAATTGTCCGAGGAACAGCAATTGGAACTCTACCTCGATACGGTCTGACGGTCCCCGCTTGCGGCAATATCAACGGCAGGGTAGTTTAGCGGCGAAACCCAACACATGGTGAAAACATGAAAATCGGCATCCTGCAAACAGGGCACGCGCCGGACGAATTACGCCCGACCACTGGCGATTTCAGCGATCTGTTCCAACGCCTTCTGGATGGCCATGACTTCACCTTCGTGGTCTACAACGTCGTGGACATGGATTTTCCTGCGGCGATCACAGATTGCGATGGCTGGCTGATCACGGGCTCCAAGCATGGCGCCTACGAGGATCATCCGTTCATTCCCCCGCTTGAGGCGCTGATCCGCGAGATTTATGCCGCCGGTATTCCGCTGGTTGGTGTGTGTTTCGGCCACCAGATCATCGCGCAGGCCTTGGGCGGCAAGGTGTCGAAATTCGAAGGTGGCTGGGCGGTCGGGCGGCAAAATTATCAGATCAACGGCCATGATTACGCGCTGAACGCGTGGCACCAGGATCAGGTCGTGACCTTGCCAAAAGACGCGACCGTCATCGGCAGCAACGACTTCTGCACCAATGCCGCACTGGTCTATGGCAACCGGATTTTCACCGTGCAGCCACATCCTGAATTTGACACACAGGTCATCGACGGGCTGGTCACCTATCGGGGGCCCGGCAATGTGCCCGACGCGCAGTTGGCGCAGGTGCGCGACGATCTGGACAAGCCGGTCGACAGTGGCCGCCTTGCCACCCAGATCGCGCAGTTTTTCAAGGAAAGAGAGCTGGCATGAGCTGGACAGACAAAATCCCCGCCGCTGCCATGGCCTATCTCGAAGCCAACCGGCTGGACGAGGTCGAATGCGTCATCGCCGACCTGCCGGGCATTGCGCGCGGCAAGGCTGTACCTGCGGGCAAATGGGAAAAGCAGACACATTTCCATCTGCCGAATTCGATTTTCTTCCAGACCATCACGGGTGACTGGGGCGAAGCATCGGGGCCGGACGGTTTTCTGGAACCCGACATGATCCTGAAACCCGACCTGTCCACCGCGACCGCCGCCCCTTGGGCCGCCGATGGCACCTTGCAGGTGATCCACGACGCCTATGACCAGAAAGGCAAGCCTGTCGCCTTTTCGCCGCGCAACGTGCTGCGGCGCGTGGTGGACCTCTACAAGGCCGAAGGCTGGACGCCCGTCGTTGCCCCCGAGATGGAATTCTATCTGGTCGGGCGCAATATCGACCCCGCCAAGGCGATTGAACCGATGATGGGCCGCACCGGACGCCCCGCCGCCGGACGGCAGGCCTATTCGATGACCGCCGTGGATGATTATGGCCCTGTCATCGACGACATATATGAATATGCCGAAATCCAGGGATTCGAGATCGACGGCATCGCGCAGGAAGGCGGCGCTGGCCAGCTAGAAATCAACCTGCGCCATGGCGACCCGATCAAGCTCGCCGACGAAGTGTTCTATTTCAAGCGCCTGATCCGCGAGGCCGCGCTGAAACACGATTGTTTCGCCACCTTCATGGCCAAACCGATCGAAGGCGAACCGGGCTCGGCCATGCATGTCCACCATTCGGTGATCGACGAAAAAGGGCGCAATATCTTTACCGGACCGGGGGGCGGCGAAACCGACGCCTTCTTCCATTTCATTGGCGGCTTGCAGGAACATATGCCCAGCGCCATCGCGGTGATCGCACCCTATGTGAACAGCTACCGCCGCTATGTGCCGGATTCGGCCGCGCCCGTGAACCTTGAATGGGGCCGCGACAACCGCACCACGGGCATCCGCATCCCGATTTCCGACCCCGGTGCGCGCCGGATCGAAAACCGCCTGCCGGGGATGGATTGCAACCCCTATCTGTGCATCGCTGCCTCGCTGGCCTGCGGCTATCTGGGGCTGAAGAACGAGATCCGGCCCGACAAGCGCTGGGTCGGGGAAGCCTACGAATCCGAATCCGAGATCGCGGGGTCTTTGTCCGACGCGCTTGATCTGTTTGACGAGGCCACGGAATTGCAGGCCGTGCTCGGGGTGGATTTCGCGCGCGTCTATTCCATCGTCAAGCGGCTGGAATACAAGGAATTCCTGCAGGTCATCAGCCCGTGGGAGCGTGAACATCTGTTGCTGAACGTATGAACCCGCTTTACCGAAACGACCGTCCCGGCCAGATGCCGAAAAGCTGGTATGTCGCCAGCACCGACCTGCCTGCGGAACGCCCTGCCCTTTTCGGGGAAACCGTGGCCGATGTCTGCGTGATCGGCGCGGGTTATACCGGCCTGTCAGCGGCGTGGCATCTGGCGCAAAAGGGGCTCGATGTCGTCGTGCTGGATGCGCATCGTGCGGGCTTCGGCGCGTCGGGGCGCAACGGCGGTCAGGTCGGCACCGGCTTTAACGCCAGCCAGCAGAGCCTTGCACGCAAACTGGGGGCGGGCAATGCCGCAGCCCTCTGGGCGCTGGCCGAGGAGGCCAAGGCCGATGTCCGCCAGACCTGTGCGGATCATATCCCCGAAGCGCAGTACAAGCCGGGTGTGGCACACGGCTATTATTCCGCGTCCGAGGCGCGCGATTATGACGCCGATGCCGAGTATTTGGCGCAGACCTATGGTTATGACCAGATCGAAAAACTCAGCCCTGACGCGATGCGCGATCTGGTGAAATCGCCGCTCTACAAGGGCGGGTTGCTCGACATGGGCGCAGGCCATCTGCACCCGTTGCGCTATGCGCTGGGGCTGGCGCGGCTGGCCGAGGCGGCGGGCGCGCGGATCTATGACCGCTCCGAAGTTACTGGCATCGTCAATGGTGATCCCGCAGTCGTGCAGACAGGCCAAGGCCGGGTCAAGGCGCGGCATGTCATCATGGCGGGCAATGGCTATATGCCCAGTATCAACAGCGCTGTCGCGGCCAAGGTCATGCCGATCAATTCGTTCGTTTGCGCGACGGAACCCTTGGGGGATCGCGCGCGCGACGTGCTTGCGCGCGATATCGCCGTGGCGGACAGCAAGTTCGTCGTGAATTACTATCGCATGTCCGAGGATAACCGTTTCCTGTTCGGCGGGCGCGAAAGCTATTCAATCGGCTTTCCGCGTGACATCAGCACCGCACTGATCCAGCGGATGACGAACCTGTTTCCCCAACTGGACGGGGTGAAGGTGGATTATGTCTGGGGCGGAACCCTTGGCATCACGATGACCCGCCTGCCCGCGATCCAGCGGGTCGCCCCCAATGTGCTGTCGGGCGCAGGCTTTTCGGGGCATGGTGTGGCGCTGTCGGGTCTGGCAGGCAAGGTAATGGCCGAGGCTGTGGCCGGCCAAGCAGACCGTTTCGACACGCTTGCCGGTCTCAAGGTGCCCAGCTTTCCGGGCGGCCGCGCGTTTCGCGCACCTCTGCTGACGCTTGCGATGACATGGTACGCGCTGCGTGACAGGTTGGGGGTCTGAACCCTATTTGTTAATCTTCGACAGCTTCTCCTGAAGCTCGGCAAGCTGGGTCTTTATCTCGTTCAACTCGTCGCCTTCCTTCGCAGGGCCGGAGCTGGCACCCACCAGACCGCCGGTCATCGCCTTGAAGAACGCGGCTTGCTGGGCGCGCATCGCATCGAAACCCGGCATCGCGGTCATCGGGTTGGCCTTGGTCATGTTTTCCATGGCCTTGGACTGGCCTTCGCGCAGCATCTCGAAACTGGCGGCAAGGAATTGCGGCACCACAGACGCGGCCTGCGTGGTGTAGCTGCGCACCAGATCAGTCAGCACATCGACAGGCAGCACGCTTTCGCCGCGGCTTTCGTGTTCGGCGATGATCTGGAGAAGGTATTGCCGCGTCAGGTCGTCGCCGGATTTCAGATCGACGATCTGGACCTCGCGGCCTTCGCGGATGAACAGAGCGATGTCTTCGAGCGTGACGTAATCGCTGGTTTCGGTGTTATACAGGCGCCGGCTTGCGTAGCGCTTGATAAGCAGTGGTTTGTTGGTGTCAGCCAAGACGCGCCCTCCCCCGGACATGTTGCACTGCAGAGAAGCCTAGGCTGCGTCCGCAAAAAAGGAAAGCACTACCTCAAACGAAAAACGGCCCGCGTGATGCGGACCGTTTTCAGAACAAACCCCGAGGGAGGGCGGGGCCGTTCGTAAAGGCTTACTTGACGGTCGTTGCTTTTTTCGCAGCGGCGGTCACCTCGTTCGTCGCTTTCTTGGCAGCGGCGGTCATTTCTTCGGACATGTCCTTGCCAGCGGCCAGAACCAGTTCCATCGTCTGCGTCTGAACCTTTTTCGCGATCTCAGCGAAAGCGGCCATATGCTCGGCAGCGGATTCAGCGGATGCCGATGCGAAGTCGGTCATCGCTTTTGCATAATCAGCTGGTTCAGTCTTGGCGGAAGCCATCGACTGCAGCTTGCTCAGCGTGTCTTGCGTCCACTTTGCGGACAGTTCGGTCGACTTGCCTGCAGCGTCGATGGCGACGGCGGACATTTTCTCGGCCAGAGCGGTCTGGTTCTTGAATGTGTCTTCCATTGCCTTTGTGTCGACTGGGAACGCGCCCATCATGTCTTTGAACACGGCGGTGAAATCTTGGGTCTTGGCCATTGGAGTAATCCTTTGAGTTTGCGGATCAACATCCGCTGTTTTCGTCTGACACCAATATGCATGCTGCAGTGCAGCATTTCAAGTCTTTTTTCTGCACTGCAGCATGAAATTTTTGTAAAGCGGAAAAATCGCTTTGCGCTGGCTTACTTAGCGGAAACGTAGGTACCGGGTGCCGGGGCCAGAACCGGGTGATCGGCGTCGCCCGGCGTGCGGGCGGGCACCTTTTTGCCAGATTTCTGCGCCAGCCACGCATCCCAACGCGGCCACCATGACCCGTCATGGCGCACTGCTGTGTCGCGCCAATCCTCGACCGTCAGCCCCAGTTCCGGGTTGGTATAATGCCCGTATTTATTCTTGCTGGGCGGATTGACGATGCCCGCGATATGACCGGATTCCGACAGGATAAAGGTCTTGTCCTTCGATCCCATCTTTTGCACGCCGGTATAGCTGCTTTTCCACGCGGCGATGTGGTCCGTCTCGCAGGCGATGGCGCAAAGCGGGACGGTCACGTCCTTGAGATGGACTGTGGTGCCGCAAATCTCGAACCCATCGGTGGCGAAACGGTCGTCCTGACACAGACCGCGCAGGTATTCGACGGCCATCTTGGCAGGCAGGTTGGTCCCGTCGCCGTTCCAGTACAGCAGATCGAAGGCAGGCGGCGCCTTGCCCATCATGTAGCTTTTGATGGCTGGGCCATAGATCAGGTCGTTGGACCGCAGATAGGAAAACGTCCGTGACATGAAAAAGGAATCGAGGATTCCGTTCTGTGCGACTTCCGCCTCGATCCCGTCGACGAAATCGTCGTCAAGGAACACACCCACTTCGCCCCTGTCGGAGAAATCGGTCAGCGTGGTGAACAAGGTCGCGGAGTTCACGGACGTATCCTTGCGTTGCTTCATTAGCGCCAGCGTCAGCGACAGCGTGGTGCCCGCGATGCAATAGCCCACGGCGTTGATCTTTTTCACACCGCAGATCTTTTTCACCTCGGCCATGGCGGTCAGATAGCCGTCCTCGACATAGTCGGACATCGCGGTGTCGGCATAGGACGCGTCGGGGTTCACCCACGAGACGACGAAAACCGTATGGCCCTGATCCACCGCCCATTTGATCAGACTGTTCTGCGGTTTCAGGTCCAGAATATAGAATTTGTTGATCCATGGCGGAAAGATCAGCAGCGGGATGTCATGGACCGTGTCTGTGCTGGGCGCGTATTGGATCAGCTCAAACAGATGGTTGCGGAACACGACCGACCCCGGCGTCGTCGCCAGATTCTCGCCCAGTTTGAACGCCTTTTTGTCGGCCAGCGTCACGACCAGATCGCCGTCGTTCGCTTCCAGGTCGGCGATCATGTTCTCCAGACCCGCGACAAGACTTTCGCCTTCGGTCTCGGCCGCGAGCGCCAGCGCTTCGGGGTTGGTCGGCAGAAAATTCGTTGGGCTGATCATGTCGACAAGCTGCTGGCTGAAATAGCGCAGGCGCTTTTTCTCGCCGGCGTCCAGCGTGTCGATATCTTCGACCGCCTGCTGCACGGCAGCGGCGTTCATCAGGTATTGCTGCTTGATAAAGTTGAAATAGGGGTTGGTGTCCCAAAGCTCATGGCTGAAACGACGATCCTTGGGGGTGTCGTCGGTCGGTGGCGTCAGCTTGCCTTGGGCCAACAGGTGCTGGGCTTCGACATAATGCTTGACCGACTTGCCCCAAAATTCGAGCTGATGTTCGATCAGCTTGGCGGGATTCTGCATCATTTCGGTCATATAGGCGCTGGCGGCCTTGACATAAAGTTCCTGGCTGGGTCCCTGCAAGGATGGTGCCACCTTGCGGGACTGGCCCATTACCTTCAACAAACGCTGGGTCAGTTCTTCGACCCGCGCAAGATTTGCTTCCAGCTTGGCAACACCGTCGCCCATTTCTTTAGCAGAATCTAAATCGTTTGTTGTCATGTTCATTCGCCTATGCGTATGCTGCAAGTGCAGCATGTGTGCGTGACCGATCGGAGCTTTCGATGAAGTATATGATGACCTACGACCTTATGGAAAGCACGCGGAATACCTATCAGTGGCTGGGGGCCAGTGCGCGCGCCTATGCATCCTATCCGATGATGTCCTGGGCCGCAAATCCTGGGATGGACTGGCTCAAGGCCTGGGGCGAAGTGACCGAGCGCACCTTTTCGCGGATGGTGGTCAAGCCCGACTGGAACCTGCCCCCGATTTCCGATGACAAGGGTAAGGACCACACGATCGTCATCAAGCGCGTGCTCGAACGCCCCTTTGGCGACCTCATTCATTTCTCGACACCGAAACGCAAGGCCAGCAAGCGCCGCGTGCTGGTTGTGGCCCCGATGTCGGGCCATTATGCGACCCTGCTGCGCAAGACCGTGATCAGCCTTCTGCCCGATGCCGATGTCTATATCACCGACTGGCACAACGCCCGCGACATTCCCGTCAGCGCCGGCAAGTTCGATGTCGAGGATTACACGCTTTATCTGGTCGATTTCATGCGCGAGCTTGGCCCCGACACACATGTGATCGCCGTGTGCCAGCCCGTGCCGCTCGCGCTTGCCGCGACGGCCTATCTGGCGGCCGAGGACCCCAAGGCGCAGCCGCGGTCGCTGACCCTGATCGGCGGCCCTGTCGACCCCGAAGCGAACCACACCGAAGTCACCGATTTCGGCCGGTCCGTCACGATGGGCCAGCTCGAACAGACGATGATCCAGCGCGTGGGCTTCAAATATGCGGGCGTCGGGCGGATGGTCTATCCGGGGCTCTTGCAGCTTGCGTCCTTCATCTCGATGAACCTTGAGACGCATAGCAACGCCTTCCGCGACCAGATCATCAAGGCCGCCAAGGGCGAAGCGTCGGATTACGACAAGCACAACATGTTCTATGACGAATATCTGGCGGTCATGGACATGACGGCGGAATTCTATCTCTCGACAGTGGAACGCATCTTCAAGAACCGCGAAATCGCGCTCAACAGCTTTACCGTCAACGGCAAGGCGGTCGATCTGGGCAAGATCACCACCGTCGCCGTCAAGATCGTCGAAGGCGAAAAAGACGATATCTCCGCCCCCGGCCAGTGCCTCGCGGCACTTCCTTTGCTGACAGGCCTGCCGGAGTCCAAGAAATTCGCGCATCTGGAACCGGGCGCCGGGCATTACGGGATTTTCGCGGGCCGCAGCTGGCGGCACAACATCCGCCCGCTCGTGCTTGATTTCATCGACGCGAACTCCGGCGATACGGCGAAACCCGCCAACAAGAACGCCGCAGCCTGATCTACATCCGCAGCATCAGCGGCGCTTTCATCCAAGCCCGCAGGGCCGCCGTCACTTGATCAGGCGCTTCGAGCGTGGGCATATAGCCTGCGTCCTCGATCACCTCCAGCGTGGCATAGGGGATCAGTTCGGCCATGAATTCCTGCCGTTTCAACGGATATTGTCCGTCATGCCGCCCACAGATCACGAAGGCGGGCTGCTTGATCTGGCTGAGCGTCGATTGCTGGTCCTTGCGGCGCTGCATTGCACGCGACTGGCTGACATAGGCGGCAGGCCCCAGTGCCTCGCCCATCTGGCGCAGGTGGCGGACCAGCGCGACACGGTCGGTCGCGGGGGCCATCCATGTCGAATTGATCTCGTGCTGAAGGACCTCGTGCCAGCGCCCGCCGCCTTTGGCCGCGATGATGTGGGGCTCGCGCGCGGCGGCTGTTTCGGGTGTTTCGGCCTGCGCACTGGTCGCGATCAGCGCGATGCGGGTCACACGGTCCGGCGCGCGGCGTAGGATTTCCAGCGCGACCATGCCGCCCATCCCCATGCCCGCCAGCGCGAATTTCGCAGGCGCCCATGTCAGGATCTGGGAGGCGATTTCTTCCATCCGCTCGCCCTGCGTCGTGGGCGCGAACATCACCGCGTAATCATTGCCAAGCTCAAGGATCTGCGGCCCGAACACGCCCACATCGCACAGCATGGGGGGCACAAGGACGATCGGCTCTCGCGACATTGAATTGATCCCTAGTGTTTCCGGCTCCGGCCCTTTTGGCCTGCAAGCCCGCCCATCACAAGGGCCATCGGCGCGGGACCGCCGAAGGCGTCAGAGGCGCGCGATCACTTCCGTGATACTGTCCGCGATCAAGGCAAGGCAGCGATCATCGGAAAAGCGGTGGTCGGCCCCGTCCACCAGCGTCAGCCGCATGTCGGGCCCCTGCGCGTGATCCAGCAGGCGCAGCGCCACGGCCATGTCGACATCCTTGTCCGCCGTCCCTTGCAGGAACCGCACGGGGAATGGCAATGGCAGCGGCGCGCGCAGGACCAGATGGTCGCGCCCGTCCTCGATCAGGCGGCGGGTGATGATATAGGGATCGCCATAATCGGATGGCAGCGCGATCTGTCCGTCGGCCATCAGCGCCGCGCGTTGGTCCTCACTTGCGCTTGCCCACATGCTGTCCTCGGTGAAATCGGGCGCGGCGGCGATGGTGACAAGACCTGCCAGACGCTCGGGCATGTAGCGCGCCAAAAGTAGCGAGATCCAGCCGCCCATGCTGGACCCGACCAGAACGAGCGGTCCCGCGACCAGCCCGATGGCGGCCTGCGCATCCTCAAACCAGTCGCCGATGGCCCCGTCGGTGAATTCCCCGCCGCTTTCGCCGTGGCCGGAATAGTCGAACCGCAAAAACGCCCTGCCCTGCTGGCGTGCCCAGTCTTCCAGAAACACGGCCTTGGTGCCGCCCATGTCGGATTTGAACCCGCCAAGGAACACGACCGCAGGCCCTGTCCCGTCGGTCAGGTGATAGGCGATCTTGCGCCCTTGCGGGGTGATGAACGTGTCAGTCATGTTGCACCTGTTCCAGTCCGGCAGCCAAAGTCGCCGCACCAAAACACATCACACCAAAGAGGCCAAGCACCAGCGGCACACTGACCGACGCGAGCCCCGCAAACACCGCCCCGCCCCCGATCAGGACCACCCCGATCAGCGTGTTGGGCAACGCTGTAAAGGCGGTGCGCTGGTCCTCATCAGCCATATCCACCAGATGCGTGCTGCGCCCCTGCCGCACCCCGTGATGCGCGATCATCAGCCCGAACAGCGCCACCGGCAGCACCAGCGGCGCGCCGGTCAGGCCCGCGAGATGCAGCCCGACCGTGCCCAGCAACACCGTGCCGCCCGCGCCACCCGCAAGGATCAACACCCACCGCGATGAGCGGTCCGACAACCGCCCCCAGACGAAAGACGACAAAAGCGACGCCAGCGCCGAGGCCAGCACCAAGGCCCCCAATGCGCCCAGCCCGCTTTCGCTGTCAAGCAGCACCAGATAGGGCGGCGCCAGTGCGGTCCCGACCAGCAGCGCGCGCGTCAGAATGAACCGGCGCAACTGCGGCTGCGTGCGCAACAGCCCGATGGTCGCACGTTTCACATCGGTCGGGGCGGGGTCCGACGGGGTCTCGTCCAGACCGAAGAACATGGCCCCCGCCGCCAGCCAGCACCCCGCCGCCAAAAAGATGGCGGCGATGACGATTGTGTAACGGTCGCCCCAGCCCGTCAAAAGCAGCAGCGCGAACAGGATCACCCCGACCGCCCCCGTGGAACTTGCCAGCCCCATCGCCGTGCCGCGCCGCGCGTTGCCGACGGTCTTGCCCAGCACATCCTTGTAACTGGCCGAACAGACCGACCGCGCCACGGCCAGCACCGCCAGCAAGCCGATGATGGCGGCCCCCGCGACCATGCCGTCCTGCGTCAACCCGACCAGCGCGATGCCCGCCGCTGCCAACCCCTGCACCACGGCCCCGCCGGCCCAGAAGTATTTGCGCAGTTTGCTCCGCGAAATCACCGGCGTGACCAGCAGTTGCGGCAGAAGCGCGCCCGCCTCGCGCACGGGGACCAAGAGCCCGACCCAGAACGCGCCCGCGCCCAGATGGGTCAAAAGCCAGCTCAGCACCAGTTTGGGGTCGATCAGCCCGTCGGCCAGTTTGCTGCCGCCCAGCGCCAGCACATGGCGCAGAAAATTGCGCGGTTCGGCCTTTTGCGCGGCTTCGGGCAGATCGGGGTCAGGATCTGTCTTGCGCGTCAGCGCGTTGAAAACAGCGGTGACATAGGACAATGGCTTGCTCCCGCCGGACGGGAGGTCAGGCTTAAGGTGGCTAAAACAGGGTTGGGTCAGCCACCGACATAGACCGCTTTGCGCGGACGGTAAAAGATTTTCTGGTCATGCAAGCGGCCCAGCAATTCCTCGCCCGTGCGCTGGTCCTGTTCGATCACGCGGATCGAGTCCATGTGGGCGGGGTTTTCCTCGGACAAGGCCAGCCGCATGCGCGACAATTCACGGCCCCGCGCGCGCAGGGCTTCTTCGATCAGGTCGACATCGGCGATGCTCAGATCGAACGTGCGGTTGTAACTTGGCATGATCCCCCCCCCCTCTGCTGCGCGTTTCGTATCGGAAACTTAGGTCGGTTTTAGCGGGCAGGACGTCGCAGTCAACGTATATCTGTGCATACAAATCATGCGCCGGTTTCAATCAGCTTGACCATTCCGCGGCGCGGCGGCATCTAGGCCGCACATATCACCCGCAACCGGGCGTTCCGTGGGCGCCAAACCGACGAGGAGCTTGCCGATGGCACAGATTTCCCTGACCTTTCCCGATGGCAACAGCCGGTCCTATGCCGCAGGCATCACCGCTGCCGATGTCGCCAGCGACATTTCCCCTTCGCTGCGCAAAAAGGCGATTTCCGCCACCGTCAACGGCGCGCATTGGGACCTGCAATGGCCCATCGAGGCTGACGCAAAGATCGCCATCAACACGATGAAGGACGAAGCGCCAGCACTTGAACTCGTCCGCCACGACCTTGCGCATATCATGGCCCGCGCCGTGCAGGAAATCTGGCCCGATACTCAAGTCACCATCGGCCCCGTGATCAAGGACGGCTGGTATTACGATTTCGACCGCAAGGAACCCTTCACGCCCGAGGACCTTGGTCTGATCGAAAAGAAGATGAAGGAGATCATCAACAAACGCGATGATGTCCGCACCGAAATCTGGGACCGCGCCCGGGCTGTCCAGTATTACACTGATCGTGGCGAGCCCTATAAGGTCGAACTGATCGAGGCCATCCCCGGTGATGAGCCGTTGCGCATGTATTGGCACGGCGACTGGCAGGACCTGTGCCGTGGCCCGCATTTGCAGAATACCGGACAAGTGCCCGCCGACGCCTTCAAGCTGATGTCGATTGCGGGCGCCTATTGGCGCGGCGACAGCACCCGCCCGATGCTGCAACGCATATACGGCACCGCCTTTGCCAACAAGGGAGGTCTCAAGGACCACCTGCACCGGCTGGAAGAAGCCGCCAAACGCGACCACCGCAAATTGGGCCGCGAAATGGACCTGTTCCACATGCAGGAAGAAGCCCCCGGTCAGGTGTTCTGGCACCCCAACGGCTGGACGATCTATACGACCTTGCAGGACTACATGCGTCGCCGCCAGCGCGCGGGCGGCTATGTCGAGGTGAACACACCGCAGGTCGTCGACCGCAAGCTGTGGGAAAGATCGGGTCACTGGGACAAATATCAGGAAAACATGTTCATCGTCGAAGTGGACGAGGAACACGCACGCGAAAAGGCGGTCAATGCCCTGAAACCGATGAACTGCCCCTGTCACGTGCAGATCTTCAATCAGGGTCTGAAATCCTATCGCGACCTGCCGTTGCGGATGGCCGAATTCGGGTCTTGCGCGCGGTATGAACCCTCGGGCGCGCTGCACGGCATCATGCGGGTGCGCGGCTTTACGCAGGATGACGGGCATATCTTCTGCCGCGAGGATCAGATCGAATCGGAGACCGCGCGATTCATCGCGTTTTTGTCACAGGTCTATGCCGATCTTGGCTTTCACAACTGGACAATCAAACTGTCCACCCGCCCCGAACAACGGATCGGGTCGGACGCCACCTGGGATATGATGGAAGAGGCGTTGGGTGATGCCTGCCGTGCGGCGGGCTATGATTTCGAGATACTCGAAGGCGAAGGCGCGTTCTACGGGCCAAAACTTGAATTCACCCTGACCGATGCGATTGGCCGGAACTGGCAATGCGGCACGCTCCAGGTGGACGCGAACCTGCCCGAGCGGCTGGAGGCCGAATACATCGGAATGGACGGCGAAAAACACCGCCCCGTCATGCTGCACCGCGCGACCTTGGGGTCGTTCGAGCGGTTCATCGGCATCCTGATCGAGGAACATGCCGGCAAGCTGCCGTTCTGGCTTGCCCCGCGTCAGGTGGTGGTGGCGACCATCGTGTCCGACGCCGATGACTACGCGCGTGAACTCGTCGCCGCGCTGACTGCCGCCGGCGTGCGCGCCGAGGCCGACACCCGCAACGAAAAGATCAACTACAAGGTCCGCGAACATTCCGTCGGCAAGGTGCCCGTCATCCTTGCCGTCGGTGCCCGTGAGGTCGAGGAACGCACGGCGACAGCGCGTCAGCTGGGCGAAAACCAGACCCGCGTCGTGACGATGGACGAAATCGTGGCGGAACTGAAAATCCGCGCGACGCCGCCTGACCTGCTTTAGGCGCGCACCCTAGAAGTGGGCCTTTTCCTCATCCGGCTTGCCCGCGGCAATCGCGAGCAGGCCGCCGAGGGCAGCAAAGCCGATGGGGAACATCGTGCCGACATTGAACCCAAAGGCCGTGTAGAAAAACCCAGCCGCCAGAACCATCAGAATGCCGCCCCAGAGCGCGCGGGTCTTGGCCATCGCCCCGCCCGCAATTGCAAGCAAAGGCGCGATGAAACTGGCAAACCGGATGAAACCGGGGTTTTCGAGAACACCGAAAATCTCGCCGACTTCGGCGCGGTTCTGGGATAATTCGGCGTAGCCATAGCCGAACATCCCGACGACGATCCCGATCAGCCCGGCGATCAGGCCCAATATGGCGGCAGCGTTGCGCATCGTCGTCTCCCTTGTTGTGTGATGGTCAGATAGGCGCTGGCGTGTTAGCTGCCAAGGTGCTTCGCTTGCACGTCCGCTTTCCAGCCGATGGTCCAGCCGTCGTCGGTGGCGATCACTGGGCGTTTCATCAGCGTTGGATAGGCGGCCAGCAAGGCCGCGGTATCCTGCGCGCGGGCCTCTTCGGACAAGCCGCGCCATGTGGTCGAGGCGCGGTTGATCGCCGCATCGCCAAAGGCCATGACGATAGCCTGGATATCGTCATGATGCAGCCCGTCGGACCGCACGTCGATCACCTGCGGCGTGATGCCCTGCGCCTTGAGCGCGGCCAGCGCCTTGCGGCAGGTATCGCAGGTCTTCAGCCCGAAAAAGCGCATCATCAACTCCTTTATACTGCGACGTCGTGTCAATTGCGTTTTTCATAAAACACCGGAGTCTTGGGATTACAAGGCAAAGGGAAGGCCGCTTGTCGCGGAGCCCAAGTGCTGGCGACAAAAGGAGAGGACGACATGCCAAGCGGCACAGTAAAATGGTTCAACACGACCAAGGGGTTCGGGTTCATCGCCCCCGATGATGGCGGCAACGACATCTTCGTGCATATCTCGGCGGTGGAACAATCGGGGATGACGGGGTTGGCGGACAACCAGAAGATCACCTTCGATCTGGTCGAAGGGCGCGACGGGCGCAAGATGGCGGGCAATCTGGCGAAGGCCGATTAACCCAGCCAGACCGCCTGTGCGGGGGCGTCCCAGCCCAGCGTCCAGCGGGTGCCGTCCGTGATGACGGGGCGGGCCATCAAGGCAGGTTGCGCGTCCAACTGCGCCTCGGTTTCCGATTCGCGCAGCCAGGCATTCAGGTTGCGGTAGGCCTGCGATTTGCGGTCGATTAGCCTGTCGCCGAATTCCGCGATCAGCGGGGCCCATTCGGCGGCAGTCAGCGGGTCGGCGCGGATATCGCGAAAGGTCACGCCCTGATCCGCAAGCGCCCGCAGCGCCGCCTTGCAATCTGAACAGGTGGGCAGGCCATAGAGGATCATGGCGGTTCCAGTTTGTTAACAATGCCGCGCGATATTGCGCCGCATGTCCTGTTATCGCCGCCCCCGCCGCCCCGGCGCAACATTGTTCTTCACCGTCGCTCTGGCGGACCGCACGAGCGACCTGCTGCTGCGCGAGGTCGCTGCGCTGCGGTGGGCAGTGATGCGCACGCGGGCAGAACGGCCGTTCATGGTGGATGCCTGGGTCGTGCTGCCCGATCACATGCATTGCATCTGGACCCTGCCCGCAGGGGATGCGGATTATTCCACCCGGATGGGCGCGATCAAGGGGCGGTTCTCGCAGGCGGTCCGTAAGTCGGGGTTCACCCCGACACCCCACCCCTTCAATCCTCACGGCGTGGTCGCGGGACGTGTACGGGTCGGGGAGAACCCCGACCTACGGGCCGAGGCCCCCATTTGGCAAAAACGGTTCTGGGAACACCACATCCGCGACGATGCCGACTTTGCGGCGCTTATGGCGTATTGCCGCATCAACCCCGTCAAACACGGGCTGGTCGATGCCCCGCAGGATTGGCCCCTCTCCTCCTTCACCCGTAGGGCGGGGTTCACCCCGCCAGTGCCGGACCGGGGGGGGAGCGGGGGTGGGTAGAAAAAGCCGAGCTACGGTTGGTTATTTAGGTTACTCAAGACCTTTTGCACCCAAGCCTCATTATATGTATACGACCTAAACGTTGGGTTGTAGTAACAGTAGTCGAGATTAGTTGCTGAAGGCTTATCGGAATTTGCCGCAGGCCTAACCGATTCGCTCCTCCACATACTTGTATGGCTGTGTGAGTTAAAATTAGGATAACCCGCTCCTACAACTTTCTGAACAACTTGGCTTGGGCGATAAGGATGGCTATCAGCGGATGGCTTATGCTTTACAAGAACTGTGACAATATCTTTACCTTCAGCCGACAGTGGAGAGACAAACTGAAAAGTCGATTTT
Source organism: Yoonia vestfoldensis DSM 16212 (assembly GCF_000382265.1). Taxonomy (GTDB): domain Bacteria; phylum Pseudomonadota; class Alphaproteobacteria; order Rhodobacterales; family Rhodobacteraceae; genus Yoonia; species Yoonia vestfoldensis. The sequence continues at coordinate 251,659 of NZ_KB907975.1, forward strand.
GATTTGGATGATGCGACTGTTGTGTAGACGACAGAGAATTGAAAGCTCTGATCGTTCTTCTGTGCCTCAGTCATTCCACCATAAAGTTCTGCGTTGATTGCTGCTACTTTTTCATCAGAGGTAGCAGTAGCCATTGACGCAACCTGCCCAAGACTGAGGGTTGACAGTTGCAAAGAAAACGCGATTTCTGCGGCTAGCGACAGTCGCGCACCAAAGTGCTTTGTAAGCTCTCTTTCATAGTTTACGCAAGTTGCTTGGAATATTCCCGCCCAAGTATCATCTCCAAAGCCAATTGCCGTGTGCTCAGTTGCATCTCTTATTTTTATCAATGCCTTCAGATTGTTTTTAGTACCGTCATCAAAAGGGCACTCATTTGCTCTAACAAAATCCGCTAAAGAGATTGCTAAACCATTTGCTCGTGTAGTTGGCATGTTATGGAGATCAGAGTACTTTAATGCAAAATATGTCCATGCAATGTTCGCTAAAATCGAAAAGTTCTCAGCACGGAAGTTAAGCGTCGGATTATTAAAGACCGATACAGCCAACTTCATCGCTTCTCGGGATTTTATCAATATTTCGTCAGTGAATGGGTTCAATCCGGTTCGAAAGTCAAACGATCTCTTAAAAACCTCGAAACTCCGAAATTCAACTTCAGAAGCTGCCGCTTGGTTTGGGTCATTTTTTACTGCTGATATCCTACCTGAGTTAACTGTCGCCGGACGGCACAAATTTATCTCAGCCTGTATATCTTGGTTAGTCGCTCCTCGGTTACAAAGGTATTTGACGATTCGTTTTTCGTTCTGATTCAGTGATCCAGTTTTTCCTTGCTTAAACATTCACCAACTCCATGAGTTTTAACACTACTCACCCAATCACCCCCATAAACTCCCGCCATTCCCCCTTGCTCATGCCCGAGGTTTCCTGCGTCACCTCTTCACCTTTAAGCATACGTTTCACGCAGTCAATCGCCTTGCCGGAGAGTGTGGCACCCCCCATCCGGTAATCCTCGAAGGCGCCATAGGCGGCGGGCACCCAGTCGGCGACGACCTTGCAGATTTCCTCGGCATAGACGCGGATCTCGTATTGCGCGTGGCTGTCGGCGCGCAGGCGCAGAAAGTGGAACAGGTTGTGCAGGTCCACTTTCCAGTACCATTGGGTATAGATATTGGCGGGCAGGTTCATCCGCGCCAGTTCGCGGGCAAGCCCCTGCTGGCCGTCGTCCGAGATCATCTCGGCGTAATGGTCATAACACCGCGCGGCATCGTCCTTGAGATAGGCCAGCACGCGCGCGGCCTCTTCGCCGGTCAGCGCCTCGCCCCGGCCCTGGTTGTTGATGACCGATTGCGCGGCCAGATGTTCGGGGGCGGGAATATAGAATTCACGGTCGAGGATCGAATAGCGCGCGGAATATTCGTTCACGTTGGCGGTCCGGTGCCGGATCCACTGGCGGGCGACGAAAACGGGCAGTTTGACGTGCAGCTTGATCTCGCACATCTCGAAGGGGGTCGAATGCCAGTGCCGCATCAGGTAGCGGATCAGCCCTTCGTCGTTCTGGACGGATTTGGTCCCTTTGCCATAGCTGACCCGCGCCGCCTGACAGATCGCGGCATCGTCGCCCATATAGTCGATCACCCGGATAAAGCCGTGGTCCAGCACGTCATGCGCCTTGTAAAGATGCGCCTCCATCCCCGGAGCGACAGCGCGCAGGGTCGGTTGCGGATTGGCGCGCAGGGTGTCGATTTCGGCCTGCTGGTCGGGGGTGATGGGCATCTGCGTCTCCGGTCTGGGGGATTCTGGTTGAGGCACTATAGGCAAAGCGGTGTTGTGGCAAAACCTCCATAGCGGGAAAACAATGCCCCGAAAGGGCGGGTCTTATGTTGACAGGTGGTTAACAGCGCCGAATAGTCGCGGAAAAGCTGTAACATTGAGGCGTAAATCATGAAGAATATTGCATATGCTGTCGCGGCTATGGCCGCACTGGGTGCTTGTGACGGTGTTGGTGGCGGTGATGGCGGGGCTGGTGGTCCGGGAACACCGCCCGTCACCGGTGATGCGAGCCTGCGGGGCGATCTGGATGCGTTTGCCTTCAACGGCACCGATACGCTGAGCGTGCAAATCTCGCTCGAAAGCGATGATGTGCTGCAAGCATATACACAAGACGGCGCTCCGATTAACGGTTACATCCGCTTTGTGCAGCAAGACGATCCGCTTGATCGGTTTGCGACCGCCTTTGCTAAGCGTTCGGACGATGGTAGCGTTGACGGGACAGTAGTTTTGGTCGGTGGTCAATTCAACCGCTTCTTCGGCGGCGCGGGAGCGACCCAGAACAATTACTCTGCACCCGCCGGCGGTCTCGCTAGCTATACCGGCGAGTACATTGGTCTGCTGAACCGTGGGCCCGCCGCACCAGGCGTCCCCGGCGGAACACCCGATGTATTGATCCCGCGCACCGCAACACCGGTGACTGGAGAAGTCTTCGTTAACGCCGATTTTGCGGACAATTTGATCAACGGTGCGATCTTCAATCGTGAATTCGGAGCAGACGGCACCGGGACGGAGCTAGCCGACATTGTGCTTGTGGTAGGAGGAATCCTACCTGACGGAACGTTTTCGGGCGATGTCGAGTTGCGAGACCTGACGGGCATTGGCTCGTATAGCGGGACTTTCGGCGGGCAAAATGCATCAGCTGTCGCTGGTATGGTTGAGTTGCAGCCTGGGTTTTTGCGTGACCGCGACAATGATCTTTTGCCTTCCGCAACCGCAACCGACAGCGAATACGGCATTTTCGTTTTGAGCCAATGCCCGACTTCACAACCGCGTTGTGCGACTGTAGACGGAATTAATGACTAAGCTGAAATCCTTCGCGCTGGCGGCCGTCCTTCTTGGATCGGCCGCCAGCGCACAGACCACCGTAGACCTGTCGCTTGACGACGCCCGCGCCATCGCGACGCGGGCTCTTTTTTCGGGGGACAGCGCTCTCGCGCTCGATGTTTCGCGGGCGATCCTGACGCAGGTGCCAGATGATCGTGCGTCCTTGCTCGTCGTCGCCGCTGCGGCCCCCCAGCAGGGTGACCCTGCCGCAGGTCGCCGTGCAGGTGCGCGGGCTTTTGCCCTGTCCGACACCGATCTGCAGCGCTACGAAGCAGCGCGCCTGACAGCCCTTGCCGCCGCCAATGAAGAGCGGTTCACGCTGGCAACCTTCTGGTTGCGCCGCGCCCTGATCGTGGCCCCGAATGAGGCAGAGCGGGATCAGACGCGCCAGGACGCCCGTTTCCTGCGCCAGCGCAACCCGTGGTCGTTCGATGTGTCGGCGTCGCTAGTGCCCTCGTCGAACGTGAATGGCGGCGCGGCCGATGCCATCGCGACAGCCCCCGGCAATCCGACCGGCACCTTGTCGGACGACGCACAAGCGCTTGCGGGCTGGCGCGGGTCGCTGGGGCTTGGCGCGACCTACAGGTTGCAGGAAAATGCCACCAGCCGCACGCTGATTGGCGCGCAATATCAAGCGACGCGCGTTCGGATCACCGATGACGTCGATGTCCCGGACGAGGCTTTGTCGACGGACAACCTCGCAGTCAACCTGCGCCACGACCGGGCGCTGGATACCGGCAGCATCGGGGCACAACTGTCCTATGCGATGATCGACTACCGCGATCTGGATAGCCTGACGCTGGAAACCGAAGTGCAGAAATTCGACGTTTTGCGCATCGACATCGATCGTCGCCTGCCTGTTGGGGAGGCTGCCGAACTGGGCCTTTCTGTCGGGCGCAGCCTGACCAGCTATGAGTTGGAGCGCATCGGTGACGTGACGCGCACGACGATTGGTGCATCGCTGACCTATCGCTTGCCCAGCACCGACCAGATGCGCCTGAGCCTGAGTTTTTCCGATAATGACGGCGACAATCCCAATTACATCTCGACCGACTGGGCGGCGCAACTGACCTATGCCTGGGCAGAGCCGATCGGCCCCGTCTCGCTCAGCCTGAGCGGCGGCATCAGCACAGCGGATTACCCGCAATATCGCCTGATCCTGCCGGTCGCAGGGGGGCGGCAGGACACGTCCTTTTTCTATTCCGCGAATATCGGCTTTCCCGAGGTCAGCTATGCGGGTTTCACCCCCGTTCTGACGATTTCGGGCAGCAATACCGACAGCAACGTCAGCCGCTTTACCCGCGACACGCTGTCAGCCGGCATCACGATCCGGTCCGAGTTCTGACGCCTACCACGCGGCCCCGATGGACCGCAGGTTGATCGTCGTGCCTTGCTGGCAGAACGGCATTTCCGCGACCTCGCCCGTGATGCGCACGCGGTCACCGGGCTGTAATCCTGCGGTCTGGCCCGTGACCGTGTAGAGCCGTCCGTCATCGCCGCGTAACGCGGTGCAGGTGACACCTTCGCGGGTGATGGTCCCGGTCAGGTCGATGCTGGCCGGGGCCACGCTGTTCAGCAGCACGACCTGCGTTGCGTTGATCGTGACACCCTGCTGACAGATCGACGCCCCAGCCCGGGTGCCTGTCACCTCGACCCTGTCGCCCGGACGAAGCGGACGTGTCGCGCTGCCCGCAAAAGTATAAAGCCTGCCATCATCGCCGCGAAATGCCTGACAGGTCACACCCTCGCCGGTGACGGTGCCGATGATCCGCAAGGCCTGTGCCGGGCGTGGCAGGGCAGGCGTCGGGGCGGTGGATGACGGCACGCGCAGGACCATCCCCGAAAAGATCAGGTTCGGGTTGTGCAGGCGCGGGTTCTCTGCCCGCAATTGCGCAGGCGTCACGCCGCAGCGCCGGGCGATGCCGCTGAACGTGTCGCCGCGGCGGACCTGCACGGTTGCACCGCAGCGCGCAAACGCGCCCTGCCCCCAGTGGTTCGGGACCGGCGTGGGCGCGGGGCGATGAACAGCGGCCGCCGGATTGCGCCCCGGCATCCACACAAGCTGCCCCACGAAAAGCCGGTTGGGCTGCGTGATCTCGGGATTGGCGGCAAGCAGGGCAGGCACCGTCGTGTCGCAGGCGGTCGCGACATGCAGCAAGGTGTCACCGGGCGTGATCCTGATCGCATCGCCACAGGCCGGATTGGACGCCATCGCCACAGGCGCCAAGGCGACCGCGCCCGCAGCCACGGCAGCCAGCCCCAGCACCTGCGGCAGGCGCAGGGCCTTTGCAATGAACGACATTCTTTTCTCGACAGCGGCTTTTGCCATGACCTTGCACCTTTTTGCAGACATCCCGAAGACGGACCGCCGGACGCGCGGCGGCGACGGTCACACCCACAGGTTCGGACAAGGCCGGAAGGTCGGGCAATATCAGCGCCGTGCTAGCCAATAACAGCGTGGCGATCGCGCTAGTCGATCATGTCCGTCGCCAGTCGCGTCTCGATCAATTCGCTTTCCACCAGCACGTAAATCTCGTCGGGTGGCGTCGACAATCCGTGGACCATCACGCCCGGATCAATGCCCATCTCGATCAGGTAGCGCATGGTTTCCCCCTGCCCGCGCTGGATATTCTCGACAGCAAAGAACACCGGCATATAGCCCGGTGTCTCGTAGTAATGTTGGTGCAGCCCGACGGCCCCGGTCGCCGACACATGCCGTTCGACACCGCCCGCCAGCATGTAGGGACAGGCCGAGAGGCAGGCCATGCCGGGCAGGATCAGCGTGTTCAGCGCTTGGGCGCGCAACGCCGCACCAATCTGCAAGGCCGCGTCGACACTGCCGCCGGGGCTGTTGATCGCGACGGTCGCTGGCACGGTATCCAGCGTGTCCAGATAAGCCGTCAGCCGCGCGGGATCGTCGGGATCGATCGCACCGTTCATCATCAGGATCATCCCGATATCCGGTTCGTCGCGCAGGGTGAATTCCAGCCGCGTCGGCAGATTGTCGGGCAAGTTGATGTTCGGAGTGGTCGCAGGATCGGCAAAGCGCGGTGTCGTCTCGCGCGGGTCGTATCGGCGGGTCTGGTCGCCTGGCGCAATCGGGCCGGTGGGCGCGGGCCGGTCGCCTGCCAGATCGAACCGCCACCGCGTTTCCAGATCGGTGACGATCAGAAATCCGGCGATGACGATTTGCAGGATGAAGATCAGCTTCAGCCCCCGCCCGATCGTGAACCCGCCGCCCTTTTGCACGGTCGGTTCAGTCATTCTGCCGCCGGCTTGTGGGTTTTCAGGACCGCCGGTTCATCCTGCACGCGGCGGAGGATCTCGGTGTCGGACTGGTCCATCGACGCCTCGACGTCCTTCATCGCGCTGATCGCCGCCTTGAGATCGGCCAGCGTCAGCGTTTCCTCGATGCTCAGCCCGTCGCGCCCGTTGCGGATCGCGGCCTGCGTGATCGCAAGGATGAAGACCAGCACACCCGGCAACAGGTCGATCGCGATGGCCCCCGCCCATGAGGGGACGAAATTGCCCGCATAGCGGATGACGGCATCGGCGCTGGAAATCGGGTTATAGGCGGTTTCCTGCGGCGGCTCCAGCGCCAGCACTTCGGCGGCGGCCTGCCCCAATGTCTGGCTGCGCTGGTCCAGCGCATCCAGCACCGACCCGATGGTCGAGCTTTGGGCGTCGCGGATCGTGGCGGTGCGCCCGTCAAGTTCGGGCAGCACGACCGAAGCAGGCAAATCTGCCGCCGCACGCGCGACAAGCAGGGCCACGGAATATTGGTTGAGGTTGGAAATCACCCCCGCCAGACGCACGCTTTCTTCGGAAAAAGCGACCGACCGCTGATCGACCCGCCCCGGTGCGACGGTCAGGCTGCGCATTCGGCCCAAGGTGGCGTTGCCTTGCTCGTAAGCTGCGGCGATCAACGGCTGCTGCTCGCCGATCTGTGTTTCAAGGCTTTGCAGTTCCTCGGTTTTCTGACGCAGGACGCGGTAGACGGCCCCTTCGCCCGCTGTCCCCGACAATTCGCCGGACCGTTCCTGTTCGGCCAATGCCTCGAACGCTTCACGCGCGCGGCGGACCTCTTGGCGGAGGGCTTGGGCAGACAATGCGATGTTATGCGCCTGTTCCAGCGATGTCTGGTAATCACGGACCGTGGTGTCCAGGTGCTGTTCCACCGCCGCCGATCCGGCCAGCGCGGCCGCGTTCAGCCAGCTTGACATCGCGATGATCGCAAGACTGCCCACGATCATCATGACCGTCAGCCCGATATAGCCCGCCGCATTGCGCATCGCGGGCAACAGCCGCAGCATGAAGCTCCAGAACACAAAGATACCGACAGAGACAGCCACAGAATAGGCCACCGCCGCAAAAAAGCTCATCGCGCCGGTATCTTCCAAGAGCGACGACACGCCAAGATAGGTGTAGATGCCAGATGCGATGGCAAGAATACCCAAGGCCGCAGGCGTGAATGTGTCAAGCCAGGCGATATGCGCCTCGAGTTCCTTGGCGGTGCGCAACCCCTTGGTTTCAGCCGCCGTCAGGCGCCGGTTCTGGTCTGTCATGCATCTCTCCTCACGCGGCTGTGCAGCCACTATTAACCAAAACCGCCACGCGTTCCTATCCTGATCCGTTCAAATCGTCGGCAACGCACTGCTAGCGATCGGCATTACTGGAGGTATGCGCTTTTTTGCAAAGAACTTGGCTGTCGCGCGTTTCGCATCGCATGCTGGATCAGAGGCGTCTGGGTTCATCGCGCGCGATGATGTAGACAGCGTGAACGATGCCCGGAATGTAGCCAAGCAAGGTCAGCAGGATATTGATCCAGAAATGCTTGCCCAGACCCTCTTGCAGAAAGACGCCGGCCGGGGGCAGAAAGATCGCGATGATGATGCGGATGAAATCCATGGTGATGCTCCTGTGGTTTGACCATCAACGTGCAACGGGATGGGTTCGTTCCGCAGTCCGGTCCACACGTGACAATCGCAAAAAAGACCGCGACAGGCTCAGCCGTCTTGGCTAGGCTTGCAGGGCAGACCCGTTGCGAAGGTATCCGGCAGATGCAGAGCGAAGAAAAAGCGCTTGGCCAGATGCAGGCGATCGTGACCACCGGGACCGGTGGCTATGACAGGCTCGTCTACACCCGCGTGCCGATGCCGGTTGCAGACAGCGGCATGGTGCTCTTGAAAGTGCTGGCCGCCGGCGTGAACAACACCGACATCAACACAAGACTTGGCTGGTATGCGGCCTCCGTCGATCAGGCGACCGAAGGAACGATCACCATCGACGACCGGCACGACGGCGGATGGAAAAACGCGACGCCCTTTCCCCTGATACAGGGCGCCGATTGCTGCGGCAAAGTGATGTCGGTCGGTCAGGCAGGCGATACGGCGCTGATCGGGCGGCGCGTTCTTGTCAGACCCTGTATGCGTGAACATGGCTTTGACCGTATGGATACACTCTGGCTGGGGTCGGATTGCGACGGGGCGTTTGCGCAATATGTGGCGGTGCCACAGGCCGAGGTCTTCGCGGTCGATTGCGACTGGACCGATGCCGAACTGGCCACGATCCCCTGTGCCTATGGCACGGCCGAGAACATGATCCACCGCGCAGATGTCGGGGCGGGGATGCGCGTTCTGGTGCCCGGCGCATCGGGTGGCGTCGGATCGGCGCTGGTCCAGCTTCTCAGGCGGCGCGGCGCCGAGGTCGTGGCCGTGACAAGCCCGTCGAAGGTTGACGATATCCGCGGGATCAGCGCTGACCACGTGCTGACGCGGGACAATGACCTGTCAGCGGCACTCGGCCCTGAATCCATCGACGTGGTCATCGACAACGTCGGCGGTCCCGGCTTTGGCACGATGCTCCGCTTGCTTCGGCGCGGCGGATGCTATGTGTCCTCCGGCGCGATCGCAGGACCGATCGTCAGCCTTGACCTGCGTGTGATGTATCTCAAGGACATCACGCTGATCGGCTGCACAGCGTGGGACGAGGCCGTTTTCCCGAACCTGATGTCATATATCACGAACGGCGAAATCCGCCCGTTGCTTGCCGCGACCTATTCTCTGGACCGCATTGCCGATGCGCAGCGCGATTTCCTGCAAAAGCGACATATCGGAAAGCTTGTACTGATCCCGCCCCAAGAATCGTAGCCAAGCCAGTTCTGCGGAAACGGTCGGCACCGCACCGACCGGCGGCGACCCAACACAGGAATCACTGCCCGGTCCGCACCACCGCAAAGTGGGCTTGGCACCTGCGGCACGCAGGTCCCCGGCCTGGTAGAGAGATCACGCTTGCGGTATCAGCCGGAATACCGGCGCAGAGACCGTCTTAGCCGCCTTCACCAAGCCGTTCCGCGACGGCCAATTGCCCACAGTCCTTTGCGGCCAAGGTCTTGCATCGACGCGAAGGGATCGGATGGTGCTGTGAGAGAGGATTGAACTCTCGACCTCACCCTTACCAAGGGTGTGCTCTACCACTGAGCTACCACAGCATCCGTTTTCCAGATAGCTACCCCGGGCGTTACCCCTGTGCAAGCGGGCTCTGGAAAAGCCCTTTAGTTTCAGCCGCCTTGCCGCCTAGAGCTTCCCCTTACCAAGGGTGTGCTCTGCCACTGAGCTACCACAGCATCCGTGAGGCGGGGGATTACCGACATTCGCCCGTCCGTGCAAGCCCTCTCTGGACGGTTTTTGCGCGTCTTGCTAACAGGGTTACATGGACAGCAAACACAGCAAGCCACAGTCTGCCAAGACAGCGACACCCCGCGAAGAACGGTTGAAAGCTGCGCTCAAGGCCAATATGGCCAAACGCAAGGCACAGGCGCGCGCACGCGCCGCTGATGCAGGCAAACAAAAGAAAGACTAGGCAGCATGGATTCCATTTTGGTCAAAGGCGGCGCGGCACTCAACGGCAAGATCCAGATCGCGGGTGCCAAGAACGCGGCGCTTGCGCTGATGCCTGCGACGCTGCTGTCGGAAGAGCCGCTGACGCTGATCAACGCGCCGCGCCTGTCGGATATCAAGACGATGACAGCGCTGCTGCAATCCTTGGGCGTCGAGGTCACGTCGATGCAGAACGGCAAGGTGCAGGTGCTGTCGTCGCATGCGATGACCTCGACCCGCGCGGATTATGAAATCGTGCGCAAGATGCGGGCGTCCAATCTGGTGCTTGGCCCGCTGTTGGCCCGGCATCATCAGGCCATTGTCTCCTTGCCCGGCGGTTGTGCCATTGGCGCGCGGCCGATGGATATCCATGTGACAGCGCTGGAAACGATGGGTGCGACGATCGAGCTGAAGGACGGCTATCTGCATGCCACCGCCAAGGGCGGGCTGAAAGGTGCGCGGGTGGGACTCCGCTTTGCCAGCGTGGGGGCCACCGAAAACGTGCTGATGGCCGCGACCTTGGCCAAAGGCACGACGATCATCGAAAACGCCGCGCGCGAACCCGAAATCGTGGACCTCGCGCAATGTCTGCGCCGCATGGGCGCGCAGATCGAGGGGGAAGGCACCAGCACGATCACCATTCAGGGTGTGGACCGTCTGGGCGCTGCGACCCATCCTGTCGTCACCGACCGGATCGAGCTTGGCACCTATATGCTGGCCCCGGTCTTTGCGGGGGGCGAGGTGGAATGTCTCGGCGGGCGCCTCGATCTGGTCGGCGCCTTTGCCGAAAAGCTGTCCGAGGCGGGTGTCGATGTGTCCGAGACCCCTGACGGCATCATGGTCAAACGCAACGGCAGCCGCGCAAAGGCCGTCAACGTCACCACCGCCGTCTTCCCCGGCTTTCCGACCGACCTTCAGGCGCAGATGATGGCGATGCTTTGCACGGCGCAGGGCACGTCGGTGCTGGAAGAAAAGATTTTCGAGAATCGCTTCATGCATGCCCCCGAACTGATCCGCATGGGGGCAAAGATCGACGTGCAGGGCGGCACCGCCACGGTGCAGGGTGTGGGCCGCCTGAAAGGCGCGCCGGTGATGGCGACAGACCTGCGGGCATCCGTCTCGCTGATCCTTGCGGGGCTGGCGGCAGAGGGCGAAACGCTGGTCAGCCGCGTTTATCACCTTGATCGCGGGTACGAGCATGTCGAGGAAAAGCTGCGCGCCGTCGGCGCCAATATAGAACGGGTGCCCGGATGACCGAGGACGCCAGTTTCCGCGACGGGGCGGACAAGCCGCTTCGCCTGCGCGCGCTGGATGCTGATGATCTGGCGGTGATCGCCGCGATTACGCAGGATGCCGTGTTTCCCGTGTCGGAAATGCGCTGGGACCGCAAGGCACGCCGTTTTGCCCTGCTCATCAACCGCTTTCGCTGGGAAAACGGGCGTCAGCAGCCCGAGCGCGTGCAATCGGTGCTCGCGTTCGAGGATGTGATGGCCGTGCAAAGCCAGGGCATCGCCAAGGCCGACAGCGATCTTGTCTGTTCGCTGTTGTCGATCAGCTTTGCCCCTGCCGCCGATGGCGCGGGACGGGTCGAGCTGACGCTGGCGGGTGACGGTGCCATTGCCTTGCAGGTCGAGGCTTTGGAAGCTGTGCTGCGCGATGTCACGCAACCCTATGCCGCCCCGTCGGGCAAGGCCCCATCACACCCCGACTGATACCATTGAAGCGGGTGGCGGTCCCCGCTATGTCCCCTGTCACGAAGGAGACACCGATGCCGCAATTCCTGTCCACGACCGATCCCGATTTCGAGGCCCGCTTTACCGCCCTTCTGGGCGCAAAACGCGAGGATAGCCCCGATGTCGATCATATCGTGGCCGAGATCATCGCCGATGTGCGCGCGCGCGGCGATCAGGCGGTCATTGATCTGACCTCGCGGTTCGACAGGCTGGACCTGACACCCGCAACTTTGCGCTTTACGCACGAAGAAATCGCCGCCGAATGTGCGCTGGTCTCGGACGCGGATCGCGCGGCACTCGAACTCGCCGCCGCGCGCATCCGCGCCTATCACAGCCGCCAGATGCCCGAGGATGCCAGTTGGACGGATGAGACAGGGGCCATGCTGGGCTGGCGCTGGACGCCGGTGTCCGCAGCGGGGCTTTATGTGCCGGGCGGGCTCGCCAGCTATCCGTCATCGGTGCTGATGAATGCGATTCCGGCCAAGGTCGCGGGTGTTGGGCGCCTTGCCATCGTGGTGCCGACGCCGGACGGCGTGACCAATCCGCTGGTCCTGATGGCGGCACAGATCGCAGGCGTGGACGAGATTTACCGCATCGGCGGCGCGCAAGCCATTGCGGCACTGGCCTATGGCACCCAGACCATCCCGCCCGTGGACAAGATCACCGGGCCGGGCAATGCCTTTGTCGCGGCGGCCAAACGGCGGGTGTTCGGCAAGGTGGGCATCGACATGATCGCGGGGCCGTCGGAAATCCTTGTCATCGCGGATCGCGACAACGACCCCGACTGGATCGCGCTTGATCTTCTGTCGCAGGCCGAACACGACGAAAGCGCGCAATCGCTGCTGATTACCGATGATGCGGCGTTCGGGCGCGCGGTGGCAGAGGCCGTGGACAAACGCCTGCAAACACTGGAACGCCGCGCGATTGCGGGCGCAAGCTGGCGCGATTTCGGCGCGATCATCTCGGTCGCGGATATGGACCAGGCGGTCGCCCTGTCCGACCGGATCGCCCCCGAACATCTGGAACTTTGCACCGCGGATGCCGATGCATTGGCAGGGCGGATCACCCATGCGGGCGCGATCTTCATTGGCGGTTGGACACCCGAGGCGATCGGCGATTACATAGGTGGGCCCAACCATGTTCTGCCGACCGCCCGGTCGGCACGTTTTTCGAGTGGATTATCAGTAATGGACTTTATCAAACGCACCACCCTGTCGCGCATGACGCCCGACGCGCTGGCCGCCATCGGCCCCGCCGCCGAACGGCTGGCGAAATCCGAAAGCCTGCAAGCCCACGGGCTGAGCGTGCGCGCGCGGCTTGACCGGCTGAACCGGGGGGTCTGAGATGACGCGCATCGTCAATATCATCCTCGATGACAGTGGCCTGCCCGCCCCCACGCCCGAGATCGATCAGGAACGCAAGGTCGCCATGTTCGACCTGTTGGAAGACAATAGTTTCGCGATGCCCCCGCGCGACGACCGTGCCGTGCCCGAAGGGCCGTTCCAGCTGGGCCTGTCGATCCGGGAAAAGCGGCTGGTGTTCGATATCCAGCTGGAAGACGGCACACCTGCGGGCGAATTCCATCTGTCGCTTGGGCCCTTCCGGCAGGTGGTGAAGGATTACTTCCAGATCTGCGCCAGCTATTTCGACGCCGTCAAAACCCTGCCCCCCAGCCAGATCGAGACCATCGACATGGCCCGCCGCGGCATCCACAACGAAGGCGCGCGGGTGTTGCAGGAACGGCTCGAAGGCAAGGCCATCGTCGACAACGACACCGCCCGCCGCCTGTTCACGCTGATCTGTGTGCTGCATTTTGGGGGCTGACGTGGACGAGACCGGCAAATACGCACCCCTGCCCCAATCGGTGCTGTTTTGCTGCGACCACAATTCTGTGCGATCCCCGATGGCCGAGGGGATCATGAAAAAGCTTTACGGCAAGCGGTGTTATGTCCAGTCGGTCGGCGTCAAGAACGATATGGAAATCGACGGTTTCGCAGTCACCGTCTGTGCCGAAATCGGGGTCGAGGTGGCGCGCCACCGGTCGCGGTCCTTTGACGAGATGGAACAATGGGGCGATGATCTGTCGTCCTTCGATCTGGTGCTGGCATTGTCGCCCGCCAGCCAGCGGCGCGCGCTGGACCTGACGCAATTCTTTCATATGGATGTCGAATACTGGCCGATCCTTGACCCCACCGGCATGGGCGACAACCGCGAGGCACGGCTGGCGCTTTACCGTCAGGCGCGTGACCAGATTTACGACCGGCTGGTCGCCCGCTTTGGCCCCGCAACCGACGATCCGGCCCAATGACGCGGCTTCCATTCGCGACACACGCATATTTGCCCTTGAAAAACGCACCGGACAGGCGCATTTAGCAGCGGTCCGCAAAGAGCGGACGAGATATACAGGAGATCACATGGCCAAGGAAGAACTGCTCGAATTCCCAGGTGTCGTGAAAGAACTTCTGCCGAACGCGACATTTCGGGTCGAGCTGGAAAACGGCCATGAGATCATCGCGCATACGGCAGGCAAGATGCGCAAGAACCGCATCCGCGTTCTAGCCGGCGACAAGGTGCAGGTCGAAATGACCCCCTATGACCTGACCAAGGGTCGGATCAATTACCGCTTCAAATAGCGTGAGACACAGTTTCACGCAGCAGGGGTAAGCGTTTGGCCGCAGGCGAAATGCGGCCCTGCAGCGGTTGCGGAGATCACATGACCACCCTGCCCCCCGACACCCCGTTGAAACTGATCCTCGGCTCTGGCTCGCCCCGGCGGCTGGAGCTTTTGGCGCAGCTTGGCGTCATCCCCGACGCCGTGCGCCCGCCCGATATCGACGAGGATGTGCGCCGCGCGGAACTGCCGCGCGATTACGTCAAGCGGATCGCCACGGAGAAACTCGCCGCGATGGTGGCGGATGACGACACCGTCGTGCTTTGCGCCGATACGACCGTCGCACTTGGCCGCCGGATCATGGGCAAACCGCGCGATGCGGGCGAGGCGGCGGCGTTTCTCTACGCGCTGTCGGGCCGTCGGCACAAGGTCATCACCGCCGTGGCCGTCAAGCGCGGCAGCCGCACATGGCTGCGCGACGTGCAAAGCACGGTCGCGTTCAAACAGCTTTCGGATACCGAAGTGAACGCCTATCTGGCCAGTGGTGACTGGCAAGGCAAAGCGGGCGGATATGCGATTCAGGGACCTGCGGGGGCCTTTATCCCGTGGATCAACGGGTCCTACACGGGCATCGTCGGCCTGCCGCTGACCGAAACCGCAGGCCTTTTGACGGCGGCGGGCTATCCACTCTACAAGGACGCATTATGAAGGGTCGCAGCATCATCCTCGATCACGCGGTCGGGCTGGAGGCTGCGGCCTATCTGGTCGACGGCAAACTGGATGATCTGCTGATCGACCAGACCGACGCCCCCCGCCCCGGTGCGATCTACCGGGCGATCTGCGACCGCCCGATCAAGGGACAAGGCGGCATGATGCTGCGCCTGCCCGACGGCGACACCGCATTTCTGCGCGCAGGCAAGGGGCTGCGGCAGGGTCAGGCGCTCTTGGTGCAGGTCACGGGCTATGCCGAAGGCAGCAAGGCTGTCCCCGTCACCGACCGCGTGCTGTTCAAAAGCCGCTATGCGATCGTCACACCGGGCAAGCCGGGGCTGAACATCTCGCGCCAGATCGTGGACGAAGATATCCGCGACAATCTGCTGGCAATCGCCCATGCCGCGCACGAAGGCGCCCACGGTCTGATCCTGCGTTCCTCCTGCCAAACGGCGACCGAGGACGAGATCACCGAGGATATCGCTGCAATGCTGGCATTGGCTGATGCGGTGCTGGCCGATGCGACGGGTGACAGCCCCGAGGCCCTGACCGAAGGCGACAGCCCGCATGTGCTGGCCTGGCGCGACTGGACGGGTGCGAGCGAGATCGTCACCGAACCGGGTGGTTTTGCCGCCCACGGCGTGCTGGACCAGATCGCGGCGCTGGGTCAGGCGCTGGTGCCGCTGGGCGAAGGGCAGATGTATGTCGAACCCACCCGCGCGCTGGTCGCCGTCGATGTGAACACCGGCAGCGACACGACCCCTGCTGCCGCACTCAAGGCCAATCTCGCCGCCGCCCGCGCCTTGCCACGCGCCTTGCGGCTGCGGGGGCTTGGTGGCCAGATCAGCGTGGATTTCGTGTCGATGTCCAAGACACATCGCAAACAGATCGAACAATCGCTGCGCGCTGCGTTCAAGAACGACCCGGTCGAGACATCGCTGGTCGGCTGGACCCCGATGGGCCTGTTCGAACTTCAGCGCAAACGCGAACGGCTGCCCTTGCCCGCGGACCTGCTGAGGCGTCTGTGATGGCTTGTCCGATCTGCAACCGCCCTACCGACAAGGCCTATCGCCCGTTCTGTTCGCGCCGCTGCGCAGATGTCGATCTGGGCAAATGGCTGACCGGCAGCTACACCATTCCGGTGGGCCGCGACGACGCCGAAGACGACGATCCAGACCTGCCGCAAGACGACGACGGGAAACTGCATTAAGCCCGCCTTTCCCTCTGGACACCCGTGCAGGCCGCGTCTAAAAGCGCGCTACCCGACGGTTCATCCGTCCCCGTGCCCGGGTAGCTCAGGGGTAGAGCAGTGGATTGAAAATCCTCGTGTCGGTGGTTCGATTCCGCCCCCGGGCACCATTTAACAAGCTGAAATGGTTGGGTTTTGTGGTCATATCTGGTCCTTGTCAGGGTCGGGTTTGACGCTTTTCGGGGACAGGTTTGACAATCTTCGCCCGCCTTGCGTTCTCTTTTTCCAAGGTCGCCATCGTCTCGCGGTTCTTGTCGGCAAGGTTCGCGGACCGCGAATAATGCCGCGCCATGGAGGGCGTTTTCTGCCCCAAGAGGTCCGCGATGCGCCGCTCATCCAGTCCCGCCTCGCGCAGCGTCGTCGCAACTGTGTGACGCAGGCCCTTGAGCGTGAGGCCGGGCGCGATCAGCCCTTCCTCCTCCAGTCCGCTCTTGAAACGGTGCCATAGGGTGGAAAACCCGTTGTAGGTCCATGCCGCACCCTGCGAGCTGGCCAGCACCGTGGCGGCCTCATGCGCGGGCATGCTGTCGAGGGCGGCCTGCAAGGTTGGGCTGACGGGAATCGCCACTTCCTCGCCGGTCTTGCCGCGCACGCCCCAGATCGTGTCACCGTCGATCTGATCCTTGCGCAGCTTCAAGGCGTCCGACGGGTCGAGGCCGGTATTCATCATCAGCGCCAGTGCCACCCGCACATGCGGCTTCGCGCGGGACAGGACGATGTCGCGCTCCTCGATGGTCCATGGCCGGTTGGATAGGCGCGGTCGCGCGGGCGGCACTTGGGGATCACGTCCTTGGCGTAGTTCGCCGAGATCAGGCCTTGGGGGATGGCATGGCGGAACACCTCGCTCAGCAGGGTGCGCACCATGTTGGCCCGCCGCCAGCCGATCTTTTTCGCGGCTTTGTCGTGGATGCGTGCGATCAGCGGAGTGTCGATCACATGGACCGGCGTGTCGCGGATGGGGGCCAGGAAATCGGCGCATTTGCGGTAATCGCGGCGCGTGGCTTCGGCCAGATTGGCGAAATGCCCGGTCTCGAAATAGCCCTTGATCAGCCCGCCAAGCGTGCCCGCACGAGGGCCCTTTTCCTTCTGCGCCACGGCGATGGCGCGGATCGTCTCGCATTGCGCGAGGAATTCGGCCGACCCTAGTGGCGCCTCGGTCAGGTCGATCTTGTGGCCCGTCGCGCGATGGTAGCAGCGCATCCGGCCGTGACGATCCTTGAATATCTTGAACCCCTTGACGCGCACATGGGTCATCAGAGCCGATCCAGGATGTCGTCGCGCGTCATCTCGACATGATCGGCCTTCATCGTGACGATCCAGCGGTCGATGTCGCGCCGGTCCCACAGCAGGGTGCCACGCGCCAGCTGCACGGGCCGCACCGGGCAGCTTGCCTTGAAATGTTTGATGGCGAGGCCCGTGTAGCTGGCGGCCTCGGATTGTTTCAGCATGCGCTTGTCGATCACGCTGATGTTGAGATTGGTCGTGCCCATCGGCTCTCCCCCTGATCAATTCACACTTGACACCGAACCATCCCTCTCCCTCTCTGTTGATTGTCACTGAGAACTGACCCGGCATTTTCATCGAGATCTGACCCACCCAGTCGTTATGATCTGCGTATTATGATGGCGTCAATGGTGGTGTCTCCTTTCGCTTTTTCTTGGCTGTTTCGGAGCTGGCCTTGAAGCGGTAGCTGTCATTGCCGGTTTCGAGGATGTGGCAGCGATGGGTGAGACGGTCGAGCAGTGCCGTGGTCATTTTGGCATCGCCAAAGACGCTGGCCCATTCGCTGAAGCTCAGGTTGGTGGTGATGATGACGCTGGTGCGTTCAT
>NZ_KB907976.1 GCF_000382265.1 Yoonia vestfoldensis DSM 16212
TCATCGATCAACGGCGCTTTGCGGCTGCCGCGCTCAAAAACGCCCGATGCGCCATCCAGCAGCGCACGTTTCCATTGGTTGATCATTGTTGGATGCACGCCGAACCGGCTCGCCAACTCCGACACGGTCGCCTCGCCTTTCAGCGCTTCCAGCGCCACCTTCGCTTTGAACTCAGGGGCATGCTGCTTTCGTTTCGACATCTTCGATCTCCTTCGTGGTGAAGATCAGCAGACAGCAAATCCGAGCTTACGTCATTGTCCAGTTTTCGGGGACCACCTCAGGACGACGGCGACCACTGTCAATGTCTGGAATTGGGTCGGTTTGGTCGACGGAACGGTGCGGGGTGCAATGTCAGTCCAAGACATGGTGCTGTCCTTTCATCAAGAAAAATGGCGGCTTTTGAGTAAAAATGCGCAGCCCGAGTTCAGTCAGCGCAGCGATCAAAAAGCCAAGCGGCCCGAGCATGAAGATGGCCCCAAGGATCGGTGCCTGTACCAGACGCCCCACTGCCGCGCGATCCATCCGTGCGGCCATGATCGCACCCACGAACAGATCAAAGGCAAGAAAATGGACCCAGCCCGCCAACAGAACCCAGTCATCCGCCATCAGCAGCGCGACTGACTCAAGGCTGTCAAAGCCGCCGCCCGTGCCGGAAAACCGGCTGAAGACCAACGCCGCATAGATCGCCGACAAGGCCGATGGGATGATCCAGAGCGGAATGGCGCTGAACCAGCCAAATCGCCGGGGACCAAGGATCAACAAGGCCCATCCAAGCATGGCGGCGCTGCTGGCCTGAGAGAACAAGTATTCGGCTGTCATCGCCAATATCTCCGCTGTATATTTCCAGTGTCTATTTTACTCCTGAATGCTGGCACTTGAATAGTCAACAGGTAAAATTTACGCTGGTAAGATGAAGGGGGTGGGTTCTAGTGAAAAATCAAAAGAAAAGTTACCATTACGGCGACCTGAAGCCGGCCTTGATCAAAGCAGGACTTGATATTCTGGAACAGGACGGACTTGAAAACCTGTCATTGCGGGCGATTGCCGCGCGCGTCGGCGTCAGCCACACCGCACCGAAGAATCACTTTGACAGCTTCGACGGGCTTCTCGCCGCAATTGCGACCGAAGGCTTCCGGCGGCACGCGGCCGAAATGCAGCGCGGCGTCGAAGGTTTACCCCCCGGAAGGGACCGGATGCGCGCGGCTGCCGCAGGCTACGTCCGGTTTGCCCAACAGAACCCGGCGTTGTTTCGGCTGATGTTTTCACCAAAACTTCGGGATCAGGCCGATCCCGATCTCGCGGCCGCAGGTGCGCAGAGCTATGGCGTCTTGCGCAGCGTCGCGGCCGGTCTTGAGTGGCCGCGCCCGGCGCCGGGCTTTGGCCCGGAGATGGAAAACCTGCGCACCGAGATGATGCTCTGGACCATCGTGCATGGCTACGCCTGGCTGCTGATCGAAGGGCGCGGTCCGCGCAAGGCGGATGGTACGCCGATACTTGATATTCTTGACGTGATGCCCGATTTTGATGTGCCCTAACCGGAAATGCCGGCCAATACGTCGATCCCCTGCATCTTGAGGAAATGCAGCATGTCGATGAAAATCCAGTTCTCGGCCAGTTTGTCGCCATCGCGCCGATAGATATCGACCACGCGCATATCCGCCCTTGGCCCCGCAGGCAGGCCCATAAACCCACCCGTGGGCGTCAGCGACAGATTGGGCCACCCGAAAAAGCCGCCCAGAGTGCCTTCGGCCAGACGGGCGACGTGCCCGTTGAAGGCCCTGTCCTTCAGCAGAGTGCGAAACGGGCGCTGATGCTGTTCGATATAACGCGCGATCGTATAGGTCGCGCCGATCCCCTCAGGTCCCCACCAGAGCATGTCGTCGTGCCAGCATTCGGCCATCTCGGCCTCGGGGGACGGATAGGTCTTGCTTGCGTTGATCGCGCCGATCATCCGGCAGATCAGGTCGAGCGTCTGCGCCCCCTCGGAAACGGGCTGGTCGGCATAGAGCAAACCGTCATGCGTCATCGGGCCGGGCTGCACCAGATGCGCGGCGGTCTGGTTCGGAAAGACCGTATGCCCGGCCTGCCGCAGCAGATGCAGCAGATCGCAGAAAAACGCGGTTTCGACAATCCGCCCGTCTTGGACACGGTGAAACTCGGCATAGCGTAGCATGACGATCCGCCGGGTTGGCTGGATGCCCAGAAACGGCGCGTCGAACAGTGCCATCAAATGCCCCATCGACACGACCCAGACCGAGGTGAAATCGTCGATCTGGTTGCGCCCGGCAAAGAAGACGTCCTCACGCCGCTGCACATGGGCCATGGCCCGCAGGAACGGTTGCCAGAACGTCTGCGCCACAGCCTCTGCCGCGGTCTGCTCGTGGAACGGATGCATTCCGCGCCAATGCCAGTCCGGCGCGGTGTGCTGTGCCAGTGCCGCGCCGATCGTATCGACGGTCGCGGCAGATTGGCTGGCGTGATGGGCCCGTACAACGGCCTTTTCGGTCCCGAAAGTCATGTTTGTCTTATCCTTTGACTGCGCCCGACGTCAGCCCCGACACGATCTGACGCTGAAAGAACAGGATGAGCACGAACAAGGGTGCAGTCGCCGACACGACCGCTGCGACCGCGAACATGACATTGCCTTCCTGTTGCGTCGATCCAAGGAACGACGCGATCTTCGGGATCATCGTCTGGTTTTGCTGGGACAGCAGCATCGCCGTGACCGCAAAATCGTTGTAGGCCAACAGAAAGCTGAACAGCCCTGTCGTGATGACGCCCGGCCACATCACAGGCACGATCACATGCCGGAATGCCTGAAACCGGGTGCAGCCATCGACCATCGCGCTTTCGTCCAGGTCTTTGGGAATGTTGAGAAAGAAGGAATGCAACATCCAGAGCGTGAACGGCTGGTTGATGGCCACCAACACGATGATCGCCGTCGGCAGATGCCCCCAGACGTTCCATTCGAAGAACGGCAGCAGATACCCCGACACCAGCGTGATATGTGGCATGGCCCGAAACACCAGCGCAATCATCAAGAGCCAGAACGTATAGCGGAACCCCGACCGCGCGAGCGCGTAACCGCCCAGCGTTCCCAAGGTCAGTGAAATGACCACGACACTGACGACCACGATCATTGTGTTCAATGCCGCCCGCCAGAATTCCTCTTGTATCCATGCGCCTTCATACCCCTGGCCGGTAAATGCCGCACCGGTTTGCTCGGTGGTGAACGTCCCCGTCCATGCGTTGCGCCAATCTGCGAGGCTGAAGAAATCAGCCTGCACCTTGAACGACCCCCAGAGCGTCCAGAGGAATGGAAACGCCGCGACCACGACCCATAGCAGGACCAGCGCCGTCGAGATGCCGACAAGCAAAGGCGAACGTCTTTGTGCTGCGGCCATGGATCAGGTCCTTTTGCGGTTGAAATCGCGCCATGTGCGGATCAGCACCGGCGTCAGCAGCACCACGATACCAAAGATCGTCAGCATCGACGTCGTCGCTGCCGCGCCGAACTGTGCCGCATCACCACGCAGATAGTTGTAGATATTGTAGCTGAGTGACGTAGCATTGGCCTGCGCCTGAAAGCCGACGATCGGTTCGAAAACCCGGAAATTGTCCATCAGCTGCATCAACGTGATAAAGACGGCCAGCGGCATCAGATGCGGAATGACAACATAGCGGACGCGCTGCCAGCGGCTTGCACCATCGATCATCGCGGCTTCCATGGGTTCTTCGGGGACAGTTTGCAGACCCGCGTAAAAGACGATGAACGCGAAAGGTGCCGATGACCACACGCCGTAGACCATCAGCATGATCCACGTCAGCACCGGCGACGCCTTGAGAGACAGGTCAGGATCACCCATCAGAATTTGCAGGCTCGACCCCAGCACGCCGCGACTGTCGACCATCCAGAACAGGATCAGCGACCCGATCAATGGCGTCACGATCATGGGCAGGAGCGAGACAAAGATCGTCGGCCCCCGAAACAGGCGCGGAAGGGAATTGACGCCCAGCGCGATCGCCAGACCCAGCACGATCACCAGCGGCGTCACGACAAAAGTGAAGGTCAGCGTGAAAGCCAGCGCGCGCCAGAATGGCAGGGTCATCGCGCGGCGTGCAAAATCGGCAAAGCTATCTGACCGCTCCCACATGCTGCGCAATTCGGCCACAGCAAGATGGTTGCGGTCAAGATAGTTGCTGACACCGGCAAATCGCCCCAGAGGCTGGTTTTCGCGTAACTCTGCCGTGGCTTCGCGATCGACGATGGTTTCTTCGGCACAGCCGAACGGGCCGCAGTTTTCGACCACACGCAGCACCTGTTCGTGTTCGACGTGCAGCGACTGGATGAACACCGACCCCACCGGCAAGGCGATGAAGAGGATCATCGCCGACAGCGACGGCAGGATGAACCAAAAGAATGTGCGGTGTTTCATCAATCATGCTCCTGCGGCTGAAAAGGTGCCGGGCGGGCGATCTTGACCGCCCGGCGCGCAGGATCAGTTCAGAAAGCCCTGTGTGCG
Organism: Yoonia vestfoldensis DSM 16212; assembly: GCF_000382265.1. Classification (GTDB taxonomy): domain Bacteria; phylum Pseudomonadota; class Alphaproteobacteria; order Rhodobacterales; family Rhodobacteraceae; genus Yoonia; species Yoonia vestfoldensis. The sequence goes on from NZ_KB907976.1 coordinate 4,524, forward strand.
TGCAGCGGTTTCATAGGCCGCTTCGATGGTTTCAAGAGTTTCTTGCGCGCTTGCAGAGCCTTGCAGGTAGGCCGCAAGATTTTCACCCAGCGCCGTATGCATCAGCCCCATGTAGGGTTGCATCGGATAAGGCGCCGCGCCGGCCTGAGCACTGGCCACCACACCGGCCGATGCCGGGGTGGGTTCATAGCCATCAGCCAGCCACACGGCCAGCGCGGAATTCGCTGCGATACGTTCCGGGGTGAGGCCGTTGAGCATGGCGAGGAAACTGGCCTCGGCATCCTCGTCAGACGTATTCGCGGCAATGGTGAAACCGTCCCACCACAATGTCGTTGCAGGGCGCGTCTGCCCTTCGACATAGGGCGCTGCAGCCAGCACGGTGGATTCGACAATCTCGGGGGTCGAATTCTCGCCTGCGAGGATACCCGCACCGCGCGATCCCCACAGCATCATGATACCCACCTCGCCCGCTTCCCAAAGCGCCTGTACGGAGTTCGATCCGAAGGTCAGGTAGTCGGGATTGGAATAGGATGTCAGCGCCTTCAGCGTCTCGAGCGTAGCGATACCCGCGTCGTTGTTGATGGCAGGTGCCGCTGATCCGGGTTCGAAGAAAGCACGGCCATGACCCAGGTAAAGGTTCACGAATTCCTGCGCCAGATCCCAGCCCGCGCCGGACACGATGGCGACGGGATATTCCATGATACCCTGTGACCGGATCGCCTCTGCGGCGGCCAGCACATCGGCTGTCGTCTGGGGCGCATCGACACCGGCCTGTTCAAGAATGTCGGACCGATAGAACATGTGCTGGGCGTTCGCCATGAAGGCCACGGCCATGATCTGCCCCTCGATACGGACCAGCTGGGTCGGATCAAGGCTTGCGCCATGTTCCGCGACAAGATCATCCAGCGGCCGGATCAGACCCTCGTTCAAAAGCGGGACGATCGACCCGTTTGCAACGACTGCAACACTGTATTGCGACGGATTGGCGGTCAGCGCGGCCACCTGAAGGTCCCGGTGGTCGCTGGTCAGGTTGGCGGTCACGTTCGGACCCTCACAGGCACTTGCACCTGCGACAACGGCTTGCAGAGCCGGAAAGTCGTTGCCGAGGATCGACACATTGCCTGTCCCGCAATCGGCCAATGCCGCGCCCGCCCCGCCGACAGCGAGAACGGAGGCACAAATCGTCGTTCTGAAAGCTTTGGTCATTGTTTTCTCCCTGTTACCCGCTGCGGCGGGATTGGTTGCAAACAGGCAAATGACCGAGATTCGCTGCTGCATACGAATTCATTCGATCACATAATCGCAGCAAAAAAAACAACTTTTATTGGCAAGAACGTTCACATGACGCCCATATTTTAATCTTGTATGGCGCGATAATGACTGCCATCGTATGTTGCATACATATTCACTTCACCGACTCAACCGGGAGGGATGCGATGGCCCAGATCGAACTGCGCGATATCTCCAAACGGTGGGGCACCTTCGTCGGGGTCCATAAGTTCGACCTGACGATCGCGGATCGGGAGTTTCTGGTGCTGCTGGGTCCGTCAGGCTGCGGCAAGACGACGACGATGCGCATGATCGCAGGACTCGAGGATATCTCGGAAGGCGAGGTTTTGATCGACGGACGCCGCGTCAACGATCTTGACCCCAAGGACCGCGACATCGCGATGGTGTTCCAGTCTTACGCGCTTTATCCGAACATGAATGTCTACGACAACATCCGCTTTCCGCTGAAGGTGCGCGGCGTGCCTGCTGCCGACCACGATGCCAAGGTGATGCGCGCCGCCGAGATGGTGGAACTTGTGCCGTTCCTCAAACGTCGCCCGGCGGAACTGTCAGGCGGGCAGCGGCAGCGGGTCGCGCTCGCCAGGGCGATCGTGCGCGAACCCAACCTGTTCTTGATGGATGAACCGCTGTCCAATCTGGATGCCAAGCTGCGCGTGTCGACGCGCGCGCAGATCAAGCACCTGAGCCATGAACTTGGTGTGACCACGATCTACGTCACCCACGACCAGATCGAGGCGATGACGCTTGCCGACCGCGTGGTCGTCATGAACGCAGGTGTCGTCCAGCAGGTCGGTACGCCCACGGATATCTACGACTGGCCCGCGAATACCTTTGTTGCCAGCTTTATCGGCACACCCGCGATGAACCTGATGGAAGGCCGCATCGACGACGGCGTCTTTACCGGCGAGAACGTCACGATTGCTGGCATTGCGGCACCCGATGGGCCTGTCACGCTTGGTTTTCGGGCCGAGGATGCGCAGATGGTGCCCACCGGCGGCCAGATCAACGGACAGGTCTATTCGCTGGAACTTTTGGGCGACGCGACCATGGCGACGGTCCGCGCGGGCGGTGCGATCGTCTCGATCAAGTGCAGCAAGGATTTCCGTGCCGCGATAGGTGCGGATTTCGCAGCACAGATCCCGCTGTCGGCCGTGCATCTTTTCGACGCGGCAAGCGGCCTGCGGATCGGACATTCCAGCCCGTCGCATTGATAGCATCCCGCGAAAGAACCACAGAATGACAGTCACTTACCTGAAAACCGCCAAGCCGGAAGCAGAACGCGCCGAAGATGACGCCGTTGTGCGACGCACAGTGGAACAGACGCTGACGGATATCGAGACGCGCGGCGATGCCGCCATCGCCGATCTAAGCCTGAAATTCGACCGTGTCAGCCGCCCGTCATTTCGCCTGACCCCGTCCGAGGTCGAAGCGGCGATCCAGCAGGTCGCGCCGCGCGACATGGAGGACATCCGCTTTGCGCAGACCCAGATCCGCCGGTTCGCGCAGGAACAACGCGCCTCCTTGCGCGACATCGAGGTCGAAACGCTGCCCGGCGTGATCCTTGGCCACAAGAACATCCCGGTGCAGTCTGTTGGCTGCTATGTGCCCGGCGGCAAGTTTCCCATGGTCGCCAGCGCGCATATGTCGGTGTTGACCGCGCAGGTCGCGGGCGTGCCGCGCATCGTGGCATCGGCACCCCCCGTCAACGGCGCGCCGCATCCTGCCATCGTTGCCGCCATGCATCTGGGTGGCGCGCATGAGATTTACCTGCTCGGAGGCATGCAGGCGGTGGGTGCCATGGCAATCGGCACACCGACAATCGACCCTGTCCATATGCTCGTCGGGCCGGGGAACGCCTTTGTTGCCGAAGCCAAGCGCCAGCTTTTCGGCAGGGTCGGGATCGATCTGTTTGCCGGCCCGACCGAAACGATGCTGATCGTCGACGACACCGTCGATGCAGAGCTTTGCGCCACCGACCTGCTGGGGCAGGCAGAGCATGGCTATAACAGTCCGGCCTGCCTGATCACGACATCACGCAAGCTGGCCGAATGGACCCTGATCGAAATCGACCGCCTGCTGAATATCCTGCCGACACGCGACACCGCCGCTGTCAGTTGGCGCGACTATGGCGAGGTGATCCTGTGTGATACGCATGACGAAATGCTGGCCGTCGCCAATGACATGGCCTACGAACATGTGCAGGTGATGACAGACCGTGACGATTGGTATCTCGAAAAGATGCACAGCTATGGCGCCCTGTTTCTTGGACCCCGCACGAATGTCGCAAATGGCGACAAGGTGATCGGCACCAACCATACGCTGCCCACGCGCAAGGCGGGGCGGTATACAGGCGGGCTTTGGGTCGGCAAGTTTCTCAAGACACACAGCTATCAGCGGGTGACGACCGACGCCGCTGCAGCGATGATCGGCGAACATGGCAGCAGGCTTTGCATGCTCGAAGGCTTTGTCGGCCATGCCGAGCAATGCAACATCCGTGTCCGTCGCTATGGCGGACGCAACGTGCCATACGGGGTGGCCGCAGAGTGAGCGAGGCAGAAGACCACAGGGCGCAAAGCCGCGCATCGCTCGCGGCGGTCCAGCGGATGGAAGACGCGCTGGGCCGTGGTGAAACCGACATGTCACCTTATTTCACGCCGGGTTTCCTGTGGCGCGGAAACCGTGGGTCAGGGACCAAGCGCGGGGTCGATGAATTCCGCCGGAACTGGCAGCGCCCGTTGCGCGCGGCGTTCAGCGACCGGACTTACCTGACCGAAAAGATGATCGCCGACGGGGATTGGGCGGCCTGTTTCGGACATATCGAGGCGACGCATTCCGGCACGTTCATGGGAATCGCGGCGACCGGACAGCGCGTCCGTATCCCCTATATGGACTTCTGGCGGATCGAAGACGGGCGCATCGCCGACAATCCTGTCTTTGTCGATCTTGCCGACGTCCTTTTCCAACTGGGCCAGGACGTTTTCGGCGGCCAAGGCTGGGAGGCTTTCGACGAAGGCCGCGCTGAGCCACCGTTATTGGCGGGCACATGACCGACCTGCCGCGCACTCCCTCTTTTAGGTTGGATGGCAAGGTTGCGCTTGTGACGGGCGCATCATCGGGAATCGGCTTTGGGGCTGCGGTGGCCCTCGCACAAGCCGGGGCAGAGGTCGTGATGATCGCCCGGAGCGCTGACCGCCTGACCGCCACCTGTGCCGATATCGTGAAGGCCGACGGCAAGGCGCGCGCCATCGCACATGACATCACCGACATTTCCGGACTGCAGGCGATGATCGCGCAAGAAGGACCATTCGACGTTTTGGTGAATGCAGCGGGCATGGCCCGTCATACCCCCGCGCTCGACACGACAGAGGATGATTTCGACGCTGTCGCAACGGTCAACATCAAGGCCGCTTATTTTGCGGCCCAGTCCGTCGCACGGGGGTTGGTCCAGGCGGGCAAGACCGGGTCGATCATCCAGATTTCCAGCCAGATGGGCCATGTCGGCGGCCCGGACCGCGCAGTCTATGCCGCGACGAAACACGCGCTGGAAGGCATGACCAAATCCATGGCGATCGAATGGGGCGCGGCGGGGATTCGTGTCAACACGATCTGCCCGACCTTCATTCTGACACCGCTGACGCAGGCGACATTCGCCGACCCCGTCCGCCGCGCATGGATCACCGACAAGATCAAGCTGGGACGGCCGGGCGAGGTCGAGGACATCATGGGCGCCGTCGTCTATCTGGCCTCTGAGGCAAGCGCGCTTGTCACCGGCACCGCCTTGCGGATCGATGGCGGATGGACGGCGGAATGAGGAACGCGCAAAAGGTCACCTCGGTCGATGTCGCGCGCCGTGCGGGGGTCAGTCAATCCGCCGTCAGCCGCGTTTTCACGCCAGGGGCAAGCGTATCGGCCGACATGACTGAAAAGGTACGGCGCGCTGCGGCCGAGCTGGGCTATAGCCCCAATCCGCTGGCCCGCGCGATGATTACCGGCAAAAGCCGCATCATCGGTCTCGTCGTCGCCTATCTGGACAACCAGTTCTATCCGCTTGCCATTGAACGCCTGAGCCATGCGTTGCAGGCCGAAGGCTACCACGTGTTGCTGTTCATGGCGTCAAATTCAGAAGGCGAGATCGAAAAAGTCGTGACCGACCTGCTGGCCTACCGCGTGGACGGGATCATCACGGCCTCGGTCGCCATCACCAACGACATGACCCGCCGCTGCGCAGATGCGGGCATTCCGGTCGTCCTGTTCAACCGTGGCCAGCCCGGGTCCGGGTTGTCATCGGTCACATCGGCGAATGTCGAAGGCGGGCGCAAGGTGGCCGCGTTCCTGCATCAGGGCGGGCACAAACAAATCGCGCATATCAGCGGCTGGCAAGGGTCGTTGACGGGACGCGAACGCCAGCAAGGGTTCGAGGAAGGGTTGGCAGCGCTGGACGCGGCACCCCTGATGATCATCGACGGCATGTATGACCGCGCCTCCGCCCTTGCCGCGACCGAGACGCTGCTGCGGTCGGCCGTCGTGCCGGATGCGATCTTCGTGGGCAACGACCATATGGCTTTCGTTGTAATCGACACGCTGCGTCAGAACGGCCTGCGCGTGCCGCAGGATATCTCGGTCGTCGGCTATGACGACGTGCCGATCTCGGCCTGGCCCGCCTATGACCTTACGACCGTCCGACAACCGATGAACCGGATGGTCGAGGCAACCGTGGACACGTTGCTGGCCCAGATCGCCGACCCGGACCGCCCGGCCCAGAAGATCGAGATCGGCGCACCGCTGATGGTGCGTGGGTCGGCAAGACTCCCACAAGGACAAGCGACGTGACACAGACAAGCAACCGCTGGCGCGATTTTCCTGACTACATCATCGGAATCACGCAGGAAATCTGGGAAGGACGCGGCATCGCGACCCTTCACGATCATTACAGCGCCGACATTCCGGTGCGGACGCCGATGGGCGTGGCGCGCGGCAACGCGGGCGTGATCGCGGCGACGATGGCGACATTGCAGGAATTTCCCGACCGCGAATTGCTGGCCGAGGATGTGATCTGGTCCGGCAGCGCGCAGACAGGCTATCTGTCGTCGCACCGGATCATCTCGACCGGGACGCATACGGGCGACGGGTACTTCGGCCCCGCCACCGGACGACGGTTCCAGATCCGGGTCATCGCCGATTGTGCGGCAAGAAACCACGTCATCGATGACGAATGGCTGGTGCGCGACAATGGCGGGCTGGTGCGGCAGCTGGGCCAGGAGCCGCGCGGTTTCGCACGTGGACTGATCGCGCGGGCGGGCGCAAACCCGCCGTTCACGCCCGCCGGCGACATCGCGGGGCCCTATACGGGGCACGGCAACGATGATCCATGGGGTGCCCGCTATGCCGACACGCTCGGGCGCCTGATGCGGGCGGATTTCGCCCATGTCACGACGGCCTATGACCGCGCGGTGATCGCGGAACATGCAGGCGCGCGCAGCCTGACGGGGCATCGCGCGGTGGGCGATGCGTGGCTGGGACTGCGCGCCGCTTTTCCATCGGCGGAATTCAAGCTGCATCATGTGATCGGGCGCGAAGACCCGTTGATGCCACCTCGCGCCGCGGTGCGCTGGTCGCTGGACGGCATGCATGACGGATGGGGCATGTTCGGCGCACCCACCGGCGCGCCGGTCCATGTCATGGGGATCGCGCACGCCGATTACGGACCCTTCGGCAAGGAAGGTTCGAGCATCCGCCGCGAATACGTGCTTTTCGATGAAATCGCGATCTGGCAACAGATTCTGCTTCACACAGGTGACATATGACCCCCCAGGAAATGGACGCGCGGATTGTGCGTTATGGCGATCTGCGCCCATGCAAGACCGCCTTTATCGACGCTCACACGCCAGGCAGCGACCAGAAGGAGAATTTCACCATCATCGGTGGCGGCGTGTCGGAAAGCCCCGATCAGCATGTGCATCTGACGGAAACACCGGGTTTCAACATTGGCGCTGCCGGACAGCCGCCCAAATGCCGCAACTCGCTGCACAGTCATCGCACCGCCGAGGTTTTCTTTGTTCTCAAAGGCCGCTGGCGGTTTTTCTGGGGACGTTGGGGCACGGCGGGCGAAGTCGTTGTGGAAGAAGGCGACATCTTCAACATCCCGACCGGCATCTTTCGCGGATTCGAGAATATCGGCACCGACTATGGCATGATCATGGCGATCCTTGGCGGCGACGATGCCGGCGGCGGCGTGATCTGGGCACCCCAGGTGATCGAGGACGCAAGCGCGCATGGGCTGGTGCTGGGACGCAACGGTCGGCTTTACGACAGCAAGAAAGGCGAAACACTGCCCGACGGGATGACGCCCATGCCGCTGCTGGATGCAGCCGAGCTGGCCCGTTTCCCCGAACCGACGACGGCGGATGTCGTCCCGCGCCATGTTGCGCGCTATTGGGATCTTGTGGCGCTTGCCGACAGGCAGCCCGCCAAGGTCATCGGCGCCGATGCCCGCCTGCGGGACCGTCCAGGTTTCGAGGTGGAGCTGCTGACGCGCGGGTCGCTGCCGGATGCCGATTACATGCTTGACCGCCACGAGGTGCTGATGCCGATGCGCGGGCATTGGCGGCTGACATGGGCAGGCGGCACGACGGTGCTGAACCCCGGCGATACGGCTGCGATCCCGCCGGGACTGGCCCATCGCCTGGCGCCGTCGATGGCAGGTGAAGCGAGCCTTTACCGTGTCATCGCGACAGATGATCCGGCCGGTCCAACCAAGGCCGCGTGATGACCCCGCTGGTCCTGATCCCCGGCATGATGTGCGACGCCCGCATGTGGGGCGCTGTGCCCGATGGCCTGGCGGTGCCGGTGCATCACGCATGCCCGGTCGGCGCGGATACGATCGCCGATCTGGCGGCATTGTTGCTGCGCGATCTGCCCGATCGCTTTGCGCTGGCCGGATTGTCGATGGGCGGGATCGTCGCCATGGCGATGGCGGCATTGGCCCCCGAACGCGTGCTGCGGCTGGCCTTGCTGGACACCAATCCACGGGCCGAAACGCCGCAGGTGCAGGCCCGTCGTCAGCCACAGATTGATCGCGCCGCGCGTGGCGATTTGGCAGGCGTGCTGCGCGACGACATGATCCCTCATTACCTAGCAGCACCCGACCCCGCGATCGAAGCGCTTTGCCTCGACATGGCGCTCGATGCAGGCCCGCAGGTGTTTCGTGACCAGTCCATCGCGTTGCGGGACCGCCCTGATCAGCAAGACGCGCTCCGCGGCTTTACCGGCCCTGCCTTGGTGTTGACCGGCGCGCAAGACCGGCTCTGCCCACGCGACCGGCACGATCTGATGCATGCGCTGATGCCGCAATCCGATCTGGTCATCATCGACGGCGCAGGCCATGTGCCGCCGCTGGAGCAACCCGTTGCAACCGCCGCTGCCCTGCGGCGCTGGCTGGAGACTTGAATGGACAAGGAGCTTTTGACCCTGTTGCATGCCGTCGACACACCGACCGTGTGCAACGCCATCGAAACCGTTCAGGGGCGGCGGGGGTTCGACGCCTTCACGCGCGGGACGATGATCTGTACGGAACCGGGGCGCGCCGTTGTCGGCTATGCCGTGACGGCGCAGATCTCCGCACTTGCCCCACCAACAGAACCCCCGTCGGTGATCCGCACCCGGCGCATGGACTATTACCGCGCGATGCATGACGCCCAGAAACCTTCGGTCGCTGTGGTCGAGGACATGGATTTTCCCGGATGTATCGGCGCCTATTGGGGCGAAATCAACACGTCGATCCACAAGGGTTTCGGGCTGTCGGGCGCGTTGACCAACGGTGTCGTCCGCGATCTGGGCGATCTGCCATCCGGGTTTCCGGTTATTGCAGGCAGTATCGGCCCCAGCCACGGTTTCGTGCATGTCGTGTCGATCAACGAACCTGTCCGTATTTTCGGGATGAAGGTCTGTCAGGGCGATCTGGTTCATGCTGACAGGCATGGCGCGCTGGTCGTCCCGCGTGACGTGATCCCGTCACTGGCCACAGCGATAGCAACACTGCAACAGACAGAACGGTTGATCCTTGACCCCGCACGCAGCCCCGGCTTTGACTTTGCGACGTTCGAAACCGCATGGGCCGCGTTTGAAAAGGCGCGGACCTAGGCAGGCGGCATCACGCTCTTGCGTCCGACGCCGGTGTAATAAGCAAAGCCTGCGCCCAGCGCGTCGTCACAGCCATAGACGTTGCGCAGGTCAGCCATGCGCGGTTCCGCCATACTCCCCGCCAGTCGGCGCAAATCGAGCGTTCGGAAATCGTCCCATTCCGTCAGGATCACGACCAGATGCGCGTCCTGCACGGCAGAATACGCATCATCATGCCATGTGACCCCCGGCAACACTTGCTCTGCTTCGCGGAAACCCTGCGGGTCCACCACGCGCACATCGGCACCCTGGCCGACAAGCGCGGGCACAATGGTCAATGAAGGCGCGTCGCGCATGTCATCGGTGCCGGGCTTGAAGGTCAGCCCCAACACCGCAATCGACTTTTTGCGCAGATGGCCGTCGCAAAGATCAATGATCTTGTCGATCATCACGCGCTTGACCTCTTCATTCACCTTGATGACCGTTTCCACGATCTGCAAAGGCGAGGCATGGTCCTGCCCGATCCGCGCCAGCGCGCGCGTATCCTTGGGAAAACACGACCCGCCATAGCCGGGCCCGGCTTGCAGGAATTTCGGCCCGATGCGTTGATCAAAGCCCATGCCATTGGCGACGGCCCTGACATCGGCCCCTGTTCTTTCACACAACAGCGCCATTTCATTGATGAACGTCACCTTGGTCGCAAGAAAGGCGTTGGCGGCGTATTTCACCATCTCGGCGGTTTCAAGATCGGCAACCAGCACAGGATAGCCCCGGTCGGTCAGCGGCTTGTAGATGGCTTGCATGATCGCGGTGGCGCGGTCCGACTGCGTGCCGACCACAACGCGGTCCGGATGCATGAAATCGTCAATCGCTGCACCTTCGCGCAGGAATTCAGGGTTCGAGACCACGTCGAAATCCAGCGTCGGATTAACGCCCTTGATCAGATCTGCCACCTTGCGGCTGGTGCCGACAGGCACAGTGGATTTGGTGACGATGACGACATGATCTGTCAGCGCGAGGGCAAGCTCCTGAACCGCGGCGAACACATAACTAAGGTCCGCATGGCCATCGCCGCGCCTGCTTGGCGTGCCGACGGCGATGAAAACCGCCTGCGCTCCGCTGATCGCGGCGTGAAGATCACTACGAAAGGTCAGACGACCCGCTGCCATGTTCCCAGCCAGCAAGGCATCGAGTCCCGGTTCGAAAATCGGCGTCTTGCCGTCGCGCAACAGCGCAAGCTTGGCTTCGTCCTTGTCGATGCAAACCACCTCATGCCCGAACTCCGCAAGGCAGACCCCCGACACCAGCCCGACATATCCTGTGCCGATCATGGCAATCTTCATCGCAATCACGCCTTTCCTGACGGTGTCAGAACTCTGTACCTCCTTTCCATATTGCGGCACGCCCCGCAGGTCTAGACAGCGTCGTCAACACACGGCGCTTATGCTGGCGCAGGGTCCTTTCGTTCTTGATGGGTCGGGGCCCAGCCGATATCAAAGTCGCATTGCAAAACAGGGAAATAGCAGGATGCAGGACCGCACCACGGGACTTTTTCTTTCACATGGCGCACAGCGTCCGGTCTTCATGCTTGCCGTTGCGGCGCTGCTGATCGGTGCGGTGTATGTGGTCGTGAACGGATCAGGGCGGCTGGCGGCCTTGTGGCTGGTGGGTGCAGGCCTGGGGTTCGCGCTTTATCATGCGGCTTTCGGTTTCACGGGAGCCTATCGGACCTGCATCGTTTCGGGACGCAGCGGCGCGGTCCGGGCGCAAATGTTGATGCTGGCAGTAGCCGTGCTGCTGTTTTTTCCGGCCTTGGCGGCCGGCAGCGTCTTTGGCCAGCCGGTCCGCGGTTTCGTCTTTCCTGCTGGCTGGGAGGTCGTGATCGGCGCCTTCCTGTTCGGCATCGGGATGCAGTTGGGCGGCGGATGCGCATCGGGGACTTTGTACACAACCGGCGGCGGTGACACACGCTCTGTCATTACACTGGTGTTTTTCGTGACCGGCATGACACTGGGCGCATGGGATATCGAACGCTGGGAAACGCTGCCGGCGCTACCCCCGATATCATTGCCCGGGACGTTGGGATTGTGGCCTGCACTGGCATTGAACCTTGCGGTTCTTGCCGGGATTGCGTGGCTGTTGACACAGCGAGAAAAGCGCCGCACCGGACAGGTAGAGCCATTGTTCCGCAGGCCAAAGGCGTCTTTCCTGTCGGGTCCGTGGCCATTGGCATGGGCCGCGCTGGCGCTGGCGCTCCTCAACTTCGCGACATTGCTGATCGCTGGAAGGCCTTGGGGCATTACACAGGCGTTTGCAACCTGGGGGTCGCGGTTCGCGGAATCAGTCGGCTGGGCTGATCCGGTTTTCTGGATCTATTGGGAAGACCCGACGCGCATTGATCTGTTGCACCGATCCTTGGCACAGGATGCGACACATCTGATGAACGTCGGTCTGGTTCTGGGCGCTTTTCTGGCCGCAGGTCTGGCCGGACGATTTGCCCCTGACTGGCGCGTCGGGCTGCGGCCCCTGCTTGCGGCCGTGATCGGAGGATTGCTGCTTGGCTATGGCGCGCGCATGGCATTTGGCTGCAATATCAGTGCCTTCTTTTCAGGAGTCGCATCGGGAAGCGTGCATGGCTGGGTCTGGATCGCAGCGGCCATTCCGGGAAACATCGTCGGAATATGGTTGCGCCCGCTCTTTGCACTGCAAACCAAGGTTGCGTCGTAGATCAAGATTCTCGTTAATCTCGCGTTAAGAAAATTGCAAAAAAAGAAAGGAGCCTTTATCAATCTTCGTATTGACCTGCAAATCGGTGGAGCACGCATATGAAATTGATGAGACCAATGACATTCCTGCTATTCGCGGGGATGATATCGAGTACCGCGTTTGCGCAAGAAGGCGCGCCACAAGTGGCGCTAAGCTGTGCAGGTTGCCACGGGCAAGCCGGCGAAGGTGCGGGGTCCATCGCACGGATTGCGGGCTATGACCGCGATGCGTTCATCACCGTCTGGGAAGAATTCCGCAACAATGAACGCCCTGCCACGATCATGAACCGCATCGCGCCCGGCTATACCCCCGAAGACGTCGCGATTCTCGCCGATTATTTTGCATCGATCGAATAGGAGCCTGCCATGACAACATTCACACGTCGCAGTTTTGGCGCCCTGATCGGCGCAACCCTTGCCGCACCGGGCCTTGTCCGCGCCCAGACCGCCGGGCGTCTTGTCATCGTCGGGGGTGGTTTTGGCGGGGCATCCGCCACGCGTTTCGCCCGCATCAACTACCCCGAGGTCGAGGTAACGCTGGTCGAACCCTGGCCCACCTTCGTCACCTGCCCCTATGGCAACCTGATCCTTGGGGGCAACCGCACCCTGCCGGAGATCACCCATTCCTATGACGGCCTGCGCGCGCGCGGCGTCAACGTCGTGCAGGATCGCGCTGCCGATATCGACCCGGTGGCCAAGACTGTGTCTCTCGAATCGGGGACGGTTCTGGACTACGACAAGCTGATCGTATCGCCGGGCATCGGGTTCCGCTGGGACGCGATCGAAGGCTATGACGAAGCCGCATCGCAAGTGTTCCCGCATGCCTGGATGGGTGGCGACGGATCGCAGATCACGCTGCTGCGCCAGCAACTCGAAGCGATGCCCCAAGGCGGCGTGTTCGGCATTTCGATCCCCGGCAACCCGTTCCGCTGCCCCCCCGGACCATACGAGCGGATTTCGATGGTCGCGCAGTATCTCAAGCAGAACAACCCGACGGCAAAGATCCTCGCTTTCGATGCCAAGGACGGTTTTTCCAAACAAGGCCTGTTTCAGGATGCCTGGGGCGAGTTGTACGGCGACATGATCGAATGGATCCCACTCAGCGCGGACGGCCAGATCGTGCGCGTCGATGTCGAAAACAAGCTGTTCATCAGCGATTTCGGCGAAGAACACCGCGTCGATGTCGGCAATGTCGTGCCACCGCAATATGCGGCGTCCATCGTGCGCGACACCGGGCTTGCGAATGAAACCGGCTGGGTACCCGTCAATGCGCGGACGTTCGAATCCGCTGCCGCCGCTGACGTGCATGTGATCGGGGATGCGAATATTGCCTCGCCTTTGCCGAAATCGGGCTATGTCGCAAATTCGACGTCAAAGACGGCCGTTGCGGCGGCCTTGGCCGATGTCACCGGGCCTGAGGCACCCAGCGATCCGGTCTATTTCAACACCTGCTACAGTCACGGCGGGGAAGATTACAGTTTCTCGGTCGTGGGCATCTACCGCACCACGGACGAGGGTTTCGTCGAAACGCCTGACTCGGGCGGGATATCGCCGCGCGGTCCGTTGTCGGAACTGGCAGAAAACCGCAGGCTCGAATCGGGCTATGCAGATGCATGGTATGAAAGCATCACACGGGACATGTTCTCCTGATGCCAAAGAAAGGACGCTAATGACTGTTGAACGGCGTACATTGATCAAGGGCGCGGCAGCATCTGCCGCGCTCGTTCTGGTCGGCGGGGCACCCCTGCGGGCGGACAATCACAACGGCTGGCAAGGCTGGCGCGACCAGCTTTTGGCGGGGCGCGAGCTATCCGAAGGGACGATCACGCTTGACCTGCCCGCTGTCGCAGAGAACGGCGCGCAGGTACCGCTGACGGTGCAGATCGACAGCCCGATGACGGCGGATGATCATGTCAGCGCGATCCACATCATCGCGACCCGCAACCCCGCACCGCAGATCGGGACGTTCCGGCTGACGCCGCAAATGACCCGTGCCGAGGTCATGACGCGCATCCGCGTTGCCGAGGAACAGGAAATCCTTGTTCTGGCCGAACTGTCGGACGGTCGTGTGTTCCAGCAGACCGCCAGCATCATCGTATCCGTCGGCGGCTGCGCGACATAAGGGAGAAAGATCATGGCTACACCCCGTATCCGCCTGCCCCGTTCCGCCAGTGAAGGCGAAGAAATCGAGGTCCGCACGCTGATCGACCATCCGATGATCACGGCTGTATCGACGTCCGATCCGCGCGACATGCTGGCGACATTCGCTGTCACGATGAACGGCGAAACCGTTTTTACCTATGATTTCGGGAATGGCAGCGCCGCCAACCCGACGTTTACCTTTTACGTGCGTGCGGCGGCTCCGGGCGATTTCAGCTTTGTCTGGACGCATGAGGATGGCACCGAATACCTCGCCGACGAAAGCGTCGCGATCTCCTGATCCATGCGATGTCTGCCCCGTGCGCGGGGCAGATGCCGTGTTTTGTGCGACGTGGGAATCACGTTTTCCCACAACATGCGCGCGATGTTCCTACAACCTGCGCGCGATGCCCCCATTTAACGGGGATTGGACCAGTCCAGACGGTCACCCTGGAACGCGCTGACAGACAGATCGCGTTGCAGGCATGGCTGCCAAGCGGCAGGCGACCTTAGGTGTGCCGATGTTGCCCCTCGCCCGGTGTCGCAGGGTCTTCCGTTTCGAACTCGCTCAGTTCTGGCCGTTTGCCGATGCTGATATGGGCGATATCTTCGGCGGCAAAGCCTTTGATCAGCGCAGGGATCATCATGCAGACCAGCACAAAGATCGGCAGCCCGACCACGGTAATCACCTGTTGCAACGCGACCAGCCCCGCCTCTCCCGCGAGCAGGATCAGCGTCGCGGCAATCGCACCTTCGGCCAGCCCCCAGAACACGCGCTGGCGCACGGGGCCGGGCTTTTGCGTGCCCGTGCACAGCATGTCGACGACCAGTGACGCGGAATCCGACGAGGTCGCGAAAAAGATCGCGACGACGAGCACGGCAAGCCCCTGCATGAACGTGGCCCAAGGCAGTTCTGCGAAAAAAGCAAACATGGCAAGCGGGACCGAATCCGCGACCGCCTGACTGATCATCCCCGCCTCTGCGCCCATGGCAAGGCGCTGCGCCTGACCCAAACCGTCAAGTGCGATGGCCTGCCAGCCGAAGATCGCGAACCAGATGATCGTGAACAGCGACGGGGCCAGCAGCACGCCGAAAACAAATTCGCGGACCGTCCGCCCCCGCGAAATCCGCGCGACGAACAGCCCGATGAACGGTGACCACGTCACGGTCCAGGCCCAGTAGAACACCGTCCAGTCGCCCTGCCATCCCCAGTCGCCGGTGCCCATCTCGCTGCCGTGCAGCATGTCGTTCCAGAACGCCAGTCGGGGCAGGTTCGATAGATACAGGCCGAATGTTTCCACGATGCCGCGCAGCAGGAACAGGGTCGATCCGGTGACAAGCACAAAGATCATCAGCCCGACCGCCATGCCGATATTGATGTTGGACAGGACCCGCACGCCTTTATCCAGACCCGCGACAATCGAAATCGTGGCGACGATGGTCAGCGTGCCAAGAATGGCAAGCCGCAGGCCCGTGTCGTTCGACCAGCCGAACAGGGCCGACAGCCCCGCCGCCACCTGCGACGACCCCAGCCCCAGCGATACCGCCACGCCGAACAGCGTCCCGATGATCGCGGCAATGTCGATGGCCTTGCCGATGGGGCCATAAATGCGGTCGCGCAACAACGGATAGAACACCGAACTGACCCGCACCGGCAGGTCATAGCGGTTGATGAAATAGGCGAATGCCAGTCCGGGCAGCGCAAAGATCGTCCATGTGTGCAGTGCAAGGTGGTAAAGCGAGATCGACACCGCGTCCTGCGCCGCCTCCAGCGTGAAGGGATCGACGCCGGGCAGGGGCGGATTGCTGTAATGGCTGATCGGTTCGGCGACCCCCCAGAACATCAGCACCGTGCCGATCCCGCCCGCGAACAGCATCGTGAACCACGACATGTTGGAGTATTCAGGCCGCGAATCCTTAGCCCCCAGCCGGATATGCCCGTGGCGCGACATCGCGGCATAGATCAGGAACCCCAACCAGACATTCACCCCAAGAATGAAGAACCAGCCAAGGTTGGTGACGATCCAAGCCCGCCCCTGCGCAAAGGCATCCCCGATGGTCTGGGGCGCGGCGGTCAGGGCCACGACGAAAACAAGGCTCAGCCCTGCCGAGAAGAAAAAGATTGTGGGATCGACCCGCAGGCCGAGTCTGTCAGCAAGATTTTTCAATGAATGACCTCTTAATCACGTTGTGGCCGCATGGGCGCGCCATGCAGCCGGAACCGGCGGATGCCGGCGATAATACGTTATTCCGGGGGTCTGACGGCCGTGACCTCGATCTCGACCAGCCATGCCGGGCTGACCAGCCCCGCAACCTCGAACACCGACCGCACCGGCAGGTTCGGCTGGTCCTCAGTCCCGAAGAACCGGGTGTAACCATCCATGAAACCCGCGAAATCCATGCCCTCTGCGCCGTCCGGCGCGACAAGATAGACCTGCATCTTGAACACATCGCCCATCGTCAGGCCCAGATCGGCCAGCGTGGTTCCGATAGATTGCAGCACCGACACTGTCTGTGCTTCCGTATTGCCATAGGCGTCGGGTGATCCCTGTTCGGCGGTTTCGTCGATCACCGATGGCACGGCACCGCTGAGATAGACGACCGTCGCATCAGGCGGGATTTCAACCGCCCGCGCGATGGGAAAGCTGGACCCAGGGATGGCGTGGCGCACCACCTCTTGCGCCTGCGCGCCCAAGGCTAGGGCCATCAGGCCCGCGACCATGCCGTATGTTGCGACCCCGCGCATCATTGGCGGGTCTCCCCGACATCCTCGGCTGTGGCTTCGCCCCATTCACCGTTGAAATCATTGCCGAAACTGGACCGGATATAGTTGACCACATCCGCGACCTGCTGGTCGTCCATGATCCCGCCCAAGGGCGGCATGGCGCCCTGACCTTCGAGGATCAGATAGATCGGATAGGACGGCGCCGCGAGAAGGTCGTTTTCCACCAACGACGGATAGACACCCGCGCCCTGCGCGCCTGCACCATCCGGCATGTGGCAGCCAGCGCAGACGGCACCGTAAACCGCTTCGCCACCCGTCTGCGCAAGGTCGCCGGAACCTGCAAAGTTCAACAGCTCACCCGCGACAGGGTCGAATGTGCGGAATTCGGATGTGCCATCCTGATCTGGCTCTTGCGCGATTGCGGCAAGACCCGTCATGGCGATGGCCACACCGGCCACCAATGTTGTCGTTTTGCTGATCATGGTCATTCTCCTGCTCCGCTGTCGGTCGCGCGGACGTGCAATTGTGCGATGGCGTCAAGCGAGGACAGGATCGCGCCTTCCATCCATGCGGGCAGATAGGACAAGTGTTCGCCCGCCAGCACGATCCGGTCGTCGGGGCCCATTTCGACCACACCGGCATAGTCACGTTCCTTGTCCTGCCAGATGCCGTAGCAGCCCAAAGTCCACGGCACCTTGTGCCAGCTGACGCAGACGCCACTGGAAAATTCTTCCGGGTATTGCGGGTGGATGCGCGATCCGTATTCGACGGCCCAGCGCACCGCCTCGTCGGGCTGCATCGCGTTGAACTGATAGGCGTTGGCGCCCCAGACATAGCCGCCCAGCAGCACGCCCTTGCCGTCCGAAAAGTAATCCGTCGACGGATAGCTGATCAACGAAATCGGCAGATCGGTATAGGTGATGCCGCCATAGATGCTGTCATCCTCTTCCCAGAACCGACGGTTGAATTCGAGCCCGAACTTGATCGCGCCCTCGTAATACATCGTATCGACGACCTGCGCCTTTGCGGACGGCAGGTTGTGGTCCATCTGGCCAAGGATCGAGAACGGGATCGTGCAGACGCACCAATCGGCGGTCATTTCCACAGGATCGCCGCCGTTTTCGCGGTCCTCGTATTGCACCGTCACGGTATCCCCGTTCTGGATCATCGAAATGACACGGGCGTTGTAGGTGATCAGATCATCAACTTCACGCGCAAAGGCCTGCGCGATCATGTCCATCCCGCCGACAGGCTGGAAAATGGCGTTCTGATGGCTGGTGGTTTCAGCCTCGCTCAGCCAGCGCCACAGATCGGATTGCAGCAGCGTCTCGAAATCCATCGGCTCGGATGGAACAGGCGCGCCGTCGCGGCCGCCGCCAGCCTCGCGCGCATAGCCGCGATACTGGCTGGTGCGGTCGCTTTCGACATAGGCGTTGTCGTCGTTCAGATGGCCGAAAGTGCGCAGCGAATTGATCAGAGTCTCGCGGTCGGCTTCGGTGACTTCGGCGTCCAGCATCCCCTGGTTGGTGGCCTTGGCCAGCAATTCGGCAACATGACCGCGGTAGTCGGTGGCAACATGGCGAAAGCGCTGTGGTTCACCGCCAAAAGCATCCGACCGGTGCAGATAGGCATTGTGGTTCTTCTGGATGAAAGGTTCGAGCCTGACGCCCAACCGCTTGCAATAATCCAGAACACCATGGTGGTTATACGGAATCCGCCACGGGCCGGGGTTGATGTAATTGCCATCCTCGAAATCGACGTTCTGGGTTACACCGTCGATGTCGGTATAGGTATCGCCGCTGCGCAGGGTCCAGCACCGGCCCCCAGCCTTTTCGCGATATTCCAGCACCTGCACGTCATAGCCGGCATCGCGCAGTTCCAGCGCGGCGGTCATGCCCGCAAGCCCCGCCCCCAGCACCAGCACGCGGCGACCGTTGGTCGGTTCACCTGTCAGCGAGATGCGGCCCTGATAGGTGGAGTCCTGCGCATGGCCCAAGCTCGCCATCGCGTAATACATCGCTGCGGATCCGGCCGTCATACCGACCGCTCCCAGCAGCTCTCTTCGTGTCATTGTCATTGTCCCGCCTTTTTGCTGCAAAATTGCCGCACATACGGAAGGTCAATTCGACGTGAGCGGAATTGTTCCAGGAAACTTCATGCAAGACGTGCAAGCACTTGATGTTGAACACGCATCTGCTGGCGTCAACATTGGGTGATCAGGCCGCGTCAACGCGCGGCCTGCACCCCATTTTCAGAATTTTCCGACAAGGTTCAGGAAAACCCCCTGGCCGTCATAGTCCAGATCCGTCTCTTCGGCGGACACTGCACCCCATTCATACCCCACACCGACTTTGACGTTGTCGTTGATGTGGCGGTAGACGCCCAGCAAGGCCCCGGTTTCGGCGATGTCGGTTTCGGCGGTAAAGGACACGCGGCCTTCGGCCATGATGTCCCACTGATCCACGACATGCCAATCGGCGCGCAGGATCGCGAGGCTGGCGGTATTGGCCGTGAAATCATCCGACCCGCGGTCTGCGATTTCGCTGACGCGATGCGCGAACTTGCCGCCAAGGGTCAGGTGCCGGTTCAGGTCATAGCTGCCCGACACGGCCAGCACGGCGCTGCGCTGCTGCGGCCCTTCGCTGTTGCCATTTGCATCGACCTGATCCTCGCCGGGTAGATCGTTCAGCGCGGTGACGCGGACCAGCAGGTTCAGCCGTTCGTTGTCGATCGGCCGGTAGGCATAGCCCAGCGAGGCGCGCAGATATTCGCCATCGCGGAAATCGCCTGTCGCGCTGTCGGAATAAAGCGCGTCAAGATTGGCCAGAACGCGCCAGTCCTGCGCGACCTTGTTGCTGTAGCCTGCCGTCAGGCCGATCGTCTCACGGTCCTGCGCATCGCCGGCCCCGTCTTCGGTGCGGTATTCCAGACGACCACGGATCGACAGATCCTCGTCGCGAGAATAGGCCGCGCCGATAGAAAACGCGGTGCGGTCGAAATCGCCTGTCGCGCTGTCGCGGATCGTGCCGGTTTCCATGCCAAGACTGTAGGTCAGCACGTCAGTCGGGCTGTAGGTCACGCCGTAGGCCTGCGTCAGCGACCGCTGGTTGCCGGGCATGTCATAGATGTTTTCGGCATAGGTGGAAACGGTATCGGACTGCCGGAACCGACCACCCAGCACCACGCGGCCATGATCGGACAGCGCATCGCCCGCATTCGCGCGCGTCGGGTCCAGCGTGTAGCCCAGATAGATCTCGTTATCGGCGCTTGGCGTATAGGACAGTTGCAGCTTGCCCGCGACACCTGTGTCGCCGTCCGAGATTTCGCCCGCCATCGTGAGATTGTCGGTGACCCGCAGATCAGCGCCAAAGCCAAGGCGGTTGTTGTCGGACAGCCCGCCACCCACATCGACAGTCGCCTGCCCAAAGACATAGACCGACAGGTCGTCGGACGGGCTATAGGACAGTTTCAGCCCCAGATCGGTCCGGTCGCCAGTTTCAGCCGGATCGCCGGGGGTCGCCTTGTCAGTGACCTGCACGCCTGCTTCGACGGTCCAGACATCGGTCAATGCATAACCGACCGAGACTTCGGCTTCGGTCTTTTCCTCGCCGCCGTCTTTTGTGAAGTGGGTCGTATCAAGCGCCAGCGAAAGCCGGTCGGTCACATCGACACGCGCGTCCAGGCCAAGAAGGGTCTGATCCTCGGTGATGTCTTCGTTCAGCGTGCTAAAGCCTGCGTCTTTTTGTTCATAGCGCAGGCCGATCGCGCCGTCGCGGTCCATCCCAAGTTCGCGCAGGTCAAGCAGCGAAGTGAACCGCACCGCCTGCGCTGCATCATTCGTGGCACCGCCCGTCGAGGCGATGGTCAGGCCGCCATCCTGCGACACCGACCGCGTGAAGCCCGGACCGTCAGTGCGGGCGATCTCCAGTTCCGCATGGCTGGTCTCGCCCAGCCGATAGCGCAGGTCGATCGCGGCAACGCGCTGATCCGCGCCACCCGAGGCGGTTTCGGACATCACGCTGCCACCAAGGCGCAGATCGTCGGTGACCCAGACCTCGGCACGGCCGCCAAAGGCGTTGGCATCGCTCAGACCGTCCGTTGGGGTGTATTCGTACTGGACCACCAGATTGACATTGTTGTCGCCTGCGCCGCTATTGACCAGACCGCCATCGCCTGCGCTGCCTGTCAGGGGGGCCGTCAGGATGATCACGCCCTGAATGTGGTCGACACGGTAATCCGTGCCTTCGGTCAACAGGCGGGTGCCAATGACAAAGCCTGTGTCGGGGTCGATTTCCTGCACCGTCACCGTCGTCGAACCGCCGGTGATATCCTGCCGCGTCAGGAAATAGACCGACCCGCCGGTGCCGCGCAGGATATCCCGCTGTGCGGCAGTTTCGAGCTGGGCGGCATAGGCCATCGCGCTGAGACGCGGCTCTCCGTGGCTGGTCACGTCGGGCGAGCGGTACTGCGCCTCGACGCCGTAAAGATCACGCGCGTTGTTGATCAGGCCGGGCCCGGCGATGCCGGTGCGGAAATTGCCCAGCGTGAACCGCGAGGTTTCGTTTTCGGCGCGCAGATAGATCGCGCCCGATGTGGGCGTGTCGTCGTAATAGCTGCTGTCGTCGCCATAGGTCGGGAACAGGTCGGTGCCATCGGACCGGATCCGGTCGATCACGCGGCGCGGGTCCTTGTCATTCAGCCGCGAGAACATGTCCTCGATCGGGCCGTTGCGGGTATCGGCCGAAGAGGTGATCGTCCAGCCGCGTTCGGTCGTGCCCTTGGCATAGAAGGCAAGGCGGCCGTTGGTATAGCTTTGCCAATCCTCGTCATTGGCCCCGCCTTCGCGCAGGCCAAGTGTCAGATCGGCGATGCCGACATAGAACCATTCGGACCGCGGAATTTCCACGTCGCGCACGTAATCGCGGCCGTTGACGTTCACCGTCACGATCTGGTCGCCCGGCGGCACGACGCGGCTGACGACAAAGCGGCCGTTCGGATCGACCGGCACGGCTTCGCCCATCACGGTCACGCGGCTGCCGGGTGTGGCGGTGCCCGACGTCGTGATCACGCCGCCCCGCACGGGGATGCCGCGCCGTCCGGTGTTGTCGTCGCCTTCGCCGATCGCGGGAAACGGCGCAGCACCCGTTGTGTCGGCGATCACGCTGCTTTCAGTGCGGGACAGGATCAAGGGGCGGGTTTCGTCGAACCGGCCCGCTGCATCATAGACGCGCAGCGCATAGGTCAGGTCGCTGCCGGTGTCAGCAGGCATGACGAAATCCGCCGTACCATTGGGTGCTACCGGCAGCTGCGCCACGACCGGCGCGCCGCTGCGGCTGCGGTCGCGGACCACGATTTCGGCACGGGTGATATAGCCGGGATAATTGGTCGAGGACCGGAACGTCACCGTCTCGCCCGCGCGGAAGGTGCTACGGCCGTCGGGGATGCCGAGGTTCAGCAGACGGCGGGTATCGAGCCCGTCGAACCTGACGTCGATATCGGCCAGCGTATTGACCAGATCACTGGTGCGTTGGGGCACGTTGATCACCGGCGCACCTGCGATGGTGCGGTTGTCGATCGAGATCGAGAACCCTTCGGCACCGAACCCGCCCACAGGCACATTGCGCAGGATTTCGGTATTCGCCTGCACCGGCACGGCGACCGACACACCGGCATTCGGTGCGACACATCCGGCGGCAAGCGGGACAATTGTAGGGTCGCAAACCTGTGCCGCAACCGGCAAAGCACCCAGAGCAAGCGACGCGAATCCGGCAAGCGCAGTCGTCTGCAGCAACCCGGGACGGCGCGAAAGACCGTTCACCATTGAAAAATACGCCTTCATCTAAAGGTTCCTTACTCGCCCGCGCGCACGATTGTCTGTTCGATCCGCAAGCGGACCTGTCCGATCTCGCGCCAGTCGCGCGTGACCTGTTCCTCGACAAGGTCTGACAGGTCGCGCGCCAGCGCCACGTCTGCGGATTGCGCCGATTGCGGCAGATGGAAGGCCAGCACCATCGTGCTTGGCGTGCCGGCAATCTGTTGCAGGGCCGCGCGCAGACCGTCACGGAGCGGTATCGACATCGTCATCCCCTCGGCGCCCTGCACAAAGGACGCGGTGGTCAGATCGACACGCACGACCGGCAAGGTGGCGGTGGCGCCAAAGTTCATTTCTGTCATCATGCCGGGGGTGACACGCATGACACGGGGATTTTCCGTGGTCATCCGGTAGCCCGCAGGCAAGGACCGGTCATCCACCTTGAGAATGAAATTCTCGCCGCCGTTTGCGGGCAGGGCTGCGCAAGGCACGGAATAAAGCCCGTTTTCATCGGTCGTGATGATCGTGCCGTCGACGGTCGCCAGACGCACGCCGGGGATACCGGCCTCGGGGCGGATCTCGGCGGCGATCGTATCCACCTTGCCCTTGCCGCCGTTATAGGTCTGGTCGGTGATGGCGATCCGGTCCACCTCGCTTGGTGCCTCCTGATAGCCGTTGCCGTTCACGTCATCGAAAACCTTTCCGATGATGTCGACGCATTGGAACAGGGCATCCACCGGCACGGTCACGGTCGCCGTGGCATCAGGGACGATAGCGCGGCCCGTTTCGGGGTCGATCAAGGAAACGCGGTTCACGAATTCCCCGCCGCTGGCACTGTTGAGGATGCGCGCGGACAAGGTGACTTCGGTCGTGCCAAGTGCCGGCACGATGACATCCGACCAGGTGACGCGCCCTGCGGTAAAGATCACATCCACCGCCTCGCCGTCGATCGTGGCGCTGCCGGGGATAAAGACCAGCCCGCTGGGCAGGGTGTCGACGATATCGACCGGCCCGACGGTAAAGATGTTGTCGTTCGTGACGGTGATCGTGTAGGGCACCGCGCTACCGCGCTGCACGACCGCATTCGGTGTCGTCTTGGTCAGCGTCACGCCCTCAAGTCCGATAGCCGGATCAAGGATCAGGACCGTCGGATCATCACCAAGCGGATTCGCGCTGTCGGAGATGTCCGATACCTCACGCGGTGTGCCGTTCGGGCCGGACCCGGACAGTCCGGTCCCGAAAGCGATGGCGGTGTTGGAAACGCCACCCGCGTTCACGGCCTGCACGTCGATCACGAAAGTCGCCGTATAGGTGGCGATTTCACCGACCAAAAGACGGCCCTCGGGCGAGGATTGGTCCGCCGATACGAAATCGGGGCCTGTTGTCAGGGTCAGCGGCGCGCCGTTCAGGTCGGTCAGCGTATCGACCACGCGCACCTCGGTCAGGGGTACGTTGCCGGTGTTTTCGACGGTGATCGTATAGACCACCTCTTCGCCGATGCTGTCAGGGGTGTCGGGATTGTTGACGAATTCCAGTGTCTTGACCGTGCGGATCGCAGGTGCGCGTTCAAGCTCGGTCACGGTTTCGTCGTCCGTGGTGCCGGTCGTGCCGCTGGTGTCGGTGACGACCGTATCATTCGGGTCGGTCCCGGTCACCAGTGCGGTGTTGCGCACTTCGCCCACGACGATGTCATCGCCGGTGATGACATAGCTGGCCGAATAGGCATCGGTGTTGATGGCACCGGGTTCCATCACGGCAATCGGATCGCCGACAAGAACGACCCCGGCCACATCGTCCGTCAGGGTCACATCGCGCAGCGTCACGTTGCCGGTGTTCTGGATGGTAAAGCTGTACCGGATCGTGTCACCGATCTGGGTCGGGGATTGGACCTCTGTCAGATCAGCCGTCTTGATCAAGGTAATGGCGGGTTCCGGCACCAGAGCAGTCTGCGTCGGCGTATCGTTGTTGAAAGCCGTCCCGCTGAGGTCGGTCACAACCTCCCCGAACGGATCGGTGCCGGTGACGCGGGCGCTGTTTTCCACCTCGCCTGCGTCCACATCCCCAAGGGTCAGCGGATAGGTGGCGGTGATGTCGGTGCTGTTCTCTTGGCCGGGGTCAAGCGAGGCGATGCTGCCGGCAACGGTCGCGCCGATCAGCAATTCCTCGACCGTGATGTTGGTCAGGGTCACATCGCCCGTGTTGCGCACGGTAAAGCGGTAGGTGACGACATCGTCCGTCTCGACGGGGGTATCAAGGGCCGACAGGTCGGCAATCTTGATCAGCGCGATGCCAGGGGCCACCATCGGATTGAGCGGGGTCGGATCGTTCTCGCGCGCATCGTCGGCGCGGTCGTTGCCATTCGGATCAGGGTTCACGCCGTTGTCGGACAGATCACGCAAGAGCGCATTGTCGACCGAGGTCTGGCCAGAGATCTCGCCCACGCCGATCACGGTCGCCTGATTCTCGAACCCGCCCGCTTGCTGCGCCGTGGTCGGATAGACCCGCAGCCCGAACGACACAGTGCAGGTCGCCCCGATCGCCAGCGTGCCACCCGAGGTCAGCGTCAGGTCGCCGCTGCCGTTGAAGACGCTATTGAGCGTGCCACAAGAGCCGGAAGGCACGGCCGTGATCGTGTATTGCCCCTGCTGCATGGGATCGGTCAGCGGATTGGCAAGCGCGACGTAGGTGCCGAACAAAGGTGCGCCCCCTGCAAGTGGGTCGGTCACAGTGACGCTGTTCAGCGGCTCAAGGCTGAAATTCTCGACCACCATGTCGAAGGTCGCATTGAAGGTGCCGTCGATGTTCTGGCTGGTGATCGCCCCCGATTTGGCGATGCCGATGCGCGCCTGCGGGATCACGGGAAACAGGTTGTCTACGTTGTCGGTGTTGCCGGGAAGGCTGATGGCGCTGATCGCATTGCCGGGGCCGGTCGTGCCGGTCTGCACGCCGCCATTGTTGCCGGGCGTGATCGTGCCATCAACAAGATAGGCTTCATTCACCGCCCCGCGCGTCAGGGCATAGGTGCCAGCAGGCAGGAACGGGAACAGAAAATCGCCATTTGTATTGGTGTTGAAAGTGCGGTCAAAGGTCTGCAACCCATCGGTCGAAGCCCCCGTCAACCTGACGGGCACCCCAGCGATCGGCGTGTCACCGGTTGTGGGCTGGCTATCGTCCTCGAAATCGCGGAACACATTGCCCGAGATGGACGAGGACAGAACGTCGACGGTCGCAGTGTTCTGGTTATTGCCCGATACGGAATCGAACGATGTCGTCCTCACCTGCGCCGTATTTGCGAACCTCTGGGGCTCGGACGTGACACTGTTCACACGGACAGGAATCGTGATGTCCACCGCACTCCCCGGCTGCATCGTGCCAAAGTCGCAGGCGATGGCGCGCGTGCCCGGCGCACCTGTGCAGGAATTGAGCCCAGGCGCCGCACCGAGGGCTGATGCAGCGACAGGCGTGGACACGAGTTCCATGCCGACAGGCAGTGTATCGGTAAAGCGGACGCCGTCAGCCTCCGAGACCTGTGGCGATGCGGGTGCGACCCCGACCCGGACGATCCAGTTGAACACATCGCGCACGTTGACGACAGCCGGCTCTGCCCGCTTGGATACGAAGACATCCGTGCGGGTGCGGACCGTCGTTCCGTCTTCGGTGGCGTTGTTGGCGGCAAGACGGTCGTAACCGTTGTCAATCTCGAACGACCGGATCGACACGCCGTTGCGAACCGTGCCCTTGGCTGTGCCCGTCCCTGTATAAAGGATGTCAAAGCTCTGCCCTGCCGGCAAATTTGGGAAACGGCAAATGATGGTTGCGCCGAATGACCGTGGATCCGTGTCCGCAACCTGAATACCCGGCACCGGATCGCAGGTGCCGCCGGCAGGTGGCGTGACGGCGCGCAGGCTGATCAGGCTGGCGGGCCAGGTATCGGTGACGACGATATTTTCGGATGCCGATGGGCCATCATTGGTGACTGTGACTCTATAGACGACATTGTCGCCGACGGTCAGCGGATCACGATCATCCGACTTGTTGACAAGCAGATCGACGTCAGGAATGCGGACATTCGTCGCCACCTGCGCGGCATTGTTGTCAAGATTTGTCTCGATCGTTGTTGTTGCGACCGTGACCGCATTGACCAACGTTTGTCCAATCGCTGCGTTGGTCGGTTGCACGACGATATTCACGTTGCGCTGGGCATTGGGCTGAATTGTGCCAAGGTTGCAGACGATCTCGGTGGTGCTTGGATCGGACGTCACCGTGCCAGGCTGCGGCGTGGTGCAGGACCCGCCGTTGACAGCGGTCGCCGAGACAAAACGGACATTCGGCGGCAGACGGTCAGTGATGGTGACGTTCTCTGCCCGGCTCAGCCCGACGTTGGCGTTGCGCGCCGACACGGTATACTGCAGATTTTGCCCTGCCGCGACGGTGCCCACGGCCGTCTTGGTGACGGTGACATCGGCGCGGCGTTCCATCGTGTAATTGACGGTGCTGTCGTTGTTCACAAGGTTGGGGTCGGGCGTGGTTTGCGAAATCGCGCGTGCCGTGTTGCTGCGGGCGATCGGATTCGTATTTGCGCCGTCGCGCCCGGGCACGATGGTCAGTCCGATGACCGGACAAGCAACCGATGGATTTCCCGTTGGCCCACAAGGTGGCACCGAGACAACGTTACATGTCAGCGTCCGCGAAGACCCGCTGCCCGATTGGGTGCAGGTGCCGGATGGCGTGTTTGCATAGGTGACCACAAAGGCATTCGCGCCGTTTTGCAGGTTGTCGACAACGTCGGTCACGCGCACGTCACCCGCAGCTTGCGGGCCGTTATTGCGGATTTCGATATTGAAGCTAAAAGGCTGCCCGGCAATCGCCTCTGACCCTGCGGCAAGCGACTTGATGGCCTGAATATCCGCAGAATCACCATTGGCGACAGCCGTTACCGTCACACTTGCAGTGTTGTTGGGAACCTCGGTATCGTCGATTTCCGGAACGCCGGACGACACCACAACCGTGTTCCTCGGGCTACCTGCGGCGGTCACGAGGGTGTTGAAGCTGATGTTCGGCGTATTTGTCGCCGCTGCCAGAGGCGTTGTCGCATAATTGAAAACGCAGACGAAAACGGCTGGACCTGCAACGGGAAATGCCGGGCTCGCACCGTTGACGGTGCAAACGGCACCCCGCGTGTTCAGGCTGGTGACCGTCAGGCCAGCAGGGATCGTGTCGGTGAGGGTCAACGCACCTGTGAATGCCGCGTTCCCGCCGTTTCGTGCGCTGATGTTGAACTGATAGGTGTTGCCAACCACCGCAAGCGCGGGGCTCGGTCCGGTCTTGCGCGCCTGCAGATCGACGACAGGTGCCTGCGCAGTCAGTGCGGTGTCGCTGCTGGTATTGTTGGCGAGGTTGATGTCCTGACCGCTCGTCGCAATCGTTGCAGTGTTCCGGATGTTCGACCCCGGTGCCACAAGCCGCGCGACGATGCTGATATTGCCGAGACTTTGCGCCTGTGAGTCGTCGTTGGTGCCTCCGCCCGGCTGTGTACATGTCACGGTCTGGGTGGTGAAAGGTGCATCGGTACAGCCATAGGTCGCGCTGCTGACCGAGATGATTTCATAATTGGCAGGCAGCGTGTCGGTGACGACGATATCCGTGGGCGGATTGCCCACAAACCCCGTCGCAAGGGTGAATGTGACGGTGTCACCAACCAGCAATGTCGCTGTCTGAGGGCTGCGCGATTTGGTGATGAACGTATCCGTTCCCGCCGTCACCACGATGTTCAGCAGATCGTCGTCATTGTCGGCGTTTGGATCCAGAGGTGACGTACCCGACACCTGCCCGCTAATGGTGATCTCGGACGGACCACTGACGGCAACCTGGCCACGAAACGTCAATCGGGTCGCCGCGCCTTGCGACGGGATCGGTGTGTTGATCTGGCAAATATAATTGCCCCCGGACAGGTTGCATCCTGCAGGGGCAGCGATATTGATGACGCCCGCCGGTGCGGGAAGTGTCACCGTATAGCTGGTTGCGGTGTTCGGGCCGATGTTCCGTATATCCACGAACCAGTCAAAGGTCGCGCCTGCCGAAACACTGGGCGAGGGTGTCGACACATCAATCTCAAGATCGATCCCTTGATTGATCGTCAGGGTTTCCGTCAGTGAATTGTTGTCGTCATTGGCGTCACCCTGATCGTTCGGCACTGTCGGTTCCAATATCAGGACAGTCGCAGCCCGTGTCTGAAAGTCGAAAATGACCTGTGCGGAATTTGCCGGGCTTTCAAACGTCTCCCTGCCGGGAATAGCAGGAACATCACAGGAAATGACCGTGCCGCCCGCGACCGGAAACGATGAAGGTTGGCAGTTTGTGATCGTGCCACTTGCCCCGACAAGGGACACAGACCCGATCGCATCCACGGGCACAGTCGGATTTGGCACGACGATCGAGAGGGTCGTCCCCGGCGCGTCGAGTGTGCTGTCGTTGGACACTGTCACCGCGATACGCACGACTGACCCGGCGGGCGATGGGTCATACGCGACCCCATCGACGACCTCGTCGATATCGACCAGCCAATCCCATTGGGTTTCTTGAGCTTGCGCGTTTTCGGCGGATGTCGTGACAGCAAAAATGGACAGCAGAGAAGCTGCAACCAGACGGCGCAAAATCAGCATACTCGTTACTCACACAAAACGCCATCATCCGGGATGGCGTACAACTTCAGTCAAGTTGAGTGAGTAGTGGTTTCGAAGTCAGCAGTAAACCTGTCCTTTTAGGTAGTGATAAATTATTGGAACAAATAAAAGTCATTATTCTGCCTTGGATTGAAAAAAGCCACGTCTTGCGGAATGTCGCCCCGCGATATGCGCAAAAAATCGACGCAACCATATGAAAACAAACTTCTTTCTGGCCCAAAACGACCTGTTCTGCGACACACCGCACGGTAGCATCAACCGATGCGTTTCGCGCAATCAGGAAAAGACTAGGTGAGTCTTGATCAATCAAAACGCCAAAACGATCCGATTGCAGCGCTGACGTCAACAATGACCATTTTGTGAAAATGACGACCCGGCGCGATTAGCCATTCGGCAATGCGATCGCATCGCTGCGCCTTTCGGGATAGTCGAAGTGGTGCCGCTGAAGGGACTCGAACCCCCGACCCCATCATTACGAATGACGTGCTCTACCAGCTGAGCTACAGCGGCGTACCGGGGCGGGTGATAGCATCCTGTTCCGGCGCCGAAAAGCGCTATTTTGTGTCGTCGATGATTGTCTCGGCATCGTCGGGCAGGGCGTCTGCCGGCGCGGGTTGCGCACCGACGATCAGCGGCAGCATCTCGGTGCCGGCAGGCATCGAGACTTCACCCGCAGGCGGACGCTTCCAGGACATCGTATCGAACGCGCCGCAATTCTGGCACACCGGACCCCATTGTGGATGGATGTGCTGGCATTTGTCGCAAATCCATTGCGGGCCGCGGGGGGCCGTCAGCGCCCGGGTCAGCCAACCACGCACCACAAAGTCGTCAGCGCCGACACCCCGTTCGATCGCCGCCATCAAGGCCAGACTGCGCGCCGTCGGATCAGTGTCGACCAGATCGGCAATGTCGCGCCTTGCGGATGGAAAATCCTCTGCTGCGATATGCAATTCGGCCATCAACATCTTTGTTTCGGGATGATCGGACGTGGCTTTCGTCAGCGTCTTGAACCGTTTCAGCCGGGCCTCGGGCGTTTCGTCAGGCACGATTTCGGCAAATGCGGTTGCGATATCGGGGTGCGGCTGCGCCGTCCATGTCTTGACAAGGACACGTGACGCGTAACGCGGGCTGCCCTGCGCGATATAGCTGCGCGCGGCCATCACGGCGGCAGGGATCAGGTCGGGCGACAGGCGGTTCGCCTCGATCGCGGCTTCACGCGCCTCGATGGAATTGCCGTCGTCCAGAATGTCGCGCGCCTCTGACAGGGCCAGCACGGCGTCGCGGCGTTTATGCACATCGCGCGGCAAGGTGCCGGATCTCAGCTTGGCGCCCAGCGTCTCGCGCGCGCCTTTCCAATCGGCCTTGTCCGCCTGCAACTGCAACAGCACATCCTGCGTTTCGGGATGTTTCGGCTTCAGGGCAAACGCCTTTTTCGCGAGTTTGAGCGCAAGGTCCGTGTCACCCTCTGCCAGTTTCTGTTTCATGATGCCGCGCACCCCGACAAAGCGGGTGCGGTCATCGGCCAGCAGTTTCTTATAGGTCTCTTCCGCCTTGCGCCGGTCGCCTGTCATTTCGGCAGCCTGCGCCGTCAGAAGGTTGGTCAGCTGCGGCTGGTTCAGATATTTTTCGGCACGCGCGGCTTTGGTCATCGCCAGGTGCCCCTCGCCCGAGGCCAGCGCCATCATGCCTTCGGACAGCGCCTCGTATCCCTTGCGTTCGCGGTTACGGTCGAAATAGCGTGAAATCGCGGTCTCGTCCCCGTTGAGGAAATGATAGGTCGCCACCAGAAACGCCAGCAATCGCAGGCCAAGCCAGACAAGCGCGACAAGCGCCACCAGAAGGAACACCATTTCCAGGGTCGTCAGTCTGAATTCGATGCCCGCGACGGCAATGGTCGCCCCACCATCAACCTCGTACAGCATCGTCGCGCCATAGGTCAGCGCAGTGACGATCAGAATGAAAGCGGTGATTTTAATCAATGACCAGAGCATATGTGTCGCTTTCAATTATCACTCAGGGATGTGGCAAGCCCGTCAATGGCTGCAATGGAATCGGCGCGCGCTTCGGCAAGGGCAAGCCAGTCGGACAATTCCGCGCGTGCCACCTCTGGCAATTGCGCGATTTCAGCCAGCGTGTCGTTCAGCAGGCCGCCCCGCAATGCGGCTTGTGCGCGCGACAGGATCGCGTCGACATCGTCGCCGTCGCGCGGATTGACGGACCGGACCTGAAACTGGTTGCGCAGGAAGGCCCCGACACCGGACACATCCTCGCCCGCCACACCTTCGGCGCGCGCGGTCGTCAGCGCGGCGCGGGCATAATCGGGGAAACTGTCCTGCAAGGCGGCCAGGGTCGGCACGCCGTCCTGCGCGGCCAGCAGGGCATCGGGCGCAGGTTCACCCAGCACCTGTTCCAGATCGCCAAGCGCTGCCCCCAAGGGCGCCCCGCTTTCGATCGCGGTCTGCAATCGCGCCAATGCCGCACGCCCGGCGGCGGCACGGGCCGCAGCGGCGGCGTTTTCTTCAATCGCGGCAGCTTCGGCGCGGGCCGTATCGAGTTCGGTGCGCGCCATATCCGTAAGTTCAGTCAGTTCCGCCCGTAACGCGGCGACTTCGGACTCGAATTCCGCAGTAACAGTGGCGGAAGTACCACCAGCGCCATCTGCAACCGGCCGGTTTTCGAGGGTGGCGATCCGTCCTTCAAGCGCTTCGACAGTCGCAGACAGATCATCTTGCAGGCGGGTGATCTGCGTAGCGAGATCCGCCTGACCGGATTCCAGCGGGGCAAGATCGATATTCGCCTGCCCACCAACCTGTTGTTGCAAGGCGTCGATACGCGCGTTTTGCGCGGCCAGCGTATCCTGAAGGTCCGTCTGGGCGGAAGGCGTGGTCAAGCTGGCGACAGCAAACCCGATGGCCCCGGCGACCACCCCGCCCAGCAGCATCGGCACAAACCCGCTGCCGGAACGCGCGACCGTTGCGGGTTCCGGGGCCGGCGCCGGTGCTTTCACTGCCGCAGACGATGGTTCGGCGGCCGTTTCCGGTTCCGACGGCATCACGGTTCGGGGGTAAACTTCGGGCGGGATCGTGTCGGCGACCGGCGCTGCGGCGCGATGCGATTCGTCGTCCGATGGCTTGCCCGTTGGGATATTTTTCGGTTTGGCGGTGGCTCTGGGCCTTTTGGCAGGTTGTTTGACCATTTAACGCCCTTTTCCATTACCTTGCGCACGCGTGGCGGTTGCAGCCAGACTAGCTGACCTCTCACCCATCCTCAAGCAAGGGTCCCTAGGCCGCCGGTTCGGCCACCGCACTGAGCCGCTTCAGCGTTGCTGCAACCACGGCGTCGGCATCGGGCGTGGCCGCGACGGTCAGGCTTCGGACGCCGATCGCCGCAGCGGCGCTTTGCACGGCCGTGCTCATCACGATCAGATGCACCGGCGCTGAGAACGGGCTCTGGCCTTCGAGAATGGTGGCGGTCCGCGGGGAAAACAAGGGCAATATCACCGGCGCATCACCGCGGAGCGCCTCAAAAGCGTCAGCCGTCAGCGCTTGGGCAATCTGATCATAGGCGATCACGTCGATGCAGGCGATTCCGGCGCTCGTCAGCTTTTCAGACAGCCCGCCACGGGTGTGAAAGCCGTGCAGATGGACAAGTGGGCCAGTTGGACGACGGTTGATGATCTTGTCGGCAAGACGCGCCGCATCGCCGGGCCCTGCGATAGCGTCGAAACCGGCGTCGGCGGCCAGCTGTGCGGTTTTTTCGCCCACGCACCATGCGGGCAGACCGCGCGGCAGGTCTGCAGTCCGTGACGCCGCGACACCATGCGCAGAGGTAAAGACAACCCCTTTGGCCCCCGCCAGATCAGCGTTGATCGGCACAGGAATGATCTGCAAAAGCGGCGACAGGATGATCCGCACGGCCCCTGCCCAGCGCGCCGAAATATCGGCAGCGAAGGCCTCGGCCTGCGGGGCCGGGCGGGTCAGGATCAGCACAGGTGTCATCGGGATCCCATTGTTTGCAGCCTGCCGCGATGTTACCTGCGTTTGACGAACACGCAACAGGATCAATGCATGGCGCGCGCGCTGACCGTTCTTGGCATCGAAAGCAGCTGCGACGATACCGCCGCTGCCGTGGTGCGCGGGCATGACGTGCTGTCCTCGGTCGTCTACGGCCAGACCGCGCTGCACGCCGATTTCGGCGGTGTCGTGCCAGAGGTCGCAGCCCGCGCCCATGCCGAAAAGCTGGATTTCTGCATCGAGGAGGCTTTGGCCGTCGCGGGTCTAGGCCTTGCCGATCTGGACGCCATCTCCGTCACGGCAGGCCCCGGCCTGATCGGCGGGGTGCTGTCCGGTGTCATGTGCGCCAAGGGCTTGGCCGCGGCAACTGGCCTGCCGCTGATCGGCGTCAACCATCTGGCGGGCCATGCCCTGACGCCGCGCCTGACGGACCGCGTCGCCTATCCTTATCTGATGCTGCTGGTGTCGGGTGGGCATTGCCAGTTTCTGATCGTCGCGGGACCGGATGACTACCACCGCCTTGGCGGCACCATCGACGACGCCCCAGGCGAGGCATTCGACAAGACCGCGCGTATCCTTGGGCTGCCGCAGCCTGGTGGGCCTGCGGTTGAAACCGCCGGAGCGGATGGCGATCCGCGCGCGTTCGATCTGCCGCGCCCCTTGCTGAACCAACCGGGCTGCGACATGTCGTTTTCCGGCCTGAAGACCGCGATGCTGCGCGCGCGCGACGGGGTTGTCGCCGCCAAGGGCGGGCTGACGCGGCAGGATCAGGCGGATCTGAGCGCGTCTTTCCAAGCGGCCATCGCCGATGTGCTGGTCGAAAAAACGCGCCGTGCGCTGGCGGTCTATCTGGCGATGAACCCCGCACACCCTTTCTTTGCCATCGCAGGCGGGGTCGCCGCGAACCAGACGATCAGAGGCAAGCTGATGCAGCTTTGCGCCAGATTAGACACTGATTTCGTGGCACCGCCCCTGGCGCTATGCACCGACAATGCCGCGATGATCGCCTATGCGGGGGCGGAATTGCTGGCCCTTGGGCGGCGCGATGATCTGACCTTGTCGGCCCGTCCGCGCTGGCCTTTGGACAAAACAGCCGCCCCGATGCTGGGGTCCGGCAAGAAAGGGGCCAAGGCATGACCATCGGGATCGCAGGCGCCGGGGCTTTTGGAACGGCCTTGGCGGTGGCTTTGACACGCGACGGGCGCGATGTACAGCTTTGGGCGCGGGACGCGGCGGCGGTGACACAGATGCAAGATAGCCGCAAGAACGCCCGATTGCCGGGCGTCCCGCTTCCGGACACTATCGCGATTTCCGCAGCGTTAGAGCCGCTTTTTGCCTGCGACACGCTGCTGTTGGCGATCCCCGCACAGGCGCTGACGACGTTTCTGCAAGCGCATGGCGCGCGGTTGTCGGGCAAGGCGCTGGTCGCCTGCTGCAAAGGCATCGACCTTGGCCGTATGACAGGCCCGGCCAGCACGATCCGCGATCTGGTGCCCGACGCAACGGCCGCGATCCTGACCGGACCCAGCTTTGCCGCCGACATCGCGCGCGGCTTGCCCACGGCGCTGACCATCGCCTGTGCGGATGACGTCACGGGTGCCGCGCTGCAACATCTGCTGTCGACCCCGACCTTGCGACTGTACCGCACGACCGACGTGACCGCCGCGGAACTGGGCGGCGCGTTAAAGAACGTGATGGCCATTGCAGCAGGCGTCACGATCGGCGCGGGGCTTGGTGACAGTGCGCGTGCCGCCCTCATCACGCGGGGGTTCGCGGAAATGCAGCGGCTGGTCACGCAACTGGGCGGACAGGCCGAGACGCTGGGCGGATTGTCCGGCCTTGGTGATCTGGTGCTGACCTGCACATCCGACCAGTCGCGCAATTACCGTTACGGGATGGCGCTGGGGTCTGGGCAGGATTTCGACGCCGGCACCACCGTCGAAGGCGCCGCAACCGCCCGCGCGCTGCGGCAACTGGCGCTTGATCTGGACATCGACCTACCAATATGCACGGTGGTCGCTGACCTTACGACAGGTCGGACCGATGTGAAAACCGCGCTGCACGCCCTGCTGTCGCGCCCTTTGAAAGAAGAATAGATGCGTTTCGCCCTGCTTGCCAAAGACAAACCCGGTGCCCTGCAAACCAGGATGGACAACCGCGACGCGCATCTGGCCTATGTCGCCGAAACCGGCGTCGTCGAAATCGCGGGGCCGATCCTGGATGCGGACGGGCAGATGTGCGGGTCGCTGATCATTCTGGAATTGCCGGATCTTACCGCAGCGCAGGATTGGGCCGCCAACGACCCCTATGCCAAGGCGGGACTGTTTGGGGATGTCACGCTGAGCGCGTGGAAAAAGGTGATCGGCTGATGGCCTATTGGCTGTTCAAATCCGAACCCGATGTCTGGGGCTGGGATCAGCAGACAGCCAAAGGTGCCGTGGGCGAAGAATGGGGCGGCGTGCGCAACTATCAGGCACGCAACAACATGCGTGCGATGAAAAACGGGGATCTGGGGTTCTTTTACCATTCCCGCAGCGGGTTGGAGATTGTCGGCATCGTCGAGGTCTGCGCCGAAAGCCACCCCGACAGTACCACGGATGATCCGCGCTGGGATTGCGTCGACATCCGGGCGGTGCGGCCATTCGGCAAAGCTGTCACGCTGGAACAGATCAAGGCGGACGCGCGGCTGAAAGACATGGTTCTGGTGAACAATTCGCGTCTGTCGGTGCAGCCTGTCACGGATAAAGAATGGAAAATCATCTGTGCCTTGGGCGAAACTCAGCCCTGAGCCACGAAAAAGAGGGCCCGGCATGCGCCGAACCCTCTTTCACCCCGCGTGCTCCCAAGCCACCACACGCAATTGAATATCAGGTCCGGGCCATACTGGCCTGGGCTTGCTATACCATGGCTTGCCAATCGGACCAAACGCGATGCGCTGACTTTTCGAGTCAAATTTTAGCCGTACACGGCCTCTTTGCCGAAATGCTTGGTCAGCATGTAATAGACGACTGCGCGGTACTTGTTGCGTTCCGATTGGCCATAGGTCGTCAGGACAGCATTGATCGCGGTGTCGAGTTCGGGGCTGTCTTTCAAGCCCAGCTTCTTGATCAGGAAATTGTTTTTGACGGTTTCAATCTCTGCGGCCTGAGACCCGGCAACCGTGGACGAATCCGCGTTATAGATCGCAGGACCACAGCCGATCGTGACTTTCGTCAGCAAGGCCATGTCGGGCGTCATGCCGCATTTGTTCTTGAGATCTTCCGCATACTTCGCAATCAAATCGTCTCTTTTACCCATGAGATTGTCCCCCGTGTTTGTTTACTTGTTAAAACGCAATGGCCCACCGCCACGCTGGACGCAGGTTAAGGTGGGCTGTCGCTATCGGTAAAGAAAAAAGCGGCAAGGCGGGGATATTCTACAATCCGTTGCATTCCGTCTGCGGCTCGGTCGAAACAAGTTCCACGGGCGGGGATCACAAAAACGTCATCCCGTGCAACTCGGTTGGCCGCGCCCGCGTGTCTGCTGCCTCGGCGCATGTCGCGCCAGGTGCAACACGAGGATTTAACATGACAGTGAAAAAACTACTGACCGTCGCAGCCGTCGCCCTGACCCCCGCCGCAGCCATGGCACAGGACTGGACCGGCGCTTATGGTGGGATCAGCTTTGGCGGCTCGGACATCGAGGCGACAGTCAAGCCGTTGGACAACACCAAACTGCCCGGCGACGGAAACTCGACAGGTATCTTTGCAGGGTACAACTATCAGGTCGGCGGGATCGTCTATGGTGCGGAATTCGACTTTGATGCAACGAACTATAACGTTTCTGACCTTGTGCTTGTGGAATCGACAGCACGGCTGAAGGCGCGGATTGGCGCGCCCGTCGGCAACGGGCTGATCTATGGTGTCGCGGGTGTCGTCGGGGCGTCGACCAATTCTGTCCTGCCTGACGGGCTGGGCCCGGTCAGCAATTTCGCTGTCGAGGACGGTGTGGGTTATCTTGTCGGTGCGGGCTATGACATGAAGTTCGGCGACAATCTGATTGCCGGTGCAGAGGTTCTGTATCACGAATTCGACGATGACGCGCTGAACGTCGAAGTCACGACCCTGCGTCTGCGCGTGGGCTACACGTTCTGAACCAGCGATTGGCGCAATGCCATCGCGGAAAGCCGCCACCCCACGCGGGCTGGCGGCTTTTTCATGATTGCGCTTAGTAGCGGTAATGTTCCGGCTTGAACGGCCCGTCGACCGTGACGCCGATATAGTCCGCCTGATCCTTGCGCAGTTCGGTCAGCTTCACGCCGATCCGCTTCAGGTGCAGGCGCGCGACCTTTTCATCCAGCGCCTTGGGCAGGATATAAACGCCGGGCTGATAATCTTCACCTTTGGTCCAAAGCTCGATCTGCGCCAGCACCTGATTGGTGAAGGATGCGGACATCACGAAGGACGGGTGACCAGTCGCGTTGCCAAGGTTCAGCAGACGACCTTCGGACAACAGGATCAAGCGGTTGCCGGACGGCATCTCGATCATGTCGACCTGTTCCTTGATGTTCGTCCACTTGTGGTTTTTCAACGCGGCGACCTGAATTTCGTTATCGAAATGGCCAATATTGCCCACAATTGCCATATCCTTCATCTCGCGCATGTGCTCGATGCGAATGACGTCGCGGTTGCCGGTGGTGGTGATAAAGATGTCGGCTGTGTCCAGAACATCCTCCAGCAACACGACCTCGAACCCGTCCATCGCGGCTTGCAACGCGCAGATCGGATCGACCTCGGTCACCTTCACGCGGGCACCGGCCCCTTGCAGCGATGCGGCGGACCCTTTGCCGACATCGCCGTACCCGCAGACCACGGCGACCTTGCCCGCCATCATCGTGTCGGTCGCGCGACGGATACCGTCGACCAGCGATTCCTTGCAGCCGTATTTGTTGTCGAACTTCGACTTGGTGACGCTGTCGTTCACGTTGATCGCGGGGAAGGGCAAGAGCCCCTTCTTGTGCAAATCATACAGGCGATGCACGCCGGTCGTCGTTTCCTCGGACACGCCCTTGATGGCGTCGCGGGTCTTTGTGAACCAGCCGGGGCTTTGCGCCATGCGCTTCTTGATCTGGGCCTTGATCACGACTTCTTCTTCGGATTCAGGGACCGGGATGATTTCCTCGCCCGCTTCGGCGCGCGCACCCAGCAGGACGTAAAGCGTCGCATCGCCACCATCGTCGAGAATCATGTTCGCGCCGTCGGGAAACTGGAAGGATTTATCCAGATAATCCCAATGCTCTTCCAGCGTCTGGCCCTTGATCGCGAACACCGGCGTGCCACCGGCGGCAATCGCCGCAGCGGCGTGATCTTGTGTGGAAAAGATATTGCACGACGCCCAGCGCACATCGGCACCCAGCGCGGTCAGCGTTTCGATCAGCACGGCGGTCTGGATCGTCATGTGCAGCGAACCGACGATCCGCGCACCGGCCAGCGGTTTGGCCGCGCCATATTCCTCGCGCAGCGCCATCAGGCCGGGCATTTCGGTTTCGGCGATGTCCAGTTCCTTGCGGCCATAGGCGGCCAGCGCGATATCCTTGACGATGTAATCCAGCGACATGTGGTTTCTCTTTCAGCAAAAAAGGTTGGCGGTCCATAGCATCGCGACCGGGTTGCCACAATCCAAAGTCGCGTATTATGCAGAACGCTCAACAACCAATTAAGGCGCAGCGGCGATGAAGCAACCAAGAGCATGGCAACGGATGCTGTCGGGGCGCAGGCTGGACCTGCTGGACCCCACGCCAATGGACATCGAGATCGGCGACATCGCGCATGGCCTTGCCTTCGTTGCGCGCTGGAACGGACAGACCAAAGGCGATTTCGCCTATACCGTGGCCGAACATTCGCTGCTGGTGACGGATATCTTTATCCAGCAGAACCCAAAGACGGATGTGCGCTGGCATCTGGCGGCCCTGCTGCATGACGCGCCCGAATATGTGATCGGCGACATGATCAGCCCGGTCAAGGCAGCGGTTGGCCCTGGCTATGGCGCGCTGGATGAACGCCTGACCGCCGCGATCCACCTGCGGTTCGGCCTGCCCGCGCAATTGCCGGTGCAGATCAAGCGCCAGATCAAGAAGGCCGACAAACTGTCCGCATGGCTGGAGGCAGTGCAGATCGCCGGTTTCACCCGCACCGAGGCGGACAGGTTTTTCGGCAAGCAGGATCCGGATTTGCTGACAGCCTTTTCGATCCGCCTCAGACCGCCGATGGAGGTGCGCGACGAGTATACCAACCGTTGCCACGATCTGATGCAGGCGATGTGATCCCGGTCATGTGACCGCGCTAAACGCAAACTTAATCAATCTGGACCAAGTTCACCCGACCAGACCCGCGGGATTCGTCGGATGATCATGTTGCAGCAGCTAACGGACCGCGTGAAAGCGCGCCTGATCCGCGTCAGCCCGGACCGGCTCTGGATGCATTACATCGTTGCGCTGACCATCATTCTTGGTCTGCTGGTGATCATGCACAGCGTCAATCAGCAGATATTCACGCGCAGCGGGCTGGCCGCCACGCCGGACGACATGGCCTATCTGCGGCGGGTGCAATGGGTCATCCTTGGTGCGGCGGTGCTTGTCTTGTTGGCCGAGGCGGCTGTCATCTTTTATCCTGCGCATCTGGCCGTTCAGGCCCATATCCGCGCTTTGCGCGAACAGGCGGCCTGCCTGCTGGACTCCAAAGCCGAACTGGAACGGGCGAACGCCCAGTTGTTGCATTTGACCAACCACGACGTGCTGACCGGATTGCCGAACCGTGGCCACCTGATCGCGGTGATGGCAGATGCAATGGCGCGCAGAAAAACGGCGGAACAGACTTTTCTTTTCATCGGTTTGGACGGTTTCAAGTCGATCAATGATTCCGCCGGACATGATTGCGGCGACGCAGTTCTGATCGCCATCGGTCAGGCGCTGCGCAGTTGTGTCGACGACGACCAGATCGTCGCACGGATCGGCGGCGACGAATTCGTCATCATGACGGATGAACCCGCCGCACAGATGCTGCGCCGGGTGATGGCCGCGCTGGCGGACCCAGTCGACGTACGCGGCAGACGGCTCAAAGTCCGGGCAAGCATCGGCTTTCTGGTCATGGATCACAGCCAGACCGATCCTCTGGCCGTGCTTGCCGATGGGGCCATGGCCTTGCAGATTGCCAAGAACGACGGTGGCAACCGGGCGCAACAATTCACACCGGCGCTGCGCGAAAATGCCGGGCAGATACAACGGCTCCAGATGGAAGTGCACGATGCGATCCACAATGGCGAACTCGAGCCTTGGTTTCAGCCGCAGATACGTTTGATCGACGGGGCGCTGCATGGCGTCGAAGTACTGGCAAGATGGCGTCATCCCACACGCGGGCTGTTGAACCCCGACCGGTTTTTTCCCGCCGTCGAAAGGGCCGGTATGATTGTCGAGATGGATCACGCCATATGGCAGGCCGCCATGGCGCACGCGATGCACTGGCAGACGGCGGGTCTTTGGCATCCGGTCCTGTCGCTTAACGCCGCGCCGGAAACGATTGCCGATCCATATCTGATCGAACGCTTTCTTCTGGGGCTGCGCAATTCGGGGCTGAGCCCGGATCAGGTGATCGTCGAGGTTCTGGAAACCACGTTGATCGACGGCGCAGGCGATATGGCTGCGATCAATATCGACAGCCTGTCGGAATGCGGAATCGCGCTGGAGCTTGATGATTTCGGCACCGGCTATGCATCGCTGTGCAGGCTGACGCAATTGCCGCTGTCCGGGATCAAGCTGGACAAGTCGCTGGTTGCGCCCTTGCCGGATCAGGGTGCCGACAGTGTCGTGCGCGCCATCCTGGCGCTGACGGCCGAACTGGGGCTGCATGTCGTGGCGGAGGGCATCGAAGAGACTGGCCAGGCGCAGCACCTGCTGGACCGGGGCTGTGCGGTGGGGCAGGGCTACGGCTTTGCGCGGCCCATGCCCCCCAAGGAGTTCGAGAGATGGCTTTTCCTGCATGCCAAAAGCCCGGTCCGGATCATCGACGAAGGGCTGGCTTTCGCCAACGAAGCTTGAGCATTGCTGACTTACCTCGTATCTGGAACGACGAAACCCGCTGATTGGAAGACAGATGGCGAACTTTCTTTACCACAACGATCTGCCGGACGGGCTGGATCTTGGGCCGGTCGTGGCCATCGATTGCGAAACGATGGGGCTGAACCCGCATCGTGACCGGCTGTGCCTGATCCAGATGTCCGGCGGCGACGGCGATTGCCATCTCGTGCAGGTCAGCAAGGGACAAGCAGGTGCCCCGAACCTTTGCGCGATGCTCACCAATCCCGATGTTCTCAAACTGTTTCATTTCGGCCGGTTCGACATTGCGGCGCTCTTGAACGCTTTCGGTGTGGTCACAGCCCCCGTTTATTGCACGAAAATCGCGTCCAAGCTGGTGCGCACCTACACCGACCGTCACGGGCTCAAGGTTCTGTTACAGGACATGTTGGGCATCGACATTTCCAAACACCAACAGCAAAGCGACTGGGGCGCACCCAAGCTGACCGCGGCCCAACTGGATTACGCCGCATCGGACGTTTTGTATCTGCATCAACTCAAGGCCGCCTTTGATCTGCTGCTGGCGCGTGAAGACCGCACAGCGCTGGCGCAGGCTTGTTTCGATTTTCTTCCCACGCGTGCGGCACTTGATCTGAACGGCTGGCCCGAAACCGACGTGTTTGCGCATTGATGGCTGATCCTGTTCCCTTTCTCGCCACCGCCCGGCGCGTGATCCTGCAAGAGGCGGACGCGCTGCGGGACTTGTCCGCCAGCCTCGATGATGCCTTTGCCGACGCCGTCGCGCTTTTGCTGAATGCCAAGGGCCGCGTGATCGTATCCGGCATGGGCAAATCCGGCCATATCGCGCGCAAGATCGCCGCGACATTCGCCAGCACCGGCACACCTGCGCATTTCGTGCACCCGGCCGAGGCGAGCCATGGTGATCTGGGCATGATGACGCGCGGCGATGTCGTGCTCGTCCTTTCGAATTCCGGCGAAACACCCGAACTGGCGGATCTTGTCGCCTATACCCGCCGCTTTGGCATCCCGATGATCGGCGTGGCCAGTCGCGCCGAAAGCACCCTCATCCAGCAGGCTGACGTCGGGATCATCATTCCCCAGCTGGGAGAGGCGTGCGGCACGGGGATCGTGCCGACGATCTCGACGACGATGACATTGGCGCTGGGCGATGCGCTGGCGATCGCGCTGATGGAACACCGCGCCTTTACGCCTGAAAACTTCCGCGACTTCCACCCCGGCGGCAAGCTGGGTGCGCAATTGTCCAAGGTCGCGGACCTGATGCACCGCGACAGCGCAATCCCGCTGGTACATGTCGATACCCCGATGTCAGAGGTGTTGCTGGTGATCAGCCAGAAAGGGTTCGGCGTCGCGGCCGTGCTTGGATCGGATGACACGCTTGTCGGCATCGTCACAGACGGCGACCTGCGCCGCCATATGAAAGGCCTGCTTGATCACACCGCAGGCGAAGTGATGACATCCGATCCGACAACGGTGTCGCCGCAGGCCCTTGCCGAAGAAGCCGTCAATCTCATGAACAACCGCAAGATCACCTGCCTTTTTGCGCTGGATCCCGCCAATCCCGGACAGGTCGCCGGTGTTTTGCATATCCACGACTGCCTGCGCGCTGGTATCGTATAGGCATGAGTGCCAACGATAATCTGTATTCACAATGGGTCGGTTGGGCCAAGATCCTGCTGCCGCTGTTTGGGCTCGCTCTTTTGTCCACGTTGTTTCTGTTCGCGCGCAGCCCAAGTGACGGAACCGACATTCCGATGGCGCAGGTGGTCGAGCTGGCGCGCGATCAACAATTGACCGCACCGGAATTTTCCGGCGTCACCGATACCGGCGCCGTTCTCGTGATTTCCGCGCGCAGCGCGCGGCCACTGCCCGACCGTCTCGACACCGCCGGGATCGAAGATCTTCGCCTGCGGATGGACAACCCCGGTGGCAGCACCCTCGTGGTCACGGGCGTGACCGGCGAAATCGACGGGCGGTCGCGGACGGCCCTGTTTTCCGGGCTGGTGCGGCTCCAGACCTCGACCGGGTATACGATGGAAACGAATGGCCTGACCGTCACGCTGGACACCGGCATGGTCGTGTCGGATGGATCGCTTGAAATCCGCGCCCCGCTGGGAAATCTGACCGCAGGGCAGGTGACATTCCAGGTAGATGACAGCAATACTCGCCATCAGATGCTGTTCACTGACGGGGTGCGGCTGATATACATGCCCCAAGGCTAGGCGACCTGCCGCAAAAGGATACGATCACGTGTTTCGATTTCTTGCCCTCTGCACGGTGTTTCTGGCGATGATCGGCGGTGCCGCCAGCGCACAGACCAATATCAATCTGGGCGGCATCGCGGTCGATACCGCCGCCGCGATCGAGGTGACGTCGGATTCGCTGTCAGTCGATCAGGAAACCGGGATCGCCGTTTTCGAAGGCGACGTTCTGATCGCCCAGGGTGACCTCCGCCTTGCTGCGGCAAGGGTGCAGGTGATCTACGGCACCGACACGAGCCAGATCGCACGGCTGATCGCCACGGGCGACGTGACGTTCGTGACCGCCGAGGAAGCAGCAGAAGCGGAAACCGCTGATTACGACATCACCACCGGCCTGCTGACGCTGACGGGAGATGTGTTGCTGACGCAGGGGGCCAGCGCGATTTCCGCTGAAAGCATGGTGGTGAACGTCACCGACGGCACCGCCACGATGCAGGGGCGCGTGCGGACAGTGCTGCAACAAGGCGGAAATTGATGGCCCCGCCACCCACCCTCACGATCCAGCCGGGCGATGTCGGCTTGCAGATCATCAGCCTGCGCAAAAGCTATCGCAAACGCCCGGTGATCCGCGATGTCAGCATCACCTTGGGCCGGGGCGAGGTGGTGGCCCTTCTTGGGCCGAACGGGTCTGGAAAGACGACCTGTTTTTATGCAATCGCCGGCCTTGTGACCCCCGAAGGCGGCAAGGTCATCATCGACGGGCGCGATGTCACCACCCTGCCGATGTATCGCCGCGCACAGCTTGGCATCGGCTATCTGCCACAGGAAATGTCGATTTTCCGCGGTATGTCGGTCGAAGACAACATCATGTCGATCCTCGAAATCGCGCTGAAGGACCGACACCAACGCCGCGAACGCCTGGAAGAATTGCTATCCGAGTTTTCGATCGAACACCTGCGCCGCGCATCCGCCATGGCCTTGTCAGGCGGTGAACGACGGCGGGTGGAAATAGCCCGCTGCCTTGCGGCCGGGCCGAAATACGTTCTTCTTGACGAACCTTTCGCAGGGGTCGATCCGATTGCCGTGGCTGAAATCCGGCACCTTGTCGCTGATCTCAAGAATCGTGGGATCGGCGTTCTGATCACGGATCACAACGTA
Source organism: Yoonia vestfoldensis DSM 16212 (assembly GCF_000382265.1). Classification (GTDB taxonomy): domain Bacteria; phylum Pseudomonadota; class Alphaproteobacteria; order Rhodobacterales; family Rhodobacteraceae; genus Yoonia; species Yoonia vestfoldensis. The sequence goes on from NZ_KB907976.1 coordinate 49,514, forward strand.
CAGGAAACGCTCCAGATCGTGGACCGCGCCTATATCTTGCATGACGGCAAGGTCCTGATGAGCGGGACAACACAAGAGGTGGTGCAGGACGAAAACGTCCGGCGGGTCTATCTGGGAAACAACTTTCGGGTGAATTGATTCTTTTGGCACGGCACTGACAGGATCATTGACAAGCCGTCCGGTTTTGCCGCCAAATATAAGGGATGACTGGCCTTTGTTCATTCCCCGCAGACGTGCTGACACAGCGGTCAGCCTGCTGGAAAAAACTTTTTGCGCGCAAACGGTTAACATCACTCACTGACACAGCGCGATCCGCTCACTGCGCCATCCGGCAGCCCTGCTGGACGGCATGCGAGCCCAGACCCTAGGAGAAACGATGCGGTATCAAATCAGCGGAAAACAGATCGATATTGGCGAGGCCCTTCAGACGCATGTCCGCACCGAAATGGACGCCATCCTGAGCAAATACGCCGGTCGGCCCACCGAAGCCTATGTCGTTTTCTCCAAGTCGGGCCATGAATTTGTCTGCGAAGCGGTCGTGCATCTGTCCACTGGACTGACCGCGCAGGCGACAGGCAAAGCCAATGAAATTTATGCTGCTTTTGACAGCAGCGGCGAGAAAATGGACAAGCAATTGCGCCGTTACAAACGCCGTTTGAAGGACCATCATGCAGGCCGTTCAACGCCGGTTGAACTTTCGGATGCCGGGTCCTATATCCTCGCACCAAGTGACGAGTCTGAAGAAAGCGCGAACGATACCGTCAACGCGATGATCATCGCTGAGATGGAAACCAAAATCCCGTCCTTGTCGGTGGGAGAGGCGGTGATGCAGATGGAAATCGCGAATGCGCCCGTGCTGGTTTTCAGAAACGAGAAACATAGCGGCGTGAACGTCGTCTACCGAAGAGACGATGGCAACATCGGATGGATCGACCCGCGCGCTGCCGGTTGATCTGAGGCAGAACAAGAAAGACGCAATATGCAACTCAGCCAGATCTTGCAGTCGAACGCCGTCAAGACGATTGCATCCTGCACCAGCAAGAAGCGGCTTTTTCACGATATCGGCGAGATGGCGGAAACCTGTTACGGGTTGAAACCATCCGCCGTCATCGACGCGCTGATCGAACGCGAAAACCTTGGCCCCACGGGTGTCGGGCATGGCGTGGCCTTGCCGCATGCGCGGCTGGCCGGGGTGGATGAGGTCAAGGGGCTTTTCCTGCGGCTTGAAAAACCGCTCAACTTCGATGCCGTGGACCGGCAGCCAGTCGATCTTGTTTTTGCGCTGATCGCGCCCGAAAGCGCCGGCGTGGAACATCTCAAGGCGCTGGCGCTGGTGTCGCGCACGTTCCGCAATGCGTCCGTCTGCGCGAAATTGCGTGCCAACAGTGATCCCGTGACCTTGTTCACGATCCTGACGGCAGTGGAATCCACGCAAGCTGCCTAGCGCCAGTTACCGAAACCGAAACTTTCATAGTCACGCGCATAGGCGTCGCGCGCCACCGCCTCGATCGTCGTGTCGTAGATCGCGGAGAGCCAGTCGGTATGCCGGTGCGGAACGGGCTGAGGCGCGGGCGCATCCGGCCTGCCAACCTGTGCTGCCAATATCGGTAGGTCGCGTCCCAGATGTTCTTCGCGCAGGATCACGTCAGGGAGGTTGAATTGCGCCATCCCCTGCAACAGGGTCAACTGGCTTGCCCAGGCGGCATCGACGCGAATGCTAGTCTGACCAGCAAGGTTGTTGCGCAGAAAATGCAGAAATGCGGTAAAACCCGCGCGATGCGCTTCGACACCATAATCGCCCGGATCGTCAAGATCAGGGGCCACGGCGGGAACAGGCAGTTTGTGTATCTTGCGCAGCGATTCGCGCAGGCGCGGGAAATGGCCGGGTCCCTTGGTCAAAATCCGATCGCAATACGCGACATGCGCACGCGCCACAGGATGCCGCAGGACTGTGAAACGCCGAAAGGGCGCATGATCTTCCTGCCATTGGCGTAGTGTCTTCTGCGAAAAATCCCTGATGGGCGGCGCATCGTCCAATGCGGCAAGCCAGTCCGCCACATCTGCCTCTGGCCCCGAGCGCAAGGGCATGTGGATCAGCCCGGTCCGCGCCGCCGCAACATAGGTCGGAATCGCGGGGCCCTTGCGCGGTTCAAAATTGGGCGTGCGTCCAAGATCCAGCAGGTCAAGGTTGCGCAGGGCGTTTTCCATCTCCACGGCGTTGCTGACTTTGTCCGCGAAAAGCGCGGGGTTTTGCCTTTTCAGCTTTTTGTCGAGATTGGCCAACCGCGCGGATGACCCCAGAAATGCCGCCAGTCCATTCAGAACCTCGATATCCTGCAGATCGTCATAGCCGACAAAGAACGCCGTTTGTCCGGTGGTCTGCAAGCGATGCAGCAGCAACCTCTGGAAATCCTGCATCGCCCGCAGATGCGCGGCGAATTCGTCCGGGTCAAAGGCAATCTGCTGCGTCTTGGCATGCGTGGCATTGGTCAGTTTCCACTGCCCGGTCGCATGGGCGATCTTGAGGCTGACATAGGCATCCAGCGGATTGCGGGTCAGGATGACCTTGGCGCAGCGCGGATCGGCAAGACAGATGTCCAGTGCCCGCGGATCATGGTTATGAAAAAAACGAAAGCCGCAGAGACCTTCCGCCGCCTTGATTGCGTCGATCAGGGCTTGGGGGTCGTTTTCCCGATCCTGCAGGGACATTCCGAAAAGGGGCTCGCGCTTTGGATAACCGACGAACGCGGGGTTGAATGCCTCTCCGAAACAGGACACGCCGTCGAGCGCCTCAAGGTTCGATTCCAGAAAATTCGACCCGGTCCGCATATCCGCCAGAATGATGAAATAATCGAACCGGGTCATTTCTTTGCGATCACATAAGGTTTGCGCGGACGGGGTCGGCTGGTCTGCATCGCGTCTCCGGCGGCAAATTCGCCGGCAAGATAGGGGTGCATCCCTTGATTCTTGAGATCCTGAAGGAATTGCGCAAATCCATCCAGATCGACCATGGCAGGCGGTTTTTTCAGGGTCGCGGCGCGATGCCCGACCATGTCATCCATGATGCCCTGCAAGACGTCAATCGGCGATTCCAGAAATTCCGCCAGCGTCATGATGTGCCGCCGTGACCGCGCCTCTGGCGACCGCAAAGCGTTGAGAAAGCGGTTTTCGACCTGTTGCAGGCGCGCGGCCTCTGACCTGACGTCGCTGGCGGACCGGCCCGATCGGAAAAGCGACACCGCCCATGCGCCCGTCACGACCCAGACGCTCGCTTGCGTGTCCTTGGTCAGCATCCACTTTATCGGCTGATTGTCGGACGGTCCGAACTGAAAACATTGATGCTGGTCGCGGGCGTTCCAGATCAGGTTGGTCAGAAACATCTTGGCATTGTAGTCACGCAGACGGGCGTTATCCGACAGCCCCCCCTGATACGTCGTTCCACCGCCCGCAAAATAGACCCTGTCAGGGGCGAACAGGTGGCCATGGGCGATCACCCGGGTCTGCGCCGTCAACCAATCTGCCAAATCGGGAATGATATCGTCGAACCCCTGCAAGACGGAATACGGCATAGCGGTGAACCCGTTTTCGCGGTCCATGAAGGGAAATCGGCTTTGCATGTAAAGACCACGCCGACCGTTGGTACGACGATCCACCGCTTGTGCGAAGATGCGGTCGATTGTGCCTGTATGCGGCTCTGGCTGCGCCTGATCTTCAACAGGGGGGCGGGGAAACCTCGCATAAAGCCCGTCCGCCCGTGGCCAGACCTTGCGCGCGACAAAGCAGGCGGACCGCGCCAGAAGCTCTGCATGATCGTCATAGAAAATATGCGGTTTGCCCTGAAAATCGAATTTGGCCAGCGTCAGCGACCGGCTTTCGATATGCCGCGCGTGCAGGCGAACAAGTGTCTGATAATAGCATTCGTCGGGTATCCAGACCTGCCGAAAGTACCTGTCGAATTCAACACGGCGCGGGTCATCGAGGATCGCTGTCAGCGTTCTGCGCGTCAGGCACCACCATTGCGACCCCAAATGCGGCACGATCCCCTTGGGCAGCCGACGCCGGAGACGCAGCGTCTGCTGCAGCAGCACAAAGACATCGAACAAACGACGCTGACGCTTCCATGAAAACGGAAACCGCAGTGTGAATCGTTCGCTGTCCAGCCCGCCGATTGTCCACTGTACATCCCCGGTGGTGACGCTTTCGATAAAGTCGGTGTCCGGCCTTGCATCAAGATAGGCCTGTAATTCAGCGACCGGACGCAGCGGCAGGCATGCCCCAGAGGCGAGATAGACATGACGGATATCGGGAAACTGGGCCAGCAGTTGCCGGGACGCCGCCTGCGATGCGGCAATCAGACCCCACATCCCCCATTCCCCACGAAACCGGGGGCTGAAGCTGACAGTCGCAAGATCGGCGACCGCCGCGACAAAGGCATCGTATGTGGCCTGCCCCACGTTCCTGTCGACATGCACGACCACCGGACAGCCCGCATCAGACCAATGCCGGATCATCTGTTCGGCACGGTCAAACGCCGTATGCACCAGCATGACCACTCCCAGTGTCATGCCCAGTTCCCCTTGGACATCAGCCCCAGACCTTCGAGCTGGCGCCAGTTGACGTAGCGCTCGCTCCATTCGCACCAGAAATCGGGGTCGGCACCGTGACGCGCCTCGTAGGATTTGTATTCTCGCCCGCTGGCATAATGCTCTGCGCGGGCGGCCTCTTGTGACGCGCGGGCGCTGAAGGTGTCGATGAATTTGGCATGCAGCAAGACGCCAGAGGTTTTTTCGCCACCATTCTGATCGTAGACAAGGTTCAGACCGCGCGGCAACATCATGTGTGTTGAACTGACATAGGCATAGGCGCGCTGCCATTTCACAAAGGGGATCTTGTTCAAGGCCGGTGCCTGACGCGGTTTGTTGGCAAAAAACATGCGGGCACGCGGACCGCCCTGAATCCACAGGTTCCGCAACAGCCCGTTGCGGTTGATGACATAATTGCCGGTGTCGAACCATGCTGCGATCTTGAACGGATCATCGCCACGCAGATATGGCTGCGCGCTGACCGGACCTTTGGGGTACATATCCAGCAGCAATGCCCCGAACGACCGAACCTGCGACGCATCAAGCCAATCCGCCAGCGCCCGGATCGGACGGGTGTCGCAGAACGGGTAGACAAAGAATTCGTCGACATCGACCGTCAGGGCCCAATGATCATGAGCATACGTGTCTTGCAGATAGGTCAGCCAATCGACCCCGTATCGCGATGCGCCATAGCCCGCCTTGGTGTGCCACAAAGACACATCGGGCTGTCCGGCCGCAAAGTCCTGCCCGCCGTCATCACTGTCGTTGTCGACCATCAGGAAATGGTCAACGCCCAGATCGCGATAATATTGCAGGAAATAGGGCAGCCGCTGGTCTTCGTTGCGAAAGGTGCAGAACAAAAGCACATCGTCTTGTCGGATTTTGCCGGTGCGATTCTGAACCGCCCGCAGTTCGCGCGCCTTCAACATGGCCCGCAGCTTCCATCGTTTGCGGTACAAACGCAGCCGGTATGATGTCAGAAATCCCAATCGGGTGATGCCTTTGGCTACTTTTCAAACAGGGTCATATCAATCCCAGTCACCTTTGGACATGAGGCCAAGCGCCGTCAACTGCTCCCATCCGTCATAGTGGCGGGATTGCGGGCACCAAAGGTCCGGTCCCTGCGCCAGATGCTGATGGTACGTCGTGTAAAGGTCGCTGTTCTCGAAATGCTGGCGGCGGGTCAGTTCCTCTTGGGATTTGGGCATGATGTCGGGCAAGAATTTCGTGTGCAGCAACACGCCCGTAACCCGCCTGTCCTGCACGCGGTCGAAAACATGGTTCAACCTGCGCGGCAGCATCTGGTGGGTCGAGCTGACATAGACATGCCGCCAATGCCAGCGCACCAGCGGCACCTTGCTCAGCGTGGGGGCGCGTTCCGGCCTTGCGGCGAAAAACACACGGTCGCGCACGCCACCCTGTATCCAGAGGTTCTGATAGATGGGGTGAGTTTTCTCTCGGTAGTTGTCAGCGTCGAACCATGCCAGCGTTTCCAAAAGATCAGCCGCCGGATCGTGCAGCACATCCGCGATGGGCCCCTTCGGATACATCTCCAGCATGATCGCGCCAAAAGATGTGATCCCGCGCGCGTCCAGATGGCGCGTCAGGTCGCCCAGATCACGGCTGTCGGCATGGGGAAATGTCAGCAGTTCATCGGCATCGACCGTCAGGCACCAGTGCCGGTGGCCGTATTGCCATTGCAGCCAGCCCAGCCAATCCATCCCGAACCGCGCCAGCCGGTAGCTGTGCTGCGTCGACCAAAGGGACACGTCGGACTGGGCCGCCAGATAGGCGGCGGTGCCGTCGTCGCTGTGGTTGTCGACGATCAGGAAATGCCCGACCCCCAGTTTGCGGTAATGCTGCAGGAAATGCGGCAGGCGCGCCATTTCGTTGCGAACGGTCGCAAAGCACAGGATGGTATCGGGTCGGATCGCCGCCGTCCTGTCCTGCAACGGCGCGATCTGCCGCCGCTTGCGCCAGATGCGGAACAGAAACCGGCGCCGTTTCCAGCGCATCCGGTATGCCATCCACAAATCGCCAAGCGGCATGAAGGTGATCCTGCGCCGCCGGTTATTGGGCCGCGTTGCGGCTGGCCTGCATATCGGCAAGGAAAGCAGACAATTCGTCGCGCAGGTCGCTGCGCGCCAGCGCAAAGGCAACGGTTGCCTGCAAAAAGCCTGCTTTAGACCCGCAATCGAAACGCTGCCCGTCGAATCGGTAGCCGAACACATCGCGGCCCGCGCTGATTTCCTTTGCGATCGCATCGGTCAGCTGGATTTCCCCGCCCGCGCCACGGTCGACGCTGTCCAGGCTTTGCATCACATCGGGTGTCAAGATGTAGCGCCCGATCACCGCAAGGTTGGACGGAGCCGTCCCTTGGGCGGGTTTTTCCACCATGCCCTTGACCTGCACGATCTGGCCCTTCTGGCTGGCGATATCCAGCACGCCGTAAGACGACGTTTTCGCGGGCGGCACTTCCATCGTGGCGACCATCGACCCGCCGGTTTCCTGATACGCCTCGACCATCTGCTGCAGGCAGGGCTTGTCGGCGGCGATCACATCATCAGGCAGGATCACGGCGAAGGGTTCATCGCCGATCAGCTTGCTGGCGCAGGACACGGCATGGCCCAGCCCCAGCGGTTTGTGCTGGCGGATATAGGCGATGGCACCGCTTTCCATGTAGGTATTGCGCAGGATTTGCAGCAACTCATCCTTGCCGCCATCGCGCAGGGCGTTTTCCAGATCGGGCGCATGGTCGAAATAATCCTCAAGCGCGGATTTCCCCCGCGAGGTGACAAAGATGAAATCCTCGATCCCCGCGGCGCGGGCCTCGTCGATGGCGTATTGGATCAACGGCTGATCCACCAAAGTCATGATTTCCTTGGGAACCGATTTCGTCGCGGGCAGGAACCTTGTGCCCAGCCCTGCGACCGGAAAAATGGCTTTGGTAACTCTACGTTTCATCTTGGTGCCTTTGCTGACCCGCGAACGGGCCGAAGTTACCCCGTTTTCGGGGCTATAATAAGTCGAAATTGCAACAATCGAGTGCCTTTCCCCTCAGGGACGGGCCATTTGGCGCAACATTGTTTCTATTCGAACAACGTCTTCAGGGTTGTTGAGTTCCCAGAATTCGCGCCCTTTCGCCGCAACCTCGACGCAGAGCATCGACACACCGCGTTCAAGAAAACGCAGTTGTTCCAGCCCTTCCAGCTGTTCCAGCGGGCCTTGTGGCCAGCGGGCATAGTCGCGCAAAGCGTCCGGCCGATAAGCGTAAACACCCACATGGTGAAAAACGGGTGTTTGATCGGTTGGCGCATAGCTGCGGCCGGTGAACGGGATCACCTCTTTCGAGAAATAAAGCGCGTTGTGATCCGCACCGAACACGGCCGTGGTGCCACCGACGCGCCCCTCGCGCCGGTCCTGTAGCAGAGCAGTCAGCATCTGCCCTTCGGTGCGCAGGACAGGCGTGGCCACATCGGCCTGTGGATTGGCGCGCAGGCCCGCGACCAGATCGCTGATGAACCAGGCGGGTGTCAGGGGCGCGTCGCCTTGCAGGTTAACGACAATGTCATAGCCGCCGCCCAGGGTTTCCACCGCTTCGGCGCAGCGTTCGGTGCCATTGGCGCAGGTTGCAGCGGTCATCACGACCTCTGCCCCGAAACCGCGCGCGGCATCGGCGATCCGGTCATCGTCGGTGGCGACGACCACGCGGTCGATACCATCCACCGCCATTGCCGCATCCCATGACCGGCGGATCAGCGTCTTGGCGACACCGGTCGCACCGGTCAGCGCGACCAGCGGCTTGCCGGGGTAACGTGTCGAGGCATAGCGCGCAGGAATGACGATCAGGACGGGCATCAGGCAGTTTCCAGTTTCACGCCGGGGGCTGCGGCGATGAAGAACGGGTTATCAAAACCCGGTTTCCCATAGGTTAATGGCTGATGGTCGTCAAAGCGCACGACGAACCCGCCTGCACCCGACAGCACGGCATGACCCGCAGCCGTGTCCCATTCCATCGTGCGGCCAAGGCGGGGGTAAAGATCGGCCTCGCCCGTGGCGACAAGGCAGAATTTCAGCGACGATCCCGCGCTGGTCATGTCGCGGACCCGATATTTGCCGATGTAATCATCCGTCGCCTGATCGCGGTGCGATTTCGACGCGACCACCATCAGCGCGGAATTGTCCGGTTTAGACACTGAAATCGGGCGCAGCTCCCCTGCGGAGTCCTTGGCAAAGGCCCCCGTCTCCTCGACCGATCGGCCAGAGGCGTCGGTATAGAACAAGCGGTCGCGCGCGGGGGCATAGACAATGCCACGCAAGGGCACGCCGTCCACGACATAGGCGATATTGACAGTGAAATCGCCACGCCGCTGGACGAATTCCTTGGTGCCGTCCAACGGATCGACGATGAAGAACGTGCTTGCCTGTTCGGCATGGGTCGCGGCCTGTTCTTCCGTCACCAGAGCGACATCCGGAAAGGCGGCACGCAAAGCGCCGCTGATGATCGCATCGGCAGCCTCGTCAGCGGCGGTCACAGGGCTGTCATCGCTTTTGGCGCGCACGTCGAAATCATCGGCGGCATAGACCTGCATGATCGCATCGCCCGCCTCCAGCGCTGCGCGGCGCATCACGGTGATCAGCAGTTCAAAATCCATTGTCAGGCCTCTTGTTGAATTGGGAACATCACTGCCTTATGGTTCCACGTTAGGCAATGGGCTGTCTTGCGACAGTTTGCTGATCCTTTGTGAAAGTCCCGCATGTTTCGCGCCCCCGATACAAAGTCAAACACCCGCACCATCTTTGCCATGGCAGAGGTGACGTATCATTCGATCGTGCGCAATCTGCGGTCGAGCCACCGGAATGCAGTCGTAGGGATGGTGCTGACCACCCTGCAAAGCCTTGTCATGGTAGGGGTTTTCTTGCTTATGTTCACGCTGCTTGGCGTGCGTACCGCGCCGATCAGGGGCGATTTTCTGCTGTTCATCATGTCGGGCATCTTTATGTACATGACCCACATCAAGACCGTCGCAGCGGTCGCAGGCGGGGGCAATCCGCTTGGTCCGATGATGTTGCACACGCCCATGAATACGCTGATCTCCATCGTCGCCTCGGCCTTGTCGACGCTGTATCAGCAGATCTTCGCGATGACGGTGATCCTGTCGTTTTATCATATCGTGATCACGCCCATTTCGATCCATGAACCGATCGGCGCCTTGGGTATGCTGCTCCTGGCTTGGTTCTTTGGCATTGCGGTGGGCATGGTGTTTCTGGCGCTGAACCCGTGGATTCCCGATTTCGCCGGGCTTTTGCGGAACCTTTACATCCGGATGAACATGATCGCTTCGGGCAAGATGTTCGTCGTGAATACGCTGCCTGCGACCACTGTCGCGCTGTTCGACTGGAACCCGTTGTTTCACATCATCGACCAGTCGCGCGGCCATGTGTTTCTGCATTACAATCCGCATGTGACATCCGTCACATATCCGATCTATGTGTCGCTGGCGCTGATCATGATCGGGCTGATGGGCGAATTCTACACCCGCAAAAGCGTGTCGATCAGCTGGTTCGCCGCACGCTAGGATGATGGCCGACATGCCCCGGACGCGGGGCATGTCGAATCTTCGTTCACTGACCGGCGCTGATCAGAGATTGCAGGCAGGTCGAGCGCACCCGCGTCAGGTCGGACGGCGCGCGTCCCCGGACAAGGTCGGTCAGCGACGTGACTGCCCGATCGGATGCAAGATACACATCCGCAGGAACGGCGGCTTCGGCCGGGGATCGCACGGCCAACAGGGTCTCATAGCCGCCGATGATCTCGAAGGTCTGGATCTTGCACTGGTAATCGGCAGCCGCGTCGGGGCAGATATCGCACATGCGGTTGATGACGCCGACCCTTGGATCGACCTCTCCCAGCCGGGTAAGGCTCGCGTCCAGCGTCACAAGGTCAGCAGTGGCAGGAAGCCTGTTGCCGCGTCCGCGAACAACCTCGATCAACTCGTTCAGGCCCACGGAAAAGTTGCCGCTCAGCCCCAGAACGCGTTCCAGCCGCTTCAAAGCCAGCAGACCCGGCACCTTTTCAGGGCTTTCGTCCGCCAGAAAGCGGCTCATGCTGATCGTGCGGTTTTCGCTGGCAAAGTAATCGGTCAGCCAGGTCATGAAACCGACCTGCGCCAGTTCCGCGTTCTCGGCAGGAAGCGACTGGATCAGGTTGAAATACCCGTTGTTCAGCGTGCGCCACAAAATCCACTCGGCCTTCGACTTTTCGTCGACGGATTGCAGATCCGCTGCCGAATCGATCGGGTCGAGGTTGGCCTCGTACCAGAACAAGGCATCGCCCAGTGCCGCATTGGAAGTGCCTTCCAGCGTCAGCAACCAGTTGACGGTCGAGCCGTCATCACTGACGAAACGCAGCAGTTCGGCCCGTTCCTCGCGCGTCAGGCCCAGAAGGAAATCGGAATAGCCGCCGGGGATGGTGTCACGGTCCACCTGACCCAGGATCAACTGGGCCGTTGTGTCGCCATTGCGGGCCTCTACGGCAAGGGCGGGCAGGCCGTTGGCGTCATCACCGGACAGCCACAAGTTGACAGCATCCGAAAATCCGGTCTGCTGTGCCGCCGCTGGATGCATCATTGCAACCAAGATGGCTCCGGCCGCGATCAAGTTCTTTGTCATCGTCAAGCTCCTGTACGTTGTCTGGCCGGGTTCAGCGGGATTCGGTGACGACATCACGCAACCAGACTTCGACACGCCGGTTGATGCGGCGGCCATTGGCCGTTTCGTTGCAGCTGAGAGGAGAGATTTCCCCAAAGCCCACGGCGCGTACAGGCAGGTCATCGGACGCAAGCGACGGTGCAACAGCGAACAGTGCCTGACGGACCTCCTCGGCGCGCTGCTGGCTGAGAGCGAGGTTGGAGTCACCGTCACCGATGGAATCCGTGTAGCCGATCAACAAAAGCTCTTTGTTGGTGATGTCGCTGGTGGCAAGCAGGTTGGCAAGGCGCACGATGTCATCCTGCGCACGCGCATCAAGCTGCGACGACCCCAACGCAAAGCGGAAAGTGATCGACGAACGGTCAGCCGCCGTCAGAGATTGTGTCATTTCGCGCAGCTGCGGCAGGGTGACTTCGACATCATCGGTCAGGATCGACGCAAGATACCGCAGGCCCTGTTCGTTGTTGGACTGGAACGAAATGCCCAGATCGACATATCCCGCATCGCTGACCACGGCTTGTGCGGCTGGCGTTTCAAGGAACTGCATCAACCGGGTCAATTGCGCCGGTGCCGTCGCGTTGTCGCTGTAGGCATAAAGCCGGCGGCTCAACGGGTATTCTTCGGTCTTGATGGTGAACGGCGTGGCCTGCACCTGAATGCCGCAAACGCCGCGGACAGCCAGAATCTTGGCATCACCGGCATCGGCAAGGCTGGTCACGCCGATGCCAAGCGGGTCGGACGCAACGGCCTCTGCGAGGGCAGCATCTGTTTCGGTGCGCAGGGTGGTATCAGAGACGCGCAGTCCGGCCGGTTCCATGACCAATTGATCGAAAACCACGCCCGTACCGCTTTCGGGGTCGCGGCCATAGACGTTGATCCGCGCGGACGGACCGCCGACATCGGCCCAATTCGTAACCTCACCGGCAAAGATACGGGCCAGGTCGGCCTCGGAAATGGCACGGACCGGGTTTGACTGCGATGTGATCGCGACCAGCGCATCCAGCGCGAAAATCGTCTGCTGTTCTTCTGTGGTCGGATCGCCCTTTCCGGCGCTCGCAAAAGCGCGTCCTTCCGCCTCTGATACGGCGCGGGTCGAAACGGCCAAAGCCGCATTGCCAGCAATGACATCGGCGATGCCTTGCGCCGACCCGACAGCCGCCAGCGTGATTGACGCGGCTTCTCTTTCGGCTTCGTCCAGCAGGCTGATCGTCGTTGTATTGCCTGACTGCCCGGTGACATTCGCAGCACCGCCAAAGTCTGCGCTGAACGCGGTGATCAGGTCGCTGAACACGCCAGAGATGAGCCCCGCCGAACCGGCGATCGCAAAGCTTTCGGCAGTGGTGTCGATCTCGGGGCAGGCTTCACCGTCGCAGGTCACCAGAAAGGCGTTCACTTCAAGCGATCCGAAAACAGTGCCGAGAACGTAGACCGATCCGTCATACGACAACAATTCTCCGCGCAGGGTCAGTTCGCCGTCAAGACTGTTCAGCGTCACGTCTTGTGCGGCAACGGCTGTCGCAAGTGACAGACAGACCCCCGTCCCGAGCGCGAGCGTCGCAGGCCAGCGAAATAGAGATTGCTTTGTCATATGGTCGTACTCCTTGGAAAACTTTGTCTCTGATTGGGGCACGAAAAACGCCTCAATTGAGCCTAAAATCGTTCGTTTCTGCGGCAGCACGCTCTTTGTTTCCAAATGGTGCACGAAGGCCACCGTTCCGCCGCTGCACCAGGACCACTGGATCGGGCCCTCGGGTCTTCGAAAGTATAGTTTTTACGCTTTTGCCGCGTCCGTTACTGTTGCAGCCCCCATATGGCGCACCTATATACACGCCAACGTCGGGTCAGTGATCGACGCTGTGACACGCATGAAACTGGCGCGGGTGCCGAAATGGGTTCGCGCTGCTCAAACCGCCTAAAGTAGAGGGATTTGAAAAATGGCCAAAGTGATTGGTATCGACCTTGGGACGACCAACTCCTGTATCGCGATCATGGACGGGTCTAAGCCCCGCGTGATCGAAAACGCCGAAGGCGCGCGCACGACGCCGTCGATCGTCGCCTTCACCGACGACGAACGCCTTGTCGGTCAGCCTGCGAAACGCCAGGCCGTAACCAACCCCGAAAACACGATTTTCGCCGTCAAGCGCCTGATCGGGCGCCGCTTTGACGACGCCGATCTTGCCAAGGACAAAAAGAACATGCCATTCACCGTCGTTGACGGTGGCAATGGCGACGCTTGGGTGCAGGCGCGTGGCGAGAAATATTCGCCCAGCCAGATTTCCGCGTTCATCCTCGGCAAGATGAAAGAAACCGCCGAAAGCTATCTTGGCGAAGAAGTGACGCAAGCCGTCATCACCGTGCCCGCCTATTTCAACGACGCCCAGCGTCAGGCCACCAAGGACGCCGGTAAAATTGCCGGTCTGGAAGTGCTGCGCATCATCAACGAACCGACAGCTGCGGCGCTGGCCTATGGTCTCGACAAGAAAGAAAGCAAAACCATCGCGGTCTATGACCTTGGCGGCGGTACTTTCGACGTGACCATTCTGGAAATCGACGACGGCCTGTTCGAAGTGAAATCCACCAACGGCGACACTTTCCTTGGCGGTGAAGATTTCGACATGCGGATCGTCAACTACCTTGCCGACGAGTTCAAGAAAGAGAACGCCGTCGATCTGACCAAGGACAAGATGGCCCTTCAGCGTCTGAAGGAAGCTGCTGAAAAAGCCAAGATCGAACTGTCCTCGTCGTCCAGCACCGAAATCAACCAGCCATTCATCTCGATGGGGTCGAACGGCCAGCCGCTGCATATGGTCATGAAACTGACCCGTGCCAAGCTGGAAAGCCTTGTCGGCGATCTGATCAAGGCGTCGCTGAAGCCTTGCCAGGCCGCGATCAAGGATGCGGGCCTGTCCACATCCGACATCGACGAGGTCGTTCTGGTCGGCGGCATGACCCGCATGCCCAAGGTCAAGGAAGAAGTGTCCAAGTTCTTTGGCAAGGAACCGCATCAGGGTGTGAACCCTGACGAAGTCGTCGCCATGGGTGCCGCCATTCAGGCCGGCGTTCTGCAAGGCGACGTCAAGGACGTGGTCCTGCTCGACGTGACGCCTTTGTCGCTCGGGATCGAAACGCTGGGTGGCGTGTTCACCCGCCTGATCGACCGTAACACGACGATCCCTACCAAAAAGTCTCAGGTCTTCTCGACCGCCGAAGACAACCAGAATGCCGTGACCTTGCGGGTGTTTCAGGGCGAACGTGAAATGGCCGCCGACAACAAGATGTTGGGCCAGTTCAACCTTGAAAACATTCCGCCAGCCCCCCGCGGCATGCCCCAGATCGAGGTGACCTTCGACATCGACGCCAACGGCATCGTGGAAGTCGGCGCCAAGGACAAAGGCACCGGCAAGGAACAGAAGATCACGATCCAGGCCTCTGGTGGTCTGTCGGACGACGATATCGAGGCAATGGTCAAGGACGCCGAGGCGAATGCCGAGGCTGACAAAGCCCGTCGCGAGCTGGTCGAAGCGAAAAACCAGGCCGAAAGCCTGATCCACTCGACCGAAAAGTCGATGGAAGAACATGCCGACAAGGTCGATCCCACCACGATCGAAGCCATCGAACTGGCGATTGCAGCACTCAAGGACGATCTGGAAGGCGACAACGCCGGCAAGATCAAATCCGGCGTGCAGAACGTGACCGAAGCCGCGATGAAGCTTGGCGAGGCGATCTACAAGGCCAGCCAGGAAGAATCCGGCGATGCAGAGCCTGAGCGCCGCGGTGCCGATGACGACATCCTCGACGCAGATTTCGAAGACCTGGATGACGACAAGCGCCGCAATTAATTTGGCGGTGCAGGAAATGGACCGGCCCCACACCGGGCCGGTCTTTTTCTGTTCCCAAAGGGGAAACTGATCATGGCAAAACGCGATTATTACGATGTGCTGGGTATCGCCAAGGGTGCTGACGCCGACGCCATCAAAAAGGCCTATCGTCAGAAGGCCAAGGAATTGCACCCCGACCGCAACGCCGACAATCCCAAGGCAGAGGCGCAGTTCAAGGAAGCGAACGAAGCCTATGAGGTCCTGAAGGACGCCAATAAAAAAGCGGCCTATGACCGTTATGGCCATGCCGCGTTTGAAAATGGCATGGGGGCCAGCGCTGGTGGCGGGCCGCGTGGTGCCGGACAGGGCGACTTTGCCAGCGCCTTTTCCGACGTGTTCGACGATCTTTTCGGTGATTTCATGGGCGGGCGCGGTGGCGGTCGGCGCAGCGGTGCCCAGCGCGGCAGCGACCTGCGCTACAACCTGCGCATCAACCTCGAAGACGCCTATGCCGGTCTGCAAAAGACAATCAGCGTCACGACCGCCGTTTCTTGCGGTGCCTGTTCGGGCACCGGGGCTGAAGGCAGTTCTGAACCGCAGGTTTGTCCGACCTGCAACGGCATGGGCAAAGTCCGTGCGCAACAGGGATTCTTTACCGTCGAACGCACCTGCCCGACATGCAGCGGCATGGGCCAGACCATCAAAGACAAGTGCAAGGTCTGCCACGGTGCAGGCCGTGTCGAAAAGGAAAAGTCACTGTCGGTCAATATCCCCGCAGGCGTCGAAACCGGCACCCGCATCCGCCTGAGCGGCGAAGGCGAGGCTGGCGTGCGCGGCGGCCCGCCGGGCGATCTTTATATCTTCATCGAAGTGAACAGCCATCCCTTGTTCGAACGCGAGGGGTTGAACCTTTATTGCCGCGTGCCGGTGTCGATCGCGACCGCAGCCCTTGGCGGCGAAATCGAGGTGCCGACGATCGACGGTGGCCGCAGCCGCGTGAAAGTGCCCGAAGGGTCGCAATCCGGTCGCCAGATGCGCCTGCGCGGCAAGGGGATGCCGGCGCTACGCGGGGGTGGCAGTGGCGACATGATGATCGAACTCGCGGTCGAAACGCCGGTAAAACTGACTGCGCGGCAACGCGAAATCCTCAAGGAATTCGACAAGCTGAGCGAGGATAACAACCCGCAAGGGTCCAGTTTCTTTGACAGCGTCAAATCCTTCTGGGATTCGATGAAGAGTTAACCAAGCAGTAATCGGCGATCCGGCATGATGGGGCATGACCCATTTTGCCGAATCGCGCAGCCTGTTCCCTGAAACCGATAGCCCGCCAGCGGGAAAACTGCCGTCCTACCTGCGCGACCACCGCCAACGGCTGCGCGACAGGTTCCTGTCGGGCGGTCCGACGGCGATCCCCGATTACGAATTGCTGGAACTCGTGCTGTTCCGCGCCATCCCGCGGCAGGATGTCAAACCACTTGCGCGGGCATTGATCGACCATTTTGGCGATTTCAACAGGGTCTTGTCGGCCAGTGTCGCGCAGATTGGGCAGGTACCGGGTGCCGGACCCGCCGTCGCGCTGGAGCTGAAGATCGTCGAAGCCGCAGCCCACAGGCTGGCGCGCGCGCGGGTGATGCAGCGGCATGTGGTGTCTAGCTGGGACGCCCTGCTGACCTATTGCCACACCGTCATGGCGCACCGGGACACCGAACAGTTCCGCATCCTGTTTCTCGACACGAAAAATGTCCTGATCGCCGACGAAGAACAGGCCAAGGGCACGCTGGACCATGTGCCCGTCTACCCGCGCGAGGTTGTGAAACGCGCGCTGGAACTGAACGCGGCCTCCATGATCCTTGTGCATAACCACCCGTCCGGTGACCCGACGCCATCACAGGCCGATATCGCCATGACCCGCCAGATCAGCGATGCGGCGGGCACATTGGGCATGACGGTGCACGACCATCTGATCATCGGAAAATCCTGCGAAATCAGCTTTCGGGCGCAGGGATTGTTCTAACGCTAGTGCAAGGCTGGCATCGGCGGGCTGAACTGATCTTCCAACAAAACGACTGTCCCTGCGGCAGCGCATCCTGGCAAGACAAGCGCCAGGTTCTGCCGCATCACAAGATCCCCGCGATTGATCTGAAACGTCGTCACGTGCGCAGCACGGCCACAGTTCTCGGGTGTCAGGGCGACACCGATCTTGAGCGACATATCGCTTTCGTCCTGCCAGCCGCCCCGCGGATAGGTGAAGATTTCGGCCAGATAAGGGAAATCCGCCTGCGTCGTACCAACACGCTGCACAAATCCGCGCGATCCGGTCGTATCTTGCACCGACGCGGACCAGACGTGCCCCGCATCGCCGATCTGCGCACCTGCCGCGAAGGCGTGGAGCTGCAGATTGCCAGTGCCGCGCCATTGCAGCACGGCGCGATGGTAATTCCGCACCGCAGGAACCGGGATGCTGATACGCGCATGTTCGACATTGTCGATCAACAGCGTGAATTCCGCGTCAACCGCCAGCGCCGGAACATCAAGCGCGAGGTGACCATCGGCACCGGTCGTAGCAGAGAACTGTATCAATCCATGCTGTATGAGGACGTCCTTGTCAGGCATGCAAGGCAGCGACCCCGACAAGGTCACCATCGCATCCGCCGCACGCCGTGCAGACAGATCGACCGGGCAATCGGCAGTCGGCACCGCCATGATCGTGCCAAGCCGGGGGACATTCGCCTCGACATAGACTGCGGAAACCGGGACGGTCGATCTGGTCGACAAGTCATGACGGACAGGGCGCGTCACGACATCCGGCAGACCGAACACCGGCACCCCCTGCGCATTCGCCACCAACATGATCGATTGCGGCTGTAGAGAAACCGCCGCAGGCAGTGGCGCGGTCCGACCCGGTGCCGCACCCTCGACATCGCTTTGCACAAAGTATCCAGCCGCTACCGCCAGCGCGAGAACGACAGACGCGGATCTGACCGTCATGATACCGAACATGCGCACCCCCTACCGTTAGGAAAGAGGCTGCCCTGAAACGATGGTCTCAGAAGGACCCAAAGCAGGCGCTAATGTGTCAAATCCATGTCTGCGATCAGGCAAGACGCCCGTGACAATGCTTGAACTTCTTGCCCGACCCGCAGGGGCAAAGATCGTTCCGCCCCGGATTGCCCCATGTCGCCGGATCGTTTTCGTCAAAACCTTCGCGCGCGCCGGCCGCCGTCGCGACCGCAGGTGTCGCGATCGCGGCGGCAGCCGCCGCTTGCTGTTCACGGAACTGCGCGATCATGCGTTCCTGTTCTTCTTTCGACATTGGCCGGATCTGCGATAGTTTCTTGGTCACATCTGTGCGCAAGCCATCAAGAAGCTTTTCGAACAGCTGGAAACCTTCGGTCTTGTATTCGTTCAGCGGATCACGCTGGGCATAGCCACGCATCCCGACGACGGACCGCAGATGTTCCAGCGTCAGCAGATGTTCACGCCATTTTTCGTCGATCGTTTTCAGCAAGATCTGCTTTTCGACACTGCGCATTGTTTCGGCGCCAAAGGCGTCCGCCTTTTCACCCATATACCTGTCGGCCGCCTCTTCCAGCCGTTCGCGCATGACGTCGTCATCGACACCTTCCTCCGCTGCCCAGTCGACAACGGGCAGGGAAAGCCCCAGATGCGCGGCGACGTCAGCCTGCAAACCCTCGGCATCCCATTGATCTGCATAGGATTTTGGCGGCATATATGTCGTGACCAGATCATCGATCACCTGATCGCGCATGTCCTTGGCGACATCGGCAAGATCGGTGGCTTCCATGATTTCGCGGCGCTGGGAAAACACGACCTTGCGCTGTTCGTTCATCACGTCGTCGAATTTCAGCAACTGCTTGCGGATGTCAAAGTTGCGCCCCTCGACCTTGGCCTGCGCACGTTCCAGCGATTTGTTGACCCAAGGGTGAACGATGGCTTCGCCTTCTTTCATGCCCAGACCGGACAGCACCTTTTCCAACCGTTCCGACCCGAAAATGCGCATCAGATCGTCTTCGAGTGAGAGAAAGAACGTCGACCGCCCCGGGTCGCCCTGACGGCCCGACCGGCCGCGCAACTGGTTGTCGATCCGGCGGCTTTCGTGGCGTTCGGTGGCAAGCACGAACAATCCGCCCGCGGCTTTCACCTTTTCCTTTTCGTCGGCGACTTCGGCCTCGATCCGGGCGCGCAGCGCCTCGGGGTCGATGTCGGGATCAGCCGCCATCGCCTGCAAGACGCGCATTTCCACGTTGCCGCCCAGCTGGATGTCAGTGCCGCGCCCAGCCATGTTGGTCGCAATGGTCACCGCGTTCAGCTTGCCGGCGTCGGCGACGATCTGCGCCTCTTGTTCATGCTGGCGGGCGTTGAGGATGTTGAACTTGATGCTCTCGGCACGTAGCAGATTCGCCAGGAATTCGGATTTTTCAATCGACGTCGTGCCCACAAGGATCGGCTGACCCTTGGCATGGGCTTCCTTGATTTCCGTCACAACGCCGTCGAATTTTTCCTTGGCGGTGCGATAGACCTGATCGTGTTCATCAACCCGCGCAACAGGGCGGTTCGTCGGCACCTCGACGACGCCAAGGTCGTAAATCTCGCGAAATTCGTCAGCTTCGGTCGCAGCGGTGCCGGTCATGCCACCAAGTTTGTCATAGAGACGGAAATAGTTCTGGAAAGTGACAGAGGCGAGCGTCACGTTTTCGGGTTTGATCGACACACCTTCCTTGGCCTCGATCGCCTGATGCAGACCGTCGGACAGACGCCGACCGATCATCATGCGCCCCGTGAATTCGTCGATCAGCACGACCTGATCGTCGCGCACGATATAGTCCTTTTCACGGGTGAACAGGACATGCGCGCGCAGAGCCTGGTTGACGTGATGGACCAGTGTCGCGCTTTCGGGGTCATAAAGCGTCTGACCTTCGGGCAGCAACCCAAGCGTCGACAGCTTTTCTTCAAGGAAATCGTTGCCTTCTTCGGTAAAGGTCGCTTGCCGTGCTTTTTCGTCCACCGTGTAATGCTCGGGGGTGACATCTGGGATCACCTTGTCGATGGCGGCATACATTTCGCTGCGGTCCTGCGCGGGGCCGGAAATGATCAGCGGCGTGCGCGCCTCGTCGATCAGGATACTGTCCACCTCGTCCACGATCGCGAAATTGTGGTAGCGCTGGTACATCTGGTCCAGTTCGGACTTCATGTTGTCGCGCAGGTAGTCGAACCCAAGTTCATTGTTGGTGGCATAGGTCACGTCACAGGCATAGGCGACCTTTTTGTCCGCCTCGCCCTGTTCGGGCACGACAACGCCGGTGGTCATGCCCAAAGCGCCGTAAACCTTGCTCATCCATTCGGCATCGCGGCGGGCAAGATAGTCGTTGACCGTGACGATGTGCACGCCCTTGCCGGTCAGCGCGTTCAGATAGGCCGGAAAGGTCGCGACAAGGGTCTTGCCTTCGCCGGTCTTCATTTCGGCGATATTGCCCTGATGCAGAAAAATGCCACCCATCAACTGCGTGTCAAAGGCCCTCAGACCCAGCGCGCGGCGCGCAGCCTCGCGGCAGTTGGCAAAAGCTTCGGGCAACAGCGCATCAAGGCTTTCGCCTTTCAGCGCACGGTCGCGGAATTCCTGTGTCTTGGCTTTCAGGTCGTCATCGCTCAGCGCCTGAAATTGCGGCTCCAACGCGTTGATCTGCGCGACAAGCGGCCGGGCGGATTTGACTTTACGATCATTTGCAGAGCCAAACACCTTTTTGGCAATCGATCCGATACCGAGCATATTCTCTCCGCCGGCGCTGTGGCGCCTGTCTGACATCTATTTGAGAGGAGGTTGCTTGTAGGCAGGCCGCCAGCCACATACAAAGGGGCCGAAATTGCTCTACGTCGGGCCTCCTCGAGGCTTTCATCGGATGTAAGGGGCCGTGTATAGAGTGTCAACGCCGCGCGGTTGCGCCGCCTATCAAGGGATCGTTTAATGCTGAAACATGTAACATTTTTGGGGGCAGCGGCTGTTTCGCTGTCCGTGGCAACGGGTGCTTTCGCGCAGGACGTGACCGCCGATACCGTTGTTGCCAAGGTTGGCGACACAGAAATCACCGTGGGCGAGCTGATCATCGCACGGTCCATGTTGCCGCCACAATATGCGCAGTTTCCTGACGATATCCTGTTCACCGGCTTGATTGACCAGCTGGTACAACAGCAGCTTTTGGCCGATGTGGTAGAAGATACCCCCCCCAGTGTCCGTTACACCATTGAAAATGAACGGCGGTCCTTGCTGGCCGCGCAGGTGATCACCGATATCGCCGAAACCTCGATCACCCCTGAATTATTGCAAGAGGCTTATCAGGAACGCTTTGCCGACGCGCCCGAGATCCCCGAATTCCGCGCGGCGCACGTGCTGGTCGAGACCGAAGAAGAAGCAAACGCCGCCAAGGCACAGCTTGATGCAGGCGAACCCTTTGCCGAGGTCGCAAGCGCGGTGTCGCTGGATGTGACAAGCGCGAACGGCGGCGATCTGGGCTGGTTCGGCGAAGGCGCGATGGTCACCGAGTTCGAGAACGCGGTCCTTGCACTGGAGGTTGGCGGCGTATCCGACCCGTTCGAGACCCAATTCGGCTGGCACATCGTCACGCTGCTTGACCAGCGCGCGCGCCCCACGCCACCGTTTGAACAGGTCGTCCAGCAATTGACAGCCGAATTGCAAGAAGCTGCCGTGATGGCTTATCTTGATGAATTGTCCGCCGCGACGACCGTCGAACGCCCCGAAGAAGGCGCCTTTGATCCAAGCGTGATCAATCAGGTCGAATTGCTGGATTGATCCGACATGAAAACCTCGCCGCTTGCGCCAGCGCAATTTCCCGACCTGCCTGTCATCGCGGGAGTGACTTTTGCCAGCGCTGCGGCGGGGGTCAAATACAAGAACCGTACCGACGTGATGCTGGCCATCGCAGCGCCCGGGTCGTCGGTCGCGGGGGTATTCACCCGGTCTGCGACACGGTCTGCCCCGGTGCTGGATTGTCAAGCCAAGCTGGGCGGTGATCCGTCCGGTGCTGCGGCGATCCTTGTCAACTCGGGCAATTCGAACGCCTTTACCGGCAAGAATGGTGTCGCCAGCGTCGCAGCGTTGACAAAGGCCGTCGCGGATCAGACAGGTGTGCCTGTCGGACGTGTTTTCACCGCGTCCACCGGTGTCATCGGCGAACCGCTGCCGCATGACCGCATCATAGGGAAGCTCGCCGAACTGCACGAAGGCCAGACCGAGGCTGCGATCAAGGACGCCGCACGAGCGATCATGACGACCGACACGTTCCCCAAAGGGGCCAGCGCCCCCATCACGGTCGGCGGCAAGACCGTTCAGATCGCAGGGATCGCCAAAGGCTCCGGCATGATCGCGCCCGATATGGCGACGATGCTGGTCTATATCTTCACCGATGCGCTGATCGGGCAGGAACCGCTGCAAACGCTCGTCTCGCGGCACAACGACCAGACGTTCAACTGCATCACGGTGGACAGCGACACATCGACATCCGACAGCCTGATCGCCGTGGCGACGGGTGCGTCGGGTGTCGATGTCACCGGCAATGCCGATTTCGCGGCGGCGCTGCATCGCGTGATGCTCGACCTTGCCCATCAGGTCGTGCGCGACGGCGAAGGCGCGACCAAATTCGTCACCGTCGCCGTGACGGGTGCCACCGATGACGCGGACGCACGCAAGGTCGCGATGGCGATCGCGAACAGCCCGCTGGTCAAGACCGCCATCGCGGGCGAGGATGCGAACTGGGGCCGGATCGTGATGGCCGTCGGCAAGTCCGGTGCGAAGGCCGACCGGGACAAGCTGTCGATCCGGTTCGGAGACATCACCGTCGCTGAAAACGGCTGGCGCGCACCGGATTATTCCGAGGATGCGACGAGCGCCTATATGAAGAACGCCGAGCTGGTCATCGGCGTTTATCTTGGGCTAGGAGCGGGGGAAAGCACCGTCTGGACCTGCGATCTGACGCACGGATATATCGACATCAACGCCGATTACCGGTCGTGAAACTGGTTCTTGTTTCTGCGGTCGCCCTGATCGACGCGGACGGGCGGGTGCTGCTGGCGCAGCGCCCTGCAGGCAAGGCGATGGCCGGTCTGTGGGAATTCCCGGGCGGCAAGGTCGAACAGGGCGAAACGCCCGAGGCCGCGCTGATCCGCGAATTGCACGAGGAACTGGGGATCGGCACATGGGCGTCCTGCCTTGCGCCGCTGACATTCGCCAGCCACGCCTATGCCGATTTTCACCTGCTGATGCCGCTGTTCGCCTGCCGCAAATGGGAAGGTACGCCGCAATCGCGCGAAGGGCAGGCGCTGAAATGGGTGCGGGTCAATGAGTTGCGGGATTATCCGATGCCAGCGGCGGACATCCCTCTGATCCCGATCCTGCGGGACTGGCTATAAAAAAGGCGGCCCAAGGGGCCGCCTTTTTCTATTATGGCAGAAGCCTTTACAGGTTCCGTTCGACCGATTCCCGCTCGAAAATCTCGATCACGTCGCCGGGGCGGACATCATCGTAGTTTTCAAACGCCATGCCACATTCCTGACCCGACTGAACCTCGGCCACTTCGTCCTTGAAGCGTTTCAGGGTCTTCAGCGTACCTTCGTGGATCACGACATCGTCGCGCAGCAGGCGCACACCGGCAGAGCGGCGCGCCACACCTTCGGTGACCAGACAGCCCGCAACCTTGCCGACATTGGACACCTTGAACACGTCCTTGATCGCCGCGTAGCCGATGAACTTTTCGCGGATCTCGGCGGACAGCAGGCCCGACGCCGCCTTTTTCACGTCATCCACAAGATCATAGATCACCGAATAATAGCGGATCTCCACGCCCTTTTGGTTGGCCGAATTGCGGGCGGTTGCGTTGGCGCGGACGTTGAAGCCGAACACCGGCGCCCCCGAAGCCTCGGCCAGGCCGATATCGGTTTCGGTGATCGCGCCGACACCCGAATGCAGCACGCGCACGCGGACTTCGTCGTTGCCGATCTTTTCCATCGCCTGAACGATCGCCTCGGCAGAGCCCTGCACGTCGGCCTTCACCACGATGGGCAATTCGCTGACGTTCTGGTTCGCCTTGGCATTGGCCATCAGCTGTTCCAGCGTGGTGGCAGCACCGGCAGCGGCGCGTTTTTCCTTGGACGCCTTTTCACGGTATTCCGCGATCTCGCGCGCCTGCGCCTCTGTCGATACGACGTTGAGCACATCGCCTGCTTCTGGCGTACCATTCAGACCCAGCACCTCGACAGGGACGGCGGGGCCAGCCTCGGTGACGCGTTCGCCCTTGTCGTTGATCAGTGCACGGACCTTGCCGTATTGTTCGCCGACGACAAAGATGTCGCCCTGCCGCAAGGTGCCGTTCTGGATCAGCACGGTCGCGACCGGACCACGCCCGATATCAAGCTGCGCCTCGATCACGGCACCGACCGCAGAGCGATCGGGGTTGGCCTTCAGTTCAAGGATTTCTGCCTGCAGCGCGATTGCTTCCAGCAGGCTGTCGAGCCCTTTGCCCGTCAGCGCCGACACTTCGACATCCTGCACATCGCCCGACATCTTTTCGACGACGACTTCGTGCATCAACAGGTCCGTGCGGACCTTGTCGGGGTTGGCAGATGGCTTGTCGATCTTGTTGATCGCCACGATCATCGGCACTTTTGCCGCTTTCGCATGGGCAATCGCCTCGATCGTCTGCGGCATCACGGCGTCATCGGCAGCAACCACCAGCACCACGATATCCGTGACCTGTGCCCCGCGCGACCGCATCGAAGTAAAGGCGGCGTGGCCGGGCGTATCAAGGAAGGTCAGCAGCGACCCGGAATCGGTTTTCACCTGATAGGCGCCGATGTGCTGGGTGATCCCGCCGGCTTCGCCAGCGACGACCTTTGCATGGCGGATCGCGTCGAGCAGCGATGTCTTGCCGTGATCGACGTGGCCCATGATCGTGACGATGGGCGGACGCGAGACAAGGCTCTTTGGATCGTCCGGGATCGCCTTGATCACGTCTTCGACGTCAGCATCAGACACACGAACAACGGTGTGGCCGAATTCCTCGATGATCAGCTCAGCGGTATCGGCATCGATCGACTGGTTCTGCGTCGCCATGATCCCGTTGTTCATCAGCGCCTTGACCACATCGGCGACACGTTCCGCCATCCGGTTGGCCAGTTCCGACACGGTGATCGCGGGCGGCAGGGCCACATCCCGGAACACCTTTTCACGCTCTGCCGATCCACCCATCGCCTTGGCGCGGGCACGGTCCTGCTTGCGTTTCATCGCGGCCATCGACCGTTGGCGGCCACCTTCGCGGCCGGTCAGCGCGTCGTTCAATGTCAGCTTGCCAGCGCGGCGACCATCGTCTTCGCGGCCAGGCTTGACCTTCGCGGCCTTTTCACGGGCGTCGCGTTCGCGGTCGACCTTGCGGGGACCAGCGGCAGACGGACGATCAACAGCGTTTTCACCGGGCAGGGCGCTGGCATCGGCACCAGCGGGTGCGGTGTCGGCCTTGACCTTGGCGGCGGCGCGTTCTGCCTTGCGCTTTTCTTCTTCGGCCTTGGCTTTGGCGCGTTCTTCACGTTCGCGGTCTTCGGCCTCTTTGGCTTCCATTTCGGCGCGGCGGGCCTCGCGGTCAGCGGCGCGTTCCTTTTCTTCGGCTTCGCGCTTGGCGGCTTCTTCGCTTTCACGCGCGCGGGCCATGGCAAGCGCCTTCATCCGGCGTTCGAGTTCGACATCCGAAATGCCAGCGGGCCGCTTGGTCGGGTCGCCGCCCATCTGCACACCAGTCGATCCGGCGGGCTTGGCCGCACCGGGTTTGGGCACCACAACGCGTTTGCGTTTGGTTTCCACCACGACGTTCTTGGTCCGCCCATGGCTAAAACTTTGCTTCACGTTGCTTGGACGTGACCCACCAAGGCCGAGTGGCTTTTTTCCGTCGTTATCGCTCATCTAGCTTCTTTATCCTTCCCGGAGGCCCCATCGCCGCCGTTCCCTTCGCGTAATCCGCGTAGCTTTGTGGCTTCCTCTACAACACGATCGCTGAGTCCACCAGTCGCAAGCGCGCCATGTATCACACTTTGACGCCCAAATGCCAAACCCAATTCGGCTGACGTCAGGCAACCGAAGTATCGCGCACCTTCGGGCGTCCAAAGCTTGGTCTTGCCGCGCTCTGATCCATCAGAGGCTTGCACCAGCACGCGGACACGTTCGCCGCCCGCCAGCCATGCCTTGACCTTTTCAAAGCCGCAAACAGCACGGCCAGCCTTGCGCGTCAAGGCGATCAGATCGACGGTGCGGCGCGCAATCTGGCGTTCCACCTCGTCCACCAGACCGTCCGGCACCGTCAAGGCCTGCTTGGCCGAGCGTGAAAACTGGCCCTTGCGAGCCTGTTCCAGAATGGCGAGGTCGGCAGTGACATACATGCCCCGTCCGGGTAACTTGCCCAAAATGTCCGGCACGACCTGATTGTCCGGTCCGATGACGAACCGGATCAGTCCCGCTTTTGGCTGGACCTCTCCGGTGACGATGCATTTGCGTTCTGCATCGCCGTTTTCATCTTTATGCCCGCCACGCGTCATTCAGTTACTCCGAAGGCCCGATCAGGCCTCCTCTTCTTCGGTTTCGTCGGTGTCGTCTTTGTTCAATTCGTCCGGATCGACCCAGCCCAGCATGACGCGTGCGGTCATGACCATGGTCTGCGCTTCTTCCAGGGACACATCGAACGGTTCCAGCACGCCTTCGTCCTTGACGCGTTCGCCGTTGACGGTGGTCCAGCCACCGGCCAGTTCCCAATCCGCGCAGGTGGCGAAATCTTCAAGCGTCTTGACGCCATCCTTGCCCAGCGCTTCCAGCATCTGGGGTGTCAGGCCCTCGAAATCAATCAGGCTTTGCTCGACACCGGCAGCGAGCGCCGCATCCATCGCCTTTTTCGCCTGCGCATCAAGATAGTCGCGGGCGCGGGCCTGCAATTCGCCTGCTGTGCCTTCGTCGACGCCTTCGATCACCAGCAATTCGTCCTGTTCGACATAGGCGACCTCTTCGAGGTTGGTAAAGCCTTCGGCGACCAGCAGCTGGGCAAAGAATTCATCCAGATCCAGCGTGTCCATGAACAATTTGGTGCGGGATTCAAATTCGGCCTGACGGCGCTTGGATTCTTCTTCCTCGGTCAGGATGTCGATGTCGAGACCGGTCAGCTGGCTGGCAAGACGCACGTTCTGGCCGCGGCGGCCGATGGCCAGTGAAAGCTGTTCATCGGGCACCACGACTTCGATCTTGCCGGCTTCTTCGTCGAGCACGACCTTGGTCACCTCGGCAGGCTGAAGCGCGTTCACAAGGAAGGTCGGCATGTCCTCGTTCCACGGAATGATGTCGATCTTTTCGCCCTGCAATTCGTTCACGACGGCCTGCACACGGCTGCCGCGCATCCCGACGCAAGCGCCAACAGGGTCGATCGAGCTGTCATAGCTGATGACCGCGATCTTGGCGCGCGAACCGGGGTCACGGGCGACGGCCTTGATCTCGATGACGCCTTCGTAGATTTCCGGCACTTCCATCTTGAACAGTTCAGCCATGAATTCAGGCGCTGTCCGCGACAGGAAAATCTGCGGCCCGCGCTGTTCGCGGCGGACTTCCTTGATGTAGCAACGGATACGGTCGTTGGGGCGGTACGCCTCGCGGCCGATCTTTTCGTTGCGACGCAGCACAGCCTCGCCCGACCCAACGTCAACGATGACGTTGCCGTATTCCTCGCGCTTGACCAGCGCGTTGATGATCGTGCCGGCGCGATTCTTGAATTCTTCGTATTGCTTGTCACGCTCGGCTTCGCGGACCTTTTGCAGGATCACCTGCTTGGCCGATTGCGCGGCGATCCGGCCCAACTCAACGGGGGGCACTTCTTCGCTGTATTCCTGACCGATCTGGGGGTCGGTCATGTAATCCTTGGCCTGAGCCACGGTGAATTCTGCCTGATAGTTTTCGACCGCGTCATCGGCCACAACCGTGCGCACGCGGGTGAATGTCGCGCGGCCCGTCTTGCGGTCGATGGACACGCGAATGTCCATTTCCGCGCCGTAACGCGACTTGGCCGCACGGGCGAGCGATTCTTCCATCGCCTCGACCACCAGACCGGGTTCGATGTTCTTTTCGCGGGCCACGGCCTCTGCGGTTTGCAGAAGCTCGAGCTGGTTTGCGGACGTATAGGCCATCAGGTGTTCTCCTCGCCATCGATGATGGTTTCAATTTCGTCAAATTGGGTTTCGTCGATCTGGCCCGCATC
Organism: Yoonia vestfoldensis DSM 16212; assembly: GCF_000382265.1. Lineage (GTDB taxonomy): Bacteria > Pseudomonadota > Alphaproteobacteria > Rhodobacterales > Rhodobacteraceae > Yoonia > Yoonia vestfoldensis. The sequence continues at coordinate 77,933 of NZ_KB907976.1, forward strand.
CTTGCGCCCACGCAGCACATCGCGGATCAGGTCATCTGTCAGCACAAGTTTGGCGTCTGACAGCCAGTCGAATTTCAGGCCGATCGTGCCTTCGTCGATGGTGATCAGCACCTCGTCACCATCGGTGCCGGCCAGTTCACCCTTGAACCGGCGGCGGCCGTCGATCAGTTCCTCGGTCTCGACCTTGGCTTCAAAGCCTTGCCACTGCTCGAAATCCTTGAGCCGTGTCAGCGGACGGTCGATGCCGGGGCTGGACACTTCCAGCGTGTATACATCGACGATCGGGTCCTCGACATCCAGAACGGCACTGATGGCGGTGGAAATCTTTGCGCATTCATCCACCTCGATGGTGCCATCGGGGCGCTGCACCATGATTTGCAGGGTGCTTTCCTTGCCAGTCATCAGCCGGACGCGCACGACCTCGAACCCCATGTCCTCGACGACGGGGGTGACGATCTCTGCGATCCTGCGGTCGATGGCCGCCTTGGCGATCAGGTCATTCATGGGTTTGTCCCAAGCATAAAAAAACGGGCGCGCGGCCCGTTGATGTTTCCCGGTGGAGCCTTGGGGGTGGAAGCCAAGGCGCCGCTATTGAGGGTGATATAGGCGGTGTTGCACGGGACTGCAAGCGCAATGCAAAACGCCCCGCCGGTGAGAGCGGGGCGTTCAAGGCGGTGCGGGCGGTTACGCCAGCGACCAGCGTTCCAGCATGCGGTTGTTGTCCATCTGCGCGGTATTGCCGACGACGTCGGGTGTGACGACCCGGCTGCTGATGGCCTGCACGAAATTCGCAAACATCGGGATGATCACGCCGCCATCGTCACGCAGGATCTGCTGCATTTCGTAATACTGCTCGCGCCGCTTGTCGGTGTCGAGTTCGGCGCGCGCGGAATACAGCAGTTCCTGGAAACGTGCATTGTCCCACTGGCTGTCGTTCCACGGCACGCCTGTTTCGTAGGCAGAAGAGAACATCCAGTCTTCGGTCGACCGGCCTGTCCAGTAAGACGCCGAGAACGGCTTGACCAGCCAGACGTTCGACCAATAGCCGTCCGCAGGTTCCTGGATCACGTTGATGTTGATCCCGGCAGGGGCGGCGGAGGCCTGATACAGCTGGGCCGCATCAACCGCACCTTCGAACGCTGCGTTCGATGCCGACAGGTCGATGTTCAGGCTGTCGAGACCCGCCTGCTGGAGGTGGAACTTCGCGCGGTCGGGATCGTATTCCAGCTGTTCCATCTCGGCATGGTAATACTGGTTTGCGGGGCCGATCGGGCTGTCGTTGCCAACCTTGCCGTGACCCAGCAGGATCTTGTCGACCATGTCCTGACGGTCGACACCGTATTTCAGCGCGCGGCGCACGTTCACGTCGTTGAACGGTGCAGTCTGGGTCAGCATCGGGAATGTGTAATGCTGGTTGCCCGTCACCTCCTGAATGCTGACATTCGGGTTGGCGCGCAACAGCGGCTCCAGCCGGAAATCGATCCGGTTCACGGCGTCGATCTGGCCGGTCAACAGCGCGTTCATCCGCGCGGTGTTGTCGTTGATGGCGATCAGTTCGACCTCGTCAAAGAAACCGGCGCTGTCACCCTTGTAGTGGTCGGCGACGCGACGGCCGACAAACCGCACACCCGGATCGAAAGCGACGACTTCGTAAAGGCCCGTGCCGATGCCTTGTGCGATGGCTTCTTCAATCTGGCCTGCGGGATACATCAGCAGGTGATAATCCGACAGCAGATAGGGGAAGTCGGCATTGCCCGCTTCCAGCGTGAACTGGACCTGATGGTCGGTGATCTTGCGCATCTCGGTGATCGCGGCGACCAGCGGTTGCGCTGCGGATTTCGACCCTTCGGCCACGTGCAGTTGCAGTGATTCGATCACGTCATCCGCACCGAACGCCTTGCCATTATGGAAGGTCACACCTTGCCGGAGGTTGAAGGTCCAGACCTTTGCGTCGGGGCTGGCTTCCCAGCTTGTCGCCAACTCGCCTTGGAGCGATCCGTCAGCGGCCACTTCGGTCAGAGCATCGAAAACACCGCCGAGGGCAGCCGAAATCATGAAGACGTCCGAATGTGTCCGGCCGTCCCAGCTGTCGGATGTGTTCGCGCCGCTCAGGCCTGCGGTGAACTTGCCACCCCGGCTTTGCGCGCGCAGCGGCATCCCCGACAACCCGAGCACGCCAGCGGCGACACCCGTTTTCAGCAATCCGCGTCTGCTAATTCCACTCATATCGACTTCTCCCTGTTATGCCGTGTCGGCCCGTCGGACCACGATTCGCTTAGATTTTATTAACGGCTGCATCGCCGATATTATCAACACCCCGTTCCGCCAGCAGATTGCTGAGCCAGTCAGGGTCCATTTCCGGCACCGACGACAACAAAAGGTCGGTGTAGGCGTGATGCGGCGGACTGAACATTTCGGCCTTGGGCCCTTGTTCCACGACACGCCCGTCCTTCATGACGACGACTTCGTCCGCGATGGCCCGCACCGTCGCCAGATCATGCGTGATGAACATATAGGACAGGGACAGCTCGTCCTGCAACCTAGCCAAAAGCCGCAGGATCCCTTCGGCGACAAGTTGATCCAGTGCAGACGTGACTTCGTCGCAGATGATGAAACGCGGCTCGGCAGCGAGGGCGCGCGCGATCCCGATGCGTTGTTTCTGCCCGCCCGACAGTTCGGATGTCAGGCGGTTGTAATATTCCGCAGGGTCCAGTTCGATCTGTTCGAGCAAGGCATCGACGCGCTGGCGTTTCGCCTTGCCGGTCAGACCAAGGTAGAATTGCACAGGCCGCGCGATGATCTGGCCGATCGACATACGCGGGTTCAGCGCGGTATCGGCCATCTGATAAATCATCTGCACCTGCCGCAGCTGGCCCTTGCTGCGCTTGCGGTAGTCGGCGGGCAGAACCTTGCCGTCAAACAGGATCTGCCCCGATGTCGGCGGCAAAAGCCCCGTGATACACCGCGCGGCGGTCGATTTGCCGGACCCGCTTTCGCCGACGACGGCGACGGTGCGGCCTGCGTGGATATCAAAACTCACGTCATGCAGCACCGGCACCTTGCCATAGGAAGCGTCCACGTTCTGCATGCTGACCACGGGCACGGCACCCGTTTGCACGGCGGGTTTCGCAGGCCGCTCAAAGCTGCGCACAGCCCAAAGCGATTTGGTGTAATCCTGTGTCGGCGCGTCCAGCATGGTGCGGGTATCGGCGGTCTCAACCTCTTCTCCGCGCAGCAGCACCTTGATCCGGTCCGCCATCTGCGCGACGACCGCCAGATCATGGGTGATGTAGATCGCGGCGGTGTTGTATTGCGCGACAATATCGCGGATCGCCGACAGCACCTCGATCTGGGTGGTGACGTCCAGCGCGGTGGTCGGTTCGTCAAAGATGATCAGGTCAGGGCGGCAGGACATCGCCATCGCGGTCATCGCGCGCTGCAACTGCCCGCCCGACACCTGATGCGGATAGCGAAAGCCGATTTCCTCGGGGTTGGGCAGGCGCAGCTTGCGATAAAGCGCGATGCCATCCTCGGCGCTGTCCTTGCGACCGGCGATGCCGTGCTGCACCGGCCCTTCGACATGCTGGTCGATCAGGCGGTGGGCGGGGTTGAAACTGGCCGCTGCCGATTGCGCGACATAGGCGATGCGCTTGCCCAACAGGTCACGCTTGACCGCAGCAGAGGCTGTCAGCAGGTCGATCCCGTCGAATTCGACGCTGCCGCCGCTGATCCGCACGCCGTCGCGGGTATAGCCCATCGCGGCCAGCCCCAGCGTGGATTTGCCTGCACCTGATTCCCCGATCAGCCCCAGCACCTGCCCGCGTTGCAGGGTCAGGTTCACGCCCTTGATGATGGGGATCCAGGTTTCATCTGTGCGGCCGTCGATCCGGATATCGCGGATCTTGACCAGTGGCGTGGTGTCGGGGGCTTGGGTCATGTCAGTCCTTCAGCCCCGAGGAACGGTGCAGCATCCAGTCTACGACAAAATTCACCGCCACGGCCAGAAGCGCGATCGCGCCCGCAGCCAGCAGCGGCGGCGTTGCCACCATCGGCGCGAATTGCGCGAAATTCACGAACCCGCCCAGATCGCGCACCATCGTTCCCCAGTCAGCCAAAGGCGGCTGGATGCCCACCCCAAGGAAAGACAGCGACGCGATGGTCAGGAACACGAAACAGAACCGCAGCCCGAATTCGGCCAGCAAGGGCGAGGTCGCATTGGGCAGGATTTCCCGGAACATCAGATAGCCCAGACCTTCGCCGCGCAGCTTGGCGGCCTCGATATAATCCATCACCACGATATTCTGCCCGACCGCGCGTGCCAGCCGGTAAACGCGGGTGCTGTCGATCACGGCAATGATCAGGATCATGAAATAGGTCTGCGGGATACCAAGACGCGGCGCCCAGACGCTGGCGATGGTCATCAACAGCAGCGCGAAAATCAGCGACGGGATTGCCATCAGCACATCGACGATCCGCGACAGCAGCTGGTCGAGCCAGCCGCCCAAAGTCGCCGCCAGAAAGCCCATGCTGCCGCCCAGCAAGAACGCGATCACCGTGGTGACAAAGGCGATGCCCACGGTGTTCTGCGCGCCATAGATCAGCCTGCTCAGGATATCGCGGCCGATCTGGTCGGTGCCCAGCGGAAAATCGGGGTTGCCGCCCAGCGCAATGTCGCCCCCCGGCATGATATTCGCGGGCACGCCACGAATGATCTCGGCCTGCCCGTAAGGGGCAAGAAAAGACGCGAAGACCGCCACAAACACATAGATCAGGATCATCATGATCCCGAAAGCCGCGGTCAGCGGCATGGACCGGAAAAGCCGTTTGGTCTGTTTCGTCCCGACGCTGCGCCCCAGCAGGCGGAACAGCCATGCGGCGATGGAAAAGATGATAAAGCCTTCAACCGCGATGCGCAGGAAAAAGAACTTGTTGGCGACTGCCGGATCGGCGCTGCGCCCTTGCGTATAGGCCCATACCAGCCACATCAATGCGGCCACTGCCAGCACGTAGCCGTAGGCAACCCCGAACGGCATGTCCCGGAAATACGGCGCACGGCCGGTCGCCGTTTGTCCCGCGACCCGGAAACCCCAGGCCAAGGCCGCAAAACCCAACAATGCAGCGGCGAACCAGATCATTTCGGATGCCTCAGCCGCGGGTTGGACAGGATCGACATGATATCCGCCGTCAGATTCAGCAGAATATAGGCGGCGGCAAAGATCAGGCAGCAGGCCTGCACGACCGGAATGTCACGGAACTTCACGCTGTCCACGAACAACTGCCCGATGCCGGGATAGACGAACACGACCTCGACCACGACGACACCGGTGATCAGATAGGCCAGATTGATCGCCACGACGTTGATGATCGGCGCCAGCGCATTGGGCAGCGCATGGCGCACGATTACCCGCAAGGGCGACATGCCTTTCAGGCGCGCCATCTCGATATAGGGGGACGACAGCAGGTTGATGATCGCCGCCCGCGTCATCCGCATCATATGCGCGGTCACCACCAGCGTCAGCGTCAGCGCGGGCAGCAGCGTCTTTTCAAGCCGTTCGCTGAACGACATATCCGCAAATATATTGGACACCGCAGGCAGGATCGGGTTCAGCACCGCCAGAAACAAGATGAGGACATAGGCCAGAAAGAATTCGGGGCTGGAGATGGACGACAGCGTGAAGATATTGGTCGCACGGTCAAAGATGGAATTGCGGTAAAGGGCGGCCAGCACGCCCAGCACGATGGCGAAAGGCACCGCGATGGCGGCGCTGACAGCGGCCAGAAACATCGTATTTGCAAAACGCGGGGCGATCTGTTGCGCGACACTGCCCGCCCCGGATTCGGAACCCGTGAAATTCGCAAAGCTCGCCTGCGCAAAGCTGGACCCGAAATCACCCTGCAACGCGCCGCCAAGCCAGGTGAAATAGCGGCTGACCATCGGCTGATCCAGCCCGAGATCACGCCGGATCGATGCGACCGCTTCGGGGGTGGCACCCTGCCCAAGGATGGATTGCGCGAAATCCCCCGGCAGCAGGTTCACTGCGACGAAAATGACGCCGGACACAACGAGTAGCGTAAGAAAACCAAGCGCAAGCCGTTGCAAGATAATCGTCAGGACATTGCCCAAACCAGACGTTCTCCGTTCATTTCAGGCGACTGTAACGGCTGAACCGAATCTGTAAAGGTTAAAGCCCGAGCATGGCCCGCTGCGCCCCAAGGCTGTCCATGCTGCGGACAAGCTCTGCACTGATGCCGGGTTCGGACAGGGCATGGCCAGCGCGCCCGATCATCACAAGCCGCGACTTGGGCCAGGCCTGCGCCAGTTGATAGGCAGACACGGGCGGGCAGATCATGTCATAGCGCCCTTGGACGATGATGCCGGGAATGCCCGCAATCCGCGCCATTTGCGACGGATGCAGGATCTGCTGATCCGCCGACAAAAACCCCGCATGGTGGAAATAATGGTTTTCCAGCCGGGCAAAGGCGCGGGCGTAATCGGCCGGGCTTTCGCCGGTCAACCCGTCGCTGTCCATCGCCGCCAGCGCGTTTTCCCAGGACGCCCAGGCGCGGGCATAGCGGGTTTCAAGCGGCAGATCGCCCGAAAACAGCCGCCGGTGATAGGCGGAGATCAGATCGCCCTTTTCATCCTCGGGGATCATGCCAGCGAACCGCGCCCAGAGATCGGGCCAGAATTTCCCCGCACCACCGCCATAGAACCAGTCGAGTTCAGGTTGGGTCATCAGGAAAACACCGCGCAGGGTCAGCGCCGCGACACGATCGGGATGCGCCTGCGCATAGATCAGCGCCAGCGTCGCGCCCCATGATCCGCCGAAGATGATCCAGCGGTCGATGTTTAAGGTCTGCCGGATCTGTTCGATATCCGCCACCAGGTGCCATGTCGTATTCGCCGTCACACTGGCATGGGGCCGCGACTTGCCGCAGCCGCGCTGGTCGAACAGCACAACGCGGAACACCGCCGGATCGAAATAGCGGCGCATCGCCGGGCTGCATCCGCCACCCGGGCCGCCGTGCAGCACGACGACGGGAATACCATTGGGATTGCCGCATTGTTCGACATAAAGCCGGTGCCCGTCGCCCACATCCAGAACCCGCTGATCAAAGGGATCAACGGGGGGATAAAGGTGGGCACCCTGGCGCTTTTGTCCTACGACTTTGTCCATAGGCACCCTATATCGCGGAATGAAACAAGAAACCATGACCGCCGTAAGCATCGGAGCCAAGAAAATGTCCGCAACCAACACCGTCGACCCGTCCGAAATCGCCAAGTTCGAGGCGATGGCCGCCGAATGGTGGGACCTGAACGGCAAATTCAAGCCGTTGCACATGATGAACCCCGTCCGGCTCGATTACATCACGCGCCAGATTGCCGCAGAATTCGGCCGCGATCTGCAGGGGCCTACGCCTTTTGCCGGGCTGCGGTTGCTGGATATCGGCTGCGGCGGGGGTTTGCTGTGCGAACCCATGGCACGGCTCGGCGCAACGGTTGTGGGCGCCGATGCGGCCGAGCGGAATATCCCCGTCGCGCAGGTCCATGCCGCACAATCGGGGCTGGAGATCGACTATCGCCACACCACCGCCGAGGCGATGGCCGCGGCCGGCGAACAATTCGATGTCGTGCTGAACATGGAGGTCGTGGAACATGTGGCCGACCCCTTGGGCTATCTGACGGCCTGTCAGCAATTGCTGAAACCGGGCGGTTTGCACATCTGCTCGACGATCAACCGCAACCCCAAATCATTCGCCATGGCGATCGTCGGGGCGGAATGGGTGATACGCTGGTTGCCCAAGGGCACCCATGAATGGGCAAAGTTCATCACGCCCGACGAATTGTTCGCTTTGCTGGACAAAGCCGGGCTGACGCCGGTGGACCGCAAGGGGTTCGTGTTCAATCCGCTGCGGTTTACTTGGGCGATCAGTGACCGGGACCTGTCGGTGAACTATGTGACTGCCGCGACGAAAGAATAAGGACTTTCTGGCCTCCGGCGGGGATATTCAGGCTCGAACGATGGGGGGCCTAGTCGATCTGACCCAGTTTGAGCCGCATTTCGCGCAGAACCGGCAGAGCGATGCGGACTTTTTCCTCGCCTACTTTGGCCACTGCCTCGGCGATCACGGGGGCGATGGCGGCGATGGCGGCGTCGCGGGCGGACAGGCCCGCCGGGCTGATCGACACCATCTTGCGGCGCGCATCATCCCAGTCGGGGCGGATATGCACCCAGCCTGCCCATTGCAGTTTGTGCAGCGTGTTCGTCATCGCGCCGCGTGTCAGATGGAAGGTCTTGGCCAGTTGCGCGGGCGAGCGTTCGGCACCGGCATGCGCCAGATGGTTCAGCACGGAAAAATGCGACAATTCCATGCCTTTGGGCAGCACCTTGGCCACGGACGCGCGCGCAAGCTGATCCACGGCGAGGATTTCGCTGAATAGCGAAACGGCAAGGCTGGTGGCGCTGTCAGGCATCAGGGACCTTCGAAAGAGCGATCATGGGTCAGCGCCGGAATGCGCTGCCGTGACTTTGCCACTTCCGCTAGGTCAAGATCAACAATCGCTGTGCCGGTATCGGTTCCCATATCCACCAGAACCTCGCCCCAGGGCGAAATCGCCATGCTGTGCCCGTGCGTTTGGCGCGGTTTGCCTTGGCCGATCGGGTGTGTGCCTGTTTGCGCGGCGGCCAGCACATAGCAGCCTGTTTCGATGGCGCGCGCACGCAGGAGGGGTTCCCAATGGGCGGCTCCGGTCACGGGCGAAAAGGCGGCGGGCACCAGCAGGATGTGTGCGCCCGCCTGTGCCAGTGCGCGGTGCAGATAGGCGAAACGGATGTCATAGCAGATCGTCAGGCCGATCCGCGCGAAAGGCGTGTGCGCAACGACCGCGCTGTTTCCAGGGCGAAACCCCGCCGATTCGCGGAAGGTTTCGGTGGCAGATACATCCACATCGAACATGTGGATCTTGTCGTAACGCGCGACGATGGCGCCGTCCGGTCCGATCAGAAAGGACCGGTTGGCAAAGCGTCCGTCGTCACCTTCGGTCTTGAGCGCGAGCGACCCGATCGACAGCCAGATACCCAGATCGCGCGCGGTGGCGCGCAATCCGGCCAGCGTGCTGTCGTCACTTTCGGATTGCAGAACCGCCCGCTGGTGCGCCCTGTCCTGCGACACGCAATTCGTGACTTCGGGCGTCAGAATAAACTCTGCACCCTGTGCCGCCGCCTGAATGATCAGGTCGCGCGTTGTGGCAAGGTTGACGACGGGATCGTCGCCAGAGCAAAGCTGGACCAGCCCCGCTTTCATGCCGACAGCAGGGCGTCGAGCTTGCCTTGCCGGTCCAGCGCCATCAGGTCATCGCAGCCGCCCAGGTGTTTACCGCCGATGAAGATTTGCGGCACGGTGCTGCCGCCTTTGGCGCGCTGGATCATCTCGGCCCGTTTTTCGGGCTGCGCGGTGATGTTCACCTCGGTAAAGGTGACGCCCTTTGCGGTCAGCACCCGTTTGGCCATGTGGCAATAGCCGCAGGTGGGTTTGGTATAGATTTCGACGTTTTGCATGACAGCTCTCCTTTGGCTGTGTCACGCATGATTTAGGCATCCTTGACGACGCGTGCCAGTGTTATCGTCGAAACCCGTGTTGCACCGCCTTGCAAAAGTGCCTCGGTGCAGGCGGCCAGTGTCGCGCCGGAGGTCATCACGTCATCCACCAGCAATACGGGTTTGCCCGCGATCTGCGCCTTTTGCCGGGGGTTCGCGGTGATCTGGCCTGTCAGCGCGGCGAAGCGCGCGTCGCGGCTGTGCCCTTCCAAGGGGGCGGTCTTGCGCGGGCGGAGCAGCGCATCGACACAGACGGGGCGTTGCAGGTCGCGGGCGATGACCTGTGCCAGCAGCCCTGCCTGATTATAGCGCCGCCGCAGCAGGCGGGACCAATGCAGGGGCACCGGCACGACCACAGTGTCAGGATGGATCAGCGCCCGCGCAAGCCGCGCCATCCACAGGCCCGCAGGTTGCGCCAGATCGGTGCGGTCGCCGTGTTTCAGCCCCAGCACCAGTTTGCGCCCGATGCCGGTGTAGACCAGCGCCGCACGTCCACGCTCCCAAGGGCGCGCAATCACCATGCAATCGTCGCATTGCAGGCGCTGGCCATCGCTATCGCCGGGCAAGGGGGTGCCGCAGGTGTCGCAGATCGTGCCGTCGATGAACTGGGTGTCGCGCCAGCAGGTGCCGCAGAGGCCGTTTTCAGCCTCTGTCTGGGTTTCACATGCGACGCATTGCGCCGGATAGATCGCCCTGATCACGCTTTGCATCCGCATCATTGCACCCTACATGGGCGACATGACCATGCCGCACCCTCTTGTTGACCGGACCGCCTTGCAGCGGCATCGCGCCCGCGCGTTGCCGGATCATCTGTTCCTGCACCAGATCATCGCCGATGAACTGCATGAAAGACTGATCGAGGTTAACAGGACGTTTACGTCGATGGCGATTGTCACCGGGTTCCCCGATTTCTGGCGTGTGCGCTATCCGCAGGCCGTGATCGTGCCGGACGATGACACGCTGGCGCTGACGCCCGGTGCACATGATCTGGTGCTGCATGTGATGGGGCTGCATTGGGCGAATGACCCAGTCGGGCAGTTGGTGCAATGCCGTCATGCCTTGCAACCGGACGGGTTGTTGCTGGCGGCCTGTCTTGGCGGGCAGACGCTGCATGAATTGCGCACCGCCCTGGCCGAGGCGGAAGCAGCGGTCACGGGTGGCCTGTCGCCACGTGTCGCCCCGATGGGCGAAATCCGCGATCTGGGGGCCTTGCTGCAACGCGCTGGACTGGCGCTGCCGGTGGCGGACGGGGCCAAGACCACCGTCAGCTATGCCAACATGTTCCACCTGATGCACGACCTGCGCAAGATGGGCGAAACAAATGCGCTGACACAGCGTTTACGGTCAATGACGCGGCGCAAGGTGCTGACGCAAGCCTCCAGCATTTATGCGCAGCATTACCGCAATGCCGCCAACCGTGTGGATGCGACGTTCGAGATCATCATGCTGACAGGCTGGGCCCCCGCCGATACCCAACCGCAACCCCTGCGCCCCGGCAGCGCAAAAAACAGGCTGGCGGATGCGCTGGGCGCGAAAGAAATGCCGCTTGAAAGGTCCAAGGATTGATTTGGCGCGTATACTATTTAACTGCCGCTGAAATGACGATAACCAAAGGGTCATGACCATGTTCGACGCCCATTCCTCCGCTGACACGGAACGCCCTGCGACCTGTCCTGTCCACGCAGGCAAGGACCACCCCGCGATCAAACCCGCGCGGGTCGGTATTCTTGTTGCCAACCTCGGCACGCCGGATGCGACGGATTACTGGTCGATGCGGCGCTATCTGAACGAATTTCTGTCCGACAAGCGGGTGATCGACTATTCCGCATGGCTCTGGCAGCCGCTTTTGCAGCTTGTGATCCTGACCAAGCGGCCGTTCTCATCGGGCGCTGCCTATAAATCCATCTGGAACGAAGAGGCGAACGAAAGCCCCCTGATGACGATCACCAAGGCGCAGACGGCAGCGATCAAGCAACAGATGGTAGACCGGTACGGCGACGACGTGCGCGTCGATTTCTGCATGCGTTACGGCAACCCGTCCACCAAATCCAAAGTCCGCGAGATGGTCGAGGCAGGCTGCACCAAGATCCTGTTCTTCCCGCTTTATCCGCATTACGCCGGTGCGACATCGGCAACCGCCAACGACCAGTTCTTTCGCGCCCTGATGGATGAAAAATGGCAGCCGATCGCACGGGTGGTAGAACCCTATTTCGCGGAACCCGCCTATATCGAGGCGCTCGCGCAATCCATCGAAAAGGCCTATGCCGAGGCAGAGACCAAGCCCGAGATGCTGATCTGTTCCTATCACGGCGTGCCGGAACGCTACCTGCGCGAGGGCGATCCTTATCATTGCCAGTGCCAGAAAACGACGCGCCTGCTGAAAGAACGGCTGGGCTGGGACAACACCCAGATCAAGACGACGTTCCAGTCGCGCTTTGGCCCTGAAGAATGGCTGAAACCCTACACCGTGAAAGAAGTCGCGCGGCTGGCCGAAGAGGATGGCATCAAGCATATCGCCGTCTGCGCGCCCGCGTTTTCCGCCGATTGCATCGAAACGCTGGAAGAGATCAACGAAGAGATCAAGGAAAGCTTTGAAGAAGCCGGTGGCGAGCATTTCACCTATATTCCCTGCCTCAACGACGATGCCGCGCATATTGACGCGCTCTGTGGTGTGATCGACAAGAACCTAAAGGGCTGGCTTGATTGAAAAGGACCCAAGGTGAAATTGCGCAGGACCGAACACGGGCTGACTGTGGACGCTGCCGACCTTGGACCCTTGCTGGGACTTTCACCCGCCGACGTGCCCGTCCTGATGAGGGCGGGTGACATCACCAGCCAATCCGAAACCGGCATAGGTGAAGACGAGGGCAAGATCAGGCTGACGTTCTGGTATGACGGGCAGCGCGTGCGCCTTGTCTGCGATACCGAAGGCAATGTGCTGACGACAAGTCGCGTACCCGTCCGCCGAAATGCGCGGTCTTCGCTTGCTGTTGATGTTTCGTGACGCAGCAATATTTCATCTGAGCGCCACATTTTGAAATTGTCTGCACAGGTCGCCTTCAGGCGTAGCATGAGCAGGATGCAGCAATCCTTTGCAAATATACTAAAAACGTGCTCTTGTCGCGTCGGGCCAAAGCTGCCGTTGGGTGGATGGACATGAAGATTTCGGATTGGTGCCCAAAAGACAACATATTGTAAGGTTATGATGTTTGCGTTGGTTGTGTATAAGGGCGCGTCATGTGCGACGCGATATTTGGTGAATTATGAATGCTGCGGCGCCTTCTGGCAATGATGCAGCTCGGCCGGAACGTACGGAGGCTCTTGTCCGGGGAACGACACTCCTCGGTGATCAATTTACGATCTTGAGACCGCTCAGCAACGGTGGGTTTGGCATCACGTATCTGGCCCAGGATAATTACCTGGAACGGAAAGTTGTGATAAAGGAATGTTTTCCGGAGGTTTTTTGCTGCCGGGAAGGTAAGCGTGTGCTTGTCCGGTCGCATACGCATTTTGAAAAATATCGCGCGATCGTGGAAATGTTCATGCGCGAGGCGCGCAGCATCGCCAAGATGCGGCACCCCAATATTGTGGGCGTGCATCGGATCTTTGAGGACAACGACACCGCCTACATGGTGCTGGACCTGATCGACGGTCGCGACCTGCTTTACGTCATCAACAATGAACGCGACGACCTGTCGCCCGACCAGGTCAAGGATATCCTGATCAAGGTGCTCGATGCGGTCGATCTGGTGCATGCACAGGATCTTTTGCATCGCGACATTTCGCCCGACAACATCCTTCTGGATAAATGGGGCAGCCCCGTGCTAATCGATTTCGGCGCCGCCCGCGAAGAAGCAAGCCGCGAGACCCGCGCGCTGTCGACCGTGCTGATCGTGAAGGACGGCTATTCGCCGCAGGAATTCTATTTTGCGGGGGGCAAGCAGTCGCCGTCGAGCGACCTTTATGCGCTGGCGGCCACGTTCTATCACGTGATCAGCGGCGAAGCGCCGCCGAACAGCCAGACACGGATGCAGGAATTCGCCAGCCGGAACCCTGATCCGTGCCAACCGCTTGCGGGCCGCTTCGACGCCTATGAACCCGAATTTCTGGCCGCGATCGACAAGGCGATGAAGATCCTGCCCAAGGACCGGATTCAGACCGCACGCGCCTGGGCCGATATCATCGCGCCTTTGCGGACAGCCAAGGTCGCGCGCAAGACCAAGCCGCCCAAGGAACTGGGTCAGACGCTGACAAAGCTGGTGAGCGAAACCAACAACTATGTGTTGAACTCCGAACCGCGCGAGCCGCGTCCCGTCGTGTCGCAGCCGGTGTCAGAACCGCGAAAGCCGCCGGAATGGATCAACGAATTCAACGCTGAAACCTCTGAGGCGCGCGAGGGTGCGTCGCGTCAACGGATCAGGCAGCAACAACTTGCTGAAGAGGCCGCGCGCCAGCAGGTCGCTGTGCCGACACCGCCAAGCGGTTTTTCCGCTGTGTTCAGCCGGTTCGTCCAGCGATTTGCCGGATCACGGCGCTGACAGGGCGGTCATACGGTCGCAGGCGAAGTTCGTCGTCTCACGCTGAAGTGTGTTTGAACTTCCGCATCAATCCCGCTAAACGACGCTGAACCGCAATTAAGAGTATGCCCATGTACAGACGCGCACTGATCCTCGGCCTCGTTACCGCTGGCGTGTCGGCTTGCGTCGGTGGCCCGAACCGGGCGTTGGGTCCTGACGGGTTGCCCTTGCCGACGGCCTATATCATCGCGCCCGGCGAAGAAGCGGCTGTCAAATTCCGGATGCTGGACAGCGTGAACGCATTGCGTCAGGCAGCGCGCGTCGGTCCGGTCGCACTTGATCCCCAACTGAATGCCGCTGCTGCGACGCATGCGCGCGACATGTCGATACAGAACCGGCCTTGGCTGTTCGGTGCCGACGGATCCAGCCCGGTCCAGCGCGCCCGCCGCGCAGGTTTCACCGGCAGGTTTCTGGGCGAGACGATTTCAGAATCATACGAATCCGAACTGGCCACACTGACCGCCTGGATGAACGACGAGCGTACGCGCGCCGTTATCATGGACCCGAACGCACAGCTGATGGGATTTTCGTGGTTTCAGGAACCGGCAGGGAAACTTTGGTGGACGCTGAACATGGGGACAGCGCCCGGCTTTGCAAGCGGATTATCCTGATCAAACGGAACTGACCCGTCAGGCGTAGATGAAGATCTTCGTACCAACGCGGACCATGGAATAAACCTCTTCCATTTCCGTATTCGTCACAGCGATGCAGCCCCAGGTCCAGTCGGGCACGCCAACCCATTGGGTCGGGGTCCCATGAATAAAGATGTCACCGCCGGGTTTGACACCCATTGCACGTGCACGCGCCACATCGTCAGCATTCGGATAGGAAATGCCGATCGAAAGATGAAAGCGGCTATTGGGGTTCTGACGGTCGATCAGATACGCGCCCTCGGGCGTGCGCCCGTCGCCTTCCTGTTGTTTGTGGTCCTTGGGGTCGAACCCAAGATCGATACGGTACTGCCGCAACAGGCTGTTGTTGTGCAACAGTTGCATCGTGCGCTGCTCTTTGAACACCTGAATACGGGTCACGTCCGGCCCGAAATACGTCGGAACTTCTGGTGCTGTCGATGAGGAGCATCCAGCGGCGCCTGCTGCGGCGCCGATCATCATTGTACGTCTTGTTATCATGTCACTGCCCAAAACTGCGGTCTGCGCCGCCTGTTTTCATGATTAGGGTAAAGATTCCGCTTAACCTAGCAGCATTTATGTCGCAGGGTTCATTTTCGTGTGAACGGTGACACGATTTCCACATGTGGCGACCAACGGAATTGATCGACGACCTGCACCCACGGCATCGCGAAACCAGCGTCGATCAGAACCTTCGCATCCCGCGCGAACGTCACCGGATTGCAGGACACCATAGCGATTGTCTTGATGTCGGACCTTGCCAGCGCCTCGATCTGCGCCTCGGCCCCTGCGCGGGGCGGGTCGATGACGACGGCGTCATATTTCGCGAATTCATCGGGTTCGAGCGGGCGGCGGAACAGGTCGCGCGTCTCCGTCGTGACCTTGCGCAGGTTGCGGCCGGCGCGCCAACCACGGTCAAGCGCTGTCAGCATGGCGGATTCTGATTCCACCGCGTGCAGCTCGGCCCGCGCGGCCAGCGGCAGGGTGAAGGTGCCGCAGCCTGCGAAAAGATCAACGATGCGGGCCGCGCCTTGCGTGATCTCGTCCACGGCGGCGAGCAAGGCCGTCTCGCCCGCCTTGGTCGCTTGCAGGAACGCACCGGGGGGCGGTGTCACCTTGGTGCCGCCGAAATCCTGATCGGGCGGGTTGATCGTGACGACAGGTTCGTCGTTCCACACCAGCCGCGACAGCCCGTGTGCATTGGCCAGCGCCGCCAAGGTCACGCGCAGATCAGGCGTCAGGTCCTTGTCGGTGCCGACCAGCACATCCGCGCCCAGCGCCGTTTCAGTGACGGTCAGATCAGCCTCGCCCTTGCGCGACGCGGCGAGCAGCGTCAGTTCCTGAAGCGCGGGCATGGTCGCCAGCAACGCAGGCGTAACCAGCTGACAATCCGGCACGTCGATCAGCGTATGCGATGCCTTGCCGTGAAAGCCGACCAGCGCGCCCTTTTTGGTGCGTCGCCCTGCAAACTTGGCCCTGCGGCGCGACTGCACCGGCGATGTGGCGATGGCGCGAAACGCGGGGTGCAGCCCGTGGGCCGCTAGCGCACGCGCGACAATGTCCTGTTTCCAGCCGGCCACAAATTCATCGCTGGCATGTTGCATGGCACAGCCGCCGCAGCTTTTGAAATGGCGGCACGGCGCTGCAACGCGGTCCGGCGATGGCGTGACGATCCGCACGGTCCCGTCCTGGGCCACGTCGATTTCCTCGCCCGGCAGCACGCGCGGGATCAGCGACCGCCCGTCAGAGGCGCGGCCAAGCCCCAGATGGGTCAGGCTTTCGATTGTCAGCATTTATTCCGCAGCATCCTGCACATTGATGAAACCACCCGACTGCCGGTTCCAATAGCGGGCATAAAGCCCGGCCTTGGCCAGCAATTCGTCATGGGTGCCTTGTTCCACAATACGCCCGCCGTCAAGCACGACGATCCGGTCCATCGCCGCCAAGGTCGACAGGCGGTGCGCGATAGCGATGACGGTCTTGCCCTCCATGATGATGTCGAGCGAGTCCTGAATGGCCGCCTCGACCTCGGAATCGAGCGCGCTGGTCGCTTCGTCCAGCACAAGGATCGGCGCGTCTTTCAGGATGGCGCGGGCGATCGCGATGCGCTGGCGCTGGCCGCCGGACAGTTTCACGCCCCGTTCGCCCAAGTGGGAATCGTACCCCTTGCGCCCTTTGAAATCGCGCAGGCCTTGGATGAATCCATGCGCCTCGGCCTTGATCGCCGCCGCCTCGACCTCTTGCTGCGTGGCATCGGGTTTGCCATAGCGGATATTGTCGCGGGCGGACCGGTTGAACATCGCCGTTTCCTGCGTGACCATCGCGATCTGGCGGCGCAGGCTTTCCTGCGTCACGTCGCGGATATCATGGCCGTCGATCAGGACCTGCCCCTCTTCGGTATCGTAAAGCCGCAGTAGGAGGGCGACGAGCGTGGATTTCCCCGCCCCTGACGCGCCCACGATCCCCAGCTTTTCACCCGAAGCAATCGACAGGCTGACATGGTCAAGACCCCCCGGCCCGCCGCCATAGCTGAACGTCACGGCGCGCAATTCGATCGCGCCGCCCTGCGGTGTCAGCTCGACCGCGTTTGGCGCATCGGTCAGCTGGTGTGCAGGCGACAGGGTTTGCATCGCATCCTCGATCTCGCCCACATTGGCGTAGATGCCCATCAGCGTGAAACTGACCCAGCCTGTCATCTGCGCAAGCCGCAGCGAAATAGCCCCCGCAGCCGCGATATCACCTGCTGTCGCCGCGCCGACAGACCAGAAATAAAGTGTCGTGCCGACCAGCAACACGGGCAGAAGCCCGCCCAGCCCCATCAGCCAGAACCGGAAGGACGTGGACAGCCAGCCGAAATGCACGGCAGACCCCCAATAGGTCTCCATCGCATCGGTGGCGGCGCGGTCTTCATGGGCGTCATGGGCAAACAGCTTGACCGTCTTGATGTTGGTGATCGTATCGACGACCTGCCCCGTCACCATCGCCCGTTTGGCGGCGCGCGCCTGCGACCGTATGCGGATTCGCGGCATGTAGAACGTGATCAGCCAGATATAGCCCAGCACCCATACCGCCAGCACACCCGCCGTGCGGTAATCGATCGTCAGCAGCAGCACGACCGACCCCACAAGCGAGGCGAGCGCATAGGCGACGGTCTGGATCATATCGACCACGAAATCTGTCGTCGCCCGTGCGCCTTGCATCTGTTTCTGCGCGATCCGCCCTGCGAAATCGTTGTCGAAGAACGTGACCGACTGGCCCAGCGAATGGCGGTGCAGCCGCGACAGCACGAGGTTGTTTAGCGCAGGCCCGAGAACAACGCCTTGGAACATCCCCGACAAGCCAAGAATGATCGGGCGCAGAAGCACGAAGAACGCGCCGACACCAATCAGAAGCCACAGGTTCGTGCTGAAATAGGATTGCTTATCACTGGTCACCGCAGCATCGATGACCCAGCCCAACATCAGCGCGGTCGCGACCTCCAGCAAACCCGCCAGCGCCGACACGAACGCGCCAAGGCCGATCACGGGCAAAGCGCCACCCAGACACCAGCGCAGGAACGCCATCAGCGTCTGCGGCGGCGGACCTTCGGCGCGCTCGAAAGGGTCTATCCAGCGTTCAGGTTTCAAGATGCATCCTGCCCCAGAAACCCACCCGATTGCCGCGCCCAGAACCGCGCATATTGCCCGCCCTGCGCCAGCAGCGCGTCATGCGTGCCATCCTCGATGATGCGGCCTTGGTCCATGACGATGATCCTGTCCATCTGCGCGATTGTCGAAAGGCGGTGCGCAATCGCGATCACCGTCTTGCCGGCCATCATGCCGTACAGGGTTTGCTGAATGGCGGCCTCTACCTCGCTATCTAGCGCACTGGTCGCTTCGTCCAACAGCAAGATTGGTGCATCCTTCAACATTACGCGTGCAAGGGCGATCCGCTGCCGTTGTCCACCCGACAGCTTGACGCCCCGTTCGCCAACGCGCGCGGCATAGCCACGGTTCCCTTCGCTATCTTCCAGCCCGAGGATGAAATCATGCGCCTCGGCCTGTTTTGCGGCGGCGATCATCTGGTCCTCGGTCGCGCCCGGATTGCCGTAAAGGATGTTTTCCCGCACCGACCGATGCAGTAGCGACGAATCCTGCTGTACCATCCCGATGGCGCGGCGCAGGCTGTCCTGCGTGACATTCGCGATGTTCTGCCCGTCGATGGCGATGCTGCCGTGTTCGATGTCATAGAACCGCAACAGCAGCTTGACCAAAGTGGATTTTCCCGCGCCCGACTGGCCCACAAGCCCGACCTTTTCGCCCGGATTGATGTGCAAAGTGATCCGGTCCAGCCCGCCCTTTTCGCGCCCGTAATGATGCGACAGGTCGTTGAGGGTCACCGCCCCCGCCGTCACGCGCAGGTCATCGCGCGAGCGGTCCAGCAGGGTGATCGGCTGCGCGATGGTCTGCATCCCTTCGGACACGACGCCGAGTTCGCGGAAGAAGTTGCTGATCGCCCACATGATCCAGCCCGACATCGCATTGAGCCGCAGCGTCAGCGATGTCGCCACTGCAACCACACCCAGCGTTGCCAAGCCCCCGCCCCACAGCCAGATCGCCCAGCCGACGACGCCCACGATCAACAGACCGTTCAGCAGCATCAGCACCACATCCATCAGCGTATAAAGCCGCATTTCATGCTGGAACGTGCGGCGCGCGTTTTCGATCGCTTCTTTCGCATAGGCGATTTCGCTGTCGTGATGCGCAAACATCTTGACCGAATGGATATTGGTATAGCTGTCCACGACACGGCCCGTGACCACGCTGCGCGCGTTCGACGATGCCTCGGACGCGGGACCGATCCGGCGAACGACCCAACGCAGCAGGAACAGATACGGGATCAGCCAGACCATCAGGGGCAGGATCAGCCGCATATCGGCATCACCCAAAAGGATGATCGCCCCGATGATATAGGCGATGGCAAAGGTGATCGCGTCGAACAGCTGGAACACGACCTCGCCCACGGCGGGCGGTGTCTGCATGATCCGGTTGGCGATGCGGCCCGCGAAATCATCCTCGAACCAGCCGACGGACTGGCGCAGCACATGG
Source organism: Yoonia vestfoldensis DSM 16212 (assembly GCF_000382265.1). Lineage (GTDB taxonomy): Bacteria > Pseudomonadota > Alphaproteobacteria > Rhodobacterales > Rhodobacteraceae > Yoonia > Yoonia vestfoldensis. The sequence continues at coordinate 97,825 of NZ_KB907976.1, forward strand.
CGATGCGCGCGCCAGCGGACCAAGGTGCCGAAATTGGGCAGGATCGTGTTGTTCAGCAGCATCACCTGCAACACATGCACCGCAGGCCGCAGCGTCAGGATGAACAGTGCGACTAGGATCAGTTCGGTGCCACTTTGCGCCCAAACCTTGGACGGGGTGCCGCTTTGCAGGATGTCGATCAGCCGGCCCAGATAGGAGATCAGCCAGATTTCCACCGCCGCCACGGTGACCGACAGCGCCCCTGTCACCCAGAAAACCGCACGGAACGGTTCTGCATAGGCGCGCAGGAACGGATAAAGCCGCTTTGGCGGCGTGTCGGTCTCCTGATACGGGGTATAGGGATCGACCAGTTCTTCGAAAAACCGGAACATGATTTCAGCCTTGGGATGTAGACGTCCCTGATACAGATGTTTCCGCGAAAGGAAAACTACCCGCGCAACTGCCGGAGCAAATCTGCCTTTGTCAGCGCGAAACCAGAAGCGATCCAGACTGCCTCGGCCTTTTTCAACGCTTGCCCCAAGGCTGGCCCGTGCAGGTCAGGCATCAGGTCAGCCGCTTGCAGGGGAAAGGTCTGGCTGGCTGCGAATTGCGCGTTTTTGGCCATGTTAGTGTCTATTTCTTGCCCCAGCACCGCCGCCGCGACCGCCGCTTTGTTGATCGCGGCCTCGGCGCCGTGGCGATAGGCAAGCTCTAGCAAAGGCAGATCTGATCGCATATGTTCAAGCGCCAGCGCATCCCGCTTGGACAACTTCAGCGCGCCCGCAGCATCACCGCCCAGCGCACCCAAACGGCGAACAGCCGATGGCGGCAGGCCTGCCGCGCCTTCGATATGGATCAGAACGGCAAGCGGGGCGGCATCCGCGCCCGGCAGGATCTGCGACAGAACCCCCGTTGCGGCCATTGACGCGACAGCGGGCGCGGGATCGGGGGCGGACAGCAGTTTGAACATCTCTGCCGTGACCCTTTCGCGCGACAAGCTGGCAAGACCGTCGAGATTGGCGGCACAGGCGGCAAGCGCGTCAGGATCAAGATCGTCCGCGCCATAAAAGGCGTGAAACCGGAAGAACCGCAGGATGCGCAGGTAGTCTTCCTTGATGCGCATGTCAGCGTCCTCGATGAACCGAACGCGGCGGGCGACGAGATCAGGCAACCCGCCCAAAGGATCGACGACCACACCGTCAGGTCCGGCATAAAGCGCGTTCATCGTGAAATCGCGCCTGCGGGCATCGTCTGCCATGTCGTCGGCAAAGGCGACGACCGCGCGCCTCCCATCCGTCGCCACATCGCGGCGGAAAGTCGTGACTTCGAACGGAGTATTCTGGGCAATGATAGTGACTGTTCCGTGGTCGATCCCGGTCGGAACGACCTTCAACCCCGCCGCCGTGGCGAGCCGGGTCACGACATCAGGTGTGGCATCCGTCGTCAGGTCCAGATCACTGACAGGCGCGCCTAGCAGCGCGTTGCGCACGCAACCGCCGACGAACCAGGCCTGATGTCCCGAGTTCGTCAGCAAGCGGCACACCTCTTGCGCGGCAGGATCGTTCAACCATGCGCCCGTGACACGCGTCATGACACGCGGTCCGCGAAAGCACGCAAGATACGCGCGGTCGCACCCCAGATGTAATATGGGCCGTAAGGCACGGTATAATACAACCGCTTGCGCCCCCGCCAATGGCGGCCCTCGGTCCGATAATGCGCGGGGTTGGTCAGATAGGCAAAGGGAACCTCGAAGACTTCGGTGACCTCGTTTGCTTCTGGCTTGGCATCGAAGGGGCCATGCACGACTGCCAGAATGGGCGTGACGAGATAGCCCGTCACCGTCTGGTGCGGCGGCAACACGCCCAGCACATCGACCTGATCGGACAGCAGGCCGATTTCCTCGTGCGCTTCGCGCAATGCAGCGGCGGTCAGGGACACGTCGCCCGCATCCTGCTTGCCACCGGCAAAGGCGATCTGGCCCGGGTGATGTTTCAACCGCGCCGACCGTTTGGTCAGGATCACGGTTTCCGTCTCGGCCTTGACGGCGAACAACACCGCCGCAGAGGTCAATTGCACCTGCGGCAGCGTGATGTCCTGATTGAGGTCGAAGTCGCTGGATGCGCGGCCCTCACGGGCGAGCGCGTCCTGTAGGCGCTGATACAGATCAGGCACGCTTATCCTTGGCTTCAAAGCCAAGCGTTTCCGGCGCGAACACGTAATGCGCCCCGCAGAACTGGCAGTCTGCGGTGACTGTGCCTTCGTCCGTGATCATCGTCGCGATGTCCTTGGCCGAATAGATCGACAGGCTTTGCCGCACGCGTTCTTCCGAACAGGTGCAGCCGAAGGTGATGGGCTGGGCATCATAGACACGCGGCCCTTCCTCGTGGAACAGGCGCACCAGCAGGTCGGTCGGCGTGACGCTAGGCCCGATCAGTTCCAGATCATCGACTGTATCCAGCAGCACATTGGCGCGGGTCCAGTTTTCGCCTTCGTCGTCGGACAATAGATCAACCGCTTCGAGCAAGCCCTGCTCGCCCGAACCACCGTCACCCGTGGCAAAAGGCGACGCCTTGGGCATGTGCTGCAGCATCACACCACCGGCACGCCAATGCGCGGCCTCGCCAGGCGTCTGGCTGCGGCCATAGGTCAGCGCGAAACGGGTCGGGATCTGTTCGGATTGCGCGAAATAGGTCTGCGCGCAGGCCGACAGCGACCCGCCCGCCAAGGGCGTGATCCCCTGATAGGGTGCCGTGCCTTCGCCCTGATCGATCAGGATCGCGAAATAGCCGTTGCCGACATGGCTGAACGGTTCGGCATCATGATCCAGCCTGTCGGCGTCATAGGACGCATAGGCACGGATGCGCGCGGGCTGGCCATCATCGGTCGGGCCATAGTAGTCGGTCGCGATCAACCGTGCCGCGCCAGACCCGCGCACCTGCAAGGACAGTTTCCAGCGCAGTTTCATCGTCTGCCCGATCAGCGCGGTCAGCAACGCCATTTCCGCGACCAAGGCTTCGATCACGGGGGGATAGTCATGCTGCTTCAAGACCTGTTCCAGCACGCCATCAAGGCGCGCGACCCGACCGCGGATGTCGGATGCGTCAAGTTGGAACGGCAGGACGGTATCGTCCCAAGCGATTTTGGCGCTGAGGCTCATGGGCTTTCCTTACATGTCAGGAATTGGCATACCGCGCCTATATAGGCGGGGCAACCCGGCGTCCAAGAGGCAAGCTATGATCAGACGGTATGGCACGGTCCCGAAAAGCGGTCAGCGCTACAAAACACGCGCAGGAGTTTACGCGATCCTGCCGCGCGGCGGCAAGCTGTTGCTGACCTATCAGGGCGACCCGCATTTCGAGGTGCAACTGCCCGGCGGCGGCATCGACCCCGGCGAAAGCCCGCTGCGCGCCCTGCACCGCGAGGTGTTCGAGGAAACCGGATACCGCATCGCCGCCCCCCGCAAGCTGGGCACGTTCCGGCGGTTCACCTTCATGCCGGAATACGATCTTTGGGCCGAAAAGCTGTGCCACATCTATCTGGCCAAGCCCGTCCGCCCCCACGGCCCCCCGCGCGAACCGGGGCATATGGCGATCTGGATGTCACCGACAGAGGCGCTGGCGGAGCTTTATAACGACGGCGATGCTGCGTTTGTGGCGCGACACGCCTAGCCACGCTGCCCAAGACACCGTGGCGCCGGATAACTTGGAGCCTCCGGCGAGGATATTTTCTTCTCAGAAGATGGAGGAAGTGGCCCGAAAATCGCGCAACTTTTATTCAAATGCAGCGGGATGCATTTCTTCCGAGCCCAAATATCCCCGCCGGAGGCCCTTCTGCGTCGCAGACGCAGGAGGATCGGGCACATCCTTGCCCCTTGCCGTAAAACCCGATATCGCGCGAAACAACAGATTTTGACGCAAAGGCATCCCGCATGACCGCCCCTAAAAAAGTTGTTCTGGCCTATTCCGGTGGCCTTGATACCTCGATCATCCTGAAATGGCTCCAGACCGAATATGGCTGCGAGGTCGTGACCTTCACCGCCGATCTGGGTCAGGGCGAAGAACTGGAACCGGCCCGCGCCAAGGCCGAAATGATGGGTGCCAAATCCATCTATATCGAAGACCTGCGCGAAGAATTCGTACGTGATTTCGTGTTCCCGATGTTCCGCGCCAATGCGCTGTATGAAGGGCTTTACCTGCTCGGCACCTCCATCGCGCGGCCGCTGATCTCCAAGCGTCTGGTCGAAATCGCCGCCATCGAAGGCGCTGATGCCGTCGCCCACGGTGCGACGGGCAAAGGCAACGATCAGGTGCGGTTCGAATTGGCCGCCTATGCGCTGAACCCCGATATCAAGGTGATCGCCCCTTGGCGCGAATGGGATCTGACCAGCCGCACGAAACTGCTGGAATTTGCCGAAGCCAACCAGATCCCCGTCGCCAAGGACAAGCGCGGCGATGCGCCGTTCAGCGTGGATGCGAACCTGCTGCACACGTCGTCCGAAGGCAAAGTGCTGGAAAACCCCGGTGAGGAAGCGCCCGATTACGTCTATCAGCGCACCGTCGCCCCCGAAGACGCGCCCGATACGCCCGAAATGGTGGAAATCACGTTCGAACGTGGCGATGCCGTGGCGATCAACGGCGAGGCGATGTCGCCCGCCACGATCCTGACCAAGCTGAACGAGTTGGGCGGCAAGCACGGTGTGGGCCGCCTTGATCTGGTGGAAAACCGCTTTGTCGGCATGAAATCGCGCGGCATCTATGAAACGCCGGGCGGCACCATCCTGCTCGAGGCGCATCGCGGCATCGAACAGATCACGCTGGATTCCGGTGCAGGCCATCTGAAAGACAGCATCATGCCGCGCTATGCCGAACTGATCTATAACGGCTTCTGGTTCAGCCCCGAACGCGAGATGCTGCAGGCCCTGATCGACAAGAGCCAGGAACATGTGTCGGGCACCGTGCGGGTGAAGCTTTACAAAGGTTCCGCCAGCACCGTGGCGCGCTGGTCCGACCGGTCGCTGTATTCCGAGGCGCATGTGACGTTCGAGGATGACGCGGGTGCCTATGACCAGAAAGACGCGCAAGGCTTCATCCAGTTGAACGCGTTGCGGCTGAAGCTGCTGGCATCGCGCGCACGGCGTCTGAAATGACACTGGCGGAAATTACTGCCTTGCTGCAACGGGGCGTCGATCATGCGCCGTTGCAGGGGTCGCTGAAATTCGATTGCGGGGCTGACGGGGTCGTCGTGCTGGAAAACAACACGACATCTAACACCGACCGCCCCGCCGATTGCACCATCCGCATCACGCTGGACAATCTGGCCAAGCTTGTCAAAGGCAAGCTGAACCCGATGACAGGGGTCGTCACCGGCAAGCTGAAAGTGTCCGGCGATGCACGGATCGCGCTGAAACTGGGCGAGTTGCTGAAGGGCTAAACCTTTACAGCCGCCAGTTTTTCATAAAATGGCATGGCATCGCGGCACAGCTGCGCCGCGTCGCCGGCCAGTTCCGGGAAATCCCCCTCTGCCCCGGCAAAACCTGTGCTTTGGTGCACGGCGTTATACCAGTGGCTGGCCCATATCCCGTCTTCGGCCCTTGGACCTGCGGGCCAGTGCAGCATGGCAGGGTCGAAATCCAGATCAATCGCGGCACAGAGTTTACGCAGCATGCCTTCGGGATCGGCGCGGATATCGGCGCTGTCGATCACAACGCCGCCCAGTCGGTCATAAAGCGCGGCTTGCTGAGGGTAGCCGATATCCTCCAGCGTCATGTGATCCATCTTGGCACCATAGCTTGCGATCACGCGGGCGGGATGGCGGATCAGATGCACGTTCACACACTCCGTCGCCCAGTCCAGCGGAAAGCCTGCGATCATGTGATGCGGCATGTGTTTCATATAGAAATGCGGCTTTTGGGCAGGAATAGTGTCTAAACACCGCCGCGCCACCACTACCGGGTCGGTTTCGTGCGCCGCGATGATCTCTGCGCGCAGCGGATGGTCAGCCGCCGTCGCCGCCAGATAGGGCGCATAGAACGGTTCATCCCAGATCGCGCAATCGGCGCGATTGCCAAAGGCATACATCATCGCGGTGGACAGATTCCGTGGTCCGGACCACATCGCGATCCTCATGATGCGGCGACCAAGTCTTTGTAAAGCGCGCGCAGGCGGGTCGTGACGGGGCCAAGTTCGCCCGTGCCGATGACACGCCCGTCGATGGTGCTGACGGGGGTTTGGGCGCCGAAAGTGCCGGTCAGGAATGCCTCATCCGCGCTATAGGTGTCGACAAGGCTGAAATTGCGTTCAAAAACGGGGATATCGTTGGCGCGGCACAGGTGGATGACCTTTTGGCGGGTGATGCCGTTCATGCAGTAATCACCCGTGCTGGTCCAGACTTGCCCCTTTTTCACGATAAAGAAATTGCAAGCGTTGGTCGTGTTCACAAAGCCATGCACGTCCAGCATCAACGCCTCGTCCGCGCCGGCCTTTTGCGCGGCGATACAGGCAAGGATGCAGTTCAGCTTGGAATGGCTGTTCAGCTTCGGGTCCTGCGTCATTGGCAGGCCGCGCATATGCGGGACGGTGGCCAGGGTGATGGGGCGCGGGATCTTGGGCTTGGAATGTTCCATTATGATGACAAAGGTCGGCCCCTGCTGCGACAGGTTCGGATGCTGGAAAGGCCGCGTTTTCACGCCGCGTGTCACCATCAGCCGCGCATGGGCGTCGGTGGTCATGCCATTGGCCTTTTGCGTCTCTAACAAGGCGGAAATCACGCCCTTCCTGTCCAGCCCGATATCCAGATCAATGGCTTTGGCGGCCTCAAACAGGCGGTCGATATGGTCGTCCAGAAAGGCCCATTTGCCGTCATACAGCCGCAGCCCTTCCCAGACACCATCGCCCAGCATGAAGCCGCTGTCATAGACGCTGACGACGGCCTGCGCCTTGGGAACGATGCGGCCATCGACATAGATCAGGATCGCGTCGTTACGGGCGTCTTCCTCGGCCTGATGGGTGGTGACGTCGGACATGGTTCAACCTCTGGACTGGAATTCCTGTACTTCGGACAGATCGGGGATCACGTCCGCCGTGCCGTGCCGCATGACCATCAAGGCGGCGGCGCGTGTCGCCTGCCCGATCGCCTGCGCCATCGGCATGCCGCGGTCGAGCCCCGCCAGAACATAGCCGGTAAAGGTATCGCCCGCGCCGGTGGTATCGACGGGATCGACCTTGATCGCGGGGAAATGCTGGTGGCCGTTGGCACCGTACCAATCCGCGCCATCCGCGCCCAAGGTCACGATCACATCGGCCACGCCCAGATCGACAGGGGTCTTGCCGGTGGCTTGGCGCAGCTGGTCCGCCTCGACCGCGTTCAGGATCAGAAAATCAAGGTAGGGCAGCACCGCCATCACCCTGTCCGCATCAAAGGGGGCGGCGGCATAGGCGACGCGCAGCCCCATCTTGCGACCAAGGCTGGCGGCGGTGCGTTGCAGGTTCGTTTCGTTCTGGATCACCAGCCAGTCGCCTGTCTGCGCCTCGGCCATCGCAGTCTGCAAAATGGTCTGAGGAATTTCGGCATTCGCCCCCGGATGCAGCAGGATCGCATTTTCGCCATGGGGGTCGACCATGATGATCGCCTGCGCGGTTTCAGTGTCTAAAACGGCGATATTGCGGGTATCGACGCCATATTCCAGCAGGCGTTCGACCGCCCAAAGCCCATCATTCCCGACAGCCCCGATGTGGTGCACACGCGCGGCGGCACGGGCGGCGGCGACGGACATATTCGCCCCCTTGCCGCCAAGGAACATCTGGCGGCCCGCGGTGCTCAGCGTTTCGCCGGGGGCGGGAATATGCGGCACGGCATAGACAAAATCCGCGTTGATCGAGCCAAGATTCCAGATCGCCATCAGTCGATCCCGCAAGCGGCGATCACCGCCATGTTGAGGATGTCGTTGACGGTCGACACCGTGGAACAGATCTGCATCGGCTTGCCCACACCGGACAGGATCGGGCCGATGACGGTGGCGCCCGCCATTTCCTGCATCAGTTTCACAGAAATCGACGCCGAATGGCGGGCAGGCACGACCAGCACATTTGCAGGCCCGGTCAGCCGCGAGAAGGGATAGTTTTCCTGCGCGCGCGGGTTCAGGGCGACATCCACCGTCATTTCGCCCTCGTATTCGAAATCGACGCGGCGGCCGTCCAGCACGACAGGGGCCTTGCGCATCTTTTCCGCGCGTTCCGACACGGGCGACCCGAAGGTCGAGAAGGACAGGAACGCAACGCGCGGTTCCAGCCCCAGATCGCGCGCGACAGATGCGCCGCGTTCGGCAATATCCGCGAGGTCATTTTCGTCTGGCCATTCATGCACCAGCGTATCAGTAATCAGCACGATCCGCCCCTTGTGCAGAACGGCAGTCACCCCGACGGCACCATCATGTGGCTGCGCGTCGAAAACATGGTTGATCAGTTCCAGCACATGCGCGGATTTGCGGGTCGCCCCAGTGACCATCCCATCGGCATGGCCATGTGCCAGCATCAGCGCGGCAAACACATGCCGGTCGCGCGCGGCAAGCCGGTGGATATCCTGCGCATCGAACCCGTTGCGCTGCAAGCGTTTGTAAAGAAACGCCTTGTAGGTTTCGAGATGGGTGGTGTTGGCCGCGTTCACGACCTCGATCTCGTCCACGGCTTCGGCCAGACCTTCGGCGGTCAGCTTGGCGCGCACATCGTCGGACCGGCCCACGACCAGCGCCTTGCCCATGCCCGCGCGCTGATAGAGCACTGCAGCACGCAACACGCGCGGATCGTCGCCTTCGGCGAAAACGACCGTCGATTGCGCCGCACGCGCACGTGCATTCAGGCTGCGCAGGATCGACGCGGTCGGGTCCATGCGCGATTTCAGCGATGCCTCGTAAGCGTCCATATCCACGATCGGCCGCCGCGCGACGCCGGTTTTCATGCCAGCCCGCGCCACGGCGGTCGGAATCCGGTGGATCAGGCGGGGATCAAACGGCGTGGGGATGATGTAATCGCGGCCAAAGGAGAGTTTCTTGCCATAGGCCATGGCGACTTCGTCCGGCACATCCTCGCGCGCGAGCGCGGCAAGCGCTTCGGCACAGGCGATCTTCATCTCATCGTTGATGGCGCGGGCATGGATATCAAGCGCGCCACGGAACAGATAGGGAAAGCCCAGCACGTTGTTGACCTGATTGGGGTAATCGCTGCGGCCCGTGGCGACGATGGCGTCAGGTCGGACGGCATGCGCCTCTTCGGGTGTGATCTCGGGATCGGGGTTCGCCATGGCGAAAATCACAGGGTTCGGGGCCATGCTGGCGACCATATCCTGCGTGACGGCCCCCTTGGCGCTGACGCCAAGGAACACATCTGCATCCTTCATCGCATCGGCTAGGCTGCGCGCATCGGTCACCACGGCATGCGCCGATTTCCACTGGTTCATGCCTTCCGTGCGGCCTTGGTAAATCACGCCCTTCGTGTCGGCCATGATGCAGTTGTCATGCCGCGCGCCCATGGATTTCAGCAGTTCCAGACAGGCAATCCCCGCCGCCCCCGCGCCGTTCAGGACGATCTTCACATCCTCGATCTTTTTGCCAGACAGATGCAGCGCGTTGAGCAAACCAGCGGCACAGATCACCGCCGTGCCGTGCTGGTCGTCGTGGAACACCGGAATGTCCATTTCTTCCTTCAGCCGCTGTTCGATGATGAAACATTCGGGCGCCTTGATGTCTTCCAGATTGATCCCGCCAAAGGTCGGGCCCATCAGGCGCACAGCGTTGCAAAAGGCATCGGGGTCTTCGGTATCGAGTTCGATATCGATGGAGTTGACGTCAGCAAAGCGTTTGAACAGGACAGACTTGCCTTCCATCACCGGCTTGGACGCCAGCGCGCCTAGGTTGCCAAGGCCCAGCACAGCCGTCCCGTTCGAGATCACGGCGACCAGATTGCCCTTGTTGGTATAATCATAGGCAGTGGCAGGGTTGGCGTGGATTTCCTCGCACGGGATCGCGACACCGGGGGAATAGGCCAGCGACAGGTCACGCTGCGTGGTCATCGGCACGGTGGCCTGAATTTCCCATTTACCCGGTGTCGGCTGCATGTGGAATTGCAGCGCATCTTCGCGGGTCAGTTTGTTCTTGGCCATGTGGTCCCCCCTCTGCCCGCCATTCATAGCGGGTTCGGCCGGACGCCCGCAACGGATACATTTCGGGGTTTCGCCACAAGGGTCCGCTGGATAGTGTGCGACCAATGTTTGCGGGGGCAAGATGAACACGACAGCCACACCCATGATGGCCCAATATCTGGAGATCAAGGCGCAGCATCCCGATGCCCTGCTGTTCTATCGCATGGGCGATTTCTACGAGATGTTCTTTGACGATGCCGTCGCCGCAGCCGAGGCGCTGGATATCGCGCTGACCAAACGCGGCAAACATGACGACGACGACATCCCGATGTGCGGTGTGCCCCATCACGCCGCCGAAAGCTATTTCCTGACCCTGATCCGCAAGGGGTTTCGCGTGGCCGTCTGTGAACAGATGGAAAGCCCCGCCGAGGCCAAGAAGCGCGGTTCCAAATCCGTGGTCCGGCGCGAGGTTGTGCGCTTGGTCACCCCCGGCACGCTGACCGAGGATTCGCTGCTCGATGCACGGCGGCACAACTATCTCGCGGCGTTTCACGTGGTGCGCGACCAAGGGGCGCTCGCCTGGGTCGATATCTCGACGGGGGCGTTTCATGTGATGCCTTGCGCGGGGGCGAAATTGGGGCCGGAACTGGCCCGCCTGACCCCGCGCGAGGTGATCGTGGTAGACAGTGCGCAGGGTGATTGGGCAGGATTAGTGTCTGAATCAGGTGCGACGCTGACGACACTGGGCGCGGCGGCCTTTGACAGCACGGCGGGGGAAAAACGGCTGTGCGCGCTGTTCAAGGTCGGATCACTGGATGCTTTCGGCGCGTTCGAACGGGCCGAGATTGCCGCCATGTCCGCTGTGGCCGAATACCTTGAGATCACCCAGCGCGGCAACCTGCCCCTGCTGCGCCCGCCGGTGCGCGAAACCCAGAAATCCGCGATGCAGATTGACGCCGCGACACGGCGGTCGCTGGAACTGACGCATGCACTTGCGGGCGGACGGCAGGGATCGCTGCTGGCTTGCATCGACCGGACGGTGACGGCGGGCGGCGCGCGGCTGTTGGAACGACGGCTGGCATCGCCCAGCTGCGATCTGGCCGTCATCACGGCGCGGCAGGATGCTGTCGCGTTTATGGCAGATCAATCGCGGCTGTGCGATGATATCCGCGACGCTTTGCGCGGTACGCATGATCTGGACCGCGCGTTGTCGCGGCTGGCGCTGGACCGTGGCGGGCCGCGCGACATGACCGCGATCCGCAACACGATTGCGCAGGCGGCTCGGTTGCCGGTGCATCCTGACATGCCGCCGCTGCTGGCCGATGTGGCGCGCAATCTGGCGGGGCATGATGATTTGCTGGCCTTGCTCGATGCCGCCCTGGTTGCCGAACCGCCGCTGCTGGCCCGCGACGGCGGGTTCATCGCGGCGGGCTATGACGCCGACCTCGACGAGGCGCGCAAATTGCGTGACGAAGGCCGGTCGGTGATCGCGGGGATGCAGGCCGATTTCATCGCGCAGACGGGGATCACCTCGCTGAAGATCAAGCACAACAATGTGCTGGGCTATTTCATCGAAACCACCGCGACCCATGCCGAAAAGATGCTGGCCCCGCCGCTGAGCGACACCTTCATCCACCGCCAGACCACCGCCAACCAGGTGCGTTTCACAACGGTGGACCTGTCCGAGATCGAAACCCGTATCCTGAACGCGGGCGGGCATGCGCTCGAGATTGAAAAGCGGCTCTATTCCAGCCTGAAAGACGCCATTCTGGCGCAGGCCGCACAATTGGGTGCCTTGGCGCGCGCCTTGGCCGAGGTTGATCTGGCCACAGCGCTGGCGCATCTGGCGCGCACCGAAAACTGGGTGCGGCCAAAGCTGGACGACAGCCGCGCGTTCGAGATTATCGGCGGGCGCCATCCGGTCGTGGAAATGGCCCTGCAAAAGCAGGGCGCACCCTTTGTCGCCAATGATTGCGCGCTGACCGAGGCCCCGATCTGGTTGCTGACAGGGCCGAACATGGCGGGCAAATCCACCTTTCTGCGGCAGAACGCGCTGATGGCGATTTTGGCACAGATGGGGGGATTTGTGCCAGCGACGGCGGCGCATATCGGGATCGTCAGCCAGATTTTCAGCCGCGTCGGCGCGTCGGATGATCTGGCACGCGGGCGGTCGACGTTCATGGTCGAAATGGTGGAAACGGCAGCGATCCTCAATCAGGCCGATGACCGCGCGCTGGTGATCCTCGATGAAATCGGGCGCGGCACGGCGACCTATGACGGGTTGTCGATTGCTTGGGCAACGCTGGAACATCTGCATGATGTGAACCGCTGCCGCGCGTTGTTCGCCACCCATTATCACGAAATGTCGGCGCTATCGGCCAAGCTGGAGGGCGTAGAAAACTCCACCGTGACGGTCAAGGAATGGGACGGCGACGTGATCTTCCTGCACGAGGTGAAACGCGGCACGGCAGACCGTAGCTATGGCGTGCAGGTGGCACGGCTGGCAGGGCTGCCGCAGGTGGTGGTGGACCGCGCCAAGGTGGTGCTGGAAGCGCTGGAAAAAGGCGAACGCGAAGGAGGGCGCAAGGCGTTTGTGGACGATCTGCCGTTATTAGCTGCAATGCCCGCCCCGCCGCCCGTGAAACACCAAGCATCCGAGGTGGAGGCGCGGTTGAAGGCCGTGCTACCGGATGAACTGACCCCGAAAGAGGCGCTGGCGCTGATTTACGAGCTGCGCGGGATGGTGGAGCCGGGGTAAAACCCCGACTTACGATGCCGGTGTCGATGACACGCCAACCTGCGCGGGGCGCAGCAGACGGTCGTGCAACATGAAGCCTTCGGCCGCAACCTGAATGATGTCGCCAGCCTTGGTGCCGGGCAGCGGTGCTTCGAACATCGCCTGATGCAGTTGCGGATCGAAACGGTCCCCGACCTGCGGCACGATCGGGTCGATGCCGTGTTTCTTAAACACGGAAATCAATTCGCGCATCGTCAGCTCGACGCCTTCCAGCAGGGCCTTGTTCACGTCCTGCTCTGCCTCGTCGGCAGATTGCAGGGCGCGGCGGAGGTTGTCGTAGATCGGCAGCATGTCGCGGGCGAAACGGGCGCTGCCGTAGTTTTCAGCCTCCCGCCGGTCGCGGTCGGCGCGTTTGCGGGTGTTTTCCGCATCGGCCAAGGCGCGCATGAACTTGTCACGGAATTCGTCACGCTCGGCGCGCAGGGCGTCGAGCTCTTCTAATCCGGCCTCGGCGGCCTGATCCATCGCATCGCCTTCGGCGGCCATTTCATCAAGACTTTGGAATGCGGCGTCTTTGTCGGCCATGTCTGTCTTCCTTCAGGAGCGGTCGGCAATCATCTTGCCCACCAGCTGTGCAGTGTAATTCACGATCGGCACGATACGGCCATAGTTCAGCCGGGTCGGGCCAATGACGCCCACGGCGCCAATGATCTTGCGGTCGGCGTTCATATAAGGGGAAACGACCAGAGATGAACCCGTCAAAGAGAACAATTTGTTCTCTGACCCGATAAAAATCCGCACGCCGTCGCCATCCTGGGCAAGATCAAGAAACTGCGCGATGTCGCGCTTGCGTTCCAGATCATCGAACAGGCTGCGGATGCGGTCCAGATCGCCGTCGTTTTCCTTATCGGTCAACAGATTGCCGCGCCCGCGGACGATCAGGCGTTCGGTCGCCTCGCCTTCGTTTTCCCACAGGGCAAGGCCGCTTTGGACAAGGTCGGCGGCCAGACTGTCAATCTCGCGGCGGCGGGCCTTGATTTCACGCGCGATCACCTGCCCCAGTTCGGACAGAGTATGCCCTTCGGCGATCGCGTTGAGGAAATTCGCAGCCTCTCGCATGGAGGACGGGGTCTGGCCGGGGGGTGGCGTGAAAATTCGGTTTTCGACATGGCCGTCAGCAAAGACCAGCACCACCAGCGCGCGGTCCTTATTGAGCGAGACGAATTCGATATGCTTGATCGCCGCCTCATGTTTGGGGGTCAGCACGAGGCTGGCACCATGTGTCACACCCGACAGCGCCTGCCCGACCTGATCCAGCATCGTTGCCACGTCAGTATCATTGGATTGCATCGTCTGGTCGATAGTTTGGCGGTCCTTGCCATCGAGATCGCCGATTTCCAGCAACCCATCGACGAACATCCGCAGGCCAAGCTGGGTAGGAACACGGCCTGCGCTGACATGCGGGCTGCCCAGAAGGCCAAGATATTCAAGGTCTTGCATTACGTTGCGGATCGTCGCAGCGCTGACCTTTTCCGACAGGGTGCGGGTCAGGCTGCGGGACCCGACAGGTGCGCCGCTTTCCAGATAGCCTTCGACGACGCGGCGAAAAACTTCGCGCGAACGGTCGTTCATCTCGGCGATATTTGGGGTCTGGTCCGGCACGTTGTCCTCTTTCAGGGCGAAGGCAGTTAATGCCAAGTTGCGCAGCACGTCAATCGGGGTTGGATTTCAGATGTGGGCATACTATGCCCGCAAGGCAAGCAACAGGAGTATTCCCATGCGCCCATCCGGCCGCCAGATCGACGAAATGCGCAACGTGACGATCGAGACCAATGTCACGATGCATGCCGAAGGGTCCTGCCTGATCAAATGCGGGAATACCCATGTGCTTTGCACCGCCTCTATCGACGAACGTGTGCCGCCATTCATGAAGAATACGGGCCTTGGCTGGGTCACGGCGGAATACGGGATGCTGCCGCGCGCCACCAACACGCGGATGCGGCGCGAAGCGAAAGAAGGCCAATCTGGCCGCACGCAAGAGATTCAGCGACTGATCGGGCGTTCCCTGCGCGCAGGGGTGGACCGTGTGGCGCTGGGCGAGCGGCAGATCATCGTGGATTGCGATGTCATTCAGGCGGATGGTGGGACGCGCTGCGCGTCGATCGCCGGTGGCTGGGTCGCGCTGAAACTGGCGGTGCTGAAGCTGATGAAAACGGGCCAGATCATCAGCGATCCGCTAGTCGATCCGGTCGCGGCGATTTCCTGCGGGATCTATGCAGGGCAGGAAGTGCTGGATCTGGATTATCCCGAGGACAGCGAAGCAGGTGTCGACGGCAATTTCGTCATGACCGGCGGGCGGCTGGTCGAGGTGCAGATGTCGGCTGAAGGCGCGACCTTCAGCCGTGCGCAGATGGACGGTTTGCTGGGGTTGGCGGAAAAAGGCGTGGCGGAACTGACGGCCTTGCAACTGGCCGCGGTGCGCTGATGCGAAAGTTTGCTGGCGATCATCTGCTGGTGGCGACCCATAACACGGGCAAGCTGGAAGAGATGGCCGATTTGCTGGCACCCTTTGGCGTGACGCTGTCCAGCAATGCGGATCACGGCTTGCCGGAGCCGGAAGAGACCGAAACAACCTTTGTTGGCAACGCGCGGATCAAGGCGCATGCGGCAGCGCTGGCGACCGGCCTGCCCGCCCTAGCGGATGACAGCGGGATCACGATTGACGGGTTGGGTGGTGCGCCGGGGGTCTATACGGCGGATTGGGCCGAAACACCGCAAGGGCGGGATTTCATGATGGCGATGGAACGGTCCTGGGCCGAGTTGGAAGCGGCAAACGCCCCTTTCCCACGTCTGGCGCAGTTTCGCTGCACTTTGGTGCTGGCCTGGCCGGATGGGCATGACGAGGTGTTCGAAGGCGTGATGCCGGGCCAAATCGTCTGGCCGATGCGGGGCGATCAGGGGCATGGCTATGACCCGATTTTCCAGCCCGAAAGGTATACACAGACCTTTGGGGAAATGGACCGCTGGGAAAAGAACAAGATCAGCCATCGCGCTGACGCGTTCCGCAAGCTGATCGCGGGCTGCTTTGGCTGAGGATTGGGAACACGGGGGCTTTGGCCTTTATATCCATTGGCCATTCTGTCAGGCCAAATGCCCCTATTGCGACTTCAATTCGCATGTCGTGGCGCAAATCGACCACAAAGCGTGGGAAGCGGCATATCTGAGTGAAATCAGCCGCTTGGGGGAAGAGACCGAAGGGCGTGTCCTGCGGTCGGTTTTCTTTGGCGGCGGGACGCCCAGCATGATGGACCCTGCGGTTGTCGATGCGGTGCTGACGCGGGTGCGCGCGACATGGCCGATGGCCAATGATATCGAGATCACACTGGAGGCGAACCCCACTTCGGTCGAGGCGGACAGGTTCGCGGGCTATCGCGCGGCGGGCGTCAATCGGGTGTCGATGGGCATTCAGGCGCTCAACGATCCCGACCTCAAGGCGCTGGGGCGGTTGCATGGGCGGGACGAAGCGCTGCGGGCCTTCGAGATTGCGCGCGGCGTGTTCGACAGGGTGAGTTTCGATCTGATCTATGCGCGCCAAGGGCAGAGTGTGGCGGCGTGGGAAGCAGAATTGCGCGAGGCCCTGAGCCTTGCCGTGGATCACCTGTCGCTCTACCAGCTGACGATCGAGGACGGGACGGCCTTTGGTGATCGCTATGCCGCGGGAAAGCTGCGGGGACTTCCGGATGATGATGCGGCTGCGGATATGTATGCGCTGACGCAAGAGGTTTGCGCGGCGCATGGGTTTGCAGGCTATGAAGTGTCGAACCACGCGCGGCCGGGGTGTGAAAGCATCCACAACCAGATTTACTGGCGGTATGGCGATTATGCGGGGATCGGGCCCGGCGCGCATGGGCGGCTGACGCTGGGTGGCCAACGCTATGCAACCGAGGCGGGGCCGGCGCCCGTCGGGTGGCTGTCGCAGGTGCGCAAGACGGGCAATGGCGATCTGGGACGCAGCGTGTTGGACGATGCTGCGCAAGAGACGGAGCGGCTGTTGATGGGGATGCGGCTGACCGAAGGTGTTTTGCTGGACCGGCTGGATATGGCGGCTTTGTCCAGCAAAATCAGTGATTTAACTGATATGGGCATGGTCGAGATTGCAGAGGACCGGCTGCGCACTACGGCGGCGGGCCGGCCGGTGCTGAACGCGGT
Source organism: Yoonia vestfoldensis DSM 16212 (assembly GCF_000382265.1). Classification (GTDB taxonomy): domain Bacteria; phylum Pseudomonadota; class Alphaproteobacteria; order Rhodobacterales; family Rhodobacteraceae; genus Yoonia; species Yoonia vestfoldensis. The sequence goes on from NZ_KB907976.1 coordinate 114,881, forward strand.
GTTACGGATGTTGCTGGAAGATTAATTCCCCGCAAGGGCGCGCAGAAGATCGTCGAGCTGATCGAGAGATTTGTAGCTGATCGAGATCTTGCCGCCTTCTTCGCCTGCCTTGTGGTCGATCGTGACCTTCATGTGCAGGGTTGCCGACAATTCGTTTTCGATCTGGATCGTGTCGGGGTCCTTTGGCACTGGCGCACCGGGAACGGAGCGGCGTTTGATCGCGGGGCCTTTTTTGGCGAGGCTCTCTGCCTCTCGGACCGAAAGTTTGCGCTGGATGAATTCGCGCGCCAGGGTCACGGCCTGCGGATGGCCGACAAGGGTGCGGGCGTGCCCTGCCGTCAGAGCACCGGAGACGAGATAGCCCTGCACCTCTTCCGGCAAGGATAACAGCCTGAGAAGATTGGCAATATGGCTTCGGCTTTTGCCCAGTGCCGTCGCCATCTGATCTTGCGTATGGCCGAACTTGTCCATCAACTGGCGATAGCTGGCGGCCTCGTCCACGGCGTTAAGGTCAGCGCGCTGGATGTTTTCGATGATGGCGACTTCGAGGACTTCGGTATCGGTATATTCGCGGACCAACACGGGAATTTCGTGCAATTTCGCCATTTGCGCGGCGCGCCAGCGGCGTTCGCCTGCGACAATTTCGTAACTGGACGAGTCTTGCGGAGACACGCGCACGATAAGGGGCTGAATGATGCCCTTTTCGGCAATGGAGGCTGCCAATTCCTGAAGAGCATCCTCGGAAAACGTGCGGCGCGGCTGATCTGGGTTCGGTCGGACACGCTCTACCGGGACAATCATGTCTCGCTTCTTTGCGGCCGGCTGAGACGGGTCGGACTGGCCGACATCGGACATCAGGGCGGACAAGCCACGCCCCAAACCGCGCGGGTTTTTAATGCTGCGTGCCATAATGCTAAGCCTTCAGTTTTCTTGATTTCTTGATGATCTCGCGTGCCAGAGCGCGATAGGCAAGGCTACCCTTGGAGGCGCTGTCATAGGCGAGAACGGGCATGGCGAACGACGGGGCCTCACTCAGGCGGACATTGCGGGGGATCACGGTCTTGAAGACCATGTCACCCATGTTTTCGCGGGCATCCTGTTCGACCTGAAGCGACAGGTTGTTGCGGCTGTCATACATCGTCAACACAATCCCCTCGATCCGAAGGTCGGGATTTGCCGACTGACGGACATCGCGGACAGTCAGGATCAACTGCGACAATCCTTCGAGCGCAAAGAATTCGCTTTGCAAAGGCACCAGAATCGATTGCGCGGCAACCATCGCATTGACCGTCAATATGTTGAGCGACGGTGGACAATCTATCAATATGTAGTCGTATCCGGTGACATTTTCCAGCACATCCCGTAGCAGAAAGCTGCGCTTTTTGTTGTCGAACAATTCCAGATCGGCAGAGCTGAGGTCGGTCGTTGCAGGGACGATCATCAGCCCAGGCACGTTGGTGGATTGCGTCGCCTCGAGCACGGTCGAATCGCCCGATAAAACGTCGTAGGTTGTCAGATTCCGTTGTTCCGCGCCCACCCCGAGACCAGTCGAGGCATTGCCCTGCGGATCAAGATCGATCAAAAGCACACGCTTTTTCAGCTCTGCAAGCGCTGCACCCAGGTTGATCGTCGTCGTCGTTTTGCCTACCCCGCCCTTTTGATTGGCGATTGCGATGATTTTTGGGCCAGCTTTGGGGCTATCAAGTGGCACGGTGTATCCTTTGGATCATGAGCAGTCGTCCGTCAGGATCAGTCAAACTGGGCACTTCTTCAAGGTCAAAGCGCCAGTTCTTGCGGGCATCCGCGATTTCTGAACTGACAAGTTTTCCCTTGTGTAAAATCGCGGTTCCTTCGAGCCGCATATGATGTGCGATTAGCGGCAGAAGCATAGATACAGTACCCAAGGCACGTGCGGACACAACATCAGCGCCTGTCGGTGGCAAATCCTCGATCCGGTCGGCAAGGACAGATGCGGTCAAATTCAGCTCTCTGATGGCTGTGCGCAGGAAGGTTGCTTTGCGTTGGTCGCTTTCGATGAGGATGAACCGCGCATCGGGATGGTGGGTTTTGCCGAGAATCGCCGCGACGATACCGGGAAATCCGCCGCCGCTGCCAATATCCAGCCAAATCCTAAAGCCGACGGGTGTGTGCCGATAAATCTGCACCGAATCAACGATGTGACGGTCCCAGATAACAGATTCTGAGTTGGCGCTAATGAGGTTTATCTTTGGGGTCCACTTCAGGACAAGCACAGCAAACGCCTGTAAATCCGCCATTGTTTCACGTGAAACATCGACCCCACCCAGTTCCGTCATGCTGTCAGGTTCCGGTCGCAGCCAGCGTATGGCGCTTGATCGCGCCGATCAGCAGCATCAAAGCGGCTGGCGTCATCCCCTCGATTCGCCCAGCCTGCGCGATTGAAACGGGACGTACTTTTTGAAGCTTGGTGACAAGTTCAAAGGACAGGCCGCGCACGGCCGCGTAGTCAAGGTCATCGGGGATGATTTGCTGTTCATCACGTTCCATCGCCGAAACGTCCCGTTCCTGTCGGGTGATGTAGTGAGCATACAAGGCGTCCTTTTTGACCTGATCCCGGATTTCAACCGCGAAACAGGATGTTTCAGGCGCAAGGACATGCAGCTGATCAAAACCGAAATCAGCCAGAGCCAAAGCCTCCAATGCCGATTTGCGCGGTCCGTCGGGGTTTAACTGCACCCCTGCCGCCGCAATATCGCGGGCCGACAGGCTGATCTGCGCAAGCCTGCTCTTGGCCGTCATGATTTGGTCCATCTTGCCGCTGAAGGCTATCCAACGCGAATCGCCGACGCATCCAATGTCACGACCGCGCGCTGTCAGGCGTTGGTCGGCATTGTCCGCGCGCAGAGACAACCGAAACTCTGCCCGTGATGTAAACATGCGATAAGGTTCTGACACACCACGGGTAATCAGGTCGTCAATCATGACCCCGATATAGGATTCCCGTCGGCTGAAGAGAACCGAGTCCTTTTCCAGCGCATATGCCGCCGCGTTCAACCCGGCAACCAGCCCCTGCGCTGCCGCTTCTTCGTAACCTGTTGTCCCATTGATCTGGCCGGCCAGATAAAGGCCAGGTACATCGCGAAGTTCAAGCGTTGGCCGGAGGGCACGCGGATCAACGTAGTCATATTCGATCGCATATCCCGGCTGCAGGATGATCGCATTTTCAAGGCCATGAATCGACCGAACATAGTCAAGCTGCACATCTTCGGGCAAGGATGTCGAAATGCCGTTCGGATAGATCGTATGATCGTTCAGCCCTTCGGGTTCCAGAAATATCTGATGCGATGTCTTGTCAGCGAAACGCACCACCTTGTCTTCGATCGATGGGCAATAGCGCGGCCCGACCCCCTCGATATGGCCGCCATACATGGCAGAGCGTCCCAGGTTCGCGCGGATGATGTCGTGTGTTTTCTCGTTTGTATGCGTGATGCCGCAGTTGACCTGCCGCGCAAAAACCGCCTTGGACATGAATGAAAACAGGACCGGATCATCATCCGTCGGCTGGGTTTCCAGAACATCCCAACGGATCTTGCGTCCATCCAGACGCGGCGGCGTGCCGGTCTTTAGCCGCCCCATCGGCAGCCCAAAACTGTCCAGACGTTCGGCCATCCGAACCGAGGGATCATCACCCATGCGTCCACCGGGCCGCGACACATCGCCGATATGGATGACGCCGCGCAGAAAAGTACCTGTCGTCAAAATGACGCTTTGCGCCGACAGGACGATTCCGCCACGCAACTGCACACCAGCCACCCGATCACCGTCCATCACAAGATCTGTCGCCTCACCCTCGAGGATGGACAGACCCAGCTGCGCAACCAACACCGCTTGCATCGTGTCGCGATAGATCGCGCGATCGGCCTGTGCCCGCGGTCCTTGCACGGCAGGACCTTTCTTGCGGTTCAGCAACCTGAACTGGATACCCGCACGGTCCGCCACATGGCCCATGACGCCATCAAGCGCATCAATCTCTCGGACAAGATGGCCCTTGCCCAATCCACCGATTGCAGGATTACACGACATTACGCCAATCGATCTGCGCGTCAGCGTTACCAATGCGGTGCGCGCGCCCATGCGGGCAGCCGCATGCGCGGCTTCGCTGCCAGCGTGGCCACCACCAATGACGATGACGTCGTAGTCATGATGTTTCACGTGAAACACTCCTCATTTGCCAATGCAAAAGCTGGAAAAAATCTCGTCGAGGACATGTTCTACATCAACCCGACCGACAAGGCTATCCACCGCGCGGAGGGCTGTGCGCAGATCTTCTGCGATCAGATCAAGCATGCCGTGGTCCAGATCAAGCCCCGCACCCGCCGCATCCAGAGATGACACCGCCCGCAGCAAGGCCAATCTGTGCCGTTCCCGCATCGCCAAACCGACAGACGCGACGCGTTTGGTCAATTCTGCTGCGATCAACGCAATCAGATCATCAACACCTGCGCCCGTCAGCCCCGACACGGCAAGATCGCCGCTGTTGCCCACATCGCCCTTGGCTTTGACGTAAATCTCACCTGCTTCAAGATCATGTGGCGGAATGTTTGTGTCCAACAACATATGTATCCGCAAGTCGGCTTGTTCTGCCCGCGCCCGCGCCCGTGCGACGCCCAGACTTTCGACAAGGTCATCGGTTTCGCGTAACCCTGCTGTGTCCAGCAACGTGACCGGAATACCATCAAAGTCCAATCGCACTTCGATAACATCCCGTGTCGTCCCGGCGATGTCCGACGTAATCGCCACATCACGCTGCGCCAACCTGTTCAGCAAGGTAGACTTACCGACGTTCGGTGCACCGATAATGGCAACTTCGAACCCGTCCCGCAGCCGTTCCGCCATCCGCACGCCCGCCGCCTCGCGTGCCATTTCTGCCCGAACATCCATGAGCAAGTCACGCACTTCGGGCACGACATCGACCGGCACGTCTTCATCGACAAAGTCAATCGTCGCCTCAAGCAAGGCTGCAGCGCGAATCAACTTTTTGCGCCAATTATCCGCGATCGCTCCCAATGCCCCCGAGAACACCCGCACCGCCTGCCTGCGCTGGCTTTCCGTTTCTGCATCGATCAGGTCGGCCAACCCTTCGACCTGCGCAAGGTCAAGCCGCCCGTTGGCCAGGGCACGGCGCGTGAATTCGCCTGCTTCAGCAGGACGCAACACCGGGTCATCGCCCAGGATACGCAAGACCGCCGCGACAACGGCCGGGCTGCCGTGCAGATGCAGTTCGACAACGTCCTCGCCGGTAAAGCTTTTACCCGCATCAAACCGCAGCACCAGCGCCTCGTCGATCAGATTGCCGGTGCAATCACGCAAAGCGCGCAGACCACGCGCTGCCGGTACATGACCCATCAGCCGTGCCGCAGCAGCAACAGCGGCCACACCAGAGATGCGGACAACCGCAACACCCGCCCGTCCCCGGGCGGTGGCAAGTGCAAATATCGTGTCCATATCTCTAACTCATTATTATAAAACAATAAGTTAAGTATTCATCGAATCGAAGAAATCAGAATTTGTCTTGGTCTGCTTCAACTTCCCGATCAGGAATTCGATCGCATCGGTTGTTCCCATCGGATTCAGGATTCGGCGCAAGACATAAGTCTTGGCAAGGTCGGATTTATCTACCAGCAATTCCTCTTTCCGCGTCCCGGACTTGAGTATGTCCATCGCAGGGAACACACGCTTGTCGGCGACCTTGCGGTCCAGAACGATCTCGCTGTTGCCGGTACCTTTGAATTCTTCGAAAATCACCTCGTCCATCCGGCTGCCGGTATCGATCAGCGCCGTCGCGATGATGGTCAGCGATCCACCCTCCTCGATGTTGCGTGCGGCACCAAAGAACCGCTTGGGCCGCTGCAGCGCATTAGCATCGACACCGCCCGTCAGCACCTTGCCCGACGACGGCACGGTAGTGTTGAACGCGCGCCCCAGACGCGTGATCGAATCCAGCAGGATCACCACGTCACGCTTATGCTCGACCAGACGTTTTGCCTTTTCGATGACCATCTCGGCCACTGCCACGTGCCGCGTCGCCGGTTCGTCGAATGTCGACGACACAACCTCACCCTTCACCGACCGCTGCATGTCGGTCACCTCTTCGGGCCGCTCGTCGATCAGCAGGACGATCAGGTAACATTCAGGATGGTTCTTTCCGATGGAATTGGCGATGTTCTGCAACAGCACGGTCTTGCCTGTCCGCGGCGGCGCCACGATCAAGGACCGCTGCCCTTTCCCGATTGGTGCGACGAGGTCGATGATCCGGGCCGACCTGTCCTTGACTGTCGGATCGTCGATTTCCATCTTCAACCGCTCATCAGGATAAAGCGGCGTCAGGTTGTCGAACGCGACCTTATGGCGCGCTTTTTCAGGATCCTCGAAATTGATCCGCTCTACCGACGTCAGCGCAAAATACCGCTCGTTGTCGTTGGGTTCCTTCATCACGCCTTCGACCGTATCGCCGGTGCGTAGCGAATATTGCCGGATCATGTCGGGCGAAACATAAATGTCGTCCGGTCCCGGCAGATAGTTCGCCTCTGGTGACCGCAAAAAACCGAACCCGTCCTGCAAAACCTCCAGCACGCCGTCGCCGCCGATGACCCATTCGTCATCCGCGCGTTCCTTGAGGATCGCGAACATCATGTCGCCCTTGCGCATCGTCGATGCGTTTTCGATCTCAAGCTCTTCTGCCATCGACAAAAGATCCTTGGGGCTTTGCGCCTTCAGATCGGCAAGGTTCAAACGGTCTTGTTGCATAAGAAAATCCAGTGCCGACAGCTGCGCCGACGATAGAGGGACGGATGGGGAAATAAATGCTCCGGACGGACCACCTGCGTCTGATAAGCGCGCTCGCCAGCCGAGTCAACGTATCTTCAGAATGGCCGCACGATCACAGCGATCACGATCACGACCATCAGAACCGTCGGCACCTCGTTGAACAGCCGGTACGTCCGCCCGGTCCGCGTATTTTGGCCAGCCGCGAATTCCTTGCGGCGCTTGGCCATCCAGCCATGTGCGCCCGTCATCGCCAGAACAGCGGCGATCTTGATCCATGACCAAGCCGCACCCCAATCGAACACACCCGTGGACAACAAAAGAAGACCCGCCACCCAAGCGACAATCATCGACGGGTTCATGATCAGGCGCAGCAACTTTTCTTCCATGATCTGGAACGTCTGATCAAGCTCTGACCCCACCGTCGCGCGTTCTGCGTGGTAGACGTAGAGCCGCGGCAAATAGAACAGCCCCGCCATCCAGGCGATCACCGCCATGACGTGCAAGGACTTGATCCAAGGAGACAGAGCGAAGACTAGATCAGACATAAGCTACTCGCATGTGAGGGTCAGGCTTCTTTAATAATTATATATAGAGAAAGAAAAGATGATGTTGATTTTAGAGCACCTTTTTCCTGTGGTTCCTTTTTTCATCCGCAGAGTTATCAACAGGTGGTATCTTGGTCACGGACGGTCAATTACAGATCAGTTTACTGTCAAAAGTATTTAATATCATATATTTAAGTGACACAAAGAATCACCATTCGCCCTGATTACCTGCCTTGACAGGCCAACGGTGTCCGATTCTTCCACACCCCTGACTTATCCTTTCCCACGGTGGAAAAAGGCGGTCATCGCCACCAACAAGTCTAGGTTTCTACACAGTCAGGCGGTAACACCCATCTTAGGGTTCGTTTCCCGGCCAGTTGCCACGGATTTTTCCATCAGGTTATCCACATGCAAGAAAAGATCATCCTCGCGTCCGGTTCTGACATCCGGGCGCAGCTGCTGCGCAACGCAGGCGTCGTCTTTGACGTCCACGTCGCCCGGATCGACGAGGACGCCGTGCGTGCGTCGTTGCAATCCGAAAATGCGTCGCCGCGCGACATTGCGGACACGCTTGCTGAACTCAAGGCTCAACGCGTCGCCGCGAAACATCCCGACGCGCTGGTGATCGGCTGCGACCAGATCCTTGCCGTCGATCAGGACATCTTCGCCAAACCGGAAACGCCCGCCGCCGCGCTCGCCCAGTTGCGCGCCCTGCGCGGTCGGAAACACCAACTACTCTCGGCCGCCGTCATCTATGGTGAAGGCAGGCCGCTTTGGCGGCATGTCGGTGTCGTCCGCCTTCATATGCGTGACGCATCCGACGACTATCTTGCTGCCTATGTGGACCGGAACTGGGACAGCATCCGCCACGCTGTCGGTGCCTACAAGCTCGAGGAAGAAGGCGTGCGACTTTTTACACGCATCGAAGGAGATTATTTCAATGTTCTTGGCCTGCCCCTGCTTGAACTCTTGTCATATCTGACGCTTCGCGGAACATTGCCATCATGACAGACTTTCCCCGCGCCGGTGTGATCGGCAACCCGGTCAGCCATTCGCTATCGCCCAAACTGCACGGGCATTGGTTGCAGCGCTATGGCATCGAAGGCAGCTATGACGCCTTGCAGGTGACCGAGGACGCGCTGCACCGCACGCTCCGGTCCTTGCCGGATCAGGGGTATGTCGGTGTGAACGTGACCCTGCCGCACAAGGTTGCGGTCCTTCAGATCGCCGATCAATTGACCGACCGCGCGACGCTGATCGGGGCGGCCAACACGTTGACGTTCAAGGAAGACGGTCGAGTATTCGCAGATAATACAGACGGTTACGGATTTCTGGAAAACCTCCGCCAGGGCGCGCCCGGCTGGGATGCCAAGACCGGCCCTGCCGTCGTCTTTGGCGCAGGCGGTGCCGCGCGCGCCGTCATCGTGTCCTTGATCGAGGCTGGCGCGCCCGAAATCATCCTCACCAACCGCACCCGTCCCAAGGCCGAAGCCTTGCGCGCTGATTTCGGTGCCCGTATCCGTATCGTCGATTGGGTGCAGGCGGGGACCGTGTTGCCCGATGCCGCGACTGTGGTGAACACGACCTCGCTTGGCATGACCGGGGGGCAGGAATTCCGCGTGCCGCTTGACGGGCTCCGTTCAGGGACCGTGGTGACGGATATCGTCTACACGCCGCTGCGCACCAAGTTCCTTGATGCCGCTGCTGAAAAAGGCTGCGTCACGGTCGATGGTCTTGGCATGTTGTTGCATCAAGGCGTACCCGGTTTCGAACGCTGGTTTGGCAAACGGCCAGAGGTTGACGACAAACTGCGCCGCGCTGTCTTGTCATGACGCATTATCTGGGCCTGACCGGGTCGATCGGTATGGGCAAATCCACGACCGCCCAAATGTTCCGCGATGCGGGCGTGCCGGTCTGGGATGCCGATGCCGTGGTGCATCGGCTTTATGCCCAAGGTGGCGCTGCCGTCCCCGCGCTGCGCCTCGTCTATCCAGATGCCATCGTTGATGGCGCCGTGTCACGCGACAAATTGAAGGACATCATCGCCGCTGATCCGACCGCCTTGGGCAAGATAGAACAGATCGTGCACCCGCTGGTGGCGGCCGACCGGCAGGCTTTTATCGCGGATCATTTAGTGCCCCTTCTGGTTTTTGACATTCCGCTCTTGTTCGAAACGGGGGCGGACGACTGGCTTTCATCCGTTCTTGTCGTCACTGCGCCCGCGGATGTCCAGCGCAACCGTGTCCTTGCCCGGCCCGGCATGACGTCTCCGCACCTCGACCAGATCCTGCAACGCCAGATCCCCGACGCCGAAAAACGGGCCCGCGCCGATTATCTGATCGAGACGCTGACGCTGGACGACACCCGCGCCGCCGTGCAAGAACTGATCACAAAGCTGACGGGGTAAGACATGCGCGAAATCGTTCTGGACACCGAAACCACCGGCTTTGAACCCGGCGAAGGCGACCGGATCGTCGAAATCGGTGCGGTTGAACTGATCCGCCATGTGCCGACGGGCCGCACCTATCACCAATACATCAACCCCCAGCGCAGCATGCCTGCCGAAGCCTTTGCCGTTCACGGCTTGGGTGATGACTTTCTGGCCGACAAACCGCTGTTCAAGGATATCGCCGACGATTTTCTGGCCTTCATCGGTGATGCAAAGCTGGTGATTCACAATGCCGCGTTCGACATGAAATTCCTGAATGCCGAACTCGGCTGGCTGTACAAATCTGCCCTGCCGATGGATCGCGCGGTTGATACGCTGGCCATCGCACGGCGCAAATTTCCCGGCTCTCCGGCCTCTCTCGACGCGCTTTGCCGTCGCTTTGGTATCGACAATTCGTCACGCACCTTGCACGGCGCGCTGCTCGATAGTGAAATTCTGGCAGAAGTCTATCTGGAGCTGATCGGCGGTCGTCAGCCCGATTTCGCGCTGGCCCAAGGCGGCGCAGGCAGCACGAAACAGGACGGCACGGCATGGCGCGCCGGGCCGCGCCCTGTGCCGTTGGCACCACGCATCACACCCGAAGAAACCGCCGCCCATACAGCCTTTGTCGAGGCGATGGGCGACGCGGCGCTTTGGAAACGTGGCTAGTTGACGACTTTCTTGTCAGCCTCGGCACGACGTGCCAATTCAGCACGGTAAAGTGCAAGAAAATCAATCGTCTCAAGGTTCAGCGCGGGGAAACCGCCGTCACGTGTGACGTCGCTGACGATCCTGCGCAGGAACGGGAAGGTGATGCGCGGGCATTCGATCAGCAGATATGGGTGCATCTGTTCTTCGGGGACGCCTTCGACGTGGAACACGCCGGCATATTCGATTTCCAGCACGAAGAGGGGTTCGCCTGCCGTCTTGGTCTTGCTGGTGATGTTCAGCTTGGTGATCACCTCGAACTGCTGGTCCGCCGTGCGTTTGCGGGCGTCCAGATTGACCTGCACCTGAATTTCCGGCTGCGCGTCACCCTTCACGCCCTTCTGGGCCAGGATGTTTTCGAACGACATGTCGCGGATATACTGCGCCAGAACGCGGCTGGTGATCTGTTGCTGTTGCGGTGCGGCACCTGTGGTTGGGGCGGCGTTATCGGGTGTATCAGTCATGAAAACCTGCTGTGGTTGCTATTTGGTTGCCTGTTCCTAGCAGCCCACGTCCGCAGGCTCAATGCCGGGTCCATTTGGACGGTGGATGTGTCGGGCGTTTCTCGGGTGATATCTCCTCGAACTCGCCATCGATGACCGTGTCGGCGGGGCGCCGGGGTTCTGTTGGATCTTGACGGGCCTCGAACTTAGCAAACCGCACACGCGCCTTGATCCAGAGAAAGGCTGCGCGCCGTACAGCGGGCACAAGCAGTGAAAGACCCACCGCATCCGTGAAAAAACCGGGCGTTAACAACAAGGCCCCCGCGAAAAGGATCATTGCCCCGTTCGCCAAGGGTTCGGTCGGGTCCTTCAGATCCGAAAACGAGCGTTGCAGCTTACCAAGCTCGTGCAGGCCCTGATGCCGGACCAGATACGATCCGGCCAATGCCGTGGCCAGCACGATCAGCAAGGTCCACCAGACCCCGATCAGGCCGCCGACCTGAATGAAGAGCGCGATTTCAATCATCGGCACAGCGATGAATGCAAACAAAAGCCACATGGCGTGGGCCTTTCATAACTTGTTGGTGGGCACGGTGGACTTGACCGGACCCGTGACCTACATAAGAAACCAAAGGGCATGTTTCCATGCCTTGTTCTGACACGAGGTCCTGATGAACTCTCCGATTATCCAGCTTTTGGTGCTTGCGGGCATCGCTGTTTTCCTGATCCTGCGCTTGCGTGGCGTTCTGGGCACGCGCGAAGGTTTTGAAAAACCTGCCGTGACACGGCAGGAAACGACCACACGCCGCAAGCCTGATTTCGATGTGATCGAAGGCGGGCCCGATCTCGACATCACGGATCACGTCGAAGAAAGCTCGGCTGCGGCCAAGGCACTTGCCGCGATGAAGCGGGTCGACCCCGATTTCAATGTCAGCGAATTTCTGGGTGGCGCGCGGGGTGCCTATGAAATGATCCTGATGGCGTTCGAGAACAGCGATCTGGACAGTATCGTGCCGTTCATTTCGCAGGACGTCTACGAAGCTTTCGCCAGCGTCGTTGATGAACGCCAGCGCCAGGGTCTGACCGTCACCGCAAACTTTATCGGTATCAGCGACATGACGCTCGCCCACGCGGAATTTGACGAGATGACCAAGGAAGGCGAGGTTTCCGTCCGCTTCAAAAGCGAGATGACATCTGTGGTCCGCAATGCCGAAGGCGAAGTCGTCGAAGGCAGCGAGAAAGAAATCAAGCGGCTCAAGGATACGTGGACCTTTGCGCGCAAGATGGATGGCGGTGATCCGAACTGGAAACTGGTCGCCACGGGCGAATGATCCGGCGGCAGCTGTTGGCAGCCTATCGGAAAAACAGGCAGCACGATGGCCAATGCGGCATATCAGATTTGTAGTTTCAATGACTTGAACGGATGGGCGGCCGATAATCATCGCGCCGCCCTTGACGTTTTCTGCAAGACAACCGACCGCATCACCGACCCTTGGTGGCAGGCCGCTTGCCATCTGGCGCCAACCAGCACCGACCCACGCGGTTTTTTCGAATTGTATTTCCGCCCTGTGATGATCACCGATGGCGCGCCCATGCTATTCACCGGCTATTATGAGCCTGAAATCGTGGGTGCGCGCGTGCCTGATGACAGGTTCCGCTATCCTGTTCACGCCGTGCCGCCGGATCTGCCCACAGGGGCGACACGTCGCCAGATCGCGGAAGATGACCTTGCCAAGGGCCACGAGATCGCATGGCTTGCCGATCCGGTCGATGCGTTTTTCCTGCAGGTGCAAGGGTCGGGGCGCATCCGTCTGCCGGACGGGTCCGTCCTGCGCTTGGGTTTCGCGGCCAAAAACGGGCTGCCCTATACGTCGGTCGGCAAGGAACTGGTCGCGCGCGGTGTTGTGTCGCCGGACAGGGTATCGGCTGCCTTCATCCGGGATTGGGTCAGCCAGAACCCTGTTGCCGGGCGCAATCTGCTGTGGATGAACGAAAGCTATGTGTTCTTTCGCGAACTGACCCATCTGGCGGATGATGATGGCCCTGTTGGCGCGATGAAACGCGCTGTCACGGCAGGGCGGACGATTGCGGTTGATCCCGATCATGTGCCGCTGGGCGCGCCGGTCTGGATCGAAAAGGACGCGCCCGACCCGATCACGCGGCTGATGGTCGCGCAGGATACAGGATCAGCGATCAAGGGTGCGCAGCGCGCGGATATTTTCTTCGGGACGGGTGATGCGGCAGGCGCTATTGCGGGCGGCGTGAAACATGGTGGCCGGATGATCGTGCTGCTCCCAATCGCGGTTGCGGACCGCATGGTCGCGGGGGTTATCTGATGCGCAAGCCACGCCATCTGTCCCCCGAAGAACGCGCGCTGTGGGATCGCGTCAAGGGCACGACCAAGCCGATGTCCCCCGAGGCAAAACCCGACCCCGCCCCGCTATCACCCGTGCACAAGAAGACCGTCGCGCCGCGCGACCCCTTGCCCGATTTTCGCGTTGGTCAAAAGGCCAATGCGCACCGGCCCAACGACCTGCTGCCCAGCATCACGCACCGCTTGGCCAATGCGCCCGTCAACATGGATAACAAATCTTTTGGCAAGATGAAGCGCGGCAAGCTGGTACCAGAGGCGCGGATCGACCTGCACGGGATGACGATGGCCGAGGCGCATCCCGAATTGCTGGCCTTCATCCTTGGGTCGCAGGCGATCGGGCGCAGGCTGGTTCTGGTCATCACCGGCAAAGGCAAGGACCGCGACGATGGCGGCCCGATCCCCACCCGCAACGGCGTATTGCGCCATCAGGTGCCACAATGGATGGCCATGCCGCCCTTGGCGCAGGCGATCCTGCAAGTCACACCCGCGCATCTGAAACACGGCGGGCACGGGGCCTATTACGTCTATTTACGCCGCAGGCGTTAGCGCGATCCGCGCCTGTCTGACTGGCACGATCATGATAAGCGAGGCAAAAGCGAACAGCGCGGCATAGCCCAATTGCTGCACCTCGAACCCGACGCCCGCGTCGATCAGCCAGCCACTGAACCCCGGCCCGATGGCGGAGCCAAGCACCATCAGCGCCGTCGCCACCGATTTGATCGCCCCGATATGCCGCGTGCCGTAAAGCTCTGCCCAGCAGGCGTTCAGGATCGTCGCCTGCCCGCCGCCCGCCAGCCCCATCAGGATGATAGCAATCGCCGTCCACCAAAGCGAGGGCGCATACCAATGCAGCACGAAGGCCACGACCAGCGGCAACAGGTAGATTGGCAACAGCCGCACTGCGCCGAACCTGTCGACGGCCCAGCCATAGACGATGGTGGAAAACAGCAGCGCGGCCGTGCCCAGCGGAAAGACCGCGACCAGTGACAGGTGCGACCAGCCCTTGATTTCTGCGAAATGGGCCTGATGGAACCAGAACGCGGTGCCGAAACCGGAAAACGACATGACCGCAGGCACAAGTACCCAGAACAACGGATGGCGCAGCGCCTCGGCTCGGGTCCAGTAGCGGCCGTCCATGCCGGTGGACTGGTTGCTTTCCGCCACGGATTGCGGCGTGCGTTCCAGACGGAGAAGACGGAACAGCACCGCACTTGCCAGCACGCAGAACACGGCACTGCCGACGAACAGCATCCGCCAGTCGATAAAGGATTTCAGCCAGACCATCGTCAGCGGCAATGTCGCTTCGCCCAGCATGAAGCCGAACGCGGCGATAGCCAGAGCCCGCCCGCGTGTGGCGACGAACCAGCGCGCCATCGACACGACGGCCACATGGCTGGTCATGCCCTGTCCGGTGAACCGCAGTGCGAAGATGACGAAAGGCAACAGCGCCACCGCCGGATTGAACGCCATCGCCAGACAAGCCAGCGCCAGCATCCAGACCACGACGATACCAAGGCTGCGCACGCGAAAACGGTCGGCCAACCCACCTGCGAACACCATCAGCAAGGCCGAAGCCCCGGTGCCGACCATATAGATCAGGCCCCATTCGCCGTTGGTCAGGCCGTAATCGGCCCGGATTTCACCTCCGAAGATCGAGATGAAAAAGGTCTGCCCGAAGCTGGACAGAAACGACAACAGCGCACCCGTCGCAAGGAAGGGCGCGTTGTCTCCGATAAAGGTCAGGTAGCTGCGCAAACCGGTCATGCCGTAGTCATGATCCGGTTAAGTGGAAGTTAAAAGTATACACCAAACAAAATCAAAAATTAGTCTGCGGAAACATTCCAACTCGCGCCTGACGAATTTTCGATAAACTTGATAGTCTTCACACGAGCGAACGATGCCACATAGGAATGATGAACCGACAAAACCAACTCCTGCAGCTTTTGGTCATCTTCAAGTCCAACAATGTTTAGTCCAATGTCTGAGCATTTTCTCCGTAGAAAATGGTGACCATGCTCGGTGGTTTCTTTGAAGCTCATCAAGTGAGCTATAGTCGCTGCAGCCTTTGCGTTAGAATCTTCTTCACCGGCGAACATATTCTCGGCGAGCCAAGTCATTACCATTTGCTTGGTTCCCTCGATTGCTCTTTCGCAATTTGAGATGAAAGCTGGAGGAAACTGTCTGAACACTTCCTGCCAAACGATTTGACGCAAGGGATCTGCCCTAACTTCTTCTAAAGCGGTCTTTATTTCTTCAATAACACCCATCGCAGGTACGCCGCGAACTTGTGGGTCAGTAGGGCCTAAGCTTGAATGCTTCCCCATGATGATAGTCTTGCTAGCACAAGCAATCATCGTGCCCGCCGAGAATGCACAGTGCGGAACAATGACACGAATATCTTTGCCGAACATGCTGTACAGGTATTCTACAAGTGCTCGGGTTGCTTCGATACTTCCACCGGGAGTCTGGATAAGAAGATCAAGGCCGCGGCTGCGATCCAAGTTATGGATTACAGCCATAAAGCCATTCATGTCAAAATCATCAATAGATGACGATGGATGTGGGGGTTGCTGCAGATAACCGGAGTAGTAAGCGATCACGGGTCGCCCAACATGGTCCGATAGCTTGCTAAGATAGCTGGACCGAAGCTTGTCACAGACTTCGACTATATCTTCTCAGTTAAGCTCTCTGCTTTGAATTTCCCGATCTATCTCGTTCCATGTAGGCATCTTTGGTGATTGAACTCGATCTAACTGTGATTGGCGTGAACTGACCATACATCGAAAAATTGACTTCGTGGAAGCTCACATTTTCAGTGCGCAATGCAGCACCCTCATTGCGCCTTAGCAAACCAGACTGGTTGAGCCTGTTGATTAGATCTGACATCGAATCACTCCTACACGATGAGTCATAATCACACACTTGAGTCAACCTAACAAGCACCAACCGAAGATCACAGCACGTAGCGGCTGACATCCACCGAGCGGGACAATTCTCCCAGATGCTTTTCCACGAAATCAGCATCGACGGCGATTTCCTCGCCGCCACGGTCGGGCGCGTTGAAGGACAGATCCTCGAACACCCGTTCCATTACGGTATAAAGCCTGCGGGCGCCGATGTTTTCCACCGCTTCGTTCACGTCGGCGGCGATCTTGGCCAATGCCTTGATCCCGTCCTCGGTGAAGGTGACGGTTACCTGTTCCGTCTGCATCAGCGCGGAATATTGCAGCGTCAGCGCGTTATCGGTTTCGGTCAGGATGCGGACAAAGTCGCCTTCGTTCAGGGCGCGCAGTTCCACCCGGATCGGCAGACGCCCCTGCAATTCGGGCAACAGGTCGGACGGTTTGGCGACGTGGAACGCACCGGAGGCGATGAACAGGATATGGTCGGTCTTGATCGGCCCGTGTTTGGTGGACACGGTCGTGCCTTCGATCAGGGGCAGCAGGTCGCGCTGCACGCCTTCGCGCGACACATCGGCACCGCGCGCGTCGGCACGGGCGCAGACCTTGTCGATCTCGTCCAGAAACACGATGCCGGATTGTTCCACCGCTTCCAATGCGGCCTTGGTGACGGTTTCATCGTCCAAGAGCTTGTCCGCCTCGTCCGCGATCAACGCATCATAGCTTTCGGAAACCGTCATGCGTTTTTTGACCGTGCGCCCGCCCATCGCCTTGCCGAACAGATCGCCGAGATTCATCATGCCGCCCTGTTGTCCGGGGATTTCAAAGCCGCCCATCGGGTTGGAAGTGTCGGTCAGTTCCAATTCGATGATCGTGTCGTCCAGTTCACCTGATTTCAGCTTGCGGCGGAACATCTCGCGCGTGGCTTCGCGGGCGTCCGTGCCGGCGACCGCGGTGATGACGCGTTCCTCGGCGGCTTCGCGGGCCTTGGTGCGCACGTCCTCGCGCATATGTTCGCGGGTATCCAGAATGGCGGTATCCATCAGATCGCGGATGATCTGTTCCACGTCGCGGCCGACATAGCCGACCTCGGTAAACTTCGTCGCTTCGACCTTGATGAAGGGCGCGCGCGCCAGTTTCGCCAAGCGGCGCGAAATTTCGGTTTTGCCCACGCCGGTGGGCCCGATCATCAGGATATTCTTGGGATACACCTCGTCGCGCAGGTCGTCGCCCAGCTGCTTGCGCCGCCAGCGGTTGCGCAGGGCGACGGCGACGGCGCGCTTGGCCTCGGCCTGTCCGATGATGAAACGGTCGAGTTCGGAGACGATTTCGCGGGGGGTCAGGTCTGTCATGTCAGTCCTTGGCTATGAGAAGGAGGAAGTCTGTGTAGCGGCACGAAGCCAGGCATCAGACGCAGGATGCGGGCACGGATCCGTTCCCAGAACGCACCCAGCAGCAACAGCACGATTCCCAGCACCAGCACGGTATAGGCCGCACCGCCACCGTCCAGCACGGTGCCTGCCAGCACGACGATGTAACCGATGGCAGCGATCAGGAACGATCGCCGGTCGATGACGATGGCGACGATGGCGAACAGCGCAAGGAAGCCCAGAAGGATCAGGTTCGACCCGCCGCTCTGCTGATCCAGCAACGACAGGGCAACCGTGTTCACCAATGCAGGTGCGGCCACGACATGCAGCCAGAACCCGTTGGCCGACCGCCGCGTGACGCGGTGCGGGTCGCTCATGTCAAAGGCCATTGCGACTGCGAACACCAGCAGGCCCAGCCCCAGCG
This sequence comes from Yoonia vestfoldensis DSM 16212, assembly GCF_000382265.1. Taxonomy (GTDB): domain Bacteria; phylum Pseudomonadota; class Alphaproteobacteria; order Rhodobacterales; family Rhodobacteraceae; genus Yoonia; species Yoonia vestfoldensis. The sequence continues at coordinate 132,880 of NZ_KB907976.1, forward strand.
TGATCCAGGCAAAAGGCCCGCCCGCCGACAACAGGAACAAGTCGCTCATCCCTTCGATCCGGCCCCCCCGGCTGGCGGTAAAGATGATCGCCACCACGAACAGCCCGACCGCGATCATCGCCATCGCGAATGGCACGCGAAACCGCCACCAATAGACCGCAAGGGCAAGCGTCGCGATGAATAGTGGAAACGGCACGCTGGAATAATCGCCTTGCGCGATCATGAACGGTTCCGACATCACGGCGATAAAACCGAACGCGGCATTTGCCGCGAACATGACCGACAGCGCGATGGCAGGTGCCACCATGCGTCGTTTGCGGATAAAGTATTCCGACAGCAACCAGAGAAATCCTGCCCCCGCCAAAGACACGCCCAAGGCATAGTCCTGCAAGTTGAAGATCTGGTTTCCGCCAAGAAAAAGCGTGACAACACCCCACCAGCCTGACGACAGGATCAGCAGACCGATCACGATGAAAATCTCGTTGAAGCCTTTGAACAGCTCGAACGGTTCGTCACCTTCGCTCAGCGCCTCGCGCGCGCCACGGCGGCTGTCGGCAAGGCTGATCAGATTGGCGGCCTGCCTCTCCGTCAAAAGCCCGCTGCCGACGGCCGCTTTCAGGTCGTCGCGGTTGATCATCCGATACTCTCCACCGTCAGTTTGCCGTTGGTGTAAACGCAGATATCTGCGGCAATCGCCATGGCCTTGCGCGCGATGTCTTCGGCGGACAGGTCGCTGTCCATCAACGCGCGTCCGGCGGCCAGCGCGTAATTGCCGCCCGATCCGATCGCGGTCACGTCATGTTCGGGTTCCAGCACGTCGCCTGCGCCGGTGATGACGAACATTTCCTTGCCGTCGCTGACGATCAGCATCGCTTCCAGCTTTTGCAGGTATTTGTCGGTGCGCCAGTCCTTGGCCAGCTCGACGCTTGCGCGGGCCAACTGGCCCGGCGTCGCCTCCAGCTTTTTCTCCAGCCGTTCCAGCAGGGTAAAGGCATCGGCGGTGGACCCTGCGAAACCGCAGATCACATCCTGCCCGCCCGGTGACAGGCGGCGCACCTTGCGCGCGGTGCCCTTGATGACCGTCTGGCCCAGCGACACCTGCCCGTCACCTGCGATCACGACCTTGCCGCCTTTGCGCACCCCGATGATCGTGGTGCCGTGCCAGCCGGGAAAGTTGTCTTGCGCCATCGTCACCATCTCCGTTTTGCCTGCGGTTTATATGGCGGCAGCGTGCAGGGCAAACAACCCCGCTACCTTGCCGCTGACCAAACGCAAGGCTAGCGTGATCGGATGAGCGCCGCCAGCATTGTCACGTTTTACCTGCATCCCAAGCTGCGCAAGCAGGCAGAGGAGGGACGGCATAACTTTATTGCGCTGATCTGCAAGGTGCTGACTGGTGCGGGATTGTCGGTCGCTTTTGACAACGACGATGACATTGCGCGGCTGCGCGCCCTGGCGCGACCCGGTCGCGGGGTTTTCCTGATGGACCGGCCCGTCAATGATCGCAGCCTGACAATGCGCAAGACCTACATTTTTCCATTCTGGCACATCGAAAAGCAGGCAGAGCGTTGGGATTGGCCCGTTGCGGAAATCGCGTTCGACCCCGGGCTTGTCGATGACCGCAAGGCCGCAAACTTTTGCTTCTTGTGGCAAAAGCGCCTGTTTGACGATGCTGTGCGCGAAACGCGCAACGACGGGTTCGTCTATGTCCCGCTGCAAGGGCGTCTGACGGTGCAGCGGTCTTTTCAGCACTGTAGCCCGATCAATATGATCCGCACGATCCTGCGCCACGATCCGAAACGGCCGGTCATGGCGACGCTGCATCCCTCCGAGGTCTATGGACCAGAGGATCATCAGGCGCTGGAAACCCTGATGGCCGAAAATGACCGGCTTTACATCCGCACCGGCGAACCTGCGCGGTATCTGCGGACCTGCGATTACATCGTGACGCAGAATTCAGGCGTGGCGCTTCAAGGGTTCTTTTTCAACAAACCCGCGATCCTGTTCGCAAAATCGGATTTTCACCACATCGCGCTGAACGTCGGCGATATCGGCGCGCAGGCTACGTTCGGCGCTGTCATGCGCCACACACCCGATTACGCGGCCTATCTTTACTGGTTCCTGCAAACGCAGGCGATCAACGCAGGCAGACCGGACGCGCAAGACCAGATTGCACGGGTCTTGCGCGGCCATGGCTGGCCTGTGTGACGATCAGATCGAGGCTTCGATCCAGCCCTGGATCGCGGCCTTGGGGGCTGCACCGGCCTTATTGGCGACGACCTGGCCGTTCTTGAACACGAACAGCGCGGGGATGCCGCGCACGCCCATCTGTGCCGGCGAATTCGGGTTGTCGTCGACGTTGACCTTGACGATTTTCACCTTGCCGGCCATCTCGTTGGACAGTTCTTCCAAAGCGGGGCCGATCTGTTTGCAAGGGCCGCACCATTCCGCCCAGAAATCCACGACGACGGGGATATCGGACTGGCGCACTTCGGCGTCAAAGGTTGCGTCTGTTACTGCTACGGTGGCCATTGGGATGCTCCTTGGCGTCATTCACTGGACCGCGAACGTAGGAACGTGCGGCGCAATGGTCAAGCCGTGGCAAGACCCGCCATCGTTTCGTGAAGCAGCGTTTCAGGCAAGACCATCAGTTCCGCCGTCGCCGTCCAAAGGATCGCGACCGTGATTTGCCGGTCTGCAAACACCTGCCGCAGCGCCGCATCATAGACCGCCTGCTGGCGCAACACGCCCAGCGGTGTTTGCGCGGGGCTGTCGGGCACGATGCGGTTGGTCTTGTAATCGACCGCCAGCACGGTCGTCGGTGTCAGGATCAGCCGGTCGATCGTGCCGTGGATACGGCCCAAAGGCGGCAGATCGGCGGTGACCGGCACCTCGGTCAGCGCGTCATCTGTCCACAGATGGCCAAGCGCGGGTTGGTCCAGCAGCCGGATCACGCTGTCCGTCAGGCTGGGGTCGGTCGGCACCAGCGCATAGCCTAGCCCCGCCCTGTCGGCAGGGGCAGTGCGCGGCAGATGTTCCAGCAACAGGTGGATCAGCGTGCCGCGTTCCGTGGCGTCTTCGTCATCTTCCGTCACATCGCGGGGCAGGACCTTGGCCCCCGGTAAATCCGACGGGGAAATCGTCTTGCTGCGCGCGATATCGGGCAGCGTGCCGAATTCCGGCACGACCACTTCGGGTGCTGTGACTGCTGGCTTTTCCACGAGATCCAGCCCGTCCCAATCGAGATAAGCGACGCGCTGCACCTCCAGATCGCCCGACATCGCGGTTTCGGCCTGACGTTCCTTCATCCCGGCGGCAACGATGTTGTACCAGCTGTCCATACCATCGCCCACATCGCCCGACGCCCCCACGATCAGCCATTTTTCCGCCCGCGTCATCGCGACATACAGCAGGCGCAGGCGTTCCTCGTCCTGCTTGGCCAGCACGGCCTCGCGCAGGGCGACCACCGCAGCGGGCGTTGCCGCACTTGGCGTTTTCCAGATCACGCAATCGGGGGCGGACAGGATGTCGCCCTTGAAATCGTTCTTGCGCTTCATGGTTTCGGGCAGGATCACGATGGGCGCTTCCAGCCCCTTGGCGCCATGGACGGTCATCACCCTGATCTTGTCGCCCTGGCTGTCCATCTGGCGTTTGACCTCCAGATCGTCGGTCTGCATCCATGTCAGAAACCCCGTCAGGCTGGGCACGCCGGTCTGTTCATAGGCCAGCGCCTGCGACAACAGCGCGTCGATCCCGTCTTCGGCCTCTGGCCCCAGCCGCGCGAGCAGTTTGCGCCGCCCGTCGTGGCGGGTCAGGATGCGGGCGATCAGGTCGTAGGGGCGCAGGAAATCGGCCTTGCCGCGCAGGTCGTCCAGCACGGCCAGTGTGTCGGGATGCGGCGCCTTGCGCAGAGCTTCCCACAGGAATTCCTTGTCGCCGCGATGATGCGCCAGCGTGAACAGGTCCTGTTCCGACCAGCCGAACAGCGGCGACCGCAGGGCAGCCGCCAGTGACAGATCATCCTCGGCCAGCGCGAGAAAGGACAGCAGCGCCGCCAGATCCTTGACCGCCAGTTCCGCCCCCACGCGCAAACGGTCGGCACCGGCGACGTTCAGTCCCGCCGCCTTGCAGGCGCGGATGATCTCGGCGAACAGGTCGGACCGGCGCTGCACAAGGATCAGGAAATCCCCCGCCGTCACCCTGCGGCGCTTGTAGGTGCCGGAATTGCCGTCCTCCACAGGGATGGTTTCATTTGCGATCATATGGCTGATCTGGTCCGCGATGCGCTGGGCCATCTGGACATTGTGGTCAGCCTCGCCCGGTTGGTCGACAGGCTGATACCAGGGGCGGTTATCCTCGGTCTTGGCGGCTTCGATCACGGGCCACAGATCGACGCGCCCCGGCATCCGGTCCTTGAACGCGATATGGGTCAGGCTGTCGTCCATCCCCGCCGCCTGTTCGCCCGTAAACGTGGCATCGACAACCGACAGGATCGCCTGCGACGACCGGAACGAATGGTCGAGCGATGTGGCCTCGAAAGGCTTGCCGATTGCTTTGTGTGCCGCACGGAAATGCGCCTTCATCTTGTCAAAGGCGGCGGGATCGGCCCCCTGGAAGGAATAGATCGACTGTTTCTTGTCGCCGACGACGAACACCGTGCGTTCGCGGTTGGGCCGCGACCCCGCGCCGGTGGCAAATTCCTGCGTCAGCGTTTCGACCACGTCCCATTGCGCGGGGCTGGTATCCTGCGCTTCGTCCACCAGCACATGGTCGATCCCGCCATCAAGCCGGAACAACACCCATTGCGCGACCGCCGGATCGGTCAAAAGCGCGCGCGCCTTGCTGATCAGATCGTCGAAATCCAGCGCCCCCATGGCCAGCTTGCGCGCCTCATAGGCGGGGACGAACGCGCGGCCAAAGGCGTAAAGGGCGAGGGTGCGGTCCAAAGCGGCAAGCGCCATCCGGTCCTGACGCGCCTCGGCGACCAGTTCCATCAGGATGTCGATATCCGCAATCAGCTCGGGGTGGGCTGCGCGCACCGCCTTGGTCGGGAAACTGCCGATCTTGGGGCCAAAAGGGTCTTTTGCGGAATCCCCGAACAGGAAAATCCCTTCCAGCAGCTGCAGGTCCGACAACCGTGCCGTGCCATCGGCAGCGACAGCGCGCAATTTGTGCGCGGCCTTCTGGTCCGTCACGCTGCCTGTGGCGCAGATCTGCTGGAACTGGCGGATGGCCGCGATGGCATCGGCATCGAGCACACGCGAAACGAGGCTTTCCGCCGTGATGGCCGGATCGATGGCAAGCGTGCGGCAAATGTCGGCGCGCTGGGTGGTTTGTTCAAACGCCGCCTTGTGGCGCGCCACCTCGGCGGTCAGTTTCGCCAGATCATCGCCGGTGAAATGCCGCAGCATCCCTTGGACGGCATCCGCCGCGTCGCCCTGCACCAACTGGTCCATCACATCGGCGCGCAAAAGTTGCGCGGCGCGGTCTTCCATTTCGCGGAACTGGGGGCTGACGCCCGCCTCCAGCGGAAAGCGGCGCAGCACACCGGCGCAAAAGGAATGGATCGTCTGGATTTTCAGGCCACCCGGCGTTTCGATCGCCCGCGCGAACAAGGTGCGCGCGGCGCGCAGCTGATCCGCGTCGATGGACCGGTCCACGCCCAGGCCACGCAGATCGTCGCGCAACGCATTGTCGGGCATCATCGCCCAAGCGCCCAGACGCTTGAACAGCCGGTTCTGCATTTCGGCGGCGGCGGCCTTGGTATAGGTCAGGCACAGGATGTTCTGCGGCGATACATCCTCCAGCAGCAGGCGCGCCACGCGGTCGGTCAGTACGCGGGTCTTGCCCGACCCCGCATTGGCCGTAAGCCATGTCGAGATCCGCGGATTGGCCGCATCGACCTGCCGCTGGGTGGCGGCGTCGCGGTTCACGTCAGCACCTCGGGGTGTGCGGGGTCACTGGTGTCCCATTCGCCAAAGCGGGACAGATGGTCATAGCTTCCGCTGTCGTTCTTGGAAAACAGCGCATAACGGGCGGTGTATCCACTGTCAGGCTGCTGCCAATGTTGCAAAAGTGCAATCATTCCCGCCATGGTCACGTCCGTCGGACTGTCTTTCATCGGTGCCTGCTTGGTTGCTGCATCGGGCTTGATGCTGACAAACAGCGCATCCGCGACCTGCACGGGGCCGACACCTTCAAAGCCACCGTTTTCGACTATCGCCACCTCAAGCAGCAATTGCTTGTCGAATTTTTCCTGCTGCGGCTGGCTGGGCATCGTGCCGGTCTTGTAGTCGTAAAGGATCGCCGTGCCGTCTGGCGTCAAGTCGATCCGGTCGGCCTTGCAGGTCAGCGTCACGCCCACGGCAGGGATCAGAAGCTTGCCTTTTTCCTCGACCAGACGCGTGTCGGACAGGGCGTGCCGGTCCACCTCGGCGGCGCAGAACGCCACCGCCGCCTGTGCGAACCGCGCCATCCATTGCGCGCGGTTTGTGGGCCACGGGCATTTTTCGGCGAACTGCTGTGCCGCGATATCCAGCAAGGCGTCCAGATCGTCAGGCGCATGGTTCTGCCTGATGAAATCCTCGAGTATCCCGTGGATGATCACCCCGCGCAGCGGCGCATCCGCGCTGGGCGTCAGCGGATCGAGAGGGTCCAGCCGCAACACCTTGCGCGCATAGATCGCATAGGGGTCGCGGATCAGCGTCTTGATCTGCGTGACGGAAAACTGGTCGGGCCGTGACGCGACCGGCGGGCAAGGCGCGGGGCGTTTCGCCTTTGGCGTTTCACGTGTGGGTGCGGCAAGCTTGGCTGCTTTTGCAAGCCAGTCATCGCCGCGCGCGCGCACGGCTTTCAGGGCGGTGTCACCGCCTTGGGCGGGCAAGCCGCCCAGCAGGTTCGTCAGCCGGTTGACCCAGCGCGACGGGATGGTTTCCGCGTCCGATGACCGTTTGGCGCGGGTGATCCAGACCTCGCGCCCTGCCACGGCCTGCTGGTAATCATGCGCCGACAGACCCACGCGGCGTTCGGGCAAAAGCAGCCCCGCCTGTGCGCGCATCATCCGGTTCAGCCACGGGTCGGGTGCGGGGGCTTCTGGCCAAACACCGTCGTTCATGCCGCCAAGGATGGTCAGATCGGCGCCTTGCACCCGCGCCTCGAGCGTGCCCCAGATCAGGATTTGCGGATGGCCTGCATCGCGGTCGCGCACGACGCCGCCTGACAGGATCTTGCCGAACAAAGCTGCGTAATCGCGGGGCGACATGGTGCTACCGGAACCCGCATGAATGCGCAGGTCGGTGCAGATGCGCTGCGCCTCGCGGCCTGCGGCCTCGGCCCACAGGCCACCGGCTCCGGACAGGGCGGGACCGGCGCAAAAGGATTCCGCCAGCGTCAGATGCGCGTCCAGATGGTCGGCCAGATGTTTGTCGCCCACGCCATCAAGGCCCGAAATCAGCCCTGCCACCCACTCTGCCCAAGGCTGGCGGTCTGGGCGATCAGTGGCCCATTGCAGCAACGTTTCGGCCGTGGGGAACGGCGGCCCCTTGCGACGCAAGTGCAGTTCCAGATCATGCGTCAGGCGCAAGTGATCGCCACGCTGGGCATCGCCCGAATGGCACAAAGGATGCTTCAGCAATGTCAGCAACGCCTCGCCCGTCAGTTGCGTGCCGAACAGATCCGCCACATGGCGCAGCAACCGCCCCGGTGGCGACAATTGCAAGGGCGTGCCGGCGCTGTCGTCGGGCCTGATGTCCCATCGGTCCAAGGCGGCGGTCACCTGACGCGTCAGCATCCGGTCGGGCGAGATCAGGGCGGCGGTGATCCCGTCCTCCACCGCCTGGCGCAGGCGCAGGGCGATGGCCTCTGCCTCGGCCCGGGGGGATGCGGCCTCCAGCAAAGTCAGCCCTTCGGTTGCGGCGATCAGATCTCCCAATTCGGGGCCTTCTTGTAGCCACTGGCTGGTGACGGGCGCAGGCCGCAGCGACAGCGACACCAGCCGGTTGCGCGCGGGGCGCTGCGGCGCAAGGTCGGACCAGCGCGCGACATCAGCAGGGGCAAAGCCGATCAGGTCCATCAGCCGTTTGAAGCGGTATTGCGGATGATCCTCATGTGTCAGCCCGTCATCCATCGCGGACCAGACGGTATCGGGCAGGTCGGTGTCATAGCCCGGCAGCACGATCGCCCCTTGCGGCAGTTTCGCCACCGCCTGCATGAACAGCGCGGTCGCCCCGCGCGACCCCGTGGACCCCGCCACGATCACCGGATGATCGGGGGGCACATCCGCCCAGCGCGCGGCCAGCGTTTCGATCACCAGCCTTTGGCGGGCCTCGGTATCGGGCTGGCCGGTGGTGTCGAAAAACTGCGCGATGATCGTCAGAAATTTCTGCGCGCGCGCCCAATGGCCGGACTGGTCGCTGACGTCAAGCGCGGCGATGGCATCGGGGCTGACGCCTTCGCCCTGCATTTCATCCATCAGGCTGGCCAGACTGTCGGACAGATCGTAAAGTGCTGCACGCGGGGCCAGATCGGGTTCGCTTTCCAGCAGTTGGGCCACCAGTTGCGACAGTTCCAGACGGCGCTGCAAAGGGGCCACGGCAGGGGGCACGTCCTTTGATATCGGGTCGCGGGCAAGGTCCGTCACCAGCCGTATGCGCGGCAACAGCAGCGCCGGCCCTTCATCGAACATCGCGCGGATGCGCCGCTGCATGCGGGCTGTGTTGACGTAGATTTCGACCCGCGCGAAATCCTCGGGTGGCATACCTTCCGCCCGCGCCATCAGCCCCGCGACAAGGCCCTTGGCGTAATCGACCCCGCAGGGTTCGACGAAAATGCGCGGGCTGGTGGTCGGGTCAAACATGCAGCATGGCCTCGGCCAGCGGAATACTGGATGGTTGCCCCACATCGCACCATTGCTCGTCATAAACCACGCCATAAAGCCCGCCACGCGCTGCCATGGCGTCCCAGATCAGGTTCAGTGAAAAGGCGTCCCGCGCCACATCGGCCAGCGTTTCGGTACGGATGATCTGCACGCCGGTATAGATCGCATCCGCTGCGCGGTGCAGGCGGCCTTCCGCATCGCGGGTGAAATCGCCCGCGCCTTTGTGCCCGTGGACGCGGTCGCGCGGTACGATCAGCAAAAGCGCCTCCATCCCGTCGCGCCACGCGGCGGCCAGTTGCACAATGGGGTTTCGCCCGCGCCAGACCGCGTCGGTGTTCAGCGTGATGACGGGACCAGCACCCAAAAGCGGCAGCGCGTGGCGCAAGCCGCCGCCGGTTTCGCGCAACATATCTGTTTCATCGGAAAACAGGATATCCTGCCCCGCCAGATGATGGCGCAACATGTCGGCGTGGTAATGCAGGTTCGCGACCTTTGTGCCGACCTCTGGCACGTCCGTCAGCGCCAGCGCATGGTCGATCAACGGTTTGCCTGCGACCTGCACCAGCGGCTTGGGCCGGTCCTTGACCAGATCACCCATGCGCGTGCCCAGCCCCGCCGCGAACAAAAGCGCCGGAAACCTCATCGCTGCAACCTTGCCAGCAAGGCTGCGTCCGGTGGTGGCAGCAGGTCAGCCACCACGTCGCGCAGATCGGCCAGCGCCGGATGTGCGAGGTCCTTATGCAACTGCGCCCAGACGCGCGGGATCATCGGGATATAGCGGGTTTTTTTCATGTCCTTCGCGAGTCTCGCGAAAACGCCAAGAATACGCAAGTTGCGCTGCGCCCCCAGACAGGCCAGTTGCGCCGGAAAATCACGGCCTGCCCCGGTCGCTGCGCTGAAATGCGCGACCATCGCGGTGCAGATATCGTCGGGCACATCGCGCCGTGCGTCGCGCAGCAGCGACGCCAGATCATAGCCCAATGGCGCGACAAAGGCGTCCTGAAAATCCAGCAGGCCGACCCGTGCGAGGCCCGTCAGATCGGGCCGCCAGATCAAGTTTTCTGCGTGATAATCCCGCAGCGCGAGCGTGTCGGGGGTGGGTACCAACGCCGCCATCGCGCGGGTCACGGCGATGACGAGTTCAGGCACCGGGCGTTGCGCGTAATGGGGGCCGGTGATCGCGACCATTTCGCCTGCGACGGCGGGTGTGAGCCGTGCCAGCGCGGGAGGCGCCACCGTGGCCAGATGGACCAGCACTTCGACACTGGCGCGGTAGAGCGGCAGCGCCTCGCCCGGGTGCTGGTCCAGCCATTGCGCCACGCTGTTGCGGCCAAGGTCGGACAGCAAAAGCAGGCCCGCCTGCCTGTCCTGCGCCAGTATCGCGGGCGGGTGCAGCCCGGCATCCGCCAGAAATGTGGCGATGTCGACAAAGGGGGTGACGTTCTCGCCTGCCTCGGGTGGCGCGTCCATCAGGATGAGGGTGTCCGCACCATCCGTCAGCCGCAGGTACCGGCGGCCGGATGCATCGGCGGCGATAGGCTGTTGCGTCCAGCGGTCATGGCCCGAACGTCCCAGAAAAGCGGCGATGGCGCGGTCCCGGTCAGACATGCAGGCCAGTCAGGCGATCCTGCCACGCGGGTGGCGCGTCAAAGGTGACAATGTGATCATCCGCGCGTGCGGCAAAAGTCAGCGTCAGCGCGGTACCGGGTGCATCAGGGCCCAGCCTGTCAGGCCATTCGATCAGGCAGATTGCGGTCTGGAACGCGTCTTCAAGGCCGAGTTCCAGCACTTCGGATGGGTCGGTCAGCCGGTAAAGATCGCAGTGCCAGATGTCGCCATCTGGCGCGTCATAGGTTTGGACCAGCGTGAAGGTGGGCGATGGCACATCCTCCATCCGGTTCAGACGGGCGCGGATCACGCCGCGGGCAAAGGCGGATTTTCCCGCACCGATGGGACCCTGGAGCAGGATGGTGTCGCCAGGGCGCAGCAATGCGGCCATCGCCGCGGCAAACCGGTTGGTCGCTGCTTCGTCAACAAGGCTGATCTGGCGTGTGGTGGAAATCATGCCAAGACCTTATGGTCTGTATGATCACCTGCAAGTCGAAATCAGCGCTTCACCGCGCGGATTGCTGGATCGTTTTGTGCCAGCTTGCGCAGGACCGGCAGGTTGCGCGGTGCAAGAGTGAACCGCACCATCGTCATCCCCCCCGAAATCGGTGTTGCCTGACAGCGCAGCATCCGCCCATCGGCGAGCAGGGCATCATCTGACCATGGTGTGCGCGGGCCGGGCTGATGAATGAAATGCTGCAGGTCGGTCCAGTCGGTCGCCGCGGTACAGCAAGTGTGCCACACCGCCATTTCCGCAGCAAAGGCACGGTGTTCGAGGCCCAGATCCGTCGGCATGTCCCAAAGCGATGCATAGGCGCGGTTGTACATCACCAACGTACCGGCAGTGGTGAATACCGCAATCGCATCGGGCAGGGCGTCAAGGACCGCCTGCCCGGTTTCGATATCCGAACGGAAACGGCGGGTCAGGGAAAGCTCTGCTGTGATATCTTCGAACAGAAAGGCGAATGCGCCATCGGGATGCGGTCGTCCTGTGACCCGAAAAGCCTGCCCGTCGGGGAGGTTCCATACCTCGCTGTAGGTGCCGTTCTTGGCGGCGGTTTCGACGGCGGTGAACTGATCCCGCCATGACGCATAGTTCTTGGGCTCGGGCAAAATGCGGGTTTCGCGCAGGCGGTCCAGCACGGTATCAATCGTCGGACGTGTACTCAGGAATTCGAACCCCAGCCGTGTCATGTCCAGCAACGCGGGGTTGAACGTCGCCAACTGGCGACGTTTGTCGAATATCGCAAGCCCGATGGACAGTTCTGCGAAGGTCTTTCCCAGGGTCTGGACAAAGTTACGTCTTTCCTGATCGGCACGCACGGTTGCGTTGGCATCTGTCGCAAAGTGCAAGCGCGATGTGCCTTGGCAAACAGTCACGACGTCGAACCAGTGTTCGGCGCCGGTCTTTGGCATCGGCACCGCAATCCGGCGCATGGCGGGGATCACGGCATCAGCGGTGCAAAATGTCTTGCCGGCGATGACGTTCTGTTTATCAGGGTCAAGCCGCCCCCAGAAATCAAGATAGGCCTGATTGGCCCAGATCAGCTTGCCCTCGACATCAGTCCGCCAGATCAGGTGCGGGGCGTGGCGCAGGACATCGCGCAGCATCGCCAGTTCGGCAGTTTGCTGACTTGCGGCAAACTGACCGGGCGTGCTGGCCGCGTCGTCGGGCCATGTGCCACCGACCGCGACACGGAGCTGGCCGTTAGGCCAGTCAACATCGATCCACACGGATTCGTGGTGCCGATGCACAATCCTGCATGGCTTTTGGGCAGCGGATTCGAAATACGCGGCAAGGCCTGGAAACTGCGGATCAAGAACATGGATCATCGCATCGCGGTCCGGCATCAGGCTGAACGGCGCGATCAACTGTTGTGCGTCTGGCGTCGTGTCGATCAGGTCGTCGCCATGAAACAGGAAAACCGGCCCTGACGGCGGCGGATGCGCCTGATCGCGTGGCGCATCTGCCGATTTCCTGCGCCACTGCGTCGCCAGCGTTGCGCCAAGGCCAGCGGCGATCGCCATTGCGGCGATGGTCAAAAGAATCAGCGACATTGTGCAGTGGTCCTTGCCTGTTCAGGCCCCGACCCTCGCCCAGTAAAGTTAACTGAGGGTTAAGCCTGAGACAGGGTCACGGCCATGGTCTGATGGGGACGTTCTGGCCCAGCGCCGGTGCATTGCCCTTGTTGATGGGAACGACCTTTTCGCGTGGCCAGACGACATCGACGATCGCGCCGCCTGTCGCTTGCCCGGTCCAGCTTGCGTGGCCGTGCCTGCGGCTGTTGGCAAAGGTCAGTTGCGCGCCCGACCGTTCCAGAAGGGTCTTGGCGATGAACAGGCCGAGCCCCATGCCTTCGTATCCGGGACGGCGAATGCCGTCTTCTGCCAATCTGCGACGGCGGACATAAGGGTCGCCGATGCGCCCGATGACGGATTGCGGAAAGCCGCTGCCGTCATCGGATATGCGGATGCTGATCGCGCTGTCGGACCATGTCATCTCGATCCAGACTTCGCTTTGCGAAAAATCGACGGCGTTCTGGATCAGGTTGCGCAGCCCGTGGATGATTTCCGGCCTGCGGTTGATGACGGGTTGGGTTTGCGTCGATCCCTGTTCAGGCGCGATTTCGAACGTCACCATCTTGCCCCGGCTGAGATGCGGTTCAGCCGCTTCGCGGACCACAGTTTCCAAGGGGGCCTGCCGCAGATGAAGGTCATCCTTGCCGACCCGTCCCATCGAATGAAGGATGTCGCGGCACCTGTCGGCCTGTGACCGGATCAGGTTCGCGTCCTCCAGCAGTTCGGGATAATCTTCAAGTTCCTCCATCAGTTCCGTGCTGACCAGTTTTATCGTGGCCAGTGGCGTGCCAAGCTCATGCGCGGCGGCAGCCACGACACCCCCGAGGTCTGTCAGTTTCTGTTCGCGTGACAGAGCAAGCTGCGTTGCTAACAGCGCCTCGCCCATGGCGTGCATTTCGGTCGTGACCTGCCGGGCATAGATCGCCAGAAAAACGACACCGATGACAAGCGCCAGCCAGAACCCGAACTGGAACAGCAAAGGCAACGCCAGAAGACGGCCGTCCGTCATTTGAAGGGGCATGTGAAAATTGCTGATCAGCGTGATCATGCAAATCGCTGCGACGCCGAGAAAGATCGTGCTGCGCAGATGCAGGACGGTCGCGGCAATGGTGACAGGGGCCAGCAGCAGCAAGGCGAACGGGTTGTTCAGCCCCCCGGTCAGAAACAGCAGCAGCCCCAGTTGGATAAGATCGAAGAACAGCCAAAGCCGCGCTTCGCGTTCCGACAGCCGCTTGTTTTCCGGGTTGCTGTAGCGCGATATCAGGTTGGCAAGAACGGAACACGCGATGACGATGCCGACAAGCCCGTACTGGAATTCGAGTTGATAGACATTCGCCGCAACGATCGCCGCAACCGCTTGACCCAGTGCGGCGAACCAGCGCAGCGTGACGAGCGTGCGCAACCGCACCCAGTTGCTGCGTTCCTGATCATGGAACATCTGGAATTCGGAAATCGACATCGGCAGCGACCTTGCACCTGAAAGCGCTGTGATAATGCCTGCCTGCGCTGCAAGCAATGCGACCAATCGGCGATCGGCAGGTCGCCGTTGACGGGGTGTCGCCGCGGCCTACTTATTGGGCAGAAAGATCAAGGATGGCACGCATGACTACCGAACCATTGGACCTTGGCGACGACAAATCGCTGCTTTTGGTTGATGACGACGACGCTTTTCTCAAACGATTGGCCAAGGCCATGGAAAAGCGCGGGTTCGAGGTGGAAATGGCGGGATCTGTCGCAGCTGGCAAGGCGATCGCGACGGCCCGGCCCCCGGCTTATGCCGTCGTTGACCTCCGGCTGGAGGATGGTAACGGGCTTGATGTAGTCGAGGTCCTGCGTGCGCGGCGCCCTGAAAGCCGGATCGTCGTGTTGACAGGCTACGGAGCCATCGCGACAGCGGTCGCCGCAGTCAAGATCGGGGCGACGGATTACCTTGCCAAGCCTGCCGATGCCACCGACGTGACCAATGCGCTGCTCGCCCTGACGGACACGCTGCCGCCGCCGCCTGAAAACCCGATGAGCGCGGATCGTGTCCGTTGGGAACATATCCAGCGCGTATATGAATTGTGTGATCGGAACGTGTCGGAAACCGCACGGCGTTTGTCGATGCACCGTCGCACCTTGCAGCGGATATTGGCCAAACGTAGCCCGAAATGATCAGGTATCGTCGGTTTCGCGTATCAGCAGATCATATTTGCGCAGTTTGACGTAAAGCGACTGGCGCGACAGGCCCAACATCTCGGCCGCGGCGACGCGGTTGTTCATGGTCAGGGCAACGGCGGTTTCGATGCACATCTTTTCGACGACATTGGTGGTTTCGGCCACGATGTCCTTGAGAGTGGCACTGCCGACAAGTTCGACGACCGACCGCATGCTTTCGTCATTGCTGGGCAGCATCGCGCCACGGCTTGTGTCGGCGTGGTTTGAATCGCGCATCACGAAGGCAAAGACGGAATGGGTTCCGGCATGCAGTTTGGTTACCGAAATCTCGACCGACCGGGGGCTGCCGTACTGTCCTGCGATCCGTGTCGCGTAGATCCGCATCCGGCCCGCGCGGGTCGCGTTTTCCGTCATGATCTTCAGATCGACAGTGCCGCGTTGCAGGTAATCGGCCAGGCTATGACCACGCACGTTGATGTCATGGGCCACGTCGATCAGGTTCAGAAAGGCATCATTGGCCGACAGGACATCGCCGCTTTCGGATGCAAAGACGATGGCTTCGGGTCCGCTGATATACAGATCCTGCATGTTATGCGCGAGATTGTCCGCCTTGAGGTTGTTGTCGTCGTCCGGGACGATCCGGCATAGCAAGAGGCGTTCGCCGGCGGCGCGAAACAGCGTCGGCGCCAGCCTGACGGTTTTGGATTTGCCGCGCAGTTCGATCTTGAACCCGTCCGCGCGTTCCGACATCGCCAGCGTCGTCAGCGATTCAATCAGATCGCCACGCTTGCGGTTGTCGAAACAACTGGTCAAGGAATTGCCGATCAGATCATCGCGGGATCTGTCCAGAAGGGTCGCGGCGGCGGCATTGGCCTCGGTGATCTCGCCGCTTTGGACAGAGATGAACAGCACGGGTTCGCTCATGCTGCCCAACAGGACGCGGAACCGTGTGTCGAATTCGCGCTGCACCTCATAGTCGCGTTCCAGCGCAAGCTGCGCCTTGATCAACTGCTGCTGCATTTCTGAAATCGCACGCAGGTCGCGGCCCAGCATCAGCACCGAACCGTCCGGGGCGATCCGGTGAAAGCTATAGCGGACAGGCGCATCCCAATCACTGACTTCGCGCGAATGGTTCAGCTCGACCGGCCTGACATCCGCCTTGCCGGCCAGGAATTCCGCGAGACGGCGTTCAAATTTCGCCCGGTCCTCTGCGACAAGCGAGTCGCGGATGTCCTTGCCTTCCCAATGTTCGAGCACCAGAAAAGACGGATGATTTGGATTGACGATGACAGAAAGCACCTTGAAGCTTTCGGAAATCACGATGGCAAGGTCGGCCACATCTGCGATGATATCGCCAAGAATTTCGGGCGCGATCAACGGGATTGCCCCACTGTTCCAGAATTTCGCACCACGCGAAGTCATGGCAGTGTCCCTTCGGGCAAAGTGATCTGCATTGTCTAGACCTCGCGCAGCGGTGGCGCGGCGGTCAGATATTTTGTTGTCAGCCCGCAAAGCTCTAACGCCTCGCTTGGCACAATTGTCGCATAATCCGCACCCGTCAAAGCCGTGACGTCATAGTAAGTTTCGACCTCGAGGATGGTTCCACCTATCACGATAGGAGTAGTCGTCTTGGAGGCGGTGCGAATGACGTAGACAATACGTCGCAGCGATTCAAGACTTTCGCCGGAAGAAGATGAAATGAACACAGCATCATAGCTGGTGTTTGACAATTTCTGAGCAAGGTCTTTCAGGTCTGCGCCCAGCATGAGCCGCACCGACAAACCCTTGCGGCGCAATTGCCCGCTCAGCACCATTGCGCCCAGCGTGTGGTGGACATCCTGACCGACGATCAGCAGGATCGACGGCGCGGCGGGGTTCGCTGATTGATCGCCCGCCCATTCGGGACCGAGGTCGCGCAGCATCGCTTGCAGCCGTGATACCCCGATCGTGACCGAGGCAAAGCTCAACATGTCAGTGCACCAATCTTCGCCCAGTTCGCGGGCCAGTTCGGGAATATAAAAATCGGCCAGATCATCCCGCGCTATGCCTGCTTGAAGCGCCGTTTGCAGGACGGCGCTGCAATCTTCGCGGCTGATCGACAGGGCGGCGGCGCGCATCGCGGCCATGATCTGCATATCCAGCTTTCGCGTTGCGAAGGGCACCAGTGTCAGCCCGGCACCGGGCATTTGTGCAATCGGGTCCGGAAGCTGGCGAGAAATGTTTTCCGCCAAGACGTCTATGTTCCGGCGATCAGCCATGTCCGCTCCCGTTTTTGACTCGCGAAAGCGCGTGTCTAAAGTATAGCGACATTGTCTGTCTTGTGAGACATAATGTCAAAGTAAATTGACACTATAGCAAAAACTACGCTGGGAAGTTCATATAAATAGTTGATTTGTATGTTATAAATTACTCTTTGAGGGGTGGCGCGACGAACTGACACAAGGGGTGATAAAGGTGTAAGTTAAAGTTGACACATGCCCCCAAACGCCCCTAATCTGGGTTCAGTCAATATCAGGAGCCCCGTCCATGTCCGTGTCAGTCACCGCATCAGAAAGCGCCTCTGGTCGCGCTCGCCCTGCGGCGGTCCGGCTTTATTCCGATGCCGAACGGGCGCGGCGGGACAACACCCGCTGGACCTTGGTGCAGGGGATTCTTGCGCCGGTGCAGTTCCTTGTCTTCCTGATTTCGCTGGGTCTCGTGTTGCGGTATCTGGCCACCGGCGCAGGATACGAGGCGGCGACCATATCCATCGTGGTCAAGACATTCTTTCTGATCGTGATCATGATTACCGGCGCGATCTGGGAAAAAGTCGTTTTCGGTCAATACCTTTTCGCCCCTGCCTTCTTTTGGGAAGACGTGTTCAGCTTTGTCGTGATCGCGCTGCATACCTGGTACATGGTGGCGCTGCTGACGGGCGCGATGACACCTGACGCGCTGATGTATGTCGCGCTTGCGGCCTATGCCACATACGTCATCAACGCAGGCCAGTTCCTGTGGAAACTGCGGATGGCCCGCCTTGATGCAGAGGGCCGCGCATGAACGACCTGACCCCCTCCAACGGCGGTTGCCGGAGCGCACCCGTTCTCAAGGAACGCGGCCAGCGCGAAGTGTTCTGCGGCCTGACGGGAATCATCTGGCTTCATCGCAAGATGCAGGACGCATTCTTTCTGGTCGTCGGCTCGCGCACCTGCGCCCATCTGCTGCAATCGGCGGCTGGCGTGATGATTTTCGCCGAACCCCGATTCGGCACCGCGATCCTTGAAGAAACCGATCTGGCGGGGATGAAGGATGCCCATGTGGAGCTTGACCGAGAGGTTGCCCGCCTGCTCGCCCGCCGTCCCGACATCCGGCAGTTGTTCCTTGTCGGGTCCTGCCCGTCCGAAGTGATCAAGATCGACCTGTCACGTGCTGCGGAACGCCTTAGCCAGATCCATGCCCCTCATGTGCGGGTGCTGAACTATTCCGGCTCGGGGATCGAGACAACGTTTACCGAAGGCGAAGACGCCTGTCTTGCCTGCATGGTTCCCGTGCTGAAAACGACCGAAGCCCGCGAATTGCTGGTCGTCGGCGCGCTGCCCGATGTGGTCGAAGACCAGATGCTGGCGCTGCTGTCGGATATGGGCGTTGGTCCTGTCCGCCTGCTGCCTGCCCGCCGCATCGACGACACGACGGCGGTTGGCCCGAATACTGTTTTCGCCCTGGTCCAGCCTTTCCTTGGCGAAACCCATTCCGCGCTGGAGCGGCGCGGCGCACGCCATCTGGCGGCTCCCTTCCCCTTTGGCGACGAAGGCACAACCGCCTGGTTGCGTGCCATCGCCACCGAATTCGGCGTCAGCGACGAAACGTTCGAGGCCGTCACCGCCGCCCCGCGTGCACGCGCCCGTAAGGCGATTGCGCAAGCCGCCGAGGTGCTGCGCGGCAAATCGGTCTTCTTCTTCCCTGACAGCCAGTTGGAAATCCCGCTCGCGCGTTTCCTGACCCGCGAATGTGGCATGACCGCGATCGAGGTGGGCAGCCCTTATATCCACGACGCGCTGCACGGTCCCGACCTTGACCTGTTGCCTGCCGGTCCGCAGATTTCCGAAGGGCAGGACGTGGACAAACAGCTTGACCGCGCCCGCGCGGCACGGCCCGATCTGACAATCTGCGGCCTTGGCCTTGCCAACCCGCTGGAGGCGGAAGGCCTGTCCACCAAATGGGCCATCGAACTGGTGTTCACGCCGGTGCATTTCTACGAACAGGCGGGCGATCTGGCCGGTCTCTTCTCGCGCCCGCTGCGCCGCAAGGCTGTCCTGCATCTGGAGGCCGCCGAATGAAGCTGACCGTCTGGACATATGAAGGCCCGCCCCATGTCGGCGCGATGCGCGTCGCCACGGCGATGAAGGGTTTGCATTACGTCCTGCACGCCCCGCAGGGCGACACCTATGCCGATCTTCTGTTCACCATGATCGAACGGCGCAACCACCGCCCGCCTGTCAGCTACACGACCTTTCAGGCGCGCGATCTGGGCGCAGATACTGCCACCTTGTTCAAGAAATCCTGTCAGGATGCCGTCGACCGGTTCCAGCCCGAGGCGATCATCGTGGGTGCGTCCTGCACCGCCGAACTGATTCAGGATGATCCCGCAGGCCTGTCGGAAACGATGGGCCTGTCCATTCCCGTCATCCCGCTGGAACTGCCCAGCTACAGCCGCAAGGAAAACTTCGGCGCGGACGAAACATTCTACCAGATCGTCAAGGCGCTGGCCAAACCGCAGGACCGGACAGGGCGGGTGACCTGTAATATTCTGGGCCCCACCGCACTCGGCTTTCGCGCGCGCGACGATGTCGAAGAACTCACCGGCCTTCTGTCCGACCTTGGCGTGCAGGTGAATGTCGTGGCCCCCTTGGGTGCGACGCCATCCGATATTGCCCGCCTGCCTGCCGCGCATTTCAACGTATTGTTGTCGCCTGAAACGGGCGAAGCCGCCGCGCGCTGGCTGGAAAAGACCTATGCCCAGCCGTTCACGAAAATCGTGCCCATCGGTGTCGGTGCCACCCGCGATTTCATTGCCGAAGTCGGCGACATCATCGGCAAACCCGTCCTGATCGACGAATCCCGCCTGCGGATGCCGTGGTGGTCGCGGTCGGTGGACAGCACCTATCTGACCGGCAAGCGCGTCTTCATCTTTGGCGACGGCACCCATGTCGCTGCCCACGCCCGCATCGCGCGCGATGAAATGGGGTTCGAGGTGGTCGGCATCGGCTGCTACAACCGCGAAATGGCGCGGCCTGTGCGTGCATTGGCCAAGGCTTATGGCCTCGAAGCGCTCATCACCGACGATTATCTGGAGGTCGAGGCCGCGATCGAGGCGCTCAGCCCCGAAATGATCCTTGGCACCCAGATGGAACGTCATATCGGCAAGCGTCTGGGCATCCCTTGTGCCGTCATTTCCGCGCCCGTCCATGTGCAGGATTTCCCCGCCCGCTATTCCCCGCAAGTCGGGTTCGAAGGTGCCAACGTCATCTTCGACACGCTTATTCATCCGTTAGTCATGGGTCTGGAAGAACACCTGCTGACCATGTTCCGCGACGATTTCGAATTTCACGACGACGCGGGTGCCAGCCACCACGGCGGCAAGGCCAAAGCCAAGGTCGAAGCGGTCGCAGAAGAAGCCCCCGCGCCGCAGGAAGACAACATCATCTGGCTGTCCGATGCCGAAAAGGAACTAAAGAAAATTCCATTTTTCGTGCGTGGGAAGGCGCGGAGAAACACTGAAAACTATGCGGCGGAGAAAGGTCTTAGCCAGATCAGCCTCGATACGCTTTATGAGGCAAAGGCCCATTATGCGCGATAGTACAGACAATAACACCTTCCGGTTCGTGATCCTGACCTTGGATTCGCATTCCGCCGGTCCTGCAACGCGGGTCAGACAGCGGTTGGTCGATGACTTTCCCGGTCTTGAAATCTCGATCCATGCCGCTGCCGAATGGGGCGAGAACCCCGCAGCCTTGCTTGATGCGCAATACTCGGTAGCGCATGCCAACATCATCGTCACGAACCTGCTGTTCCTTGAAGAACATACCGCCGCGATCATCCCATCGCTTGTTGCGCGTCGTGACGCCTGCGACGCGATGATCAATGTCATTGCCGATAGCGATATCGTCAAACTGACGAAAATGGGCGATCTGGACATGTCCAAGCCCGCCAGCGGGTTGATGGGTCTGCTCAAGCGGCTGAAACCCACTGCCAAGGCCAGCAAATCCGGCGAAAGCCAGATGAAAACCCTGCGCCGCCTGCCAAAGATCCTGCGCCTGATCCCCGGCAAAAGCCAGGATCTGCGCAACTGGTTCCTGTCGATGCAATATTGGCTGGGTGGGTCGGACGACAATATCGAACAGATGATCCGCATGCTGGTGTCACGGTATGCCAAAGGGCAGAACTGGAAACCCGTCAAGGTCAAAGCCCCCATCGAATATCCCGATGTCGGCGTCTATCATCCCGATCTGCCCGGCCATCACATCAGCACCGATATCGCTGATTTGCCCAGCCCTGCCGCGCCGGTTGCCACAGTCGGCATCCTGATGCTGCGGTCCTATATCCTGTCGTCGGATTGCGCGCATTACGATGCGGTGATCCGTTCTTTCGAGGAAAAAGGGATGCGCGTCATCCCCGCCTTTGCAGGTGGCCTTGACGGTCGTCCCGCGATCGAGGCGTATTTTGCCGGGCGCGTTGACGCCATGGTCTCTCTCACCGGTTTCTCGCTTGTTGGCGGGCCTGCCTATAATGACAGCGATGCTGCGGTCTCTCTTCTGAGCGAAATAAACGTCCCCTATATTGCAGCGCAGCCACTTGAATTCCAGACGCTGGGCCAATGGGCCAGCAACGCGCAGGGCTTGGGTCCGATTGAAACCACCATGCTGGTGGCCTTGCCGGAAATCGACGGCGCTACCAATCCGACTGTTTTTGCTGGTCGTCACGGTGGCGATGGATGTCAGGGCTGTTCGCATATGTGTCCTGGCCAGTCTGACTGCAAAGCAATGGCGCCATGTCTGGAACGGATCACAAGTCTGACCGAGAAAACCTTGCGTCTGGCAAAGTTGCGCCGCAAGGCAAATGCCGACAAAAAGGTTGCTGTCGTCCTTTTCGGCTTTCCGCCGAATGCCGGTGCCGTTGGCACGGCGGCGTACTTGGCTGTGTTTGAAAGTCTGTTCAACACGCTGACGCGGATGAAAACGGACGGGTACAAGGTTGATGTCCCTGACAGCGTGGATCATCTGCGTGCCTTGATCCTGAAAGGCAATGCGCAGCAATATGGCCAGGAAGCCAACGTCGCTGCCCATGTCGATGTCGATACGATCGTGCGCACGACGCCACCGCTGAAGGTGATCGAGGCGGCATGGGGCCCCGCCCCCGGCAAGATCCAGTCCGACGGGCGCGGTGTGTTCGTTCTGGGCTATAATTTTGGCAACGTCTTTGTTGGGGTCCAACCTGCCTTCGGCTATGAAGGCGACCCGATGCGCCTGCTGTTCGAGCGCGGCTTTGCACCGACCCATGCGTTCGTGACCTTCTATATGTGGCTGCGCAACACGTTCGAGGCCGATGTCGTGCTGCATTTCGGCATGCATGGTGCGCTGGAATTCATGCCCGGCAAACAGGCAGGCCTTGGAGCGCGCGACTGGCCGGACCGCCTGATCGGCGAGATGCCGAATGTTTATCTTTACGCCGCCAACAACCCGTCCGAGGCGTCCTTGGCCAAGCGTCGGTCCAATGCGATCACGATCACCCATCTGACACCGCCTTTGACCACCGCGGGCCTTTACAAAGGTCTGGCAGAGCTGAAAGACAGCCTGACCCGCTGGCGCGAAATGCCCGCCGAGGACCATCAGCGCGGCGATCTGGAACAACTGATCCGTGATCAGGCCAATGCGGTCGATATGAACGCACGCGATATCGGCACGCTCTGGTTGAAGCTGCTGGAAACCGAAGGGTCGCTGATCACCGAAGGCTTCCACGTCGTAGGCAAGCCGATGTCGGATGCTGCGCGCGCCGACATGATCCGCCTGATGCCAAAGGGCCAGGCTGCCAATCGTGCTGCCGAACTGCTGAAAGAAGACCACGAATTGCCTGCCTTGATGCGGGCGCTGTCCGGCCACTACATCGCCCCCGTGCCGGGTGGTGACCTGATCCGGTCGCCGCAGATTGTGCCCACGGGGCGCAACATCCACGCCTTTGACCCGTTCCGCATGCCCACCGCCTTTGCGATTTCCGAAGGCCGCAAGCAGGCTGATCTGCTGCTGGAAACCCACCCCACCTTCCCGCGCACTGTTGCGCTGGTGCTGTGGGGGTCCGACAATATCAAATCCGACGGCGGACCGATTGGTCAGGCGATGGCCTTGATGGGGACAGTTCCGCGCTTTGACAGCTTTGGCCGTCTGGCCGGGGCCGATCTTGTGCCCTTGGAAAAACTGGGCCGTCCGCGCATCGACGTCGTCATGACGCTGTCGGGCATCTTCCGCGACCTGCTGCCCCTGCAAACCCGCATGCTGGCAGAGGCTGCGTTGAAATGCGCGCAGGCCGACGAACCGCTTGACCAGAATTTCATCCGCGCCCATGCGCTAACCTATGCCCGCGACATGAATTGCGATCTGGAAACCGCCGCCTTGCGCGTGTTTTCCAACGCTGAAGGTGCCTACGGCTCCAACGTCAACCAGTTGGTCGACAGTTCCGCCTTTGGCGACGAGGACGAGCTGGCCGATGCCTACGAGGCCCGCAAATCCTTTGCCTACGGCGTCAACGGCAAGGCCACGCAAAACCCCGGTCTGCTGCAAAAGGCGCTGAAAGACGTTGATCTGGCCTATCAGAACCTTGAATCCGTCGAATTGGGTGTGACAACCGTTGACCATTACTTCGACACGCTTGGCGGCATCTCCCGCGCCGTGAAACGTGCCAAGGGCGGCGTGTCTGCCCCCGTATATATCGGCGACCAGACGCGCGGATCGGCCAAGGTCCGTACCTTGCAGGATCAGGTTGCACTGGAAACCCGGAGCCGCAGCCTGAACCCTAAATTCTACGAAGGCCTGCTCAAGCATGGCCACGAAGGTGTCCGCCAAATCGAGGCGCAGGTCACCAACACGATGGGCTGGTCGGCGACAACGGGCGAAGTGGAGCCTTGGGTCTACCAGCGCCTGTCGGAAACCTTTGTGCTGGACGATGTCATGCGCGAACGGCTGGCGGCGTTGAACCCGCAGGCGTCGATGCGGATGGCCAACCGCCTTCTCGAAGCCTCGGACCGCAAATACTGGGCGCCGGATGCCGCAACGCTGGCAGCGCTGCAAAACGCCGCCGACGCGCTCGAAGATCGTATGGAAGGGATCGCAGCAGAATGACCCCTTTCGCAATGAATGTAACGGAAAGGAGGCTCCTATGAGCCCCAGAGACGAAATCCCCAACCTGCGCGGTCAAGACGGCGAAGGATCGGTGCAGGTCCATCAGGACGACGACACCAAGATCGAAGGCGCAAAGGTCTTTGCCGTCTATGGCAAAGGTGGCATCGGCAAATCGACGACATCATCGAACCTGTCGGCGGCCTTTTCCAAGCTGGGCAAGCGCGTGCTGCAGATCGGTTGCGACCCCAAACATGACAGCACGTTCACGCTGACCGGCACCCTGGTCCCCACGGTGATCGACATCCTCAAAGAGGTCGATTTCCACGCCGAGGAATTGCGCCCCGAAGATTTCATCTTTGAAGGCTATAACGGCGTGAAATGCGTGGAGGCCGGCGGCCCCCCCGCAGGCACCGGTTGCGGCGGTTATGTCGTTGGCCAGACGGTGAAACTGCTGAAACAGCATCACCTGCTGGAAGACACCGATGTCGTGATCTTTGACGTGCTGGGCGATGTGGTCTGCGGTGGCTTTGCCGCCCCGCTGCAACATGCCGACCGTGCGCTGATCGTCACTGCCAATGATTTCGACAGCATCTATGCGATGAACCGGATCATCGCAGCGGTGCAGGCGAAATCGACCAACTACAAGGTGCGTCTGGCCGGTTGTGTCGCCAACCGCTCCAAGGCCACGGACGAGGTGGACCGCTATTGCGCCACCGTCGGTTTCAACCGCATCGCGCATATGCCCGATCTGGATGCGATCCGCCGCAGCCGCCTGAAAAAGAAAACATTGTTCGAAATGCCCGACGACCAGGACGTCGTGATGGTGCGTGCGGAATACATCCGCCTTGCCGAAACGCTCTGGAACGGGACAGAGGCGCTGGCCCCGGCACCGTTGCCTGATCGTGAAATCTTTGAATTGCTTGGGTTCGATTGATGACCGAATACGCCGCCACACGTGACCGGGTCGAACACTATTTCGACCGCACCGCGACCAAGGTCTGGGAACGGCTGACGTCCGACGCGCCGGTGTCGGGCGTGCGGGCGACCGTGCGCGCAGGCCGCGACCGGATGCGCGCGCTGATGCTGGCGCAATTACCGGGCGATCTGCGCGGCGCGCGGATCCTCGATGCCGGTTGCGGCACGGGGGCGATGGCGGTGGAACTGGCGCAACGCGGGGCCGATGTGGTGGCGGTCGATATCTCGCCTGCGCTCGTGGAGATTGGCGCAAAGCGGATGCCAAAGGATTTGCCAGGCACGATCACCTGGGTCGCGGGCGATATGCTGGATGCGACCCAGGGCAGTTTCGACCATGCCTTGGCGATGGATTCGCTGATCTACTACACCGCCCCCGATATCGCGGCGCTGCTGGACCGCGCCGCGCCCCGGATCAACGGCAAATTCGTGTTCACCCTTGCGCCGCGGACGCCCGCGCTGATGCTGATGTGGCGCGCGGGAAAGTTGTTCCCGGCCGCCGACCGCAGCCCTGTGATGATCCCGCACACGACCGCAGGCGTCGCCGACGCCTTGCGCATGGCGGGCGTCAAAGGTGCCTTGCGCGATGTCGAGCGGGTCAAATCGGGTTTTTACATCTCAACCGCGTTGGTCTTTGAAAGGGCACGCAAATGATTTTCAAGGCGTCGGCACTCAAGCGTATTTCGGTCAACCTGCTCCCCTTCAGCGACGCGGTCAGCGATGACCTGCCGCTGGGCCAGCTGTTGCGCCTGTCGCTGTTCCAGGTGTCGGTGGGCATGGCGGCCGTGATGCTGCTGGGCACGCTGAACCGTGTCATGATCGTTGAACTGAACATCGCCTCGACGCTTGTGGCGATGATGATCGCCATTCCGGTGCTGGTCGCACCCTTCCGCGCACTGGTGGGGTTCCGGTCCGACAATTACCGTTCCGCCATTGGCTGGAAGCGTATTCCCTACCTCTGGTTCGGGACGATGTGGCAGTTCGGTGGCCTTGCCATCATGCCGATGGCGTTGCTGGTATTGTCCGGCGATCGGACGCTTGATGTCGATTGGGCCGGCTATGTCGGTGCGGGCCTTGCGTTTTTGTTGACCGGCATCGGGATGCATATGACGCAGACCGCCGGTCTGGCGCTGGCCGCCGACCGCGCGACCGAGGAAACGCGGCCCAAGGTCGTCGCCCTGCTTTACGTCATGAACCTTGTGGGCATGGCCTTTGCCGCGCTGATCATCGGCGCGCTGTTGCGCGATTACAGCGCCTTGCGGTTGGTGCAGGTCGTGCAGGGCACGGCCGTCATCACGCTGCTGCTGAACCTGATCGCGCTCTGGAAACAGGAACGCGTCACCCCCATGACCAAGGCCCAACGCGAAGAACCCGGCCCGACCTTCCGCGATGCATGGGCTGATCTGGCCAAAGGCGGTGATGCCGGCCGTCTGCTCGCGGTCGTGTTTCTTGGGACGATGGCCTTCAACATGCAGGACGTGCTGCTCGAACCCTATGGCGGCGAGATCCTTGGCCTGTCTGTCTCTGCCACGACGTTGCTGACGGCGATGTGGGCCTGCGGCGCACTGGTCGGTTTCGCGGTCGCCGCGCGCTGGCTTGCGCGGGGCGATGATCCGTTCCGGATGTGCGCGCGCGGCATCTTGGCCGGTGTCGTGGCCTTCTGCGCTGTGATCTTTGCCGCGCCCGTCGGTTCGTCCGCCTTGTTCTATCTGGGTGCCGGTCTGATCGGTTTCGGTTCCGGCCTGTTCGGAGTGTCCACCCTGACCGCCGCGATGACCATGCCGACCATTGGTCGCGCCGGTCGCGGTCTGGCCCTTGGCGCCTGGGGGGCTGCACAAGCCACCGGTGCCGGGCTGTCCATCTTTATCGGGGGCACCCTGCGTGACCTTGTAAACCATGCCGCCGGGAACGGCACCTTGGGAGAGGCGCTCGCCACGCCTGCCACGGGGTATTCGGTCGTCTATCATACCGAAATCGCCCTTTTGTTCATCACCCTGATTGTGCTGGGGCCGCTTGTGCGGTTGCAGCCGATAACCTCACGGGGGTCTGCCAAGCTGGAATTGTCAGACTTCCCGACCTGAAAGCCGAAAGGACCACACCATGGTTGGCAACACATTCTTTGGAAACTTCGATCTGGCGAGCGCAGCAATCTGGCTTTTCTGGATCTTCTTTGCCGGACTGATCTACTACCTTCAGACCGAGAACATGCGCGAAGGCTATCCGCTGGTCGATGAAGAAGGAAAAGCCGCGCCGAACCAGGGGTTGTTCCCGGTCCCTTCCGACAAGACATTCCACCTGCGCGATGGTCGTGGCGAGCTTGCAGTGCCAAGCGGTCAGCGCGGTGATCGTCCCGATCTGGCGCTGGTGCAATCGTCCCGCGCGGCGGGTTCGCCCTATATTCCGACCGGTGACCCGATGATGGACGGTGTCGGCCCGGCGTCCTGGGCTCCACGGCGCGACACACCCGAACTCGATGCTCATGGCCATGCCAAGATCAAACCAATGTCGCAATTGTCCGACTTCATCCTGTCCGCAGGGCGCGATCCGCGCGGCAAGGTTGTCGTGGGCGGTGATGGTGAAATCGTCGGACGGGTGACCGACATGTGGGTCGACGTGCCTGAATCGCTGGTGCGTTTCCTGACTGTCGATTTGAACCCCGAAGGCAGCGGCAAAACCCGCCTGATCCCGATCAACATGGCACGGATCAAGGGGGATCGCGTCGTCGTCCGGTCGCTTTATGCGCATAACTGGGACAGCATTCCCGTGACCAAGTCACCTGATCTGGTCACCCTGCTCGAAGAAGAAAAGATCATGGGCTACTTCGCCGGTGGCACGCTTTACGCGTCGGCCGAGCGTCTGGAACCTGCTCTGTAAACAAGTCCGGCCCCGGCTCGCCACCGGGGTCCACCAACCTGAGGGAACATAAAATGAGCCACGACGATTTCGCAGTTGAACCTATCCCAGGGCTGCCTGAAAAGCTGCCCGCCGACGAATACATCATCTGGCAGGGATCGCCC
This sequence comes from Yoonia vestfoldensis DSM 16212, assembly GCF_000382265.1. GTDB lineage: Bacteria > Pseudomonadota > Alphaproteobacteria > Rhodobacterales > Rhodobacteraceae > Yoonia > Yoonia vestfoldensis. Next base: position 160,956 of record NZ_KB907976.1, read on the forward strand.
GACCACAACGCCCTCGCGCGCGAGGCTTTGTCGCTGCGCTGGGTGGCAGGCTACTTTGTCCTGCTGACGATCTGGCGCGTCGGCGCATCTTCGGCGGATTATCCGCTGGGTGTGTCGGTGATGCATGGCGTCCCCTTCGTGATCGCGGGTCTTGTCGCTTGCGGTCTGCTGTATCTGATCGCCTATGTGCAGGCGCGTGCCACGATCTACACGCTGACGAACAAGCGCGTGGCGATGCGCATCGGTGCGGCGCTGACCATGACGCTGAACCTGCCCTATACATGGATCGGCACTGCCAAGCTTGACCTGCGCTCCGGGGGCACGGGCACGCTGGCCTTTGAACTTATCGGTGATACACGGGTATCCTATCTGATGACCTGGCCGCATGTCCGGCCTTGGTACATGTCGCGGACCCAACCTGCCCTGCGCTGCATTCCCGATGCTGAAAACGTCGCGCGCATGTTTGCAACGGCGGCGGAAACACGCATTTCCCAGCCGATTGTCGCGCGTGTTCAACCAGATGGCGGCAACGCCGTCGCAGCGGAGTAATCGACAATGTCAGAGCTCGTTCAATTTGCGAAACTTCAGCGGCAAATGCGCGCCGATCCCGGCGAGATGGTGCCAAAGCGCCTCGCGTTCACGATGTTTGCACTGATGTTTCTTTGTGTGGCGCTGGTCGCTTATGCAAAGGAAAACGACGTGCCGAAAGTCGGCGTTCTTGTCGAGGCACCGATTGTCGATCAGCTCGAGATTGTCGTGACCGGCGACCGTGTTGGCGTCTATACTGTGCATGACACCGACGGAAACCTGTTAGTGACGTCATCGGATCATCTGGCCGGATTTATCGGCGTCATCGGGCGCGTGATCGAACGCGACAGAAAGGTCAGTGGCGTCACGGGCAACCCGTCAATGATGGTCGTGCGCCGCGACAACGGCAACATTTCGATCATCGACGACAGCGTCGGTCTGACCGTCGAACTGATCGGTTATGGCAAAGACAACGTTGCAGCTTTTGCCAAGCTGCTGGACTGAAACTGCGGGCAGGCTAGCCCCCTGCGCGCGATGATGTGAAAGGGAACTCACATGGGACTATTTTTGAGAGAGACGGAAACCGCGCCTTGCACGGTGACCATTTCGCACCGCTTCGAGGAACTGTCGGCGCATGTCCGGCTGGACAACGGCGCTGTGATCTATCCGGGGGATACCGTGCAGGTGCAGGGGCCGGAAATCATGGCCGCCTTCGGTGAACTGATCGAGGAAAAGCGCACCGCTGTCATCACACGTGCCAGCAAGATCGAACAGCTCTGGACCCGCGCGACGGGCGATTTCGAATTCATGGAACTCTGCGAGTTTTCCTTTAGCGACGAGGTGCTGTCATGAACATGCATTCATCCACTGCCGCCACCGCCGAAGAGGCGATTGCCGCACAAGAGGCCCTGCCACCGCTGACCAACGAAGAAGCGACCAAGGTCGCGATGTCCAATACGCTGCTGACACCACGGTTCTACACCACCGATTTCGCCGAAATGGATGCGATCGACGTGACGCCCGTGCGCAAGGATTGGGACGCGCTGATCGGTCAGATGAAGGCCGACCCCAACAAGGGGCATTTTCGCAAGAATGAAGACTGGGATCACGTCGATTGGGACGGCATGGAGCCCAAGCTGAAAAAGGAATTCATCGATTTCCTGATCTCGTCCTGCACGGCTGAATTCTCGGGCTGCGTGCTCTATAAGGAAATGAAACGCCGCGGGTCGAACAAGGACATCACCGAATTGTTCCAGCTGATGGCGCGGGACGAGGCCCGCCATGCCGGTTTCATCAATGATGCCCTGCGCGAGGCCGGGATCGCCGTGAACCTCGGGTTTTTGACGCAAGCCAAGAAATATACCTATTTCCGGCCCAAATTCATCTATTACGCGACATATCTGTCAGAAAAGATCGGCTATGCGCGCTATATCACGATCTATCGCCACCTTGAGGCGCATCCCGAATACAGGTTCCATCCGATCTTCAAATGGTTCCGTGAATGGTGCAACGACGAGTTTTCGCATGGCGAGGCGTTTGCCCTGCTGCTGAAAACCGACCCGAAGTTGACCGAAAGCCGCATGAACAAGCTGTGGATCAAATTCTTCCTGACGGCGGTGTTTTCCACCATGTGGGTGCGCGACCACCAGCGCCCTGAATTCCACAAGGCGCTGGGCGTCGACCCCGCCTGGTACGGGCAGGAAGTGTTCCGCAAGACATCCGACATTTCGCGTCAGGTGTTCCCGATGGTGCTGGATATCGACCACCCGCGCTGGATTCCTGCGCTGAACCGGATGCAGGACGCCAATGTGCAGATCGCGGCAGGGCGCAAGCAGGGCGGTGTCGGCGGGTGGATGAAACGGATGGCCGGATCGGCCAAGGCGGCGACGGCCTTTGTCGCGCTGCTTACCATCCCGGTCGTGAAAAGCGACGTTCCGGAAAGCCCCATCATGGCCCCGGCCTACTGATGGCGTGGACGGTTTCCATCCTGAAAACCGGTGGAGGCGCTGCCTCCACACCTCCGGGATATTTGTGCTCGGAAGATGAAACATGACCGGCGCGGTGATAGCCATCATCGCGGCGATCTTTCTTTGGTGGTTTTCCACCGGGATAATCCTGCTTGCGGTGCGCAAAGCCGACCGCAGCGGGTTTCATCTGGAGACCGTTCTGGCGGGTCTGCCGCTGCTGATCGTGGGTGTTTGGGCCGTCGCGATGTCCTTGACACGGACCGACGTGGCGGGCGTCTATATGGGGTTTCTCGGGGCGCTGGCCATCTGGGGCTGGATCGAGCTTGCGTTTCTCGCGGGTATCGTGACAGGCCCGGTGCGCGATGCCTGCCTTCCTGGCCTGTCGGGCAAGCCGCGTTTCTTTCGCGCCTTTGGGACGGTTGCCCACCACGAGTTGCTGTTGACTGTGGGGCTTTTGGGGCTGGTTCTGGCCTCTGGCGGGGCGGACAACCGGATGGCGGTGGCGACCTATCTGATCCTGTATCTTGCCCGTATCTTTGCCAAGCTGAACCTCTTCTTCGGGGTGCCACGGATCAATATGGAATTCGTGCCGCAACGCCTGGCGCATCTCAAAAGCTATTTCCGGCGTGGTCCGGTGACACTGGCCTTTCCGGTTGCCATCACCGCGCTGACGGCGTTGCTTGCGGTCTGCACAGAGCGGCTTTGGTTCGCAGGGTCTGATGCGACCATCGTGGGCTATGGTCTGTTGACCGCGCTGGCAGCACTTGCCCTTCTCGAACACTGGTTGATGGTGATCCCTCTGCCTGATGCGAAACTCTGGCGTTGGATGTTGCCCGCGCCCAAAACGATGCCCAAAGAAGAAAGATAAGACCGATGGATTTTGACGCCCTTTTCAATGTGCAGCTCGACCAGCTCAAGGCCGATGGCAACTATCGTTACTTTGCCGAACTGGAACGCCAGTGCGGCAAGTTTCCGCGCGCGGCCAACCACGCAGCCGATGGTGCCGTGCGGGATGTGACGGTCTGGTGTTCGAACGATTACCTTGGCATGGGGCAGCATCCTGCGGTGATCGGTGCGATGTGCGAAGCGGTGCAGCGCACCGGCACCGGATCGGGTGGCACCCGCAACATCAGCGGCACCAACCACGATCATCTGTTGCTGGAACGCGAACTGGCCGATCTGCACGGAAAGGAAGCGGCGTTGTTGTTCACATCGGGCTATGTGTCCAACTGGGCGGCGCTGTCGACCCTGGGCAGTCGGTTGGAAAACTGCGTGATCCTGTCGGATGCGGGCAACCATGCGTCGATGATCGAAGGCATCCGTCATTCGCGCGCGCAAAAGGTGATCTGGAAACACAACGACTATCGCGATCTGGAAATGAAGCTGCGCGCCTTGCCCGCAGATGTCCCCAAGATCGTCGCCTTTGAAAGCGTCTATTCGATGGACGGCGATATCGCCCCCATCCGGCAGATCGTCGAAGTTGCCGAGAAATACGGCGCCATGACCTATCTGGACGAAGTCCATGCCGTCGGCATGTATGGTCCGCGCGGCGGCGGTGTGAGCGAACGCGAGGGTCTGGCCGACAGGATCACCCTGATCGAAGGCACGCTGGGCAAGGCCTTTGGCGTGGTCGGTGGCTATATCACCGGATCAGCCGCCCTGTGCGATTTCATCCGCAGCTTTGCGTCCGGGTTCATCTTTACCACCGCATTGCCGCCAGCCGTCGCGGCGGCGGCGCGGACGTCGATCGCCTATCTCAAGGAATCAGAGATGGAACGTGCCCGCCAGCGCCGGCAGGTCGCGCGTCTGCGCGCTGCACTGGACCGCGAAGGCATTCCGCACATGCATAACGACAGCCATATCGTGCCGGTTCTGATCAAGGACCCGGTCAAGACCCGGATGCTGGCCGATTACCTGATGCGGGAATGGGATATCTACGTGCAGCCGATCAACTATCCCACGGTGCCTAAGGGCACGGAAAGACTGCGTTTTACGCCATCGCCGTTGCATTCTGACGAAGATATCGACCACCTGATCAATGCGCTGCGGGTGTTATGGAAACAATGTGCATTGGCCCATGCCGTCGCCTGAAAATCTTCACACATTCTTTTGTATGCGGGGGTAGACCGATGCACAGGATGCATTACCTTGCACCTCGACTGGGGCAACGGTCACAGAATCAGATCGAAAAGGAATACGATCATGAAAAAGTTCACAATCGCCGCAGCGTTCGCCGTTCTGGCCGCGCCGGCTTTCGCGCAAGATCTCACGCCAACACTTGGTGATGTCGCCAGGGGCGAAGAGCAATTCAACCGTCAGTGCGTGGCTTGCCACATCGTCGCTGACGCTGACGGCAATGTTCTTGCCGGCCGCAACTCTCGCACAGGGCCGAACCAGTATGGTCTGATCGGCAGGCTGATTGGCACTGATCCCGAATTCGGCAACTACAGCGACGGGCTTGTCGCGCTTGGTGAGGCCGGCGAAATCTGGAACGAGGAAAACTTTGTCGGCTACGTACAGGACCCGACAGGCTGGATCCGCGAAAAGCTCGAGGATCGCCGCGCCCGTGGCCGGATGGCGTATCAGGTCCGCGCAGAAGAGGATGCTTATGACCTCTACGCCTACCTCGCGACGTTCTCTGACCTGGAAGCAAGCGCAGAAGAGACAGTGACCCAGTAACACCGGGCACTTGACTGATCACAAAAGGCTGTCAGCGAAAGCTGGCAGCCTTTTTCAGTTTGCTCTGGTCAGACCCGCGATCAGGGCTGCGTCTTCTTCATGGGCCAGATGACCGAGACCCGCCAGTTCGGTCAGGCGCGCCTGTGGCAGGCGCGCGGCGGCTGTACGGCTTACGGATGGCGGCACAGCCTTGTCGTCAGATCCGGTGATCAGATGAACGGGCACGGTGATCTGCGGCAGGCGGGCCAGCAACGCGTCCAGCGTCCATTGCGCCATCATCGAAAGCGTCCCGTCAATATGGGCCCGGTCGGTGATCAGCCGATAATACAGGTCGATCCCGGCATCGTCGAGCGTTGAACCCGTTCCCTTGATCAGGTTGCGGATCGTGGTGCGGCTGCTGGTGGCCGTCACGATGCTGGCGCTGAAAGGTGTGGCAGCCAGTGCCTTGGCCATGACAGGAAACAACAGGCCCGCGACGCCCTTGAAATTGCTGAGCGCTGCGTTGACCAAGACGATCTCGGCGGGCCGTAATCCCAGTTCCCAAAGCCGCAGGGCAATCGCGCCACCCGCCGAATGGCCTAGGATGATCGCGGGGTTCCAGCCTTCGGCACGACACAGCGACAGGATATCCTCGGCCATGTGATCCAGGCCGCAGCGTTGGCGCGCGCCCATCTGCGTGAACCCCTGGCCGGGAAGGTCGATTGCCACGACGCGATGCGTCTGCATCAGGATCGGGAAAAGGTGCCGGAAACTTTGCGTGGCGCCACCGGCTCCGTGGATCAGCAGGATCAGCGGGCCGGTTCCGGCCTCTTGCACATGCCAGCGATGCGGGCGGTGCAGGATCTGGCGGGAATGGTCTGACAGCGGCCAGTCGTGCGGAGGCCAGCGCATCAGTCGCCCAAGGCGGTCGCGACGCTGGCGGAAAGGCGCGCCGCATCTGCGCGCGGCAGGGGCAGATAGATCGCACCCAAGGTTTGCGCCAGCGCTGATAGAGCCGGTTCCGGGCGGTTGCCGGTGTCGATGACCAGCGCGTCGATCCTTTGGGCGCGGACGACCTGCGCCATGCGCTGTGCATCGGCAGCGGCCTGCACGCGGTTGCCTGCGCCATCAAGGGCGACATTCGCGCGCCCGTCCGTCAGGATCACGATGGTCGGCGTCAGACCCTTGCGCGTGGCCGTGACGGCCTGTTCCAGCGCCGCGACGATCCCTGCGGCCAGTGGCGTGCCACCCCCGCCGGGTAAGGCGGCAAGGCGGCGTTTGGTCTGCACCAGTGACCGTGTGGGCGGCAGCAGAACCTCGGCCTCTGTTCCGCGAAACGACACAAGAGCGACGTGATCGCGCCGCGCATAGGCTTGGGCCAGCAGCAGTTCGATCGCACCTTTCGCCTCGGCCAGTCGCGACAGCGCCGAGGAACCGGAGGCATCGACGGTGAACACCAGCAAACGGTCGGATTTTTCCTCGAACCGTTTGACGCGGATATCGTCGCTGCGCACTTGCAGCCCGTCGCGCCCGGTCGCCTGTTTGCGGATCGTCTGCCAAGGTGCGGCGGCGCGCAACGTGGCAACGATATCCAACCGCGCGCCATCGCCCAACCGTCCGGGCCGGGGGGGCATCGGCCTGCCGCGCCGGTTGCCTTTGCGGGCAGCGCCGCTGCCGCTGCCCTTACCTTGCCGCGCCTTTTGCGCCGCGATCCGGTCGAGCAGATTGTCAGGCAACAGTGCCTTGATCGCCTCCAGCAGCAATTCGTCGGGCAGATCAAGCGTGTCGGTCTGATCCTGATCGTCGCTGTCGGTCTGGTCGGGTTCGGGGGCGTCCTGTTCTTCTTCATCGCTGCTCGGCATCTGTGTCGCGCGATGGGCAAGCGTCAGCACGCAGGCAATTTCCACATCATCGGCATCGACCGTCATCTTTCCGCACAAGGCGGCATGCGCCTTTGCTGCACGCAAGGCGAACAGCGGCGCGCGCAGGCTGTCGATACCGAATTGCGCGGCGATCCGCGTCAGTTGTTCGCAAATGTCATCTGGGACAGCGACCTGCCGCAGATGGGTGATGGCTGCGGCGAGGTCGACCGAATCGGGCAGGGCGGCTTCGGTGACGCTCACCCCCGAAAGATCGACGGCAAAGGCCAGCCGTTCGGCCAGTTTCGGGTTCAGCGCCTCGTCCGGTTCCGCCCCTTCGTCAAGCGCGATCAGCCGGTGCGTTGCCCCTGCATCCAGCACCACTGCAAGCCGCGCGGCAAGCTGCGTCGCCGCGCGTTCCGCCATCGTCAGGATGACCGTACCAGACCGCGAAAGCAGACCCTGTTCCTGCACAAAATGGCCTGTTGCCAATGTTGCGGACAGGTCCAGCCCACCGAAAAGCGCCTCGTCCGAGATCGCGGGATGGATGCGATGATGCGGTTCCGGCAGCCATGTCAGCAGGCTGACCAGCCTGTCGCGCACAGGACCGGATCTGGCCCGCACTGACACCCCCCCCAGCGCGGGATCGATCGCCAGCAGCTGCATTGCCAGAACGGCGCGGTGCCAGACGGCCTCAGCCAAGAGTTTCTTCCACGATTCGCGCGACACGCGTGCCGCTGCCGGCCTCGTCCAAGGGATCGCGGCGCAGGCGGTGGCGCAGGGCCATGGGTGCCATATCCTTTACATGTCCGCGGGTCAGCGCCGTGTCATTGCGCCATGCGGCATAGGCGCGGGCGGCCTTCAGCAGCGTCAACTCTCCGCGCAAACCGTCCGAGCCCAGCGCAAGACAAAGCTCTGCGACGTCATGCAGGGTCTTTTCGGGTGTTTTCAACTGGGCCAGCGCCTTGCGCGCAGTCAGGATTCCGTCACGGATCGCGGCATCCTCGGCCTGCCAGCGCAGCATGAACGCGGTGTTGTCATTCTCAAACGCATCGCGGCGTTTGATGACCTCGACCCGCGTGGCGATGTCTTTGGGCGACGTGACTTCGACCGACAGGCCGAATCGGTCAAGCAATTGCGGACGCAATTCGCCTTCTTCCGGGTTGCCGGACCCGACCAGCACAAAGCGCGCGGCGTGGCGGATCGAAAGCCCCTCACGTTCCACCACGTTTTCACCCGATTGCGCGACGTCCAACAGCAGATCGACGATGTGATCCTCGAGCAGGTTGACCTCGTCAATATAGAGATAGCCGCGATTGGCGCGTGCCAGCAGACCGGGTTGAAACGCCTTCTCGCCCTTGGTCAGCGCCTTTTCGATATCGAGCGCGCCTGTGACACGGTCCTCGGTCGCGCCCAACGGCAGGTCGATCACGGGCGTGGGCATCTCGACCAGTTTTTTGGTCTCTAACATGGCCCAATCGGGGACATCCGCCGCTTTTGCACTGTTCACGGGACAGCCATCCACAGCCATGATCGGCGGCAGCAACGCGGCCAGCGCGCGCACGGCGGTGGATTTGCCGGTGCCGCGATCACCGAAGACGAGAACGCCGCCGATCGACGGGTCGATCGCCGTCAGGATCATGGCTTGCTTCATCTCGTCCTGACCGACGATGGCGGAAAATGGAAAAGGGTGTTTCATGCGGCCTCTGATCTGAGAAGGGGTGAGGTGCCGTTCCATGTGCCGGCATCGGAATGCACCGCAAAGCGGGCATAAAGCTCTTCGCTGAACCAGCCTTCGTCCCGCACGGCGCGGATCGCGTCGGCATGCGGGCCGGTCCGGGCGAAAGCGGCCATGGCAGCCTCGGACGGCCAGATTGAAAAGGTGATCTGATGCAGCATCGGGACTTCGCCGATGCCGATCTTGAACATGACGTTGCTGTCTGCGCCGATCCTTGCGGAAATGTTGGGCACCCGCCCCCAGAACCGCGCGAGGATCCGCGGCTTGATTGTGGCGCGGGTCAGTGCCGCCAAAGGACCGGGCGCTGTTGTCGCGCGCGGCGCGAAAGGTTCCTGACCGGACCATTGCCCACGCGCGGTCTGCGTTTGCAGGAAAACTGTCCAATGTTCTGTTGCACGCGATATGTAACGTGCGAAAATGCCTGAATTCGTCCGTGTTCTGGCGGTTTCGATATCGGGCCATGTGGCAAGGATCGCATAGACGGCGGTGTTGGGGACAGGTGTGAACCCTTCGCCGGTGCCGGACCCGCAAAGTTTCCAGAACCCGATGTCCCGCGTCCGCGACAGTGGCCACCGCGCACCGCCCATCATCGTCAGCGCCCATGCCCGCGCCAAAGGCCCGGCAAAGCGAAAGAACGATAATGTGACAATCTGGGTCAAAGGTTTACCTGCGGCAGTGTAAACTTAGTCTGACATAGCAACCATCTTTTGAAAAGGGAGTGCGAATACTATTTGTCAACTTTCGTTTACACATTTAGGGTGGCGTCATGTTTACAAATGATCACCCCGATTCAAACGCGGCCATTGTCATCGGCGCTGGGCTTGGCGGCCTGGCCGCTGCGATGCGACTGGGCGCAAAAGGCTATGCCGTCACCGTTCTGGACCGGCTCGACAGCCCCGGCGGACGCGGGTCGTCGATTACCCAAGACGGGCATCGGTTCGATCTGGGGCCGACGATCATCACGGTGCCGCAGGTCTATGAAAACCTTTGGCGCGCCTGTGGGCGTGATTTCCACAAGGATATCAGCCTGCGCCCGATGGACCCCTTCTATGAGGTGCGCTGGCCGGACGGATCGAAATTCACCGCACGGCAGGACACCGATGCGATGCTGGCAGAGGTCGCCCGCCTTAGCCCCGGTGATCTGGCTGGCTACAAACGTTTCCTGAAAGACAGCGAAGCCTGCTACAAGGTCGGTTTCGAAGGCATGGTCGCCAAGCCGATGAACCGCATCATGGACACGGTCAAGGTGCTGCCCGAATTCGCGCGTCTGCGCGCGGACCGTTCGATCCTTGGCTTGGCCAAGGCGCGGGTCAAGGATGCCCGCCTGCGCATGGCGCTGTCGTTCCATCCCCTGTTCATCGGGGGTGATCCGCGCAAGGTGACGTCGATCTATTCGCTCGTGGCTTACTTGGAAAAGACCTATGGCGTGCATTACGCGATGGGCGGCGTGCAGGCGATTGCGAACGCGATGGTCAAGGTGATCCATGGCCAAGGTGGCACCGTCCGGCAGAATGTCGAAGTCGATGAGGTGCTGATCGAAAACGGGGCCGCCAAAGGCGTCAGCCTGACCGATGGCACTGTCATCCATGCCCCTCTGGTCGTCAGCAACGCCGATGCAGGCCATACCTATCAACGATTGCTGCGCAACCATCCCCGCAAGCGCTGGACCGATGCCAAGCTGAAGTCGCGTCGCTGGTCCATGGGCCTGTTCGTGTGGTATTTCGGCACGAAAGGCACCGCGCAGATGTGGCCCGACGTGGGCCATCACACGATCACCAACGCCCCCCGCTACGAAGGCCTGCTGCGCGACATTTTCATCAAGGGCAAACTGTCCGACGACATGAGCCTTTATATCCATCGCCCCGGTGTCACCGACCCCAGCGTGGCTCCCAAGGGGGACGATACCTTCTATGTCCTCTCACCCGTGCCGCACCTTGGGTTCGACCATGCCGTCGATTGGCAGAAAGAGCGTGATATCTACAAGGCCAAGGTCATGGCCGAGGTGGAAAAGACCATCCCGGGTTTCGCCGAACGCATCAGCACCGAAATGATCCTGACGCCCGAGGATTTCCGCGACCGGTATCTGTCGCCCAACGGATCGGGGTTTTCCATTGAACCGCGCATCCTTCAATCCGCCTATTTCCGCCCCCACAACATCAGCGAAGAGGCCAAGGGCCTGTTTCTGGTGGGTGCGGGCACCCATCCCGGCGCAGGCGTGCCGGGCGTGATTTCCAGCGCCGAAGTGCTTGCGAAACTGGTTCCTGACGCCGCCCCGCGCGTCGCATTGAAGGTGGCGGCAGAATGATCCGGCCGGACGATCTCGCGCATTGTCATGACATGATCCGCCACGGATCACTGTCTTTCCACGCTGCATCGAAATTGCTGCCCGCCTCTATCCGCGATCCGGCGCTGGCACTTTACGCCTTTTGTCGTCTGGCCGATGACGAGGTGGACGAAGGCACGCATCAGGCGGGCGCCGTGCTGCGCCTGCAGGAACGGCTGGACCTTGCCTATGCAGGCCGTCCCCGCAACGCGCCCGAAGACCGCGCCTTTGCCGCAATCATCGAGGAATTCGACATGCCACGCGCCTTGCCAGAGGCGCTGCTGGAAGGGCTGGCATGGGACGCAGCCGAATATCGCTATACCACGTTGTCCGGTGTGCGCGATTATTCCGCACGTGTCGCCAGTACAGTCGGTGCGATGATGTGCGTGCTGATGCGCGTGCGCGACCCCGATGCGCTGGCGCGCGCCTGCGATCTGGGTGTTGCGATGCAGCTGACCAATATCGCGCGCGATGTTGGCGAAGATGCCCGCATGGGCCGGATTTATCTGCCGCTTGATTGGCTGGCAGAGGCAGGCATCGACCCCTTGAACTTTGTCCGCGACCCACTGCCCAGCGACGCCGTGCGCAGCATGGTCAAGCGCCTGCTGGCCGAGGCTGACAGGCTCTATCTGCGGTCTGAATCCGGCATCAACGTCCTGCCTCTCAAGGCGCGGACGGGGATATGGGCTGCGCGGTTGATCTATGCGGGCATCGGCAAACAGGTCCGGCAGAATGGCTATGACAGCATCACAATGCGCGCGCATACGTCGGTCACGCAGAAACTGGGCTGGGTCGGACAATCCGCCATGCGCACCGCATGGTCCGGCCTGACGCCGAGATCCCCCATCGTTTATGCCAAACCACTGCCAGAGGTCGCCTTTCTGGTCGATGCCGCCAGCCGCAACAAACCCAGCCAAAGCCGGTCGCTCGCCGTGCTCGATATTCTTGCCGAATTGCGCACCCGCGAGGGAGGGGTTGGAAACACCGGCCATCGCGCTTAGTTGCGCGGGATAACCGCGAAAGGGCCCTTGATGGATTATCTGCTGTTCCTGCTGTTTCTGGCTGCCACCTTTGCGGCTGGATCGACGGGTGCCCTGTTCCCGACCGGCGCGTGGTACAAGAGCCTGAACAAGCCGACATGGGTGCCACCGAACTGGCTGTTTCCGGTTGCCTGGACATCGATCTATCTGCTGATCTCTTTCGCCGGGGCACGTGTCGCGGTGATTGACGGTAACGGCTATGCAATGGCGTTCTGGGCCATCCAGATCGCGTTCAATGCACTTTGGACGCCGGTATTTTTTGGCCTGCGCCGCTTGAAAGGATCAATTCCGATCATCGCGGCCCTGTGGCTGTCCGTACTGGGCTGCACGATCACGCATTTCCAACTGGACTTCTGGGCAGGGGTTGCATTTGTGCCCTATCTTGTCTGGGTGACGATCGCGACAGCGCTCGCCATCGCGATGGCGCGACTGAACCCCAACGAAAAGCCTCTGGACCTCAGCACGATCTGACCCCCTTGAACACCGCCGGAATCGGTGTCAATTTTGGGGATGGAAAATCACATCAAATCTTGGGCGGAGGTTACTCCGCAATTGGTGGCAGTCGCGGCGGGGCGCATGCCTGCGGATTGCGTCATTCGTGGCGGCAAGCTGGTCAATGTCCAGACGCGCGAGGTCCTGGACTGGCAGGTTGCCATCGCCGCAGGGCGTTTCGCCTATATCGGCCCTGACGCCAGCCATTGCATCGGTCCCGAAACCGAGATCATCGAAGCGGCTGGCCGCTACCTGATCCCCGGCCTCTGCGATGGGCATATGCATATCGAAAGCGGGATGCTGACCCCCGCTGAATTCGCCGCTGCGGTGATCCCGCATGGCACGACGACGATGTTCACCGACCCGCACGAGATTGCCAATGTCCTTGGTCTGCGCGGCGTGCGGATGATGCATGACGAGGCCCTGATGCAGCCCGTCAACATCTTTACGCAGATGCCGTCCTGCGCGCCGTCCGCCCCCGGTCTGGAAACCACAGGATTCGAGATCAGCGCCGATGACGTGGCCGAGGCGATGGCATGGCCCGGCATCATCGGTCTGGGCGAGATGATGAACTTTCCCGGCGTCGTGAACGGCGATCCGCAGATGCTGGCCGAAATGGCCGCCACCATGCGCGCAGGTAAGACCGTGGGCGGCCATTATGCCAGCCCTGACAAAGGTGTGGCCTTCAGCGCCTATGTCGCGGGCGGCGCCGCAGACGACCACGAAGGCACGGCAGAGGCTGACGCGCTTGCCCGCACCCGCAACGGCATGCGGTCGATGATGCGTTTGGGGTCGGCGTGGTATGACGTCGAAAGCCAGATCACCGCCGTGACGCAAAAGGGGTTGGACCCGCGCAATTTCATCCTGTGCACCGATGATTGCCATTCCGGCACCTTGGTCAACGATGGCCATATGAACCGCGTTGTCCGCCATGCCATCGCCTGTGGCTGCGATCCGCTGATCGCCTTACAGATGGCGACGATCAACACCGCCACCCATTTCGGGCTGGAACGCGAGCTTGGGTCGATCACCCCCGGACGCCGCGCCGATGTGATCCTGACCTCTGACCTTGTCACGTTGCCGATCGAACACGTGATCGCACGCGGCAAGACTGTGGCGATGAATGGCAAGATCACCGTGGATTGCCCGCATTACGACTGGCCTGCCGATGCGCGCCAGACGGTGCGGATGGGCAAGGTGCTGGATCACGCCGATTTCGCCGTTCATGCGCCCAAAGGTGCCAACAGCGTCGTCGCCAAAGTGATCGGCGTCGTCGAAAATCAGGCCCCGACCGAGGCGCTGACGGCGGAACTGCCCGTCGTCGATGGCGTCGCCTGCGGGCAAGGCGATACCTACCAGATCGCGCTTGTCGAACGGCACCGCGCGACGGGCAAGGTGGTGAACGGCTTTGTTTCCGGTTTCGGCTATTCGGGGCGGATGGCAATCGCGTCGACCGTGGCGCATGACAGCCACCACATGATCGTCGTCGGCACCGACCGCGCGCTGATGGCCAAGGCCGCGAACCGGCTGGGGCAGGTCGGCGGTGGCGTGACCGTCTGGAAAGACGATGCCGAACTGGCGCTGGTCGAATTGCCCATCGCGGGCCTGATGTCCGACAGTCCGGCGGCCGAGGTCGCCGCCAAAGCCGATGCCATGGTCGCCGCGATGGCCGCCTGCGGTTGTACATTGAACAACGCCTATATGCAGCATTCGCTGCTGGCGCTTGTTGTCATACCGGCGTTGCGGATCTCTGATCTGGGCTTGGTCGATGTGACAAAGTTTGAAATTACCGATCTGTTCGAGGAAAATACATGAACGCTCCCCACAAGGTTGTCATCCGGACACCTGACCTGCCGCAAGCCAAGGCCTTTACCGATCCGAAAAAGGCGGTTGCGCGCCTGCACGAACTCTATGCCGCCTCTGTGCGGTTCCTGTCCGAAAATTTCGTCGCCGCCCTGCGCGATGGTCAGCCCGACGGGCGTTTCCGTGCGTTTTATCCCGAAATCCGGCTGACGACGACGACCCATGCCAAGATGGACAGCCGCTTGTCGTTTGGCCATGTCGCGGAACCGGGCACCTATGCCACGACCGTCACGCGGCCTGACCTGTTCCAAAGCTATCTGGAACAGCAGATCGACCTTTTGCTGAAAAGCCACGGTGTGCCTGTGGTGATCGGCACGTCCGACACCGTGATCCCGGTGCATTTTGCGGTGGCGAACGATGCCGGTGTGACGGTGCCGCAGGACGGGTCGATGGAATTCAACCTGCGCGACAATTTCGACGTGCCGGACCTGAGCACGACGCATGATGCCATCGTCAACGGGGCAGGTTTCACCTATCCCGACGGCGCGCGCCCGTTGGCGCCGTTTACAGCGCAGCGGATCGACTATTCGCTGGCGCGGCTGGCGCATTACACCGCGACCGCCCCCGAGCATTTCCAGAACCACGTACTGTTCACCAACTACCAGTTCTATGTCGAAGAATTCGAGGCTTTCGCCCGCAAGATGCTGGCAGATCCTGCCAGCGGCTACACCAGTTTCGTCAGCACCGGCAATGTCGAGATTACGGCCCATGACGCGCCGCTGCCGGTGCCCGCGAAACTGCCGCAGATGCCGACCTATCATCTGAAACGGGCGAACGGTGCGGGGATCACGCTGGTCAATATCGGCGTCGGCCCGTCAAATGCGAAAACCGCGACCGACCATATCGCCGTGCTGCGCCCGCATGCCTGGCTGATGGTCGGCCATTGCGCGGGCCTGCGCAATTCGCAACGCTTGGGCGATTTCGTGCTGGCGCATGCTTACTTACGCGAAGATCACGTGCTGGACGATGACCTGCCGGTCTGGGTCCCGATCCCCGCGCTGGCGGAAATCCAGATCGCGCTGCAAACCGCCGTGGCCGATGTGACGCAGCTCGAAGGGTACGAGCTGAAGCGCATCATGCGCACCGGCACAGTGGCGACCATCGACAACCGCAACTGGGAACTGCGCGAACAGGCAGGGCCGGTGCAACGCTTGTCGCAATCCCGCGCGATTGCGCTGGACATGGAAAGTGCCACCATCGCCGCCAACGGTTTCCGGTTCCGCGTGCCCTATGGCACCCTGCTGTGCGTGTCCGACAAGCCGCTGCATGGCGAGTTGAAACTGCCCGGCATGGCGTCAGAGTTCTATAAAACACAGGTTGCAGCGCATCTGATGATCGGCATCCGGGCCATGGAACTGCTGCGCGAAATGCCGCTGGAACGCATCCATAGCCGCAAATTGCGCAGTTTCGAGGAGACAGCCTTCCTCTGACCCTATAAAAAAGGCGGATAATTGCGTTTTTGCCTTGTCAGGAGCCGCTATTCGTTGTGGTGTACCACAACATACCGTTATATGGGCGGGTAATAGGCCCTACAGATGGGGCAAATGAGGGAGACCAGTAACATGGCGACGAAACCGATGACCAAAGCGCAGCTGGTTGCTGCAATTGCCGATCAGACAGGCATGGACAAAAAAGCTGCCGGTGCAGCGCTGGATGCCGTGACAGGCATCATCACATCCGAAGTGGCTGGCGGCGGTGCTGTCACACTGCCCGGCGTCGGCAAGATCTATTGCCGCGAGCGTCCAGAGCGGATGGTGCGCAACCCCGCCACGGGCGAGCAGATCAAGAAAGAGGCCGACAAGGTCGTCAAAGTCACGATCGCCAAGGCGCTGAAAGACAGCGTCAACGGCTAAGCCATCGGGCCTTGTGCCGGATGCGAAATCAGGAAAGGGTCGCCCCAACAGGCGGCCCTTTTTGCGTGAGGTGACATGGATATCAAAGCGGTCCTGATGGGTCTTGCCTTCGCGTTCATGTGGTCCTCGGCCTTTACCTCGGCGCGGGTGATCGTGGAATATGCGCCGCCCCTGTCGGCACTGGCGCTGCGGTTCCTGATTTCCGGCCTGATCGGCGTGGGCATCGCGTGGTTGCTGGGCCAGTCCGCGCGGCTGACACGGCGGCAATGGACCGGGGTGCTGGTCTTTGGCATGTGCCAGAACGCGCTTTACCTCGGTCTGAACTTTGTCGCGATGCAAACGATCCCCGCGTCGCTTGCCGCGATCATTGCCTCGACCATGCCGCTGCTGGTCGCGCTTGTCGGCTGGGTGGTGTTCGGCACGCGTGTGCGCCCCTTGGGGATTGCAGGGCTGTCGGCGGGTGTCGTCGGCGTCGTGCTGATCATGGGCGCGCGGATTCAAGGCGGCGTCGATATCTTTGGCCTGATCCTTTGCGTGATCGGGGTGATTTCACTGACCATCGCCACGCTGGCGGTGCTGGGCGCATCCTCTGGCGGCAATGTGCTGATGATCGTGGGTCTGCAGATGCTGGTCGGGTCGGCGCTGCTCTGGATACCTGCGCTGACGCTGGAAGACTGGGTCGTCACATGGAACTGGCAGCTGATCGTTGCCTTTATCTACACGGTGCTGGTGCCGGGGCTGGCGGCGACGCTGGTTTGGTTCCTGCTGGTGGGCCGGATCGGCGCGGTCAAAGCGTCGACATTCCACTTTCTGAACCCGTTTCTGGGGGTCGCCGTGGCGGCTGTGCTGCTGGACGAACAGATAGGCCCGCTCGACGTGGTCGGCGTGATCATCATCGCGCTGGGCATTCTGGCCGTACAACTGTCGCGTCAGCCCGCGCCGATCACACCGCGCACGCCGCCCGTCTGACCGCGGTCCAGCAGCAGGTGGTCAAGGATCACGCAGGCCATCATCGCCTCGCCCACCGGCACGGCGCGGATCCCGACGCAGGGGTCGTGGCGGCCTTTGGTGATGACTTCCGTGGGCGAGCCATCCATCATGATCGACTTGCGCGGTGACAGGATCGAGGATGTCGGTTTCACGGCGAACCGCACGACGATGTCCTGCCCTGTGCTGATCCCGCCAAGGATGCCGCCAGCATGGTTGGATGAATATTCCGGCCCGTTTGGCCCCATGAAAATCTCGTCCGCGTTATCGCGGCCTGTCAGTGCGGCGGCGGCCATGCCTTCGCCGATTTCGACACCTTTGACGGCGTTGATCGACATCATCGCAGCGGCCAGATCAGTGTCTAACTTGGCATAAACGGGCGCACCGATACCTGCCGGCACACCGCGCGCCACGACCTCGATGATTGCGCCGACGGAATTATGATCGTCCTTGCGCAGCCATGTCAGATACTCGTTCCATTCGGCAGCGGCCTGCGCATCGGGGCAGAAAAAATCATTGCGGTCGATTTCATCCCAATCCATCCGCGTGCGGTCGATCTGCTTGGTGCCCATCTGGGTCATGTAGCCTTTGATCTGCATATTCGGCGCAATCAGCTTGATCGCCTCGCGCGCCACACCGCCCGCCGCCACACGCGACGCGGTTTCACGCGCCGAGGATCGCCCGCCGCCGCGCGGATCACGCAACCCGTATTTCTGGTGATAGGTGATATCGGCATGACCGGGGCGGAACGTGTTGAGGATATCGCCGTAATCCTTGGACCGCTGGTCGGTGTTGCGGATCATCAGCTGAATCGGCGTGCCGGCCGTGCGCCCCTCATAGACGCCGGACAGGATTTCGACCGCATCGGGTTCATTCCGCTGGGTCGTGTTCTTGTTCAGACCGGGGCGGCGTTTGTCGAGCCATTGCTGGATCATCGCAGGCTCCAGCGGCACACCCGGCGGGCAGCCATCGACCGTGGCACCCAAGGCAGGCCCGTGGCTTTCGCCCCAAGTGGTGAACCGGAACAAATGACCGAAACTGTTGATGGACATGGCAAACCCCTGTTTGGGAACGGTCTAGCGGGCGGACGGAACAGGCTCAAGAGGTTTCCCTTGCACCTGCCCGCGTTCCACCCTAGCTTCCGCCCCACCTCGGGGTGCCTTCACTGGCTGAGATGCGTTTGCAGACCCGTTGAACCTGAACCGGTTAGGACCGGCGGAGGGAAGGTATGGCAATCCCGCTATCCCCCAATCCGCCCGTGCATTTGGAGGATAGAATGCAACATTCCATTTATCTGCCACTTGTCGCGGGATTTGCGCTTTGTGCCAGCGGCACAGTCGCGCAAACCCCCGTGCTGCAAGTGATGACCTACGACAGTTTCGTCAGCGAATGGGGCCCCGGCCCCGCGATTGAAGCGGCGTTCGAGGAAACCTGCGGCTGCGATCTGCAATTCATCGGCACGGGCGACGGGGCTGCCCTGCTCGCGCGTTTGCAGTTGGAAGGGCCCCGGACCGAGGCTGATATCGTGCTTGGCCTCGATACCAACCTGATCGCCGCCGCGCGCGAAACGGACCTCTTCGCGCCGCACGGCGTTGATGTCGCGCTTGACCTGCCGATCACATGGGACGATCCCGATTTTCTGCCGTTCGACTGGGGCTATTTCGCTTTTGTTGGCAATGAAGGTGCCGAAGCACCGACATCCCTGCGCGCCTTGGCCGACAGCGACATCCGGATCGTCATTCAGGACCCGCGGTCATCCACCCCCGGCCTTGGCCTGCTGATGTGGGTCAAGACGGCCTATCCTGACACTGCGGCCGATCTGTGGGCCGATCTTGCGGACAATATCGTCACCGTCACCCCCGGTTGGTCCGAGGCTTATGGGCTGTTCCTTGAAGGCGAAGCCGACGCTGTCCTGTCCTACACCACCTCGCCCGCCTATCACCTGATCGCGGAAGAGGATGACAGCAAGGTCGCATGGGCCTTTGAAGAAGGGCATTACATGCAGGTCGAAGTCGCAGCCAAGGTCGCTGG
The DNA here is from genome assembly GCF_000382265.1 of Yoonia vestfoldensis DSM 16212. GTDB lineage: Bacteria > Pseudomonadota > Alphaproteobacteria > Rhodobacterales > Rhodobacteraceae > Yoonia > Yoonia vestfoldensis. The sequence goes on from NZ_KB907976.1 coordinate 180,295, forward strand.
CACCGACCAGCCGGAACTCGCGGACCAGTTTCTGGCCTTCATGGTGTCCGATGCGTTTCAGTCCGTCATCCCGACAACCAACTGGATGTATCCCGCCGTGGTGCCCGAGGGTGGCCTGCCCGCCGGGTTCGAGACGCTGATCGTCCCTGAAACAGCCCTGCTGCTGTCCCCAGAGGATGCCGCAGCCATTCGTGATGTGGCACTGGATGAATGGCGCAACGCGCTGTCGCAATAGCACCACGCTGGCCCGGTGCCGCTGCTGCGGCGCTGGTGCTGGTGCTGACCATTGGCACGCTGGCCGCTGTCGGTTGGCGTGCCGAATGGCAGCGCGGACTGTCGCCTGCTGATTGGGCGGCAATCCGGTTCACCATCACCCAAGCGCTGGTGTCCGCAGGGCTGAGCGTGCTGCTGGCTATTCCCGTCGCGCGCGCCCTTGCGCGGCGGCGGTTTCGGGGGCGGTCGGCCTTGATCACGCTGATGGGCGCGCCGTTTCTGTTGCCGGTGGTCGTCGCTGTCATCGGGCTGCTCGCCGTGTTCGGCCGCGGGGGCATGGTGAACAGTGGCTTGGCTTGGCTGGGCCTGCCAACGATCACGATTTTCGGCTTTCATGGCGTCGTGCTGGCGCATGTGTTTTTCAACCTGCCACTCGCGATCCGGCTGATCCTGCAAGGCTGGCTGGCGATCCCGGCGGAACGGTTCCGTCTGGCCGCATCGCTGAACGCGCCGGTAGGGCGGTTGCTGGAATGGCCGATGCTGCGCAGCGTGGTGCCGGGGGTTTTCCTTGTCATCTTCCTGATCTGCCTGACCAGTTTCGCAGTGGCATTGACGCTGGGTGGCGGGCCGCGCGCCACGACGGTCGAGCTTGCGATCTATCAGGCGCTACGGTTCGATTTCGATCTGGGGCGCGCATCCTTGCTGGCTTGCGTGCAATTCGGGCTGTGCGTTCTGGCGGCGGCCATCGTCTGGCGGTTGTCCTTGGTCGATACAATGGGCGTGGGGCTGGACCGTGTCGTGCAGCGCTGGGACCTGCGCTGGCCGGTGGCGGATTACCTGATGATCGCATTGGTCGCGGCGTTTCTATTCACCCCGCTTGCCATGGTCGTGTGGCGCGGCGTGCCGGGCCTGATGCTGCTGCCTGCCGATGTCTGGGCGGCGGCGGTCCGGTCGGTGATTGTCTCTGCTGCCTCGGCGGTGCTGTGCGTCTGCATGGCGCTGGCGCTTGCCTTGCGCGGCGGGACACTGACTGCCATCGTCGGGGTGATCCCTTTGGCGGCGTCGGGGCTGGTCGTGGGGACGGGGGCGTTTCTGCTGGTCTATCAGTTCATCAATCCCGCACATCTCGCCCTGCCGATCACCATACTGGTGAACGCGACGCTTGCCTTGCCGTTCGCTCTGCGCGCGATTGGGCAGGCGGTAGATGGGATCGACCGCAATTTCGGGCGCCTCGGGGCCAGCCTTGGTCTGTCGCGCTGGGCTTGGGTCCGCATCGTTGTGCTGCCGCGCATACGCCGCCCTTTGGGGTTCGGTGCGGGGCTTGCGGCTGCCTTGTCGATGGGCGACCTTGGCGTGATCACCTTGTTTGCGGGCGAGGCCCAGCAGACTTTGCCACTGGCCATGTATCGCCTGATGGGTGCTTACCGGATGGAGGCAGCGGCGGGTGCTGCGCTGGTCCTGCTGGTGCTCAGCTTCGCCGCGTTCTGGATCTGCGATCAAAGGGGGCGCGGCGATGCTGATCTGTGACAATCTGGTGATCGAACAGGATGATTTTCGCCTGACTGCCGATATTGCATTCGGCGCAGGCATGATCATGGCGCTGATCGGGCCATCGGGGGCGGGCAAATCCACCTTGCTGGCCGCGCTGGCCGGGTTCCTGTCGCCTGATGCCGGGCGCGTTTTGTGGCAAGGCAGGGACCTGGCCCCGTTGCCACCGGGCCAGCGGCCGGTCAGTGCGATCTTTCAGGACAACAACCTGTTTCCGCATTTGACCATTTCCCAGAACATCGGTCTGGCGCTGCGTCCCTCTCTGCGCCTTTCGCGCCACGAAAGGGCGGCCGTTGGTCAGGTGCTCGAATCGGTCGGTCTGGCGGGGCTTGCTGACCGCAAGCCCGCCGCCTTGTCAGGTGGCCAGCAAAGCCGAGCCGCGCTGGGGCGGGTGCTGCTGGCGGATCGGCCTGTCGTGCTGTTGGATGAACCCTTTGCCGCCCTTGGGCCCGGATTGAAGGACGAAATGCTGGACCTGGTGAAAACCAAGCTTGGCGCGGCAGGGCGCACCATCCTGATGGTCACGCATGATCCCGCTGATGCCAAACGCATCGCCGATCAGGCGGTGTTCGTTGGCGATGGGCGGGTCACGCCGCCTGTCGCAACACAGACTTTCTTTGATAACCCGTCACCTGCGCTCATAGCCTATCTGGGTTAACGAAAAAGGCCCGCCAGATTGGCGGGCCTTTTGTCGCTTGCAGCCAGTGCAGGCCTTAGGCTTTTTTGTTTTTGTAGGGTGCCCAGAGGCGTTTGTTGGTGAGGTACAACAGGACTGACAGCACCGTCAGGAACAGAACGCCCGTCAGACCAGCCTGCTTGCGCGCCATCATCTTGGGTTCGGCGGTCCACATCAGGAATGATGCAACATCCATTGCCACGGCTTCCAACTCGGTCGAGCTGCCATCGGCAAAGTCCACGTCATCGCCATACAGCGGGGGTGCCATCGCGATCCAGCTTCCCGGGACGAGATGTTCGCCGTGTTCACCTTTGCAGCTTTCAGGGAAACCACCGGCCGCAAAAGCGACGTTGTAGTACCCGTCCATCGGGTCGCTTTCGAGCGCGCATTCGGGTTCGTCGACGTAACCCGTCATCAGTGACGCGATGTATTCGGCACCACCCATGCCCTGAAGCAATTGCGCGATGCCGGTGCCATACGGGCCGGAAAAACCTGCACGCGCTTTTGCCATCAACGTCAGGTCCGGTGCGTTCGACAGGTTCGACATCGGGAACTTGTCTGCCGGTGTGGCGGGGCGGAAATCGCCTTCGCCATCGAACAGGGCCTGATCGAACACCTCGTAGAATTCGGCATAGGCGCGCATCTGGTCTTCTGGCAGACTAGGCCCGCCTTCATCCGACAGGTTGCGGAACGACAGATACTGCAAGCCATGGCACGCGGCGCATATCTCGGTGTAGACCTGAAGGCCGCGTTGCAATTGCATCTGGTCGAACTGGCCGAACGGGCCCTCGAACGGGAAGGCGTAATCTGTCACTTCGATCTCTGCGCCCGCTGCGATCGCTTGCCCTGATGTCAGGGCAAGCGCTGCCGCGGCGGCGAGCGTGACTTTACGGATCATATTCATCGGTCTTCCTCACTCGGCCGGGTTGGCGACAGGTGCGCTGTCGCTTTTCGGCGCGTAATGCGCGTTATAGTCGTCTTCGATCGTCGCAGGCGGCGTCAGCGGCTTTTCAATGACGCCCAGCAGCGGCAGGATCACCAGGAAATAGGCGAACCAGTAGGTCGAAGCGATCAGCGAAATCAGGTCGTAAGGCGATTCCGCCGGGCGCGCGCCCACCCACATCAGGACGAAGAAATCGACCACCAGCAGCCAGAACCACCATTTGAACATCGGGCGATAGCGACCGGAACGGACCGTGGATGTGTCCAGCCATGGTGCAAGCGCCATGACCACGATCGCGCCGAACATCGCCAGAACACCAAAGAACTTGGCGTCGATGATCCCAAAGCTCAGGAACTGGACGATCTGCACGACCCAAACGTCGGCGGTAAAGGCCCGCAGGATCGCGTAGAACGGCAGGAAATACCATTCCGGCACGATATGCGCGGGTGTCGCCAGCGGGTTCGCAGGGATGTAGTTGTCAGGGTGCCCCAGATAGTTTGGCATGAAACCGACGATCGCCACAAACACGGCCAGGATGATCGCCAGCGCGAACAGGTCCTTGATCACGAAATAGGGCCAGAACGGCAGTGTGTCTTTCTCTGCGTCTTCTTTCGACGTGCGGCGGACTTCGACGCCGGTCGGGTTGTTGTTGCCCGTCGTGTGGAAGGCCCAGATGTGCACGATCGTCAGGCCCAGCAGGATGAAGGGCAGCAGATAGTGAAGCGAGAAGAAGCGGTTCAGCGCAGGCTGACCAACAGCGGTTGCACCCAGAAGCCATGTTTGCACGCTTTCCCCGATGAACGGGATCGCGCCGAACAGGCCGGTGATCACGGCAGTGCCGTGGAAGGACATCTGGCCCCATGGCAGCACATACCCCATGAAGGCGGTGCCCATCATCAAAAGATACATCAGCATCCCGATGATCCATGTCACTTCACGGGGGGCTTTGTACGACCCGTAGTAAAGTGACCGGAAGATGTGCGCATAGACAGCGACAAAGAACAGCGATGCGCCGTTCTGGTGGAAATAGCGGATCATGTGGCCGCCGTTCACGTCACGCATGATGTGCTCGACCGACGCAAACGCCATGTCCACATGTGGAATGTAATGCATCACAAGCACGATGCCGGTGATGATCTGCATCACCAGCGTGAAGACCAGCACGATGCCCCAGATCCACATCCAGTTCAGGTTGCGGGGGGTCGGCAGCACCAAAGTGTCATAAAGCAGCCCGACGATGGGCAGCCGCGAATGCAGCCATTTTTCACCGTTGGACTTCGGTTCGTAATGGTCGTGGGGGATACCAGCCATGGATCGCTCTCCTTAACCGAGTTGAATGGTTGTTTCGTCCACGAAGGACGCGACGGGAATATCGAGATTGCGCGGTGCGGGCCCGCGGCGGATGCGCCCGGAATGGTCATAGTGCGACCCGTGGCAAGGGCAGAACCAGCCGCCGAAATCGCCTTGTTCGCCCAGAGGGACGCAGCCAAGGTGCGTGCAAATCCCCATCTGGACAAGCCACACGCCGTCTTCGGACAAGGCGCGGTTTTCGTCGGTCGCAGGTGCGACATCCTCGATATTGGCGTTGCGGGCCAATGAGTCGGGCAGGGCTGCCACATCGACAGACCGCGCATCGGCGATTTCCTCTTCGGTGCGCGCGCGGATGAAGACAGGCTTGCCCTGCCACAGGACGGTCAGCTGCGTGCCGGGGTCGACAGCGCTGACATCCACGCGAATCGAAGCAAGCGCGAGCACGTCTGCGGATGGGTTCATTTGGTTGACAAGCGGCCAGACCGCGGCACCCGTCACGACAACGCCGGCACCGGCGGTGGCATAGTAAAGGAAGTCGCGGCGTGTTCCCTGATGTTCTTCAACTTGTGACACTGGGTCCATCTCCGGTTCATTGGCGGGCGAACTGCCCGTGCGTAACTTAGCCCGATGTCGCCATCGGTCCAATCCGCCGCTGTTTAGCCCCGTTCACCACAGCCGTCCAGCGGACATTCGGGCGCAGGGTGACGCACCCGTTCTTGTTGGCGCAAACATCTTGCCATGCAAGAGAGCCGGCAGGTCATTGCCCCATGTTTGTCGGTATCATTGCAGAGTGATGCGCAGATTAACTGCACACTCTGCTGCAAAATCGCTTTTTTTCGATTAATATGCAATCACTAGTGACCCTCTGAGCACAGGGGCGCAAGATGCACGTCATCACTTAATGTTTTGTTGTGACTCTTGCTGTGTATCTTTAAGTGTTCGGCCTGCCTGAGACACCGAGGATTCGACGATGACGCGCGCTTTTGCACTTTGCTGCGGCCTTTTGGCTCTCCCGACCTTCGCTGCGGCGCAGGTCGAGTTGAGCTTTTACGGCGGTGCGCAGTCGGCGCCGGGGTCGGACGTTGCGATTCGCGGCGACTCGGTCATTGCGGATTCCGATTTTTCCATCGACTGGGAAGGCCGTTCGTCAAGCGCGCCGATATACTACGGGATCCGCGCGACGCGCTGGCAGTCGCCCACATTCGGCTTCGGGCTCGATTTTGCGCATAACAAGGTCTATCCCAAGGACGGCGAACTGCCTGGCCCATTTAGCGTGCTTGAATTCACCGATGGGTTGAACACGCTGACCGTCAATGCCTATCGCCGCTGGCCCAACATGCTTGGAAATGTGACACCTTATGTCGGTGGCGGGCTTGGCGTATCCATCCCGCATGTCGAAGTGACCGCCTCCGGTTCAGAGACGTTCGGCTACCAATTCACCGGACCTGCCGCGACCTGGATTGCCGGGGCGAGCTATCCGATCAGCGATCAATGGTCTGTCTTTGGCGAGTATAAAGGGACGTTCACGTCCAACACTGGCGATCTTGATACCGGCGGCACTGTCGAAACCGACATCTTCACCAATGCAGTGAATCTCGGCGTCAGCTTCAATTTCTGACCGTCAGGCGGCGGTGGCGGCCATGCTGTCCCGCGTCATGAAATCCGCGTGCCAAGCAGCCAGCGCGTCATTGCCGTTGCGCCAACCGCGCGCGTGATGCCGCAGATCGACATAGGACAGCGCGCAGGCGATCCCGATATGGCCGATATCCAATGGGCCGTGCAGATGGCTCATCCAGCGGGCATTGACGGCGGCGATCGTGCGGCTGGCCTTGCCCCATTGCGCCTCGACCCAGTCGGATGATTGCTGCGCCTCGGGCCGCAGCCGCGCCTCGTATGTCATCAGCACGGCGGCTTCCATGATGGCATCGGCTGTCGCCTCGAGCGTCAGAACCTCCCAGATCCGCGCCTGAGGATACAGCGATCCGTCGCCGTGGTCGTTCAGAAAGCGGGTGATGACCCGGCTGTCATAGATCGCGGGGCCGCTGTCGCGCACCAGCGCCGGGATCTTGCCGGTCGGGTTCGCCGCGACCACAGAGGGATCAGAGGCCAGCGGTGTCGTCGTCACTGTCACCTCTTCGACCTGATCCAGCAGATCAAGTTCGCGCAGGACAACGCGGACCTTGCGCACAAATGGGGACGCGGGGGACATCAGCAGTTTCATTACGGCACCTATATGAAGATCACGCGAACAAGACCTGATCCTGCCCGTTTTGCCAAGGTGGATATTTCCGCATCACGGCGGCAAAGCGGTGCGAGCTTTTGAAATCCTCCAGCCAGCGCGCGAGGTCCGGCATGTCCTGCGCTGCAAACCAATCCATGTCGATATGCGCGAACTGGCGCACGAATGGCAGGATCGCCATATCGGCCATGCGCGCCTGCGGTCCGAACAGGTATGCCGACCCGCGCAGCCGCGCGTCAAGATCTCTTAGAAAATCCAGTGCCTTGTCGCGTTCCGTGACCAGATCGAGATCCGGGTAGCGCACGGCGTATTTGGTGTGGTCGAGCGCGGACTTGAACGGCCCGTCGCAGTGGTCGATCAGGTCATGCCCGTCCTGCGTCATGGCAAGCCAGTCTTCCGGGTCGTGCTGGTTGAGCGCCCAGAGCATGATGTCGCGGCTTTCGGCGATCACGCGACCCCCGGTGTCGATGACCGGCACGGTGCCTTTGGGGGATGTCGCCAGAAACGCCGCCGGTTTGTCGCGCAGCAGGATTTCACGCAGATCCACCTGCACGCCGCTGGCATGGATCGCAAGCCTTGCGCGCATGGCGAAAGGACAGCGGCGGAAGGTCCAGAGGATGGGGCGGGATTGCAAAGAGTCTTGCCTCCGGCGGGGATATTTAGGCTCGGAAGATGTCAGGCAGTCAGGCGATTGTCGGCAACTCCGGTGATTGTCGCCGTGACGATCCGGCTTTCGGGTTGGTCGGCGGCAAAGGTCACTTCGGTGAATTGTTCGGTGCGGCCCATGCGCGGGCTTTCCATCAGGATGTGATGGGTGCGCCCGATCTGGGCGGCAAGATGCGTGCTGACCTGCGCATCGCCAGCGGCCCGCAGGCGGGCGGCGCGGTCCTTGATCGCGGCACCATTCACGGCGGGCATGCGCGCGGCGGGGGTGCCGGGGCGCGCGGAATAGGGGAAGACGTGCAGCCATGTCAGGTCGCATTCCCGCACGAGGGCCAGCGAATTGGCGAACATGTCCTCGGTTTCGGTGGGAAAGCCCGCAATGATGTCCGCGCCGAATGTCATGTCGGGGCGCAAGCGGCGCGCGGTTTCGCAGAAACCGATCGCATCGTCGCGCAGGTGGCGGCGTTTCATCCGTTTCAGGATCAGATCGTCACCATGTTGCAGCGACAGGTGCAGATGTGGCATCAGGCGCGGTTCCGTCGCGATGGCGGCCATCAGGTTGTCGTCGACCTCGATCGAATCGATCGAGCTGATCCGCAGGCGCGGCAGGTCGGGCACCAGTTTCAGGATGCGCATCACCAGATCGCCCAGTTTCGGGGCTGATGGCAGGTCGGCCCCCCAGCTGGTCAGGTCGACGCCGGTCAGCACGACCTCCTGATAGCCGCGATCCACCAGCCGTTTGATCTGGTCTACCACGACGCCCGCAGGCACGGACCGCGAATTGCCACGGCCGAAGGGGATGATGCAAAAGGTGCAGCGATGGTCGCAGCCGTTTTGCACCTGTACATAGGCGCGGCTGCGGGTGCCGAAGCCGTCGATCAGGTGGCCCGCCGTTTCTGTCACCGACATGATGTCATCGACCTGCACGGGCTCGGTCGTGCCGATCAGGTCGGGTGTCAGCCCTGCCCAGGTCGCGGGCTCCATCTTTTCGGTATTGCCGATCACGACGTCGACCTCGGGCATGAGCGCGAATGTATCGGGTTCGGTTTGCGCGGCGCAGCCTGTCACGATGATGCGCGCAGCCGGATGGTCACGGCGCAATTTGCGGATGTCCTGACGCGCCTTGCGCACGGCCTCGGCTGTCACGGCGCAGGTGTTCACGATGACGGCGTTCTGCACACCGGCGGTGGCTGCAAGGTCTTTCATCGCCTCGGTTTCATAGGCGTTCAGACGGCAGCCGTGATTCGAAAAGATCGGTGCCTTGGTCATCAGAGCCGCCATTGCCCGTCGAACACATAGGCCGTCGCACCCGTCATCCAGACACCGTCATCGCGCCAATCGATGGCAAGGTCACCACCGTCGAGCGTGATGGTGACGGTGCGGCCTGTCAGCCCGCGTCGTGCCGCCGCAACCGCAACGGCACAGGACGACGACCCCGATGCCAGCGTCACCCCGACCCCGCGTTCCCAGACGCGCATCCGCAGATGGTCGGGGCCGATCACGCTGGCGAACTGGACATTGGTGCGTTGCGGGAACAGCGGGTGATGTTCCATCAGCGCGCCGCGCGAGGCAAGGTCCACGGCGTTGACATCATCGACGAAGAACGTGCAATGCGGGTTGCCCATGCCGGTGGCCGTCGGCGCACCGTCGATGGGCAGTTGCAGCGTATCCATTTGTTCGGCCAGCGGAATTTCGTGCCAGTCCAGCTGTGGTTGGCCCATGTTGACCGAGGTCAGCCCGTTGCCGGGATCGACAGCCTTTAGCGTGCCGCGGTCCGTTGTGATTGTCAGATCGCGCTGTCCGGTCTGGTCCATGACCAGCCGCGCGATGCAGCGCGTCGCATTGCCACAGGCGGCGGCGGTCGTGCCGTCGCTGTTCCAGAAGGTCAGATGCAGGTCCGCATCGGGCGTGTCAGAGATCACCGCCAGCTGGTCAAACCCGACGCCCCGGTGCCTGTCGGCAATCGCGCGCGCAAGCGCTGCCGTGACGCGCGGCGTTGTCCCGCGTTCGTCAACGACAACGAAGTCGTTGCCAAGCCCGTGCATCTTGCGAAAAGGCAGAAAGGTCTGATCGGTTTGTGTCATGGCGGCGATATAAACAATGCCAGGACACATATCCAGCGGCGAAGGCATTTGGGGGTTGACCGCGATGCAGCAGCTTTCTAAGTAGCGGCCTGTGTGGGCCGGTAGCTCAGTTGGTAGAGCAACTGACTTTTAATCAGTAGGTCTCGGGTTCGGATCCCGACCGGCTCACCACCATACATATAATGTCTGTGACGCGCGGCGGCTTTTAGACGCTGGCCCTTGAGGTTTTGTCCGTGTTTGGTCAGGGTCTTTGTCCTTTGATAGCTATTGACGGTTCTTGGTCAAGGAACTGATCCATATCAGCCCACGCAGCCCTTATTCGCGTACATACGAGGAAATCCCGCGAAAATGGATCTCTTCATGCCGATCTCCCCAGAAACCAGTGATCACCTCAGCGCCCTTGGGCATTTTGGAACCGACCCCGGATCGCTGGGCGCGGACACCTACGTTCCGAAGAACCTGCCCAAGGGACGCCCGCTCGTTGTTGTCCTGCATGGCAGCACGCAGTCTCCGGAAAGCTACAATATCGGGTCAGGCTGGTCGGCTCTCGCCGATGAATGCGGGATTGCGCTCCTTTTTCCGGAGCAACGCAAGGCAAACAACCCCATTGGCAGCTTCAACTGGTTCAAGCTGGGCGACAGCCACCGGGGCGGCGGCGAGCCGTTGTCCATTCGGCAGATGATCAAACAGGTCGTTGACGATCATGCCATCGACCCATCGCGCGTGTTCATTACGGGCATGTCCTCGGGCGGAGCGATGACGTCTGTTATGCTTGCGACCTACCCGGAAGTGTTCGCAGGTGGTGCGATCATCGCGGGGCTACCCTACCGCAGCGCGACCAACATGATGGAGGCGCTGGTTCGCATGAATGGCTATGGTAGTCCGTCCGATAGCCAGCTTGACGCACTCGTGCGCGGAGCTTCGACATTCACGGGGCCTTGGCCCACAATCTCTGTCTGGCATGGCGATGATGATACAACCGTCGACAATTCCAACGCCAGTTCGATCGTCCGGCAGTGGCAGAAGATCCACAAGGTCGAAGGCCCGCCGACACATGTCGAGATGGTTGACGGCTTTCCCCGGGAAGTCTGGTGCGACGCGGACGGGCGGGTGGTGATCGAGCAATACATCATCGGCAATATGGGCCACGGCACCCCGATCAGCGCCGGGGGCGACGATGGTTTGGGCAAAGAGGGCAAATATATGCTGGAAGTCGGCATTTCCTCGACCCGCCACATCGCGGATTTCTGGGGCCTTACATCATAACGGACCACCCCGTTTGCCGACGCCAGATGGCTGCAACCGTCAAAAGGCGCTGAGGCGGATCGGTTCTTGCATGTGGGTCGCGTAAAATCCTTTGGAACGCAGAGGTCGGCAAAGGGTCTGTCTGGCCCCATCGGGGCACAGCATCTTGCGCAATACGGATTTATGGGCAGAAAGACTGGGAGGGCGGCACACCACGTCGCCCCAGAAATCAACCATCGGACAATCCAAATGACCGGAGGTGAGTTTGAGCTGAGGTCAGGATGCGCAATACGCATGTTCAGTGACAACAAAAGGCTCAGGCATCGCTGCCTGAGCCTTTTGTGATGTGGCTTGCCTTAGAAAAGCAGCGCGACAATGATCACGACGACCAGAGGCGCGCCCAAGAGCCAGGCGATGATGGCGGGCATGGGCCTATCCTTTCTTGTTGTTTGTCGTGACAGCCTGTCAGGCAAGGCCGACAAAGCTGAGAATGGCGATAACGATGACGACGGCACCTACGATATAGATGATCTGGTTCATGGATATTTCTTTCGTTGCACTGGTCCGCTGTGCCGCCGGACGACATCGACCGGCGGGCAGGGTCCAAGAGCGATTGATTTGAGCGCGGCCTAGCCGGGCCGGCGGTGACGCGATCGGCCGGGCCATTGGCCGGTCTCTGCTGGGAACAACTGACGACGTGCCCGAAGGTTCCCTTGGGCGCCGTCTGGTGTCAGCTTGCGGAAAACGGCGCGTGGACGGGCGCGAACCGATCAATGGGTTCGCGGGTCATGGCATGCAGCAGCCCGATCACGGAATCGACCATGTGTTCGGCTGCTTGTTTGCCCTTTTCAGCGGTCGCAAGATGCGCCTCTCCTGCGACGCCATGCGGATTGATGTCACTGGCGATCCAGCCATAGGCGACTGCCCCGATAGGCGATACCGGGCTGGTTTCCGCAGTGGACCGGAAATCCTGCGCCGCCGTCATATCCACGGTGTCAGGCGCGAAATGCAGCATCAGGGATGTTTCGCTGTCCCCGCCATGGATGCCGTGGCGCATTTCCTGTTCGGAAAAAAGGCCGTCGGGCAGGCCAAGCCCGCCCCAGCCCATCCGCACGCAATACATCCCAGCCTGCACCCGCAATTCGCGCGATAGGATGGAAATCAGGTCCACATTGCCACCGTGGCTGTTCAGGATCAGCATCTTGCGGACCCCGGCGCGCGCCACGCTCAGCCCGATTTCGGTCCAGGCGCGCAGGGCGGTTTCCGCCGTCAGCGTCAGCGTGCCCTTGGCCCAAAGGTGTTCGTTCGACTTGCCCACCGCCATGACAGGCAGGATGCGGAAATCCAGATCCTCGGGGGCGCGCTGGCGCAACAGGTCCAGCAGCCCTTCGTTGATGATCGTGTCCACACCCACCGGCAGATGCGGGCCGTGCTGTTCGATCGCCGCTGTCGGCAGAATCGTAATGGTGCGCATCGGGTCGATGGCCGCATATTCCGGCGCGCGAAAGTCTTTCCAGTCACGTCTCATCCTGTCTGCTCCTTCATGGCGGCCTGGCGCGCGGGTTTACCGATCAGCCGGTCCATGCGGGCGGCAACGCGGCGCAGATGTCGCCTGCGGCTGGCGTCAGTCGAGGTGTCCATCAGGAAATGCGCTGCGAACACCTTTTTCGCGCGCGGATGCAGTAGCAGGCCCACACCGCGCAGCAAGGTCCGCTTGCCGGGCGCGCCGATCAGAAAGGTCAGCCAGCGACTGGCACCGCAGGTCGTGAAAACACCCATCCGCCGGATGTGCTGCAGCCCGCGCCGGATCGTGCGGTGCGTGTCGTCGGGCATCAGGAACGCCACATCGGGCAACAGCACGCGGTCAAGCCAGCCTTTCAGCATCGCGGGCATCCCGTACCACCATGTCGGGTAGACAAAGATCAAGGTGTCGCACCAACCCACATCGGCGCAATGATCCCCGACAGGCGCGCGATTGGCGGGACTGTCGGTGTAGCCTGTCCATTCCGGGCCGGTCAGAACCGGCTGGAACCCTTCGGCATAAAGATCCCGCAGCCGGATTTCGGCACCGGCCGCGGACAGTTTTTCGACCACAAGATCGCGTATCGCGGCGTTGAAACTGCCCTCGGCGGGATGCGCATAGATGACCAGAGCTTTCATAGTGCCGCCATTTCCGACCGCACACGGGCCAGATAGCCGGTGCGCTGGGCGTGGGTCGCGTGGTTCATGTTGTGCAGCGCAAGATACCGGACCTTGTCGGGCTTCGTCACACCCCAGACCGCGCGCTTGACCAGCTTGCGCGGTGGGTCCCCTGCCAGAAAGGCACGCAGCGGGGTGGCTCCATAGGTCGTGACCGCTGCCAGCTTGCGGATGTTCTGCAAACAGCCCTGCACCCCTGTCGGCGTCAGGTCGAACGACACGCCGGGCAGGAAAACACGGTCGAAAAACCCTTTCAGGATAGCAGGATAGCCGAAGTTCCAGACTGGAAAGACCAGCACCAGCGCATCCGCTGCGCGCAGCCGGTCGACATAGCCCTGCACGGGGGCGGTATTGATCGCGGTGTCATGGTAATTGCGCCGTTCCTGCGCTGACAGCACGGGATCGAATTTTTCGGCGTAAAGGTCGCAATCGTCTACGTCCCAGCCTGCCTTGGTCAGCGCCTCTGCCGTCGCCGCATGCAGGGCCGAGGCAAAACTTTCTTCGCAGGGATGGGCATAGACCAGCAGCGCCTTTGGCATCATTCAGCCACCTTCGTCAGGCCGGGCCAGGCGTACATCTGGTCATAGGACCAGTCGGGATTGTCCCATGCGATCATCTTGCCGGGGTTCAGCAGGCCCTTGGGGTCCGCCTCGCGCTTGAAATCAAGCTGGCGCTGGTCGGTGGACTGCCGCCCGCCTTCCTCCAGCGTATAGCGGTGCGGGTTGAACACCATCGCGCCCGCCGCCTCGTGCAGGGCGACGATTTCATCCAGCCGCGCCTCGGTCGTGAATTTGACAAGGCTCAGACCGCCCATCGCCACCCGCCCGTTCTGGCGCGTCACCTCGATATGCTGCAACACCTCGGGCGAGAATTTGGCGCGGATCTCGGCGATCAGGGCCAGCGGATCGTCGGTGCCATAGCCCACTTGCAGATAGGTGATCGTCGGATCGACTTTGAGCGCGCGCAGGGTCGTGTGGTTCCAGCCGTATTCGAACACATGGCCCGGATCACGGTCCCAATCGCTCGCATCGGACCGATAGATCACTTTGGCGGTTGGAAACTGCGTGCAGAAGGTCGTGAAGGCCTCCATCGCATGGGGGGCGACCATCAGCGCCAGCACGGTGTCGCCCGGCTGCACATGGGGTGCGACGCGCTGGAAATAATCCTGCGCGGTCGGTGCCTCGAATATCGTGGCAAGCTTGATCAGCAGCCCGTCACAGGAGGCCAGATCATAGCTGAACTGCATGGCCTCGTCGAAATCCGGCAGGGTGACGAAGATGCCGACCCAGTCATAAGCGGGGGCGAGCGGTATCTCGATTTCCGTGATGATGCCATTGGTGCCATAGGCGTGGCTGACGCGGTGCAGATCATCGCCGCGACATTCAAGGATGCGGGGCTCTTCTTCCATCGTGATCACGCGCAGGCGGATGATGTTGCCGGGGTCGCGCAACGACCCCCATCGCACCGATCCGACCCCGCCGGACCCGCCCGCGATGAAACCGCCGATGGTGGCCGTGGCCCAGGTGGATGAAAACATGCGCAATTCCTGCGCTGAATGACTGATGCAGGCCGCGTCGATGTCTTTCAGGAGGCAGCCCGGTTCGACAATGCAGCGGCCCGGATGGATTTCCTTGACCGCGTTCATCTTGTGCATGTGCAGGATGCAGCCGCCCGCCAGCGGCATCGCCTGCCCGTAATTGCCCGTGCCGGTGCCGCGTGTCGTGACGGGGACATTGTGGGCATAGCAGGTTTTCAGCACCTCGATCACCTCGGCCTCGGACTTGGGCGAGACGACGAAATCGCCGACAACCCCGTCCAGCCGCGCCTTGAGCACGGGCGAATACCAGAAAAAATCCCGGCTTTTCGCTTTGACGGCGACGGGGTTGGTGTCGATCTCCAGATGCGACAGAGCGGCAAGAGCGGCGGCGACATTCGGTTTCATCAGTGCGTCCTCATCAGATGGTCAAGTTCGGCATAGGCGGGCAAGGTCGTGTCGATGGCGCGCCCGGCGCGCAGCACGATCCGGTCGGATTGCGGGCGGGCGAAGAGCTCGTTCCAGCTGCGCGCATTGCAGATCACCAGATCGACAGGGGTGCCCACCGCCAGCGACGGCGCGTCAAAGCCGCAGGCCGCGGCGGGGTTCGTCAGAACCGTACGGCACCAGTCGGGGTCGGCATGATCCAGATGCCCGATGCGGGTCGCCTCGCGCAGCACCTCGATCATGTCCATGTCGCCATATGCGTAGAACGGATCGCGCGTATTGTCGGAGGCAAAGCTGACGTTGATCCCCCGCGCCTTCATCTCGTGGACCAGCGTGATCCCGCGATTGCGCGGCGTGCGGCCTGTGTGCCTGTCTTGCAGATACAGGTTGCACATCGGCAGGCTGACGACATGCAGCCCTGCCTTGGCGACCAGATCGAGCGTGTGCAGCGCCTCGGTCTCATCCATTGTGGACAGGCTGCACAGGTGCCCGACGACGACCTTTGCATCGAAATGCGAGGCGAGCACCTCTGCCGCGATCAGGCGCAGGGTGTTGACGGAAGGGTCGAGCGTTTCATCGACGTGGAAATCTGCCTCCAGCCCCCGGACGGTGGCGGCGGCAAGAAAGCCGCTGATTTGCGCGACGATGTTGGGATTGGGATAGGTCACGGTGCCAAGAACACCCCCTGTCCCCGCAACCAGATCGGCGGTGGCGCTGAATGCGTCTTTCTCTTCGATATAATCACACGACGACAGGCTGGCGGCCTGCAATGCGATCCGGCCCGCCCATGTGTCGCGCATCTCGGCGAAGACAGGCCATGTAATCGCGTCCTGGGGTGTGTGGCTGTCCAGATGGGTGCGGATCGCGCGGGTGCCGTGCGCATAGGCGCAGCGCAGCGAAAAATCCATCCGCGCCCGCAGATCGTCGGCGTTCCAGTTGGCGCGTGCATCCACGCCGACGGCATTGATCGCCCCGTCAAAGGTGCCGTCGGGGTTGGGTTGGCGCGCCCAGATGTGGCCCTTGTCCAGATGGGTGTGCATGTCGACGAAACAGGGCAGCGCCAGCGCGCCCTGCATGTCGACCTCTGCCTCGGCCGGAGCGTCACTGATTACGCCATCCACAATCGTCAGGCTATGCGCCACCAGCGAGGCGGATTGCCCCACCAGATACCCCGGCACAGTCAGATTGGTCAGCCGCAGGGCGGCAACGTCAGGCAAGTCCTTGAATGGCATCATCATTCCCGTTTCAGTGCGCTTTCATGCCATTTGCGCAGTGCAAAATGGCTGATCGCCGTGGTGATCGCGAAGATGACAACACCTGTCAGCGCGATCAGCAACAATGCGGCGAACATCCGCGGAATGTTCAGGCGGTATCCCGCCTCGAGAATGCGGAACGCAAGGCCGGACCCGATCCCGCCGGTGCCAGCGACGTATTCGGCGACCACCGCGCCGATCAGCGCGAGGCCACCCGCGATCCGCAGGCCCCCAAGGAAATAGGGCAAGGCGGACGGCAGTTGCAGATAGCGCAGGCGCTGCCAGCGGCTTGCCTTGTAGATCAGCATCAGGTCCCGCAGGTTGTGGTCCGCCGATTTCAGCCCCAGCGACGTATTGGCAAGGATCGGAAAGAACGCGACGATCCACGCGCATAGCAGCAGGCCCACCATCCGGTTTTCGATATAGATGAAGATCAGCGGCGCGATGGCCACGATGGGGGTTACCTGCAAGATCACCGCAAAAGGCGAAAACGACATTTCCGCCAGTTTGCTTTGCGTGAACAGCACGGCCAGCCCGACCCCGCCGATGATCGCAACCGCCAGCGCCATCAACGTGATCTGCAACGTCACCAACAGGGACGGATAAAGCGTGTGCCAGTCGTCGACCAGCGTTTGCAGGACAAGGCCGGGGCGCGGCAGCACGTAATGTGGAATCGCGTTCACGACGACGATGCGGTCCCAGATCCAGACGCTGAGCGACAGAACAAGGATGGGCAGTACCCATTTCGCAATGGCCTCGACACGCTTTTTGCGGGCAAAGGCAAGTTCGTCGATATCGACCATGGCGGTGTTTTCCGTCTTGCCGCGGCCAAGAGCCTGTTCGGTTGCGGACATCAATGTGTCTCCTCTGGGGCCAGCGTGCTCATCAATGTGTCCGATGTTTCGCGCGCGATCTGCGCGTATTCCGGCGATGTGCGCCAGTCGATGCCACGCGGATAGGGCGCATCGACCGCGATTTCGCGGATGATCCGCCCCGGTCGCGCAGCCATCACCAATATCCGGTCGGACAGGAACACGCTTTCGAACACCGAATGGGTGACGAAAATCACCGTCGCCCCGGTGCGCGCCTTGAGGTTCAACAGATCGTCGTTCAACCTTTGGCGGGTGATCTCATCCAGCGCGGCGAATGGTTCGTCCATCAGGATCAGGCGCGGGTTCGTGACAAGCGCCCGCGCGATGGACACCCGCATCTTCATCCCGCCCGACAATTCGCGCGGATAGGCATTCGCGAATTTCTCAAGACCTACCAGGGCCAGCACTTCCTCGATCCGGTCCTTGACCTGCGCAAAGGATTGACCGCGCAGGCGGAACGGCAGCCAGACGTTTTTGGCCACGGTGGTCCATGGCATCAAGGTTGCTTCCTGAAACACCACGCCCAGATCATCGGCCCCTTGCCCGCCTTCCCATGTGATCCGGCCCAGCGTCGGCCGCATCAGCCCGGCGATCAGGCGCAAGGCGGTTGATTTACCACAGCCCGACGGCCCCAACAGCGAGATGAAGTCGCCCTCGTTCACTGTCAGCGACATCCGCTGCAAGGCGACCACGTTCCCGTTGAACGTCTTGTCAACGGATTGCATCGACAAGACGGGCGCGCGCTGTCCGGCGGGCAAGATCATGCGCGGTTGCGTGGTCATGATGCTCCTTTCAAAGCTCGCCTTTGGGGTCAGGGTTTCAGGTCCATCCCCAGCCCGGCGTTCACGAAGTCGAGCGAATAGCTCGTGCTGATATCAAGTCCGCCCTCGATCACGCCAGCCTCGACCATCTTGGCGTAAAAGTCGTTCATCCGCGCCTCGGTCATTGCGCCGACGCCCAGCGTTTCAGTATCGCCGCTGTCGATGATGCCTTCGTCTTTCATCATGGCGATGGCGAATTCGATTTTGTCCATCGTCATGTCGGGGTTGTCCGACATGATCAGTTCATTGGCGGCGCTGTTGTCGCCGTAGATGTAGTTGTACCAGCCGAGAATCGACCCTTCGACAAAGCATTTCACGACCTCGGGCTGCGTTTCGACTGTTTCGGCCAGCGTCTGGATGGTCGTCGAATAGGCAGAGAATCCGGCATCCGCGATCAGCCAGACATCCGGCACCATGCCGGTTTCAACCTCGATCGCGTAGGGTTCGGAAGACAGATACCCCTGCATCGCGCTTTCAGTGTTCACGAGGAACGGGGCAGAGTTGAATGTGTAGGGCTGGCGCTGCTCATCGTTGAAGCCATAAGCGGCCTTCATCCATTCGTAATAGGGCGCGCCGTCCTGCACGATCATCGTCAGGTCGGTCAGTTCCGCGAAACTGCCGACGCGGCCGGGGTGGCTGATGATGACTTGCGGATCCTTCTGGAACGACGCCATCACGTTCACCAGCGGCAGCCCCTCGGCCACGCCAAAGAACGCATCCAGCGTGCCACCCATATAGAAATCGATCCGTCCGGCCAGCATCAGTGCCTGGTTGTTGACCTGCGGACCACCCGGCAGGATCGTGACGTTCAGCCCGCAGGCTTCATAGGTGCCATCGGCGACGGATTGATAGAACCCGCCATGTTCCGCCTGCGCGACCCAGTTGGTGCCGTAGGTGACATCGACCAATGCGGTCTGTGCGGTGGCCACCGCGGCAAAGGGCATGACGGTGGTGGCAAGTAAAAGGCGACGGATTTTCATTCCAAAGGCTCCCCGGATGATTAACGCTTTTGCTCAGCAACAATTCGCTGCGTTGCAGAATCAAGGAAAAGCGGGTGCGTGATCACGCAGAGTCAGTTCCTGCCCAAAAAACCACCAGATTCACCGTGATTCCGTCGGCAGGTGCCAGAAATTACAGCGTCGACGCCGAAATGGCCGGTCGGTGCGCGTTTCATATGCCGCGGGTGCGATCGCGCCGTCACAATGCCCTGCGGTCCACAAAAAGGAGCCATGATGCGACAGCTATCCCCGCCCGTTCTGCCTGCCCCGTTTGGTCGCTACGCGCATGGCGTCGAGGTGCCGCCTGGCGCGCGCATCGTCGTGACATCCGGGCAGTTGGGGCTTGATGCGCAGGGCCGAGTCCCAGCCACCGCGTTCGAACAGGCGCAGGTCTGCTTTGCGCATTGCGCGGCGATCCTGCACGACGCTGGCATGACCCCGCATGACGTGATCCGCATCAACGCCTTCGTCACGCAGCGCGACCATATGCCGGATTATATGAAGGCACGCGACGCATGGCTGGCGACGGCGACACGGTTGCCCGCCTCGACCCTTGTGATCGTGTCGGGGTTCACCCGCCCCGAATTTCTGGTCGAGGTCGAGGTGACTGCCGCCCAGCGCTAGCTGCCGCCATCGGCAAGATAGGCGGACATGATCGCCGCCATCCGACCCGCACGGTGGACATGCGCGGGATCCGACAGCAGGAATTCGGCCAAAAGCGCCTCGATCAACGCGAGGCCCGGCAGACAGGACGACGACAGGATCGGATGCTGCGCTGGCGCCATCAACACCTGATCCGCGATCTGCGCCAAGGGGGATGCTGGCGAATCGGTCAGCGCGATCAGGTTCGCGCCCATGGATTTTGCGGCCTTCGACAGCTCGATCACGTCGCTGGAATAGCGCGGGAATGAAATCGCCACCACGGTATCGCCCGGTCCGACCGACATCAGCCGCCCCGCCGCAACCTCTGTCCCGCCGAACTGCACGACGTTGAACACCGCATCGCGGTAAGGCTGAAGGCCAAGCGCCAGAATCGCCGCCAGATGGGCCGATAGCCCAAAGCCGATGACCCAGATCTGCCGCGCGTCACACAACGTTTTCGTCGCTTGTTGTATCGCAGCGGCGGTCGCGTCATCCGACAGGCTGTCCAACTGCGCGCGGGCCGATGCGAGAGAGGATTCCGACGCCGATGCCCCTTGTGCGCCTTGGGCCAGGCGGCTTTCCAGCTTGGTCACAGGGGCAATCAGGTCATGCACCCGGTTCGCCACCTCTGCGCGAAAGGCGGCATAATTGTCGATCCCCAGATCCCTGACATAGCGGCTGATCGTACTGGCCGAGATACCCGCAGCTTGCGAGATGTCCTCGATCCCGTGGGTCGCGACGAAAACCGGGTTGCGCAGGATGAAATCCGACAGCGCCCGCTGCGACTTTGATCCGTCGCGCATCCGCGCCACGACCTGCTGGCCCAAGGCGCTGTCGGCAAAGTGCCGGGTCGCGCCAGCGGTCCAGCCCAAGTTCTCTGTTGACTTATTCATTTTCATTTTTCAAACTTATGAAAGTTAATCAATCACAACAAGTCGGTTTATCCGGCATCCAACAGGAGCCTCCCATGTACAAATCCCTTGCCGCCGTATCGTTTGCGGCGCTTCTCGCGGCCCCGGCCATTGCGCAGGATGAAATCCGCATCGGCGTCGAAGGCAATTACCCGCCCTTCAGCCAGGTGTCGCCTGACGGGACGCTGTCCGGATTCGACATCGATATCGCCAATGTGCTTTGCGACCGGATGAGCGCGGAATGCACGATGGTGCAGCAGGAATGGGACGGGATGATCCCGGCGCTGGCGGCCAACAAGTTCGATATGATCGTGGCCTCGATGACGATCACCGAAAAGCGCAAGGAAGTCGTCGATTTCTCTGATCCCTATTACGATGTCCCGTCGCGCTTTATCGCGGCAGAGGGTGCGTTCGAAGGCTACAGCCCCGAAGAACTGGCTGGCAAGACGATTATCGTGCTGCGCAACAGCCCGCGCGCCGAATATCTGGCGGCGACCTACCCTGACAGCGACATCCTTGCCGTTGACCGCGAACCGGCGGTGTACCTGGAACTGATGGCCGGGCGCGGCGACGTGGCCTTTGGGTCGTCCGTCGTATCGGCCGAGGCGTTCCTGAACCAGCCCGAAGGCGAAGGTTTCGCGCAGGTTGGCGAACCAATCACGCTGACAGACGGTGTTGACGGCGGTGTCGGCATCGCGATGCGCAAGGGTGACAACGCGCTGCGCACCCGCGTGAACGAAGCCCTGGCCGCGATCATGGCCGACGGCACCTATGACGAGATGGCATCGGCCTATTTCGACTTTGACATCATGCCCGTCGGCGCACGCCAGTAACAAAGGCCGCCCCCTGCACGACAGGGGGCGACCGACGCCGGGGGGACGATGATGTTTCATGGCTATTTGCCGATGATCCTGGACGGATTGCAGGTCACGTTGTCGGTGGCGCTTGTGTCGCTGGCGGTGGCTTGTGTTTTCGGGATGATGGGAGCCAGCGCCAAGCTGTCGTCGTCGCCGGTGCTGCGCGGCATCGGATGGGGTTATACGACCGTCATCCGCGCGCTGCCTGACCTCTTGTTGATGCTGATCATCTTCTATGGTGGCCAGATCATGCTGAACCGCCTGACGCAGGCGCAGGGTTGGGGGTACATCGACATCAATGCCTTCGTGGCGGGTACGATCACGCTGGGTTTCGTGTTCGGTGCCTATCTGACGGAAACCTTCCGTGGCGCGATCCTTGCGATTCCGCGCGGGCAGATCGAGGCGGGGCACGCCATGGGCCTGACGCGCGGGCAGGTGATGCGCGACATCACGATCCCGCAGATGATCCGGCACGCGATCCCCGGTTTCACGAACAACTGGCTGGTCATGCTCAAGGCGACGGCGCTGGTGTCGATCATCGGACTGGATGACATGGTGCATCGCGCCTCGCTTGCCTCGGCCGCGACGCGAGAGCCGTTCACTTTCTATGCGCTGATCGGATTGATCTATCTGGCGGTGACGACGGTTTCCATCATTGCGCTGGGCGCGCTCAACCGCCGCGTTTCGCGTGGCATCAAGGCAGAGGCGGTCCGATGATCAACTGGACGATCGTGATCGACATGCTGCCCGCCTTCTGGAACGGGCTGCTGATGACGCTGTTCCTGCTGGTCACGGCGGCGATCAGCGGGCTGGTGCTGTCAGTTCCGCTGGCAGTGGCCAGAACCGCGCAAAGCCGCTGGGCGTCATGGCCGGTGTTCGGCTTTACCTACGTGATCCGGGGCACACCGCTTTTGGTGCAGCTGTTCATCATCTACTATGGCCTGCCGCAATTCGGGCTGATCCGCGACAGCGCGCTCTGGCCGATGCTGCGCGATCCGTGGTTCTGCGCATGGCTCGCGTTCACGCTGAATACCACGGCCTATACGACCGAGATTTTCGCAGGTGCCATCCGCACCACCCCATCGGGCGAGATCGAGGCCGCCCGCGCCATGGGCCTGACCCGCGCGCAGGTGTTCCGCGATGTGTTCTGGCCGGGGGCATGGCGGCGCGCCCTGCCGCAATATGGCAACGAGATCGTGCAATTGATGCATGCGACCGCCCTTGCCAGCACCATCACCATCGTCGAAATCCTGCGGGTGGGGCGCGATGTCTATACCAACTATCTGGTCATTCCCGAAAGTTTCGGTATGGCGGCAGTGTTTTACCTTGGCCTGACTTTGGCGCTGACCACCCTTTTCCGCGGGTTGGAGCGGCACTTTCTTCGCCACCTTGACCCGCGCGCCAGCGCGACGGCGCGACCAGCAGCAGAAAAGGCCACCGCCCATGCATAGGCACCGCTTCAATTTCGCCGGACGTGGCGCAGGCACGAAACACAGTGTCACGGCGTTCACATTCGGCGACCCCGACGCCCGCCCGCATGTCCATATCCAAGGCGGGCTGCATGCCGATGAAGGGCCCGGCATGATGGTCGCGCGGCTGCTTGCCGACCTGCTTGCCGTCGCTGAAAAGGACGGGCGCATGATCGGCACGCTGACTGTCGTGCCTTTCGCCAATTCGCTGGGGCTGGGCCAGATCCTGCACGGCGATCATGCCGGACGGTTCGATTTCTACGACGGACGCAATTTCAACCGTGATTATCCGGACCTTGCCGAACGCGTGGCTGCGCGTGTGGCGCACGACCTTACCTTGGATGAAGCCGCTAATCGTGCGCTGATCCGCACGGCCCTGTCCGCCGCTTTGCAGGATCATGAGCCTGTCGGCCCGGTAGAGACCCTGCGCCATCACCTGATGGGATGCGCGATGCAGGCTGATGTCGTGCTTGACCTGCATTGCGATGGCGAAGCCGCGATGCATCTTTACACCCAGCCTGCCGCATGGCCCACCTTTGCGCCGCTGGCCGCGCTGACCGGTTGCCGTGCCGCGCTCTTGGCCGAGGTATCGGGCGGCAACCCGTTCGACGAAGCGGTGTCGGGACCATGGACGGCGCTGTCCGCACGGTTCCCCGATCATCCGATCCCGCTTGGCTGTATCAGCACCACCCTTGAACTGCGCGGCAGGTCCGATGTCTGCCGTGACATGGGGATGCGCGACGCGCAGGCGATCATGGATTACCTGATCTGGCTTGGTGCGCTGACAGGATCGGTCGATCTGCCGGATGCGGCCTGCGCGCCGACACCCCTTGCGGGGTCCGAGGCGCTGACAGCGCCCGTCGCGGGCTTACTGTCCTACCCCGTCCCTGTCGGTACACAGGTCACGGCAGGGCAGGTCGTCGCCGAGATTACCGATCTTGATACCGGCACCGTGACGCCGGTACAGGCCACAACTTCGGGCGTTTTCTACGCCCGCCCCGCCACACGTATCGCCGAGGCCGGCAAGCGGCTTGGCAAAATTGCAGGCAGTGTTCCGTTCCGGGACGGTGCGCTGCTTAGCCCCTGAGGGAAAGCCATGACCGCCATGCTTGACGCCACCGACATCCGCAAAAGTTTCGGCAATCACGAGGTGCTGCGCGGCATCAGCCTGTCCGCCGCAAAAGGCGACGTGATTTCCATGATCGGATCGTCCGGGTCCGGCAAAAGCACGTTTCTGCGCTGTCTGAACTTTCTGGAACATCCGACGGCGGGACAGATCAGCCTTGGCGGGCAGGCCCTGAGCTGCAAACGCGACCGCAACGGTGACCAGACCGTCGCGGACCCCGCGCAATTGCGTGCCTTTCGCGCCCGCGTGACGATGGTGTTCCAGCAGTTCAACCTGTGGGCGCATATGACCGCGCGCGAAAACGTCATGCTTGGCCCGATGCGCGTGCATGGCCTGTCGCGGACGGAGGCGGGCGAGCGTGCGGACCATTATCTTGCCCGCGTCGGTGTCGCCCACAGGCAGGATGCCTATCCCGGCTTTCTGTCCGGCGGCGAACAGCAGCGCGTGGCCATTGCCCGCGCGCTGGCGATGGAACCCGAACTGATGCTGTTCGACGAACCGACAAGTGCTCTTGACCCCGAACTGGTGGGCGAGGTGCTGCGCGTCATGCGCAGTCTGGCCGAGGAAGGCCGCACGATGATCGTGGTGACGCACGAGATGAATTTCGCCCGTGACGTGGCGAACCGCGTCATTTTTCTGGATCAGGGCGTTATCGCCGAACAAGGTGATCCCAAAGACGTTCTGCGCAAGCCTCAGACCGAACGGCTGCAAGGGTTTCTGGCAGCGCAAGCCGCCTGATCCTTCGAGGTCCCAACCTTGTTTTCGGTCTGAAATTGCGGCAGCCTGATCGTGATCCGGCGGGTCTTGCCGCCTTTGCCGGATGACAAGCGAAAGGTCATCATGCACGCTTTGTTCTTTGAAATGCGCCCGTTGCCGGGGCATCTTGATCACTACTTCGCGCATGTCGCCCGGTTGCGTCCGGTGCTGGCGCAGCACACAGGGCTTGTGTTTCTGGATCGGTATCTGTCTCTGACGCAACCGGACTTGTTGTTGTCACACCAGCTTTGGGACAGCGAGGAGGCGATTGTCGCATGGCGCAAGGACCGCGATCATCGCCGGTCGCAGACAGCGGGGCGCAAGGTGCATTTCGCCGATTACCGGATCCGTGTCGGCGCGCGGGTCCTGCATCGGCAGGCCGGGCATCCGGTCATGCCAGATGAAACCGCGGCTGGCGACGGCGCATATGTGTTGGCGCTTTATGGGTCGAAGCCGGTCCTGTCCGACGGGCTGCACGCGTTTGAAAGCGTCAACCACAAAGACCGTTTCATCGCGCTGGCAACCTATGCGGGGCTGGCCGATGCGCAGGGTGCTTTGGCGCGCTACAGTGACACGCCAGGACTGGAGAGCGTCGCAATCTATCACCTGCGCAGGGATTACGGACAATTCGACAGGGCGCAGGCCCCGGCGGCAGACGGCGCATGACGACCTGATCTATCTGTTCGCCAGCAGCCGCTTTTCGGTGGCGATCGCGATCGCCTGTTCTCGCGTGGCTGCGCCCAGCTTTTGGCGGGCGTTGCGTAGATACAATTCCACCGACGCAGGGCTGAGCATCAGCCTCCGCGCGATTTCCTTGGTGCGTAACCCACTTGCAAGCAACGACAGGCACTGCTCTTCGCGCGGCGAAAGAACGGTGTGTCGCAGGGACCGCAGGGCATCATGCGCATGAACGGACGCAAGCCGCAGAACGGCTTCGTGCGCGATGCGCAACCTGTCGACCTCTGCGCGGTCCAGCGACGATCCGATGTTCCACCCCGTCATGCCAGACGGGCCATGCAGACGGATCGTCGACGAAAACCCCGCATTGATCCCGAATTCGGCCGCCTCGCGGATCATGGCAACCTGATCTGCCGACAGGCCGTCATGCCTGTCCGCATAGGCGATCCCCGTGGAAATCGGACGGAAGGTTGCGCCGCAATGGGTAAAGAACGGGTCTATCCGCGCATAGTCGCAGTCCTGATACCGCGCGACCCAGACCGGGGACAGCGTGGTCATCATGTTCATCCCGTCCGGTCGGGTATCCACATAGATCAGCTTGTCGAACCCATGGTCCGCGTAGAACGCTGTCGTCAGGTCCCAGACCGCACCGACCCCCAGCGAGGGGGCTGTGTTCGCAGCTTTTGTCAAAGCCTCGATAAAGTCGTCGAGCGTTGCTTGGGCCAAGCGGTCCCGCCTCCATGATCTAGGGATTTCCTGATATTGGCGGTGCGCGCGCAGGTGGACTATACCTGTGGGCGAACCGCATGAACAAGAAATCGCGCTGTGTCAGTGTCTGATTGCACTGTGGCGTCAGGAACTGACCGCTCCGACGTGGCACGTCCGTTTCTTGTCGCCAACTACCAAATGGTAATTCCTTTGCAGCGGCGGTCGCAGCACAAGGCGGGTCCCGCAGCAGGCGAAAGGGAATATGTCAGAGTTCAGTATCGTCCGCACCCTTGGTCGCTATACCGCTTTTCACCGCGGGATGCAGTTCGGGGAATCCTATGAACCGCGTCCGATTGCTGCGGCGCTGCCCGCCGATGATCTTGCCGCGCTCAAGGACCGGCTGACGCCTGTGATGGCGGCGCTTGGTCGCGACCGGGCGGCGCATGTGGACCGCGCGGACAGGTTCCTGAACCGCGCAATCCCCGGGGCCGCGCTTGTCGGGCTGGTTGTGGGTTGGGGTGTTTCGGGTGACATCCTGCTGGGCCTTTTTCTGGCGGTTCTCGGCGGAGTCGCTGTGGTGATCGTCCTGTCGGGCAAGGCCATGGATGACCCGCGCACCGCCACCAGAAATGAAATCACCGATGTGCTGGCCCGCCACCTGATGGGTTTTCGTGTCGATCCCGCCCCTGTGATCGGCACAGAGGAGATCGATGCACTCAAACTCTTTTCGCGTGTCCGCAAGGTGACGGTGGACCTGTGCCTGACTGGTCAGCGCAACGGGCGCATCGTCGTCGCGAGCCGGATCGGGCTGATGTTCGGACATGACAGGAATCGTCGGGAAAAGCAGGGCGACGGGCTGACTTTCGTCATGGTCGAGGTCGCGCTGCCGGAAACCGGCGGATCGGATAGTATGACGACGGTCATGGCAAAGGACGCCTCTGCTGTGTCGAAAGTGTCGCAGATGCTGATGCACCGGACCCGCGCAGTGCCGACAGGGGATGCCGATTTCGACAACCGCTACAGCGTGACCGGCGACGTCAGCCGCATGACCCCAGCCTTGTGCGCCGGTTTCGCGCGGCTGGAGGCAGAGGCGCGGTGCGGCCCGACCGGCCTGACCGAAGTACCCGCGGGCACCGGATTGCGCCCTTGGGTGGTGATCCTGCCCGGCAAGCTGGTCGTGCTGACGCCACTGTCGATGTTCGACGGCGCGTTCGAACCGCCCCCCTATTGGCAACCGCTCGACCCCGACGCGCTGATCCCCGCCTTTGCGTCCGATCTTGCCATCCTCAACGGCTATATCAACGCCGCCCTTTCGCTACCGTTTGGAGACATCACATGACCCGCCTGATCCCTGCCCTTGCCGCGCTGCTGCTGACCGCCGCCCCTGCCATGGCCGACCGTGTCGCGGTGCTTGTTTTCGATGCCTCGGGGTCGATGTGGAACCGTGTCGAAGGCGATCTGACACGGATCGAGGTCGCCCGCGATGTGATGGGCGATTACTTCACCAGCCGCGACGGAGCGGTGCCGCTGTCGGTCATCGCCTATGGCCACAACCGGCGCGGCGATTGCCGCGATATCGAGGTGGTCACGCCGATGGGGCAAGGCGACGCCGGATCGCTCGAATCCCGCCTGCGCGGGCTGATGCCGCGGGGCATGACGCCCTTGACCGACAGCCTTGCGCTGGCGCGCGACCAGATCCCGCCCTCGGCCGAGGCGGCGGATATCATTCTGGTCACTGACGGCTTGGAGAATTGCGAAGGCGATCCGTGCGCGCTGGCCGCAAGCCTTGCCGCCGAGGGTATCGACATCCGCGCCCATGTGGTCGGTTTCGGGCTGAGCGCGGTCGAGGTCGAGGCGCTGTCCTGCATCACCGACCAGACCGGCGGGATGCTGTTCCAGACCAATTCCGGCGCAGAACTGGCGGATGCCTTGCAGCAGGTCAGCGCGGTGGCACCCGCACCGGCGGAACCTGCACCCCCTGCCGCCGCCTTTGATATCGGCGACAAGGCAGAGGCTGGCTTTGACTACAGCATCCGCTGGAACGGTCAGGCGACTAATGTCGATTACATGGGCTTTGTGCCCCAAGGCGAAAGCCGCGCGCCAGCCTCTGGCAGCTACCGCACCATCGGTGGCACAGGGGCCGCACCGAACAATCCGGCCACGCGGACCGCGCCGACGACCCCGGGCATGTATGACCTGATCCTGGTCACCGCGCGGGACGGCGTGATCGCGCGGCAGCCTGTCGAAGTTGTCGCACCCGCGATGGGCTTTGATCCCATCGGATCGGTCGAACCGGGCAGCCGCGTGCGGTTTGTCTTCCGCGGGCCGGAACAATTGGGCGAACGGATCGTGATTGCCGACCTTGACCAGCCGGTCAATGAAGATCAGCGCCATGGCTGGGGCAATGCCATGGCCAAGAACGGCGCGATGACACTGGCGGTGCCGACAACGCCCGGCGAATACGAATTGCGCTATCTGAATGCTGGCGCGACCGAGGTCATGTTCTCGCGCCGCTTCGGGGTCGGTGTTCCGTTTGAAGATGCCGACATGACCACGAGCGCCGATCTGGCCGCACAAGCGGCGGCGGCGACCCGGGGCGACGCGGCGCAGGACGATCTGGCGCTGGTCACCGCCACCTTCCGCCTTCCGCCCGATGTGCCGCAATCGGATGTGACATGGGACGGCGTGCCGCTTGATGCCGATATGTCGCCCGAAGCCTGGGCGCCGATGGACACAGGCCCCGTCATCACCGGCAGTTTCGAACCCGGCAACTGGCGCGTCACGGCCTATGCACCGGGCGAGGTGACGCTGTCGGCCGATGTCACGATCTTTCCCGGGCAGGCCAATGATTTCACCGTGCAGATCAACGCCAGCCGTGACGCCGGTGCCGAACCGCTGTTCTTTGAAGGGCAGTGGCGCGTGCTGGCGGTGCCGCCGCGCGATGCACCCGCAGGTGCGCCGACCGAGCCTTTGACGATGATGGATGTGACCATCGCTGCGAACGATGCGGGCACCGGCTATGTCGGGCGCTTCACGCCGTCGCAGCTGATGACGGGCGCGCCGGGGGCCGAGATGCCGCTCGACGCCGCATTTGAGGAAGAGGCGTATTTCGTTTTGCAATTCACCTTGCCTGCAGCCTCGCCCGAACCGTTTATCTTGGCGCTTCAGCCGCTGCCTTTCGGCGATGGCTATATCGGGCAGATGGAATCGGGGCCGAATGCGATGCCGGTGATCTTCTGGCGCAATGATACGGCCTTGCCGCCGCTCTCGGCCTTGCAGGACGAACTCTACGGACCTGCATCGCTGGAGGAAGGCGCATTGCAGCAGGACGGCGGCACCGTTTTTGCCTGCGCGGACTCCGTCTGTTCATGGACCGATCCGGCCAGTGGCGTGACCGTGCCCTTGCCCCAAGGCTGGAGCGTGACAGCGCCGGAATTCCAGACCGCCTCGGCCACGCCAAGCGAAACGGACCTGCCGAGCATGTCGCTCTTTGGGCCCGAAGGGCAGGAATTGCGGCTGAACCCGCGCATGTGGATCGACAGCGACGGCATCTGCCACGACACCCCCGATCTGGGCCGCCTGTGCCATTTCAAGGATGCCGATATCGTAGCCCAGATGACCGCCCTGATGATCGCGCCGATGATCGCCCGCGCAGAGCCTGTGGCGGGCGCGCAGACGCGGGCTGTCTCGGTGTCGCTAGCAGGTGCGCCGCGCGATGCGGCCTACGACATCGAAATCACGCTGGTCTCTGGAAACGATCCTGCCCACGAAACAACGCAACGCCTGATTTTCCAGGAAGCGCAGGCCGAATATGTGCTGGGGGTCGGGAATACCTATGATCTGTGGGCGGTGTCGGGCACGCGCCAGTATCGCAACCGCAGCGTTACGGTCATGCCCGGCAACATGGTGCAGGTGGTGGATCTGGCTCCGGTCTTCATGTCGGATGAGGTCACTTTGGACTTCACCGACGCGCAGATCGTGGCTGGGCCTGACAGGTATGTGCCCGTGACGCTGACAGCGCCTGCGGATTTCAACGGGTTCATCGCGCTGCATGACGCCGATGACCGCGATGCGCCTGCGATCTTTACCATCGATGCGGCGACGCTGATCGGCAGCCAGGACCCGGTGCTGCCGGCACCTGACACGCCGGGCTTTTACGAAATCCGCTTTCTCGACATGAACGGCGAGATGTTCGGCGGCACGGATTTCGAGGCTGTGGCCGCTGACACCCCCGCAGGCCAGATCACTGTGACCCCGACAGGTGTGTCGCAATTCGGGACGGGCTGCTTCATCTCTGCCGCGTTGACGGGCCCCGAAGGCGGCGATTACACGATGATCGCCCCGGTGACGGCCACCGCAGGCGGGCAGGATATCCGCGCAGTGCTTGACCCAGAGGCGCCGCTGATTTTCGAGATCATCTCTTTTGGCAGCACAGGCCAGAGCACCGCCAACCTGATGCTGATGGCCCCCTGCGAGGCGATCACGCTTGATTTTGCGCTGCCGCAATGCGCCTTTCGTGAAGGCGACGGCATCGTCACGCGCGATTGCCCTGCCCCCGTCGTCTTTGCACCATTGCAGATCGGCGACGGTGCAGGGACCATGGCCGATGCGATCACGCAGGGCGCGACCGAGGCCGCCCGGACCGATGTCGAGGCTGGCAGCCCCATGACCCCCGAGGAAATCGACGCCGCGATCTTTGATCTGATCGGGGCCGGAGAATGACGCGCCTGCAAGCCATCAGCGCTGCGGTGGCGCTGCTTTGCGCCCTGCCGGTCAGTGCAAAGGCCGACACGACGCTGGCGCACTGTTCGCCGGACTGGGACGGAGCCGTGTTCCATACGGTCTCGGTCGAGCCGGACGAGATCGCCTTTACCATCGGGCGCGATCTGGCACCACCACCGTTCCCGGATGCGATCCTCATCATGCGCGATAATGGTGCCCCTGTCTGGTCCTACGACGATGCGCGCTCGATCCATGCGACCTGCGGCGGCGAGGGCGAGCCGATCCTCGACCTCTTTGGCCCTGACCGCGCGCGCAACGGGAGTTGGCGGGCCGACATCACCGACATGACGATGGAAGGCTGCCCGCCCGCCGTCAGCGGCGCGATCGGCGCGGCCGGTGCATCCAACACGACGCAGATCGTCTGGCCGACGCCGTTTTCGCCAGCACCCTTGATGGGCGGGCACGGCACCTGGCGACAGACCGGGCTGTCGCGCTGGCGCGGTGTCATCATGCATGACGCCAACGACTTTGCGCTTGGCCGCGTCAGCGTGTCGATGCGCGTGCTGTCCGATACCGAGATCAGAGGCACGCAGTTCATGACGATCATCCTGTCGCCCGCCATCGCGGGGATGATCGGGATGGGCGATCAGTGCCGCGTCGTGACGACAACCACATACCGGTGGCAGGGGTGACATCGGTGCCCTTTGCGCGCGGGCGCAGGTCGGGTCTGCGGTGGCGCATGGCTACTGTGCTGACCGGCGCTTCTCTGGCCCTGTCGTCCGGGTCCGCCACGGTGCTCAGGGCCGAAACTATTGTGAGCTTCGCACATCCCGCAGGTTTCCTGCCGATCGACCCCGCCTATTTCTGGTCAGAGGCGTGGAACGGGCCGCAGCGGTTTCCGAACTACGACCACAGCAGCATCTTTTATGCCGATGTCAGCATGCATGATGTCGAAAAGGCGATTCTGGCCATCGACGCCTTGGACGGTCCGCTGCCGCAGGTCCGCTACCGGATCAGCAGCCGCGACCTGCCGACAGAAGAGGATTGGAAGGCGCCCTTACGTCTGGTCGAGGTCACACGCTTTGATCTGGCGCCGACGGTAGCCGCCCAAGTCGCTGTGGATTACGCGGGCATCTTTACGCCCGTTGCACCCGACCCTGCGCCGCATGTGACCTGGCGGTTCGTTTTCGATACGCATCAGGGCATGGGTGCAGCGCCGATCGCCATCGGGCGGCGTATTCTGCCGGAACCTGAAGCCGCCGCGGCGCTTTGCTTTGCGCTGTCCTGTCTCGACCTTGCCGACCCGGTTGGCGATAGCTGGGACTGGAAGGACATCACCATCGACGAAACATCAGATCCGCCGGTCTATCACGCAACGGACGCGACAGGCCTGACCGTCCCGGCCCGGATCGCGGCCTTGCTGGTGCGCGAGGCCGTGGTGCGCGGCAGCTACGAGATGGTGATTTCTTCGGGCGTGGTCGGGCAGGACAGCGCGACCAACGGCATCCTGCGCCACGGTATCTTTGTCGCGGACGAGGTAATCTCTGACTGGCTTATCCGCAGGGAGGTCGCGGGGACGCGGCCGTCCTGGCAGCAGTTGCGCACATCGCGTCTGCCGGGCGAAAAGGTCTGGACCTTCCCCGACGGGTTCGATCCGGGGCCGGTCGATTGGGTCCACATTCCCGTCGAAGGCCTCGATGCATGGGACATGACCCTGTCATTTGATACGGGCACAGGCGATTCTATCCGCTATCGGACGATCGCCAATGCCGAGGTCGCGACCTTTCAGGGCGATACATGGATGTATTTCGGGCTGGCGCAGTTTCCGGGTTTTGTCTACGCCAAAGATCCCGGCGGCGGCATCGCCTTGCCGGTGCTCGGCAGCCCCCCGCCGACAGCGGCAAGACGCAACCGTGACATGTTTGTGTCCTCGATCATCCCGACCGGACGCCAGACCGTTCTGGACGGGTGGCAGGCCGAGGAATACAGGCTGCTGTTCAACATGCCCGTCGGACAGGACGATGCCTATCTTGTCTGGTCCGGGACGTTCTGGGCGACGCGCGAACTGCCGCATCTGTCGGGGTGGTTCGGGCTGCCGGGGTCGCCTTTTGCGGGGCGCAGCGACGGATTCAGGGGGTTTTGGCAGTCGGTCGGGTGGGACCTCGAAGCCTACGGTCTGATTCTGCGCGCCGAAATCCATCTGCACGAGGGGCTGGTCGAACGCGATCTGCGCGATGGTGGGGTGCGCCGTTTCCAAACCGGGCAAATGCCGCCCATCGCGCAGACGATCCGGGTCACAGCCACGGATATCAGGCCCGACGCCAGTTACCCGCTTGCCGTCATGTTCCCCGACTTGGCCCGGCTTGGACAGGCGGCCTGGCCATATCCTTTGCCCGATCAACCTGTCGCGACTTTGACAAGATACTGAACGACCGGGGCGATTTGCGCTATCTGCCGCGATAGGTCGGCAGGATGTCGCGCTCTGCTGCCGTCGCCTCATAGACCGCGCGCGCAATGGCGCGGCTGAGGCAGACCGCACCCGCCGCCGCGATATTGCGAAAGGCCGTAGCATCGACCGACCCCTCGTTGCCAGTGGCCACCCCGAACACGAGATCACCATCAAGCGGCGTGTGCGACGGCACGATCGCGCGCGCCATCCCGTCATGTGCGGTCACGGCAAGCCGGTGGCATTGCACCTTAGTCAGCGGTGCATCGGTGGCGACGATGGCGATGGTCGTATTGGCGCCGCCCGAGGCGTGCATTTGCATGGCCTGTTCTTTCAGGCTGGGCTCCGGGCTGACCAGCCCGCCGCGCGGATCAGGGCCAAGGCCGCCGAATTCTTCACCCATCTCGAACGGTGCCGCCCAGAAATGCTGCCCGCCGGGGGTGGTGACGCTGCCAAGCGCATTGACCGCGACCAATGCGCCGACCGTGCTGCCATCGGGCAGGATCAGTGACGCCGACCCCAGCCCGCCTTTTTGCATCGCAGCCAGCGCGCCCGTGCCCGCGCCTGTCGTGCCAAGGGCGAAATCCATGCCCGCGTTTTGCAAGGCCGCAAGACCAAGCGCACGATAGGGGTTTTCATCCCAATCCTTCGCCCCGCCGTTGATCAGATCGAAAATGATCGCCCCTGGCACGATCGGTATCCGCACGTGACCAATGGCAAAGCCGCGCCCCATCGCGCGCAGCCCGTCCATAACGCCGGAGCACGCGTCGAGGCCGTAAGCCGACCCGCCCGACAGCACCAGCGCATCGACCTGTTGCACGGTCTTGTCGGGGGCGAGAAGGTCGGTTTCCTTGGTCCCCGGTGCGCCGCCCATGACATGCACGCTGGCAGTGAAAGGCGCGCCCCCGACCAGAACCGTCGTGCCGGTCTTGATCCGGTCGTCCTGCGCATTGCCCACGCGCAGCCCTGAGACATCGGTGATCAGATTGCGCGGTCCCGTCTTATATGCAGCGTCCACCGTCCACCTCCATCGCGATGCCTGTGATCATGCTGGCCTCGTCCGAGCAGAGGAAACAGGCGGCGTTGCCCATATCCTCGGGCGTGGAAAAGCGGCCCAAGGGGATTGTCGCCAGAAATTTCGCGCGGATTTCGGGTGTATCCTCGCCCATGAACGACTTTAACAAGGGCGTTTCCCCCGCGACCGGATTGATCGCGTTGATCCGGATGCCGAAGGGCGCAAGTTCGACGGCCATCGTTTTCGTCGCGGTAATCATCCAGCCTTTGGAGGCGTTGTACCAGTTCAGCCGCGGGCGCGGTGACACACCAGCGGTGGAGGCCACGTTGAGGATCGCGCCCGCCTTACGGCCTTTGAAATGCGGGACAAAAGCGCGGGCGGTCAGATAGACCGATTTCATGTTCACTCGAAACACGCGGTCGAAATCATCCTCGGTCACGTCCTCCATCGCGCTGGGCAGATGCGTGATGCCCGCGTTGTTCACCAGAATGTCCAAAGGTCCGGCAGAAAGGATGATTTGCGCCATGTTAGACACTGATTCCGCGCTGCCCACATCGCAGGTGATCGCCGCCCCACCCAGTTCCGCCGCGATCTGTTCAGCTGCCGCGCCGTTGATATCAGCGCACCAGACCCGCGCCCCTTCCGCCGCGAATTTGCGCGCGATGCCTGCGCCGAACCCCGATCCGGCCCCTGTCACCAAAGCTGTCTTGCCTGCCAGTCTCATGCCTTCACCCATGCCATGCGGCCACGGTTTTCAGGGTCGAGAAGCCATAGAGCGCCTCGAACCCTTTTTCGCGGCCATGCCCCGATTTACCGACGCCGCCAAAGGGCAATTCCACCCCGCCGCCCGCGCCGTAATTGTTGATGAACACCTGCCCTGCCTGCAATGCCTTGGCCAACCGCATCTGGCGGCCACCGTCGCGGGTCCAGACCGCTGCGACCAGCCCGTAGGCGGTGCCATTGGCGATTTTCAGCGCCTCGGCCTCATCCTCGAACGGGATCAGCACTTGCACGGGGCCAAAGATTTCGTCCTGCGCCAGCACATGATAGGGCGGCACATCGGCGAACAGGACGGGGGCTATATAATGGCCCGCCGCATCCGTCACGATCTGGCCCTGTGCGGCGATAGTCAGGTCGGCACCCTGCGCGATAAACCCTGTCACGATGTCTTTCTGGCGGGCAGAGATCAGCGGGCCAAGGTGCAGATCATCCAGCGCTGGCCCGACCTGCAGGCTGCTATAGGCTGCGGCCATCCGGTCGCGCACTTGATCGTAGACGCCGCGCTGCACCAGAATCCGGCTGGACGCCGAACAGGTCTGACCCGCGTTCTGGATACCCGCATTGACCAGAAACGGCAGCGCGCGGTCGAGATCAGCGTCGTCGAATACGATCTGAGGCGATTTGCCGCCCAGTTCCAGCGTGACGGGGATCACGTTCTTGGCTGCCGCCGTCTGGATCGCTTCGCCCGTCCGGACCGATCCGGTGAAGGAGAGGTGCTGCACGCCGGGATGGCTGGCGAGTGCTGCGCCTGCCTCGGCCCCCAAGCCGGTTACGACATTCAGCGCCCCCGCTGGCAAGCCTGCCCCCTGCGCGATGGCGGCGAAGGCCAGCGCGGTCAGGCAGGCATCCTCGGCCGGTTTCAGCACGCAGGCATTGCCCATGGCAAGTGCCGCGCCCACGGATCGCCCGATGATCTGCATCGGATAGTTCCACGGGATGATATGGCCGGTCACGCCATGCGGTTCGCGCAGGGTATAGACGGTGTAACCGTCCAGATAGGGGATGGTTTCGCCCATGATCTTGTCAGCGGCACCGCCGTAGAATTCCATGTAGCGGGCCAGGGCCAACGCATCGGCGCGCGCTTGGGTCAGGGGTTTGCCGACATCGCGCGCCTCGATCCGTGCGAGCGTTTCGGTCTGCGCCAGCACCGCCTGCCCGATGCGGGTCAGGATGCGGCCCCGCTCGGTCGCGGTCATCCGGCCCCAGTCGCCCGCGCGGGCGGTATGGGCGGCCTGCACGGCGGCGTCGATATCCGCGCCCGTGCCGCGCGCGATCTGCGTCAGGGGCTGGCCGGTCGACGGGTCCGTCACAGGAATTGTCGCCGTGCTGCGCACCCAATGCCCGCCGATCAGGTGGCTGGCAGGCGGGATATCAAAGGGCGTCAGCGGCATAGGCGAGCTCCGGCAATTGGGGGGCGGCGGCGATCAGGGATTGGGTGTAGGGATGTTGCGGATTGGCAAAAACAGTCTCTGTTACGCCGGATTCGACGATTTTTCCGGCCTGCATCACCAGCACGCGGTCGGTGATGCTGCGCACGACGCTCAGGTCGTGGCTGATGAACAGATACGCCAGCGGGCGCTTGCGGCAGAGGTCGGCGATCAGGTCCAGCACTTGCGCGCGCACCGAGACGTCGAGCGCGGAGACCGCCTCGTCAAAGATGATCAGATCGGGTTCCACGATCAGTGCGCGCGCGATGGCAAGGCGTTGCCGCTGGCCGCCGGAGAATTCGTGGATGTATTTGCCCGCCGCATCGGGCGGCAGCCCGACATCTTTCAGCGCCTTGGCGATGGCCTTGGCGCGGTCTTCGCCCTTCGGCGGGTTGTCCAGCAGATGGAAGGGTTCTGTAATCAGCCGGTCGACGCGGTGACGCGGATTGAAACTGCCGTAGGGGTCCTGAAACACGACCTGCATCTTGCGCCGAAGGGCATGGTCGCCTTGCGACACCGGCGCATCGTCAACGGTAATCGTGCCGCCCTGAACAGGTTCCAACCCCAAAATCGCCCGTGTTAGTGTCGATTTTCCACAACCGCTTTCGCCCACCAGCCCCACGCGTTCGCCCCGATTGATCGTCAGCGACACGTTGTTCAGCGCGCGGAAGGTTGGGCGCGGGCCGAACAGCGACAGCCGCTTGGTCGGGTAATCGCGCACCACATTTCGCACCGCCAGCAGGGGTGCGTCGGTCGGGACCGGCGGCAGATCCACCGCACGGGCCGAGGCGGCGAACAGCGCGCGCGTATAGGGGTGGCGCATGGCGCGCAGGAGGTCGGGGGTCGCGCCTTCCTCGACGATGCGCCCGTGTTGCATCACGGCGATGCGGTCGGCCACATCGGCCACGACCGCCAGATCATGGGTGATCAGCAGCAGGCCCATGCCGAATTCATCGACCAGCCCCTGCAGCAGGTCGAGGATGCGGGCCTGCGTCGTGACATCGAGCGCGGTTGTCGGTTCATCTGCAATGAGCAGCTTGGGTCGCATGGCGATGGCCATAGCGATGACGACACGCTGGCGTTGCCCGCCGGAGAGTTCGTGCGGATAGCGCGTCGGCGCGACCTTCAGCCCGACACGTTCCAGCATGGCGGCGGCGCGGGCGTGGGCCTCGGCCTTGGTTACCTGTTCATGGATCAGGATCGTTTCGGCCACCTGCGCGCCGATGGTCTGCACGGGGTTCAGCGCGGTCATCGGTTCCTGAAACACCATGCCCATCGCATTGCCGCGCATCCGGCACAGGGCGGGTTCGGGCGTTTGCAGAATATCGGTGCCATCCAGCAGGATTTGCCCCTGCGCCACTGCCCCTTGCGGCAACAGTCCCATGGTCGCCAGCGCGGTCATGGATTTGCCCGACCCGCTTTCGCCCGTGATCGCGGTGATCTGGCCCGCTGCCATGTCAAGATCAATACCCTGCAGCACTGGCGTGCCGCCGATCTGCACCGACAGGTCTTTGATCGTAAGCAGCGTCATGTCCGCACCACGCGCAGGCGCGGATCAAGCCAGTCGCGCAGACCGTCCCCCAAAAGGTTCAGCCCCAGCACCGTCAGCAGGATCGCGAAACCGGGTATCAGGGCCACATGCGGCGCGATACTGACCAAGGTCTGCGCATCAGCCAGCATCCGTCCCCAACTGGCCGTGGGTGGCTGCGCGCCTAGGCCAATATAGGACAGGGCGGCCTCGGCCAATATGCCAAGGCTGAACTGGATCGTCCCCTGCACGATCATCAGATTGGCGATGTTCGGCAGGATATGTTCGACCGAGATCCGCGCCGCCCCCTTGCCGCTGACGCGCGCGGCGAGGATGAAATCACGTTCCCACAATGGCAGTGCCGCGCCCCGCGTCAGGCGGGCAAACACGGGGATGTTGAAAATGCCGATGGCGATGATTGCGTTGATGGCAGAGGGGCCGAACACGGCGGTAATCAAGATGGCGATCACCAGCGAGGGGAAGGCAAAGACCAGATCATTGCCGCGCATGATCAGGTCGTCCAGCAGCGACCCCCGCCGCGCCGCAGCCCAGAGGCCCAGCGGCACGCCAAGCCCCATCCCGATACCCACAGCGACCAGTGCCACGGCAATCGACGTGCGCGCGCCCATCATCACCATCGACAGGATATCGCGGCCGAAATGGTCCGTGCCCAACACATGCGCGCCGCCGGGGGTCAGCAGGCGGTTGGGGATGTCCAGCACCTCGATATTGTAAGGCGTCC
The DNA here is from genome assembly GCF_000382265.1 of Yoonia vestfoldensis DSM 16212. Classification (GTDB taxonomy): domain Bacteria; phylum Pseudomonadota; class Alphaproteobacteria; order Rhodobacterales; family Rhodobacteraceae; genus Yoonia; species Yoonia vestfoldensis. Next base: position 219,148 of record NZ_KB907976.1, read on the forward strand.
AGAGAAAGGACAGCGCCGCCAGTCCGGTGAAGAACGCGGTCAGGCCCGCGCCGATGATCAGGTTGCGCGACATCAGGCGCGCGCCCGCAGGCGGGGATCGACGGCGGCATAGGTCAGATCGACGATGAAATTCACCATGATGACGGTGAAGACCAGCAGCATCACCACGCTTTCTACCACGATCAGGTCGCGCGCGCTGATCGCCTGAAAAATCAGCCGCCCTAACCCCGGCAGGAAAAACACCTGTTCGATGATGATCGCGCCTGCGAGCAGGAACGAAAACTGCAACCCGATGATCGTCAGCACCGGGATCAGCGCGTTGCGCAGCGCGTGCCGCCAGAGCGCCTGCCTGCGGGTCAGCCCCTTGGCGCGCGCGGTGCGGATGAAATCCTCGCCCAGCATGTCCAGAAGCGACGACCGCATGACCCGCGCAAGGATCGCCGCCTGCGGCAAGGCAAGGGCGATGGCGGGCAGCGTCAGCGCCTTGAGGGCTGCCCAAGGATCGGCCCAGCCCGGAAAGCCGCCTGCCGAAAACCAGCGCAGGTTGATTGCAAAGATCAGCACAAGGATCATGGCGAACCAGAAATTCGGGATCGCCACGCCCAGTTGCGTTGCCCCCATGATCGCGGTGTCGCCTGCCCCACCCCTGCGGCTGGCGGCATAGATGCCCGCAGGAAAGGCCACCAGCGTGGACAAAGTCAGCGCATAGATCGCCAGCGGCAGCGACACCCAGATGCGGTCCGCGATCAGGGTCGCGACCGGCGTTTTATAGGTCCATGACACCCCAAAATTACCCTGCACCATGCCGCCGACCCAAGCCGCGTAGCGACTGACCAGCGGTTCATCCAGCCCCATTTCGGCGCGCAAGGCGGCGATCGTGTCAGGCCGCGCATTCACCCCGAGCATAAAGGCCGCCGGATCGCCGGGGATCACCTCGACCACCGCGAAAATCACGATGGAGGCGACGATCAGGCTGGCTGTCAGCGACGCAAGCCGCCCGAGGGCAAAGCGGATCATGCCCGCTCAATTGCCCCAGGACACGCCCGTCAGATCGACCGCTGCGGTCGGCTGGTTGACCCAAAGCCCCGTAATCTCGGCCCGTGCAACGGTCGCAACACCCAGCTGGAACAGGTAGGCGTTGACGTAATCCTCGGAGATGATCGTCTGCGCCTGTGCCAGCAAGGCCGACCGCCCTGCGGGGTCGGTCGTCGCGTTCAGTTCATCCAGCACGGCGCGGAAATCCGCATTGTCGTATTGGAAATAATAATCGGGATTGGCGTAGATGTTGATGTCCATCGGTTCGGTATGGCTGACGATGCTCAGGCCGAAATCCTTGTTGGTGAAGACTTCTTCGATCCATTGGGCCCATTCGAGGTTGGTGATCTCGGTCTCGATCCCGACCTCGCGCAGCTGGCTCGCGATGATTTCACCGCCGCGACGGGCATAGGACGGCGGCGGCAGTTTCAGCGTCGTGGTGAAACCGTCGGCCAGACCGGCCTCGGCCAGCAGGGACCGCGACAATGCGGGGTCGAATTGCGAATTGGCCAGAAGGTCGACGTAATCGGGGTTATGCGGCGCGAAATGCGTGCCGATGGGCGTGCCTTGGCCAAACATCGCGCCGTCGATGATCGCCTGACGGTCGATGGCATGGGTGACAGCGCGGCGCACCAGCGGGTTGTCGAAAGGGGCGACCTTGTTGTTCATCGCCAGAATGGTTTCGCCTTCGGTATTGCCGTTCAGCACCTGAAAGCGCGGGTCAGCTTCAAACTGCGGCAGGTTTTCGGGGGCGGGGAAGCCCACGAAAACATCCACATCTTCGGCCATCATCGCCGCAAAGGCGGCGGTCGGGTCCGAGATGAAGCGGAAGGTCGCGCTTTCCAGCGCGGGGGCGGCACCCCAGTAGTTCTCGTTGCGGGTCAGCTCCAGCCGGTCACCCTGCACCCAATCGGCAAAGGTGAACGGCCCGGTGCCGACAGGGTTGGTCGCGATGGTGTCGATGCTTTCGGGCGCCACGATCACGGCATCGCCCCACGCCATGTTGAACAGGAACATGCCGTTGGGCTGCGACAGCGTGACCTGCACGATCAAGGGGTCGATCACGGTGACCTCGGCGATATCGGCGAACAGCGCCTTTTGCGCGTTGGTGCTGTCCTCGGCGCGGGCGCGGTCAAGGCTGAATTTCACATCCTCGGCGTCCATCGTGGTGCCGTCGTGAAAGGTCACGCCAGCGGCAAGGTTGAAGGTATAGGTCAGCCCGTCCTCGGAAATGTCCCAACTTTGCGCCAGCCCGCGGATGATCGCGCCGTCGGCATCGAAACGGGTCAGCCCCTCGAACACGTTGGCGTAGAGCACCGAGTCAATCGCCTGCGCCGCCCCGCTGGTCGGGTCGAGGTTCGGCGGCTCCAGCTGGATTGCGACGGTGATGCTGTCCTGCGCCAGCGCACCGGAGGCGCAAAGCACGACGGCGGTGGATGCGGCAAGGCGTTTGAAATGATGCATGAGGACCCCCTGTTGTTGGGGCCAGTGTTCACCCAAGTGGGGTGGCAATTCAAGTCCTGCTGGTCAGGCGGGCAAGTGGTCGCTATTTCTCGTAAAGGTTGAAGATGAACCGTAAGAGGACATCAACTGGCTGCTGGACGTGATCGCACCGAACCAAAAGACGACGGCATTGGTCATCGCGAACTTCAAGCAGGTGGTGAAGGATGGGGACCTGCGGTTGCACCCGATCGTCACACGGCTGGTGGATGCGGAGACGTTGGAGAAGATGGGGGCGCAGAAAGTGGATCAGGGGGATGTGAAATGAGCGACTATGTATGGGTAAACACTACACCAAGCCTGTTTGAAACACACTTTGGATTTGGTTGGCCAAAGGAAGGATTCAGCCCGCAAGAGTTGGCGGACGCCTACAATGCCCTCATTTTAGACAGCGAGAAAGGTATTCCACTGCCTCAAAGTCGTTTCCCGCAAGTGCTGGAGACGCATTTCACGCCAACACCCGGTGATCCCCACAAATACAAACTGCCAGCCAAACTGCCGCATTTCGTCAATTGGACATGTCCCGTGATTTCCAAAGAAATCGCGGATGTCTTGCGGCAGTTCGATATCGGCGCGACCAATCTCTATCCAGTGGCGATGCGGCGCGCGGACAAGGGCACAACGTTTGATCAAGAGTTCTTCATCCTCAATGTCGGCGTCGCGAAAGATACGTTGGTACCAGAGCAATCCCCGGGGGCAAGCGCGGCAGGCTCAAAGACAAACCGTTATTACCAGCTCAGTGTTTATGACGATGATCAACTGACGTTGAAAGGAACCGCTTCATATGGTTCGGACATCTGGGTTGATCCCGTTATCAGCGGCGGCCAGTTTTTCGTCAGCGACCGCTTGCATGCGGCCTTATCAAAGGCGGGCCTTGCGGCCCCTTTGATGTTCAAACGCTGCCGCGTAATCTGATATTTGCAGCAAGCGTAGGATGGGTGCTTGCACCCATGCCTAAACCGCCCACTCATGCCCCGCAAAAGCGCTTTTGATATTGCGGCACAATGGCGAGCCGCAGGTCGGGGTTCTCCCCGACATCACTCTCACCCTCAAGAACCCCTCGAACATTGCCGGGGTGAACCCCGGCCTACGTCAAGATCCTGGCCAATCCGCCGGCCATCACCTGTGCGCTGTCGATCATGTCGTCCACGCCGATATACTCATCCGGTTTGTGCGCCAGTTCCAGCAGGCCCGGACCATAGGCGATGCAGTTCTTCAGCTTGCCGATCCGGTCGATGTGTTTCTGATCATAGGTGCCGGGGCTGGCGACGAATTCTGCCGGACGCCCAAGCACCTTTTCGATCTGCGCGGCGATCACCTGCACGACAGGCGCATCGCGGTCGGTCATGCTGGGCAGGACCATGTTGATCTCGCGCAGGTCATAGCGGAACGTGTCGCGCTGCGCCTTGATATCCTCGAGCAGGGCCGTCATCTCGCCGCGCACGTCGTCGATGCTTTCCTCCGCCAGAAAGCGGCGGTCGATCACGATGCGGCAGCTGTCCGGCACGCAATGGGCGGGCAGGCTAGTGTCGCCGTCGGCGAATTCAGGCTGGCCGCCGTGGATGGAATTGATGTTCATCGTGGACGACCGCGCGCCATCGGGGACCACGGGCATATCGGTGCGCCGCGCGGCCATGGCGGGGTAAAGCGTGGTCTCGAACGCGGCCAGCACCGCCCCCATGTGCCGCACCGCGCAATCGCCCAGAAACGGCATGGAGCCGTGGGCGATTTCGCCATGCGTCTCGATCTCGGCCCACCAGCCGCCGCGATGGCCCAGACAGACGCGGTCCTTGTGCAAAGGTTCGGGGATGATGACATGCTGCACGCGGGCGGGGTCGAAGAACCCCTGTTCGGCCAGATAGGCAACCCCGCCATAGCCGCCTGATTCCTCGTCTGCCGTGCCGGAAATCTCGACCGCGCCCGCGAAATCGGGATGTATGGCGATAAAGGCCTCGGCCGCAATGATGGATGCGGCAAGCCCGCCTTTCATGTCGCAGGCGCCGCGCCCGTAAATCTTGCCGTCGATCAATGCGCCGCCGAACGGGTCCTGTGTCCAGCCATGCCCGACCTCGACCACGTCGATATGGCTGTTGAAATGCACGCAATCGCCGGTGCGCGCGCCTTCGCGCCGCGCGACAATGTTCCAGCGCGGATAGCGGTCGCTGTCGCCCGGTGTGCCATGCGCGCGGATCCGTTGCGTGGCAAAGCCCGATTTGCGCAGCCGCCGGTCCAGATAATCGCAGATATCATGATAGAACGCGCCGGGCGGGTTCAGCGTGGGTATGCGGATCAGGTCCTGTGTCAGCGCGATGAGGTCGTCGCGGCGGTCGGTGATGGCGTCCATCAGGGGGCTGTTGTCGGTCATGCCGGAACTATCCGCCAACCCGATGCCCCCCGCAAGAGCCTAGGCCGTCTGGCCGGGGCTAATCCGTTGTTGCAGCATCGACGCAAGGAACCCTGTGGTGATGATCTGCACCCCGAGCGAGGCTGCGACCACGGCAAGCGCTGCCGGCCGCACAATGCGGCTTGCGTCAAGATCTCCAAAGCCGGTGGCACCCCAGCTGAACACACCCGCCAGCGTGGCAAAGATGGCGACCACCAGCAAAAGACCACCCGCGATACAGGCATTGTCGACCGACAGGCGGGACTTGAACCTCTCGAATCGGGCAGAGCTGGGCAAAAGCGCGAAACGTACCGCGAAAATCCGCGAGAGCGCGTAAAAGCAGATCATCTGGAAACCCGTCAGGACCAGTGCGGAGGCGAGGATCAAGGTCGCGACGTCGAAACTGACGCCGCCGATGGTGACAGGGCCGAACAACAGCGCCAGAAAGCTGACGCTGCCCAGCCCGAATAGCACCAGACCGGGGTAGTAAAACAGCCAGTAAGGCGCGAAGGTCATCAGCAGTTTCAGATGCAGCCAGCCATCGCGCCAGCTGCGCAGATGCGGCGGGCGCGACCTCCCATCGGGTTTCAGCGTCGTGGGCACCTCGCGGATGTCGAGCCGCGACAGGGTCGCCTTGATGACCATCTCGGACGCGAATTCCATTCCCGGCGTGTTCAGATGCAGGCCAAGGATGGCGTCGCGGCTGAACCCGCGCAGCCCGCAATGGAAATCCCCGACCGGCGTGCGGTAAAACACGCGCCCGACCGTGGATAGCACCGGATTGCCCAGATAGCGGTGCAATGGCGGCATGGCGTTCTTGGCGATCCCGCCACGGAAACGGTTGCCCATCACCAGATCGGCGCCATCGCGCAATTCCGCGACGAACGGATCGAGATTGGCGAAATCATAGCTGTCGTCGCTGTCGCCCATGATGACGTAACGGCCCCTCGCGTCCGCGATCCCCGCGATCAGCGCGGCGCCATAGCCTTTGGTGGGCACATCGACGATGCGCGCGCCAAGGCGGCGGGCGATGTCCTGACTGCCGTCGGTGGACCCGTTGTCGGCGATCAGCACCTCGCCATCGACGCCAGCGCGTGCCAGATAACCCTTGGCCTTCACGATGCAGGTTTCGAGCGTTTCGGCCTCGTTGAGGCAGGGCATCAAAATGGTCAATTCGGTCATGAAAGCGCCCTGATCCTGTAGTGTTATCGGATCGGTGACCCGACCCGCCCCAGCGTTACGGCAGGCAGTGGCCTTTGCGCAACATGCATGACGCGCGCCGGTGCCGGTGCCGACAGGTTATGTTGCCAATTGGTCACCTGTGTTACCCATCTGAAATAAGTGCAAGAAGACAAAAATCATGAGTGACAGGCGCCCCCTTAGCGATATGCGGACCAATCCCTTTCCTTGGGCAATGGCGGCTGCATTCAGCTTGGTCCTCGTACGTGCAGCGCTCGACGGGTATGGCATGCACGATAATTTCGCGACGATGGATAATGATGACATCCTGCGATTGGTGATGGTGCGTGATTTCATCGCCGGGCAGGGGTGGTTCGACATGACGCAATACCGGCTGTTGCCGCCGGATGGCGTTGTGATGCACTGGTCGCGCTATGTCGATCTTGGCGTCGCCGCGATCATCGTGCCGCTGTCGTGGCTTGTCTCGATGGACACGGCCGAGCAACTGGCGGTAACGATCTGGCCGACGCTGATCTTTACTGCGCATGTCGCGGTGATCGGGTTCGGGACACGTCGTATTTTTGGTGATCTGGCCGCCTGTTTCGCCCTTGCCATCATGGTGATCTGGCCGACGAGCGCCTATCTGCATTCCGGTGCTGGCAATATCGACCACCACAACGTACAGATGCTGATGATGACGCTCGTCGCCTTTGCGCTGATCTGGCCCAACCGCGTTCTGGCGGCAGGTGTGATCGCAGGTATTGCCGCTGCATTTTCGTTGGCGGTCGGTCTGGAGGCTTTGCCGTTCATCGTCGTTGCCGGGGCAATCGCGCTTGTCCGGCATCTTGTGGATAGGTCACAGGAAAGCCGTCGGTTTCTTGTCGCCTTCTGCCTGTCGCTTGGCTTCGCGGCAATCTTGTTCTGGCTGGGCCAGACCGCGCCCGCGTTGCGCGGTATCGGCAAATGCGATCAGTTGGGCCTGCCTGCATTGTCGTTGATCGGTGTCGCCGTCGTCGCAAGCGTGTTGGCAGGCGCGTTGTCGCGTTTCGGGTCAGGCATCGCTTTCGCGGCGGCGGTCGGTGCGACGGGGGTGGGGGTCGTGCTGATCTGGCCATGGCTCGCGCCCTGCATCGACGGTCCTTACGGTGCTTTGCCCGCAGATTTGCAGTCGTTCATCTCGACCCGGATCACCGAAGCGCAGCCCGCCTATCGGTTTTTGCGCAACAATCCCGCCGGATTCGTCGTCTTCACGCTGCCGATCCTGATGGTCGTCATCGCTGGTGCGATCCTGATCCGGCGCGGCGGCACGCCGCGTGCCGCGCTGGTCGTTTTGTGGGTTTTGTCGTTGCTTGGGCTGGCGATGGTCTTGTACCAGATGCGGACAGTCATCATGGCAGCGGCCGTCATTCCGATACTCGGCGGAATTGTGATTGCGCAAGCGCTCGAGGTGTATCTGCGTACCCGCGCCCCGGGTGCCGCGGTCATCTGGTTGGCTTTGGCGACGATGATCATTTCACCGACGCTGATCGCCCAGCAGATCAGGATATTCATGGCCGAGGACGACGATGAACCGCGGCCCGAACTTGCCGAGGAGTGTCGCGGGTATCAGGCATTGGCAGGATTGAACGCAGTCCCGAAAGGTCGGTTCATCACACCAATGAACATCGGTCCGTCTGTTCTGTGGGCGACCCATCATGAGGTGATGTCGGCGGGGTATCATGTCGATCCGACCATCCTGATCAACAGCCTGCAGCCCTACCAATTGCCCGAGGACGAGATGGCGGCTTTTCTGCGCGCATCGGGCGCGAACCTGCTGCTGATGTGCGCTGACACGACCTATGAAAACGACTTTCCCACCGCATTGGCGGCGGGTGCGCAGGTCGACTGGCTCCGGCCTGTCGCCGTAGAGGCGGGCGATCTGCTGGTGTTCGAGATCCTGCCGCAATGATGGCTTTCATCCGGTTCGTGCTGGTGGGCGGCAGTTTCAGCCTTGGCTATGCGCTGATCACCGCCGGATTGATCCGGTTCGCGGCGGCCCCGCCCCTGCCCACCTCTGTCGTGGTGTATCTGCTGTGTATTCCCGCAGCTTTCTGGGCGCAGCGGCGCATTGCGTTTCGCGCGGACCAGCAGGCAAGGGGCGCGGTCTGGATCTATACCGCGACCCAGATCGGCAGCCTTGCCGTCGTATCCGTCATTACGACGCGCTACGTGACCAAGGTGTTCTGGCTCGATACGCTTTTGTTTCTTGTGACCGCGGGCGCCGCCGCTGTCGCAAGCTTCCTGATCTGCCGCTACATCATCTTCAGGACGCAGGCACCAGACGGGCGATGAAATGCAGCTTGCGCCCAAAGACAAAGGACGCAGGCGCCGGATAAAGCGGGATCGCGGTGTCGAACACGTCGGTTGCAAGACCCGCCTTTGCGAACCAGCGGTCCCAATCGGCGCGCGGCGCATAATTATAGGGCAGCACGACGCCATGCGGGGCGTTGCCGACCCAATCCATCAGTCGCAAGGTAGCATGATCGAGCCTGTTCTCGCTCAGGTGATCCTTGATAATCACGGCGCGGCGGGCGACGCGCGCGGCCTCTGAGATCAGGCGCTGGGGGTCATCGGTATGGTGCAGCACATCGACAAAGGTCACCACATCGACGCTGTTGTCCGCGAACGGGATCGTGGTGCCGTCGAACAGCGTGACGGGGATATGTGTCTTTTCTCGCAGCATGATGTCGATGCCCTGCACCTGCGCACCCGCCTGTTTTTCGCCGATCATCTTGGCGATCTGCCCGTCGCCGGTGCCGACATCCAGCATCTGCGCGCCTTGCGGGACCAGCGCGCCGATATGGTCCACCAGCACCCGCACGCGCCTGTTGAACACCAGCTTTTCGTGGGCTTGTCCCAAGGTTTTCTTGAACATCATTCTGATCCGTCACGTGGGTTTCGCGGACATTGGGTCAGATTTGCGCCAAGGTAAAGATTGCACCGTCAAACCGATGATCGGCGTTGCAATTTCGCCCGTTCCTTCGTTTACCGAGAGGGAAGGATTTTCAGGGGTGCCGGATGGCTTATCTACTCGGGGTCGATACGGGCGGCACCTATACCGATGCGGTGGTGCTGGATGACGGGGCAGAACGTGTCGTGGCCTCGGCCAAGGCGCTGACCTCGCGGCCCGATCTGGCGCTGGGCGTGGGCGCGGCAATTGATGCGGCCCTGGCCAAGGCGGGGGTGGCCGCGCGCGATATCGCGATGGTGTCCTTGTCCACGACCTTGGCGACCAATGCGCTGGTCGAAGGGCAAGGCGGGCGGATCGCGCTTGTCTTCATCGGGTTCGACGCGGCCGAACTGACCCGCGCCGGCCTGCAAGACGCCTTGCGCGGCGATCCGGTCATCGCGCTCGCGGGCGGGCACAGCCATGCAGGGGTCGAGGCGGCCCCCCTTGATCTGGCACGTTTGCAGGCGGCGCTGGCCGATCTGGATGCAGGGATCACCGGCTTTGCCGTCGCCGCCAGTTTCGCCACCCGCAATCCTGCGCATGAAATTGCGGTGCGTGACCTGATCCGCGACCTGACGGGCCTGCCCGTGACCTGTTCGCATGAATTGTCCTCTGCCTTGGGCGGGCCGAAACGGGCGCTGACGGCGGTGCTGAACGCGCGCCTGATCGGGATGATCGACGGGTTGATCACCGCTTGCGAAACGCATCTGGCGGCTTGCGGGATTAGTGCCCGTCTGATGGTCGTGCGCGGTGACGGGGCGCTGGTATCGGCGGCTGTCGCGCGCGAAAAACCGATTGAAACGATCCTGAGCGGTCCTGCCGCATCCATCGCGGGGGCCAGCTGGCTGACCAAGGAAACCGACGCGCTGGTCAGCGATATCGGCGGCACCACCACCGATGTTTGCCTGTTGCGGGCCGGTCGCCCGATGATCGACCCTGCGGGCGCGCGTGTCGGCCCGTTCCGCACCATGGTCGAGGCGGTGGCGATGCGCACGACCGGTCTGGGCGGCGACAGCGAGGTGCATGTGACCGAAGGGCTGACCGCCGGTCTGCGCCTTGGGCCACGGCGGTTGATGCCCATCGCGCTTGCCGCAAGGCAATTTCCCGAACTGGTGCATCAGGCGCTGGACCGCGCGCTGGCCAGCGGTGTGCCTGCGTCCGATGGCGGGCAATTTGTGCTGCCGTTGTGGAAAACGCTGCCGCAGGGGCTTGATCCGCGCGAACTGATCGTGGCGCAGCGGCTGGCGGAGGGCCCGTTGCGGTTGGGGCAGGCGGTGCAGACGCGGATGGAAAACCCCGCGCTGGGCCGGCTGATCGGGCGCGGGCTGGTGATGCTGGCGGGGGTCACGCCGTCTGACGCGTCGCATGTGCTGGGGTTGCAGGATGTCTGGGACAGTGACGCCGCGACCAAGGCGCTGACGCTGTTCGCACGCAGGCGCACGGGTGGCGGTCAGCAGATCGCGCCGGATGCGCAAGCCCTGGCGCGGATGATTATCGACCAGTTGACCGCGCAGACCGTCGATTGCCTGTTGCAGGCCGCCTTTGCCGAGGATGGGCGCGACTGGCCTGATCCTGCGGCATTGGCGCAGCATCCCCTGACGATGGCGGGGCTGGACCGGCATCGCGGGACCCTGCGGATCGACCTCGCGCTGGCCTTGCCTGTGATCGGGCTGGGCGCGTCGGCGGGTGCCTATTACGGGGCGGTGGGCGCACGCCTTGGCACGACGATGCTGGTGCCGGGCCATGCCGATGTCGCCAATGCCATCGGCGCTGTCGTGGGACAGGTACAGATGCAGGCCTCCGGCACGGTGACCAGTCCGGGCGCGGGCGCGTTCAAGGTGCATCTGGCGGGCGATGTGCAAAGCTATACCAGCCGCGATGCGGCGCTGCATGCGATCCGTGATGCGCTTACGATGCAGGCCACAGCCGCTGCGCGCGCCGCAGGGGTCGACGATATCAGCGTGCACGTTGCAGAGGACATCACCGAGGTTGAGGTCGAAGGCCAGCCCATGTTCATCGAGGCGAAGGTCCGGATCACCGCCCAAGGCCGTCCGCGCATCGCGGCGGGTTGATTGCGGACGCTCACTTTCTTGTTACCCCGATTGCGTGGCGGCCTGCGATCAAGGACAACGTGGCAGTATTCAGGACCATATCATGCTTGACCGTCATCTTCGCCCGCTCATCGACCCGCCGTTGAACCGGATCGGGTACGGCCTTGCGGCGCAGGGCGTGTCGGCCAATGCGGTCACGCTTTTCGGGCTTGCACTGGGGCTGATCGCGGCGCTGATGATCGGCTTTGGTGCGCCTTTGCTGGCGCTGATACCGCTGCTGGCAAGCCGTCTGGCGGACGGGCTGGACGGGGCGGTGGCGCGCGCGACGCGCAAGACCGATTTCGGCGGCTATCTGGATATCGCGGCGGATTTCCTGTTCTATGCGATGATCCCGCTTGCCTTTGTGCTGGCCGATCCGGTGGCGAACGGGGCGGCGGGGGCGTTCCTGCTGGCCTCGTTCTATTTCAACGGGACCAGCTTTCTGGGCTTTGCCATTCTGGCCGAAAAGCACGGACACACAACTGACGCCCAAGGGCAAAAGTCACTGTACTATTCAAACGGTATTCTGGAAGGGACCGAGACGATCGTGTTCTTCATCCTCCTTTGTGTATTTGAAACTTTTTTCGCCCAGTTGGCGTGGGTGTTCGGAACACTCTGCTTTATGACTGCTCTGCTGCGGATCCATGCCGCATTCCGTATCTATGTCAACTGAAGGAAATCGCTGATGAAACACCTTGCCGTTCTTGCAGCCCTGCTGGCGCCCTTGCCCGCGCTTGCCGATGTCGACCCCGCCGATTGGGACGCCGTGACAGCACAGGCCGAAGGCCAGATTGTTTACTGGAACGCCTGGGGTGGATCGACGACAACCAATGATTTCATCGCTTGGGTCGGATCGCGCGTGGCCGAAGATTATGGCGTGACCCTCGAACATGTGAAACTGACCGATACTGCCGATGCCGTCACCCGGGTGCTGTCCGAAAAACAGGCCGGTCAGGACGACGGCGGAGCCATCGACATGATCTGGATCAACGGCCCGAATTTCGCCGCAATGAAAGAGGCCGAGCTGCTGTTCGGCCCCTATGCCGAACAACTGCCCAACTGGGCGCTGGTCGATTTCGAGAACAAATCCGTCCAGACCGATTTCACCGTGCCCGTGGAAGGGTTTGAAAGCCCATGGGCGATGGCGCAGGTCGTGTTCGTGCATGACACCGCGCGGATGCCGGACCGTCTGGGGTCGATGGACGCCCTTTTGGACTGGGCGCAGGCCAATCCGGGGCGGTTCAGCTATCCCCAGCCACCCGATTTTCTGGGCACGACATTCCTCAAGCAGGTGTTGATCGACATTCTGCCCGATCCGTCGGTGCTGGCCGAACCCGCGACGGACGCAAATTACGAGGCGGTGACAGAACCTCTCTGGGCGTATCTTGATGCGCTGACGCCGCATCTGTGGCGCGAAGGCCGCGCCTATCCCGCGACCGGCACGGCGATGTTCCCGCTGATCGCGGATGGCGAACTGGACCTGTCGATTTCCTTCAGCCCCGGTGCGGCCTCGACCGCGATTGCCAACAACGAACTGCCCGACACAATGCGCACCTTCGTGCTGGACAAAGGCACCATCGGCAACGCGTCCTTCGTGGCGATCCCCTATAATTCAAGCGCAAAGGCCGGCGCCATGGTCGTCGCCAATTTCCTGATGTCGGCCGAGGCGCAGGCCCGCGCGCAGGACCCGGCGATCCTTGGCTATGGCACGGTTCTGGCCATGGACAAGCTGGTCGAGGATGACCGCGCGCTGTTCGACGCGCTCGACCTTGGGATCGCGACGTTGACGCCTGCCGAACTAGGCACGGTGCAGGCCGAACCGCACCCAAGCTGGATGACGCGGATCAGCGATGACTGGGTCGCGCGCTACGGCGTCGCGCAGTAAACGCCGCCCATGTCCCGCCGTCGCCTGTTGCCGCTGTTGCCGGCCCTGACGCTGCTTGCGTTGCTGGGGCCGGTGGCGGCGGGGCTTTGGGGAACAGTGCTGCCCGCCTTTGGGCATCTGCCGGCAGCAGGACTGACGGGGCCGTCGCTGGAGCCATTCCGTGACCTGTTCGGTTGGGCTGGGCTTCCACGCGCGGTCATGCTGTCGGTGGGCACTGGGGTGCTTGCCACGGTAATTTCCCTGTCCATCGTCATGCTGGTCACGGCAGGTTGGTCGGGTACCCGGCCGTTCTGCGTGTTGGAACGGCTTCTGTCGCCCTTGCTGGCGGTGCCACATGCGGCGGCGGCGTTCGGGCTGGCGTTCCTGATCGCGCCGTCGGGGTGGCTGGCGCGGTTGGCATCGCCGGGGCTGACCGGCTGGGACCGCCCGCCCGATCTGTTGATCGTGCAGGACAGCTGGGGTCTGGCGATGACCGCAGGACTGATCGTGAAAGAGGTGCCGTTCCTGCTGCTGATCACGCTCGCCGCCTTGGGGCAGGCGGATGCGCAGCGCAGTGTGCGTGTCGCACAGGCGCTGGGCTATGGGCGCGTGACCGGCTGGCTCAAGACCGTGTTTCCCCGCGTCTATGCCCAGATCAGGCCGCCGGTCTATGTCGTGCTCGCTTATGCGATGTCGGTGGTCGATGTTGCGGTGATCCTGGGGCCGAACACGCCGCCGTCGCTGTCGGTGCAGATCGTCACGCTCATGTCTGACCCTGACCTTTCGATGCGACTGGAGGCGGCGGCGGCAGCGTTGCTGCAACTGGCGCTTGTGGTCGGGGCGCTGATGGTCTGGCGCTTTGGCGAGGTTGTTGTTGCAGCCTTGGGTCGTCGATGGGTTGCGTCGGGTGGTCGGGGCAAGGCCGACACGGCGGTGGCGGGCTTGGCGCTGGCGGCGGGGACGGTGTCGGCGCTTGCTGTTTTCCTTGGGCTGATTGTCATGGCGATCTGGTCGTTTGCAGGATTTTGGGGCTTTCCCGATGCCTTGCCCGATACGATGACCTTGGCGAACTGGGCACGTTTCGGCTCAGGCACGTTGGAGGCGCTGGGTGAAACCGCGCTGATTGCGGTGGTGGTGGCCATGGTCGCGCTGGTGCTGACGATCGGCTGTCTGGAGGCAGAATATCGCCACAATATCCGCGTCAGCCAGCGTGCTGTCTGGTTGCTGTATCTGCCTTTGCTGATCCCACAGACGGCGTTCCTGCCGGGATTGCAGACGCTGATGCTGAACCTTGGGGCAGATATCGGCCGGGGGCCGGTGATGCTGGCACATCTGGTCTTTGTGTTGCCCTATGTGTTCCTGTCGCTGGCCGATCCGTTCCGCGCTTGGGATGCGCGGATGGGGGTGATCGCCGCAGCGCTGCGGGCGAGCCCCGACCGTATTCTGTGGCGCGTGCGTCTGCCGATGCTGTTGCGCCCGATCCTGACCGCGCTTGCCGTGGGGCTTGCGGTGTCGGTCGGGCAGTACCTTGCGACCTTGCTGATAGGTGGTGGTCGCGTCGCGACCCTGACGACCGAGGCGGTGGCGCTGGCATCCGGTGCTGACAGGCGCGCCATCGGCGTATACGGGCTCATGCAGACAGGGGCGGCGTTGGTACCTTTCACGCTGGCCTTGCTGATACCGGCGCTGGTCTGGCGCAACAGGAAAGGATTGCGGCATGGATAAAGGATTGTCGTTGCGTGATGTGACGATTTACAAGGGCAAATCGCCCCTGATCCGTGTTCACCACGATGTGGCCCCGGGCGAGGTTCTGACGATCATGGGGCCGTCCGGCGTCGGGAAATCCACCTTGCTTGCCTTTGTCACCGGCACATTGGCTGCCGATTTCAGCGCAACGGGTGCTGTCTGGCTGGATGGGCAGGACATCACCCATGCCGCGGCGCATCAACGGCGTGTCGGTATCCTGTTTCAGGACGACCTGCTGTTTCCGCACCTGTCGGTCGGCGCGAACCTTGCTTTCGGGTTGCCGCCCGGTGGTACCCGTGCCGACAGGCAGGCCCGGATCGACGGCGCCTTGGCCGAGGTCGGCCTTGACGGTTTCGCCACGCGCGACCCGGCCACTTTGTCGGGTGGGCAAAAGGCGCGTGTCGCCTTGATGCGGATGTTGCTGTCGGACCCCTGCGCGCTGTTGCTGGACGAGCCGTTTTCGCGGCTGGATGCAGCCCTTCGCGCGCAGGTGCGCGAGATGGTTTTCGACAGGGCGCGCAGCCGCGCCTTGCCGGTTCTGATGGTCACGCATGATGCCGAGGATGCACAGGCAGCAGGCGGGGCGATCATCACCCTGGGTGATGATTGCGGATCGCGAACGACAGATGCATCGCGATCACATCAGTGATGTCAGATTGATCCCGACCGTCATCGCACCCACGACCGCGCCCGTGCTGTCCACGATGGATAGCGACACCTGTGCCTGCACCTCGCCAGAGGATGGGTCGAGTTCGACGTCGCCAAAGTGAATGGCGGTCGGGCCTTTGGGATAGGTTTCGGAAAACTTCGCTTCATCCCCTTGCCAGTAATCCGACGTCGCCTTGGCTGCCGCGACGTTCAGACCGCGTGCGTCCATCACGAACACCTCTGAAATGGCCCCGCCGGCAGCGGCCATACGGTCGCGCAGGAAATCGGATGCAGGGTTCTGCAACACCTCATCGATCAGGGGCACGCCGGACATCCCCATCTGAGCCATCCACAGCGCGTCAAGTTCACCGATCCGGGCCTGATCGTAACTGGCGGTGGTGGCATTCTGGGCGATGATCGCATCGACGATGATGGGATCATTTGCCCAATCCATGACGTGATCGTTGATATATTGCTGCATCCTTGGCTGGAAATCCTGTGCCGAGCCAGCCGTCGCGGTCGCCAGCGCGACGGCCAGCCAGAAAGTCATTTGTTTCATGTTTCGTCCTCCATGACAGAGGTCGATAACAGTGATTTCCTTCTGATCTGTTAAGTCGCGCCACCCCAAATCGGGATGATTTGACACAAATGAAACGCTAGTCGCCCCGCCGCCAACCTGCGCGCCGGGGCACACGAAACGCAAGCATCGGCTTTATCAGCGGTGACGCGTAGCGGTCCAGATCAAGCGCTTCGTGGACGCCGATGACGGTTTCTCCGTCCAGGACGGTCTGCACAGCGGAGCGGGAGTAAAACGGCGCGTCCAGCATCCCCAGCACTTGCCGTGGCTCGACGCCCGGGTCGGCGCGTGTTTCGCGCCTGATCTGCCAGGCTGACCGTCTGAAAGGCACGCGGGGTGGCGCGCTGACCTGCCGGGCCGTGCCGTCGTGGTCAAAGGCGATGGCGGTTTCCAGCATGCTGCCGTCCCTGCGCGTCGCGTCATAGATGCAGGTCGCGCCCGCCTTTGTGGGATATCGGCCCCATGTCCAGAACCGGAAATCGTCTTCCAGCGGTCTGGTGCCGAAATTGGCGTCGAAATAGCCATGACCGGACCATTGCCAGCCCTTCGCCGCCAGATCGACGGTGATGTCCGACGATGGCGCGAATGGCCGCCAGACATGCGCGCCATCCGGCGTCAGCGGCAGTTCGACCGAGGTGACCGCGCGCGGCGTGATCGTGATCTGCCC
This sequence comes from Yoonia vestfoldensis DSM 16212, assembly GCF_000382265.1. Classification (GTDB taxonomy): domain Bacteria; phylum Pseudomonadota; class Alphaproteobacteria; order Rhodobacterales; family Rhodobacteraceae; genus Yoonia; species Yoonia vestfoldensis. Next base: position 235,826 of record NZ_KB907976.1, read on the forward strand.
TTGCACGCGGCTGATGACGGGAGGGCCGCTGATCTCGTTGATGTCGATGACCAAGGCCTTGCCGTTCCAGCGCATCGACGATGGCCCGACCTGCAATGTGTCCACTGAGGTGCGCAGCGCCTGCCGCCCGCGGTCGGTCATGGTGAACCGCCCGCCGGGGCCATAGGTCGCGACATTGATGCAGCAATGATTGGCCGGATCACCGCGCCCCGACCATGCATACCACGGCGAAAAGACCGACCCTATGAACCCGATGACGCTGACGGCTTTGGTGCCGCAGGCGCTGATGCCGTCGATGTACCACCATGCATAACCCCCCGGCGGGACGTCGAGCGCAAAGCAAGGTCGCTCAAGATCGCCGCGGCCGCGTGCTGGCCGGAGAGCGTCGCCATCGGCACCCCCGCCCCCGGATGCACGCCGCCACCCGCCAGATACAGCCCCGGCATCGCCGTTCTGATCGTCGGACGCTTGAAGGCCGCCGTCAGACCGTGCGGGCTGCGCCCGTATAGTGAACCGAGGCTCGCGGGAAACAGATCGTCGAACCCCTGTGGCGTGGTCAGGGTATCCGGTCCGGGCGTGGGGCTGAAGGTCAGGCCGAATTGGCGGAACCGGGCGAAAATCAGTGTCTGACATTGGGCTTTTTCCTGTTCGGGGTCGCGCAGAACGGGGGCTGCGTTCATGATGATTTCAAAGCGCTGCAAGGCGTCGGGCGCTGCCGTTCCGTGATCCTGGGCACAGAGGTACAATGACGCATCAGCTGGCATTTCGTTGCGTGCCAGTGCCGCAAATTCCGCCTTTGGGTCATGGCCGAAAAACACGGTGTGATGCGCAAGGTCCACCCCATGCGGGACCGCCGCAAAAGCATGGACATAGGCGGACAGACTGCGGGGTTCGGTGCCCTGCATCGGGACCGCATCCGTGCAGCCCGGCCCGAGCAATCCGGTCGCCAGCGCCCTTGGGTCGCCGTTGAACACCACTGTGCCCCCGGCAAAATGGCCGTTGGTCGTTTCTACTCCGCTGATTTGTCCGCCTTGTCTGGTGATCCGCTGGGCGCGTGTCTGATAGTGGAACCGGACCCCGTGCTGCATGGCAAGTCCGGCGATCGCTTGCGCCAGCTTTTGCATGCCGCCTGCGACGGTCCAGACGCCTTGTTCTTCTGCTTGCCAGATCAGCGACAGGATCGCCGGTGACTGATAGGGCGATCCACCGACATAGGTGGCATAGCGCCCGAACAGCTGCGCAAGACGCGGATCGCTGAAGCTGGATTTCAACAGCCCGGCCATCGTCCGGTGTGGTGCCATGTCGGCGATCAGGCGGGGTCGTGACAGGACCTTGCGCACCACCGCGATCTGGTCCGGCATCGCGGTGCGCATCATCGGTGCGTCAAACGCATCGAACAACCGCCGCGCGCGCGCCGAGAAACTGACGAATTCCGCCGCCGCCTTTGTGCCAAAGGCATCGCGGACATTGGCCAGACTGGCCTCGGGATCAGCCATCAGGTCCAGTCGTGTACCGTCGTCCCAATAGTGCCGCGCCAATGTTTGCAGCGGTGTAAGGGTGACATGATCGGCCAGATCGGCGCCCACATCCGCGAAAAGGCGGTCAAACACATGGCGCATGGTCAGCACCGTCGGGCCTGCATCCACCGGACCCGCCGCGGATTGCAGGGACCGCATCTTGCCACCGGGCGCGTGGTGCATGTCGATGACGGTCACATCGCAGCCAGCATGCCCCAACCGCAAGGCGGCTGCCAGTCCGGCAATTCCCGCGCCGATAATCACGATCTTTTCTTGCGATGCGGTCACTTAACCCAAGGCCTCAACTGTACCGTTTGATTTACATTGACATATGTAAACTAAAATAGACAGTATGGAAGCAAGATAGGACGCATGCCATGAAAATCTCTGACCGCATCGAAACGACCATGACCGCTGCCATCGCGCAGGGACAGGGTGGTATGGCCCCTCCCAAACTTGCAGCGGCGTTGAATTATGCCGTCACGCCGGGTGGCGCGCGGATCAGGCCGACGATTCTGACAAGCGTTGCGATGGCCTGTGGTGACGACCGGCCTGCCCTGACGAATGCGGCAGCCGTGGCGCTGGAACTCGTGCATTGCGCGAGCCTCGTGCATGACGATCTGCCTTGTTTCGACGATGCCGACATGCGCCGTGGCAAGCCGGCGCTGCACCGGGCATTTTCCGAACCTTTGGCCGTGTTGACGGGCGATAGCCTGATTATCATGGGGTTTCACGTGCTTGCGCGGGCGGCGGGTGACGCGCCTGGGCGCGCGATCACGCTGCTGGATATTCTGGGCACCCGCACGGGGATGCCGTTCGGTATTTGCGCCGGACAGGGCTGGGAAAGCGAAAGCCAGATTGATCTGTCTGCCTATCATCAGGCCAAAACGGGGGCCTTGTTCATTGCGGCGACCCAGATGGGTGCTGTCGCTGCCGGACAAGAGGCCGAGCCGTGGGCCGAACTTGGTGCCCGCATCGGCGAAGCGTTTCAGGTCGCGGACGACTTGCGCGATGCGCTTTGCGATGATGCGACACTGGGCAAGCCTGCGGGTCAGGACGATCTGCACGGGCGGCCAAATGCCGTCGCCGTCTATGGTGTGCAGGGTGCGGTCAAGCGGTTCGACGACATCCTTGGCGGTGCGATTTCATCAATTCCCGCCTGCCCGGGAGAGGCGGCACTCGCCCAGATGGTGCGCGCCTATGCCGATAAACTGGTGCCCGCAGGGGCGCGTGACCGGCGCACCGTTCCGGGCGAATAATGACGGATTCGGCGGTGACATTGCCGACGTCCGGGCCTGACCTTGATCGCCGGAGCGCGTCACGCCTGACGCAACTGGTTGCCTCGCCTTCCTTTCAGAAATGGGCCGCACGGTTTCCGCTGACACGCCGTCTTGTCCGGTCCGAAGGCCGCGCGATGTTCGATCTTGTCGCCGGGTTTTGCCATTCGCAGGTGCTCTATGCGCTGGTGGCGCTGGAAATTCCAAAGGCTTTGCTGGCGCATGAATTGCCTCTTTCCGCGCTTGCGCTGCGGGGGCGGATGCCGCCCGACCGCATGGCTGTTCTGCTATCTGCGGCCGTGGCTCTGGGCCTGATCAAACAGCGCAAGTCCGGCCTTTATGCGCTGACCACGCGCGGCGCCGCGCTTGCGGGTGTGCCGGGCCTTGCAGGAATGATCGCGCATCATGACGTGCTTTACCGCGATCTGTCTGATCCGGTTGCGTTTTTTCGCGGCGAAGTCGAAACCGAGCTGGCCGATTTCTGGCCCTATGTCTTTGGCGCTGGTGCCGCGACCGACCCCGATAGCGCCGCCAAATATTCGCGCCTGATGGCGGACAGCCAGTTGCTGGTGGCAGATGACACGCTGGCGGCGGTCGATTTTCGCGGCGTGACACGGCTGATGGACGTTGGCGGCGGTACGGGCGCGTTCCTCGCGGCTGTCGGTGCAGTCTATCCAAAGCTGGCGATGACCCTGTTCGATCTGCCCGCTGTCGTCCCCGCCGCGCAGGACAGATTCGCATCCGCTGGGATGATCGACAGGGTGCAGATCACGCCGGGATCGTTCCGCGACCAACCGCTCCCGCAAGGGGCCGATATGATCAGCCTTGTCCGCGTGCTTTACGATCACAGCGATGACACTGTGGCAGATTTGCTTGCCGCCGCGCACGCTGCGCTGCCCATTGGCGGGCGCATTCTGATTTCGGAACCGATGACAGGGGGCGATGCACCGCACCGCGCCGGAGATGCCTATTTCGCGCTTTATTGCATGGCGATGCGCACCGGGCGCGCACGGTCCGCGCACCAGATCGCAGCATTGTTGCAGGCGGCTGGTTTCACCCAGATTCGCGCACCGAAAGCGGCAAGACCGTTCATCACCTCTGTCGTTGAAGGTGTCAGGTAAAGTTTACACCTGTGGTGTCTAAATGAATTGACACCGTCCAGCAAAAAGCTACACTCATACCAAGGCGACGCACTACCGACTGGTCACACCGACCCGGACGCATCGCAGGAGAGCGTAAGTGGAAACAACGGCCGTCATATTGTCAGCGCCCCGCAAGCTGGGCCTCGCCTCGGTGGGAATCACCCCGCCGTCGCGTGATGATGTGGTCGTTCAGATCCGCTATTCCGGCATTTCGACCGGTACCGAAAAACTGTTCTGGTCCGGCGAGATGCCTCCGTTCCCCGGTATGGGGTATCCATTGATCCCCGGCTATGAGGCCGCGGGCGAAGTGGTCGAAGCTGGCGCAGACAGCGGCTACCGTGTGGGCGAGCATGTCTTTGTCCCCGGTGCCAATTGTTATGAAGGCGCGTTCGGCCTGTTCGGTGCTGCCGCGCAGACCATCGTGACCAAGGCATCCCGCGTGACCCGCATCGACCGAGGTCTTGGGGCGGGCGGCGCATTGCTGGCGCTGGCGGCGACGGCCCGTCACGCCATGGCTGGCCCCAACAAATCGGTGCCTGATCTGATCATTGGTCATGGCGTTCTGGGTCGCTTGCTTGCCCGACTGACCATTGCTGCGGGCGCCCCTGCCCCGACGGTTTGGGAAGTGAACCCCATCCGCATGGCGGGCGCACAGGGCTATCAGGTGCTGACCCCCGAAACAGATACCCGCCGCGATTACACATCCATCTATGATGCATCGGGTCGTGGCGATCTGTTGAACGACTGGATCGGCCGCATCGCCAAAGGCGGAGAGATCGTCCTGGCCGGGTTTTACACCGCGCCGCTGCAATTCGCCTTTCCGCCCGCCTTCATGAAAGAGGCGCGGTTCCGCATCAGTTCCGAATGGACTGCCGACGATATGACCGCCACCCGCGCGCTGGCCGAAAACGGCACGCTGCAGCTGGGCGATCTGATTACACACGAACAAGCCGCCGAAACCGCGCCTGCCGCCTATGAAACGGCGTTCAGCGATCCGGCTTGCCTGAAAATGATTTTGAACTGGGGGACCGCATGAAAGACGACGTACCTAACCTGAAGGATTTCGATCAGCGCCTGCGCGATGAAGCCCACGAGGAACCATCGCTGGAAGTGCCAAGCGGTCCGCCCACATCGAAAACCCAGATCATCGCGATCTATGGCAAAGGCGGGATCGGCAAGTCGTTCACGCTTGCCAACCTGTCCCACATGATGGCCGAAATGGGCAAGCGCGTCTTGCTGATCGGTTGTGACCCGAAATCCGACACTACAAGCCTGCTGTTTGGTGGCAAGGCATGCCCCACGATCATTGAAACATCTGCGAAAAAGAAGCTAGCGGGCGAAGAGGTTGCCATTGGCGACGTCTGTTTCAAGCGCGGTGGCGTTTTTGCCATGGAACTGGGCGGGCCAGAGGTTGGCCGTGGTTGCGGCGGTCGCGGGATCATCCACGGGTTTGAATTGCTGGAAAAGCTCGGGTTCCATGACTGGGATTTTGATTATGTCCTGCTGGACTTTCTGGGTGATGTGGTTTGCGGCGGCTTCGGTCTGCCGATCGCGCGCGATATGGCGCAGAAAGTTATCTTGGTAGCCTCAAATGATCTCCAATCGCTTTACGTTGCTAACAATGTCTGCTCGGCAGTCGAATATTTCCGAAAACTTGGTGGTAACGTTGGGGTCGCTGGACTTGTCATCAACAAAGATGACGGAAGTGGGGAGGCGCAGGCTTTCGCCAAGGCTGTTAGCATACCTGTCCTTGCTGCAATCCCGCAAGATGACGACCTGAGGAAGAAATCAGCGAATTATGTGATTGTCGGCACATACGAAAGTCAGTGGGGTCCCATGTTCGTTGGTCTTGCAGAAGCCGTCGGCATCGCCCCACCAGTGCGTCCAAACCCGCTGGATCAAGACGGCCTGCTGGGTCTTTTCGATGCCAAGGACACAGGTGGCGACTACAAGCTTGTTCCGGCCACTGATGTCGACATGCGAGGCAAGAATGCACTGCCCAAAGAAAGCCTGGAGGTCATTTACGATGACGCCTGAGCCATCCCGCAAAATCCGCGACGAAGTGCGCCAGATGCTGTCCAGCGCCCGCCCCGAACAATTGCAACGGCTGCTTGCCGATATCGCCCGCGTTCCAGTGAAGGGGGTGCAACGCTATGACGCCTGATTCACAGACCAAGGGTTACGAAGTCGGCTATGACGACGCGGGCAATGTCCGCATCATCGAAGGCGACGCAGTTGAAGCGACACCTGAAGTCGCACAGACGGCGCTTGCGGGCGGCTGTTCGTCCGGTGGCACGATGAAAGATGCGGCGCGCGCTGCGGGCAAGTCCGACATTCTGGACCAATATGCCAAGGACTATCCGCAAGGACCACATGACCAGCCACAGTCGATGTGTCCAGCCTTTGGATCTTTGCGTGTGGGTCTGCGGATGAAACGTGTGGCGACGATCCTGTCGGGGTCCGCTTGTTGCGTTTACGGCCTAACCTTTGTGTCGCATTTCTATGGTGCGCGCCGGTCGGTGGGCTATGTGCCGTTCAATTCGGAATCCCTGGTCACCGGCAAACTGTTCGAGGATATCCGCGAAAGCGTACATGAAATGGCCGATCCCGAACGCTATGACGCGATCGTGGTGACGAACCTGTGCGTGCCGACAGCATCTGGCGTGCCGCTGCGGTTGCTGCCGCGCGAGATCAACGGTGTGCGGATCGTGGGCATCGATGTCCCCGGTTTTGGAATTCCCACCCACGCCGAGGCCAAGGACGTTCTGGCCGGCGCGATGCTGAATTACGCCCGAGACGAGATCAAGGCAGGCCCCGTTGCCCGCCCAGTCGGTGGTAAATCTGCCCGGCCGACCGTCGCATTGTTGGGCGAAATGTTTCCGGCCGACCCGATGATGATCGGTGCGATGCTTGCCCCCATGGGACTGGCCGCCGGCCCTGTGGTGCCGACCCGCGAATGGCGCGAGCTTTATGCAGCGCTTGATTGCGGTGTCGCTGCTGCGATTCATCCGTTCTATACAGCCGCTATTCGCGAATTTCAGGCCGCTGGACGCAAGATTGTCGGATCTGCGCCTGTGGGCCGTGACGGCACTGCCGCGTGGCTTGCCGCGATCGGCGATGCCTACAACGTCAGCCCAGACCAGATAGCCGCCGCGCAAAATGCATTTTTGCCTGCGATAACTGGCGCTTTGGCTGGGTCGCAGATCAAGGGCACAGTCACCTTGTCAGGTTACGAAGGCTCTGAATTGCTGGTCGCGCGGTTGCTGATCGAAAGCGGTGCCGATGTGCCTTACGTCGGCACCGCCTGCCCGAAAACACCGTGGTCTGCGGATGATGCCGCATGGCTCGAAAGCCGTGGCGTGAAGGTCAAATATCGTGCGTCGCTTGAGGATGATCTGGCCGCCGTTGACGCAATCAACCCCGATCTGGCGATCGGCACCACGCCTGTGGTGCAACACGCCAAGGAACGCGGCACTCCAGCGCTTTATTTCACCAACCTGATTTCGGCGCGTCCTCTGATGGGGCCTGCCGGTGCCGGATCGCTGGCGCAGGTCGTCAATGCCGCAATCGCGGGCAAGGAAAAAATGGACACGATGCGCGCTTTTTTCGAAGGTGTGGGCCATGGCGATACTGCCGGTGTCTGGGAAGGCGCGCCCAACCTGCGCCCCGATTTCCGTGCGATGCATCAGAAAAAGCTCGACAAGCAGGCGCGTGCAGCTGCGGCGGAGCAGATGATATGATGGCGCTTGTGGCATATGTTGGAGGGGGCGCTGCCCCCGCTTCGCTCCCCCGGGATATTTGGGCTCGGAAGATGGGGGGCCTGTCATGCTGATCATGGATCATGACCGGGCGGGCGGCTATTGGGGTGCTGTTTATGCGTTCTGTGCCGTCAAAGGGTTGCAGGTCGTCATCGACGGGCCTGTCGGGTGTGAAAACCTCCCGGTGACGTCGGTGTTGCATTACACCGATGGTTTGCCGCCGCATGAATTGCCGATTGTGGTAACGGGTCTGGGCGAGACCGAGATGGGCGAAGGCACCGAGGCTGCGATGAAACGCGCCTGGGAGGTGCTTGATCCGGCGCTGCCCGCCGTGGTCGTCACAGGGTCGATTGCCGAGATGATCGGTGGTGGCGTGACGCCCCAAGGCACCAATATCCAGCGGTTCCTGCCGCGCACGATTGACGAAGATCAATGGGAAGCCGCCGACCGCGCGATGACATGGATCTTCACCGAATTCGGCATGACCAAGGGCCGGATGCCGCCTGAAAAGAAGCGGATCGAAGGCGATGCGCCCCGCGTCAATATCCTTGGGCCGATGTATGGCGCGTTTAACATGCCGTCCGATCTGGCCGAGATCCGGCGCCTGATCGAAGGCATCGGTGCCGAGGTGAATATGGTGATGCCTTTGGGTGCCCATGTGGCCGAGATGCGCAATCTGGTGAATGCGGATGTGAATATCTGCATGTACCGCGAATTCGGACGCGGCTTGTGCGAGGTCCTGGGCAAGCCCTATCTGCAAGCGCCGTTCGGGATTGATTCCACCACAAAGTTCCTGCGCAAGCTGGGCGAATTGACGGGGCTGGACCCCGAGCCGTTCATCGAGCGCGAGAAACATTCGACCATCAAACCCGTCTGGGATCTGTGGCGGTCGGTCACGCAGGATTTCTTTGCCACGGCGGAATTCGCGATTGTCGCGAACGAAACCTATGCCCGTGGCATCCGGCATTATCTGGAAGGTGATCTGGGCTTTCCCTGCGCCTTTGCCGTCGCACGTTGCCGCGGCAAGAAGACCAACAACGACGAAGTCCGCGCGATGCTGCATAGCAAACGCCCACTAATCGTCATGGGGTCGATCAATGAAAAGATGTATCTGGCCGAAATGAAGGCCGGACATGGGCCAAGCCCCGTGTTCATCCCCGCCAGTTTCCCCGGTGCCGCGATAAGGCGCGCCACGGGCACGCCCTTCATGGGCTATGCCGGTGCGACCTATGTGCTGCAAGAGGTGTGCAATGGCTTGTTCGATGCCTTGTTCCATATCCTGCCGCTTGGCACCGACATGGACAGAACCGACGCCACCCTGACGCCTTTGCGCCGTGATTTCCCGTGGGACGCGGATGCGCAGGCCAAGCTCGACGAGATCGTGGCGACACACCCGATCCTCACACGTATTTCCGCCGCCAAGTCCCTGCGCGATGCCGCAGAGCGGGCGGCGCTCGACGCCGGCAACGACAGGGTCGTGCTGGAGACCGTCGAAACACTGCAACCATCCTCGGGAGGACGCAAATGACCGATTTCACCACAGACGCACCGATTGCACGGGCGCGGCACACGGCCCCGAAACGGGAATATTACGCGTATTTCGCGCTGATCTTTGTGGCGACCCTGCCGCTGGCGATCCTGACATGGGTGCTGTTCGCGGCACGCCGGATGGAATTGCCGGAACATGGCCCGATCGCCAAGGCCTGGACCCAGGCGCGCATCATCACGCCGCATATCTTCAACGCATGAAGACGCGGCACGACATTTGTCCTGAAAAGGACATCAAGACATTCGTCATTCCCCCCCGGGATGACGGATTGGGGCAGAGGACAAGCTTCTGTCGTAACCCGGCCGCGGGGGCTGCGCGGCGTCAGTATTCTATTTTGGAGACAAAACATGGCTGACAAATCCGACCTGTCCTTCACAGGTCTCACTGATGAGCAAGCGCAAGAGCTGCACTCAGTCTATATGAGCGGGTTTACGATCTTCACGATCGTGGCCGTCGTCGCGCATATTCTGACGTACATCAAGCTGCCTTGGTTCAACTGGTAAGAAGAGGAACATATCAAATGGCACAGTTCTACAAGATCTGGCTGGTTTTCGACCCTCGCCGCGTTTTCGTGGCACAGGGCGTATTCCTGTTCCTGCTGGCAGCGATGATTCACCTCGTCCTGCTGAGCAACGAAAGCACAAACTGGTTCCAGCTGGCCTTTGGCGGCATGTAATCCGTTTTTCGCATAACATCGCTACGGGCGGGACTTTGATCCGCCCGCGGCAAACATCGACATCGACGATCACAGGGCGCACCCGAACGGGGATGCAGGGCCTGTATTATATGGAGTAGGAAGATGGCACAGCTCAGCTTCGAAAGAAAATACCGGGTCCGTGGCGGGACATTGGTAGGCGGAGATCTGTTCGACTTTTGGGTGGGGCCATTTTATGTTGGCTTCTTCGGGGTCACGACGTTCTTTTTCGCCGTCCTTGGGACAATCTTGATTTTTTATGGGGCCAGCCAAGGCCCGACATGGAATCCGTGGCTGATCTCGATCGATCCGCCGCCACTTGAATACGGCCTTGGTGCCGCACCTTTGCTGGAAGGCGGATTGTGGCAGATCATCACGATCTGCGCGGTCGGCGCGTTCCTCAGCTGGATGATGCGCGAGGTTGAAATCTGTCGCAAACTGGGCATCGGGTATCATGTGCCTTTTGCCTTCGGTGTCGCGATCTTTGCCTATGTCACGCTGGTCATCATCCGTCCGGTGCTGTTGGGGGCCTGGGGACATGCGTTTCCATATGGCATTTTCAGCCACCTCGATTGGGTGAACAACGTGGGCTATGCCTATGGCAACTTCCACTACAATCCGGCGCATATGGTCGCGATCAGTTTCTTCTGGATCACGACGCTGGCGCTGGCGCTGCACGGGTCGCTTGTTCTGTCTGCCGTCAATCCCGGCAAGGGCAAGACCATCGGCACGCCCGAACATGAAGACACCTATTTCCGCGATCTGATCGGCTATTCGATCGGGCCACTCGGCATTCACCGGCTGGGCCTGTTCCTTGCGCTGATGGCCGGTTTCTGGAGCGCAGTCTGTATCGTGATCTCGGGCACCATCTGGTTCCAGGAATGGATCGTCTGGTGGGACTGGTACTATGAACTGCCTTGGTGGGTAGACCTGTAGGAGGGTATGAAAAATGGCTGAATATCAAAATATCTTCACGCAAGTCCAAGTCCAGGGCCCTGCCGAACTTGGTGTGGTCGCCGACGCGGATACGATGCGCGAACGGACAAAAGGGACACGGTTCTCGACCTTGTTCGGTGTGTTCGGAAATGCCCAGATCGGGCCTGTCCACCTGGGATCCACCGGCATGGTCGCCGTGATCGGCTTTGCGGCCTGGTTCTTCATCATCGGGATGAATTTCTGGGCGCAGGTCGGGTATAGCCCGGGATTGTTCTTGCGTGACCTGTTCTGGCTGTCGCTTGAACCACCGGGACCGGAATACGGGTTGGGCTTTGCGCCCTTGGCCGATGGCGGATGGTGGCTGATCGCCAGCTTCTTCTTTCTGATCGGCTGCTGCGCATGGTGGCTCCACACCTACCAGCGCGCCAAAGCGCTCGGGATGGGGCTGCATGTGGCCTATGCCTTTGCCGCACTGCTGTGGCTGATCTTCGTGCTGGGTCTGATCCGGCCCATCCTGATGGGGTCATGGAGCGAGGCTGTGCCTTACGGCGTCTTCTCGCACCTTGACTGGACGAACCTGTTCTCGATCACCCACGGTAACCTGTTCTACAACCCGTTCCACGCGCTTTCGATCGTGTTCCTTTACGGGTCGGTGCTGCTGTTCGCGATGCACGGCGCGACGATCCTTGCTGTCAGCCGCTTTGGTGGCGAACGCGAGATCGAACAGATCGTGGATCGTGGCACGGCATCAGAACGGGCGGCATTGTTCTGGCGCTGGACCATGGGCTTCAATGCCACGATGGAAGGTATCCATCGCTGGGCCTGGTGGTTTGCGGTCCTGACGCCACTGACAGGTGGCATCGGAATCCTGCTGTCCGGGACTGTCGTTGACAACTGGTTTGTCTGGGCACAAATCCACGGCTATGCGCCAGTAAACTGAGGAGAGAGATGATGAAAGAAGACAACATCCTCGACATGAACAACAAGAGCAGGCTGACCGCCGACATCACGTTTCTGATGCTCAAAGGTGCGGGTTATGCGGCTGTTGTGGTTGTGGCGATCTGGTTCCTGATCGCGGCTTTCGCGGCAATCGGCCGGGCCTTGCCCGAGGAAAGCCGCGACACGCCGGACCCGATCAACCGGGCCGCGCCGATGGAACAAACGGTCGCTGACTGACACACCATTGGATCAGGCATAGCGCGACGCCTTGCCTGATCCTTCGCCGTCGGATCACCCTTCCCTGGTCGGTCCGTCGTTGGGGTCTTGGCCCCAGTTCCCTTCCTGTTGGCTACAGGAGACTAGCGTCGCAAGCGGGCTACCCCACTTGCGACGCTTTTTTATTGCAAAGGTGACGTCATGACGAACCGCCCCCATACCCCGTTTCTCGACAGTGTCGCAGGCCCCGCCGATCTGCGCCGGATGAGCGATGCCGCCTTGGCAGGCCTCGCCGATGATGTGCGGGCAGAGGTCATCTCGGCCGTTTCCGAAACGGGTGGCCATCTGGGATCGTCGCTGGGTGTGGTCGAACTGACCGTCGCGATCCACGCCGTGTTCGATACGCCGCGTGACAAGCTGATCTTTGACGTCGGCCATCAATGCTATCCGCACAAGGTGCTGACAGGCCGCCGCGACCGTATCCGCACCCTGCGCCAGGAAGGCGGGTTGTCCGGGTTCACCAAACGCGCCGAAAGCGAATTTGACCCCTTTGGCGCCGCCCATTCCAGTACGTCGATTTCCGCGGCCCTCGGGTTCACGGTCGGGCGCGATCTGGGCATGCCGACAGGCGATGCCATTGCCGTGATCGGCGACGGGTCGATCAGCGCGGGCATGGCCTATGAGGCGATGAACAATGCAGGCTCCGAAGGCCGCCGCCTGTTCGTGATCCTGAACGACAATGAAATGTCCATCGCCCCGCCGGTCGGCGCGATGTCGAAATACCTGTCGGGGCTTTATGCATCCCCCTTGGGTGATCTGCACAAGATGGCCGAAGGATTCGAATCCGTCCTGCCCGGCCCGATCCGCGACCATGCCCGCCGCGCGCGGCAACTGGTGACGGGCGTGCAATCGGGCAATGCGGGCACCCTGTTCGAAAGCCTTGGCTTTTCCTATATCGGCCCGATCGACGGGCACGACATGTCCCAGCTTTTGCCGGTGCTGCGCGCCGCCAAGACCCGTGCCACCGGCCCCGTGCTGATCCACGTCTGCACGGTAAAGGGCAAAGGCTATGCCCCCGCCGAACAAAGCGCGGACAAGTATCACGGCGTGTCGAAGTTCAACGTCGCGAGCGGCGAACAGGCCAAATCGCGCGCCAATGCGCCCAGCTATACCAAAGTGTTCGGCACCGCCCTGACCGTTGAGGCACAGCACGATCCCAGCATCGTCGCTGTCACCGCCGCGATGCCATCGGGCACCGGCGTCGACATCATGGGCCAGCGGTTCCGCAACCGGGTGTTCGATGTGGGCATCGCCGAACAGCATGGCGTCACCTTTGCCGCTGGCATGGCGGCAAGCGGGCTGAAACCGTTCTGCGCGATCTATTCGACCTTTCTGCAACGCGGCTATGACCAGATCGTGCATGATGTGGCGCTTCAGAACCTGCCCGTGCGCTTTGCCATCGACCGTGCGGGTCTGGTCGGTGCCGACGGGCCGACACATGCGGGGTCTTTCGATATCGGCTATTTGTCCGCCCTGCCCAACATGGTCGTCATGGCCGCAGGCGATGAACTGGAATTGATGCATATGGTCCGCACGGCGGCGGCCTATGACGCTGGCCCCATCGCGTTCCGATATCCGCGTGGCGAAGGCGTCGGGCTGGAACTGCCCGAACGCGGCGAGATCATCGAGATCGGCAAGGGCCGTATCGTGCAGGAAGGCAGCGACATCGCGATCCTGTCCTTTGGCGCGCATCTGGATGAATGCCGCAAGGCCGCGCGCCAGTTGGAAACCCAGGGCTTGTCCGTGACCATCGCCGACGCCCGTTTCGCCAAGCCGCTGGACCGGGCGCTGATCCGGCAATTGCTGCGCCATCACAAAGCGCTGGTCACGGTTGAACAGGGCGCGCAGGGTGGATTCGGTGCGATGGTCTTGCATGATCTGGCCAATGACGGGCTACTGGACGGGCGCTGTCAGGTCCGCACGATGACGTTGCCCGACCGCTATATCGACCACGCTGCCCCTGACGTCATGTATGCCGAGGCGGGGCTGACCGCCGTCGATATCGCCGCGACCGCCATGCAGGCGGCCAACCAAGGCTTGCGCAAAGTCAGCCGTGCGGTGACAGACGCGGGCTGACACAAGGCATCGACCCGACCACGAAACGGGGGGGTGGCGGTTGAATCGTTCACGCCTGCACGATTGCGGCTTTAGACAGCAGACAGACCATCGAACAAAGCGGGGCACCGTCGCGTGTCAGCAAATCTGCAAAAATCCTGCCTTCATGCCGCGCGCCGGCAACCAATCACCGTCGGTGTGCTGAGCTGCCAATCCGTCGCTTGATGCACTTGTCCGCATGCACGTTTGACGGTAGTAGCCTGACAGATCGCTTCGCGCTGGCGGTATGGAAAAGCAATGTCAAGCACAACCACGACCCGCATGTTCGGATCGATGCAAGGTATTGGACAGTGGACAAGAAGGCCCCAGACGATCGCGCAAAACGGCCTGAGCTTGCAGAACTGCAAGATGCAGGCGCGCCGCAGACAGCCGGGACAGCAGCTCGGGACACGGGGCCTGATGACACGCACCGCCCCAGCCCCGACGTGGCTGCGCGGCCGGACGCAGTGACAGGCAACAAGAAACCCGCTGGGTCTGTCTCCTCGCGCGCGCGCCGCAATCGCGCAAGATCTTTCTACGCCACTGTTGAGTTCTGGCTTTTGCACATCTTGTCAAAGGCCAGTCCCCCGTTGCCCGCGCATGTGGCAAGGCGCTTTGCCCGCTCCGCGGCAAAACGAGACCCGCAGTATATGGTGATGTTTCCTGACGGTCGGGCAACATCGGCACGTGCCTATGCAGTCGTTCGTCAGGAATGGGCGCGCCAGCACAAAAATCAGACCGGACGCATCGCCTCTGTCGTGCGAGAGCTGCAAAATGGTCCTCTGATCTCGGTCATCGTGCCGGTATTCGACCCCGAGTGTTGATTGTCACTGAGAACTGACCCGGCATTTTCATCGAGATCTGACCCACCCAGTCGTTATGATCTGCGTATTATGATGGCGTCAATGGTGGTGTCTCCTTTCGCTTTTTCTTGGCTGTTTCGGAGCTGGCCTTGAAGCGGTAGCTGTCATTGCCGGTTTCGAGGATGTGGCAGCGATGGGTGAGACGGTCGAGCAGTGCCGTGGTCATTTTGGCATCGCCAAAGACGCTGGCCCATTCGCTGAAGCTCAGGTTGGTGGTGATGATGACGC
>NZ_KB907977.1 GCF_000382265.1 Yoonia vestfoldensis DSM 16212
TGTTTTTTGGTTGCGGGAGTAGGATTTGAACCTACGACCTTCAGGTTATGAGCCTGACGAGCTACCGGGCTGCTCCATCCCGCGCCATTGTGGCGCACCTAATTATGGTTAGGTGCATCGTAAGAGAGATACGCTTGCTGTGAGGCAAGCTTTGCGATGTTTATTAGGTTTGGCAGTGACTTACTCTCCCACGTCTTAAGACGCAGTACCATCAGCGCTGCGGCACTTAACGGCCGAGTTCGGGATGGGATCGGGTGTTTTGCTCGCGCTATGACCACCAAACCAAAAAAACAACGCCAGATCAAAGCGACCCGGTTTCGATCTGGGTGAGCAAGGCACGTTTGCGTAGCAAATGTGCAGCTCACTCAGTTGCTGTGAGGCACCTCTTTCCAATGGTGTTGGTTAAGGTGCCCCGAGCTACCGGGCGTTCTGTTTGTTCCAAGTCTTATACGACTGTTGGTGTTTGTGTATGTATCCTGATTTTTCGCCAGTCTTACTATTACTGGATCAAATCAAGCCTATCGGGCAATTAGTACCAGTCAACTGAACGCGTTGCCGCGCTTACATCTCTGGCCTATCGACGAGGTGGTCTACCTCGGCCCTCAGGGATACCTTGTTTTGAAGGGGGCTTCCCGCTTAGATGCCTTCAGCGGTTATCCTGTCCGATCATAGCTACCCTGCACTGCCGTTGGCACGACAACAGGTCCACCAGTGGATCGTTCACCCCGGTCCTCTCGTACTAGGGGCAACTCTTCTCAAGTATCCTACACCCACGGAAGATAGGGACCGAACTGTCTCACGACGTTCTAAACCCAGCTCACGTACCTCTTTAAACGGCGAACAGCCGTACCCTTGGGACCTGCTCCAGCCCCAGGATGAGATGAGCCGACATCGAGGTGCCAAACGGTGCCGTCGATATGGACTCTTGGGCACCATCAGCCTGTTATCCCCAGCGTACCTTTTATCCGTTGAGCGATGGCCCTTCCACTCGGGACCACCGGATCACTATGGCCGTCTTTCGACTCTGCTCGACTTGTCAGTCTCGCAGTCAGGCTGGCTTCTGCCATTGCACTCAACGAGCGATTTCCGACCGCTCTGAGCCAACCTTCGCGCGCCTCCGTTACAATTTGGGAGGCGACCGCCCCAGTCAAACTACCCACCACGCAGGGTCCCGGACCCGGATAACGGGCCGCGGTTAGACATCAAGCAAGATAAGGGTGGTATCTCAAGGGAGGCTCCACAGGAACTGGCGTCCCTGCTTCAAAGCCTACCACCTATCCTGCACATATCGTGCCTGATGCCAATGCGAAGCTATAGTAAAGGTGCATGGGGTCTTTCCGTCTAACCGCGGGTATCCTGCATCTTGACAGGAAATTCAATTTCGCTGAGTCCACATTTGAGACAGCGGGGAAGTCGTTACGCCATTCGTGCAGGTCGGAACTTACCCGACAAGGAATTTCGCTACCTTAGGACCGTTATAGTTACGGCCGCCGTTTACCTGGGCTTCAATTCGGAGCTTGCACTCCTCCTTTTAACCTTCAGGCACCGGGCAGGCGTCAGACCCTATACGTCGTCTTACGACTTCGCAGAGCCCTGTGTTTTTAGTAAACAGTCGCCACCCCCTGGTTTGTGCCCCCGCCCAAAACTTGCGTTCTGAACGGGCCTCCTTCTCGCGAACTTACGGAGGTATTTTGCCGAGTTCCTTAAATGTGGTTCTCTCAAGCGCCTTGGTATTCTCTACCAGTCCACCTGTGTCGGTTTAGGGTACGATCTAGCGGAGGGCTATTTCCAGGAACCTCTAAACGGCCTCCCCAATCCGATAAGGGGAAACAATCTTCGAGATCCGTCACATCCTCCTGGCCCAGGAATATTAACCTGGTTCCCATCGACTACGCCTTTCGGCCTCGCCTTAGGGGTCGGCTTACCCTGCTCAGATTAGCTTTAAGCAGGAACCCTTGGACTTTCGGCGAGGGAGTCTCTCACTCCCTTTGTCGCTACTCATGTCATCATTCTCACTAGTGATCTCTCCACCGGATCCCTCACAGGCCGGCTTCACAGAAAGCTCCCTGCGTCCAATATACCCCGAAGGGCATTAAAGACGCTTGGAACTATGTCACACTACGCTCTGCTACCATGCAATAAATTGCATCCCAGACTTCGGCTCATGGCTTGAGCCCCGTTACATCTTCGCCGCAGGACAACTTATTTAGACCAGTGAGCTGTTACGCTATCTTTAAAGGATGGCTGCTTCTAAGCCAACCTCCTGGTTGTTTTGGTCGTCCCACTTGCTTTCCCACTTAGCCATGAATTAGGGGCCTTAGTCGTAGGTTAGGGTTGTTTCCCTCTTCACAACGGACGTTAGCACCCGCTGTGTGTCTGCCGGATATTACTCCTCGGTATTCGGAGTTTGGTTAGGATCAGTAAGACGGTGAGTCCCCATTACCCATCCAGTGCTCTACCCCCGAGGGTATTCGTCCGACGCTCTACCTAAATAGATTTCGCAGAGAACCAGCTATCTCCGAGTTTGATTGGCCTTTCACCCCTAGGCACACCTCATCCCGACCTTTTTCAACAGGTGTGGGTTCGGACCTCCAGTTAGTGTTACCTAACCTTCATCCTGGACATGCCTAGATCACTCGGTTTCGGGTCTAATGCATCTAACTCAATCGCCCTATTCAGACTCGCTTTCGCTGCGCCTACACCTAACGGCTTAAGCTTGCTAGATACACTAAGTCGATGACCCATTATACAAAAGGTACGCTGTCAGGTCTCAAGGACCCTCCAACTGATTGTAGGCGTTCGGTTTCAGGTACTGTTTCACTCCCCTCGTCGGGGTGCTTTTCACCTTTCCCTCACGGTACTGGTTCGCTATCGGTCAGTAAGGAGTACTTAGCCTTCGAAGGTGGTCCTCCGATGTTCAGACAGAATTTCACGTGTTCCGCCCTACTTAATACGTCCAATCATGCTTCTTATACGGGACTGTCACCCACTCTGGTTGTGCTTTCCAACACATTCTAATCACATTCATGGCTCGGCTGGTCCCCGTTCGCTCGCCGCTACTAGGGGAGTATCTGTTGATTTCCTTTCCTCCGGGTACTTAGATGTTTCAGTTCCCCGGGTTTGCTTTTGTAAACCTATGTATTCAGTCTACAAATACCTGGTTTTGCTCATTATTAGCTGCTCCGAAGAGCAATAATAACAAACAATCAGGTGGGTTGCCCCATTCGGAAATCCATGGATCAAAGCTTATTCTCAGCTCCCCATGGCTTATCGCAGAGTATCACGTCCTTCATCGCCTCTTACTGCCAAGGCATCCACCAAACGCCCTTTTCGCGCTTGATTTGATCCAGAAAAAGCAAGGCTTCTTCTGTGGGCCCTCCCTTTTGTATCAAAAGGGCCCTTAATCAAAATGCATACATTGCAACGCCAGCCGCTGGTTCAGCAACTGGCATCGTTCGAGCAACATTACTGTTGCTCCGGTTAGTGTACTTGACTTGGAACAAAATAGATTTTCGAGGCGTCAAAGGTTCCATGCGGAACCTCAGCCTGTCTGGCCACCCCTCACGCGGGGCGCCTCTATTCTGATGTTGTATCTCTCTATACGATGTCAAATGACCCGAAGGCCAAGTCGTCCAGTTGGACGGCAAAACAGCCAAGGCTGCTTTACGGTCAAACTGTCATGCAAGTTGTTGGTGGGTCGAGGAGGACTTGAACCTCCGACCTCACGCTTATCAGGCGTGCGCTCTAACCACCTGAGCTACCGACCCAACGAGGTTGAAGTCAGAGACTTCAGTGGTGGAGCGTGTCGCGCCGAAGGCGCGCTGCCTAAGGTGACGATATGCTCCAGAAATGGTGGAGCGTATCGGGATCGAACCGATGACCCCCTGCTTGCAAAGCAGGTGCTCTCCCAGCTGAGCTAACGCCCCAAACGGTGCGTTTCGCCGACTGAGCGAAACTGCAAACTGAAGAGATATGAGGACGGCCTGGCTCCAGGTCACTGCAAGGAAAAGCAGTGCCTGTTATGCCGGCTTTGTTTGCCGACTGCTAAGTGTTTCACGATTTTCCATGCGCTGACGCTTCGCTACTTGAGCGCGTTGGTCTCGCATAAATCATACTAGAAACATCCTTAGAAAGGAGGTGATCCAGCCGCAGGTTCCCCTACGGCTACCTTGTTACGACTTCACCCCAGTCGCTGAGCTCACCGTGGTCCGCTGCCCCCATTGCTGGTTGGCGCACGGCCTTCGGGTAAACCCAACTCCCATGGTGTGACGGGCGGTGTGTACAAGGCCCGGGAACGTATTCACCGCGTCATGCTGTTACGCGATTACTAGCGATTCCGACTTCATGGGGTCGAGTTGCAGACCCCAATCCGAACTGAGACATCTTTTGGAGATTAACCCATTGTAGATGCCATTGTAGCACGTGTGTAGCCCAACCCGTAAGGGCCATGAGGACTTGACGTCATCCACACCTTCCTCCCGCTTATCACGGGCAGTTTCTCTAGAGTGCCCAACTGAATGATGGCAACTAAAGATGTGGGTTGCGCTCGTTGCCGGACTTAACCGAACATCTCACGACACGAGCTGACGACAGCCATGCAGCACCTGTCACTCTGTCTCTTACGAGAAAACCTGGTCTCCCAGGCGGTCAGAGGATGTCAAGGGTTGGTAAGGTTCTGCGCGTTGCTTCGAATTAAACCACATGCTCCACCGCTTGTGCGGGCCCCCGTCAATTCCTTTGAGTTTTAATCTTGCGACCGTACTCCCCAGGCGGAATGCTTAATCCGTTAGGTGTGACACCGAAGGGCAAGCCCCCCGACGTCTGGCATTCATCGTTTACGGTGTGGACTACCAGGGTATCTAATCCTGTTTGCTCCCCACACTTTCGCACCTCAGCGTCAGTATCGAGCCAGTGAGCCGCCTTCGCCACTGGTGTTCCTCCAAATATCTACGAATTTCACCTCTACACTTGGAATTCCACTCACCTCTCTCGAACTCTAGACTGGGAGTTTACAAGGCAGTTCCAGGGTTGAGCCCTGGGATTTCACCCCATACTTTCCAATCCGCCTACGTGCGCTTTACGCCCAGTAATTCCGAACAACGCTAACCCCCTCCGTATTACCGCGGCTGCTGGCACGGAGTTAGCCGGGGTTTCTTTACCAGATACTGTCATTATCATCTCTGGCGAAAGAGCTTTACGACCCTAAGGCCTTCGTCACTCACGCGGCATGGCTAGATCAGGCTTGCGCCCATTGTCTAAGATTCCCCACTGCTGCCTCCCGTAGGAGTCTGGGCCGTGTCTCAGTCCCAGTGTTGCTGATCATCCTCTCAAACCAGCTACTGATCGTAGACTTGGTAGGCCATTACCCCACCAACTATCTAATCAGACGCGGGCTAATCCTTCACCGATAAATCTTTCCCCCAAAGGGCGTATACGGTATTACTCCCAGTTTCCCGAGGCTATTCCGTAGTGAAGGGCATATTCCCACGCGTTACTAACCCGTCCGCCGCTAGACCCGAAGGTCTCGCTCGACTTGCATGTGTTAGGCCTGCCGCCAGCGTTCGTTCTGAGCCAGGATCAAACTCTCAAGTTGAAAGCACATCGCTGCGCTATCCTTGACGTTCGAACCTCTGCACATCACCATATGGCCTTACTGAAACCATATGGCGTTTCTCTGTTCTCGTGCTTCAGTAACCAAAGTTACCAGAAGCCGCCAAACAGTGAAGCTGACACCACATCATCGGACCGAAATCCTAGTGGCGTTGATATACAGACGTCTGATCCATCGAACTGAACCAAACCGCCCACATATCTCTTCAGATATATCAATTTCAAACAGCGTAGAGACAAAAAGAAACAAGTGCGCCCTAAACTTCCGGCGCGCCCGCCCTTCAACCTCAGATTTTCTTCTTAACGCCTCCGAACCTTCCAGATCGTTTCCGACCCGTCCAACCCGTCTAGCGCCCCGCCAGTGCATCGCTGCGCCGCCGGTGAGGGGGGTTCTACGGTTACTCACCACAAGCCGCAAGTGGTTTTTTCGACAAAAAGCACGGCAACGCACATTTTCTTGGAACCTTCATGACAAGCGCCAATAAAACAAGCGCTGTAGGCAGCAATACAAGGCGTTTTCGCACGCCGAACCCGACCCAAAGCGTGATGATCAGGCAGAATCAGCCCTCAACAGGTGGCGTATCCAAGCCCTTTTCACCCTGTCTTGCCCCTGACCCCCGCCCTACCGTGGAATCGGGCCTGCGGGCAGGAATCGAATGCCAGCGCCGCGCGGCGCTGTTCGCTGGCCGCATGTCGTATTCCGGCGGTTGCTTTGCTGCATCGCAGCTAATGTCCGCTTGCGCAGCGCCCTACCCGCCTGCGCGTTCTCTTCACGTGCCGCTCTGGCACAAAGCGAGGTAAGATGCTTGACCAAGCCCTGATGCTGGACCGCTTGCTGGCGCGCCGCCCCGCGCATGCGCTCGAACGCGACCTTTATTGCGACGATGGTGTCTATAGCCTCGATCTGGATCACATCTTCTATCGCGAATGGCTGTTCGCCCTGCCCTCTCCGGTGCTGCCAAACCCCGGTGCATTCGCGACGCTTCAGATCGGGGCCTATCCGGTTGTGATCGTGCGCAGCGCCGATGGCATGATCCGCGCCTTTCATAATGTCTGCCGCCATCGCGGCCAACGGCTTTGCGCCGCGACGACGGGATCGACGCCCAATCTGGTCTGTCCCTATCACCAGTGGACCTATGGTCTGGACGGCAAGCTTCTTTATGCCCGCGACATGGGCGACGGGTTCGATCCCGCAGCGCATGGGTTGAAAAAGGTCCATTGCGTCGATCTGGGCGGGATGGTCTTTGTCTGTCTTGCGCCGGTGCCGCCACCCATCGCGGATCTGGCCAAGCATCTGACAGCCTTCCTCGCCCCCTCCGGTCTCAAGGACGCCAAGGTCGCGCATAGCTCGACCATCGTCGAAAACGGCAACTGGAAGCTGGTGCTGGAAAACAACCGCGAATGTTACCATTGTTCAGGGTCGCATCCGTCGCTCTGCCGGACCTTCTCGGACAATCCCAAATTCGCCGCCATGTCCGGCCCCAACGAGGCCAGCCCTGAAATCCTGACCCATTGGAAACGGTGCGAGGCGGCGGGCCTGCCGTCACGCTTTACCCATGCGGATGACATGGGCTGGCGGCTGGCGCGGGTGCCTTTGCTGAACAATGCCGAAAGCTATACGATGTCCACGAAGGCCGCCGTGGCGAAACGGATGGGCACGATGCCGTTCAACGATGCAGGCACGCTGCTGTTCTATCACTATCCCAACACATGGAACCACTTTTTGGGCGATCATGCGATCACCTTCCGCGTCCTGCCGATCTCGGCCACGCAAACCGAGGTGACGACGACCTGGCTCGTCCACAAGGATGCGGTCGAAGGCGTGGATTACGACCTGAAAACCCTGACCGAGGTCTGGCTGAACACCAATGACGAGGATCGGCAGGTCGTCGAGGAAAACCAGAAAGGCATCCTGTCGCCCGCCTATGAACCCGGCCCCTATTCCCCCATTCAGGAAGAAGGCGTGATCCAGTTCGTGGACTGGTATGCGGGTCTGATGACAGGGCGGCTGACCCCGCAGCCCGCATTGGCGGCGGAATAAAATGCCCCCGCCCACACGGATCAGCACCACCGCCGCGTGGCGCGACGATGAATGGCTCGAATGTGTCATGGTCATTCCAGAGACACCGGATGTCGCGACCTTCGCCTTTCGGGCACCCTCCGGGGCGTGGTTCGATTATGAGCCGGGGCAGTTCCTGACGCTGGATCTGCCACTGGCCGGTGGCGCGGTGCAGCGGACCTACACCATCTCGTCCAGCCCCTCGCGTCCTTTGTCGATCTCGATCACGGTCAAGGCGCAAAAGGACAGCATCGGCACGCGCTGGATGCTGAACCATCTACGTCCGGGGATGAAGATCAAGGCCTATGGCCCTGCGGGCATCTTCAGCTTTCACCGGCATCCGGCGGAGAAATACCTCTTCATCTCGGCAGGGTCGGGGATCACGCCGATGATGTCGATGACGACCTGGGCATGGGATACAGGCGACATGCCCGATATCGTCTTTGTCCATGCGGCGCGGCGCCCATCCGACATCATCTTTCGCGAAAGGCTGGACCAGTTCGCCAACCGCGTGCCGGGGCTGCAACTGCGCTATACGGTCAAGGAACCCGACCCCTTCCGCGTCTGGCATGGCTATCACGGACGACTGAACCAGATCATGCTGGGGCTGATGGCCCCCGATTATCTGGAGCGTGAAGTGTTCTGCTGCGGCCCCGAACCTTTCATGCAGGCGGTGCGCGACATGCTGAACGCGCTTGGCTATGATATGGACCGCTATCATCAGGAAAACTTTCAGGCCCCCGTCGAAAAGGCCGCCGATGCGCCAGAGATCAACGACGTTACGCCGGATGCGGAAACCCGCGCGCAGATAAGTTTCACCGCTTCGGGCGTAATCGCGGCCTGTGCGGAGACCGACACGGTCTTGGCCGTGGCGCGGGCGAACGGTCTGAACATTCCGTCGGGCTGTACATTTGGCCTTTGCGGGACCTGCAAGATCCGCAAGACTGCGGGCGAGGTCCACATGGTCCACAATGGCGGCATCTCAGACGAGGATATCGCAGATGGCTATATCTTGGCCTGTTGCTCCAACCCGCTGGGCCGGATCGAAGTCGCCGTCTGATCTTCACTCATCAACATTCAGTGCGCTAAACAGGTCTGCGGTCCTGTCTTGCAGCACCGTATCGCCTATCTGGTGCGCCTGTTGAAAGGGTGCAAACCGACCGCCGGAAAAACCCAGAACTTTGTCTAAAATTGGTTGGATAAACGTATTTGGTGGAAATGGCATAGGGAAATCCTAGCTAGAAATGAAACTGCGTGCTTAGGCTTCGTTGAACTCATGCATAGAAGTTCCCGTCAGACCGGCGTCTTTGATTCTGTCAGCGAAAGTGTTGGAAATGAAAATTCCATTCCCACCGGCTCCTGCAAACTTGTCGATCCACGCGTGGTGATTGCCGATCGCTTCTTTTGAAAACACCCGTGATGCTGCCTCGCCTTCAACAGGCTTAAAGAAGCCACGCGCATTTCTGGGATAGGTCAGTTCCGGATGATAGGTATCAAGCCGGTTACACACGTTTAACCAAAAGTAGTCCGCGATCTTCTTGCCTTTTTCAAACACCTCAATAGGGAAAAATTGATGTGTATCCGGTTCCAATTCTTCCAGAATATCCTTGAACTTATGGTTCACAAAGAAGCAGCTTGAATGGCTGTCGACACCCAGCAATGGCACGGGGTGGTTGTTGCCATTATGCCTTTCGGTTTTTGTGGGCATATTATCTGGCTTTAGCGGGCGGCCAGAATTCCACTCAGTGATCAATTTCCCGCCATCAGGCGTCCGATCATAAAGTGCGATCTTATCAAAATCGCCATCTATCCATTTATGATAGACACCGTACATTGGCTTTTCATCTTTGGGCCGGATACCTGCGTTAACGTAATATGGCATGAGTTAGTCCTTCTGCCTGTTTTTTCCCAAAATACTCCGGGACCCAGGGCAGCGCCCCGTCTTGCTCCCTGAACAAAGAACCGCGCGCGTTACTCCGCCGCCAGCGCCGCCTTTGCCTGTGGCACGTAATTCAGGACCGGTCCCAACCAGCGTTCGACTTCGGCCACGTCCATGCCTTTGCGCGCGGCGTAGTCCAGCACCTGATCCTGTTCCACCTTTGCCACACCGAAATAATAGGCATCAGGATGCCCGATATAGAGCCCCGACACCGATGACCCCGGCCACATCGCCATGCTTTCGGTCAGCTTCACGCCTGTCGTGGCCTCTGCATCCAGCAGCCGGAACAAGGTGGTTTTCTCGGTATGGTCGGGCTGCGCCGGATAGCCCGGTGCGGGCCGTATGCCGCGATAGGGCTCACCGATCAGGTCGCCGGGCGCGAGGTTTTCATCGGGCGCATAGCCCCAAAGCTCGCGGCGGACCTTTTCGTGCATCCGCTCGGCAAAGGCTTCGGCGAAACGGTCGGCCAGCGCCTTGACCAGAATCGCGTTGAAATCGTCGTTTGCCCGCTCGAACCGTTCAGCCAGCGCGATTTCCTCGATCCCTGCCGTGACCACGAAACCGCCGACGTAATCGGGCACACCAACGGGGGCCACGAAATCGGACAGCGCCACATTGGGCCGCCCGTCGCGTTTGCTGACCTGCTGGCGCAGGGTGTGCAGCATCGCCAATTCGGACGTCCGGCTGTCATCGGTGAACAGGCGGATATCATCGCCCACCGCATTGGCAGGCCAGAATCCAACCACGGCACGCGGGCGGAACCATTTTTCCGCGATGATCTGCGCCAGCATCGCTTGCGCATCGGCAAACAGCGCGCGGGCCGCCTCGCCCTGTTTTTCGTCTTGCAGGATCTTGGGATAGATGCCCTTCATCTCCCAAGTCTGGAAAAACGGCGTCCAGTCGATGTAGCGGGCAAGCTCCCCGAGATCCCAGTCCTCATAGACACGTGTGCCAAGGAAGGATGGCGCAGACACGCGGTAATCCTGCCAGTCGAGTTTCAACGCATTGGCGCGGGCCGCCGCCAGCGGCAGGCGTTTCTTGGCCAGTTCCGCACGGGCGTGGTTATCCGCGACCTTTTCATATTCTGCGCGGATCGTGTCGATATAGCCTGCCTTTTGATCTGACGACAAAAGCGCCGAGACAACGCCCACAGCGCGGCTTGCATCTGTGACATAGACTGTCTGGCCTGCCGCATAATTGGGGTGGATTTTCACCGCCGTATGCACGCGGCTGGTGGTCGCCCCGCCGATCAGCAGCGGAATATCAAGACCTGCCCGTTCCATTTCGGCCGCCATATGGACCATTTCATCCAGCGATGGCGTGATCAGGCCGGACAGTCCGATGATATCGACCTTTTCGGCAATCGCTGTTTCGATGATCTTGGCGGCGGGCACCATCACGCCAAGGTCGATGATGTCGTAATTGTTGCAGGCCAGCACAACGCCCACGATATTCTTGCCGATGTCGTGCACATCGCCTTTGACCGTGGCCATCAGCACCTTGCCCGCGCTTTCGCGCCCCGTGCCGCCGTTCAGGCGCTTTTCCTCTTCCATATAGGGCAGCAGCACCGCGACCGCCTGTTTCATCACGCGGGCGGATTTGACGACCTGCGGCAGGAACATCTTGCCCGCGCCAAAAAGATCGCCCACCACGTTCATCCCCGCCATCAGCGGCCCTTCGATCACATGCAGCGGGCGGTCGGCCTGAAGCCGCGCCTCTTCGGTATCAGCGTCGATGAATTCGGTGATCCCGTTGACCAGCGCATGTTCCAGCCGCTTTTCTACCGTCCAGTCGCGCCATTTCAGATCACGTTCCTTGGCTTCGCGCGCGCCGGTAGATTTGAAGCGTTCGGCGATCACAAGCATGTTTTCGGTCGCATCCGGCGTGCGGTTCAGCACCACATCTTCGCAGGCGTCGCGCAAATCGGGGTCGATACTGTCGTAAACCGCCAACTGCCCTGCGTTGACGATGCCCATATCCATCCCCGCCTGAATGGCGTGATAGAGGAACACTGCATGCATCGCCTCGCGCACAGGTTCGTTGCCACGGAAACTGAAACTCAGGTTCGACACGCCCCCAGACACATGCACATGCGGCAGATCGGCGATGATCCGGCGGGTCGCGTTGATGAAATCGACGCCGTAGTTGTCGTGCTCCTCGATCCCTGTCGCCACGGCGAACACGTTGGGATCAAAGATGATGTCCTCGGGCGGGAAACCCACCTCTTCGGTCAAGAGCTTATAGGCGCGGGTGCAGATTTCGACCTTGCGGTCCTCAGTATCGGCTTGTCCCGCCTCGTCAAAGGCCATCACGACCACCGCCGCGCCATAAGCACGACACAGCCGCGCCTGATGCAGAAACGCCTCTTCGCCTTCCTTCATGCTGATCGAATTGACGATGGATTTGCCCTGCACGCATTGCAGACCCGCCTCGATCACCTCCCATTTGGAACTGTCGATCATCACAGGCACGCGGGCGATATCAGGTTCGGCGGCGATCAGGTTCAGGAATTCGATCATCGCCTGTTTGCTGTCGATCAACCCCTCGTCCATGTTGACGTCGATGATCTGCGCGCCGTTTTCGACCTGATCGCGCGCTACGTCGACGGCCGCCGCATAGTCACGGTTGGTGATCAGCTTGCGGAACTTGGCAGAGCCGGTGACATTCGTCCGCTCGCCCACGTTCACAAAGGGAATGTCGGGGGTCAGGGTGAACGGCTCCAGCCCCGAAAGCCGCATCAGCGGCGTATGCGCGGGGATCGCGCGCGGCTTGTAACCCGCCACCGCAGCGGCAATGGCGCGGATATGGTCGGGTGTCGAACCGCAGCAACCGCCGACGATGTTGACCAAGCCTTCCTTGGCGAAATCGGCGATCTGGCTGGCCATGAAATCGGGGCTTTCGTCATATTCGCCGAATTCATTGGGCAGGCCCGCATTGGGATAGGCGCAGACCAGCGTATCGGCCACGCCGGACAATTCCGCCAGATGCGCGCGCATTTCGGCAGCACCCAGCGCGCAGTTCAGCCCGATCGTCAAAGGGTCCGCATGGCGCACCGCATGCCAGAACGCGGTCGGCGTCTGGCCCGACAGGGTCCGCCCCGACCGGTCCGTGATCGTGCCGGAGATCATCACCGGCAGGCGCAGGCCATTGGCGGCAAAGATTTCCTCGCAGGCGAAAATCGCGGCCTTGGCGTTGAGCGTATCGAAAATCGTCTCGATCAGGATCAGATCGGCACCGCCGTCGATCAACCCGCGCAATTGTTCGGCATAGGCCGCGCGCAACTGGTCAAACGTCACCGCGCGGTAGCCCGGATTGTTCACGTCAGGCGACATCGACGCCGTGCGGTTCGTCGGCCCCAATGCGCCCGCGACGAAGCGCATCCGCCCGTCCTCTGCCGTCGCACGGTCGAGCGCCTGCCGCACCAGCCGCGCGCCGTGATAGTTCAGGTCGTAAACAAGATCTTCCAGCCCGTAATCGGCCTGAGCGATGCTGGTGGATGAAAACGTGTTGGTTTCGACGATATCGGCCCCGGCCATCGCATAGGCGTAATGGATATCCTCGATCGCCTGCGGCTGTGTCAGGATCAGCAGATCGTTGTTGCCCTGCTGCGGCAAAGGCTTGTCCCCGAAAATCCGCGGATGACAGGCGCAGCCAGCGCCATGGGCCGTGAAATCCGCCTCTCCGAACCCCAGCGCCTGAATTTGCGTGCCCATCGCTCCATCGAGGATCAGGATACGCTCTGCCGCCTCTGCGGCGATTTGGGCAAAAGCGGGGGATCTGGGCAAGGTCTTGGTCATGATAATCCGATCAAACGACGATAGGCACCTGACGTGCCGACGTTGTACCTAGGCGGAACCCGTGCTGAAAACAAATTCATGTTGGACAAGACTATCATGAAGGAAATTCATGTCAGCGCAGGCGACCTCGGCAGTGTGCAGCGCGACAGGACGGCGCTTTACATACCAGATTATTTCTGTCAGGTATATCAAACGCACCTGCGCGAGGTGCATCCTGCAAAGACATCTCACCTTCACGCCGGACTGATCCATGCCCGACCGCAAGCACGAGTTTCTGATCGACCTCATCGCCGCACAAGATGAAGGCTGTTGGCAAGGATGCAGGCTTGAACCGCGCCTTGTTGAGTGGATGCTGGACCAGCAGCTATCCCCTGTGCGGACAGCGGCGAATGACCCACGCGGCAAGGATGAGCCGGGCGTCGGGCGCTAGCCTTTCGCTTCGATTGCGCCCCATCCACAGGCGCGCCACGCACAAAAGCGGCACAGTACACCGGGCGGACACCCCAAAGTACCACCGCCTGGTGTCGTAACAGCACGGGCAGGTTGCGCGTCATGCCTGCCTTGCGGATGATCCGGCCTTGCCCTACATAACGTTATAACATAACACTAGTCGGATCACCGCAGCCAAACCCCGGTAGCCAGATGACCAGACCGATCCCCGTGACCTTGCTGACCGGATTTCTGGGTGCGGGGAAAACCACCCTGCTGAACCGGCTGCTGCATGATCCTGCCGCAGGCCGCGTCGCCGTTGTCGTCAACGAATTCGGAGAGGCGGGGCTGGATCACGACCTGATCGAAGGCGCTGCCGAAGATGTCGTCCTGATGCCAGCTGGGTGCATCTGCTGCACGATCCGGGGCGATCTGTCCAAGACGCTGGCCCGTTTGCTCGTGCGCCGGTCGGTCGGCGCATTGCACTTTGACCGCGTCATCATCGAAACGACAGGGCTGGCCGATCCCGGCCCGATCCACCACACGCTGCTGGTCGATCCGGTTCTGGCCGCTGATTATGCGCTGGATGGGACCGTGACGGCGGTCGATGTGGTGCTTGGCCTGTCGACGCTTGATCGTCATGCAGAAGCGCAGGCGCAGGTCGCAATGGCCGACAGGATCGTGCTGACCAAAAGCGATCTGGCGGACGCCACGACGTTGCGCGCGCTTGAATCGCGGCTGGACCGTCTGAACCCCGGTGCAAGGCGGATCATCGCCGACAAAGGCAGTGTGCCCGCTGGCATGCTGTTCGGACTCAGCGCGATGCGCCGGGCCATCACCGATGATCAGGCGATTGATTGGCTCGCCGCCCCTGCACCCGATCCGTTGGCCGGGTTGTCGGGTCTGCGACTGCCTGCGCAGCCTGCGATCAATCTGGCGGCGCCATCGCACCACGCCAGCGACGACCGGATCACGACAGCCGCAATCACGCTGGACACGCCAATCGCGCCAGAGGTGTTCGATCTGTGGCTGGACACGCTGATTGCCCTGCGCGGTCCCGACATTCTGCGGCTCAAGGGCATCGTGCATATCAAGGACCTGCCGACACCGTTCGTTTTCCACGGCGTGCAGCATATTTTCGAACCTCCCGTGCCGCTGGGTCATTGGCCTGCGGGCGACGGGACCAGTCGGATCGTCGTGATCGCGCGCGATATCCCGCTGCAAGATCTGCAGGACAGCCTGGCGATGCTAAGGCTGGCACCCGAAAACAATGCCACCACCCCCTGAACCGTTGACACGCTGAAGGCCCGTGGGTATGAAAAATATCTTAGTTTTTCATACCAAAGCAACCGGAAGGGACGACCATGACCCTGCATCGTCACGCGCTCTGCACAATCTTCGCCACCACATTGGCAATGGCGACAAGTGCCGCCGCAGAAGGCTCCCTCGCGCTTTTCGCAAATGGCGAAGCGCTGGCGACCGAAGGTTTTGTCGCGCCTGAATTGACACGTGACGGGTGGGAATTGCGGTTCGAACATATCTTCGTCACGCTGGCTGGTGTGTCCGCACTGCAGACCGACCCGCCCTATGATGCCGAAACGGGCGGGACGCCCGCTGCGACCATCACCGTCGCTTTCGAGGACGCGGCGCAGATGACCATCGACCTGACCGATACCGATGCGGACGGGCGCGTACTGCTTGGCACCGTCGCAGCCCCGGAAGGCCACTACAACGCGGTGACATGGTCCGTCGTCCCCGCGCAATCGGGTGACTGGGCGGGGCAGTCCATGGTGCTGATCGGCACGGCGACCCGCGACGGACAAAGCGTGGATTTCACCCTGACGAGTTCGGATAGGCATGATTACATCTGCGGCGAATATGTCGGCGAAGCGCGCAAGGGCTTTGTGACCGGCGGGGCGGAAGCGGACCTTGAACTGACCTTCCATCTGGATCATGTGTTCGGTCGTC
Source organism: Yoonia vestfoldensis DSM 16212 (assembly GCF_000382265.1). Taxonomy (GTDB): domain Bacteria; phylum Pseudomonadota; class Alphaproteobacteria; order Rhodobacterales; family Rhodobacteraceae; genus Yoonia; species Yoonia vestfoldensis. Next base: position 15,803 of record NZ_KB907977.1, read on the forward strand.
TGGACAGAGGGGACGCGGATCAGATGAACATCGGCGCAGTGGGTTTCGACGCCTTTGCCGCAGGCGGGGTGCAGCAGATCGTGCTTGCCGGTCTGCACATCGGCCATGTGGGCGAGGGACATTGTGCTGTCAACTATCGTTAAGCCCCTGATCGTGGCCCTGCTGCTGGCGGGGCCGGCGGCAGCGCACGGCGCTTTCGTCGACGTCGAAAAGCTGGACGCTGTGGGCATCCAGGCCCGCTATGACACCGGCGCGGCGATGGCCGGTGCGCAGGTCGCCGTATTCGCCCCCGACAACCCGGCGCAGCCATGGCTGACGGGGATGACCGACGCTGACGGGCGGTTCGTTTTCGCCCCGGACGACAGGCCCGGCCGATGGGCCGTGCAGGTCAGGCAGGCCGGTCACGGCGCAATCGGCTATCTCGAGATTGGTGCGGATGGCGTGGCCAGCGCGTTCATCGCCCCGGCAACCGCTGCCGGGCTGACATGGACGCAGCGGGCGCTGATGATCGCCAGCGTCTTGTGGGGGTGCATCGGCACGGCGCTATATTTCCGGCCTACGCGCCGCATCCGGCAAGCCTGATGCATGTCCCAGACGGCATCCTGCCCCTTGGCATGACCCTTGGCGGGTGGGCCGTTGCAGCGGGGCTGACCGCCGTCTGCCTCAACCGGATCGCGGCGCAGCCGGACCCGCGCGAAGGCTTGCCGCGCGCGTCGATGATGACAGCCGCGTTCTTTGCCGCGTCGCTGATCCATATTCCGGTGCCGCCCAGCAGCGTCCACCTTATTTTGTCGGGCCTGATGGGTGCCATGCTGGGCTGGTATGCTGTTCCGGCGATCTTGATCGGGCTTGCGCTTCAGGCCGTGATGTTCGGGCATGGCGGGCTAACGACACTGGGGGTGAACGGGGTGATCCTTGGGTTGCCCGCACTTGGCGCCTTTGCGTTGACGCGCGGGCTGGGTCATGTGACGCATCCCGTGGCGGCGGCTCTGGTGTCCTTTGCGACCGGCGCGGGGGCGGTGGCGCTGGCGGTGACGCTGTTTGCAATGGTTTTGCTGGCAGGGCTGCCTGCGCATCTGGACGCGGGTGCCGAACGCGCCGCGATCATGGCACTGGCGCTGGCGCATCTGCCGCTGGCTTGCGCAGAAGGCTTGATCGTCGCGGCCGTTCTGGGTTTTCTGCGCCGCACCAACCCCGAGATGATCGGTGCGCGCTGATCCGATTGCTGACCCGCGCCTGCGCGTTTTGGCGGTGCTCGGGCTCGCCTTCAGCTTTTCGACGTTGCACGCGCCTGTGGCATTGACGCTGATGGCCGGACTGACCGTGATACTGATCTGGTGGTCCCGCCTGCCACCAAAAAGATTGCTGCGCGCCTTGCGCCTGCCGGGGGTGGTGGTGGCGGGACTGGTGGCGGTCCTGCCCTTCACAAGCGGGGACACGACGATCGCCAGCCTTGGCCCTCTGTCCTTGCGCGCCGAAGGCCTGACGGCCGCAGCGGGTATCGCATTGCGGTTTGTGGCGATCTTCGCGTTGATCGTTGTTTTTCTGGGCGCGCTGCCGGTGTCCCACCTGATCGCCGCGCTGCGCGGTCTTGGCCTGCCGATCTTGCTGGTGGACATGGCGCTGCTGACGCTCCGCCATATCGAGGACCTGCGCCACGATCTGGCCCGGATGCAAACCGCGATGCGTTTGCGCGGCGGGCGTGGCGGGACCCGACCATTCGCGCGCTTCCGGTCGACTGGGTGGCTGCTGGCAAGCCTGTTGCTGCGCAGTCACGCGCGGTCCGAACGGGTCTATCACGCGATGATCCTGCGCGGGCATGGGGCGACCGGGGCCGCGCTGCCGGACAGGATGCCGGTGCTGCGGTCCGATAAGCTGGTGCTGGCCGCGCTCTTTGGGCTTGCGGCCTGCCTGCTCGCAGTGGAACGTCTGGCATGACCGGATCTTTGCTGCAAACCCGCAACCTGAGCCTGACCCGCGCCAATGGCGACAAGGTCTTGCAGGGCGTCTCGCTTGACATCGCGCAAGGCGAACGCGTCGGCCTGATCGGCCCGAACGGTGCGGGTAAAACCACGTTGATGTTGTGCCTGACCGGGGTGATCCGCGCCACCGCAGGCGAAGTGCGGTTGGACGGCGCGCCCGTGGCACCCGGCGGGTTCCATCCCGGCATGGGCTTTGTGTTCCAGCAGGCCGATGACCAGCTTTTCAGTCCGACGGTCGCGGAAGACGTGGCCTTTGGCGCGCGCAATCTGGGGCTGTCGGGGGCAGCACTTGACGCGGCTGTGACGGCAGCGCTGGACCGCGTCGGAATCGCCGCGCTGGCGGACCGGCCCGTGCATCATCTTTCGGGCGGCGAAAAGCGGCTGGCCTGTCTGGCGGGCGTGCTGGTGATGTCACCGCGCCTGTTGTTGCTGGACGAACCCTCTGCCGCACTTGACCTGCGCAACCGCAGGCGGCTGATCGAATTGCTGGGCGGTATGGATCAGGCAATGCTGCTCGCAAGCCATGATCTGGAACTGGTACTGGAACTCTGCCCCCGCGTGATCCTGATCGACGACGGACGCATCGTGGCCGACGGTGTCGCAGAGGCCATCCTTGGCGATGCCGCCCTGATGGCGCGGCACGGCCAAGAGGTGCCGCATTCGCTGACCCACCACGCAAAGGTGGCGCATGGCCACGGACGGCTAGTCGTATAGATCGAACCTGCTGAGATTTCCCGAGGTCGCGCGAGACACCGCTTGATCCTCCAAGGCCGCCAATGCATCCGGGTGCAGGCGCGCGGGATCGACGATCAGGCTGCGCACGCCATGCGCACGGGCCAGCGCGATCCTGTCGGCCGCCGTCAGATCTGCCGAAAACAACGCCGCAGTCGCCGCTTGACGCATGGCCAGATCGTCGATCAACGGCTCTGGCCAAGGGATCGACAGCGCACGCTGCCCTGTCGCAACGACTGGCCAAGCCACATGGGGATGCGCTGCAACCTCTTGGTGATCGGGAATGTCGTCAGTCAAGGCCTGTGCGGCGGCATAAAGGTTTGGCGAGGGCCTTTTGTCATCGGCAGTCAGTCTTCCTAAATGCGTCGGAAAGAGGATGTGAAACAGCGCGACCGCCGTCACAAGAACACCAAGCACCACCTTACCATCGGGTCGATGATGTGACGTCTCGATCAGATCGAGGATCAACAGCGCCATGCCCAATTGCAGCACCAGCGTCACAGGCATCAAGAAACGTCCGGCCAGTTGGATCCCCGCAAGACCGAGCAGATAGACGCAGGCATAGACACCCAGTGCGGCCAGCAGCGCGATCTGTTTCGACCGCAGCAAGCCGACGAGACCGATAGCCGCCGGTACGAACGCCACGGTCAGATAGTCGGCGCCATAAAAATCGGCCCCCCCAGTCCAGTCGGAATTTCCCGGCCGGAACACAAGCGCCAAGGGATTGTGGTAAGGCCAGAATACAGTTGCCACAATTCCTGCGAGCATCGCGGCGATCACAGCCACCAGACTTGCCCATGTGCCAGCGCGATGAAACAAGGCAAAGCAACCAGCGCCGACGAACCCAATTGCCGCGCCAAGTTGATGCGTGGCGAACATGAATGCAGAAAGCGGAACCAACCACCATGCCAGTGCGGGTCGCTCAAGTGCGCGCAAGGTGATCCCCCACAGGGCCAGACTGGCACCAACAAGAAGAGTAGCCGGATATCCGGCGGCATATTGCAGGGTCGATGGCGCGATATAGCCGGTATGCTGAATCGGCGCGACCCAGGTAGCCATCAGGCACATGAACACGACCAGCGGCGACCACGGTGAGGACTGAAAAGCCCGCGCGAACATGTAGATACCCAAGGCCAAAACCGTCAGAGACAGATACGCGGCGCCAGCAAGGATCGCCCATTCGTCTAGTCCCAGCGCGCGTGCAATCAACGCGCCTCCGACCCACAACGGGTGAAAGTGCCGCGAACCCGTCGCATCGTCGATGAACGGATTCGTGGGTGCGTACGGGTTATTGATCAATTCTCTGAGGGCCGCCGCATGTTGCCAGATGTCACGTCCGCCGTGTTCCCATGTCATGTCCATGGCCGACAGCCATGCAAGAAACATAAAGAACGGCACGCAAACCACGACGAATAGAATATTCGGCAGCACCGACGCACGGCTTGGCACGTCAGTCGCAGCTCCGGTCCGGTTCCCGTCTGTCTTGCGCACGCACTTCAATCCTTCCCCAGAGCGCCAGGACCGCCCGGCCATTTCTCAAGTCTTACCTTTGCAACGCTGCACGCCGCCAGCGACAAATTTCACCGGCCACAACCGTCGGAATATGTGTGGGGAGGGCGACCTGATTTCATCTGGCAGCCGATCACGCAACGGTGCTAGGGCTGGCGCGCGGGGGCGATGGGGGAAGACACATCATGATCATCCTGACAATCTGGCCGCTTTTCGCGCTGATCTGCCTTGGCTTTGTCATGGCGCGCGCAGGCTTTCCCGAACCTGGGTTCTGGCCTGCGGCGGAGCGGGTGAATTACTATATCCTGTTTCCCGCCCTTTTGGTCGGCAGTCTTGCCATGGCACCTTTGGGTGATCCGGCGATCTGGCGGCTGGGTGGTGCCGCATTCGTCACGATCTGCATTGCCGCGCTTGGGCTTTACGGGTGGCGATGGTTCCGTCCGACCCCCGCGGCCCGGTTCGGCCCCGCGGTGCAGGGTGTGATCCGGATCAACACATATCTTGGCCTTGCCATCACGACGAGCCTGTCCGGGGCGGCTGGGATCGAGCGCGCTGCGGTCGTGCTGGCGGTCGTTGTGCCGCTGGTGAACGTCCTGTCGATCATGGCCCTTGCGGATCAGGGTGGGCCCAACAGGCTCTATGCCACCTTGCGGCTGATGGGGCGCAATCCTTTGATTCTTGCATGTCTTCTGGGGATCACGCTGGCGCTGACAGGGATCGGTCTGCCGTTTGGCTCGGCAACGCTTCTGTCGCTTCTGGGACAGGGCAGCCTGCCGCTGGGACTGCTTTGCGTGGGGGCCGCGTTGCGACCGGGTGCCCTGCGGTCCGACCTCGTGGCGATCGGCACGAACAGCACGCTCCGCCTGATCGGCATGCCTGCGCTTGCCGTCGTCATGGCATGGACCTTTGGGCTGAACGGGGTAGAGGCGCTGGTGCTTGTCATCTTCTTCGCCATACCGACCGCGCCGACATCCTATGTGCTGACCCGGCAATTCGGGGGAGATGCACCGTTTATGGCTGGTCTGGTCACCGCGCAGACATTGGCATCCGTCCTGACCATCCCGTTGATCCTGCTCGTGTTCGGGGCGTCCTGACGAATTTTCGCCCAGACCGGAACCGAATCGCAGCATTGGCGTTCTCTCTTCATGCATGTTCAAGCGAACAAGGAGAGCAAAATGAACTGGGATACTGTCAAAGGTAAATGGAAACAGATGAGCGGCAGCGCCAAGGAAAAATGGGGCGAGCTGACAGATGACGATCTGGCGCAGGTCGATGGCCAGCGCGAACAACTGGTTGGCAAGGTACAGGAAAAGTACGGCGTGGCCAAAGACGAGGCCGAACGCCAGGTCGATGAATGGGCCAGCAAGACCTGATCTGCCGCCTGATGAATAAAGAAAGCGGTCGCCATCGGCGGCCGCTTTTGTGTTCCGTCATGCGCGAAAGGCCCCGCGCCGCGCGCGGGACCTTGCCGTTCAGCGGATGACGCGGACGATCGTGCCGGTTTCGGCATCGACCAGCACCAACTGGTTGTTCACGTTCAGATACCGGAATTCCGGCTGCGTCGGGACGTCATACATGACGACCTCGGCGGGCACGCCCGCACCGACGGCGACTTCCCCATTCAGATAGATCGTCTCGACCGGATTGACCGACACGAACAGCAGCGTCTCCTCGGACGGCTCGACAGCCGAAACAGCCACAGCGGACCCCAGCAGGCCACCGGCGATCACACCGCCAACCGGGCCACCGGCGGCGAAGGCGATCAGTGACCCCACCGTCGCACCGACAGCGGCAGCCGTGTTCTGATCGGTCTGGGTCGCTTCGTCATCCGGCACGGTGACGGTCGACAGCGACAAGGTGCCGGGACGGTTGATCAGCGCCACGGGTGTGGCGTTCTCCTCGACATAGAGATATTCCGCCGAGGCCCAAGCCGTCTGGCCGTCAAAGCTGATCTGGCACCATGTGACGTCTTCAAGGCAGCCTTCGATGATGACCGTCTGGTTCAGTTCCAGCACGCCGACCGATGGCGCGAATTCGCTGGGCGTCACGCGGGCCGCGATTTCGGCACCAGCGCGGGCTTCGGTCGATTGGGCGAATGACGGCAGGGCAGCGGTCAGCGCGACCGCCGAAGCGATACCAAATGGCAAGAATTTCATGGGATAGTCCTTTCGTGCCGCCAAATGCTTGCCTGATGGTCAGGGGCTGTCCGGCGGGTACAGATCGACCTTAGCCGATCCTGCCTTGCGCGGAACACGTCTTGCGCAGGCTGGGCTGCTATCCGCTCGTGATCTGGATCAGTATGCTGGTGCCCGCGGCCGGACTCGAACCGGCACGGCCTTGCGGCCAAGAGATTTTAAGTCTCCGATGTCTACCATTCCACCACGCGGGCAAGCGGGGCGCGTGGTGCTTTCCTATGCAAGGCCGCAGGCGGCGGCAAGCCGGATCACAATTCCACCCCCGGCGGTGTCACCAAAAGCGCGCGTTCTTCCAGCCACGGGTTCAATGCGAGTGCCGCGCGCAGCACCTCCTACGCCTCCGCGTCGCGGCCAAGGCCGATCAACGTCAGCGCCTTGCCCGACAGGGCCGCCACATGCTGCGGATTGATGGCAAGGGCGGCATCCAGATCGACCAAGGCAGCCGCGAAATCTAGTTGGAGATATTGCGCGAAAGCGCGCTGGTTGTAGCCTTCGGCGTAATCGGGGCAATACGCGACCAGCGCGTCGAACCGCTGCACGGCGATCGCGGGCCGGCCGCCGGACAACAGCGCCATACCGTCATCCAGCATCGTCTTGGCCGTGGCGTCGGGCGCATCGGTCCACAAGCGCCACAAGCCTTGCGTCAGCACCGACGCTTCAGCAGAAGTGCGGGCAGAACTCAGGTCGGCAATGATCCGCGCCTGTGCCGCCGCATGATCAGGGGCCGCAGGGCACACCTCGGCCACAGCCGGCGTCGCAAGCACAAGTATGAGTGACAACATCCGCATGCCCCATGATCTGCGCCGGATGCGCCGCAGGTCAAGCCCGTTCAGGCATCAGGGCCGGGAGCGACGGGCGACACGCCCTCCTCCTTGACCGTCTGCATCGCCACATAGGTCGAGGTGTTGGACACATGCGGCAGGGTCGAGATCTTCTCGGCCAACACCGCGCGATAGCCGGTCATCCCTGCCGTGCGCACTTTCAGCAGGTAATCGAAAGCCCCCGCGATCAGGTGGCATTGCTCGACCTCCGGAATACGCAGCACGGCGGCGTTGAAGGCCGCCAACGCCTTTTCACGGGTATCGGTCAGGCGCACCTCGACAAAAGCTACATGGTCACGGTCCAGCCGGATCGGATCATAAAGCGCGCGATAGCCACGGATCACGCCGGTTTCCTCCAGCCTTCGCAACCGCGCCTGCGTGGGCGATTTGGACAATCCGATCCGGCGCGCAAGGTCGGTGATGCTGATGCGCCCTTCGACCGCCAGCACGTCAAGGATTTTTCGGTCGAATTTATCCAGTTCGCTGTTCTTTTCGGTCATGATGGTCACGCCTTTTCATCACTCTGGCCTGCGAATCGCGCATTAGCAGGCCAATCGCCTTTTCGCAATCGGCTATGATAGGCCATCTGGATAAGGATTCCGCCATGCCCCGTGATACTCCCCTGACTTTGCGCGACGCCATCGATGCCACAATCTACAGCGATGAGGCTGCGGCCGTCGCAGCCTTGGTCGAAACGGCGGCCCTGTCCGACACCGACCGCGCCCGCATCTGCGACCGCGCGGCGGCCCTTGTCACCCAGATCCGCACCAGCGCCGATCCGGGCCTGATGGAGGTATTCCTTGCCGAATACGGCCTCTCGACCGACGAAGGTATCGCGCTGATGTGTCTGGCCGAGGCACTGCTGCGCGTGCCCGATGCCGACACGATGGACGATCTGATCGAGGACAAGATCGCGCCCTCCGACTGGGGGAAACATCTGGGGCATTCGGCGTCCTCGCTGGTGAACGCCTCGACTTGGGCGCTGATGCTGACAGGTCGCGTGCTTGACGACGAAAAACCGGGGATCACGCGGCACCTGCGCTCTGCGGTCAAACGGCTGGGCGAGCCTGTGATCCGCACCGCCGTCGCGCGCGCGATGCGCGAAATGGGCCGCCAGTTCGTGCTCGGCGAAACCATCCAGAAGGCGATGAAACGTGCCGACGGCATGCAGGCCAAAGGGTTCACCTACAGCTATGACATGCTGGGCGAGGCGGCGCGGACAGAGGCTGACGCCAAACATTACCACCTCGCCTATTCCCGCGCGATTTCGGCCATCGCCGATCATTGCGTGCATGGCTCGGTTGCGGAAAACCCCGGCATTTCGGTGAAACTCTCGGCCCTCCACCCCCGCTATGAGGTGGCGCAACAGGTGCGCGTGATGGATGAGTTGGTGCCACGAGTGCGGGCATTGGCGCTGCTTGCGAAATCCGCCGGCATGGGTTTCAACATCGACGCCGAAGAGGCCGACAGGCTGGCGCTGTCGCTCGACGTGATCGCCGCCGTGCTGGCCGATCCCGCATTGGCGAAATGGGACGGGTTCGGGGTGGTTGTGCAGGCCTACGGGCAGCGCGCGCCCTTGGTGATTGACCAGCTTTACCGGATGGCCAGCGATCTTGACCGCAAGATCATGGTGCGGCTGGTCAAAGGCGCCTATTGGGATGCGGAAATCAAACGCGCGCAGGTGCAGGGCATCGACGGGTTCCCGGTCTTCACCGCCAAACAGCACACCGACATCAGCTATATCGCGAACGCGCGCAAGCTTCTGGGCCTGACCGACCGGATCTATCCGCAATTCGCCACCCATAACGCGCATACCGTCGCCGCCGTGCTCGACATGGCTGCCCAGATGGGGCGCGGCAAGGACACTTTCGAATTCCAGCGCCTGCACGGGATGGGCGAAACCCTGCATACGATCGTGTTGAACGCCGAAAACACCCGCTGCCGGATCTACGCCCCCGTCGGCGCGCATGAGGATCTGCTCGCCTATCTCGTCCGCCGCCTGCTGGAAAACGGGGCCAATTCCAGCTTCGTCAACCAGATCGTGGACGAAACCGTCCCCGCAAGCGTGGTCGCCGCCTGCCCGTTCGACGCCGCAGGCCTGCGCCCTGACCTGCCCACGGGTCCGGCGCTTTTCGGCCCCGCGCGGGTCAATTCCAAAGGCTGGGACCTGACGCATCAACCCACGCTCGACACCATCGAAAAGGCCCGCGCGCCCCTGCATGACGCCCATTTCATCGCAGGCCCCCTCACATCTTCCGAGCCCAAATATCCCCGCCGGAGGCAAGAAAATCTGTCCCCCGTGATCAACCCCGCACGTCCCGCCGATATTGTGGGGCAAGTGACGCCCGCCACCCCCGACGACGTGGCCGATGCCTTGGCCGGTGCCGCGATCTGGACCGCCGATCACGCGACCCGCGCGCAGGTCCTGCGCAACGCCGCCGATGCGCTCGAGGCCGATGCCGATACGCTCTTCGCGCTCCTTGCGCGCGAGGCGGGCAAGACCCTGCCCGATGCCGTGGCCGAACTGCGCGAGGCGGTAGATTTCCTGCGCTACTACGCCACCCAAGCAACCCCCGACATGCAGGCGCGCGGAATCTGGACCTGTATCAGCCCGTGGAACTTTCCGCTCGCGATCTTTCTGGGGCAGGTGTCGGCCGCACTCGCCGCAGGCAATGCGGTCATCGCGAAACCTGCCGAACAGACGCCACTCGTGGCCTTCCGCGCCGTGCAGATCCTGCATGATGCAGGCGTGCCTGTCGCAGCATTACAATTCCTGCCCGGCGGTGGCGATGTGGGCGCGGCCCTCACCGCCGACCCGCGTATCGGTGGCGTGGCCTTCACCGGATCAACGGCGACGGCGTTGAAAATCCGCGCCAGCATGGCGCAGCATTGCGCCCCCGGCACGCCGCTGATCGCCGAAACCGGCGGGCTGAACGCGATGATCGTGGACAGCACCGCGCTGCCCGAACATGCCGTGCGCGATATCGTCAACGGTGCATTCCGGTCTGCCGGTCAGCGGTGCTCTGCCCTGCGCTGCCTTTATGTGCAAAGCGATATCGCCGACAAACTGATGACCATGCTCAAAGGTGCCATGGACCAACTGACCGTCGGCGACCCGTGGCATCTGTCCACTGATCTGGGTCCGGTGATCGACGCCGCCGCGCACACGACCATCGCCGACCATATCGCGCAGGCCCGCAGCGACGGGCGTATCCTGCACCAGATCAGCGCCCCGCAAGGCGGGCATTTCATTGCCCCCACGGTGATCCGCGTGACCGGCATCGCCCAGATGACGCGGGAAATCTTTGGCCCTGTCCTGCATGTCGCGACCTTTGAGGCGCGCGACCTTGACCGCGTGATCGACGATATCAACGCCATGGGCTACGGGCTGACCTTCGGCCTGCACACCCGCATCGACGACCGCGTGCAGACGGTGGTCGAGCGGATCGAGGCGGGCAATATCTATGTCAACCGCGACCAGATCGGCGCCGTCGTCGGCAGCCAGCCTTTCGGCGGTGAAGGCCTGTCTGGCACCGGTCCAAAGGCGGGCGGGCCACACTACCTGCCCCGTTTCGCGGCACCTCAAGCGGCACAATCTACCGGCACATGGGACGTCGCCGCTGATCCTGCCGCCGTACAAAAACGGCTCGCTACAGCCCCCATGCCCCCAAGCCCCGCGCCGACCGACCTGCCCGGACCGACAGGCGAATCAAACCGCCACGGCCTGCACCCGCGCGGCGCGATCCTCTGCATGGGTCCGGGACCAGAGGCGGCATCCGCGCAGGTCGCGGCCATCGCGGCCTTGGGCGGTGTCGGGATCAGTGCGAACGGCGATCTGCCGCCCGAGGCGCTGACCACGCTGGCCCCCTTGTCAGGCGTCATCTGGTGGGGCGATGCCGACACCGCCCGCGCGCTGGAAACGGCGCTTGCGGAACGGAACGGCAAGATCATCGCCCTGATCACCGGCCAGCCCGACAGCGCCCATGCCTGCCACGAACGGCATGTCTGCATCGACACAACGGCAGCGGGCGGCAATGCCGCATTGCTGGCAGAGGTGGGCGGCCCCGCGCGCACTTGACCGCAAGCGCAAAGGCAGGAAAGGTCGCGGCATGATGCTGCCCATCCGCGACCACAACCCGTCCGAGGCCACGCCTTATGTCACGCTGATCCTGATCGCGATCAACGTGCTGGTCTATGTCTGGGGGCTGGCCATGCTGCAGACCGATCTGCAGGTCAGGCAGTTTTATTACGACTACGCCCTGATCCCCGTTCTGCTGTCCGAAGGGCAGAACGCCAGCGCGCTTGTCACCTCGATCTTCCTGCATGGGGGCTTTATGCATCTTGCAGGCAACATGCTGTTTCTGTGGATTTTCGGCGACAATCTGGAAGAGGAAATGGGCCACCTGCCCTTTCTCGCTTTCTACCTTGTCTGCGGCATCGGGGCGAGCCTTGCGCAATTCGTGGGCGATCCTTATTCGCAGGTGCCGATGGTCGGCGCGTCAGGTGCCATCGCGGGGGTCATGGGCGGCTATCTGCTGCTGTTCCCCAAGGCGCGCGTCGATATCTTCATCTTTATCGTGATCTTCTTTCGCATCCTGCCGATCCCGGCCTGGATCATGCTGGGCCTGTGGTTTGGCTTGCAGGTATTCGGCGGACTGTCGGTCGATACCTCGGCAGGCGGTGTCGCCTATTGGGCGCATGCGGGCGGTTTCGCCTTGGGGCTTGCGCTGACCGTGCCGGTCTGGCTGCGCCGCGGCGGGCAGGATTACTGGCGGCGGACCGATGGTCATCCGCCCCATCCCGAGGCGGCATACCGCCGCAGCAGCGTGCCGGTCGTGCGCCGCTGACAGCTTCTTATTTCCAAAAATACTCGTCTTTTCCCGGATGAAATCCGGGAAGGGGGGCTTTGCCCCCGCCCCCCGGACAAGGTCCGGGGCACTCCCCCAGGATATTTGAACTCGGAAGATGAGCCCCTTACGCCTTGCGGATCACCTTGGCGAAGGTCTCGAAAATCGCCTCGTTGGCACAGATCACCTGACCGCTGCCGATGATATCCGCCTCGGCCTGCAAGGGTTCCACGATCCCGCCTGCCTCGCGCACGATCACCAGACCTGCGGCCATATCCCAGGATTTCAGCCCACGTTCCCAGAATCCGTCATACCGCCCCGCCGCCACATAGGCGAGGTCAAGCGCTGCGGCCCCGAACCGGCGCACACCGGCGCAGGCAGGCAAAAGACGCGCAAGGTCCTGCAGCGTTTCGGGCAGATCGGCGCGACCGGCAAAAGGCAGGCCGGTTGCGAAAATGCTCTCGATCAGCTTATGGCGGCTGGATACGCGCAAGCGGCTTTCGTTCAGCCAGGCGCCGCCGCCTTTTTCAGCATAGAACATCTCGTCCTTCACAGGGTCATAGATTACGCCCGCCACGATCTGGCCCTTGTGTTCCAACGCGATGCTGACGGCCCAATGCGGCAGGCCGTGCAGAAAATTCGTGGTGCCGTCGAGCGGGTCGACGATCCAGCGGCGGGTCGGGTCCTCACCTTCGATCTCTCGGCCTTCCTCGCCCAGAAAGCCGTAGGACGGACGGGCATGCAGCAGGTCTTCGCGGATCATCTGTTCCGCCGCCTTGTCAGCGCGGCTGACGAAGTCGCCGGGGCCCTTTGTGCTGACCTGCAACTGCTCGACCTCGCCAAAATCCTTGAGCAAGGCGCGCCCCGCCTTGCGGGCGGTTTTCATCATCACGTTGAGATTTGCGCTGCCAGCCATCTGTCTTGCCTTTGGTTCGGGATCAAGGGCTGCCTATAGGCGGCAATGCGCATAAGGGCAAGGCATCAGCCGCGTTGCAGTTTCACCGCTTCCTGCCGCGCCAGACGGATCAGATGCGCCATATAGGGGCGGCTGGTGTCATCGCTGCGGGTCGCCGCATAAAGCCTGCGGGTGATGCCTGCGCGCGTCAGCGGACGGGTGATGTAATCGGAATGATAGCGCACCTGCCGCACCACCCAATCGGGCAGCACCGCGACACCGCGATTGGACGCGACCAGCAGCAGGATCACGGCCGTCAATTCAACCTGCCGCACCGCCGCCGGTTCGACCTTGGCGGGCGTCAGCAGTTGCGAAAAGATATCCAGCCGCGCGCGGTCCACCGGATAGGTGATCAGCGTCTGGCCACGAAAATCCTCGGCCTCGATCACGTCCTTGGCGGCCAGCGGATGCTGGGCGGCGGCCACGAAGACGGGTTCATAGTCAAAAAGCGGGGTGAAATCGGTTTCCGGCAGATCCTCGGGGTCGGAGGAGACGACAAGATCCACATCCTCGCGCCGCAGCGCGGGCAGCGCATCGAACGCCAGACCGGGCCGGATATCGACATCGACCTCGGGCCAGGCCTTGCGGAACTGTTCCAGCACCGGAAAAAGCCATTCGAAACAGGCGTGACATTCGATCGCGATATGCAGCCGGCCCGCCTTGCCCGACACGAGTCCTGTGAATTCGGCCTCCAGGGCGGCGACCTGCGGCAGGATCGCCTCGGCGGCGGCGAGCATCTTCATCCCCGCCGCCGACAGGCGCAAAGGCTTGGACCGGCGGACGAACAATTCCACGCCCGCCTGATCCTCGATCCCCTTGATCTGGTGCGACAGGGCCGATTGCGTCATGTTCAACTGGTCCGCCGCACGCGCCAGTCCGCCGGTATCATGGATCGCCTTGATCGTGCGCAGGTGGCGGAATTCGATGTGCATGTGAATGTCCTTCATGAACTTAGTGAAGGTTATGAATTTGTCTCAAGTCCATATTCATGACAGAACAGCAAAGCAAGCAAGAGGTATTGTCATGGCCACGCCGTCCGTTTCCTTCGAATTCTTCCCGCCCAAATCGCTCGAAGGGTCGTTCCGGCTGTGGGATTGCGTCAATACGCTTGCCCCGTTGGACCCGACATTTGTGTCGGTGACCTATGGCGCGGGCGGCACGACACGCCAGCTGACGCATGAAGCGGTCAGCACCATCCACCGCACCAGTGGATTGAACGTCGCGGCGCACCTCACCTGCGTCGATGCCACCCGCGCCGAAACGCTGGAAATCGCCCAGAATTACGCCGAAGCCGGTGTGCGCGAGATTGTCGCCCTGCGCGGCGATGCGCCAAAGGGGCAGGCGAAGTTCACCGCCCATGCAGACGGTTTCGCCAGCTCGGTCGAGCTGATCGAAGCTTTGGCCGAGACCGGCCAGTTCACGATCCGCGTGGGCGCCTATCCTGAAAAGCACCCCGAAGCCGCCGACCAGGCCGCCGACATTGCCTTTCTCAAGCGCAAGATCGATGCCGGTGCGAGATCGGCGATCACGCAGTTCTTTTTCGAGGCCGACACCTTTTTCCGGTTCCGCGATGCCTGTGCCAAGGCGGGAATCACCGCGCCGATCATTCCGGGTATCCTGCCGATCGAAAACTGGAACGGGACGCAGAAATTTGCGGCGCAATGCGGCACGCATATCCCGCAGGTGATCCGCGACGCCTTTGCCAACGCGACCCGCGACGGCACGACCGACCTGCTGGCCACGGCGCTGGCGACCGAGCTGTGCGATGATCTGGTGCGCGGCGGGGTGGAGCATCTGCATTTCTACACGCTGAACCGGCCGGAACTGACGCGCGATGTGTGCCATGCCCTCGGCGTGACGCCCAAAGCGCGGTTGCAAAACGTCGCCTGACACGGCAGCTTGCGCCGAAAAACCAAAGGCGCGCCGATGTTCATTGCAAAAACCCCAGCCGATCTGCCCGATCTGGACACCACACTGTCCATGTCGGGCCTTGATTTCATGCAGGCCATGCAGCGCGGCGAGATCAGCCGCCCGCCCATTTCCGGCCTGATGAACTACCACCTGCACGAAGTCGCGCCGGGCCGTGTCACCTTTCGCGGCACGCCCGAATTCCAGCATGCCAACCCGATGGGCGGGGTGCATGGCGGCTGGTATGGCACATTGCTCGACAGCTGCATGGCCTGCGCGGTGATGACGTTGCTGCCGCAGGGGTCTGTCTATACGACGCTGGAATACAAGGTGAATTTGACCCGCGCGATCCCCATCGGGACCGAGATTCTGGCCACCGGCATCAACGATCACGCAGGCCGCAGCACCGGTGTCGCGCACGGGGAAATCAGGGGTGCCGCCGATGGCAAGCTTTATGCCACCGGATCAACCACCTGTCTGATCATGCGCCCGTCGGAGAAATGACCGCCGCTGCACCCGTTGCGCGATGCTGTCGTGCAGCCGTTCGGACGGATCACGCCCGATCACCCGCCGCTTGCGCGCGATGAACAGCCGCGCCCAGCCGTGCCAGTTCCCGATGGAGGGCGCGTTCACATCCTGCGGAAACCTGTCGCGCCAGCCTGCGGGCAATGGCACCTCGCAGGCCGCAAGCCGGTCGAGCATCCAGACCAGCGGGATATTCGCCAAAGGCCGCGCGGGCGGATAAGCGCGCACCTGCCCGCCGACATCCGCGTGATTGCCCTTGAACCAGACCTGTTCGACATGCCCCTGCCAGCCCGGCGGGCAGGACCACAGCACCGGCGCATAGGCGCGGCGGCGTTCGTCGCGCGCCAAGGCGTGAAACCCGTGGCGCACATGCGGGGCAAGCGCGGCGCTGTGGAAATTGTGCTGCTCTTCCCCCCAGCGCCAGACCAAGGGCAACCGCAGGCCCAGCGCCTTGACGGTGTCCCAGACGGCGACGGCCTCGATCTCGACCTCGGGGTGGCAATGCAGACGGCGGAAATCATCGGCGAATTTGCTGCGCCCGACGGTGCGGTAATGCCGGTAGGCCAGTGTCACGTTCCGTTCTGTGGCGCAATCGGCGCGGATCAGCCCCACCATGCCGATCACCCCCGCAAGTGAGCGCACGGCGAAGGCGCCGCGCGAATAGCCGATCAGGACGATCCGGTCGCCGGGCCGGTAGCGTGACGCGATCACGCCATAAGCGCGCCGGATCGTGCGGTTGATCCCGCGTCCTGTGATGACATCCCAGGTATTCGCCCAGTCGCGCCACTGGATCCCCGCCTCATAATAGACGGTCATGTTGGCGCCCTGACTGACCTCGCGCAGCAGCTTGAAAGTCAGGCCCGCATTGGTTTCCGCCCCCGGTTCCAGCGACGACATCGTGCCATCCATGATGATGACATGGATCGCCGGACCCCGCTTGCGGATCGCGGCCTCTTCGGTACGCGGTTTGCGCCCGAAAAGGCCGAATACCCAATCACGCAGCGGCATCGGTACCCTGAACAGCCGTGATCGCCTGCCAGACGCGATGCGGGGTGAAGGGCATGTCGATCTGCGTGACGCCCGCATCCTGCAGAGCGTCGATCACCGCATTGCTGATCGCGGCGAGAGCCCCGACCGTCCCCGCCTCGCCACAGCCTTTCATCCCCATCGGATTATACAGAGACGGGGTGGATTCGGTGGCGAAACCGATCATCGGCAGATCATCGGCGCGCGGCATGGCGTAATCCATGAAACTGGCGGACAGTAACTGCCCGTCCGCGTCGAACACCGCGCGTTCGGTCAGCGCCTGCCCGATCCCTTGGGCGACGCCGCCATGCACCTGCCCTTCGGCCAGCATCGGGTTCATGAGATTGCCGAAATCATCGACGACCGTATAGCGGTCGACGGTGACGACCCCGGTCGCGGGGTCGATTTCCACCTCGGCCACATGCGCGCCATTGGGAAAGCTGCGGTTGTCGAGGGTGATGGTTGCGGAATGGCGCAACAGATCGGCGCGGCCGGCGGTGCGGGCCATCTCTGCGACCTCCAGCATCGTGGGTGTCAGGTTGGACCCGTCGATACGAAAGCGTTCGTCGTCAAAGCGGATCGCGGCGGCCACGACCCCCTCTTGCTCCACCAGAAAGGCGGTAAAGGCGTCGCGGATCACATCCACCGCCGCAAGTGTCGCGGTGTTCTGCACCGTCACCGACCGCGATCCGCCCGTGCCGCCGCCCGTCGGGATGCGGTCACTGTCGCCTTGCACCACGGTGATCCGGTCGGCGGGGATACCCGTTTGATCGCTCAGAAACTGCGCATAGACGGTTTCATGCCCCTGCCCGTTCGACTGCGTGCCGACATAGATCAGCGCGCCATCCGGCGTGAATTCAACGGCGGTGGTTTCATCAGGATCGCCAAGGATGCTTTCGATGTAATAACACAGACCCTGCCCGCGCAGTTTGCCTTGCAAGGCTGACGCCGCCTTGCGCGCGCCGAACCCGTCGCGGTCGGCGTTGCGACCTGCTGCTTCAAGAACCCGCATGAAATCGCCCACGTCATAGGTCATGCCCGTCACGGTGGTATAGGGAAACTGGTCCGGCCTGATAAAATTGCGCGCGCGCAGGTCCCAAGGATCGACACCAAGCGCGCGCGCAGAGGCATCCATCGTCCGTTCCAGTACAAAGATCGCCTCTGGCCGGCCCGCACCGCGATAGGCATCGACAGGCGTCGTGTTGGTATAGATCCCGCGCGTGCGCATATGGGCGGTCTGCACATCATAGGTGCTCATCAGCACCTTGGCAAACAGCTCTGTCTGGATCGCTTGGGCGAATTGGGAATTATAGGCCCCCATATTCGCAATGGTATCAAGCTGATACGCCGTTATCCGGTAGTCCGCATCGAAGGCAAGTGTCGCGGTCGTCGTCAGGTCGCGGCCTGCGTTGTCGGTCAGCATCGCCTCGGTGCGTTCCGACATCCAGCGCACGGGGCGGCCCAGCACACGCGCGGCATGGGCGACGCAGAACGGTTCGGGATAGCGCATCGCCTTCATCCCGAAACCGCCGCCAACATCGGGTGTGGTGACCCGGACATCCGCATCATTCAGCCCGAAATGGTGGATCAGGTCGCGTTTGGTGGCCCAGACGCCCTGCCCGTTCACCGCGACATGCAGGCGGCCATCCGTGACCTCGGCAAAGCAGCCGCGCGGTTCCATCGCGTTGACGATCACGCGGTTATCGAACACCTGCGCCGTCACGACATGGGCGGCAGCGGCGATGGCGGCGCGTGTCGTAGCCTCATCGCCCAGCGCCCAGTCAAAAGCGAGGTTATCGGGCGCTTCGGGATGGATGCCCACACCGCCGACAGCCAAGTCCACATGGACCGGAAGATCGTCGATTTCCAGCGCGATGGCCTCTGCCGCGTCCTTGGCAGCTTGCAAACTGTCGGCCACGATCATCGCCACAGGCTCGCCCACGTGGCGGACGCGACCTTGCGCCAGAATGGGCCGGACCGGTGCCGCAGCCCGCGATCCGTCGCTGTTGCGCAAGACCTTTCCTGCCAGCCCGATACGCACCCCCGCCGCCACCAGATCATCTGCCGTGACGATCAGCACGACCCCCGGCATCGCGCGGGCGTCGTCCAGATCCAGCGCCGTGATCGCCCCATGCGCCACCGGCGCCCGCAGGAAAAACGCATTTAAGGCACCATCCGGGGCCACATCATCGACATAGCGCCCCGTGCCTGTCAGAAAGCGCAGATCCTCGATGCGTGTGACCGACTGGCTCTTGCCGAACTTTTCCATGCTGATCCCCTTGGCTCTGTTGCCCAGACCCTAGCGGGCCAAACCCCCAAGTCCAGCCCGAACAAACCCTTTCCCTTGTGATCCTTGCTTGGTATCTGGCGACAAGCCGAAAAAGGACCGCATGTCATGCCGATGGAAAAGACCTTCAACGCCGCCGAGGCCGAAGCCCGCCTCTACAAGATGTGGGAAGAGGCTGGCGCCTTCAAAGCCGGGGCCAATGCCAGCCGGGATGAAACCTTTTGCATCATGCTGCCGCCGCCCAATGTGACGGGCCATCTGCATGTCGGCCATGCCTTCAACCACACGCTGATGGATATCCTGACACGCTGGAAACGGATGCAGGGTTACGACACTTTGTGGCAGCCGGGGCTGGACCATGCGGGGATCGCAACCCAGCTGATGGTGGAAAAGGAACTTGCCGCCACAGGCCAGCCCAAACGGGTCGAGATGGGGCGCGAGGCCTTCCTCACAAAGGTCTGGGAATGGAAAGGCGACAAGGGCGGCGTGATCGAACAGCAGGCGCGGCGCTTGGGCGACAGCATGGACTGGTCCCGTTCGGCCTTCACCATGTCGGGGGCCGAGTCAGCCCCCGCCACCGAACCTGCCGGCAATTTCCACGACGCCGTGATCCGCGTTTTTGTCGATATGTACAACAAAGGCCTGATCTATCGCGGCAAACGTCTGGTCAACTGGGACCCGCATTTCGAGACCGCGATTTCCGACCTCGAGGTCGAGAATATCGAGGTCGATGGCCATATGTGGCATTTCAAATACCCGCTCGCCGGTGGGGAAACCTATGAATATGTCGAGAAAGACGAGGACGGCAACGTCACCCTGCGCGAGATCCGCGACTACATTTCCATCGCCACGACCCGTCCCGAAACGATGCTCGGCGATGGTGCTGTTGCCGTCCACACGGATGACCCGCGCTATGCGCCCATCGTGGGCAAGCTCTGCGAAATCCCGGTGGGCCCGAAAGAACACCGCCGCCTGATCCCGATCATCATCGATCCCTATCCTGATCCGACGTTCGGGTCTGGTGCGGTCAAGATCACCGGCGCGCATGATTTTAACGACTACGAAGTCGCAAAGCGCAACAATATCCCGATGTATGCGCTGATGGACACACGCGGCCAGATGCGCGCCGACGGGCGACCCTATGCTGAAGAAGCGGCGATTGCGCAGGCCATCGCCAATGGCGAGCAAGCGTTCGACGAGGCGATGATCGCCGCAATGAACCTTGTCCCCGAGGCCTATCGCGGGCTGGACCGGTTCGAGGCGCGCGCGCGCGTGGTGGCGGATGTGACCGCAGAAGGTCTGGCCGTCATGGTCCCCACCCCGGCCCCCGAGCCGGGGCCTCAGTCTGATGTTGACGACGAGGTCCCGGATCAGGTCCGGGACGCGCCCACCATGATCCCCCTCGTCGAAGCCAAAAAGATCATGCAGCCCTTCGGCGACCGTTCGCGCGTGGTGATCGAACCGATGCTGACCGACCAATGGTTCGTAGACACCGCCAAGATCGTCGGCCCCGCACTGGAGGCCGTGAAACAAGGCCGCACCAAGATCATCCCCGAGTCAGGCGAAAAGGTCTATTACCACTGGCTGGAGAATATCGAGCCTTGGTGCATCTCGCGCCAGCTCTGGTGGGGACACCAGATTCCGGTTTGGTATGGCCCGAGAATCGTCCACCTGGACAAGCCAATTCACGTCAAAAAATATGAGACTGACGATGATTTGATTGAAGTCGCGGGCGAAACTGTTCCCATTCAAGGACGGACTGATTACGACACTGCTGAATACGAAAGCTATTGGAACCTCGATTATGACAATCAAGTCGCGTTTTGTGCAGTAGATGAAGACGAGCTGTTCAAACAAGCATATGCATATTATAGTGCGAAGCACGCAAAGCTGGCCGAAAAGGGAGATAAGCTTTACCTTCATGGTTTCCTATTGAGGAATGGCACAGATCCACGCGCCCGCCCAGCAAACCTAATTCCGCTGAAACGCGACCCCGACGTGCTCGACACGTGGTTCTCCTCTGGCCTCTGGCCCTTCGGCACGCTCGGCTGGCCCGAAGACAATGACGCGATGAAATACTTCCCTGGTGATGTGCTTGTCACCGGACAAGACATCCTGTTCTTTTGGGTCGCGCGGATGATGATGATGTCGCAAGCGGTCCTGAAACAGGACCCGTTCCACACCGTCTACCTGCACCAGCTCGTCCGCGACGCCAAAGGCGAGAAGATGTCGAAAACCAAGGGCAATGTCATCGACCCGCTCGACATGATCGACCAATATGGCGCCGATGCGCTGCGGTTCAGCAATGCGCAAATGGCGGCCATCGGCGGCGTGCTGAAAATCTCCGAGGACCGGATCAAGGGCTACCGCAATTTCGGCACGAAACTCTGGAACGCCTTCAGCTTTGCCGACCATTACGCCATCCCCTATCCGGGCGATCCGGCACAGCCAGAGGCGACCCTGACGCTGAACAAATGGATCATCGGCGAAACCGGCCGCGTGCGCGAAACCGTCGATGCCGCCCTGCACGCCTACCGCTTCAACGATGCGGCGGATGCGCTTTACGCCTTCACATGGGGCAAGGTCTGCGACTGGTATCTGGAGTTTTCCAAACCGATCCTGCAAGGCGACGACGCAGGCGCAAAGCTGGAAACCGAACAGACCCTGCGCTGGGTGCTGGATCAATGCCTGATCCTGCTGCACCCGATCATGCCCTTCATCACCGAAGAGCTTTGGGGGCTGGCGGACAACCGCGCCAAGATGCTCTGCCATGCCGACTGGCCCAGCTACGGCAGCGAACTGGTTGATGCGGATGCCGACCGCGAAATGAACTGGGTGATCGGCCTGATCGACAACACCCGCTCCGCCCGTGCACAGGTGCATGTGCCCGCAGGCGCGCAGGTGCCGCTCCTCGTCACGGGTCTCGACGCCAAAGGCCAATCGGCATGGGACAATAACGCCGCGCTGATCCGGCGGCTCGCGCGGATCGACAGCCTGACGCATGTCGATACCTTCCCCAAAGGCTGCGTCACGATCCCGATGGACGGCGGCACTTTCGGGCTGCCGCTGGAAGGGTTGATCGACGTCGCCGCCGAAATCGCGCGGCTGGAAAAGACATCCCAGAAACTCGCCAAGGAACTGGGCGGGTTGCGCGGGCGGCTGAACAATCCCGCTTTTGTGGCCTCCGCCCCCGATGACGTGGTGGCCGAAGCCCGCGCCAATCTGGCCTTGCGCGAAAACGAAGACACCCAGATCAAGGCTGCCATCGCGCGGCTGAAAGAACTGGGGTAAACAATACGGGGGCCATCCTCTCGCCCCCCACTTCTTTTTTCCAAAAATACTCCCCGCGCGGAGCGCATAAGAGTTTGAGCATGACCCATCCCCGCCTGACCCCGCTTGCCGCCTCTCTCCCTGCCACGGTCCCTTTCGTCGGACCAGAGGCGCAGGAACGCGCGCGGGGACAGGCCTTCATCGCGCGGCTCGGGGCCAACGAAAGCGCCTTTGGCCCCTCCCCCCGCGCCATCGCCGCCATGCAAACAGCGGCAGGAGAGGTCTGGATGTACGGCGATCCGGAAAGCCACGATCTGCGCAGGGCACTTGCCGCCCATCATCGCACAGGCATCGACAATATCATGGTGGGCGAAGGCATCGACGGGCTGCTCGGCCTGCTCGTGCGGCTTTACATCGGCGCAGGTGACGGTGCTGTCACATCGGACGGGGCCTATCCGACCTTCAACTACCATGTCGCGGGGTTCGGCGGGGTGCTGCACAAAGTGCCTTACGCGGGCGACCACGAAGACCCCGCAGCCTTGGTCACCAAGGCGCATGAAACAGGCGCGAAACTCGTCTATATCGCGAACCCCGACAACCCGATGGGGAGCTGGCATCAGGGACCCGTCATCGCCCAGATGGCCGCCGACCTGCCAACCGGCTGCCTGCTGCTGCTGGACGAGGCCTATATCGACCTCGCCCCTGACGGCACTGCCCCCGAGATTCCCGCAGACACGCCCAACGTCATCCGCCTGCGCACCTTTTCCAAAGGGCATGGCATGGCGGGGGCGCGGGTCGGTTACGCCATCGGTGCGGCGGATGTGATCGCGGGCTTCAACAAGGTACGCAACCATTTCGGCATGTGCCGGATTTCTCAGGCAGGTGCGCTAGCCGCCTTGCAGGACAGCGCGTGGATGGATCATGTCCGCGCGGCTGTTGCACAATCGCGCGCCGAGATCGGGCGCATCGCCAGCGCCCACGGCTTGACCGCCCTGCCCTCTGCCACCAATTTCGTCACGATCGATTGTGGCCGCGACGGGGCTTTCGCGCGCGCGGTCCTGTCGGGGCTGGTCGCGGATGGCGTGTTCGTACGGATGCCCTTCGTCGCGCCACAGGACCGCTGCATCCGCGTCAGTTGCGGCACACCCGACCAGATCGCTGCCTTTGCACGGTCTCTTCCGATTGCGCTTGGGCAGGCCAAGATGGGCTGAAAAGGCCCCGACAACGCGCCATGCACAGCACTTGTCCGAAAAAACCCCTGCTAACCCTTAGGTTGTGCCGATTCCCCCAAATTTGCACCAAGCTTGCCATCAAATTGCCTTTGTTAGACTTCAGCTTCGTTCGTTAATAAAGCGAAGATGAATGATTGAGGGTGATTTTCCTCACGTGGCAACAGATAGGTGTAGAAACATGTCCATGACGTCCCGTAAATTCCGCCCCACAACAATGCTGTCCGGGCGGCTCCAAACACTTGCGACCCGCATCCTTGCGGTTGTCGGTGCAGCACTTTTGACGACAGGTGCTGTGTCGGCCCAAGGCGTGAACATCACGCCTGACCTGCCTTACTTCGAATTCGACACAGGCCGCGATTTTCTGGTGATCGAACGCAACCAGAACCCCGAAGCACGGACGCCTGACTTCTTCACGATGACATCGCGCCAGTGCCCCCCGTTCTGCATCCAGCCGATGTCCGGTGGTGAAGGCGTTACGACGGTCGGCGAACTGGAAGTGCTTGACTTCATGCGCGAACATGTCGCCAACGGCACTGGCCACATCATCGACGCGCGGCTGAGCGAATGGTTCGAGCGCGGCACGATCCCCGGCGCAATCAACCTGTCGTTCACGCTGTTCGACAACCCCGAAGACAACCCGTTCATCGTTCCTGTGCTGACAGCCCTTGGCGGTACGCAGGCAACCGACGGCACATGGGATCTGACCGAAGCCCGCGAACTGGTTCTTTTCTGCAACGGCCCATGGTGCGGCCAGTCGCACCAGGCACTCGATAACCTGCTGAAAATCGGCTATCCTGCCGAAAAGCTGCGCTATTATCGTGGCGGGATGCAGGGATGGGTGTCGCTTGGCCTGACTGTCGAGGTTATCGGCCAGTAAGCCACGCCAGGTAAATGCAATAAGGGAGGATCGGTTTCATGTTCAAGGTTGCGTCATGCGTCACGGTGATCATGGGATCGGTCCTTTTTCCATGTGTCGTCCATGCGGCTGTGGAAACACCCCGCATCACGATCAATGCAACAGATTCGGATCTGCATCTTGCCGATCTGACAACCCTGACCGACAGGGACAAGCGCAGGCTTGATTTTTATGCCGGCAGGATCATCGAAGAAATCACCGCCATCAGCACGCTTGAGGATTCTGGCGATGTCGCAGCGGTCGACACCAAGATCGGCGAGACGCGGACGATGGCAGATCGCTTTACCATCTCGTCCGAGGAGCTCGGGCTGAGCGCCGAAGAAGCCCGGCAATACTTTCTGGTTCACATGATGGGGAACTTTTCCGGGCGGTTGCCCGAAGCCTTTGTCGGATCGGCCGGCATTTTTGATCTGAACCTGCTGTTTGTCGATACGGACGGAACCGAACAGTCACCCGTTGCCACCGGCGATTACGTTGATCTGCTGCGCAACCAGACCGTCGGCGGTGTCGTTCCGGCTGAATAACAGCCGACATCGGCCTTCCCCCTTTGCCGAAATCGTGACTTGCCTTCCATCTACTGGAACGCCGCATCGACGCCTTTGAAACTAGATCAAAGGATAAGATGATGAAGCGTTTCTGGATCAGCCTTCTCGCTGTTGCGGCAATCGGCACGACAACGATCGCCCAGACGGACCATGCGGGCCACGGCGACATGACTCATGCAACGGACCATGGCGATGCGGCAGCCGCCTTTGCGGCGGTGAACGACACGATGCATGGCGCCATGATGATTCCCTTCACCGGCGACGCCGATGTCGATTTCATCCGTGGGATGATTCCGCATCATGAAGGCGCTGTCGCCATGGCCGAGGTCGTCCTCCAATACGGCAACGACCCCAAGGTGCGCGAACTTGCGCTTGCCGTGATAGCAGCCCAAGAGGCCGAAATCGCCTGGATGCGCGACTGGCTCGCCGTTAACGCCCCCGCCGATTAGGCGGAGGCGATGACGCTGGATGCGGCCTCCAATGCGCCGCGGCCATGCGGGATCTGCAAGGCCTTGAGCCCCGCGTCGATGGTCCCCAGAGCGCCCATGATCATATGGGCGTTCACATGTCCCATATGACCGATTCGGAAATAGGCATCCGATGGCGCCCGTCCCAGCCCGATCCCCAGCGTCAGCCCGCAGGTATGTTCGCACCAATAGCGCAGCTTGTCCCCCAAGGGCGACCCGATGACTGCCGAGGTGACCGCATGCGACCGATGCGCCGGATCGGCAACGTTAAGATGCAGCGGACCTTCCGATGACCAGCGATCGAATGCCGCCCAGACGGTGCGTGCCAGCGTGGCATGGCGCGCAAAGACATTCTCGAGCCCTTCGGCCATGATCATGTCAAGAGCGGCACGCAGTCCGTAAATGTGATGCGTCGGCGCAGTCCCGTTGAAGTATTGATAATACAGTTCTGGCGACGACCGCGGCCGCCAATCCCAATACCGCGTGACGCAATCGCCGCGCGCTGCATCGGCCTTGTCGTTGAACCAGACGAAACTGACCCCGGCAGGCGTCATCAGCCCTTTCTGGCACCCGGCGACCATGACATCGACGCCCCATGCGTCCATCTCAAAGCGGTCACACCCCAAGGACGCGATGCAATCGGCAAGCAACAGCGCCGGATGCCCCGCCGCGTCGATCGCTGCGCGCAGCGCTGCGATGTCGTTCTTGACGCTGGTCGAGGTATCGACATGGACCGCCAGCACTGCCTTGATCCGCCCTGCGGTATCTGCGGCCAGATGTTCCGTCACACGGGCCGGATCGACGGGCGCACTGACCCCGAAATCCAGCGTTTCGACGATGATCCCCATCGCTGCCGCCATCTCTCCCCAGCCGACGCAGAACGCCCCGGTGGCCAGCACCAGCACGGTATCGCCGCGTGACAGCGTGTTGGCGAGTGCCGCCTCCCATGCCGCATGGCCATTTCCGATATAGATCGCGACTTTGGCCTTGGTCATGGCGACGGCCTGCAGATCGGGGATCAGGCTGCGCGTCAGGTTATGCAATTCGCCTTCGTAGATATTGGGTGACGCACGATGCATCGCGCGCAGGACGGCATCGGGCATGACCGAGGGACCGGGGATAGCCAGATAGGCCCGACCATTGGAGAGTGACATGAATGCGCTTTCTGAAAGGTTGCTGTCGGACACTAACGCCGCCGGCCGCCGCGTCAACCATGCCCAACTTGCCCTGCGCCCCCATTTGCGATTAGACCCAAGTGGAAACAAGCCCAGAAGGCAGCCAATGCCCCCACCTGTCCCCACAGCCGGCAAAGACCAGTCCGCAACCAGCCTGTTCTGGTGGCTTTGGCGGGATTATTTGCGTCATCACAAAGGGCTGCTGGCGCTGGCGCTGATCCTGATGGCGATCGAAGGGTCGATGCTGGCGCTGCTCAGCCGGATGGTGCAGCCGATGTTCGACGATGTCTTCACGGCAGGCGACCGTGACGCGCTGTATTGGGTGGGCTTTGCGGTAATGGGCATCTTCATGCTGCGCGCCCTCACCGCGGCAGGCCGGTCGATCCTGATGACGCTGATCCAGCAATATGCCGAAGCCGACATGCGCCGCCACCTTCTGGCGCATATGATGACGCTTGATACCGGGTTCTTTCAGACCCACCCGCCGGGGCAGTTGATCGAACGGGTGCAGGGCGATGTGGGCGCGATCAACAGCGTCTGGGCCAGTATCCTGACCGCGCTCGGGCGCGATCTGGTGTCGCTTGTAGGGCTGTTTTCGGTCGCATTGTGGATCGACTGGCGCTGGACACTGATTGCCGTTGTGGGTGTGCCGCTGCTCGTCATGCCGTCCTTGCTGGTGCAGGCCTATATCCGCAGGCGCGCCCGCACCGCGCGCGAAATCGCGGGCCGCATATCGACGCGGCTGGACGAAGTGTTCCACGGCATCAACCCGATCAAGCTGAACAGGCTCGAAAAATATCAGGGCGACCGCTATAACGCCCTGATCAAGGAAGGGATCGACGCCAATGTGCGCACCTCGGTCGGGCAAGCCACTGTGCCAGCACTGATCGACATCATGACAGGCATCGGGTTTCTGGGCGTGCTGATCTATGGCGGGTCCGAAATCATCTCGGGCGAAAAGACCGCTGGCCAGTTCATGGCCTTCTTTACAGCCATGTCGCTGGCGTTCGATCCGTTGCGCCGGTTGGGCGCGATGGCGGGCCAATGGCAGATGGCCGCCGCCAGCGTGGAACGGTTGCAGCAGGTGCTGACCATGCAGCCCACGATCCTGTCGCCCGCACAGCCACGCGCTGTGCCGACGGACCTCCCCGAGATCACGCTCGAAGATGTCCATCTGCAATACGGCGACCTGCCAGTGCTGCGCGGCGCGAGCTTCACGGCGCAGGCGGGCAAGACCACCGCGCTGGTCGGGGCCTCGGGCGCGGGCAAAAGCACGATCTTCAACGTGCTCACCCGTCTGGTCGAACCCGGCACGGGCACGGTCACGATCAACGGCACACCGATCAACACCCTGGATCTGGGCGCATTGCGGGGCCTCTTTTCCGTCGTGTCACAGGATGCGGCGCTGTTCGACGAAACGCTGCGCGACAATATTCTTCTGGGACGGACCGACATCACAGACACCGACTTGCACAAGGCCCTGGATGCGGCCCATGTCACCGATTTCCTGCCGATGTTGTCCGACGGGCTGGACAGCCCCGCAGGGCCGCGCGGGTCGAACCTGTCGGGCGGGCAGCGCCAGCGTGTCGCCATCGCACGCGCCCTGATCCGCAACACGCCGATCCTTCTGCTCGACGAGGCGACAAGCGCGCTCGACACCAAATCCGAAAACATCGTGCAGACCGCGCTCGAGAAACTGTCGGCGGGCCGCACCACACTTGTGATCGCGCACCGCTTGTCCACGATCTATAATGCGGACAATATCGTGGTCATGGATCAAGGCCGCGTCGTCGATCAGGGCACACATGACGAATTGATCGCGCGCGGCGGGATCTATGCCGACTTGAACCGCCTGCAGTTTTCGCAACAAGAGGAAAAGACCGATGTCTGACCGCGTCGTCCTGTCGATCACCGGAGCGGACCGGGTGGAATTCCTGCAAGGGCTGGTCACCAATGACGTGACCCGCGCGGCGGGCGGCATCGTCTATGCCGCCTTGCTGACGCCACAAGGCAAATACATCGCCGA
The DNA here is from genome assembly GCF_000382265.1 of Yoonia vestfoldensis DSM 16212. GTDB lineage: Bacteria > Pseudomonadota > Alphaproteobacteria > Rhodobacterales > Rhodobacteraceae > Yoonia > Yoonia vestfoldensis. The sequence goes on from NZ_KB907977.1 coordinate 44,221, forward strand.
TTTCTTTGTTGTCGGGCAGGATGACCGCCTGCTGGTCGATGTCGCACAAAGCCATGCCGCGACCTTGCTGCAACGCCTGACCATGTACCGCCTGCGCGCGGCGGTGCAGATCGCGCAGACCAACCTGATCGCCTCGCGCGGGACGGGGCCTGTGCCAGAGGGTGCACTAACCGATCCGCGCCATCCCGCCCTTGGCTGGCGGCATTACGGCCACAGCGACATCAGCGACCAGACCGATTGGGACGCGATCCGCGTCGCCCATCTGATCCCCGAGACGGGGATCGAACTGACCCCTGAAACCTATGTGCTGGAAACGGGGTTCGAGGCGCTGCACGGCGTCGATTTCAAGAAGGGGTGCTATGTCGGGCAGGAAATCGTCGCGCGGATGAAGCACAAGACCGAATTGCGCAAGGGTCTGGCACGGGTCCAACTTAACGGAATGGCCCAGCCCGGCGACACGATCACGGCGGATGGCAAAGAGGCGGGCGTGCTGCACACGGTCAGCGGGGATCAGGCCATCGCCTATCTGCGGTTCGACCGCGCCAACGGCCCGATGCAGGCAGGCAGCGCGACCGTGACTTTGGGCGACTGACACCAGCCATCTTCCGAGCAAAAATATCCCGGGGGTCCGGGGGCTGGCCCCCGGGCTAAGCCGGCAACTAGGCGCGTTCGACGTATTCGAACAATTCGGTGTTCACGACGATATCCTCGTCCGTGCCGACGAAAGGCGGGATCATGACTCGGACGCCGTTATCGAGGATCGCGGGCTTGAAGCTGTTCGCCGCCGTCTGGCCTTTGACCACGGGTTCTGTTTCGACCACCTTGCAGACCACGCGCTGCGGCAGAGTGACGTTCAACGCCTCTTCGCCGTAATACTCGATATGCACGACCATGCCGTCCTGCAGGAACGGGCGGCGGTCGCCCAGAATATCGACGGGCAATGCAATCTGCTCATAGGTCTCGCTGTCCATGAAGGTCAGCATGCCGTCGGTTTCATACAGGAACTGCTGGTCCTTCTGGTCCAGACGCACGCGTTCGACCTTGTCGGCGGACCGGAAACGTTCATTCAGCTTGCGACCGTCGCGCAGGTTTTTCAGCTCGACCTGCGCGAATGCGCCGCCTTTGCCGGGCTTGACGTGGTCGACTTTCACAGCGCCCCACAAGGAACCTTCGTGTTCCAGCACGTTGCCGGGGCGGATTTCGTTACCATTGATTTTGGGCATGGGTCACTTCATGACAGAATGGGGGCCAAGGGTTGTTTGGCGATCGACCCCGCCTATATATGGGCGATGGCATGCTGGCAAGATCAGTCAGGTCGCCGATCGTCGATGTTGAGCTATGCGGTTCGTGCATGGCTGATATGCCAAAAGAGAACCCCCGAATCGCCTCCAACGGTGCATAAGGGCGAGCACGCGGAACCGCAAGAGCAAAAAAAGGAAGCAAAATGAGAGATTTCGTCGACGGAACAGCCTTCAACAACGAGCAGGGCAACCGTGCCCGCAAGCTTTTTGCTGCCGTCGTGCTTGCTGCGCTTGATGACGCGATCGCGGATGACAAGAAATACGGCAATGGTCCCGAACAGATCGCCCGCTGGGCCCGTTCGCGCGATGGCCGTGAAGTCTTGTCCTGTGCCGGGATCGACCCCAACGAACGTGTGGTCAACGGCCTGATGGAATTCGTCGGCAAAGGCATCCGCACCTCGGTCGCCTTGTCGCGCGAAGAAAGCGAACGTCGCAACGCAGCCGAGCAGGAAGCGCGCGCCGCCTGAAAGCGACGCCATCCATGACGGTTTGAAAAGCGCGGCCCCTCGGGGTCGCGTTTTTCGTTTGCGGCGGCCCGCCCGATGCGTATCAAGCACCGACAGGGGGCGCAAAATGACCAAGGCGATCATGATTCAGGGCGCGGGGTCCAATGTGGGGAAATCCATGTTGGTGGCGGGCATCGCGCGTGCCTGCGTGCGGCGTGGCCTGTCTGTCGCCCCGTTCAAGCCGCAGAACATGTCCAACAACGCCGCCGTCACCGCCGACGGCGGCGAGATCGGGCGCGCGCAGGCGTTGCAGGCGCTGGCCTGCGGACTGGCCCCGATGATCGACATGAACCCCGTCCTCCTCAAACCCGAGACCGATATCGGCGCGCAGGTCATCGTGCAGGGGCAGCGTGTCGCGACCCTGAAGGCGCGCGACTATGGCAAACACAAGGCGACCCTGCTGCCCGCCGTGCTGGACAGTTTTCACAGGCTGGCGCAAGGCCGCGACCTGATCATCGTCGAAGGCGCGGGCAGCCCGGCCGAGGTCAATCTGCGTGCAGGCGACATTGCCAATATGGGCTTTGCCGCGGCGGCGGGTGTGCCTGTCGTGCTGATCGGCGATATCGACCGTGGCGGTGTCATCGCGCAGATGGTCGGTACACATGCGGTGCTGCCGCAAGATGATCTGGCCTTTATCAAAGGCTATGCGATCAACAAGTTCCGCGGTGATCCGACCCTGTTTGCCGATGGCATGGATATCATCACCACGCGCACCGGCTGGACCCCGCTGGGGATCATCCCGTGGTTCGCGGATGCATGGAAACTGCCCGCCGAGGATGTGATGGACATCAAAAGCCGCACAGGTGGCGATATCCGCATCGTTGTGCCGCGCCTGAACCGGATCGCGAATTTCGACGATCTTGATCCGCTTTCGGGGACCCCCGGCGTCAGCGTCGACATCGTCGAGGCGGGGCGTCCCCTGCCTGCCGATGCTGATCTGGTGATCCTGCCGGGATCGAAATCGACCATCGCGGATCTTGCGCATTTGCGTGCGCAAGGCTGGGACATCGACCTTGCCGCGCATATCCGGCGCGGTGGCCATGTGCTGGGCATCTGCGGCGGCTATCAGATGCTGGGGCGCACCATCGCCGACCCCGACGGGATCGAAGGACCGGCCCGCAGCGTGGCAGGGCTGGGGCATCTGGATGTGACGACGGTGATGCAGCCACAAAAGCGGCTGGCGCTGTCGCGGGCTGTCTATCGCGCGACGGGCGACATCGTCAGCGGCTATGAAATCCACATGGGCGAGACGACCGGCCCCGATTGCGCGCGCGCATGGCTGTCGCTGGATGGGCGCGGCGAAGGGGCGGCATCACCCGACGGGCGGATCATGGGCTGTTATCTGCACGGGCTGTTCAGCGCCGATGCCTTCCGGTCCGGGTTCTTTGCGCAGATGGGCAAGCCTGTCGCGTCCTATGGCTATGACGCGCAGGTCCAGGCCACGCTCGATGCGCTGGCCGATCATCTGGAACAGCATCTGGATATCGACGCGCTGTTGGCGCTGGCCGGACCTTTGGTCAGTCCAGATCGCGCGACACCAGCACGCGGTTGATCTCGCGGCGGACCAGTTTGCGCACGTTGCGCGTGATCCGTTCGCCCATATCACCCGCCAATTCCTCGCGCAGGATGCGGACAACGGCGGCGCGCAGGGCACCCTCGTCGATCTGAGAGGCGAAATGCTGTTCGACAATGTCGCTTGCGATCCGCGTTTCCAGATCGGAGACATCTGCATCGCTGGGGTCCAGTTCTTCGGGCTCCGGCTGGGGTATGTCTGCGACAGGAACATCGTCGGAAAGTGGTGTGACGAGGGTGGCCGAATCATCCTGTGGTGGTTCAAAAGCGCTTGCCGCCCAAGCCGCCTGGTCGAAAGTTTCGCCGCCGTCGGGTTCCCAATCTTCGGCGCGCGCCGTGACCGCGACTTCGAGTTCGGCGACCCTGTCCCCCAGGCTTGCCTTGTCGGTCGGCACTGCGTTGTGCAGGACAAGCACCTCGTCCTGGTCGCTTTGCGGTTTGTTTTCAGATACTTCTGTATCTACCGCGGGATCGTCTATCCGCAGTGCGGGGGTCAGGATCAGGCGGTCCTGCGGCGTGATCTTGCGCGTTGCGGCGCCGTCCTTGTAGGCCACAAGGTTACGGACCGAGGACACAAGCTCGTCAATCTCGTCCGACCGCGCCATGTTCGACATCGTTCATCCCTGCTGTACATCCGACCGCCAGATCCTAGCGGAAGGGGTCTGACAAAACAACAGCGCGGTTATTCGCGGGTCAGCGCTTCAAGCACGCGGTCCAGCGCTTCGCCCTGAGACGAGGTCGCCGTCGGCGCGCCGTTGACAAGATTGTAATAGGCGGTGACGTCATATTGCTGCACCGGCAATTGCAGATGGTCAGCCGTCAGTAGCCCCATCGCCGAAAGGACCGCGTAAGACGCGATCACCTCGTCGACATCCGCCGCGATCCGGTTGGCGCGCGCGTCAAGCAATTCCTGTTCGGCGTTCAACACGTCAAGGGTGGTACGCGATCCCAGCGAGGCTTCTTCACGCACACCTTCAAAGGCGATACGCGCCGCGCTGATCTGCTGCTCGGACGCTTGTGCAGAGGCCCGCGCCACCTGCAACGCAGCATAAGCATTGCCAACCTGCTGTTCGATCCCGATCCGCGCCAGATGCAACCCGGCGCGGCTGGCGTCGCGATTCGCCTGCAATTGCCGGATCTGGCTGGAAATCGCGCCGCCGCTATAGATCGGGCCACCCAACGACAGGCCGATTTGGGCGCTCTCGTTCCATTCCTCATCGACGGCCACGAACGTGTCGAGCGACAGTGTCGGACGCAGCGCAGCTTCACCGCGCTGGATGCTGAGTTCGGCAGCCGCGACAGAATGCTGTACTTCCAGGACAGCGGGATGGTTGCGCACGGCAAAAGCCTTGGCTTCCTGAAGCGATTGCAGGACGGGCGCGGGTGCAGCAACGCCGGACCCGCTTGGTGCGCTGCCGACGGCGGCACGGTATTCCTCGATGGATTGCGCGAGATTGCCCTGCGCGGCAGCCAGCAGGCTTTGTGATCCGGCAAGGCGCGCCTCGGCCAGCGACACATCGGTGCGGGTCACCTCACCCACCTCGAAACGGTCGCGTGCTGCCTGCAATTCCTGTGTGATCAGGCGCAGGTTGTTCTGGCGCAATTCGACGAATTCGCGTTCGCGGCGCACGTTCATATACGCCTGCACGGCGCGCAGCAGAACATCCTGCTCTACGCTGCGTAGCGACTGACGCGTGCTCAGCACGATCTCTTTTTGCGCTTCGATCGCCAGACGGTTTGCCCCGCCGTCATAAATCGTCAAGGCTCCCGCGATGCGGGCGGTCGTGGACGAGGTCCGTTGCGGTGCGGGGGCCGGCGTGGCGGAATTATATGTCCGGCTGGTCGAGATCGCCCAGTTGAGCACCGGCAGCGTCGCAGCGACGGATTGCGCGACATTTTCATCGGCCGCACGCAAAAGAGCGCGGTTCTGGTCCAGCAACCCCGAATTTGCATAAGCCGCCGCCAACGCATCGGCCAGCGTTTCGGCCTTGGCAGCGGGGGCCACCACCAGGGTCATCATCATCGCCAATCCGGCCAATGCACTGCGTTTGATCATCTTCAGTCCCTATGGTGTCATCAGTTTGCAAGCCCTGTCACGGGCTGGTCGTTTCAGTCAGAATGCAAAGGCAACGGGGTGCCGGAAACCGTCCAGCACAGGCGCACCGGCGTTGAAGCCAAAGCGCCAGTTGACCACGCCATCAATCTTGTGGCCGACCCGCACGACACCCAGCGCACCTTCCGCAAAGAGACAGACGATCCTGCCGCCGTCACGCAATTGCACCAGCAAATCATCGGGCAGGTATTCGACCGCACCCTGCACCATGATCAGGTCGTAAGGCCCGGATTTCGCCGATCCCGCGATCAGCGGGCCCGCCATGACGGCCGCATTATCGATTCCGTGACCCGACAGCAGGGTCTGCGCCTCTTCGGCGCGGGCGTCGTCATCCTCGATCGCGACGACGAAATCGCACAGGCTTGCAAGAATAGCGGTCGAATAACCAAGGCCGCAGCCGATATCGAGAGCGACGTGACCCGGCTGCACATCGGCCAGTTCCAGCATCTTGGCGAGCGTGCGTGGTTCCAGCATGATCCGGCCGTTGCCGATATCGAGGTTTTCGCCGACATAGGCCGCCTCACGCAGATTGTCGGGCACGAAGTCTTCGCGCGGGATGCTGAGCATTGCGTCGATGATCGGGAAACGGGTCACGTCGGACGGGCGGACCTGCGTGTCGACCATCATCGTGCGGCGGGCTGTGTAGTCGGTCAAAATCTAAACTCTTTCGTTTAGTTGCTTTCTCGTTTGATGGCATATTCGGCCCGAAGCGGCAACGGTTGATCGCAGTTTGCCTTGTGGCTTGGTGCCGCGCGTCGCCTGCGGCATCCGTATCGTCGTGATCGCTATGGCAGCTCCGACGAAAGGATGATCTGCAGGGCCATGGTAACGGAGTTTCACGTCTCGTCATCATCCTTGTGCACCACCGCATGGCTATGAAATGTAAGGCCCAAAGTCGCCACCACCATCACGTCTTATCTCTGAGAGCATCCCATGACCAGATTCGCCCTGACCGTCACCTGCGACAGCGCCCGTGGCATCGTCGCCGCCATCGCCGGATTTCTGGCTGATCATGGCTGCAACATCACCGACAGCTCCCAGTTCGACGACACCTTGACCGGCAAGTTCTTCATGCGGGTCAGCTTTACCAGCGAAACGGGTGCGACGCTTGCCATGATGGCGGATGAGTTCAGCGCGATCGGCACCCGATTCGGCATGGACTACGCCTTTCACGACGAAGCAGTGCGGATGAAAGTCATCATCATGGTGTCGCGGTTCGGGCATTGCCTGAACGACCTGCTCTATCGGTGGCGGATCGGCGCGCTGCCCATCGACATCGTGGCCGTGGTTTCGAACCACATGGATTACCAGAAAGTCGTGGTGAACCACGATATCCCGTTCCACTGCATCCCCGTCACCAAGGAAAACAAGCCCGAGGCCGAGGCTCGCATCATGGATGTGGTCGATTCGACGGGCGCAGAGCTTATCGTTCTGGCGCGTTACATGCAGGTCCTGTCGGATCGGATGTGCCAGCAGATGTCGGGCAAGATCATCAACATCCACCATTCCTTCCTGCCCAGCTTCAAGGGCGCCAACCCTTACAAGCAGGCCTATGAACGCGGGGTCAAACTGATCGGGGCGACATCGCATTACGTCACCGCCGACCTCGATGAGGGGCCGATCATCGAACAGGACATCGCGCGGGTCACGCATGCGCAGTCGCCTGCCGATTACGTCAGCCTTGGGCGCGACGTCGAAAGCCAGGTTCTGGCGCGCGCGATCCACGCCCATATCCACCGCCGCGTCATGCTGAACGGCAACAAGACGGTCGTGTTTCCGGCTTCGCCGGGGTCTTATGCCTCCGAACGGATGGGCTAGGTCAGAGCGGGACGACGGCAGGCCAGACATAGCCTGCCGTCAGATGCGCGTCAGTCGTAACGTCGGTCAAACGTGATGACCGTGCCATCCGCGCGGGTCAGGCTGCGGGCGTAGATCTCGCGCGGCATGACAAGATCGTCGTCCACGAAACCGTTGACCGCGACGCTTTCACCGACTTCAGCAGGCACCCAGTTCGGGCCGACATAGATACGGATGCTGCCGCTTGCGTCAGTCAGGCGGAATTCATCTTCATCGGTGATCCGCTCGACGATACCGGCGACGGTCACCATCGTGCCGCGCTGCACGTCGGCGATTGGTGTCGTGGGCGTATCGGCAAAGGCGGCAGGGGCGGTCAGGGCAGCGCAAAGGGCGGCGATAGCAAGAAATTTCATGGCGGTTCCTTTTGGTGTGTCGGTCTGGGATCGGCGTCAGTCAAGCGCGACAATCAGCAGCGCGGCAAAGGCTGCCGCTCCGGCGACAAGCCACCCCCGTGGCACGCGAATGTCGACATCGCCGGACAGCCAGTCGCGCAGGGTGCGCAGGTTCAGCTTTTGCGGGTCGTTTGTGGTCTGGCCGTCTTGCGTGGTCCGGTCGTTGGTCATGTTCTGCGTTTCGGTCATGCGTCACTCCTTTGATGGATCGGTCGTCGATCCGATGGGCGTGTTTTATGATGTGAGTCTGACCAGTGCCTGACGGGATACCGCATTCACGCGGAAAGGTAGGATAGCACGATCTTGCAGCCGCCGCCGTCCGCAGCCTCTACCGTGACAGCGCCCGCCTGCGCGCGTTGCAGCCGGTCCACGATGGCAAGGCCAAGGCCCGTACCACCAAGTGCCGCCGCCGGACCGCGCCAGAACGCCTCGAAGACCCGCGATTCCGCTGCGGCGGGCAGACCCGGCCCATGATCGCGCACCGCAACGTCGGGCCCCGGCCCGACGACAATCTCGACAACGCCGGGACCGCCGTGCAGAATCGCGTTCTCGATCAGGTTCGTCAGCGCCAGTTCCACGCCTTCTCGGTTCGCGCGGACCAGCATGGGCGCATCGGGTACGGACAGCGACAACGCGACCCCCTTGGCATAGGCAAACGGGGCCAGTGCCGCCGTGACGGTCCCTGCCGGGTCGCGCAGGTCCAGCGCCGCATCGTCCGGCACCGTCAGCACATCCGTCCGCGACGCCGCAAGCACCTGCTGCACCGTGCGCGACAAGGCCGCAAGGTCCGCGCGCAAGCGCTCTGTCGTGTCGCCGGGCGGCAGCGCGTCAAGCCGTGCGACAAGAACCGCGACAGGCGTGCGCAGCGCGTGTGCGGCCTCTGCGGCATGGCGGGTTTCGGCAGCCAAGGCGGTGGTCAGGCGGTCGAGCGCGCGTTCGGTCGCGGCGATCAGGTCAGCCACTTCGGCCGGGACAGGCCCGGCAGGCGGCGGCGTTACCGCGCCGGGCCGGATCGCGCGCGCCCATGCAGCGGCGCGGGCCACGGGGGCCAGTTCGCGCCGGATCAACAGCGCGCTCCCCACGATCAGCAGAAAGGCCATCGGCAGCACGGGACCCCAGACGTGCTGGCGCAATTCGCTCAGGTAGGCGCGCCGCAACAGCCCCGCAGGGTCGGCGTTCATCACGAAGATCATGCGCAGCCCGTCCGTTCGCCCCTCGAATTCATGTCACGCAATGACGCGCCGCATGTCAGGCAGCCCAATCCGCGTGATCCAGTCATCGGCATAGATGTCGATTGCCGACGGGGGGATCAGGTTCGCGTTCATCGCGTCGACCACCATGCCAGTCCTGTCGACCAGCGCAAAGGCATAGGCCTCTGGAAAGTCTGCGAATATCGTGCGCGCAGGGGCATCGGCAGGCAGAATCGTCCCGTCCAGTGCGGCACCCAGCCGTTCGGTCATATCCGCGACCGCCTCGGCCTCGATCGCCGGGCGGTCGGTGCCGTAATAGGTGCCGACGACCACGACATTCAGCGCGACGACGCTCAGCGCGATCACGACAAGGCCGCGCGTCAGCGTCTGGGCGAGCGGGCGCTTGGCAGCAATCATCCAGCCGCCTCGCGCGGCAGCATATAGCCCACGCCGCGCACCGTCACGATGGGCAAGGGGGACCCTGCCGCGTCCAGCGCGCGGCGCAACCGCGAGACGGCAGCTTCCAGCGCGTTCGGACCGACCTCGTCGTCGAAACCGTAAATCGCCTCTTCCAGCATCTGCCGCGAAACGACGCGGCCCGCCGCACGCATCAGTTGTTCGAGAACGCCAGTTTCGCGACGGCCAAGGATCAAGGGCTCGCCATCGACATTGACACTGCGGGCGACCGTATCCAGTGCCAAAGGCCCGATCCTCAGAATCTTGTCGGAACGGTCGCCGGGGCGGCGCAGGATCGCGCGACAACGGGCCACAAGCTCGGGCATTTCGACGGGTTTGACCACGTAATCATCCGCACCGCCGTCCAGACCGGCCAGACGGTCCGCCAGTTGATCGCGGGCTGTCAGCACGATCACAGGCACACGCCCGTCGTCCCGCAGGACCGGCAAAAGCAACGCACCATCGCCGTCGGGCAGACCAAGGTCCAGCAAGACCAGCGTGTAATCGGCCAAAGCCGCCATGTCGCGTGCATCGGCAGCGGTCGCCGCGTGATCGACAGCAAACCCCGCGCGCCGCAAGGCATCGCAGACAGCCTCGGCCAGCGGCGGGTGGTCTTCGACAAGCAGGACGCGCATCAGGGGCCGCTTTCCATTCTTGGCCGGGTCGCGCGGCCGGGACAATCCATGCCGCCCGTCACGACGGCGGCTGTCACCAGACATGCCGCGATTTGAATGGCCGGTCGAGAGTCTTTAGACGCCAAACCTGACAGGAGGCTGACGATCCGCGGGGTTGGCGCGGCGTCGGTCCGGTGCCCGATGACTATCCCTGCGCGGCCCAGACATAGATGACATAGCCTGCCAAAAGGGCCGCCCCCATCCCGCGACCAATCGCCGGACGGGTCAGCAACAGGCCCGTCAGCACCAGTGACGCCGCGATCATCACCGGCAGATCGAAGCTCAGGAACCGTGTGGCGACAGGCACAGGCGCAATCACGGCTGTCAGCCCCAGAATTCCCAGCACGTTAAAGATGTTGGAGCCGACGATGTTGCCGATCGCGATCTCGGACTGGCGGCGCAAGGCTGCGATCAGCGATGTCGCAAGCTCTGGCAGGGACGTGCCGACCGCGACGATAGTGAGCCCGATGAATGCTTCGGAAATCCCGAAGCCCCGCGCGATGTTCACGGACCCGTCCACCAGAAACCGTGCCCCCGCCATCAGCACGGCCAGCCCGCCGATGACCCACAGGATCGACACCCGTGTCGATGCCGGTGCGGGCAGGTCCGCATCATCGGGCTCGGCTGCGCCCGGCGCGCGGTAAGCCCAGACCAGATAGACCGCCAGTCCCGCAATCAGGACAAGCCCAGGCAACAACCCGATCTGCCCAAGCGCAAAGACCGGCAGCAGCACCAACGCCGCACCGACCATCACCAGCGTGTCCCGCCGCAATGTTGCACCCGTGACGGTAATCGGCCAGACCAGCGCTGTCAGACCGACGATCAGCAGGATATTGGCGATGTTCGACCCCACGATGTTGCCAACGGCGATATCGGGCGCGCCGCGCAAGGCTGCCTGCACCGACACCAGCAATTCAGGCGTCGAGGTGCCGAAACCGACCACCGTCAGCCCGATCAGCAAAGGCGGGATCGCCAGCTGTCGCGCGACACCGACACTGCCACGCACAAGCGCCTCGCCGCCGAAAAACAGGCCGATCAGGCCGGCGATCACATAAACATAATCCATCTGGAGGGTCCTTTGGGGATAGCGTGCCTATCCTTGCGTCAAAGACCTGTGTATCGGCGCAGGCGACCACAAGCGGTGCGCGAAAATAATCTGCGGCAGGGCACCTTGTCGTTTCGGAACGGGATCAGGCCGCTGCGGCGGCGTGCGGCTTTGGCCAATATTTTTTTGAAGCAGCGAGAGCGACTTGTGCCAGCAGCCCACCGACGATCATGAGCGTGTCGAGGACGATATCCTGACCTGTCACCGTCTTGACCGCCTGAATCGCAAAAGCCAGCAAAGTACCCAGCGCGAATACCGGCAGCGCCTGCTGCCCCAGCAGGGCCAAGGGGGCCGCGACGGCATGATGGCACACCTGCCTGACGATGGCGAAGCTCGACAGGAAATAGGCCAGCGCCAGAATATGCAGCAGCCGGGGCGCGGCAAGATAGCTTTTGTTGAAGCCCGTGATGACCCAAGGAACGCCTGCGTCCTGCGCCGCTTTCAGGCCATCACGCATGACCCCCGCGAAACCGGGCCACTGCGTCCAGACAAGCGACAGCACAAGAAAGCCGCCGGTCAGCCATTGCAGCCACGGCAGGACTGGCACGAAACGCCTGCCCGCCTTGTGCGCGACGCCGGTCAGCACGCCGATGGTGAACAACAATTGCCATGACAACGGATTGAGAAACCAGCCGCCGTCCTGCGGGTAATTCGGAAAATTGACGCGGGGGATCCCCGCTGCGAGCCAGATTGTGACAGAGAGGCCCAGCACCGTCCGCGGCCAGCGCAACGCGCCCCAGATGACGGGCGGCACCAGCAGCAAAAGCACCAGATAAAGCGGCAGGATGTTCACATACCCCAGTTGATGCCCCAACAACGGCACCCCGATCAGGAACCCCAGCGGATCGGTCACCAGCACCCAAATTCCGTGCTTGCGGATCATCTCTGGTGCGTCGAACCAATGGGCCGCAGCGGCGGCGATCGCCAGTGCCGTCACCGTGATCAGGATATGCACCTGATAAAGCGTCCAGACCCGCGCCAGCACGCGGGTAATGCCAGCAACAGGATCGCCGCGCCGAAAATAGCCCGAATACGCGATGCCCGCGGCGATGCCCGACATAAACACGAAACCCTCTGCCGCGTCGGAAAAGCCGAAGTTCCGGTTGGTGAAGTTTTCCAGATAATTGCGTGGCGCGTGGTTGATGAAGATCATGACCAAGGCAAGCCCGCGGAAAACATCAAGCCGTGGGTCACGTCCGCCGGCCGGTCCCATCCGGCTGCCGATGATGTCAGACATGCTGCAACTGCCCGGTCAGCAGCTCTGGCTGCTCGGCGGTGTCGCCCGCTTGCCAGCTGTCCAGCACCTTTGTCCGCAGGCGCATCACGGGTGCAGGCGATGCTTCTTCAGGCGTGATGAAAAGCGACGCAGCGCCCGGCTTTGACGTCCACGAAATGATCAGGGGCGACAACACCATCGGCAGCGTCACCGGCAAGAACCAAGGCACCAGCGCGGGGGACAGAGCTGCTGCAAGGGCAAGCCCGATCAGCCCAAGACCCACGATCCATGAGCTGGCGGCGAATGCCTCGGACAGATCCAATTGCCCGTCGCCGCGGTTGTGCGCAGGCCAGCCGCCATCGCGCCCCGACAGAACCTGAAAGACGGACCGCGTTTGATACATCATGAAGATCGGGGCCGTGATTGACGACAGCAAGAGCTCGGTCATGGTCGAGGCGGTCGCGGCCCACCAGCCCCCGAACCGCCCGGCCCGGCCCCGCAGGACCGCATCCGCGCCGATCAGCAGTTTGGGCAGGATCAGTAGCCCGAAAATACCGATCACAAGCGCGACGGCCAGCGCCGTCTCGTCCGGCGGAGTGACGGGGAGCGGCCAGTATTGCGTCGGAAAATGCACGACGGGCGGCCCGAAGACCGGCGCGGCGATGCTGGCCAGCAGGAAGCCAAGCCAGACCACCGACGCCAGATAGGCCAGGATTCCTTGGAGGAAAACAAACCTGCTCCACCCGCGCAGACCGGGGGCGAACAGCAGCCGCGCATGTTGCAGGTTGCCCTGACACCAGCGCCGGTCGCGTTTGGCGTGATCGACGATGTTGTCAGGCCCTTCTTCGTAGCTGCCGCCCAGATCATCGTCGAGCCGGACCGTCCAGCCAGACCGCGCCAGCAACGCCGCCTCGACATAATCGTGACTCAGGATGTGACCACCGAAAGGCGGCTTGCCCGCCAGTTCGGGCAGCCCGCAGCTTTGTGCGAAGGCACGGATGCGGATGATGGCATTATGCCCCCAGAACGGCCCTGTCCGCCCTTGCATCATCGCCAGACCGCGCGCGAAGACGGGGGAATTGAACGCCGCCGAAAACTGCATCGCGCGGCCAAACCGTGACCGGGCCTGAATGATGCGCGGCAAGGTCTGAAGCAGGCCAAGCTTGGGGTCCGCTTGGATGCGGCGCGCCATCTCGACCATCGTGGCCCCTTCGATCAGGCTGTCGGCATCGAGGATAATGGCGAAATCATACGCCGCCCCCGAGGACCGGATGAAATCCTCGACATTGCCTGCTTTCTTGCCCTTGTTGCTGGCACGCCTGCGGTAGAATATCCGCCCCTGACCGTCGCGGTCGCGCAGCAGGCGCAGATACCAAATCCGTTCGCGCGCCGCGACAAGATCGTCACGTGTGTCGGACAGGATTGCGAAATCGAAACTGTCGCCGTGACCGGTTGCCTGCAAGGACATGTCCATCGCGGCAATCCGCGCGAAAGTGGTCACCGGATCCTCTTCGTAGATCGGCACAAGGACGACGGTCCTTCCATCCAACGGCCCGGTGCGGTCGATGTCGGGCGCCGAGCTTTGGGTCATCAGCCCAAGGACGGCTTGCATCGCCCCCCAGGACAGCCAGAAGGTCGAGACCAGCAGCAGGCCGCTGCGCAATACGTCGATGGCGTCCAGGCCGTCAGCGGCCCCAAATCGCAGAAAAAAGAAGAAAGCGACGAAACCGGCGGTGACGCTGGCCGCCAGCGCCACTGCACGCACAGCCGCCACATTGCGGTCAACCTGCACCGCGTCGGCCATGATCTACTGGCCAGCTTTCTGTGTGAGAACACCCAGCAGACGCGGAAAGAACCCGTGTTGCGGATGCGCTCTCGCGCGTTCAAGGTCCTGACGCACGACGACCATCGGCGCGGCGGGAGGCGCGCCGATCAGGGCGACCATGTGTTCGATATCGAAATCGTCTTTGTGTGCAGTATCACGCATCAGGTCTGATCCATTGGTAGAGCCATGTTTCTGTCAGCTTGCGACCATAACCCGCGACATGCGCAGAAAGTTCAACGAGAGCGTCGTCAGATTGGATATCCAGCACGATGCGCCAGATGTCGCCGTCATCAACAGGGCCAAGCGTGGCGCTGACCACGGTGCCGCCCATGACGTTGACAACTGGTGTCACCTCGTCCGCTTCGGTCAGGCGGGACAGAAAGCCACCCTTGAAATCAGTAACGAATTTGCGCTTGTTCTCGGGGTTGATCACGCCCGACACGCCCCCGGCCCCGGCGCGGGTCTCGACCACATGGGCCAGTTCGGCATTGTCGTTTTCGGGCAAATCGCCCCAACGCAGCCGATAGGCGAATTCACGCGTATCGCCTGCGGTGACCGTACCCTCGGGGATGAAATAGGCGACGATATTGTCTTCCACTTCCAGTTCGGTCGGGATTTCGATCAGGCGGACATGGCCCGGACCCCAATCACCCATCGGCACGACTTCGAGAGAGGGGCGCATTTCATAATGCGCGCCGGCATCGAGGTATTTCGCGAAATCGCGTTCGCGCTGGTGCAGGGCAAAGCTGACCGGATTGTTTTCCACGAAATATGACCCTGCAAGACGCGACGGGTTGTTCAGCGGTCGCCAGAGAACATCACCGCCGCGCTGCACGATCCGCAGGCCGTCGCTGTCATGCACACGCGGGCGGTAATCGTCAAAGCCGGCGCGGTTAATCCCGTTGAACAAAAACATTGACGTCAACGGCGCGATGCCCAGTTCAGTGACGTCTGCTCGGAAAAACAGCCGGGCGGTGACGTCCATCTCGGTCGTGTCACCGGGGCGGATGACAAAGCGGTAGGCGCCGGTGACGCTGGGGCTGTCAAGCAGCGCATAGACCACGACCTCGGCAGCAGAATCGGACGCTCGTTCAAGGTAGAACCGCGTGAAACGTGGAAATTCCTCGGGCTGGGGGCCTGCCGTATTCAACGCCAATCCCCGCGCGCTCAGCCCATAGCGGCTGTCGCGCCCCAACGCGCGGAAATAGCTGGCGCCCAGAAAGGATACCAGTTCGTCGAACCTGTCGGGATGGTTGAGCGGCGTGTTCAGCCGAAACCCTGCAACGCCCGGAAGCTCGGCATCGGCGGGCACACGGTCGGCCAGATCATTGAGATATTCGAAATCCTCGGTCGAAAAGACCATCGGGGTGGCGGTCATGCTTTCCCCGGTCCCGGTGACCTCGAACAGCTTCACGGGTTCGCCGAACAGCCAGCCCGTGTGGAAGGAATGAACATGAAACCGTGCATCCGTGTCGGCCCAGCGCGCACGATCAGCCCTGAACCGGATCAGCCGGTAATCGTCATAATCCAGCGAGCCCAAAAATCCTTCGGGGCGCGCAGGCGCGACATAGGGCTCTGCGGCTTTTGTCTGTGCCAGTTCAGTCAGCACGTCAAAGGAAAACGGTGCCGGTACGGTCTGGGCCGCGACATCCTGCGCTGCGCCGCGCCCGGCCATCAGCACCGCTGCGGTTGCAGCGCCGGATTTCAACAGATGACGCCTGTTCATGAGTGTCGCAAAAACCATGTCAGTTCCTAAACTATCCGAGTCCACAAGTTGTCATCGCACCAGCGATTCTGCAGCATGGCCCCGAAAGCTGCACATATTGCTGCACCGCAACAAAGCACAAGGAGCAGCGATGCAACGCATTGAAAATAGGCTCGGTTCCGCCGGTTTCCAGATTTTCTGGCCCGATGCATGCCTGTTTTTCATGCGCCCCGCGAAGAAACACGATGATCCCTGCGCGCAGAGACGTTCACCACAGTCTTTGCTATTCAGCGAACAGCCCCGATGGTACATGTTGGGACCATGTCATTCATCACCGCCCCATAGCCAAGATGCATTACAGACGAGAGATCGACGGACTCCGCGCGGTCGCTGTGTTGCCGGTCATTTTCTTTCACGCCGGCTTTGGCGTCTTCAGCGGCGGCTATGTCGGCGTCGATGTGTTTTTCGTGATCAGCGGCTTTTTGATCACCGGCATCCTGATCGACGAAATGGAAACCGGCCGTTTTTCAATCTTGCGTTTCTATGAACGCAGAGCGCGGCGCATTCTACCGGCGTTGTTCATCGTGATACTGGCCTGCCTGCCCTTTGCGTACCTGTGGATGTTGCCGTCGCAATTGCAGGATTTCGGGCAAAGCCTGATCGCGGTGGTCTTTTTTGGATCAAACATCCTGTTCTGGCAGGAAGGCGGTTATTTCGCCGCTGCGGCCGAGTTGAAGCCATTGCTGCACACCTGGAGCCTGGCCGTCGAAGAGCAGTTCTATCTGCTGTTTCCGGTGTTTCTGCTCTGGGGTTGGCGCTTTGGTCGCAATCGTGTGCTTTGGGGCATCGTCGCGGTCGCAGTGCTGAGCCTGCTGCTGTCTGAATTGACCCTGCGTCGTGATCCCGAGGCGAATTTCTATCTGATCAGCACGCGGGCATGGGAACTGCTTGCAGGGTCGATTTGCGCCTTTGCAACCCGTGGCCGGGCGCAGCGGTCCAGCGGCATCCTTGCGGCGCTTGGCCTGGCGCTGATCGTGTTTTCCGTTTTTTATTTCGACAGCCATACACCGTTTCCGGGGCTCTATGCCCTGCTGCCCGTTGCGGGAACAGCGCTGATCATCCTGTTTGCCGACAAGGACACATGGACTGCAAGACTGCTTTCGACCCCTGCTTTTGTCGGGATCGGACTGATTTCCTACAGCGCCTATCTGTGGCACCAACCCCTGTTCGCTTTCGCCCGCTTGCGCAGCAGTACCGAACCAAGCGATGCATTGATGATGGTTTTGGCCTGTGCGACCTTGCTGCTGGCATGGGCAAGCTGGCACTGGGTAGAACAGCCGTTCAGGACCCGCCCCCATCCGCGGATCGCATCGCAACGCGGTGTCTTTGTGGCAAGCGGCACAGTCGGCGCGGTGATCGTGGCGACTGGTCTGGTCGTCCATTTCGGGGATGGCTTCCCGTGGCGCAAGAACGGCGACGTCACTTTCGCGAGCCTCGACGAAAGGCTTGCCTGGAACGTCGGACTGAATCTGGGCTGCCAGGGGACGTTCGTCACGGCACCACCGTGCCAAACGTCGCCAACGCCGGATGTCTTGCTGTGGGGGGACAGCTTTGCAAGCCATCTCGCCCCCGGCATGTTGGCCAGCGAACCCGGCATCGGGATGCAACAACTCACATTGCAAAGCTGTTCGCCGGTCATCGGCATCGCGCAATTCCACACGCGGGAGTGGGCCGAGGGATGCATCGCCTTCAACGACCAGGTCATGGAATGGGTGCGCGCACAGGATAACCTGCGGCTTGTCGTGCTGTCATCGCCATTCGACCATCTTTTCCGTGACAGGTTGATCGTCGCAGGCGGCGATGTCGTCCGCGGATCGGATATTTCGCTTATCGAGGCCCGGTTGGTCGCGACGGCCGACGCGATCCGGGAAACGGGCGCGGATGTCGTGATCGTGTCCCCGACGCCCCGCACCGGCTGGGATATCGGTCAATGCCTGATGCGCAGCGTCTATTTCGGCATGGACGAATCCACTTGCGACTTTGCCTTGCAGACCGACACGGCAACAAACGCCATGCTGCGCAATGTCAGCCAAGAGGTTCCTGTCTACTGGCTCCATGACGATTTCTGCCGCGATGGCGTCTGTGATGTTCTGACGGACGGCATTTTCGTCTACATGGACTTCGGGCATCTGAGCGACGAAGGCAGCGCGCATCTGGGGCGCGTGAACGATTGGATGGGACAGTTCCGGGCGATGGGACATGAGCGGTAGCGCACCGCGTCCAAGGGCCAGGCGCCACGATCAGGCAGCGTCCGGCGGCGTTGGACCTCGGAAAAGACCAAGCCCGATTATTTGCCGGGGCGCGCCTGGAAATAATCCAGCGGCAATTTGAGATAGTGGCGTCCGTTGCTTTCAGCCTCTGGCGCGCGACCACCGCGAATGTTGATCTGTAGCGCGGCCAGCATCAGCTTGGGCAAGGGCAGCGTCGCGTCGCGTGCATCGCGGCGGGCCTGAAACGTGGCCTTGTCAGGGGCATCGGCCAGATGGATGTTCGCGCGGCGCTGTTCCGCTACGGTGGCCATGCAGGCAGGCTCTCGTCCCGGCGCATAATCGTGCCCGACATAAAGACGTGTATCATCGGGCAGCGCGAGGATCCGCCCAAGGCTGTCAAACAAATCCGCGGATGACCCGGCGGGGAAATCCGCGCGGCTGGTCCCGCTGTCGGGCATCATCAGCGTATCATGCACAAATGCCGCATCCCCCACCACATAGGTGACAGATGCCATCGTATGTCCGGGCGAGAAGAGCACATTCACCTTCAGACTGCCGACCATGAACGTGTCGCCATCCGCAAAGAGGCGGTCCCACTGCCGGCCGTCTGTGGCGAAATCATCGCCGAGGTTGTAGATATCCTTCCACAGCGTCTGCACCCTGACGACATGTTCACCTATGCCGGTCTGGGCACCCAGTCGATCCTTCAGCCAGACAGCGGCGGAAAAATGATCGGCGTGCGGGTGCGTATCGAGAACCCATTCGACATCGATCCCGTTGGCGCGCACATAATCGAGCACGGTTTGCGCGTCGCGTGTCGCGGTCGCACCCGACAGCGGATCGAAATTCCAGACCGGATCGACGATCGCGCCTTTCATCGTGGCGGGGTCGTGGAAAACATATTGCCAGCTTCCGGTCGGTTCGTCCCAGAAGGCGGCGACTTCGGGTGTATGTGTCATGTCGTATCCTTTCGGCGGCCAGCGCTCCGCCACCGCGGTGCGCATCGGGCAGGTTTTGCAACACTAATGCGTTTTGGTGCGAAAACACCAATCCCCGGGTTCGTATGCGTGGCAGACCTGCGCGACGGCAGCCACGGTCGCTTGCGCGATCCTGCGACCCCGCGCAACAGGCTTGCGGTGCGGTGCTGCCCTGCGTACGATCACCGGCACGACCAGACGAACCGGGCGGGCAAAGCCTGTTGTTCTGTGCGATAACGAAAGGGTGCTCCGATTACCGAATCCCGCGCAAGCTGCCCGCAATGGTGATCGCCCCGATGCGGCTGGAAGACCTCGGATGGCATGATGCCCAGCAGGCGCAACTGGCCCCCGAAGACGCTGATCTGACACCGGCGCGCATCGCCAATGTTCACCGCGACCGCGTGGTGGCGTTGACCGAGGCCGGACCGCTCGAGCTGACGCTAGACCCCGGCCTGACGACAGCTTCTGTCGCGGTGGGTGATTTCGTGCTTTGTGCGCCGGACCAATACCGGCTGATCCGCGTGCTGGACCGGCAGACCGAACTGTCGCGCGGCACCGAATACCACACCGGCGACAAGCAGCTGATCGCCGCCAATCTGGATACATTGTTCATCACGACATCCTGCAACGCCGATTTCAACCCCGCGCGGCTGGAACGCTATCTGGCGCTGGCGCATGACGCGGGCGTGCGCCCTGTGATCGTGCTGACCAAGGCCGATCTGACCGACGAAGCCGACCGCTTTGCCGATCAGGCGCGTGCCTTGGGCCGCGATCTGGATGTGCTGGCGGTCAATGCCAAGGGCGCGGATCTGGTCGCGCAGTTCGCCCCCTATTGCGGGCCGGGGCAGACCGTGGCGCTGGCGGGCACCTCGGGTGTGGGCAAGACGACGATCGCCAATGCGCTGACCGGGGGCAATGCCGCGACCCGCGACATCCGCGATGATGACGCGCGCGGACGGCATACGACAACGGGACGGTCGCTGCACCGGATGCGGACGGGGGGCTGGCTGATCGACACGCCGGGCATGCGCGGGCTGGGGTTGGCGGAGGTGGGGTTCGGCATCGACGCGACCTTCCCCGAAATCTCGGAACTGGCAGAACAATGCAAATTCCGCGATTGCGCGCATGAGGGCGAGCCGGGCTGTGCCGTGCAGGCCGCTGTGAAGGCAGGACAGGTCGACCCCGACAGGCTGGCGCGCTTCAAGAAACTGAAATCCGAAAACACACAAGCGACCGAGGCCATTGCGCTAGCCCGCGACAAGGTGCGCAAACAGGGGCGCACGGCCAAAGGCAGCAAAAAGCCGCGTCAGAAGTCCTGACGCGGGCGGGGAAAAACTTTTAGGCCTCCGGCGGGGATATTTGTGCTCGGAAGATGATGAGCCCGGCGGCTAACCTTCGGCCCATGCGAATTGTGCATCGGTTTCCACCGCACAGGGGCGCAGCGCGCGCAAGCGGTTCAGGGCGGGGTCCGCTTCCTCGCCCGCCGCGATCATCAGGCGCAGCGCCATCATCCCCGACCGCCCGCATCCGGCGCGGCAATGCGTCAGCACCTTGCCGCCCGCGCGCAGCGTGGCAAGGGCTGCGCCTTCGATCACGGTGATATCGAGCAAAGCGGGCGTGCCATAATCCGCCACCGGCAGGTGATGCCAGCCGACCCCCGCCGCGCGCAGGACCGCGCCCAAATCGCCCGCGCCAAGGCTGTCCATTTCCTCCTGCGCGGTCATCGACACGACCAGATCGGGGCCCCAGTCCAAGAGCACCTGCAAGGCCGGCTCCACCGGCAAAGGCGACAAGGCGAGCGTGCCGCCCGCGACGGGCAAAGCGAAAATCTGAAAGTCCGACATCGGCTGCTCCCTATCCACCCGTAGCCTGCCCGATGGCGCAGGAAGCGGCAACAGCTTGGTGGACCTCTGCCGCGCGTGGCCCTAGGCTGCGGCATCGCCCGAATCCCGAAGGCCGCCATGACCGATCAACCGCGTTACCAAGTGCTCGCCCGGAAATACCGGCCCGAAACCTTTGCCGATCTGGTGGGGCAGGATGCGATGGTGCGGACCCTGCGCAACGCCTTCGCCGCCGACCGGATCGCGCAGGCCTTCATGATGACGGGGATCAGGGGGACAGGAAAAACCACTACTGCACGCATCATCGCCAAAGGGATGAACTGTATCGGGCCTGACGGCACAGGCGGGCCCACGACCGACCCCTGCGGTGTCTGCGAACATTGCGTGGCGATCATGGAAGGCCGCCATGTCGATGTGATGGAAATGGATGCCGCAAGCCGCACCGGCGTCGGCGATATCCGCGAAATTATCGATTCCGTGCACTACCGCGCGGCCTCGGCCCGCTACAAGATCTACATCATCGACGAAGTCCACATGCTGTCGAAGAACGCCTTCAACGCGCTGCTCAAGACGCTGGAAGAACCGCCCGCCCATGTGAAATTCATCTTTGCGACCACCGAAATCCGGCAGGTGCCGGTCACGGTCCTGTCGCGCTGCCAGCGCTTCGATCTGCGCCGGATCGAACCCGAAACCCAGATCGCCCTGTTGCGCAAGATCGCCACCGCCGAAGGGGCGCAGATCAGCGACGATGCGCTGGCGCTGATCACCCGTGCCGCCGAAGGGTCGGCGCGCGATGCGCAATCGCTGCTGGATCAGGCGATCAGCCATGGCGCGGGCGAAACCAGCGCGGCTCAGGTCCGCGCGATGCTGGGGCTGGCCGACCGTGGCCGTGTTCTGGACCTGTTCGACATGATCCTGCATGGCCGCGCCGCCGATGCGCTGACCGAGCTTTCGGGCCAATATGCCGATGGCGCCGATCCCATGGCCGTGCTGCGCGATCTGGCCGAGGTCTGCCACTGGGTCAGCGTCGTCAAGATCACGCCCGAGGCCGCCAACGATCCCACTATCGGCCCCGATGAGCGCGCGCGCGGTCAGGCCATGGCGGATGGTTTGCCGATGCGCGTGCTGTCACGGATGTGGCAGATGCTTCTCAAAGCGCTGGAAGAGGTGGCGATGGCCCCCAACGCGATGATGGCCGCCGAAATGGCGGTGATCCGGCTCACGCATGTGGCCGACCTGCCCAGCCCCGACGATCTGGTGCGCAAGCTCAAAGACGCGACCCCGCCGCCATCCAGCCCCGCCCGCGTGCCGCCTGCCCCGCCTGCCCCGCCTGCGGGCGGACCCAGCGCGCGCAGCACCTCTATCACCCACGGCAGCGCACAAACCGCCCCCGCGCTCGCCCCCGATGGCCTGCAACATTACGCGCGCTTCGAGGATGTGGTCGAACTGATCCGCCGCCACCGCGATGTCAAACTGCTGGTCGAGGTCGAAACCGGCCTGCAACTGGTGTCCTACCAGCCCGGCCGGATCACCGTGCAGCCGACCGCAGATGCGGCTTCTGATCTGGTGGGGCGTCTCGGGGCGCGTCTGCAACTTTGGACAGGCAATCGCTGGGCCATTTCGGTGGTCAGCGAAGGCGGCGCGCCGACCATCGCCCAGACCCGTGACGCCGCTGAAATCAGTCTGCGCGACGAGGCAAGCGCCCACCCGCTTGTGCAGGCCGTAATCGCAGCCTTCCCCAAGGCGCGCATCACCGATATCCGTACCGCCGCCAGCAAGGCGCAGGAGGCCGAAGCCGAGGCGTTGCCCGAGGTCGAAGACGAATGGGACCCGTTCGAGCAGGATTGACCCGCTTGCGGGGCCGCCCCCAAAGACCTATCTCAGGAACAGACCACGAGGGAGACATCCGATGCTCAAAGGACTAGGCGGCCTTGGCGACATGGCCAAGATGATGAAGCAGGCGCAGGAAATGCAGGGCAAGATGGCCCAGATGCAGGACGACCTCGACCATATCATGGTCGAAGGCGTCAGCGGCGCGGGGCTCGTCAAGGCCACGGCGACGGCCAAGGGCGAATTGAAAAGCCTCGATATCGACCCGTCGATCTTCAACGGCGACGACAAGGAAGTGGTCGAGGACCTGATCCTTGCCGCGATCAAGGATGCGCAGGCCAAGGCGGCCGAACGCAGCCAGCAGGAAATGGGCAAGATGGCCGAGGCGATGGGCCTGCCTGCGGGCATGAAACTGCCCTTCTGATCGCATCTTCCGAGCCCAAATATCCCTGCCGGAGGCATCAAAGTTTTTGGCGGCCAGCACATAGGCCCACATGTCGCACGGCACCGAAGACCTTGACCACCTGATCGCCATGATGGCAAAGCTGCCGGGGCTGGGGCCACGCTCTGCACGGCGCGCCGTGCTGCATATGATCAAGAAACGCAGCCTTGTGCTGCTGCCCTTGGCTGATGCCCTCCAAAAGGTCGGCGCGACGGTGCGCGAATGTCTCAACTGCGGCAATATCTGCACCGCCGATCTCTGCGACATCTGCCTGTCGGACAAACGCGCCACCGGCCAGATCGCCGTGGTCGAGGATGTGGCCGATCTTTGGGCGATGGAACGCTCGGGCGTGTTCAAAGGGCGCTATCACGTGCTGGGTGGCACGCTGTCCGCGCTTGACGCGGTCGGGCCGGACGAATTGCGCATCCCCAAGCTGATCGACAGGACTGCCGCCGAAAACGTGACCGAAGTCATCATCGCGCTGGGGGCCACCATCGACGGGCTGACAACGGCGCATTACATCGCCGATCAACTGCCCGGTGTGACCGTCACATCGCTGGCGCAAGGCGTGCCGGTGGGCGGTGAACTCGACTACCTTGATGACGGCACGATCACTGCGGCGCTGAATGCCCGCAAGGCCTTGTAAGGCACCGCGCAAGATACCTTCAATTTGCCGCAGATTGGTACTGCATCCGACAGAATTCGGACCTATGGCCAGGACCGTATGGTGGATTCTGGTATGAGTAACGATAAACGGCCCAATGATTTCTCCGAACGCTTGCGACGGATCGAGGAACTCAACAAGCAGCCCCGCACGACGATTCCTTCGGAGGTGCGCAAGGACCTGACCTATGACAACAGCGGCGCGCCCGATGACAATCGGCTGCGCAATGCGATCATCTGGGCGGTGATCTGCACGGGCATGGGCACCGGCGGATATTTCGCGCTGCAGGCAGTGCCACCCGAAATGTCGGCCAGCCTTGCCGGCATCAGCGCGGTGTTTTCGTCAGGTTCCGCCGGGCAATCGACCGACACGTCCGGTGCCTTCGCCAGCGACAGCCTGCCAAGCCCCGGCACGCGCGGAGCGAACCTGCAAAGCCCTGCGATCGCCAGCACCCTGCCCGAACCGCTGGCACTGGCCGATCTTGTGACGGATGCCAGCCTGCCGGGGGACACCACGGAAATTGGTCGGATCATCCCCTTCGACCGCAATGACCAGTGCAACCTGCGTCGCCCCGGCGACGGCGAACAGATCGTCAATGTCCGTATGGAAAACGGCGCTTTGCCTGTACCTGTCCGTGCTTTTTCCGATGCCGCGATGATCGACCAACTGGCCCGCAACATCGCCGGTGTCACGCAGGAGGGTCGCCCCTATGATTGGGGCGCGCAGGTGCGTGGCGAGATGACAGGCGTCGATGTGTTCCTGACCGACACCAGCGCCCCGATCTATCTGGTGTTGCAAAATCTCGGCAAGGGGGTCGTCTGGAACGTGCAAACCGCGCCCGGCGTGACGCTGGCGCATGTGGCCATTGTGTCATCGGGATCCTCGGGCCTTGTCCGCCCGCCAGAGGCCGTCACGTTCGAGGCGCTGCTGGTCAGCGATTTCGTCCCGGAGCATGCGTTCGGTGCCGACGATACGCTCCGCGCCTGCATGATCCGTCCATGGCGTGACCCGCAACCCGACTGGGTCGCGGTCCAACAAGCCGACGGCAACGCGTCATACAGCAATCAACTCCAGAGTATCACAACGGGCTATGCGGCCTATAACGCCTGGTACACCGGCACGCTGGGCGTCGATGCCGGCACCAATCTGGTCGCGGCTGAAACGGCCGCCCATGTTCATGTCGGACCGATGCCAGCCGCGCCATTCACCTATCGGGGCATAAGTGGACAGGATGTATACCTGATGCGGACCGACCATATGATCACCGGCGACCCGGTCACGCTGCAAGCGACGATCGACGCACTGCACGGCGCGCTGCTGAATGAGGCCATTGGCGGCGACGTGACCTTGCTTGATCCCGCGCCTGTGGCACGGGTGACGCCATGAAACTGCTGCGCCTCATCGTTGCGCTCTGCGTGGGGTGCGCGGCAATCGCGCTGATCGCTCTCAATATCGACAGCCTGCGGATGTCGCTGGGGTCGGACGAAAGGGCTGCCTCGAACGCGGCCGCGGTCGCGGCGGGCCAGGCGGCGCCGGATCGATTGCTTCCCGCCAGCCCCTTGCAGTTCATGCGTGACCGCAGCGCGCTGCGCGACACGTTCGGGACGGAAACCCTGTCTGCGCAACGCGTCGTCGCGATCACGATTATCCTGCCTGTCGCTGAGCTTCTCGCTGCGGATGAAAGCTTGCCCGACCCGATCCGCCTGCCGCTCTATGCCGCGGCGCGGGCACCTGCACGGATGATCCGCTATTGCGACGACGTGATCACCCGGTTCGCAACCGCCTGCGACGTGGCCCGCACATCCAGCCAAGTGCTGCCTGATGGCCGGATCGAGATTTCAGCCGATCTGGCCTATATTCCTGCCACGTTTCCCGGTGACCCCGTCAACGTGATCAACGGTGCCTTTTTCACTGTCGCCGTCCCGCTCCACGACATGCCGGACAGGGACAAGCCGGTGTTCAACGCCGCCGCGCGGATCGATGCGATGCGCACCGCGCAGGAGCTTTGCGATGCGGTGCGCAACGCTTTTGGCAATTGCGTGGTCTCTCGCCTTGAGCTTGCCACGGCAGAGCTTTGGATCACCGATCTGGAACGGCTGCCAGCAGGAACCAACCCGCAGCGGCTGCGGGCGACGGCAGAGATCACGGTCTACGCCAACCAGTCCGAAACCAGCGATGAAAGGCTGCGCGATGTCCTGGGCCTGCTGGCCAGCGCGGACTGACAAACGCAAAACGCGCGCCCCAAGGGCCGCGCGTTTTTCATTCAGGCAAGCGCCGGATCAACGACGGTCGTCGTCATCCTCGTCATCGTCATCATCGGGCAGATTGAAAAAGCTGTCCGCATCCTTGACGTCGCGGGCGTCTTCTTCGTCTTCGGCATCATCGCGCGGATCGCTGAGGCTGAATGTCTCAAGCCCCGCCATCGCCGTCGGCATCTTGGGTTCGGGGGCCATGCCCAGCGATGTTTCCGTGCTCACCAGCTTGCGGCGTTCATCGTCAGTCATCGCACCGCCTTCGCGGGCTTTCTTGGCATTGGCCTTTTGCACGGCGGCATCAAGCTCCGACTGCTTGCACAGGCCAAGGGCGACCGGGTCGATCGGATCAAGGTTGTTGATGTTCCAATGCGTGCGTTCGCGGATCGCAAGGATTGTGGGTTTCGTCGTGCCGACCAGTTTCGCGATCTGGGCATCCGACAATTCGGGGTGGAATTTCACCAGCCAGTAGATCGACGCCGGACGGTCCTGCCGTTTGGACAGGGGTGTGTAACGCGGGCCACGGCGCTTTTCCTCGCCAGAGGCTGCGGCGTAGAACTTCAGCTTGAGCTTGTAGGCCGGATCAGCCTCGCCTTTGGTGATTTCTTCCTGCGTCAACTGGTTGTTGGCGACGGGGTCGAACCCCTTGACGCCGACCGCTACGTCGCCATCGGCGATGCCCTGCACTTCCAATTCGTGAAACCCGCAGAAATCGGCGATCTGCTTGAAGGTCAGCGTGGTATTGTCGCAGAGCCAGACGGCGGTCGCCTTGGCCATGATTGGTTTATCAGACATCTTTGGTCTCCTGATCTGACGGACAAGCCTTACCCAAGCCCTTGCAGGGGCAGACCACATGGGCCGGGTTCACATTGTCGGGGAACTTGCCATCCTTATAGGGGCGGCAAGGCCAAGAGGAAAGATCAAAAATCCGTCCTGTTTGCGCAGCTTTTCAAGGGAAATGGCCTAGGCCACCACCGCCATGGTCAGCGGGCTGGTGGGCAGGGCAAGGTCCTCTATCACGTTGAAGTGATGATGATTTTCCGCAATCGTCAGCGGGCAGGCCCAGACATGGGCCAGCTTGGTCGCCTGTTCGACAAATGCAGGACGTTCCGCACCGCCGACCCAGACCGTCACCGGACAAGGCGGCACGGGCGAATTGACGGGGCTTTCGGCCTGCGCGATTTCCGGGGTGATGCGCAGATCGGCATTCATCGTGGTCTGCATTAACGGGGCCAGATCGGCCACGGGAGAGACCGGCACGACGCAGGCCACGCGTTGCTGCCATGCCGCCCCGTGACGCGGCGCCATCGCGCGGGCCACCAATTGCCCGCCCGCCGAATGCCCGACCAGCCGCACAGGCCCCGGCACACGCCGCGCGATCACGTCGATGGCGCGCACGATCTGGTCGCCGATCTGCGGAATCCCGACCTTGGGGCATAGATCATAGGACGGCATCGCCACCGCCCAGCCCAGCGCCAGCGGCCCCGCCGCCAGATGCGACCAGAAGGATTTGTCGAAGCGCAGCCAATAGCCGCCGTGCACAAAAATCACGACCCCCCGCGCCAACCTGTCGGGGTGGAACAGATCAAACCGCTGGCGGTCGGATTCGCCGTAGACCAGATCAAGCTCGCACCGCGCCGACTGACGAAAGCTGGCCGCCTGCGCAGCCCAGCGATCAGGATAGTCCGCACCGCCGGGGATATAGGCCGCATTTGCATAAGCTTCGTCCAGATCCATGTGGCGGTCCCCCCTTTACCTTCCCCCCTTGCAGGGGCCACATTAGGCCAAAGTCACAGGAGACTACCATGCTCGATGATACGACCAACCTCAAATCCCTGCTGCGCCGTCCCGATCTGGTCTGTGACGCTGCGTTTGTCGGCGGAGAATGGACGCAAGCCGCCAGCGGGAAAACCTTTGCCGTCACGAATCCCGCGCGCGGCGACGTGATCGCGCAGCTGCCCGATCTGAGCCGTGCCGAAGTCGCCCAAGCGATCGATGCCGCGCAAAAAGCGCAGAAACCCTGGGCCGCGCTGGCCGCCAAGGAACGGGCGAAAGTGCTGCGCAAATGGTACGACCTGATGATGGAAAATCAGGAGGATCTGGCGATCATCATGACCTCTGAACAAGGCAAACCCTTGGCCGAGGCGCGCGGAGAAGTCGCCTATGGCGCGTCCTTCGTGGAATGGTTCGGCGAAGAGGCCAAGCGCGTTTACGGCCAGACGATCCCCGGCCATATGCCCGACAAACGCATCACCGTCATCAAGCAGCCCATCGGTGTGGCGGCGGGAATCACGCCGTGGAATTTTCCCAATGCGATGATTGCGCGGAAAGTCGCCCCTGCGCTGGCCGCAGGCTGCGCCTTCGTCGTGCGGCCCGCGTCGCTAACGCCGTTGTCGGCCCTTGCTATGGCGAAACTCGCCGAAGAAGCGGGCGTGCCGAAGGGGCTGTTCTCGGTCGTGACCTCGACCTCTTCTTCCGAAGTCGGCAAAGAATTCTGCGAAAACCCCATCGTGCGCAAACTGACTTTCACCGGATCGACCGAAGTGGGGCGGATCCTTCTGAAACAGGCCGCCGATCAGGTGATGAAATGTTCAATGGAGTTGGGCGGCAACGCGCCGTTCATCGTGTTCGACGATGCCGATCTCGATGCGGCCGTCGAAGGGGCCATCGCCTGCAAATTCCGCAACAACGGGCAGACCTGCGTCTGCGCCAACCGGATCTATGTGCAAAAAGGCGTCTATGACGCTTTTGCCGCCAAGCTCAAGGTCGCCGTCGAAAAACTGCGCGTGGGCGACGGCTTGGCCGATGGCACCACGCTGGGGCCGCTGATCGAACCCGCGGCGGTCAAGAAGGTGCAGGAACATCTGGACGATGCTTTGGCCAAGGGTGGCAAGGTTCTGACCGGCGGCAAGCCGCATGATCTGGGCGGTCAGTTCTTTGAACCCACCATCGTGACGCATGCAACCAAGGACATGCTGGTCAGCACGGATGAGACCTTCGGCCCCTTCGCGCCGCTCTTCATGTTCGAGGATGAAGACGACGTGATCTTTCAGGCCAATGACACGATCTTCGGCCTTGCGTCCTATTTCTACGCCAAGGACCTGTCCCGCGTGACCAAGGTGGCCGAGGCGCTGGAATACGGCATCGTCGGCGTGAACACGGGCATCATCTCGACCGAGGTGGCGCCTTTCGGCGGCGTCAAGCAATCCGGTCTGGGCCGCGAAGGGTCATCGCATGGCATGGATGATTACATGGAGATGAAATACATCTGCACCAGCGTGTAAACCTGTAGGGCGGGGCTTGCCCCGCTCTTCACGCCAACTGACTGCGCGCCAGCGGGATCACGTCACCTTCGATCAGCCGCATGATATCGCCGAAATGCCCTGCGGACCGCGCGGGCAGGTTCGGGTCCGATGTCAGCGCCAGCGTCTTTTCCAGCGCCGGCACCATGCAGATCACCTGCCCGCCGTAGCCGCGCGCCAGCGCATATCGCACCCCGTCCGCCTGCCCCAAAAACCAGCCATACCCATAGCTGAGGCCCGAGAACTGCGACCGCGTGCGCGGTTCCAGCGACCGCGCGACCCAATCGGCACTCAGCACCTGCGTGCCGCCGAACTGCCCGCCCATGCGGTACATCTCGCCGAACCGCGCCATGCCATCCAGCGTCAGCGCCATTTCGTTGCCACCCAGATACCGCCCCTGCGGATCGCGGGTCCATGCGGGGATGTCGATGCCCAAAGGCTGGCCCAACCGTGTGCGCGCAAGGTCCAGCAAGGACCGCCCCGACACTTCGGACAGAACCGCGCCAAGGATGTGGAACGACCCCGTGGAATAAAGCATCTGCGCGCCCGGTTCCGCCACGAAAGGCCGCGACAGCGCATTGGCAACCCAGTTGCGGCTGTTCACCCAAGGCCCGTAATTGCTGCCCGAGGTCCGCTCCAACCCCGCCTGCATGGTCACGAGGTTTTCGATGGTGATGCCTGCCACGCGCGGATCGGCCCCCGACGGGATCAGGTTCGGCGCAACCTCGCCCAGGGTCGCATCGAGCGATGGCAATTCCCCGCGATCCAGCGCCGCCCCCGTTAGGGCCGCGACGATGGTCTTGGACACCGATTTCACCGGCACCGCCCGGCCCAGCGACGGCCCGCGAAACGCCTGAGACAGCACCTCGGCCCCCGACTGCCGGATCACGATGGCGCGGCACTGGTCAAGTGCGCGCACACGCTCGGCCACAGCGGCCCAAGGGTCCGACTGTGCGACCAGCGGCGTTCCGAACGTGGCCGCAGCCCCCAACAAGACAGCGCGGCGTCCCAGCATCGGCATGGCAAATCCTTTTGTTACTCGGTGCTAGGATAGGACAGCGCGCGGGAGGTGCCAGTTACATTTGCGTGTGTGGGGGGTTTGGGAATGAACCGCCGACTGTCAGGTACGAAGGTCTGACAGGCGGGACCTTACGCCCCCTTGGTTTAGTGCGTTCTAAGGTCAGCTTAGGTACACCGTCCAACAACCGGCGGTTTCTAGAGTTTCAATTTCAACCCAGAGGGTGCGAAAATTTTACGTTTATCGGCTGTTGCTATGATCAGTCATGAATCCTGACATGGCGCTCTTCGCGATTTCAACTTGGTCATATCCGGCACCTGGACGATGCGCGGTGTGCGTCTGGCGCGGAGCGCGCGCTTTTCTGTAACGCCTAAGTGCTACCGTCACGACCACTGTGATCGCGAAAATCACAAAAACCAAAGCAATGATGATTTGACTAGCTGTCATACAAAAGGCCCCTACCCCAACTCCGCCGACGGAATGATCGCAAAGAACGCACCCCTAGACCGCACCCCGAACCACCGCTCGCCCTCGTGCTCGGCATGTTCGCCCAGATCGACCAGCCGGTAGAACGACTTGCGGTCAATCAGCGCTTCGAGGTTCGCGCGGACCAGCACATAGGGCGACGGCTCGCCCGTTTGCGGGTCACGCACCACGCGGATCGGGTTCTCAGGGCCTGCGGTCACTTTGTCGCCCACGTTGGTGCGGAAGATCAGATCGTCCCCCTGCCGGTCCACGTCCACCGCCACGAAAGGCGCGTCATCGACCGTGATCCCGACCTTTTCGACCGGAGTTACCAGCACGTAATCATCCCCGTCGCGCCGCAGGATGGTCGAGAAAAGGCGCACCAGCGCTTCTCTCCCTATGGGCGTGCCCATGTAGAACCATGTCCCGTCGCGCGCGATCCGCATGTCGATATGCCCGCAATGCGGCGGGTTCCACAGATGCACCGGCGGCAAACCGCCTTTGGGGCCGCTTTTTTGGGCAGCAAGCGCACTTTGGGCCAGTCCGTCGGCGGTGGGGGCAACAATCTTTTGTGTGGTCATTCTTTTTGCCATTGGGATCGACAGGATTATCTGTTCTCTTGCAGCATATAGGTAATCCAAGGGGAAAGTCATGGCCGACGACGCCGATCTTGTCGCACAGATAGACGCATTGGGTGCAAAACTGGGTGCCGCGCGCGACAGTATCGCCGCCCGTTTCATTGGCCAGCGGCGCGTCGTGGACCTGACCTTGTCGGCGCTGATCTGCGGCGGTCACGCGGTGCTGATCGGCCTCCCGGGCCTTGGCAAGACGCGGCTGGTGGATGCCCTGTCCACCGTCATGGGGCTGGACGGCAACCGCATCCAGTTCACGCCCGACCTGATGCCCGCCGATATCCTCGGGTCCGAAGTGCTGGAAACCGCCGCAGACGGCAGCCGCGCGTTCCGGTTCATCGAAGGGCCCGTGTTCTGCCAGTTGCTGATGGCCGACGAAATCAACCGTGCCAGCCCGCGCACGCAATCCGCTCTGTTGCAGGCGATGCAGGAAAAAGAGGTCACGATCGCAGGCCAGCATCGCCCGCTGGGCGTGCCGTTCCATGTGCTGGCCACCCAGAACCCGCTGGAACAGGAAGGCACCTATCCCCTGCCAGAGGCGCAGCTGGACCGCTTCCTTGTCCAGATCGACGTGCCCTATCCTGACCGGCAGACCGAAAAGGACATCCTGATTGCCACGACAGGGGTCGAGGATGCGCAGGCTGTCGCCGTGTTCACCGCGCAGGAATTGCTGGCCGCGCAGGCGTTGCTCCGCCGGATGCCGGTCGGGGAAAACATTCTCGACATGATCCTCGATCTGGTGCGCGCCTGCCGTCCCGATGACGCCACAGCACCCGATGTGATCCGCCAGAACGTCAGCTGGGGCCCCGGCCCGCGTGCCGCACAGGCGCTGATGCTGACGGTGCGCGCCTCGGCGTTGCTGGATGGCCGCTTGGTGCCATCGGCAGAGGACGTGCGCAACATGGCGGTGCCGGTGCTGGAACACCGCATGGCACTGTCCTTTGCGGCACGCGCGCGTGGCGAGGATGTGCAATCCATCATCAACGAAGTCGCAAGCCAAATCACACAGGTCGCAGCGGCGGCATGACGACACCGCTGACGCTTCGTTCGCAGGCGGAAACGCTTGCTGCCCATCTGCCGCCTCTCTTGGCGGAGGCAGAGCATCTGGCGTCGACCGTGCTGCTGGGCGAACACGGGCGCAGGCGGGCGGGCACTGGCGATACGTTCTGGCAATACCGCCCAGCCCAGAACCACGATGCCGCGCGCAGCATCGACTGGCGCCGGTCCGCACGGTCTGACGCGCGCTTTGTGCAGGACAAGGAATGGCAGATCGCGCAATCCATCATCCTCTGGGTCGATCAGGGGGCGTCGATGGGTTTCGCCTCCGACGATCACGCAACAAAGGGCGACCGGGCGCGCACGCTTGCGATGGCGCTGGCGGTGCTGCTGATCCGGGGCGGTGAACGCGTCGGGCTGACCGGCCTGCGCCTGCCGCCACGGCGGGGGTCGCTGCAATTGCAGCAGATGGCGCAGATCCTGTCAGAAAACGCCACGACCGACCACGGATCGCCTGATGCAACGGGCATGCTGCCGCATTCGCGGGCGCTGTTCGTCAGCGATTTTCTGGGCAATATCGACGGCGTGCGCGACGCGCTGCACCGTGCCGCGGATCGCGGGGTGAAGGGTGCGCTACTGCAGGTTCTCGACCCGCAGGAAGAGGCGTTTCCGTTCGACGGGCGCACGATCTTTCAATCCATGACCGGCAGCGTGCAGCATGAAACCTTGCGCGCCCGCGATCTCAAATCACGCTATCTGGACAGGTTGGCCGCGCGCAAGGATGAACTGGCGCAGCTGGCCCGCCTTACCGGCTGGCAGTTTCACACGCATCTGACAGGGCAATCCGCGACGCAGGCGCTGCTCTGGCTTTACGGCGCGCTGGAAAGGCGACGCTGATGTTCATGATCGGACCTATCGGATTTGTGGCACCGATGCTGCTGCTTGGCCTCATCGCCCTGCCGATCCTGTGGATATTGCTGCGCGCGGTCCCGCCTGCGCCTGTGCGGCGGCGGTTCCCCGGTGTCGCACTGCTGCTCGGGCTGACAGACGACGAAAGCCAGTCCGACCGCACCCCATGGTGGCTGCTGTTGTTGCGTCTGTTGGCTATCGCCGCCGTCATCATCGGCTTTGCGGGGCCGACGCTGAACCCGCAACAGGCGCGCGACGGGCGCGGCGATCTGGTGATTGCACTCGACGGCACGTGGGCCGGTGCGCCCGATTGGCAGGCCAAGATCGACCGGGTGTCGGCGCTTTTGACCGAAGCCGCAGCCAGTGAGCGCCGGGTCGCCGTCGTCACGCTGACCGGGCTGCCACTGGCCGAACCGCTGCCCTTTGCAGCACCGAACGCCTGGCAGGAACGGCTGGCGAACCTGCAACCGCAACCGTGGCAACCTGTTGCTGCTGCTCCTTATTTCGTAGATCAGGGAGATTTCGAGACCTATTGGATCAGCGACGGCCTCGACTATCCGGGCCGCGACGACCTGCTGGCCGCCTTCGAGGCGGCGGGCAATGTGACGGTGTTCCAGACACCACGTCAGGTGACCGGCCTGCGCCCTGCACGGTTCGAAGATGGCGAGGTCCGCGTGAGTGCTGCCCGCACGCCGGTTGGTGCACCCAGCGAGACGACAGTCACCGCCATCGGTCTTGATCCCGCAGGCGTGGAACGGGCGCTTGCCACTGTGCCTCTAATGTTCGAGGCCGGTCAGCAAGTGGCCGAAGCCACGCTCGACCTGCCGCCCGAATTGCGCAACCGGATCACCCGGTTCGAGCTGACGGGCACCCGCTCGGCCGCCGCCGTCAGCCTTGGCGATGATGCCTTGCGGCGGCGAGAGGTTGCGCTGATCGCAGGCCGAGATGACCGTGAAGGGCTGGAATTGCTGTCGCAACTCTTTTACCTGCGCGAGGCGCTGGAGCCCACCGCCGACCTGATCGACGGCAATCTGGAAGACGTCCTGCTTGCCAATCCCGATGTGATCATTCTGGCAGATGTCGCGATCCTGACCGATATCGAGGCGCAGGGCATCGCCGATTGGGTTGATCAGGGCGGGCTTTTGTTGCGTTTCGCCGGACCGCGTCTTGCGGCATCCGACGTGGGCCGCCGCGCCGAGGACCCGCTGTTGCCCGTCCGCCTGCGCGAAGGTGGCCGCAGCGTCGGCGGCGCGATGAGCTGGGGCGAACCCAAGGCGCTGGCGCCCTTTGCCCCCGATACGCCGTTCTTTGGCCTGACCATCCCCGACGATGTGACCGTCACCAGTCAGGTCATGGCGCAGCCCGACCCGACGCTGGCTGACCGCGTGATCGCTCAGCTGGCCGATGGCACGCCCTTGGTCACACGCAAATTTAGCGGTGACGGGCAGGTGGTGCTGGTCCATGTGACGGCAAATGCCGAATGGTCGAGCCTGCCTTTGTCGGGCCTTTTCGTGCAGATGCTGGAACGGCTCGCTGTGTCCACCCGCCCCGCGACGCCCGATGCCACAGAGCTTGAAGGCACGACATGGCAGCCGCAGGAATTGCTCGATGCTTACGGACGTTTGCAGGACGGGCGTGATCTGGCCGGTGTCGCGGGCGAAGTGCTGGCCGCCGGCATGACCGGACCGCAATTGCAGCCGGGGCTCTATGCCGAGCGCGACCGCCAGATCGCGGTGAACGTGATCGGGCCGGACACTGTGTTGACCGCCGCCCAATGGCCCGCGCGGATCGCTGTCGAAGGCATGGATGTGCTGCGCGCGACCGCGCTGAAAGGCTGGCTGCTGACGGCGGCACTGGCGCTGCTGCTGGTCGACCTGATTGCGTCGATGGCCGTGGGCGGCCGCCTGCGCGGGCCGCGCGCGGATGTCGCGGCGGCTGTTTTGCTGGCATTCTTCATCGCGCCGGATGCGCAGGCGCAGGCCACCGAGGACTTTGCGATCCAAGCCACGTCAGAGGTGGTGCTGGCCCATGTGCTGACAGGCGATCCAGAGGTTGACGAGGTGACGGCCGCAGGCCTGTTGGGCCTGTCGCAGACTTTGTTCCGGCGCACCTCGATCGAACCTGCGGCCCCGATGGGTGTGAATATCGAAACTGATGAATTGGCGTTCTTTCCGTTTCTTTACTGGCCGATCACGGCGGATCAGCCGCTGCCCAGCCGCGAGGCCTATGGCAAGCTGAACCGCTATCTGCGATCGGGCGGGATGATCCTGTTTGACACCCGCGATGCCGATACTGCGCGGTTCGGGTCCGGCTCTCCCGAGGGTGCGCGGTTGCAGGCGATTGCGCGGTCGCTGGATATCCCGCCGCTGGAACCGATTCCGGCCGACCATGTGCTGACACGCACGTTTTATCTGTTGCAGGATTTTCCGGGCCGCCACGCCAGCCGCGATGTCTGGGTCGAGGCCGCACCCGTGGATGCCGTCCAGATCGAGGGTGTACCGTTCCGCAATCTGAACGACGGCGTGACGCCGGTAGTGATCGGTGGCAACGACTGGGCGCGCGCCTGGGCCGTGACATCGAACGGTGGGCCGATGTTCCCTGTCGGGCGCGGCACAGCAGGCGAACGCCAGCGCGAGATCGCGCTGCGGTTTGGCGTCAACCTGATCATGCATGTGCTGACGGGGAATTACAAATCCGATCAGGTCCATGTGCCGGACCTGCTTGACAGGCTCGGGCAATGAGAATGCGGCTGAACTTGACCTGTCAGATGTCACGACATCTGACGCCTCCGGCGGGGATTAACGTGAATTGCCACAGGCAATTCACGCGGCACGGAAGAAGTGGGGATTTCGGTAAATGACCGGCACGGTGATCTTTGACCCGCTGATCCCGCTGATCGCGGTTTATGGTCTGGCGGGGCTGGTCGTCGTGGCCGTCACGCTCGCCGTCTGGCGGCGGTTGCCGGGCTGGTGGCTGCGCGGGCTGGCGGGCGTGGCCTTGCTGGCCGCGATGGCGAACCCGTCCTTGCAGCGCGAGGATCGTGCCCCGCTGAGCGATATCATCATGGTCGTCGTGGATGAAAGCGCCAGCCAGCGCATCGCGGGCCGCCCCGACCAGAATGCGCAGGCACTGGCGAACATCACCGAAGAACTGGAACGCCAGCCCAATACCGAAATGCGCCTTGTCACTTTGGGCGATGCCGAGGGGGATCAGGGCACCGCCCTGATGACAGCGCTGTCGCAAGCGCTGGCCGAAGAACCGCAAGGCCGGGTCGCGGGGATCGTCGTGATCTCGGACGGGCGTGTGCATGACATGGAAAATGCGCCTGCCCTGCCCACGCCGCTGCATCTGCTGCTGACGGGCGAGCCTGACGATTGGGACCGCAGGTTGGTCGTGTCCAATGCCCCCGCCTTTGCCATTCTGGGCGAGACATTCAACCTGACACTGCGGATCGAGGATCAGGGTGCCGCACCGGAGACACAAACGGTCGACCTGTCGATTTCCATCGATGGCGATACACCAATGACCCTGCCCGTTCCCATCGGCCGCGACATCGAACTGCCCGTGCAGCTGGAGCACGCGGGCATGAACGTGCTGCAATTCACGATTCCGACCGCCGAGGGCGAGTTGACCGACCGCAACAATGCCGCCGTCATCCAGATCAACGGCGTCCGCGACCGGCTGAGCGTGCTCTTGGTGTCTGGCGAGCCGCATCCGGGCGAGCGGACCTGGCGCAACCTGTTGAAATCGGATGCGGCCGTGGACCTCGTGCATTTCACGATCCTGCGCCCGCCCGAAAAACAGGACGGCGTGCCGGTCAATGAATTGTCGCTGATCGCCTTTCCCACGCGCGAGCTGTTTCTGGAAAAGATCAACGATTTCGACCTGATCATCTTTGATCGTTACCGCCGTCGGGGTATTCTGCCGAACGCTTATCTCGACAATATCCGCAATTACGTCGAACAAGGCGGTGCCGTGCTGATCTCTTCCGGACCGGAATACGGGTCCGCTGAAAGCATCTATCGTTCGCCTCTTGGTGCTGTGCTGCCTGGTGCGCCGACCGCGCGCGTGTTCGAGGAAGGTTTCGTGCCGCAAATCACCGATCTGGGTGCCCGCCATCCGGTGACGGCCGGTCTTGACGATCTGTCGCCGCCTGCGGCCGACGGCGACGGGCCGGGCTGGGGCCGCTGGTTCCGGCTGGTCGATGTGCTGGTCCCGCAGGAAGCGTCGGTCGTCATGTCTGGCATCGATGACCGCCCCCTGCTGATCCTGAACCGGATCGGGGAAGGCCGTGTCGCGCTGATGGCTTCGGATCATTCCTGGCTTTGGGATCGCGGCTATGAAGGCGGCGGTCCGCAGCTGGAACTACTGCGCCGGTTGGCGCATTGGATGATGCGCGAACCTGAACTGGAAGAAGAGGCGCTGTTCGTCGAACCAATGGGCCAGCAGATGCGGATCATCCGCCGCACCCTGTCGGAAACCACCGGTGACGTGACGATCACCCACCCCGACGGAACCGACACCACCGTGCCATTGACCGAGGTCTCGCCCGGCCGGTTCGAGACCTTGTGGGATGCGCCCGAAATCGGGCTTTACCGGCTTGACGACGGTGACGAACAGGCCGTGATCGCCCTTGGCCCCACGGCACCGCGTGAATTCGAACAGACGATCGCCACCGGCGAGGTGCTCGCCCCGATGATCGACGAACAGCGCGGCGGGGTCATGCCCGTGTCGGCGGGGTCCGTCGATATCCGCGCCGTGCGTCCGGGCCGTCCTGCCGCCGGGCGTGGCTGGATCGGGATCACCCCGCGCGAGGCATTCCAGACGGCGGATATCAAGATCACGCCGCTGGTGCCTGCCTGGCTGTTTTTGTTGCTGGCCGCGATGTTGAGCGTGGGGGCGTGGCTGCGCGAAGGGCGGCGCTAATCGTTCATCAACACGTTGCGCGGCAATGACGCAAATTCGCGCGACCAGATGATCCAGGCGACGATGATCGTCGCCACGACCAACGCGCCAGGACCGGCCAGCCAGGCCAGCGCCGCAAGCGCGAAATACATCGACCGCAGGCCACGGTTGAAATTCATCGCCGCGCGGATGTTCAGCTCTGCCGCTTGTGCTGCACGCGGATAGGCGATGGGGTCCGCCGGATCGTTCGGCACCGAGGCCATGACCACAGCGCAATAGCCAAAGACGCGGTTGGACCAGACAAATTTGAGAAACCCGTTGGTCAGGAACAGCGCCACAAGCGCAAGCTTGATCTGCCAGATCAGGACGGGCACCTGGGTATCCGTCACCTCTGCCGCGACGCCGCGCAGGCTTTCGGTATTGCCGAGCAATGCCAACACGCCGCCGATGGCGAACAGACTGGTCGAGGCGAAAAATGCCGTGCCTTCGCGCAACCCCCCCAATATCTGGCTGTCGAAGATCCGCGGTTCGCGGGTGACAAAAACCTTCATCCAGTCGCGCCGCCGTTCGGACATCAGCGTGGTCACAGAGGGGTTCTTTGCGCCGGGATGTTCGATCCGCCAGCCGATCACGAACCAGACCAGCACGATGAGCGCCGCAGCGATGGCGTCGAACAGGCTGAGCAAGGCAAGATGATCAAACAAGGTCATGCAAAATCTGTAACGGGTCCAGTTACGACTTGCCAGACGGCAAAATTGGTCATATAATTTTACCAGTCGCAGCGATAGGAGGTCCTCAATGCAAATGCCATTGCCGAACGCGGGTGTCTTGTCCCGCAAGGACCAGATCGTCGCCCGCTTGACCGCCGTGCTGCCGCCCGATGCGTTGATGTCCGATATCGCGGAAACCCGCGCCTATGAATGCGACGCGCTGACCGCTTATCGCTGCCCACCGCTGGCTGTCGTGCTGCCATCCACGACCGCAGAAGTCGCCGCAGTGCTGAAGGTCTGCCACGAACTCGGTGTTCCGGTTGTGCCGCGCGGATCGGGGACCTCGCTGGCGGGTGGTGCATTGCCGACGGCGGATTGCGTGATCCTTGGCGTCGCGCGCATGACACAGGTGATCGAGACGAATTACCCCGACCGCTATATCCGCGTGCAGACCGGCCGCACCAACCTGTCGGTGACAGGGGCGGTCGAGGCGGACGGGTTTTTCTATGCCCCGGACCCCAGCAGCCAGCTTGCCTGTGCCATCGCAGGCAATATCGCGATGAATTCGGGCGGCGCGCATTGCCTGAAATACGGGGTGACAACC
The DNA here is from genome assembly GCF_000382265.1 of Yoonia vestfoldensis DSM 16212. Taxonomy (GTDB): domain Bacteria; phylum Pseudomonadota; class Alphaproteobacteria; order Rhodobacterales; family Rhodobacteraceae; genus Yoonia; species Yoonia vestfoldensis. Next base: position 83,950 of record NZ_KB907977.1, read on the forward strand.
AACAACCTGCTGGGTGTGACGCTGGTCACGATGGACGGCACGGTGATGGAGATCGGCGGCGCGCATATGGATGCCGGCGGGCTGGACCTGCTGGGCGTGATTTGCGGGTCCGAGGGGCAGTTGGGTGTGGTGACAGAAGCGACCCTGCGCATTCTGCCCAAACCCGAAGGCGCGCGGCCTGTGCTGATGGGTTATGACAGTTCCGAAGTGGCGGGTCAGGTCGTGACCGACATCATCAAGGCGGGCATCCTGCCCGTCGCCATCGAATTCATGGACCGTCCCTGCATCGAGGCGACCGAAGCCTTTGCCCACGCAGGCTATCCGATCTGCGAGGCGCTGCTGATCGTCGAGGTCGAAGGATCGCCCGCCGAGATCGACGCGCAGCTCGCCCTGATCATGGACATCGCGCGCAACCACAAGCCGGTGGAATTGCGCGAGGCCAAGGATGCCGCCGAGGCGGGCCGCATCTGGCTGGGCCGCAAATCTGCCTTTGGGGCGATGGGGCAGATCAATGATTACATGTGTCTGGACGGCACGATCCCTGTATCGGCGCTGCCTTATGTGCTGCGCCGGATCGGCGAGATGTCCAAGGAATACGGATTGGCCGTGGGCAATGTGTTCCATGCCGGTGACGGCAACATGCATCCGCTGATCCTGTTTGATGCCAATAAACCCGGCGACCTGGAACTGTGCGAGGCGTTCGGTGCCGATATCCTGCGGCTGTGCGTCGAGGTCGGCGGCTGTCTGACCGGCGAACATGGCGTGGGGATCGAAAAGCGCGACCTGATGCATGTGCAATTCGCCCCCGCCGACCTGGAAGCGCAGATGGCGGTCAAAGATGTGTTTGATCCGGCCTGGTTGCTGAATGCGGCCAAGGTGTTTCCGCTGGATAGCTCTGCCCCCAGGCGCGCGGCTTGAGGGGGCTTTGCCCCCGCCCCGGACCCTGTCCGGGACTCCCCCAGGATATTTGTGCTCGGAAGATGATATGAGACCAGAGACGGAAGAGGCGCTGGCGCAAATGATCGTGTCGGCGGACGGCCCGCTGCGGATTGTCGGGGGCGGCACGCGGCCCATCGGGCGTAGTGTCGGCGCGGCACTGTCATTGGCCGGGATGGCGGGGATCACACTGTATGAACCCGGCGCGCTGACGCTGGTGGCCAAGGCGGGCACGCCTTTGGCCGAAGTGCAGACGCGGCTGGCGGCGGAAAACCAGCGGCTGGCGTTTGAACCGATGGATCACCGAGCACTTTTGAGCACAAGCGGAGAGCCGACGATCGGTGGCATGGTCGCGGCGAATGTATCGGGGCCGCGGCGGATTGCCGTAGGGGCCTGCCGTGATTTCATGCTTGGCGTGCGGTTTGTCGATGGCGCGGGCCATATCATCAAGAACGGCGGCCGCGTGATGAAGAACGTCACGGGCTATGATCTGGTCAAGCTGCTGACAGGGTCCTATGGCACCTTGGGTGTGCTGACGGAAGTCTCGCTCAAGGTGCTGCCCGATGTGGAAACGCAGGCGACGCTGGTGCTCGACGGGCTGGATGACGCCACGGCCGTGGCCGCGATGGCGGCGGCCATGTCCTCGCCTTTCGAGGTGACGGGGGCGGCGCATGATCCCGCAGCGGGGCGCACGCTGTTGCGGCTGGAAGGCTTTGCCGCCTCGGTCGCGTATCGTGCGCAGGCGCTGGCGGGGGTCCTCGCGCCGTTTGGCACGGTGACGGTGCTGGATGATCCCGCGCAAGGGGCGGCAATCTGGGCCGCAATCCGCGATGTGACCGCATTCGCGGGGCAAGAGGGTGATGTCTGGCGGTTGTCAGTCAAGGCGTCGGACGCGCCTGCGCTGGTGGCCAAGGCGGGCGCGCGGGCGGCAATCTATGACTGGGCGGGCGGATTGGTCTGGCTGCTGACAGATGGCGATCTGCGCGCGAGGCTGGGGGATTTTGCGGGCCATGCGACGCTGATCCGGGGGCAGGCGGATGTGCCGGTGTTCCAGCCGGAACCGGCCCCTGTCGCGGCGCTGAGCGCAGGGCTGCGCGCGAAATTCGATCCGCGCGGGATATTCAATCCGGGGATGATGGGCTGATGCAGACGACTTTCACACCAGAGCAACTGGCCGATCCCGGCACGGCGCGGGCCAACCAGATCCTGCGGACCTGCGTGCATTGCGGGTTTTGCACGGCGACCTGCCCGACCTACCAGATTTTGGGCGATGAATTGGACAGCCCGCGTGGCCGGATTTACCTGATCAAAGACATGCTGGAAAACGAGCGTGTGCCCGATGCCAAGACGGTCAAACACATCGACCGCTGCCTGTCGTGTCTGGCCTGCATGACGACGTGCCCGTCCGGCGTGCATTACATGCATCTGGTCGATCATGCCCGCGCCTATATCGAAAAGAATTATGACCGGCCGTGGTCGGACCGGGCCTTGCGCTGGATTCTGGCGCAGGTGCTGCCCTATCCGATGCGGTTCCGGCTGGCGCTGCTGGGGGCCAAGATCGGGCGGCCATTCGCGCGGTTCATGCCCGACCCGCGCCTGCGCGCGATGCTGGAGATGGCGCCGCGCACGATACCGCCGGTCAGCCGCAATGACGATCCGCAGACCTTTGCCGTGGCGGAAAAGAAGATGCGCGTCGCGCTCATGACGGGTTGCGCGCAAAAGGCGCTGAACACCGATATCAACGATGCCACGATCCGGCTGCTGACCAGATTCGGGGCCGAGGTTGTCGTGGCGAAAGGGGCGGGCTGTTGCGGGGCCTTGACGCATCACATGGGCAAGGAAAAGGAAAGCCACGCCGCCGCCGCCGCCAATATCCGCGCCTGGGTGCGCGAGATGGATCAGGGGGGCTTGGATGCTATCGTAATCAATACCTCGGGCTGCGGGACGACGGTCAAGGACTACGGGCATATGTTCCGCAATGATCCGCTGGCCGCCGATGCCGCGCGCGTTGCCGCGATCGCGATGGATGTGTCCGAAGTGCTGATGAAACTCGACCTGCCTGCGGGTGCCGATAAAGGCACCAAAGTCGCCTATCATGCCGCCTGTTCGCTGCAGCATGGCCAGAAGATCAAGACTTTCCCGAAGGATTTGCTGAAAAAGGCCGGTTTCACAGTGCTGGAACCTGCAGACAGCCACCTGTGCTGCGGGTCGGCCGGCACCTATAATCTGATGCAGCCCGAGATTTCCAAGCAGCTGAAGGCCCGCAAGGTCAAGACGCTGGAGGCGCTGGTGCCCGATATCATCGCCGCAGGCAATATCGGCTGCATGATGCAGATCGGCAGCGGGACGGGCGTGCCGATTGTCCACACCGTCGAATTGCTGGATTGGGCGACGGGCGGGCCGCAGCCGCCTGCGCTGACGGCACCTGGTAAAACTGCACCGCCAGTGCCGATCCTGCGCTAGCGTCACAATCCTGCCTTGTGTATCATCAACCCATCGGACGAGGATGGGAGACAGGATGCGCCAGTTGATAGCGTCGGCTTTGATGGTTCTGACCAGTGCCTTTGCGGCGACGGCGCAGGAACGCGAACTTGTCACGTTGCAGACAAGGCAGGACAGCGAAGGCTGGGAGGCCGTAGGCAGGCTTGATATCGCAGGCAAGGGATTTTGCACGGCAGCGCTGATTCGCGAACGGCTGATCCTGACGGCGGCACATTGTCTTTATGACAGCGACGGATCGTTGATCGCGGCGGACAGGTTCGAATTCCGTGCCGGACTTCGCGACGGGCGCGCTGCGGCGACGCGAGGGGTGCAGCGCGCCGTGGCCCACCCCGATTACATGCACGACGAAGCGCTGACCCGCGCATCAGCCGTGGCGATGGATATCGCCGTGCTCGAGCTTGACAGGCCGATCCGCGAAACCCGCTTGCGGCCTTATCTGATCGCAGAGCGGCCCCTGACCGGCGACGAGGTCGGCGTTGTGTCCTATGGGCGCGGGCGCGAAGAAGCCCCTAGCCTGCAAGAGGTGTGCAGCGTGCTGGGCCGGCAGACCGGCGTCATCATCATGACCTGCGATGTCGATTATGGGTCCAGCGGATCGCCCGTGTTCATCGTACGCGACGGGGAAACACGGATCGCGTCGGTGGTATCCGCCATGGCGCATGTCGGTGGGGAAAAGGTGTCGCTTGGCACCTCGCTCGCAGAGCCGCTGACCACGCTGATGGCACATTTCGCCTCGGTCGCACCGGCGCGCCCGGGCGGCACCCAGCGGGTCATGACACTGGGCGAGCGTAACGACACCGGCGCCAAGTTCGTCACCATCGACTAGGGTCTTGAAACGCCGCATTTCCTTTCCCAGATAAACGTCAGCGGGGTGCCAATACCGGGCCCCGCCACACCGGTCTGTCCAGACATGGAAGGCCAGACAATGTTATCGCTTGATGAAAAGGATGACCAAGATGCGTAGTTTCGACCTGACCCCCCTTTACCGTGCCACTGTCGGTTTCGACCAGATCGCCGACCTGCTGGACCGTGCGCTGGCCACCGATGTGGGCCAGAACAGCTATCCCCCCTATAACATCGAAAAAACCGCCGATGACGGCTGGCGCATTTCCATCGCCGTGGCCGGTTTCGCCGACCATGAGCTTGCCATCGAGGTGAAGGACCGCGCGCTGCATGTCACCGCCCGCAAGGACGGCGACGACAGCGACCGCAAATTCCTGCATCGCGGCATTGCCACCCGTGCTTTTGAGCGGCGGTTCCATCTGGCCGACCATGTCGAGGTGACGGGTGCCTTGCATGAAAACGGCATGCTGCATATCGATCTTGTGCGCGAAGTGCCCGAGGCGCTGAAGCCCCGCCGGATCGCGATCGCGCCTGCGCGTAAATCCGAGGCCAATCTGGTCGAGGCCAAGTCGGTGAACTGATCCGCCGCTTACGCGACGGAGCTCTCCGCGCGGGAGTATTTTTGGAAAAAAGAAGTTGCGGGCGCGGGGGTTGACCTCGCGCCTTTTTTTCAATGTGCGGTGGCCCAGTTGGGCCCTTGGCCTGCATCCACGGCCAGTTTGACGTCGAGTTTGACGGCCGGGTCGCTGGCGGTTTCCATCACCTGCCGCGCGATGCCGATCAGGTCCTCGGCGGCGGTTGCATCGACCTCGAACAGCAATTCGTCATGGACCTGCAGCAGCATCTTGGCGGGCAGACCGGCGATGGCCTTTGGCATTCGGATCATCGCGCGGCGGATCACATCGGCGGCGGTGCCCTGGATGGGCGCGTTGATCGCGGCGCGTTTGGCGAAACCGGCCTGCGGGCCTTTGGCGTTGATTTCAGGCGTGTTGATGCGGCGGCCGAAGAGGGTCTGGACGTAGCCGTAATCCTTGGCGAAGGCGATCGTGTCGTCCATATATTGCCGGATGCCGGGGAAGCGTTCGAAATAGCGGTCGATGAAGCCTTGGGCATCACTGCGCGGGATACGCAGGTTGCGCGCAAGGCCAAAGCCCGAAATCCCGTAGATCACCCCGAAGTTGATCGCCTTGGCCTGACGGCGGATGTCGGGCGTCATCTGGTCGAGCGGCACGTCAAACATTTCCGACGCCGTCATGGCATGGATGTCGATCCCGTCGAGGAAGGCCTGTTTCAGCGCATCGATCCCCGCGATATGCGCGAGGATGCGCAATTCGATCTGGCTGTAGTCGAGACTGACGATCACATTGCCGGGGGCTGCGACGAAGGCTTCGCGGATGCGCCGCCCTTCCTCGGACCGGACGGGGATGTTTTGCAGGTTCGGATCGGTCGAGGCGAGCCGACCGGTGATCGCCCCCGCGATGGAATAGGACGTGTGAACGCGGCCCGTGTCGGGGTTGATGTGGTCCTGCAGCGCGTCCGTATAGGTCGATTTCAGTTTCGCCAATTGCCGCCAGTCGAGGATTCGCCGTGGCAGGTCGTGGATCGTGGCGAGGTCTTCGAGCACATCGGCACCGGTGGAATAGGCACCTGTCTTGCCTTTGGCGGGCAGTTTGCCATCGGGCATCGCAAGGCCGAGTTCATCGAACAGGATTTCGCCCAGCTGTTTGGGCGAGCCCACGTTGAACGGGCGGCCTGCCATTTTCTGGATCTCGTCCTCGAGTCCCGCCATCTTTTGTGCAAAGGCATTGGACATGCGCGACAGCGTATCGCGGTCGACCTTGATACCGTGCATTTCCATCTGCGCCAGCACCGGCACCAGCGGGCGTTCCAGCGTTTCATAGACCGTGGTGACGCGGTTCAGATGTAGTTGCGGCTTGAAGGTCTGCCACAGGCGCAGGGTGACATCGGCGTCTTCGGCGGCGTATTTCACCGCATCGGCGACCGGCACGCGATCAAAGGTCACGGCGGATTTGCCGGTGCCCAGAAGCGGCTTGATCGGGATCGGCGTGTGGCCCAGATAGCGTTCGGACAGCGTGTCCATGCCGTGATTATGCAGGCCCGCATGCATCGCGTAGGACATCAGCATCGTGTCGTCGATGGGCGCGACATGGATATCGAGAAGCGCGAAGATCTTGGCATCGTATTTCATGTTCTGCCCGATCTTGAGGATGCTCGCATCCTCCAGCACAGGTTTGAGCATGGCCAGGCATTGCGCCATGTCCATCTGCCCTTCGGCCCGCGCATCGGAGCCGAAAAGGTCATCCGCCCCCGCCTTATGCGCGAGCGGGATATAGCAGGCCTGCCCTGCCGCCACGCAAAGCGAGATCCCAACCAGATCGGCGCGCATTTCATCCAGCGCCGTGGTTTCGGTATCGACGGCGACATGGCCAGCCTCGTAAATCCGGTCGATCCAGACCTGCAAGGCAGCGGCATCGCGCACGCATTCATAGCTGTCCGCGTCGAAAGGCACGGCTTCGGCGGCGGCGGTTTCGGTCGCGGGGGCAGGCGCCTCGATCACGGGGGCCGCGACGCCCAGCTTGTCCGCGATCCGTTTGGACACGGTGCGGAATTCCATCTTGGCCAGAAACGCCAAGAGTGTGTCGGGATCCGGCGTGCGGATTTCCAGATCGTCCAGCCCGAAATCCAGCGCCATGTCGCAGTCCAGCTGGACCAGTTTCTTGGACAATTCGATCTGCGCGCGGTGGTTGACCAACGTCTCGCGGCGTTTGGGTTGCTTGATCTCGCCTGCGCGGTCGAGGAGGCTTTCCAGATCGCCGAATTCGTTGATCAGCAAGGCGGCGGTCTTGATCCCGATGCCCGGCGCCCCAGGCACGTTATCGACAGAATCGCCCGCCAGCGCCTGCACATCGACGACGCGGTCGGGATAGACGCCGAATTTTTCGAACACGCCGTCGCGGTCGATGCGCTTGTTCTTCATCGGGTCGAGCATTTCGACGCCGTCGCCAACCAGTTGCATCAGGTCCTTGTCGGAACTGACGATGGTCACACGGCCCCCCGCACGGCGCGCCTGATGCGCAAGGGTCGCGATAATGTCGTCGGCCTCGAACCCTTCGACCTCTTCGCAGGCGATGTTGAAGGCGCGGGTCGCATCGCGGGTCAGCGGGATCTGCGGGCGCAATTCCTCGGGCATCGCCTCGCGGTTGGCCTTGTACTGGTCGAACATGTCGTTGCGGAACGTGTGGCTGCCCTTGTCGAAGATCACCGCGACATGGGTTGCCGCATCCGCGCCGGAATTGTTTTCGACATAGCGTTGCAGCATGTTCACAAAGCCGCTGACAGCGCCCACCGGCAGACCATCGGATTTGCGCGTGAGCGGTGGCAGCGCGTGATAGGCGCGAAAGATGAATGCCGATCCGTCGATCAGATGCAGGTGACAGCCTTTGCCGAATTGGGTTGTCATGACGTCCCTCCGTTCCGGCGACACTGTGGCTTGGGCAAGGTCAGACCTTACCTTCGAAATCCTTGTGGATCAGCTTGGCATCGCAATAGGGGCATTCGACCCAGCCGCGATCCTGCGGGATTTGCAGCCAGACCCGCGGGTGGCCAAGCGCACCTTCGCCACCGTCGCAGGACACACGCCAGTCTTGCACGATGCGGGTCTCGGGGGCGGGTGTGGTCATGGATATTGCCTGTCTGATTGCCGCGGGGCGCTGCCCGCCTTATGTGTCACCCTATACCGCAGCTGCGGCAAAGGGGAAAGACCAGCATGACCGACAATGCCATCGAACTCACGGGGTTGCGCAAGACCTACGCCGCGACCGCCCGCGCACCTGCGCATGAAGCGCTGAAAGGCATCGACCTGAATATCCCGCGCGGGTCGATCTTCGGCCTTCTGGGGCCGAACGGGGCGGGAAAATCGACGCTGATCAACATTCTGGCGGGGCTGGTGGTGAAATCGGCTGGCACGGTGAAAATCTGGGGCTTTGATCAGGACAAGAATCCGCGCCAGTCGCGCGCGGCCATTGGGATCATGCCGCAGGAACCGAATCTTGACCCGTTCTTTACCCCTGCCGGGTCGCTGGACGTGCAGGCAGGGCTTTACGGTGTGCCGAAATCGCAGCGGCGGACGGCGGAAATTCTTGATCTGATCGGGCTGACCGACAAGGCCGACGCCTATGCGCGCTCGCTCTCGGGCGGTATGCGGCGCAGGTTGCTGCTGGGCAAGGCACTGGTGCATTCGCCCCAAATTCTGGTGCTGGACGAACCGACGGCAGGCGTCGATATCGCGCTGCGCAACATGCTCTGGGATAATGTGCGCAAGCTCAACGAGGATGGCATGACCATCATCCTGACGACGCATTACCTCGAAGAAGCGCAAGAAATGTGCGACGAGATCGCGATCATCAACCATGGCGCTGTGGTGATCCGCGACAGCACCAGCAACCTTCTGGGGCGGCTTGACAGCAAGACGCTGGTGATCACACCGACGAAAGCCGCCACCCTGCCCGCCCTGCCTGCCGGGATTACCGGACAGGCGCATGACGACGGGCGGCTGAGTTTCACCTACAGCGCAGGGGCGACACCCGCTGACGCGATCCTGTCGCTGGTGCGCGACGCGGGCATTACCATCAAGGACGTGCAAAGCCGCGAGGCCGATCTGGAAGACGTGTTCCTGTCACTGACGTCCTGACATCAGCCTTGCAGCATCCGCCCCAATTGCCGGCCGCCGATGATGTGCAGGTGATAATGCGGCACGTCCTGCACGCCGTGGGTGCGGGCGTTGGCGATGGCGCGGAACCCTTGGGCCACATCGGTCAGGCGGCAGACCTCGGCCACGGCCTGCATGAAACCGGCCTGTTCGGCGGGTGACGCGTCGCGCGCGAAATGGTCAAGGCTGACATAGGCCCCCTTGGGGATCACCAGCACATGCACGGGCGCTTGCGGGTTGATATCGTTGAACGCCAGCGCATGGTCGTTTTCATAGACCGTCTGGTTGGGAATTTCCCCGCGCAGGATTTTCGCAAATATGTTCTGGTCGTCATACTCAAAGGTCATCGGTCTTCCTCAATCGACAAACAGGTGCGGCGTCTGTGCCAGCGTCAGCGCCGTGGCGTCATCCACCTCCAAAAACGCCGCGATGGCTGCCGCGTTCTCTTGATCACGGGCCGTTTCGCGCAGACGACCCGCATTCTTGAAACGGGCATCGCGGATCGCGTCGCGTTCATGGGTCATGTCACGCCGGATGGTGGGCAGCAAGCGCGCGAAGGTGGCAGGCGATGTCTGCGGCCCGGCAAGCCCGACGCGGATCGCGTGGCCGATCAGATAATCATCGCCAAGATCGCATTCGATCTCGAGAAGGCGGACATCGGCGCGGTCTGCATGGAAATCCGCAATCAGATCCAGGCTCGATGTATCCAGACAGATCACCGCCTGCTCTGCGCGTTCGTGATCGAACAGCATCCGCAAGAAGGCGCGCCTGTGCCGCCCGCGTTTGCCCAGCGACTTTTCGATGCCACCCATATCGGGCAGCGGCGTGTCCTCTTCGTTGAACAGGTAGTCAAAGGCGGGAATTTCCGTATGGCGGCGGATCGCCTCGGTCAGCCGCTTGGCGACATGCCATTTCTTGCACACGATGATCCGCAAGGCGCGCCCCGGGCCGATCGCCGTTTCGGCCTCCCAGAATCGTGGCGCGAATCGGCGGCCGGTCCGCCCCCGTTCCGTCAGGAACCGGAACAGGGTACGCCCCTCGTTCGAAATCGTGAAATCCGTCCGGTCGCTGACATAAAGCGCGCCCAACGCCTGTTTCAGCCGGGTCGCGTCCGGGCTGATCTTGCGCGCGAACAGCGCATCCTGCGCCAGCAGCAGATCCTCCTGATCGTTGTAGAACGACACCGGCATCCCGTAATCGCTGAACATCAGGAAAGTCAGTGTGCGATTCTCGATTTCGCGACCGGGCACCAGATGGCGAACCAGCGTCTGAAAGAAAGTCTCGTCGGGGATCCAGGTCGTACGGAAGAACCGGGTCACATCGGGGCGCTTGCGGGTGAAATCCAGCACCGCCTCGACGCTGCGGCGGCGCAGGCACCACCACTGGCTGCCGATCATGACCTGAATGCCCGGCGGCAAGGGCCGGGTAATGCCGAACCTTTTCTGCACGGCGAAGGCGGCATAAAACCTCCGTTTCTGCGTGCGTTCGTTGAAATAATGGCGGTAGATCAGCCGTTCTTCGCGAAAGCCGGTCTTGATCCAGTCGCTGTCGAAGAAATCGAAACTTTCGATGTAATCCCTGTCGCTCTCGTCAAGGAACCTGTGCGCATAAAGCGCGGATTTGATCGGCATGCAATCGCCGGAGACCATGTAGAAATGGGTCGCGCGGTCGAAAGCGGACAGCGCCACCTGCAACGTGCGCAGGGTCGCCTCTACAAGGCTCCATGCGCCCCAGCCGCATTTCACACGGCGCTTGACGAAAGCGACACTGGGATTGTCTGCAAGCCCCGCCGTGATCCGGCGGTAATCGGCGGGGTCGGCGGAGGCGTCGAAATGGATCGCTACGTAATCACCGGCCGCCGTCAGCCGCGCAACCTGATCCAGAACGGCATCAGGGTCCTTGTGACACAGCAGGATAAAGGCGACACGTGCCATGGTGATCGTTCGTTCCGCGAATGGCTTTGTCGCGTCTTAGCGCGAAGAGCCATTGAAGTGACAGGGTTTCTTTGCCTTTATGACGCCATGCGGGAACATCAAGCCGCAAGGGAGCACATCTTGGCCAATTTTCCGGGAACCTGGATGACCACCAGCGAAAGCATGGTCTACCGTGTCGTGCCGAAATGCGCCTGTTCGACCATCGGGCAGATCATGTATTATTCCGATCACGGCAGCTTCTTTGACGGCGATATCCATGACGCCAGGACCGGGCTGCACAAATGGGCCATAGAAGGCAGCCAGCAGCCGATCCGCGACAACGTGCTGGCGCATAAAAGCTTTGCCTTCACCTGTGTGCGCAACCCCTATACCCGCATCCTGTCGTCCTTCTTCGACAAGATCTGCGGCGTGCAGCGCAGCGGCAATTATTACCGCGGCAATCTGGTCCCGCAGCTGATCCAGAAATACGGAATCGACGTCGGCAACCCGGCGGATGGATTCGCCTTTGACCAGATCAAGAGCTTCCGACGGTTCCTGCTCTTCGCGCGGGACACGATCCGCTGGCGCAAACCGATGGAGCCAGACATCCACTGGTCCGCCATGTCCGGCCATATCGCGACCTTCATCGCCAACGGCGGGCGGTATGACCATATCTTCTGGACCGAAAAGTTCGACGACGGGATGCAGGTCGTGCTGGACCGGACCGACCGGCCCCACGCGATCGATCTGGCCACGATCCCGCGGTTCAACGAAAGCGAAGGGCACGGTCCTAAGCGGCTGCATCCGGTCGCGGATTATTTCGACGATCTGTCGATGCATCTGGTCTATGAAATCTACAAACGCGATTTCCGGCTGTTCAAATACGATTTCGAAAACCCGGGCAACAAGATGCCCGTGGGCGAAATCGACCTCGACGAGGTGCATGCCAAGCTGGGGCGGTAAGGGGGCTGTCTGCCCCCTCGGCGCTGACGCGCCTCACCCCCGAGGATATTTTTGCTCGGAAGATGCAACTTAATGAGATTTTAAGGATAATCCGGGATGATGATCGCGCGGTACAGGCAGGGATGCCGATGACCGCCGACGAAGATGCCGTCACCTTTTGCGCAGCGCCGGGCGACTGACGCATCAGGTGGCGGTTATCTTTTCATCTTCCGAGCCCAAATATCCCCGCCGGAGGCATCAAAGTTTTTCTCGACAACGGCACGCGCTGCCTTATCTGCCAACCATCGGGTGAAACGGGGAAAATGGCGATGTCGGTGGTTCTGGTGCTGGGCAGCGGCCCGAATGTCGTTGAAAGCCGTGACTGGCCACGGCCACCTTTCGACCGTATCGTCGCGATCAACAACGCCTGGGCCGTGCGCAGCGACTGGGATGATCTGATCCATCCCGATGATTTCCCCGCAGATCGCATGCCACGCACGCTTGCCCCGCAACAGCGGATCATCAGGTCGGCCGATTACGTCCCGTTGCAGAACGCCTTGGGCGGTTTTGTCTATGCGGGCGGGACGATGGCCTTTACCGCAGGCTATTGGGCGCTGGCCGCGCTGCGCCCGCGTGTCATCGCGATGATGGGCTGCGACATGGTCTATCCGGCCAGCAAACAGACCCATTTCTACGGCACCGGCACGGCTGACCCGCTACGCGCGGATGTGACGCTGCGCTCGCTCGAGGCGAAATCGGCGCGGTTCATGCTGATGGCCGCCGCACGCGGTTGCGCCGTCGTCAACCTGTCGCAGGATGCAAGCCGGCTGGTCTTTCCACGCGCCACACCGCTTGCCGCGGCCATCGCGCGGCCGCAGCCGCTTGATCGTGCCGAAGTCGACGCCGCCCTCGCAGAGGAACGGCGCCTTGGCTATTACGTGCCATCAGGCAAATACTGGAAAGAAGAGCACCGGTTCGATCCCGCGGCGATCGACGCGCTGGACCGGCGCTGGCTTAAAGCAGCCGGTGTTCTGCAAACAGCGTCTTAAGATCGGTTTCCGGCCGCGCGCCGATATGGCTGATCACCTCGGAGGCGGCGAGGTTGCCCATCTTGCCGCAGGTTTCAAGATCAAACCCTGCGGTCAGCCCCCAGAGGAACCCTGCCGCGAAAAGATCGCCCGCGCCTGTCGCATCGACGATAGCGGTGGGCACGGCAGGCACATGCCAGCGCGCGCCATCCGACAGGATATGCACCCCGTTGCCACTATCGGTGCAGGCCACCATGTCCACATCCGCCGCCGCACGGGCGAGGGCAGCCTCGAAATCGGTGGTCTGGTACATCGACAGCATTTCTGCGCGATTGCAGAACAACAGGTCCACATGGTCGCGGATCATCGTGGCAAAGGCAGCGCGGTGCCGTTCGATGCAGAACGGGTCGGACAGGGTGATCGACACGCGCCCGCCCGCCCCCTTGCAGGCCGCGATGGCCTTGGCGAAAGCGGCGTGGCTGTCGGGTCCGTCGAAACGGTAGCCTTCCAGATAGATCCAGTCGGCATCGGCCATCTGGCTTTCGTCAATGTCGTCGGGGGACAGGAATTCGGTCACCCCGAGATAGGTGTTCATCGACCGTTCGCCATCAGGGGTGACGATGACGATGCAGCGTCCGGTTTCGGCCACTTCGGTCTTTGGCGCCAAGCGGGTCGCGTAATCGGCACCCTGCGCGCGCAGGTCATGGGCGAAGATCGCGCCGAGTTGGTCGTCCTTGACCTTGCCGACATAGGCGGTGCGCCCGCCAAGCTGCGCGATCCCCGCGATGGTATTGGCGGCCGATCCGCCGCTGATTTCCTTGGCCGGGCCGATCCGGTCGTAAAGATCGACCGCGCGGTCCATGTCGATCAGCTGCATGATCCCCTTTTGCACGCCAGCGGTGTCCAGAAATCCGTCGTCGGCCCGCGCCAGCACATCGACCATGGCATTGCCGATGCCGACAACCTGATACTTTTTCATAGGTTCTTTTCCTCATAGAGACAGAGATCGCGGATCAGACAGACACCGCATTTCGGGTTGCGTGCGACACAGACATAGCGCCCGTGCAGGATCATCCAGTGATGCGCGTGCAGCTGATAATCCGCGGGGATGTGATCTTCAATCGCGCGTTCGACCGCCTCGACATCCCGCCCCGGGGCCACACCGCTGCGGTTGCCGAAACGGAAGATATGCGTGTCCACCGCCTGCGCGGGCTGGCCCCACCACATGTTCAGCACGACATTGGCGGTCTTGCGCCCCACACCGGGCAGCGATTGCAGGGCGGCGCGGGAATTGGGTACCTCGCCGCCGAAATCGTCGACAAGGATCTGGCTCATCTTGATGATGTTCTTGGCCTTCTGGCGGTAAAGCCCGATCGTCTTGATATGTTCGGTCACGCCGTCCAGCCCGAGATCGAGCATCTTTTGCGGTGCGTCGGCGACGGCGAACAGGCTGCGTGTCGCCTTGTTCACGCCTTTGTCGGTCGCCTGCGCCGACAGGGCCACGGCCACGACCAGCGTATAGGCGTTGATATGTTCAAGCTCGCCTTTGGGCTCGGGCTCGGCGGCCTGAAAGCGCGCAAAGATCGCGCGGATGGAATGATAATCAAGCTGCTTTACCATTCCTTCGGTATGCAACGCCCGTTGCGGCTGGGCAAGCGCAGGATGCGCAATATTCGGGTCGCGGGGCGCGCGCGGAATCACTAGGGTCGGCGCTATGGAACACACGGACACATATCATTACAACGTCATGCGCCGCGCCATCGCGCTGATCGATGCGGCGGGTGACGCGCCACTATCGCTGGCCGATCTGGCGGGGCAGATGCAGATGAGCCCCGCGCATTTCCAGCGGCTGTTTTCGTCATGGGTCGGGGTGTCGCCCAAACGCTATCAGCAGTACCTGACCCTGTCGCATGCCAAGACCCTGTTGCGCGACCGGTTCACGACGCTGGACACCGCCCATGCCATCGGGCTGTCGGGCAGCGGGCGGCTCCATGATCTTTTCCTGCGCTGGGAGGCGATGAGCCCCGGCGATTACGCCCGCGATGGCGCGGGACTTGCGATCACGTGGGGCTGGTTTGACAGCGCCTTTGGCCCTGCGCTGGTCATGGGCACGGATTGCGGGATTTGCGGTCTGGCCTTCGCGGCTGAAACCGGCGCTGATGCCGCGATGGCAGATCTGTGCAGCCGCTGGCCCGCCGCCTCATTCGTCGAAAACCCCGCAGCCTTGCGCGATTGGGCCGAGGCCGCCCTTGGCATGACGGGCGAGACTCGGCTGCATATGATCGGCGCGCCCTTCCAGCTCAAGGTATGGGAGGCGTTGCTGGAGATTCCGTCCGGCCATGTGACGACCTATGCCGAAATCGCCAGCGCCATCGGCAATCCCAAGGCGGTGCGCGCCGTGGGCACGGCGGTCGGGCGCAACCCGGTCAGCTGGCTGATCCCCTGCCACCGCGCCTTGCGCAAATCGGGAGGGTTGGGCGGATATCATTGGGGTCTTCCGGTCAAACGGGCGATGCTGGCTTGGGAATCCGCGCGAATTGACGCAGGTGGAACAATGGGCGGAAAAGTTCTGGAACCAAAAGGTATGTAAAACCGTTATTGGATAGCAGTCCGCTTATTGTCATAAGAAAGCGTGTAAACCGTGCAGAACTGCGCACTCATAATAATGGAATCTTTGTCATGATCCTATCCAAATTCCCGCTGGCTATTGCCGCGTCGTCCATGCTTCTCGTCGCGGCCTGCGACCCCGGAATGCCCAATCAGGGCGAAAACACCCGCCAAGGCGCTTTGATCGGTGCACTGGGTGGTGCGGCTGCGGGCGCGCTGGTCGGCGGTGACGGCACCGTGCGCGAACGCAACCGTGCGGCGCTGGTCGGTGCGGCACTGGGTGCCGGCGTCGGCGGCGGGATCGGCAACAGCCTTGACCGTCAGGCAGAAGAACTGCGCCGCGCGCTGCGCAGCGACGTGGGCGTGTCCAACAACGGCAACAACCTTGTCGTCGTGCTGTCGCAGGACCTTCTGTTCGCAACCAACAGCACGCAGGTGTCGGCCCAGTCCCAGAACGACCTGCTGATCGTTGCACGCTCGTTGAACAACTACCCCAACTCGACCGTCAACGTGATCGGCCACACGGACAACGTCGGTTCTGCCGCGTTCAACCAAGACCTGTCGGAACGTCGTGCGCAATCGGTGGCATCCGTCCTGCGCAGTGGTGGCGTGTCGTCCGCCCGTATCCGGTCGATCGGTGCCGGCCTGAACCAGCCGATCGCGTCGAACGCGACTGCCGAAGGCCGTCAGTTGAACCGCCGTGTCGAGATCATCATCACCCCGAACTGATCTTCGAGACATCGACCTGCAAAGGGGCTGCATCACGCGGCCCCTTTTCATTTGATCAATTCAGGCGAAATGTGGTCATGTGATCTGACCAATATGGAAAGTATGCACATGCCGTTCGAGCCGGTTCTTCAGGAAAAACTGTCGCAAGGGGTCGTTCGCCAGATCGAAGGCCTGATCCTGCGTGGCATCCTGCGCCCCGGTGAACGTCTGCCGTCAGAGCGCGAGTTGAGCGAGACAATGGATGTGTCCCGCCCGTCGCTGCGCGAGGCTTTGGCCGATCTGCAAAGTCGCGGGTTGCTGATATCGCGCGCCGGTGCGGGGGTGTTCGTGGCCGACGTGTTGGGGTCGGCATTTTCGCCCGCGCTCGTCACGCTTTTTGCGTCGCACGACGAAGCGGTGTTCGACTACATCAGTTTCCGCCGCGACATGGAAGGCTTGGCCGCCGAACGCGCCGCCCGGCTGAGCAGCGACACCGACCTGAAAGTCATCGACACGATCTTTCAGAAAATGGAAGCCGCCCATCAAAAACGCAATCCCGCCGAAGAAGCGAGCCTCGATGCGAACTTTCACCTTGCGATCATCGAAGCAAGCCACAACATCATCATGCTGCACATGATGCGGTCGATGTACGACCTGCTGCGCGAAGGTGTGTTTTATAACCGCAGCATCATGTTCAAGCAGCGCACGACGCGCGACGCGCTGCTGGATCAGCATCGCCAGATCAACAGCGGTTTGCAGGCACGCGATCCCGCGGCCGCGCGTGCGGCCGTCGAGGCGCATCTTGATTATGTGGAACAGGCCTTGTCCGACCAGCAGCGGGCGGATCGCAACGAAGGTTTCGCACAAAAACGGTTCCAGCACGAGTTGCGCCGCTGAGCGGGCCTATCGCGCCCTGTGGTGCCTAGCGATGTCCTGCCAGAGCCAGCCAGCGATGACGGCCTGTATCAGCACACCCATCAGCGCAAGGCCATGCTGCACACCGGCGATCTGGCTGGCAAAGATCAGCATGTTCCAGACGGCATGCCAGATGATCAGCGGCCACAGGTTGCCCACCCGCAGCGCGACCGGCGCAAGGAACAACCCGACCGTCAACGCAAAAAGCGCGTTCTGAAGCGTTGCCGATGCCGGTTGTCCGATCAGGCCGGTCGGCGTGTGCATAACCGCGAAAAGCACCGCGCTCATCGTCATCGCCGCGATGACCGACCATGCGGTCAGGGCACTGCGCAGGACGATCCCGCGAAACATCACCTCTTCGCCGAACCCGATCAGCAAGGGCACACCGATCAGCAAAGTCCATGCCAGCAGGCCAAGATCGGCAAAGACGCCGGCACGCCATGCCGGCAACAGACCCGCAGCCATCGCCGCCATCACGATGACCGATGGCACAAGCCAGATCAGCGCCAGCCAGTTCACGTTGCCAAAACCAAAAACACGCCATCCGCCGAAACGCCGCACGTAAAGCACGCAGCCGACGACGAGCAGAACCTGTAAAGGCAAAAGGCGCAGCAAGGTCGCCATCATGTCGCCCGGCGGTTCGGCGACCCGAAAGGTATAGGCGGTCGCGACCAGAATACACAGGATGTATAGGGCGGCGGCCAGCAGCCCGCGCCAAAGTTGCGACATTACGCCTTCTCCTGCCCGCCCCGCCGCACAGTTTTCCGAGGCTGCCGGTTCATGTCAACGCAAAAGCCCAGACGCTCTGCAGCATCCGGGCTTTTGATCTGTCCTAAGGCGCGGCAAGTGCCGCATCAATGCATTTTGTCAGCAACGACAGCGATGGAATCGTCGATCAGCGACCCGGCGGATTTGGCGTCCATCTGACCCGCGAGCACCTCTTTGGCGACAGCGACCGCGACAATCACCGCTTGATCCCGTACATCCTTGACGGCCGCGGCCTGCGCCGAAGCAATCTGTTCTTCCGCTGCGATCATGCGGCGGCTGATGGATTTCGCGATATCCTCTTTTGCGGCGGCGGCGGCGTCAGTCGCTTCCTGCTTGGCAGATGCAACAATCCTGTCCGCTTGCACCTGAACGTCTTTCTGCTTGCGTTCGTAAGAGGCCAACAGCGCCATCGCTTCTTCGCGCAGGGCTTTCGCTTCGTCGAGTTCGGCACGGATATTCGCGGCGCGCTTGTCCAGCATCCCGGTGACCAGCGTCGGCACCTTGTAGTAAAGCAGGATGCCCACGAAAATCGCAAAAGCGATCATCACGACGAAATCGGTGTTCCGCAACGAGACGAACGGATAATCGACAGCCAGCGCGGGCGAGGCGGCGACAGCGAGCAAGGCAGTGAATAGAATTCGCATGGCTTACCCTTTCATCCGCGCGTTGACGGCAGCGGTGATTGTCTTGGCATCGGCGTTTCCACCCATGGCCAGTACCAGTTCCTTGGCCGTATCTTTGGCGACCTCGGTGATGTTCTTGACGGCGCTGTCGCGGATCCCGGCAATCGCCGCTTCGCTTTCGGCAGTCTTGGCGGCGATTTCGGCATCAGCCTTTTGCAGCTCCACGTCGAGTTCGGCCTGAATTTCCGCCTTGGCCTTTGTGATGATCTCCTGCGCCTTCGCGCGGGCATCTTTCAGCGCCTGTTCATAGGCTGCTTCGGCTTCGGCGGCCTTGTTCTTGAGGTCTTCGGCGGCAGCGATGTCGTTGGTGATGGTGCCGGACCGTTCAGCCAGAACCGCACCGATCCGTGGCAGCGCGATCCGCGACATCACGAAAAAGATCGCGATCAGGGTGACGACCAGCCAGAAGATCTGGTTTGGCATCCATTCGGCGCAAAGTTGCGGCATGCCAAGGGCGTAACCCCCAGCATCGACGCAGGCCCCTGCAATGTTTGTTGTCTCTGTTTCCATGATGGTCCCCGGATACCTTGCAGGTTTACCAACCGACGCGGGTCAATCGCGTCGGCCGGTCGTAAGGATATGGGTCAGGTCTTAGACTGCGAACATCAGCAGAAGCGCGACGAGGAATGCGAAGATCCCCAGCGCTTCGGCGAATGCCAGACCGATGAACAGCGTCGCTGTCTGGCCAGCAGCGGCAGATGGGTTGCGCAATGCGCCTGCCAGGTAGTTGCCGGCAACGTTGCCAACGCCGATCGCGGCAAAGCCGGAACCGATTGCAGCCAGGCCAGCGCCGATATGTGCGAGTTCGCCTTCCATGTGAATTCTCCTTACGATTGGAAGTTGAGAGAGCGGATGGGTGATATCACCCAACCAATTAGTGATGCGGATGAAGCGCGTCCTTGAGATAGACACACAGCAGGATCGTGAAGACATAGGCCTGAATGCCGGCAACCAGCACCTCCAGCCCATAGATGGCGACGATGCCGACGATCGCCGCGGGGCTGGCGATGGCCAGTGCCGCGAAACCGGCGAACACCTTGAGAACGACGTGACCGGCCGCGATGTTGCCGCCCAGACGAATGGACAGGCTGACCGGGCGGACCATGTAGGAGATCACCTCGATCACGGCGATGATCGGACGCAGGAACAGGGGTGCGTCGGACATCCAGAACAATTTCAGGAACGACGCGCCATGTTTGACGAAGCCAAGGATCGTGATGGCGATAAACGCCCCGAAGCCCAAGGTCGCCGTCACAGCGATCATAGAGGTCGGACTATATGACATCGGGATCAGGGCAAGATAATTGGCGAACAGGATGAACACGAACAACGTCATGATATAGGGGAAATACTTGACCCCGTCCTTGCCGGTGATGTCCTCGATCATCTTGTAGATGAAACCATACATCAATTCACCGATCGACTGGACCCGCGACGGGATGATCGCCCGGCCACGGCTGCCCAGCACGAACAGTGCAAAAATCGCGAGCAGGATGATCCCCATCCACACGGTGACGTTGGTCACCGTATACCAGTTGACGGCGCCATCCCCAAAAGCGGGTTTGACGATGAACTGGTCCAGCGGATGGAAGACAAGACCACCTTGGGTTTCTGGTTCAGTCGCCACGAGCGTCACCCTTTTCCTGCGCAGCCTTGTGCTGCTTCAACTGCACCTCTGCCGCCGAGCGCATCATCGTCTTGACGCCGGCGGCGAGGCCGAAAAATATGAACAGCACCAAGAACACCGGCATGGTCCCGAACAGGGTATCCAGGCCGTATCCGATGCCGAAACCGATCCCCAGACCGGCCACGAGTTCGATCACCATCCGCCAGGCAAGTTGCGCCTGAGAATAATGTTCTTCCGAATGGTCCTTGACCTTGGCCGGTGTCTTGAGCGCCGCAATCTTCGCTTCGAGCGCCTTCAGGCGGTCTGCGTCCTGCGGTTCCGGCATGTTTCTGGTCCCCTCGGAAGGTTGCGCAGGGTTTAGGGTGGTGCAGACACAGAGTCAAGCCGCGACATGAGCATATCAACCATTTGTTTTAATTGAGTATTTTTGGAAAAAAGAAGTTGAAAGAAAGGCGTGCTGCGTCTGTTTCGCCCGATATCCATATTCAACCGGATGGTTGACGTTTTGATCACCTATGCCTTAGTCGCTGTTATGGCTTCATCACTAGACATCACCTTTGCAGCACTTGCGGACCCCACGCGCCGCGCGATCCTGTCGATGCTGCTGGAAGACGACATGGCCGTGACCGATGTGGCGGAGCCTTTCGCCATGTCGCTGGCCGCGATTTCCAAGCATCTGGGTGTGCTGACCGCGGCCGGGCTGATCAGCCAGGAAAAGCGCGGCCGCGTGAAATGGTGCAAGCTCGAACCCGATGCGCTGCGGGCCGCCTCGGTCTGGATGGCGGGGTTCGGGCAGATGGAACCTGTCGATCTGGACGCGTTCGAGGCGTTTCTGGACCACGAATTCGCTAGTCTTCCCGCAGAAGCAGAACCAGCGCCAGGATCGTGATCCCCAGCCCCGCCGTGACGACGGCGGGTGGCGTCGCGCCCCCCAGCGCCACCCCCCAGACGATAACCCAACTTGGCACCAGATAGGTATAGGCCATGACCTTGCTGCTGGGCAGGCGCATCGTCGCGAATTGCAACAGGGTAAAGGTGGCCGCGCTTGCGAAGACAGCCGTGTAAATGATCGTGATCCAGACCACGGCAGGCAGCGCTGTCCAATCGGTCGCGCGCAGATCGGCCCAGCCGACCACGGTCAA
The DNA here is from genome assembly GCF_000382265.1 of Yoonia vestfoldensis DSM 16212. Lineage (GTDB taxonomy): Bacteria > Pseudomonadota > Alphaproteobacteria > Rhodobacterales > Rhodobacteraceae > Yoonia > Yoonia vestfoldensis. The sequence continues at coordinate 105,293 of NZ_KB907977.1, forward strand.
CAGGATGGCCCCCGCCAACAGCACCCCGAAGCTGAACACCAGCGCAGGCTCGCCCCAGTTCAGCCGCCGCACCAGCGGGGTATAGACGGCATGGGCAAGGCATCCGCCGAGATAGATCGACTCTCCGCGCCCGATCTCGAAGCGCAACAGGGCCGCCACATCGGCGCGAAAGATCACCCAGAGCGCGCCGATCCCGCCGATGAGCAAAGCCAGCAGGATGCGCGGCGTGAACCGCTGGCCCAGCATGAGCCAGCCGAAGCCCCCCGCCATCAGCGGCGTGAGGGTAAAGACGGCGGCGGCGCTGACCGGCGGGGCGGTCTTCAACCCTTCGAACATCGCGACGAAATAGGTCGTCAGGAATGCCGCCAGCACCGGATAGCGCCAAAGCCCTGCCACCGCCCCGCGCGTCATGCCGCCGGTCGCAAGCACCGCCGCACCCAGGATCAGCACCGCGATCCAGAACCGGACCGCGTTCAGCGCGATGGGCGCGATGTCATTGGCCGCGAGCGCCCCCAGCGCGAAAGACCCCGCCACCAGCGTCGAGAACACGAGCATCGCCAGATGCCCGGCGCGGGCCTGCGTCATGGTGCGGTCTTCATATGGTCCTTGAGGAACCGCAGGAAGGCCTGCACCTTGGTCGTGCGGTGCAGATCGACATGCGTGACAAGCCAGAGCGGGGCTGACCAGTCTTCGAGGCTGGGGATCACCTCGGTCAAGTCGTATTGCGCACATTCCTGCTGCATCACGAACCCGATCCCCGCCCCCGCAAGGATCGCGTCGAGCATGTTGCGCGGGTCCGACGCGCGGTACATCAAGGCTGCGTCCGGCACGCGGTGGCGCAGCCAGCGTTCGAACGGCGCACGGGATTTTTCATCGTCGCTGACCACGAAACGGTGGCGCGGCAGATCGTCGGCGCCATCCGGCAGGCCGAAGTGGTCGATATAGGTGGCCGAGGCCACCAGCGACATCCGCTGCGACATGAAAGGCTGCACCACGTTGTCGGGTTCTTCGGGCATCGCACCGGCGCGGATCGCGACATGCGCCTCGCCGTATTCGAGCCGGAACACGCGGTCGCCGGTGCGATAGCGGATGCGGACCTCGGGGTATTCGTTCTGGAACGCCACCATCACCGGGGTCAGCCGGTGCGACAGCATATCCAGCGAGGTAATCACCAGATCGCCCGACACGCCTTCGCCCTGCCCCTTGATCCGCCCGGCAAGCTGGGTGAACTGGTCGTCGGTCGCCTGTGCCACCTGCAACAGGTCCTGCCCTGCCTCGGTGGCGGTATAGCCGCGCGCGTGCCGCTGAAAGAGCTTCACCCCAAGCCGCTGTTCCAACGCGTCGATATGGCGGATCACAGTGGCATGATGCACGCCCAGTTCCTCGGCCGCGCCGCTGACGGTTCCCTTGCGCGCGACCTGAAAGGCGGTACGGATCTCGTCCCAGTTTTCCATCTCGGTTCCGTGCGCTGACAAACACTCCACGCCGAAACTCTTGCAAACCGTTCGTCAGCGCAAGGGAAAACACGCGCCCTTGATAATCGGCTACGCGGCCTAGCTGTTGGTCATGACACAGCCCGCCTTCCTTGTAGCCCTGCGCGCCGCCCTGACTGTCGCCTTCCTCTATTTCGGCCTGCGCAAGCTGACTGGCTACAGCACCGATGTCGCGATCTACGAGGCGATAGGCTTCGGCCAGTTCCCCCGCTACGTCACCGGATCGGTCGAGGTGCTGGGTGCTTGCCTGCTCTGGTGGCGCGGCTGGGAAGGGATCGCAGGACTGCTGCTGCTGGTCACCATGATCATCGGCCTGTCCGCCCTCCTGATCTGGGTCGGCCCCCCCTACTTGCACATGCTGGTGCTGATGGCCGGCACCGGCACGATCGCCTACGCCTATCGCGACCAGACCAAGCGGAAGATCGCGCAGCTGCAGGGCGGTTGACTCGGCCCGACTGTCGGCATAAATGCCAGATATTCCGGATTGCCACAGCATTCCGGTCCCCGCATTCAGGGGATCGCCCTCCGTCAGCGCGTTGCGCCCACGGGGGCGTTCCTGCTTTGGCCTGTCCGGTGTAGGATAGGCCGCAACCGAAACGACAAAAGGGCCATGGCCTATGTTTGAAAATCTCTCCGAACGCCTGTCAGGTGTTTTCGACAAGCTCACCAAACAGGGTGCGCTGTCCGAAGATGATGTCAAAACCGCCCTGCGCGAAGTCCGCATCGCCCTGCTGGAGGCGGACGTGTCCCTGCCTGTCGCGCGCGATTTTGTCGCCGCTGTGCAGGCCAAGGCCATCGGTCAGGCTGTCACCAAGTCGATCACGCCGGGCCAGCAGGTCGTCAAGATCGTACATGACGAATTGCAGCGCGTCCTGACCGGCGACGAAGACCCCGGCGCGCTGAAGATCGACAACCCGCCCGCGCCCATCCTGATGGTCGGTCTGCAGGGGTCTGGTAAAACCACCACCACAGCCAAACTTGCCAAGCGTTTGAAAGAACGCGAGGGCAAGAAGGTGCTGATGGCCTCGCTCGATACCAACCGCCCTGCGGCGATGGAACAGCTTGCAATCCTCGGGATGCAGATCGGCGTCGATACCCTGCCCATCGTCAAGGGCGAAACACCTGTCCAGATCGCCAAACGTGCCAAGGTGCAGGCGTCACTTGGCGGCTATGACGTCTATATGCTCGACACCGCGGGCCGGTTGCATATCGACGCGGAACTGATCGCACAGGCTGCCGCCGTGCGCGATGTGGCCAACCCGCGCGAAACGCTGCTGGTCGTCGACGGCCTGACGGGTCAGGACGCCGTGAACGTCGCGCAGGAATTCGACGACAAGATCGGTGTCACAGGCGTTGTGCTGACGCGGATGGACGGTGACGGGCGCGGCGGTGCGGCGCTGTCGATGCGCGCGATCACCGGCAAGCCGATCCGCTTCGTCGGCCTTGGCGAAAAGATGGACGCGATCGAAACCTTCGAGCCGCAGCGCATCGCGGGCCGCATCCTTGGCATGGGCGACATCGTGGCGCTCGTCGAAAAGGCGCAGGAAACGATCGAGGCCGAACAGGCCGCGCGCATGATGAAACGGTTCCAGCAGGGCCGGTTCAACATGAACGACCTCAAGATGCAGCTCGAACAGATGCTCAAGATGGGCGGCATGGAAGGCATGATGGGCATGATGCCCGGTGCCGCCAAAATGGGCAAACAGATGGCGGCGGCCGGCATGGATGACGGCATCCTCAAACGCCAGATCGCGCTGATCAATTCGATGACCAAGAAAGAACGCGCCAACCCTGACCTGCTGGCCGCGTCGCGCAAGAAACGCATCGCGGCGGGCGCGGGGCTTGAGGTGTCCGAACTCAACAAGCTGATCAAACAGCACCGGCAGATGGCCGATATGATGAAGAAGATGGGCAAGGGCGGGATGCTGAAACAGGCGATGAAAGGCATGTTCGGCAAAGGTGGCGCACCCGAAGGCATGCCCGACATGAACGACCCTAAAGCCATGGCCGAAGCCGCCAAGGCCCTGCAAGGGCGCGGCGGCCTGCCGGGTCTGGGTGGCGGGATGCAACTGCCCGCCGGTCTGTCGGGGTTCGGCAAGAAGAAATGACATCTTCCGAGCCCAAATATCCCCGCCGGAGGCTTCAGGTTTGCCAAAACCTGAAAACCGACCTGCTGACCCTGCGCCGCCCCACGGCGGATGACTGGCCTGCCTTTCATGATTTCATGATGTCGGACCGGTCCAGCGCGTTTGGCGGGCACAGGGATCTGGGCAAGGCGTGGCGCAGTTTCGCCTCGGAACTCGGCCATTGGGAGATTTTCGGCTATGGCATGTGGGCGGTCACGCGGCATGACGACGACACGGCGCTTGGTCTTGTCGGCCCGTGGACGCCCCCCGACTGGCCTGAAACCGAAATCGGCTGGATGATCCTGTCGGATGCCGCCCAAGGCACCGGCATCGCGACCGAAGCCGCACGCGCCGCGATTGCCCATGCCTATGACAGCCTCGGCTGGGACACGGTGGTCAGCTATATCGCGCCCGACAACACCCGCTCGATCCGGCTGGCCGAAAAGCTGGGTGCTGTGCTTGACCCGCAGGCGGCTGGCCTGAAGCCCGACACGCTGGTCTATCGCCATCCCCATCCGAAAGGACAGGCCCATGTCTGACGCCATCACCCGCGCCGCACAGATCCTGAAAGAGCATCGCGCCAGCATCGACCGGCTGGATGCGATCCTTGTCTATACCTTGGGCGAGCGTTTCAAACACACACAGGCCGTGGGCCGGCTGAAAGCCGAACACGCCCTGCCCCCGTCCGATCCGGCGCGCGAAGCCGCCCAGATCGCACGGCTGACCGAACTTGCGGAACAGGCCGATCTCGACCCTGAATTCGCCAAGAAATTCCTGAACTTCATCATTCAGGAAGTGATCCAGCATCACAAACAACATCAATCGTAGGGCGGGGTTCACCCCGCCACCCCCAGACATTCTAAAAGGAGAAACACAATGTCTATGAAAATCCGGCTCGCCCGCGGCGGTTCCAAAAAGCGCCCGCATTACGCAATCGTCGCGGCCGACAGCCGCATGCCGCGCGATGGCCGTTTCATCGAGAAGCTGGGCACCTATGCCCCGATGCTGCCCAAAGACAGCGAAGACCGCGTGCGCATGGACATGGACCGCATCCAGCACTGGCTGGGTCAGGGCGCACAGCCGACCGACCGCGTGGCCCGCATGCTCGAAGCGGCTGGCGTGATGCCGAAGAAAGACCGTGCCAACCTGAAAAAAGGCACCCCCGGCAAGGCCGCAACCAAGCGCGCCGAAGAAAAAGCCGCCAAGGCCGCTGCCGCGACTGAAGCCGCAAACGCACCTGCCGAAGACGCCGCCGCCGAATAAGCGGCGGATCGTGGCCCGGACCTGAGGTCCGGGCTGCCCCCCTCACCCCCGATGTTTCGCTTGCTCCGCACCCTCATCCTTGTGATGTTCGCCTTTGTGGCGGGGATGCTCTATGAACGGCAAGGTCGGCAAGAGACCTGCGAGGCCGGTGGGGGCCTGTGGATCGAGGACATCTGTCTTGCATCGGAGATGATCAATGAATGACCGCGTTATCGTCGGCATGATCGGCGGCTCTTTCGGCGTCAAAGGCGAGGTGCGTCTGAAATCCTTCTGCGCCGATCCGGCCGCCATTGCCGATTACACACCGCTTTACACCGAACACGGCGATAGCATCGCGCAGGTGGTGCTGACGGGCCAGCTCAAGGGCGGGTTCACCGCGCGCTTGTCCGGCGTCGTCACCAAGGAAGACGCCGACGCCCTGCGCAACGTCGCCCTTTACGCCGACCGCGCGGCAATGCCGTCGCTGCCGGATGACGAATATTACTATGCCGACCTGATCGGGCTTGCCGTGCTCGACACCGGCGGTGCCGCCTTGGGCAAGATCAAATCCGTCGTCGATCACGGTGCTGGCGCGCTTTTGGAACTGCATGTGCCCGGCCAGTCCGACACCGTGCTGTTGCCTTTCACCCGCGCCGCCGTGCCGACCGTCGATCTGGAAGCAGGGCGCATCATCGCGGACCCGCCTGCCGGGCTTTTTGCGACCGATGACTGACACGCCGTCCCGCGCCATCGGGCGCAAGTCGATCAGCGCGACAGTGAAACCGCGCGAATTGATGACCGACACGCCTCTGCTCGCGGGTGCGTGGACCGCGCAGATCATCACGCTGTTCCCGCAGGCCTTTCCGGGCGTGCTGGGCGAAAGCCTGACAGGGCGCGCTTTGCAGGACGGGCTGTGGCAACTGCAGACCTATGACCTGCGCACGTTTGGCATCGGCAAGCACCGCAATGTCGATGACACGCCCGCGGGCGGCGGCGCGGGCATGGTCCTGCGCCCCGATGTGCTGGAATCCGCCATCGTCGAGGCCCGCAGCGCCGCCAAGGGCATCATGCCATTGGTCTATCTGTCCCCGCGCGGGCGCAGGTTCGACCAGACGATGGCGCGCAACTGGGCGCGCATGGATGGCGTGACCCTGCTTTGCGGTCGCTTCGAAGGCGTGGACGAACGCGTGATCGAGCATTTCGGCATCACCGAGGTCTCGCTGGGTGATTTCGTCCTGACAGGGGGCGAGATCGCAGCGCAGGCGATGATCGACGCCACTGTGCGGCTGTTGCCCGGCGTATTGGGCAATGCCGAAAGTGCGGTCGAGGAAAGCCATTCCCACGGCCTGCTGGAGCATCCGCAGTACACCAAGCCCGCCGAATGGCGGGGTCGCGCCATCCCTGACGTGCTGATGTCGGGCAATCACGCGAAAATCGCCGCTTGGCGGCGGGCGATGTCGGAACGGATCACGCAGGAACGTCGCCCGGATTTGTGGGCCGCAGTGCAGGCCGGTCGCCCGCCCAAAGAATAAAGCGCCCCGCGATGCGGGGCGCTTTGGCGATCAGACCGGGCCGCGGTTATCCGCCGCGACCGGATCAGTCTCTCAACGGATCATTGGATCAAAACCGCTGCACTCGGGCGCTGCGGGATTAATGTCACAAGGGTTCATCGGGATGCCGCCACCACATTCAGGCGACATCATGTCTATCATGCACATGTCACCACCGCATCCGGGTGCCATCGGGTTCATCATGCAAATGTCGACAGCGCATTCAGGTGACATCGGGTTGGCCGTGCAGAAATCGGGCCCGCCGCCACATTCGACCGCGGTCGGATCGATCACACAAGGATCCAGCGGATCAACCGGATCGATCGGATCAGTCGGATCCGTTGCTTCGATCAGGTCGGTTGGGGTATTGGTGCCATCGGCCTGGTCTTGCGTCACCTGTTGTGCGGCCTCGGCAGCGGCGTCGCTGACCGGGACCGGGATCGGCGCTGTTGCTTGCGGCGTGTCGGTCACGATGACAAGGCTCGACGGACGCCATTCCTTGTCCAGCGTGTTGTAGGCCTTGTACTCTTCTTCGAACTTGTCGACCTCTGCCTGATAGACCGCTTCAGGGCCTGGGGGGGTCGTATATTCGACATCATAGGATTGCTCGCCGCTGGCGCCGTCCGTCTGAATGGAAATCACGCCTTTGCCATCACCTGTGGCGCGCGCCTGACCTTCGATGGTGAATGTCACGCAACCGGCCAAGGACAAGGCCGCGGCGGCAATCGCAGTCAATTTGAAAAAATGCAACATCGTCATGCTCCTGGAATCGTAAAGCGCGCCACAAGGCGCAAACCGAAATCATCGCCGTCCTGCGACAGGCCATAGGTCGTGTCGAGCCCGACCGTCACCCGTTCGTTCACGCGGTAGGCCGCACCCAGACGCAAGGACTGCTGTTCGGTGTCGCCGTCCAGATTGACAGACTGGTTGGACCAGCGCGCAGTCACGCCGCCGATCAGGGTCCAGTCCGGGGTCAGACGGTGGCTGATGGTGGACGACAGGGTCAGGCTTTCGGTATCCTCGGACGGCACACCGACATAGGTCAGCGCGAAACTGGAAAACGTGGTCGCCCCAAGCGGCACCGGCTGGCTGATGCCGACGGCAAAGCCGGATGTCTGTGCATCGGACACTTGACCGCTACCTGTGATGTCGGATTCGAGCTGGTTGGCAAAGGCCACCGCCGCCAGCGATGTATTGTAGGACCCGACCTTCGCTGTCAGGCCGATCCGACCGCTCAGCGCGCTGGCATCGGTCTGCCCCATGACCGACGGCGTGGTCGAGGTGGCCGTGGTGAATGACAGGCCGAATGTCGTGCTGAGCCGGTCGTTGACGGGGTTGGAAAACCCCAGCGACAGGCTCTGACTGTCGGATGTCTGTCCGTCGGTGCCCGTCTTTTCGGTATCGCCGATCGAAACGGTGACGGTTCTGTCGGCATCGGGGTTGTTGATCACACGCAACAGGTCCTGCGCAGACGCGCCAGACCCGCCGACGCACAGCAGCAACGCTGCCATACTGGGGATATTTCTATACATTCTGAGGGAATAACCTTTGAGCAGAGTTTACTTGGCAAATCGCGCCCGAAGGCGTCCGCACACACAAGGGGCAGGCGGACTGAAACGTAGCGGTCAATGACCTTTGCTAGGCTTGGGCAGTGCCGCAAGTTTGTTTTCAATAAGGTATATTTATGTCTGTAAATCAGGCACATAGATACCCAGGCGGTTTCAGCCAGCGGTTGCAGATGCGCCCCGGTTTCCGCCTGTTCAAAGCCGCTCTCGCACTGTCGAAAATGGCTTGAATATATAGGGCAAGGCGCATATACCGCGCCAATCCGGCGTCTGTGGCGCGTGGATTCGATTGCCATGTCAGATGCCGCACGTTCTTCGGTGCACCGCAGACATCGGCAAACGCAATGAACGAATGACGACCTGACCTCTGGCGGGACTATCCTTTGATAGGGACCCGGACGAAGACCAAGAGCTATCTGGTGGCACAGAAACATTGCGGACCACCGCAAGTATCATAAGGAGCGCTTCAGATGAACCTGATCGCACAGATCGAAGCGGAGCAGATCGCTGCGCTGGGGAAGACGATCCCCGATTTCAAGGCGGGTGACACCATTCGCGTCGGTTACAAGGTGACCGAAGGCACACGCACCCGTGTGCAGGCCTACGAAGGCGTCTGCATCGCCCGCAAGAACGGATCGGGCATCGCCGGATCGTTTACCGTGCGCAAGATTTCCTTTGGCGAAGGCGTAGAACGCGTGTTCCCGCTGCATTCGACCAACATCGACAGCATCGAAGTCGTCCGTCGCGGCAAGGTCCGTCGCGCCAAGCTGTATTACCTGCGCGCACGTCGCGGGAAATCCGCACGCATCGCCGAAGTCACCAACTACAAGGCGCCTACCGGCGCTCAGGCATAAGGACGGGTCCCATGAAAAAAGACATTCATCCCGATTACCACATCATCGACGTGAAATTCACCGATGGCACCGTGGTCCAGATGAAATCCACCTGGGGCAAGGAAGGTGACCAGATGTCGCTGGAAATCGACCCCTCCGTGCACCCCGCATGGACCGGTGGCGGCACCCGCCTGATGGACGCCGGCGGCCGCGTGTCGAAGTTCAAGAACAAATACGCCGGTCTGGGGTTCTAAGCACCCGTCAGATGGCGCAACCGCGTCGCCGGACCAAAACCGAAACGCCGCTCCTTCAGGGCGGCGTTTTGCGTTCCAATGACACGCGGTCGCGCCGATCTGCCTTGATTGGCACTGCAGTTTTGCCGCGCATGAAATCTGACGTGCGCGCCTTGGAATGACCATTTTATCCAGTTACCGACAGCTACGCCTGGCGCTTCAGCACACGCGCGGGTTTAAACCCTTGACGTTTCGGCATCATTCTTTACGACAAAAAACAACCGAACCATCAGCGATGACTGCTTAGTTTCAGGTATCTCGCGCCAAAAGGAAAAAACATGAAGCGAATTGCTACGATTTCAGTTATTCTGACACTCCTCTCCGGTTGTGCTGTTGATCCGCAGGCCGCAGCCGAGCGGCGGGAAAATCTGATGGTATCTGTTTTTCCTCAGGCAGCTGACAGGCAGGGGCTCTTTCTTGTGTTTCCACTCGAAAGCGGACGCCTTTACGATACGCTGCTGATCACTCATTTCGTGGATGAGGTCAGCCGTCAGGAAGTGGTGAACCGCGTTGCCCGGTACTGCGCCGGTCTGGGCTCGCCGCGGCTTTCGGGGCAAGCCACACTTGTGAGAGAGCTTGGGACGGCCACGCGGCCGCGCAGCGATGGGACACAGGGGACAACCCTCGAAGCAAGATACGATTGTACCGAGGCCTGAACCCGCACTGCAGGCACGCCCGACATGCCGTCTTCACAAAAAAAGCCCCGGTGTTTCCACCGGGGCTTTTTTGTCAGGCCGCAGACCGGCCGCGCGACCGGCCACCGCCGCCACCGCCACCTGTCCGGCGACCACCTTGCGGTTTGCCAGCGGCGCCTGCGGGTTTCCCCCCCGGACGTGGCGCAGCACTCCGGTTTCCACCGCCGCCGCCACCACGACGACCGCCACCGGCACCGCCGCCGTTGGGCCGTTTTTTCTGACCGGGCATGATCTCCCACGGACGACCGGATGCGACGGGAATGGTTTCCTTCATCGCCTTTTCGATGTCCTGCAGTTCGATCATCTCATCGGGTGCGACCAGCGCGATGGCCGATCCGTCAGCGCCAGCCCGTGCTGTCCGGCCGATCCGGTGGACATAGTTTTCCGCGACATTGGGCAGGTCGTAGTTGTAGACATGCCGCACGCCGGGAATATCGATGCCGCGCGCCGCGACGTCAGTCGCCACCAGCACGCGGACCTTGCCGGCCTTGAACGCCTCGATCGCGCGTTCGCGCTGGCCTTGAGATTTGTTGCCGTGGATGGATGCGGCGGCAAACCCCTTGGCTTCAAGCGTTTTATAGAGCTTTTCGCAGCCATGTTTGGTGCGGCCAAAAACCAGCGCCAATTCGTCCCGGTGCTTGTCGAGCAGTTCCACCAGCAGGTCGGTCTTTGCAGCCTGCGCGACGAAATGCACCGATTGCGCGATCTTCTTGACGGCCTGCCCCGGAGGATTGACCTGCACACGCACGGCATCAGTCAGGAAGGCATCGGCCAGTTCGGACATCAGTTTCGGCATGGTAGCCGAGAACATCATCGTCTGGCGGTCCTTGGCGAGCAAGGGCGCGATCCGGCGCAGCGCGTGGATGAACCCCATGTCGAGCATCTGGTCGGCCTCGTCCAGCACCAGATAGACGGTTTCATCAAGCCGCACAGCGCGGCGGTCAAGCAGGTCGATCAACCGGCCCGGTGTGGCAACGAGCAGATCGACACCGCCCGCAAGACGTTTGGTCTGGGCGGTGATCCCTGCCCCGCCCACGACAAGTGCCACCTTCAGATGGCTGCCCTTGGTATAGGCGGTCAGGTTGTCGGCGATCTGCTTGGCCAGTTCGCGCGTCGGTGCCAGTACCAGACCGCGCACCGCCTTGGGGTTGGGTTTCACACCCGCCTTCATCAGCGCGTGGATCATCGGCAGCCCAAAGGCCGCCGTTTTCCCGGTGCCGGTCTGGGCAAGGCCCATCACGTCACGGCCGTTCATCGCATGCGGAATCGCCTGCGTCTGAATGGGGGTGGGGTCAGTTATGCCCTGTTCTTTCAGAACGGCAATCAATCGGGGCGCAAGGCCCAGCATGTCAAAATCCATCGTGGATATCCTGTTTTCAGCGAACCGCAGCCCGCGCATATGGGTGTGACCCATGGGCGAGCCCCAGAGGTCATAGCAAGGTTGCGCCATATGCTGACTGCCTGAACCGCATTGTCCGGGCGCCGATCTGGCGCGGGACCCCTGCGTGATCTGGGAACCTGAAATTCAACGGATGCCTTGCGGGTGTCTCCCGCTCTGCTCACGCGGCAGCTTGCATCGGTTGGGTGTCACATGATCGCTTGTACGGCACTTGTCAAGCGGCACGGACCACAGCGGGCAAGATGGGTGAAAAACCACATCTCTCAAAAACCATGGAAATACGCGATGCTGCGCTTTTCCTTGGCATTTCCACATCATATAGTGGGCGCAATTCGGCCAGAACAAGGATTTCAGCGTGGCGCATATCATCGTTGTCGGAAACGAAAAAGGCGGCGCGGGCAAGTCCACGGTTTCCATGCATGTGGCGACAGCGCTGGCGCGTCTTGGCCACAAGGTCGGCGTGCTTGACCTTGACCTGCGGCAACGCACGCTGGCGCGCTATCTGGGCAACAGGACGACTTTTCTGGCCAAATCCGGCCTTGATCTGGCAACGCCTGTTTATCACGAACTGCCCGACGTCGACGAGAACGGTCTGAAACCGGGCGAAAACGCCTTTGATCATCGTCTGTCGATGGCCGTTGCCCGGCTTGAGCAGGAATGCGATTTCATCTTGATCGACTGCCCCGGATCGCACACACGGCTCAGTCAGGTGGCGCATAGTCTGGCTGACACGCTGATCACGCCGCTCAACGACAGCTTCGTCGATTTCGACCTGCTCGCCCATGTCGACAGCGAGGGTGAGGAAATCACCGGCCCGTCGATCTATTCAGAAATGGTCTGGAACGCGCGGCAGTTACGCGCACAGGCCGGGCTAAAACCGATCGACTGGGTGGTCGTGCGCAACCGGATGGGCGCACAGGCCATGGTCAACAAGGAAAAGATGCAGCGCGTGATCGACAAGCTGGCCCGCCGGATCGGGTTCCGCACCGCCCCCGGTTTCAACGAACGGGTGATTTTCCGCGAATTGTTCCCGCGCGGGCTGACCCTGCTGGATTTGCGCGACATCGGGGTGAAGGGGCTGAACATCTCGAACGTGGCCGCGCGGCAGGAATTGCGCGATCTGGTCAAAGCGCTGGACCTGCCGGGTGTCAAAGCCAATTTCTGACCGCTAGTCGGGGGCTTTTTCCTGCCCCGGCAAAGTCTTGCCAGAAACGCGCACCAGCATGCTGATCCGGGGAATGATGCCGGTTTCGGACCGAGATCGCGTGCGAAGGACGGGCGTGTTTTCGGACGCGCCACTGCGGCTTTCGCGCAGGACGATATACATGCCGCTGGCGATGATGATGCTGGCACCGACGGCGGTGTTCAGATTGATCAATTCATCAAAGAAGAAAAAACCGAAAATCGTGGCCCAGATGATCTGGCTGTATTGCATCGGCGCGATGATCGCCGCCTCGCCCGCCTGATAGGCCGATATGATCATCCGGCTGGCGATCCAGGCAAAGATCGCGATGACCCCAAGCAGCCCCAGATGTTCGATCGGCATCGGCTGATAGACGAATGGCAAGGCTGCCGCCATCACCACGAAATTCAGCGCCATGGGGTAAAGCAGCATGACGACGGGCCGTTCCTCGGACCCGATCTTGCGCACGATGATCGAGGCGACAGATCCGCCGATCGCCGCCGTCAGCGCCGCCAGATGGCCCAGCGACAATTCCGTTGATCCGGGGCGCAAGACAACGAGCACGCCGATCAGCCCCACGATTACGGCCGCCCAGCGCCGGATGCGGACCGTTTCGCCCAACACCGGGATTGCAAGAACCGTGATCAACAAGGGCGATGCGAAAAGGATCGTATAGACCTGCGCAAGTGGCAGCACCGAAAAGGCGTAAAACGCTGTGAAGCCGGTGATGACCGTCGCCACTGCGCGCGTGGCCATCCACCATGGATGGATCGGCACCAGCGTCCCCGGTTTGCTGTCGCGCATGAGCGTGAAGGTCGCCAGCGGAAAGCTGAGCAGCACGGAGAAGAACACGATCTGGACCGGCGAATAGATGCCGCCCAGAATTTTTACAACGACGTCATGTGTCGCGAAAACGCCAAAAGCGGCCAGCGCAATCAGCGCACCTTTGGCGTTCGGGGCCATCACAGGCTTGCGTCGAGCGCGCCGAGGATCGCGTCACCCATCTGTGTTGTGGACAGCGGCACGCCGCCTTCGGGGCCCATCAGATCGGCCGTGCGCGCGCCATCGGCGAGCACTTTTTCGATCGCGGCTTCGAGACGGTCAGCTTCTGCGCCTTGGTCGAAGGAATAGCGCAGCGCCATCGCAAACGACAGGATACAGGCGATCGGGTTCGCCTTGCCTTGGCCCGCGATATCGGGGGCGGAGCCATGAACGGGTTCGTACATCGCCTTTGGCCGGCCATTGGCCATCGGCAGACCCAGCGAAGCGGACGGCAACATGCCAAGGCTGCCGGTCAGCATCGCGGCGCAATCGGACAGGATATCGCCGAACAGGTTGTCGGTGTAGATCACGTCGAACTGCTTGGGCGCGCGGACCAACTGCATCGCGCCATTGTCGGCGTACATGTGCGACAGGGCGACCTCGGGATAATCGCGGTGCACCTCGGTGACGACATCGCGCCACAGGATGCCGCTTTCCATCACGTTGGCCTTTTCCATCGAACACAGCTTCTTGCCCCGCTTCATCGCCAGCTCGAATGCCGCGCGCGCGCCGCGCTCGATCTCGGCCTCGGTATAGCGTTGGGTGTTGATGCCCACGCGCATGTTGTCTTCCATATGGATGCCGCGCGGTTCGCCGAAATAGACGCCCGACGTCAGTTCGCGCACGATCATGATATCAAGACCGGCGACGATATCCTTTTTCAGCGACGAAAAATCCGCCAGCGCGTCGAAACACTGCGCAGGACGAAGGTTGGCGAACAGGTCCATTTCCTTGCGCAGGCGCAACAGCCCGCGTTCGGGTTTGACGCTGAAATCGAGGTTGTCGTATTTCGGCCCGCCTACAGCGCCGAGCAACACGGCATCAACCGCCTGCGCCTTGGCCATCGTGTCGTCATGCAGCGGCACGCCGTGTTTGTCATATGCAGCACCGCCCACCAGATCCTCGGATACGTCAAAGGCCAGATCGCGTTTCGCGCCGAACCAGTCGATGATGCGTTTGACCTCGTCCATGACCTCGGGGCCGATGCCGTCACCGGCGAGGATCAAAAGGGATGGGTTGGCCATTGGGTGTGTTCCTTGCAAGAGATGTTGTCTTGGCGTAACGCGCCGCGCGCCAAGGTTCAAGATACCAGAGGCCGCAACCCCGCCGCCAAGATATCCCAGACCCGCCTGATGCGGGGTGTCTGGCGCATCGCCTCGTGGGCTGTCAGCCAGACCGGCAGGACAGGCAGCGGCAGATCCAGGTCGAGGTGTTCGACCAAGGGATCGGCCCGCCCGACGGATGCCTGCGCAAAACCGATCCCGCAGCCCGCGCGCACCAATTCCCAATAGGCGATGTTGTCGTCGCAGCGTACCGAGAAGAACTGGCGCGGCACGTCGATGCCTGCGGCACGGAATCCGTCGATGATTGCAGGGCTTGTGTCATAGCCGACAAAATCATGCTGCATCAGGTCGGCTTTGGTCCGGGGTGTGCCGCGCGTCGCCAGATAGGTCTTGGCGGCGAAAATCCCCAACTGCATGTCCCCGATATGCTGCGTGATCAGGTCAAGCTGTGTCGGGCGGTACATGCGCACGGCGATATCTGCCTCTCGGTACAAAAGGTTGCGGGTGTCATCGCTTGGCACCAGCTCGATCTCGATCTGCGGTTCGAGCGCGCGGATACCGGCGATGATCTGCGGCAGATGCAGCGCCGAGGTCGACACGCTGGCGGTTATGCGGACCGTGCCCGCAAGGCTGGCCTGTCTGCCCGCCGCTGTAAGCGCGATGCGTTGCACGGCATCACGCATCGCGGTCGCAGGCGGGACAAGTGCTGCGCCGATATCAGTCAGCGCCAGACCGCGCGGCTGCCGAAGGAAAAGCTCGGCCCCCAATTGCCGCTCGATCTGCCTGACTTGCCGCCCCAAGGTCGGCTGGCTGGTGCCAATCTGGCGCGCAGCCGCCGACAGACTGCCGGTTTCGGCCACGGCCAGAAACGCCTGCACCAAAGACCAGTCGAGCGAGGTGAGCGGTTTATTCATTCACAAATGAATACATGATCAACGCATTTAGGCAATATTCTGCGCAACCTGAATAGGTAAATCTTGCCCTATCAGTAGCAGGAGACATGCGATGTCGCAGAATGTTCTTATCCTCGGCGCGTCCGGCAAGATCGGCAGCCATGCCGCCGAAGCCTTCTGGAACGCCGGTTGGACCGTGCGCCAGTTCAACCGCGCAACCGACGATATGACGACGGCGGCCATGGGCTGCGACGTCATCGTGAACGGGTTCAACCCCGCCGGTTATCGCAACTGGGCGCAGGCGATCCCCGCGATCACGGCGCAGGTCATCGCCGCCGCCAAGGCCAGTGGAGCGACCGTCATCATCCCCGGCAATCTCTACAATTACGGCAACCAACCTGGCGTGCTGGATGAAAACACACCGCATCTGGCGACCACCCGCAAGGGCCGGATCAGGATCGCGATGGAAGCGGCCTATCGCGCGGCGGGCGTGCGGACCATCGTGCTGCGGGCGGGCAATTTCATCGACCCCGTGGGCAATGACGACATCATGCGTCTGTTCGTCCTGCGCGACATCGCCAAAGGCCGGATCACCCATGGCGGCGATCCTGCGGCGTTGCAGGCCTATTGCTATGTGCCCGACTGGGCACGCGCCGCCGTGATGCTGGCGGACAGGCGGCACAGCTTGGACGATTTCGCGGACATCCCCTTTCCCGGTCATGCCTTCAGCGCGGAGGACCTGCGCGCCGTGATCCAGACTGTTAGCACACGACCCATCACCTTGCAGGCGTTTCCGTGGTGGCTGATGACCGTTCTCAGCCCTGTCTGGCCGCTGGCCTATGAGATGCGCGAGATGCGGTATCTTTACACCATGCCGCACCAGATCGGCGGAGGCCGGTTTGCAGAACTCCTGCCCGATTTCCGCGCGACCGACCTGCGGTCCGTGATGTTGGCGGGCCTACCGGCGGACATCCACCCAGACAAGATGATGCGCCCCGATATCCGGTCCGTCACCGCCTGACGCGGGCCAAACCACACCGGCATCGACCACCTGCCAATCCCGTGACGGCAGGACATAGCTGACCCGCAGCATCCCGATGCCAAGGTCGCGCCAGTCGGCGGTGGGCTGGCCCGGCAAAGGGTCCTGCAACACAGGATGCGCCAGAAACGCGGCCATGGCGGCGCGGTCGCCATCACCGCCCAGCGGGTCAAGATTGGCATTGCCTGCGATCAGGAAATCATCCGGCAAGGGGCCGAAATCCCCCGCCAGCACCTGTTCCCACAGCCGCAATTCATCACGGTTGCGCAAGACATTCCGCCGCTCTGCCCCGTCAAAGGCGGGGGGACTGGCCGAAAACGCCATGACCGCAAAAGGCGGCGCATCGGGCGGCAGGACCGGCACGACCCAATGGCCGGTCGTAGACAGGCGCTGCACGTCCAGCACAGCCTGCGGAAAGAACGGTGCGCTATCCTGCACCGGCAGATCGGCCCCCGGCAGATCGCGCCACAAGAGCGCGGACAGGTCGGTGACGCCGCCTGCGTCGATGGGCAGACGCGACAGGATCGCCATCCCGCCATTGCCGTTGAAAAGCCCGTACCCCTGCGCATCGCGCGGCTCGCCCAGCCGTCCGTTCTGGTCGATGTCCAGCCCTGTCGGCATCCCCGTATTGGGCCGCAGCGCAAAGACATGCGGATAGGCCGGGTCGAACAGCGCCGCAAAGGCCGCCAGTGCGAAACCGTCAAGATCATAGTCGAAATCCGTCAGCACCAGCACATCGGGATCGGCTTGCGCGATAATCGCGACAATCCCTTCGATCTGCGGATCGTCGCCGCCCAGAATATCGCGCAGCAGCAACCCCGGCCCTTCACGGTTGAGAGGTGCAGCATAGGTCGCGATGCGCAGATCGTCGGCGGTGGCAGCCAAGGGCCACAATCCGATTGTCAGAGCTCTCCCAAGGCTGCGGAGGCCGCGCGGTCGCGGACCTTGTCGCGCTGCATCTGGATCATGTCCGCGACGCGGGTCAATGCGACACCGCGCATCAGGATACTCGCAGGCAGAAACGCCCATGCCGTCACCGTCCAGATCAAGGTATGCGGGTTTTCCAGATTGATCGGCGTGCCAAAGACCGACAACAATTTGAACGCCGCCGGGACCAGAAATGGCAGCAAAAACCCTAAGATGATGTTAACGCGGCCGTCGCGTTGCAACCGCGTCACGACGTCTCCGCCGGCTGTCGGATCGAATGTGGGCAGGTTGACCCAGACATTGAACGCGCCGCCGCGCCGTGGCCAGCGTTGCAACCGCAAAAGCAGGATGAACCAGACAATCGAAAACAGCGCGATCAGATAACTTAGCCCCGCCGCATGCCGCATCCGGTCCAGCAAGGCCGGATCGGTGCCTTCGGGCATCATCAGCACCATCAGCCTGACGGGTGAATAGGGGAAATCGATAACTCTGCCGATCGCCACGCCGCTGGCTTCGAACATGGCGGTCATTTCGGACGGGTTGTCATACCCTCGAAAGATCATCGAAAGACAAAGCACCGTGGCAAACAGCGCCGAGAATCGCATCCTGTTGAACGGCGGCGCATCGCGGAATTCCACAAGGCTGGGGCTGGCAGCGCTATACTCGACAATGGTGAAGAGCGCGGCAAAGATCGCCACCAGCACAACAACCTGTGTCGCATCGGTGCCGCTTCCAAGAAGCAGCGCCGATGGCATGATGACAAGCATCACGACAAGGATCGCCCTCACAATCGCCGCTGGCAGTCGTAACAACACTGCAAGTACTCCCAGATGACCGCAAAGCAGGCCCTGCGATCAGTGTCTTTGCCGGCTGCAACGCGATCCGCATCACAACAAGCCCCCGCCTTACAATTTGGCCTGAACGACCTTCGGTCTGCAAGGGCGGGGGATCATTCAAGGAACAGGTTCAATGATTTAGGCGGGGACTGGTGCGTGATTGCAACCATCGCGCTGCGGCTGCAAATGTCCTGAAAACGCGAAAGCCGCACCCGAGGATGCGGCGTTCAGGCGATGGCGCGGGGGTCAGACCCAGGGGCGTTCGGCGCTTGCCTTTGCTTCGAAACCGGCAATGGCTGCCGCTTTTTCCTGCGTCAGGCCGATATCGTCCAGCCCGTTCATCAGGCAATGTTTCTTGAAGGAATCGACCTCGAAATGAAAGACATCCCCGTCCGATGATGTGATCGTCTGCGCCTCCAGATCGACTTCGATCCGTGCGTTGGACCCTTTTTCGGCGTCTTTCATCAGGATATCGACCTGATCCTGTGGCAGGGTGATCGGCAGGATGCCGTTCTTGAAACAGTTGTTGTAAAAGATATCGGCATAGCTCGGTGCGATCACGCAGGTGATGCCGAAATCGGCAATCGCCCAGGGCGCATGTTCGCGGCTTGACCCGCAACCGAAATTCTCGCCCGCGACAAGGATCTGGGCATCACGGTATTGCGGTTTGTTCAGCACGAAATCGGGAATTTCGTTGCCGTCCTGATCATAGCGCATTTCATCGAACAGGTTCACACCAAGGCCCGACCGTTTGATCGTTTTCAGAAATTGCTTGGGGATGATCATATCGGTGTCGATATTGACCAAGGGCAAGGGTGCGGCGATCCCGCTGAGTTTGGTGAATTTTTGCATTACATCATCTCCCGCACGTCGGTCAGTTTTCCGGTGATCGCCGCTGCCGCCGCCATCGCGGGCGACATCAGATGGGTGCGACCGCCGCGGCCTTGGCGGCCTTCAAAGTTGCGGTTGGATGTAGCGGCACAGCGTTCGCCGGGGGCAAGCTGGTCGGGGTTCATCGCAAGGCACATGGAACAGCCTGCAAGCCGCCATTCAAAACCGGCATCAATGAAGATCTGCGCCAGACCCTCCTCCTCGGCCTGGGCGCGGACCAGACCGGACCCCGGGACGACCATGGCGCGCAGCCCGTCTTTTTTCTTTTTGCCCTTCAGGATCGCGGCGGCAGCGCGCAGATCCTCGATCCGGCCGTTGGTGCAGGACCCGATGAACACGGTATCAATCGCTATATCGGTCAGCTTGGTGCCCGGCGTCAGCGCCATGTAATCAAGCGAGCGTTGCGCCGCCCCGACCTTGCCGCCCGTGAAACTGTCAGCCGCAGGCACGGTCGCCGTGATCGGCAGCACATCCTCGGGCGAGGTGCCCCATGTCACGACAGGTGCGATGTCTTCGCCACGCAGGGTGACGACCTTGTCGAAATGCGCGCCTTCGTCGGTGAAAAGGGTCTTCCAATAGGCAACAGCCGCTTCCCATTGCGCGCCTTTAGGGGCGTGCGGGCGGCCTTTGCAGTATGCGAATGTCTTTTCGTCAGGCGCGATGATGCCGGCCCGCGCGCCGCCTTCGATGGCCATGTTGCAGACGGTCATCCGCCCTTCCATGCTCAGATCACGGATCGCTTCGCCGCAATATTCGATGACATGGCCGTTGCCGCCTGCGGTGCCCGTCGCGCCGATGATCGACAGGGTGATATCCTTGGCAGTCACACCGGGGGCCAGTTTGCCGGTGATTTCGACCTTCATGTTC
Source organism: Yoonia vestfoldensis DSM 16212 (assembly GCF_000382265.1). Classification (GTDB taxonomy): domain Bacteria; phylum Pseudomonadota; class Alphaproteobacteria; order Rhodobacterales; family Rhodobacteraceae; genus Yoonia; species Yoonia vestfoldensis. The sequence continues at coordinate 125,230 of NZ_KB907977.1, forward strand.
TTGGATTTCTTCTGGATCAGTGTTTGGGTCGCCAGCACATGTTCCACCTCTGACGTGCCGATCCCGTGGGCCAGTGCGCCGAATGCGCCATGGGTCGCGGTATGGCTGTCGCCGCAGACGACGGTCATGCCGGGCAATGTCCAGCCCTGTTCGGGGCCGACGATATGGACGATGCCCTGACGCACATCGGAAACAGGGTAATAATGGATGCCGAATTCACGCGCATTGGTATCGAGCGCCTCGACCTGAATGCGCGATTCCTCGTTCATGCCGCCATTGGCACGGTCGAGCGTCGTGGGTACGTTGTGGTCAGGCACGGCGATGGTCTTGTCGGGGGCGTGCACCTTGCGACCGGCCAGACGCAGCCCTTCAAAGGCTTGCGGGCTGGTCACTTCATGGACCAGATGGCGGTCGATATACAGCAGGCAGGTGCCGTCTTCGGCCTCATGCGCGACATGCGCATCCCAGATTTTGTCATAAAGCGTTTTGGGGGACATTGTCCTCTCCCGTATCAGATTTCAGATGTGTGCAGGCGTGCGGAAACGGCGGGCGTCAGCCCCGCGCGAGGATCGTGCAAGTCGCGCCGAAAAACCGCCAAGGCAGGCGTGCGCGGTCATCCATGTCGAAAACCTGTTTCATGGCGCCGTGGATACACCCTGCCCGCGCCGCCCGCAAGGGATCAGATAGGGGCAGGGTTTGCCGGAATCACGCTTTTGATGAAAGCGACGGTCGGTGCCGGATCAAAATAGTCGGTGGTTTCGGCATTGGTCTGGACGACTTCGATATTGATCGACTCGCGGGAGACATCGGTCCGTTCGCCGGTATCCAAGGTCGCACCACGCAGGAAAGCAGACGATCCTTCGTACTGGTCAGGTGCAAGACCAGCGGGGTCGGTAAGGGTCGCCGTGACCAAGACGCCGGGCACCCCGTTGAGCGTTGTCGCCGTCAGCGCATAGTCCAGACCAAGCGGGGCTGTCGTTTCGGCATCGACGGTCAGGATCAGGCGATGGGTTTCCAGCCTGAACTGGGTGATCGTCGCCTGCGTCTGGAGGCCGTCATCGAGATTGGCGAGAACAAAGAAATCGGTGGTGCCTTGCAAATCTTCCAATGTTGCAGAGCCCGAAACAAGGATCAGTTCGTCCTTTTGGTCCAGCACCGCGCCGTCTTCGCCGACGACATCGGTATCGTTGCGGCCACCGGATGCGAAACCGCCTTCTTTGCCCGCGACGGTCGGATCGCCGCCCCAGATATAGATCGTGTCCTCGCCACCTTCGCCGCGCAAGGTGTCGTTGATATCGGTGGCAAGCACGTAGTCGCCATTGTCGTCCAGCCGCGCGGCCGGGCCGCCAAAGATCAGATCGTCGCCTCGCCCGGCACGAATGACATCCTGACCATAGCCGCCGTCGATCGTGTCGTCGTCAGCGCCGCCTTCGATCGTGTCATTGCCTTCGCCACCGTCGATCATATCGTCGCCCGGACCACCAAAAAGGATGTCCCGTCCGTCGCCACCCGTGATCGTGTCGTCGCCTTCGCCGCCATAAATCTCGTCGATGCCGCCGAGCCCGGAGATGGTATCGTCACCCTTGTAGCCATAGATCACGTCATTGCCGTCGGTGCCGACGATCACGTCATCCTCGAAGCTGCCCTTGATCGTGTCATCTTCGTCGTCATCGCCGTTGGAGCCGCCGCCGACCAATGGAATGACCAACGCCCCAAGCCCCAACAAGACCAGCAGGATGCTGACGTCCATGATACCGCTCCACACCAATAAACCTGAGCGCGAAACTATCCGCCCCGCCCTGATCCGGCAAGCGGTTTCAGATCCCAAGCTGCGTCACCCGCGTCGGTACGCGCCTTGCGAAGCACGCGCGGGGCGTGCAAAGTCGGCGCAGCGGAACGACGAAGGGACCGAGATGACCCGCCACCCTCTATTCCACCGCGCGCAGATATCGCCCGACACGCTGCCTTTGGAGGATCTGGACCAGATTATTTCCGTCGGCAGCGATCTTCTGGGCCAATTGCAGGTCTTCGTGATCGGCATGCTGCGGCCCTGGAACCTGTATCAGATCGGGATCATCCTGCTGTTGTTCGCGCTGGCGCATCTGCTGCGGGCGACGCTGGGGCCACGTATCCGCGACTGGATGGGATCGCGCGAGAACTGGCCGAAATGGCGCATGCGCATTCTTGTAGTCATCCACCAGCGGCTGCGCGCGATCTTCTTTGTCGCGCTGTTGTGGCTGGTTATCCTGATCATGCGCGAAGTGACATGGCCCAGCCGCAGCTATCTGCTGAGCGTCGCGGGAACGCTGTCTTTTGCATGGCTGGCCATCGTTTTCGTCACCCGTCTGATCAAAAGCCAATCCTTGCGGCGCTTCGTCCGCTACGGGGCCTGGACCTATGTCACGCTGCTTATTCTGGACCTCGTCGATCCCGCCGAACAGATCCTGGACGGGGCCGGTTTCGCGATCGGCGAGATCAGGTTTTCCTTGCTGTTGCTGGTGCAGGCGCTTGTCATTCTGGGCGCGCTGATCACGATGGCGCGGTTCTTTACGGCAACGACCGCGCGGCGCGTCAGGGCCAACGAGGATATCAGCCCCTCGATGCAGGTACTGATCGTCAAGGGCGTGCAGATCGCGTTTTACGGGGCCGCGTTCTTTCTGGGGGTCCGCGCGCTCGGGATCGACCTGACCGGCCTTGCGGTGCTGTCCGGTGCGATCGGCGTAGGGCTGGGGTTCGGGCTGCAGAAGGTGGTTTCCAACCTCGTATCAGGCATTATCATCCTGCTCGACAAGTCGATCAAGCCGGGGGACGTGATCAGCCTTGGCGACACCTTTGGCTGGATCAATGCGCTGGGTGCGCGCTATGTGTCGGTCGTCACCCGCGACGGGCGCGAATATCTGATCCCCAACGAGGATCTGATCACCGGACAGGTGGTCAACTGGTCGCATTCCAACGAATTCGTACGGCTGGACATCCATTTCGGCACGTCCTACGGCGACAACCCGCATCTGGTGCGCAAGGTCGCCATCGCGGCGGCCCAAAGCGTGGACCGCGTGCTGGTATCCCGCCCTGCGGTCTGTCACATCGTGGGCTTCGGCGACAGTTCGGTCGATTACATCCTGCGGTTCTGGATCAGCGATCCGACGGCCGGGCTGACCAATATCCGTGGCAATGTGTTTCTGGCGCTGTGGGATGCGTTTGCCGACAACGGGATCAGCATCCCGTTTCCACAACGCGAGGTGCGGATGCTGAATGGCGACAAGATGTCCGAGGCCTGAACCCATTGCGGATCAGCGCGTTATGCACATGTAACTGGTGTGGCGCATCCGCGCGCTGCATACAGATCGCAACATCGAAAGGACCGTCATGCAATTCCAACTGAACACCGACGCACATATTCAGGGCGACGAGCGGCTGGCCGAAGTCGCCGAAACGATCGTGACCGGCGCATTGGGCCATCTGACCGATCGTCTGACACGCGTCGAGGTGCATGTCGTCGATGTGAACGGCGGCAAGGGCGGAGCGGATGATATCAGATGCACCGTCGAAGGCCGTCCCGAGGGAATGCAGCCGCAGACCGTCACCCATCACGACGCCAATGTCGAAGCGGCCTTGCGCGGCGGGGCCAAGAAACTGCGCGCGCTTCTCGATAGCGAGTTCGGCAAGCTCGGGCGGCGCTGATTTCCCCTGCGGTGCAGGGGAACGCTCCGCGGGGGATATCTGGGCTCGGAAGATGAGGTCAGAGACCGCCGATACGGCGGATCAGGGCGATGATGTCGTCTACGCCCTGCCCGTTGCGCAGGCTTGCAAAAACCACCGGCAGCGCACCGCGCATCCGTGCGGCGTCCGCTGCCATGACTTCGAGCGAGGCGCCCACATGGGGGGCGAGATCGGTCTTGTTCACGACCAGAATGTCCGACCGCGTGATCGCGGGGCCGCCTTTACGGGGGATATCCTCGCCCGCCGCCGTGTCGATCACATAGATCGTCAGGTCGGCAAGTTCGGGACTGTAGGTCGCGGACAGGTTGTCGCCGCCGCTTTCGATCAGGATCAGGTCCAGATCGGGATGGCGCGCGCGCATTTCGGCGACGGCCGCGAGATTGATCGACGCATCCTCGCGGATCGCGGTATGCGGGCAGCCGCCGGTTTCCACGCCCATCACGCGGTCGGCGGGCAGTATCTGCATCCGCATCAGGGCTTCGGCATCTTCCTGCGTGTAAATGTCATTGGTGATCACGCAAAGGCTGAGTTCGTCTTTCAGCGCCCGCGCGAGCGCGGCCGTCAACGTGGTTTTGCCAGCGCCGACAGGACCGCCGATACCAACGCGCAAAGGACCGTGGGGGGACATGCTGAGACCTTTCATCAAGACCGGAAAATGCGGGAATATTGCGCGGCATGCTGCATAGAGGCGGTATCGACAGCGAATGCTGCGCTGCCGATATCGTCAAGCCCGGCGCTTGTCGCCTCTGCCCCGATGCGCAGGCAAAGCGGCGCAAGACCCGCCAAAATCCGCTGCGCCTCGGTCTGGCCGAGGGGCATCAGGCGCTGTGCCGCCTGCACCAGATTGCTGGCGAAGCTTTGCAGCCAAAGTTGTGCGACAGGCAGAACCGGCAGGTCCATCAGCCGGGCCGCGCGCCCCACAGCCACGGGATAGGCCATTTCGGGCAGATCAAGCCCCCAGACCGCGCGGGTCGTCGCGGCAAAGGCTGCCCCTTGTTGTAACGTCTCCATCCGGCGTTCGCGACTGGGTGTCAGTGCCGCCGCGAGGTCGGCGATCGGCGTCACATCTTCTGCCGCATGGGCCGCACAGAGCAGGATTGCATCACTCCGCCCCGCCCCGTGGACGAGCACATCGGCAAGCCAATCCGCGAGCGCTGCGCCGTCGCGGACATCGCCACGCCCGATGGTGCGTTCCAACCCGTGCGACCACGCGAAAGCGCCCACCGGATAGGCCGGCGACAGCCATTGGGCCAGCGTCAGCAGCTGCGCGTCACGCATGGGAATGGCTGTGGTCATGCCCCATCGTCCGCCCGTGGCCATAGGCCCCGCCTTCGGGGGTGAACGGCCCATCGACATCCGTGACGGTCGCGCCAAGCTGTTCCAGCATCCCGCGCATCACCTTTTCGCGCTGCACAACCAGCGCATCGGGCAGGATCGCGCAGGGCATGTGCCGGTTCCCGATATGCCAGGCCAGCCGCACCAGATCGCCAGTCACGCGCATCAACGCCTCTTGGGCCGCGACGACGGCAATCTGGCGGCCGTCCTCAAGCAGGAACACATGGCCCGCGGCCACCGATGTCGTCTGCGGCAGATCGACCAGAAACGGCTCTCCTGCGTCGGTAACAAGCCGCTTGCGCCGCAACAGACGGGCGTCATACGTCAGGCTGACCGTGCCTGCGACAGGGCCATGGGCGTGGTCATGGGTCGCGAGGGCGCGGGCGCTCATCAATCTTCTCCGACGGCAGTGATGGACAGGATCGTATATGTGTCGATACTATCGCTATCATCCGAGGCGAAGGACGCCATATATGCGATGCCAAGGTCAGGCAGGTAATGCAGGCCCTCGGTCTGGCGATAGCCTTCGCCGCTATAGACGATTTCGCCGGGGATGACTGTATAGATGCAATCGCCATAGGTCATCGTCGTCATGTCTGACCAGCTGGCGGTCATCTTGTCGTCGTAGATGCCGTCGACCACGGCGCGCGTGCGCCAGACCTCGCCCGGAGCGGGCAGCGGCATCGCCTCTACCGCCACCGGATAGGCATAGGTCGATATGGTATCCGGATTGGGCAACGCGTTGTAAAGCTCGACCACGTCAAGCACGTAGACGCCCTGCCCCAGCGTGCTGCGATCAGCATAGCCGTCGTCATATGCAACGATCAATTCGATGACATGTGGCCGCAGGGTGCGGTAGGTCTCGACCGCCCCATCATCGCCGATCAGCCTGATACCGGTGGCAAGGTCGGCCGCAACAGGGCAAGCAGCCATCGCAGGGGCCGCCAGACATGACAAGAACATCGCACGGTAGATCATTCGCACCTCCCCGGTATTGCGCCAAAGCTAGCAAGGGCGACGCTGCTTGTCATCACGCACAGAGGAGCGGCCGCGCGGATCAGATGTCGTGCGGAAACGCCATCGCCACGACCTCGGCCCGCGTCAGCCCACGCGCGGCAAGCTGATCGTCCGAGATGGCGGCCAGTGCGCGCAACGTCTGTGCGCGGGAATTGTTCTCGGTCAGATAGACGATGCCTCTGCCCAGCGCGCGCAGAGGCGTCATTGCCAGTTCGACGATCATCTCGCCGGTGGACATCAGGGTATTGTCGGATTGGAAAGCCATGTTGCACCTCTTGAATGCGTGTTTCTTTCCTCCCTGCACCCAAGTTAGCCCCCTGACGCCCGGTCAACAACGCCACAAACTGCAATCCCATTATGCGTTTTCTGCAATGCAGCATCAGAAGAGGAAATACCTCTGCGCCATCGGCAGCACATCCGCCGGCGCACAGGTCAAAAGCACACCATCGGCGCGGACCTCGTAGGTTTCGGGGTTCACCTCGACATGCGGCATGGCGGTGTTCAACTTCAGATCCGCCTTGCCGATGTTGCGGGTATTGACGACCGGCAGCGTCTGCTTGGCCAGCCCCAGCGTGCCCCTGATCCCTGCATCCTGCGCCGCCGCACTGACAAAGGTGACAGCGGAATGTTCCACCGACCGCCCGTGGGCGCCGAACATTGGGCGCGTATACACAGGCTGCGGCGTCGGGATGGACGCATTGGGGTCACCCATCTGTGCCGCAACAATCGTGCCGCCCATCAGGATCATTTCCGGTTTCACGCCAAAGAACGCGGGGTTCCACAGCACCAGATCGGCGCGCTTGCCGACCTCGATTGATCCGACATGGGCGGAAATGCCATGCGCAATCGCCGGATTGATCGTGTATTTCGCGATATAGCGGCGCACGCGCATGTTGTCGTTGTTGCCGGTTTCCTCGGCCAGTTGCCCGCGCTGGACCTTCATCTTGTGGGCGGTCTGCCACGTGCGGATGATCACCTCGCCCACACGGCCCATCGCCTGACTGTCAGAGGCGATGATCGAAAACGCGCCCATGTCGTGCAGGATGTCCTCGGCGGCAATCGTCTCGCGGCGGATACGGCTTTCGGCAAAGGCCACGTCCTCGGGGATGGATTTGTCCAGATGGTGACAGACCATCAGCATGTCGAGATGTTCGTCGATCGTGTTGACGGTAAAAGGCCGCGTCGGGTTGGTGGAGGAGGGCAGCACATTGGGCTGGCCGCAGATCTTGATGATATCGGGCGCATGACCGCCCCCCGCGCCTTCGGTGTGGAAGGCGTGGATCGTGCGGCCTTTCAGGGCGGCGACCGTGTTTTCGACAAAGCCCGCCTCGTTCAGCGTGTCGGTATGGATCATCACCTGCACATCCCAGGCATCGGCCACCGACAGACAGCAATCGATGGCAGCAGGCGTGGTGCCCCAATCCTCGTGCAGTTTCAGACAGGACGCGCCTGCCAGAACCTGTTCCTCCAGCGCGGCGGGCAATGACGCATTCCCCTTGCCCGCAAAGGCAAGGTTCATCGGAAACGCATCCGCCGCCTGCAACATCCGACCCAAATGCCACGGGCCGGGGGTACAGGTGGTGGCCAGCGTGCCATGCGCAGGCCCTGTGCCGCCGCCGATCATCGTGGTCAGGCCGGAAAAAAGCGCATCCTCGATCTGCTGGGGGCAGATGAAATGGATATGGCTGTCGATCCCGCCTGCGGTCAGGATACGGCCTTCACCGGCAATCGCCTCGGTCCCCGGTCCGATGATGATATTCACGCCCGGCTGCGTATCAGGATTGCCCGCCTTGCCGATGGCGACGATCCGCCCGTCTTTGAGGCCGACATCGGCCTTGATGATGCCGGTCCAATCGACGATCAGCGCATTGGTGATGACCGTATCCACCGCCCCCGCCGCGCGCGTGATCTGCGACTGCCCCATCCCGTCGCGGATCACCTTGCCGCCGCCGAATTTCACCTCTTCGCCGTAGGCCAGCGCATTGGGGCCTGTGCCGCCGGTCGTGGCGCGCCCGACAAGTTCTGCGGTCAGATCGCGCTCGACTTCGATGAACAATTCGGTATCGGCAAGCCGCACCTTGTCGCCCACCGTGGGGCCAAACATCGCGGCATAGTCGCGGCGGTTGATCGTTGCTGGCATCCTACAAATCCCCCATCACGGCTTGATTGAAGCCATAGACCTTGCGCGCGCCCGACAGCGGGATCAGGTTGACATCGCGCCGTTGCCCCGGTTCGAACCGCACGGCGGTGCCAGCGGCGATATCAAGCCGCATGCCGCGCGCGGCCACGCGGTCGAAATCCAGCGCCGGATTGGTTTCGGCAAAATGGAAATGCGACCCCACCTGCACCGGCCGGTCGCCGGTATTGGCCACCTGCAACACCAGTACGGGCGCGCCCGCGTTCAGCGTCAGATCGCCCGCCGCCACAATCACTTCACCCGGTTTCATGGCATGACCCCCAACTTCTTATTTCCAGAAATACTCATCTTCTTTTCAACGGATCGGATCATGGACCGTCACCAGCTTGGTGCCGTCCGGAAAGGTCGCCTCGACCTGCACCTCGTGGATCATGTCGGCGATCCCCTCCATCACCTGATCGCGGGTGATGACATGCGCGCCCGCCTGCATCATGTCGGCGACCGACCGTCCATCGCGCGCGCCTTCGACGACGGCATCCGTGATCAGCGCGATCGCTTCGGGATAGTTCAGCTTGACCCCCCGCGCGAGCCGCTTCCGCGCCACTTCGGCCGCCATTGCGATCAGCAATTTGTCTTTTTCACGCGGGGTCAGTTGCATGGGTCACAATCTCCAGACACGGGGGATGGGGGCGGCGGACAGCGCCTCGATCACGGGAATAAGGTCGCGGCGCAGGGTAAAGCCGTCACTGGCCAGAAGCCGGATCAACAACAGATCCTCCGCCAAAAGGCTGGCACCGGCGGTATCGGGCAAATCCAGCGCGCCCGCCAGCGCTGCCGCCTGCGGTGCCGCCAGCAAAAGCGTCGCCATCGCCCCCGCCCCGCCGGCGATGGCCTTGCGCGCCAGCAGGGCATCGGCATCGCCGATCAGGCGGATCGCATCGGCAAACACCAGCACGCCGTCGCGCCGGATGCGCCATTGGTCACGCAGATGCAGGGAATGCACGACCTCGCCCATCGCGACACGGCCAAAGATGACGGGTTCCACGATCAGGCATTGCGCGGACCCGGTCAGATCGACGGTCATCCGCCGGTCAAGGGCTGCGGCATCAAACAGGATGGTTTCCTGCGGCAGCCAGTCGATGCGCGCATCCTCCGCCACCTGCAGGGTCACATCGACGCGCGCCACCTGACCGTCAAGGGCGGCATAGCCGCGTTCCGCCGCCTGCGAAGACAGCACGACATGCGCGCCCGGACCTGCCACGACGTCCAGCGCCATGCGGTCGCCGCCCGTCAGCCCGCCCGATGTATTCAGGAAAACCGCATCAAGCGTGCGGCCATAGCTGCGCGGGAACAGCGCCTTGAGCGCGCCTTGCTGGCGCAGGTCCGCGATCACGCTTTGCGTGCCACGGCGCTTGGCCGACAAATGCAGCGCCCCTTGCGCGCGCGGTTGCAAAGGCGCGGCCCGGTCCATGTCGATCTGTGCGGGGTAGGTCATGTTCCGCCTTTCCTTGGCCTCTTTTGCCAAGGATCGACGGCGCAGGGCCAGTGATGGCGCTGCTTTTGCAGCACAAAATCCGCAACCCTGCGCGTGTTCGCCTAAAAATCAGGCAGTCGGGGCGGAATTCACGACGGCATCAGTCCGTTCGGTCCATCCGCACCTGATAGCGGACGTTGCCGCGCACAGGCGCGCTCCAATTCAACTGAACCGACCGCAGGTTCGCGCCTTTTTCGCCTTCGGCCCAAGGCAGGTCGTGCAGTCTGACATTGGCCGCGGTCGTGATCGCGCCATTGGGCATCACGAAATCGACATGCCGCGCCCGTCCACCGAACGGCAAGGCATCGCCTGTGTTCATCGTCCAAGTCGCCGCGGCGGTTGCCTGATTATGTGCAAGCACGGCGGGGTTCGCGACCGGGAAATCGACGTTGTGAAACGTGTTGGCACTGAATTCGAAACTGCGGGTGCGGCTGAAATCCAGATCGGCAAATGTCGTGTCCACGGTCTCGACCCGGTCGATCCGCCCATTGATCGACCGGAACACATTGCCCACGACCGCAAAACCGTTGATGAAGTGCCCGGGCCCATAGGGCTTGATGACGATGAAGTTGAACCAGGGGGCGACATCGTTCGTGGTGAACATGTTGCCCGTAATCGTCAGCCCGCCAAAGGAAAACTGTTCGCCCAACGCTGGGCTGCTGGAATGCTCGTTGGTCCATTCGATGAAATTGTTATCGCAGTAATTGCCGGTGAAGATGCTCTTGGGGTTCGGCAAGGTCAGGATGATTCCACCTTTGCGCACGCTATTGGGCTGGTCGTCGCCATGAAACCAGTGATTGGCCGTGATCAGGTTGCCCGACCCCGCGAGCACGCAGAAATGCAGGAACCGGCTTGTGCGGTTGTCGCGGATCTTCACGTCGTTGGCATTGGCGTTGAACCCGATGCTGACGCGGGCCGCGACCGGCACCGCCTGTTCGTCGGAAATGAACTGGCATCGGTCGATCATCATTCCCTGGCAGCCGTAGCCGGGCGAGGTGACACCCCGGTCGCGCGGCCGGTTGACAAAGCAATCGCGCAGATGAAACGTGAACCCGTCCGGGGCCATCATGATCCCGCTTGCCACACCACGGCCCTGGAATTCGATATCGGACAGGATGAATTGGCTCAGCTTCTCATAACCCGAGAAATCGAGCATGTATTTGAATCGGGTGAAGGTAAAAACCTGGGTGCCTTCGGCGTCATAAAGCGGATTGCTCAGCGTCAGACGCGCCTGCGGGATATCGACCGCGGTGACATAGACTTCGCGGCCGACACCGGCCCCCGTGACCAGTGACCCGACCGCGATGTTCGCGATCCCCGTCACATTGGTCAGCTGCCGGTCGTTGCTGGCGGCATATGTGGCCTGCGACGAAACCACGGACGTATCCCAGGCCGCGCTGTCATCGGGCTGGAACTGGCCGTTGCGGATGACGCGGCGGGTTTCGAACCGCAGGCGCGTGGGATCACAGGCCTGCATGTCCACAGGTGCGGTCAACCGGATGCGCCGCCCGCACAGATCAAGCGAATCGTGGTCGGCGAAGTTGATCAGCGCCTGATAGGCCTTCTTGAATGCCGTTTCCTGGTCCTTGAACGCATCAAGATAGGCGTCGTAATCGTACCCCTTTTGCAGGATGAAGCGATGCTCGGCCGCCTGCAGGATCCGCCCTTCGAAACGGGTGGTGTTCTGCATCGTGACACTGCCCGCCAGACGGTAATCGCCCGCAGGCACCATCACATTGCGCCCGCCCGCTGCGGCATCGGCGGCGATGAAGGCGGGCGCGTCATCGCTGACGCCGTCGCCCTTGGCGCCGAAATCACGCACATCGACAAGGCTGACCAGATCGCGCGTAAAGACGCTGCTGACATCCTCGATCGTGATGTCGTCGATACGCACGAGCCCGCCCGCAGGGCCGGTCAGATCAAGGCCAAGGTGCCCGTAATCCGCGCCGGTCCAGACCAGATCGACGCCCGTGCGTGCAGCCGTTGCGATGATCGCGCTGATGGTGACGACCGCGCCATAGGCGGTCAGTTGCGTGGCGGGGCCGGTTGTGGGCACGCCGGTCAGCAACGTGCCGTTGGCGCGACCGGGCCAGCCTGCGATGCGCACTTCGGGCAGCGGACCTGCCACCGCTTTCACTCGCGCGGTGACGCGCAGGTAGCAGCCGGGCAGCACCGGCGTTTCGCCCATGTAGCGCACCCGCGCGAGCGGGCCTACCTTCAGCACTTCCAGACAGCCTGCGAAATCCTGATCCGCTGCCACGAATACCCCCGACCCGCTGACGGCATAGGTGTCCGACCCCGGCGTGCCGTCGCCGCTGGACCAGACCCCAAGGCCCGCCGCAAAAGGCAACGGGTTGAAAACGATGGCGTCGGTGATGGCTTTGTTCATGGATGATCCCCAAAGGCTGTGCTGCGCAACTGCCAAGGGGATATCGCAAAGGGTTAAAGACCGGCTGACCCCACCGTCACGGTCAGCCGCGCAACGGGCCGATCAGGCCCCGACATCAGGTGCAGGCAACAGCGTGACACCGTTGATCTGCCAGCCATCCGCCGTTTCGATCATCTGGTAGTCCAGCACATGCAGCCCGCCCTGCGCATCGCGTATCATGACCTTTTGCCACAAAAGCCCCGATACATCGCGCAGTTCCAGAAACCGCACATCGGCATTGTCCCAGACCATCGGATAGCCTTGCTGGACCATCGCGCCGAAATTACCTTCGTTGCCGAACAACCGCTTGATGTTCGGGCTGGCATGGGACCATGCCGCCGCGACATCGCGGTCGTTGAAGGCCCGAAGCTGATCACCGATCACGCCTTCGATGGCGGCATTGTCCTGCGCGGCCAGGGCGGTGGCCGACAGCCAGAGCCCCAGAATGAATACAAAAATGCGCTTCATCGTCCTCTCCCTGCGTTTGCTCTGTCACAGATACGCAGCCAAAGGCCGATCAGTTTCATTTTCGCACGACATCCCCCATCGTTCGAGCGCAAATATCTCCGCCGGAGGCTCCGCGCCAGCGGACCCTCAGACCTCGCGGGATAGCTGGGCCTCGATCAGGGCGACAGTTTCATCCACACCATAAAGCGCGATGAACCCGCCAAAACGCGGACCCTGCGAAGCACCCAGCAGCACCTCGTAAAGTGCTGTGAACCAGTTGCGCAAAGGATCGAACCCATGCTCGTTGCCCACAGCAAAGACCATGGTCTGCAACGCTTCGGCATCGAGGCCCCCATCCCAGACCTTCAGCCGCAAAGCCAGATCTTCCAGCGCCGCGCGTTCCTGATCGGTGGGCGCGCGATAGGTTTTAGCGGGCTTTACGAAGTCATTGTAGTAGCGCACGGCGAACCCTGCCGCCTGATCCATCTGGGGGTTCTTTTCGGCAGACGCGTCCGGCGCATAACGACGGATGAACCCCCAAAGCGTGTCCTTGTCCTCGGCCCCCGACACCGAGGCAAGGTTCAGCAGCATCGCAAACGGCACAACCATGTCCGAGGCGGGCACGTTATAGCCATGGATATGGAAGACGGGGTTGTTCGCACGGCCCGCGGCGTCCTGATCGGCATAGGCGCGCAATTGCTGGTGGTATTCATCGACCGCCTTGGGGATCACGTCGAAATGCATCCGTTTCGCCGTCTTGGGCTTGAGATACATGAAATAGCTCAGCGATTCCGTCGATGCATAGGTCAGCCATTCGTCGATCGAAATGCCGTTGCCCGAAGATTTGGAAATCTTCTGGCCGTTCTCATCGAGGAACAGTTCGTATGAAAAATGGTTCGGCTTGCGCCCGCCCAAGATCTCGCAGATGCGGTCATAGATCGCGGTGTTGGTGGCATGTTCCTTACCGTACATCTCGAAATCGACGTCGAGTGCTGCCCAGCGCGCGCCGAAATCGGGCTTCCACTGCAGTTTCACATTGCCGCCCGTGACCGGCAGCGTCCATTCGCGGCCATCCTCATCGTCGAAGGTCACCTCGCCGCGCACGGCATCGACGTTCTTCATCGGCACGTAAAGCACGCGGCCGGTCTCGGGGTGGATCGGCAGAAAGATCGAATAGGTTTCCTGCCGTTCCTCGCGCAGGGATTTCAGCATGACGGCCATCAGGTCGTCATAGCGTGCGGCGGCCCGCAGAAGAATCTCATCGAATTGGCCCGTGCGGTAGAATTCGCGCGCCGAATAGAATTCATACGCGAACCCGAAGGTATCAAGGAAACGGCGCAGCATCGCGTTGTTGTAATGCCCGAAACTTTCGTATTCGCCAAACGGGTCCGGCACCGATGTCAGCGGCTTGTGCATGTGTTCCTTCAGCATGTCCTGCTGCGGCACGTTGCCGGGCACCTTGCGCATCCCGTCCAGATCGTCCGAAAAGCAGATCAGCTTGGTCGGGATATCGGAGATGACCTCAAACGCGCGGCGGATCATCGTGGTGCGCAGCACTTCGCCGAAGGTGCCGATATGCGGCAGGCCGGACGGGCCATAGCCGGTTTCGAACAGGACATAGCCCTTTTCGGGCGGACCGGATTCATAGCGTTTGAGCAAGGCGCGCGCTTCTTCGAAAGGCCAGGCCTTGGATGTCATCGCAGCGTCACGCAGATTGGTCATTGTCTTGCTCGCATTCAGGGGCGGCACCCCAAATGGCACCTGCACGCACACTCCCTATTGCGAGACGGACAAGGCGTCAATAAATGGGACATGCATCAAAAAGGATAGACCATGTCAGACGCCGGCCCATTGACTGCCCAGGACGCGCTTGTTGTGCTCATGATCGGGGTTTCGGCGGCGGACGGCAACATCCGCACGTCCGAACTGGTCAAGATCAGCAATGCGATCAACAACCTTCCGGTCTTTGCAGGCTATGATGTGGAACGCGTGCCGCAGATGTCGCAACTGGTGTTCGACCTGCTCGAACCCGAGGACGGGTTGGAAGCGCTGTTTGGCCTGATCCGCGATGCCTTGCCAAAACGGCTGTTCGAGACCGCCTATGCGCTTTCATGTGACGTCGCCGCCGCCGATGGCCGCATCGCAGGGCAAGAGGCGCGGATGCTGGAAGAAATCCGCGAAGAACTCGATCTCGACCGGCTCTATGCTGCCGCGATTGAACGCGGCGCGCGTGCAAGGCATATGACTTTGTAAAGAAAAGATTCTGGCCTCCGGCGGGGATATTTGGGCTCGGAAGATGCCAAGGACCTAATAGGCGCGCAGGCCCCATTGTTGCAGGATATCCTGCTGCAGGCGGCGTGACCGCGTGTTCCATGTCCGCGCACCGGGCGGTATTTCCTCGCCCAGCGCCTTGCCGCGGTCGCGCGCGTCCAGATCGGCGGCGAAGATCGCAAAGCTGAGGTCACGACCGCGTGCCGTGCGCACATATCCCGCCAAAGCCGAAACAAAGTTGAGCGTGCCGGTCTTTGCCCTGACGGTGGCCTGCCCCGCGTTGATAGGGTTCTGATTGGTGTCGACCAGCCTGATGTCGCGCATCACCGGGCGCAGGCGTGCCATCACATCTGGGGCTTGCAGGAAACGCACCATGTCGCTGGCGCTGATCTGTGACCCATCGCCGAGGCCTGAATGGTCCTCGAACTGCGGGGCGATGCCCGGCGCGCGTGCGGCGGTCCAGCGCGACATGGCCAAGGCCGAGGTATGCAGCCCGCGCGGTTGCCCCGCGATCGCGGCGCTTGCCGTCAGTCCCACCGCCTCGGCGGTGATGTTGGTGGAATAGCGCAGCATGTCGGTCAGAAGTTCAGGCAATTGCTGGCCATCGTGGCGCGCCAGTTCTGCCGCCTGCGGCAAGTCGGCGATGACGCGCGGCGCGCCCAGCACGATTCCCCGGCTGCGCGCGAAGGTCGCGAATACCTCGGCGGCATAAAGCGACGGCGCACGCACCGGCAACCAGCGCGAGCCTTCGGCGTTCAGCGCGGAGCGCGCGACTGTCCAGTCGTCCACATCGCCATCGCGGGCATGGGTGAAGATCGGCAGGTCACGGTCCACGATCTGCATCCGTGCAATCGTGACCGGCGGGCGGTAATTTTCGCTGCGCGCATCCATGGCGGTGATGAAGCTCTGGCCTTCCTGACGCCATTCGAAATGCACGCGGTTGAAATTCAGGTTCAGCCCGCCAAGGGCCGGATTATAGCCGACATGGGCCGGTTGCGTGGGGTCGATCTGGTCGAGATGCGGCAGCGCACCATCCCAGATCAGGAACGCGCCCGTCACTTCGCGCAGGCCCGCCGCGTGCAGCGCGTCTACAAGTCTTGCAAGATCGTCCGTCACCAGATTGGGATCGCCGCCGCCAGCGAGGATCAAATTACCATCGAGAATACCGTCTCTGAGCGCCCCTTGCGCAAGAACGCGCGTCGTGAACCTGTGATCCGCCCCCAACGTTTCCAGCGCATAAAGCGCCGTGACCGCCTTGGTCACGCTGGCGGGTGGCAGGCTGGCGCTGGCATTATAGCTTTCCAGCACGGCACCCGTTGCAGGATCGCCAAGCACCACGCCGATCTGCCCGGCAAGCCCCGCACGCGCGATGATGCCTTCCAGCGCATCGCGCGGCGCTGTGCGCGCGACGGGTCGGTAGGACCGCAGCGGCACGTCGGCATGGGCACCCGTGGCGACGCTTGCGATCGTTCCGGCAAGCATCTGGCGTCGCGTCAGCCGCATCACCATTCCCCCCGCGCCCGGATGGCGGACGAAGAATCGTGCGACATCGGCAGGTTGATGAAAGACCACGCAGGCGCCTGCGCCCGCCCCAGGATATGGCTGCCTCCGCCCGGCAATTGCGCGGCGGCATAGACCCGCGCCGTTTTCGATAGCCGTGCCGAAATCCGGTCGTCAGGTCGCGCGATCACGCCGACCGGCACATTGTCCATGATCCAGCGCCAGTCCTGCCAGCGGTGGAATTGCGCCAGATTGTCCGCCCCCATCAGCCAGACGAACCGCACGCCGGGATAGCGGCGGTGCAAGGCCACCAGCGTTTGCGCCGTATAGCGCGTGCCAAGCCGTGCCTCGATATCCGTCACCGTCACGCGGGGATGGTGCATCAACGCACGGGCGACTTGCATCCGGTCGGCCAGTGGCGCGGGTCCGTTGCGTTTCAGCGGATTGCCGGGGCTGACCAGCCACCAGACCTGATCCAGCCCGAACCGCGTCAGCGCGGATTTCGTGATGTGGACATGCCCATGGTGCGGCGGATCGAAGGACCCGCCAAGCAGCCCGATCACCTGTCCTGTCTTTGCCACCGGAAAGCCGTGCAAGGTCCTGCCCCATACCATCTTGCCGCAACAAGCAGGCTGGACGCCCAAATGTAAACCCCCCGTCAGGTCACAAAGCGCATGAAGGCAAAGCGGCGGCTGTCGGGTGCCCAGCAGGGCACGTTGATCGTGCCTTGCCCGCCGTGCAGATGCACCAGATCGCGCGGGGTGCCGCCAGCAGCGGGCATCAGGCGCAGTGTCACGTCCAGATTGGCCGGATGGCCTTTGGTGCGCGGCGGATAGGCGAGATAGAGAATGTGCAGGCCGTCGGGGCTCGGGTGCGGGAACCAGTTGACCGCCGCGTCATCGGTCATCTGTTCCAGATTGGTGCCGTCAGGGCGGATGCGCCAGAGATCGACCGCGCCGTCCCTTTCGGCGTTGAACCATATCCATGCGCCGTCGGGCGTGTAATCCGGCCCGTCGCAATGATCGAAAGCGTCGGTCACGCAGGTCTCATCCCCGCCCGCGACAGGGCAAGTATAGACCCCGAACGGCGCCCCGCGTTTGCCGACATACGCAAGTGTCGCGCCATCCGGTGACCAGCCGTGCCAGTAGGAGGGTACGTTTTACGTCACCCGTTCCAGCACACCGCCGCTGACGGGCAGCGTATAGACACAGCTTTGCCCGCTCTCATCCATTGCGCTGATGACCAGCGTCCGGCCATCGGGGCTGATCCCGTGGTCGTTGTTGCAGGCGGTGGCAAAGCCTGTGTCGATCTGCTCCAGCTTGGGCGCATCCAGCGGCACGCAGTATAGCAGCCCGCCGCCATTCACGATCAGATATCCGTCAGGGTGCCAGTTCGGCGCCTCGATATGGCCGTTGTGGTCGAGCAGGACGGTGACCTGATCCTGCGCCAGATCATAGATGCACAATTCGCTGCGCATCATGCTGTCCCGTCGGGGATATAGTCGAAGCGGGCAAAGCGCGCCTCTGCCCCCTGCCCTGTCAGATCGAAGGCGACCATGCCGACGAAAGCGCCGGTAAAGGACGCATGTTCGCCCCGCCCGCCTTCGTCCGAGATATGCGAAGCCTCGATTCGCGGACCCAGCTTTTGCCAGTCCCCGTCTTGCCGGAACCAGAATTGCTGGGCGGCCCCATCGAGCGCCACACGCAGATCGACAGGGCCATCCGCAAGCGCGACAGGGTCGGCAGGATAGCTCAGCCCCTCGCCCGGCCAGTCGCCCAGGCAGGACATGATCTGCAAGGCACGGCCCTGTTCGGGCAGGTGGGTGACAAGGGCGGCATGGAATTTCGTGCGGTTGTAATAGGTCGTCAGCCCTGCTGCCTGCTGATAGGTCACCGGCGCGAAATCGCAGGTGGTTTCGGCAACGTAAGCCGCATGTTCCTGCCGCCGCGCGACGAGCGATTGTTCGAACCAGTTGCCGATGCTTTGCCGTCCGATCAGGACCAGCGCGTCAGCCTCCATGCGGAAGATGCGGTCAGGATACGGCGTGCGCAGCCATTGAAATTCAGGCGGCAAGGTGCCGCCGAACGGACGCCGCGTGGCGGCGACAGGCGCAGGGTCCACCGCGACAGGCGACGGCACGTTCTCTCGCGGGACCATGCCGCCATGCGCAAGGTAAAGCCAGTCATCGCGCCAGACGACTTCTTCGATCCCGGTCTCGCGGCCCATCGGGCAGAAACGGCCATCCTGCGGGCGGCCCATCAGGAAGGTGTGGTAATGCTTACCCCAATGGGTTTCGACAGATTGGCCGTGGCCCGTGCGCTGGATCGGGCCATCGGTGCCTGCCGCACAGATCACATGCAGATCGGGGTGGTTTTCATACGGCCCCCAGATGTCGCGCGACCGCGCAAGCGTGACGGCATGGTCATAACCCGTGCCCCCCTCGGCAGTGGTCAGGTAGTAATAGCCGTTGCGCTTGAAAATATGCGGGGCCTCGGTCAGGCCCCGCGACGTGCCTGCGTAGATATTGCGCACGGGGCCGTAGAGCCCGCGATCCGGCGACCACGCCTGCAACAGGATGCCGTCGAATGCGTCATGCGCGGGGTTGCAGCCGGTGCCGGGGCCACGGTGGTTCCATTGCATGTTCATGAAATATTTGGTGCCGTCGTCATCGTGAAACAGCGACGGATCGAAGCCCGATGAATTGACATACCGCGGGTCGGACCAGTCGCCATCGATGGTGGCGCAAGTCGTGATATAGTTCGGCGCATCCTTGAACGCGCCGTCCAGCCGTTTGACATCTGTGTAAACCAGCCAGAACTTGCCATCCGCATGGCTCAGACAGGGGGCCCAGATACCACAGCTGTCAGGATTGCCCCGCATGTCCAGCAGGCCCGCCCGCGCCAAGGGGCGCGCCACCAGTGTCCAGTTCACCAGATCGCGCGAATGGTGGATCTGGACGCCCGGATACCACTCGAATGTCGAGGTCGCGATGTAGTAATCAATCCCCACCCGACAGAACGACGGGTCGGGATTGAAGCCCGGCAGAATGGGGTTGCGGATCATGCGTCGAGTTCGGCGGATTGCGCCCAGAGGTTGATCTGTTCCTCATCGGCATATTGGTCGATCAGCGCCAGTTCCGCGGCGGTGAAATCCAGATTAGCGATGGCGCCCGCGCAATCGGTCACCTGCGACGGTTTCGACGCACCGATCAGCGCCGTCGTGATCCCGCCATCGCGCAGCACCCATGCAATCGCCATCTGCGCCAGCGTCTGGCCCCTGCCTTGCGCAATCTCGTTCAGCTTGCGGATGTTCTGGATCGCCTTGTCGGTCAGCATCGACGGAAACAGCGATTTATCCTGCGCGGCGCGGCTGCCCTCGGGGATGCCGCCCAGATATTTGTTCGTCAGCATCCCTTGGGCCAGCGGCGTGAACGCGATGGACCCGATGCCAAGGTCTGTCAGCGTGTCCTTCAACCCGTCCTTTTCGACCCAGCGGTTGAGCATGTTATAGGATGGCTGGTGGATCAGGCAGGGCGTGCCGAGGTCTTTCAGGATCGCCACAGCCTCGCGCGTGCGTTCCGTGTTATAGGACGAAATCCCCGCGTAGAGCGCGCGACCAGACCGGACGATGTAATTCAGCGCGCCCATCGTTTCCTCCAGCGGGGTGTCAGGATCGAAGCGGTGCGAATAAAAGATATCGACGTAATCCAGCCCCATCCGTTTCAGCGACTGGTCGCAGGAGGCCACCAGATATTTGCGGCTGCCCCATTCCCCGTAAGGTCCGGGCCACATGCCGTAGCCCGCTTTGGAGCTGATGATCAGCTGGTCCCGATAGCCGTGGAAATCATTGGCGAGGATGTCGCCGAACGCCTCTTCCGCAGATCCCGGCGGCGGGCCGTAATTGTTGGCCAGATCGAAATGGGTGATGCCATGGTCGAACGCCGTGCGGCAGATGTCACGCTTGGTCTGGTGCGGGGTGTCATGGCCGAAATTGTGCCACAGGCCCAAGGAAATCGCGGGCAGTTTCACCCCCGATGCCCCGCAGCGGCGATAGATCATCTTCTCATAGCGGTCTTCGGCGGGGGTGTAGGTCATCGGTTTCCTCCTAAATCGATTTCGTGAAAGCATCACGGGTGCCGTGCGATGTCAACCGCAAGGCGGCGTGGTGCTGCACCTTGTTCCGTGGCTGCGCACCGCTATCCTTTGGGTCATGGGCAGGGTGTTTCTTCAGACAGGCGGTCTTTTGCTGGTGATGCTGCTGGCGGCACCCTTTGCCTTCTATGCCGCGGGTTTCGGACAGGACGGATTGCGCGGCACGCTGGACGGCCCGCATTACCTACTGTCGGAAAACGGCCCCGCCAATGCCGGTATCTTTTCGCATATGCTGCTGGGCGCGCTGATCACGCTGCTGGTGCCGTTGCAACTGATCCGGCCTTTGCGCGCGCGCCTGCCCGCGCTGCATCGCTGGACCGGGCGGCTGGTCACACTGGCGGCAGGGATCACGGCATTGGGCGGGCTGGCCTATATCGCGCTGCGCGGCACGATCGGTGGGGCGGTGATGGATGCAGGCTTCACGCTTTATGGCGCGCTGATGCTGCTGGCGGCGGTCCAGACCTATCGCCATGCCCGCGCGCGGCGGCTGGACCAGCACAACGCATGGGCGCTGCGGCTCTTTTGGCTGGTTCTGGGGTCGTGGCTGTACCGCGTGCATTACGGGCTGTGGTATCTGACGACGGGTGGCCTGTGGTCCACGCCCGCATTCACGGGTGCCTTCGATCTGGTGCAGAATTTCGCCTTTTATCTGCCCTATCTGATCGGGGTCGAGATTTACCTGCGCCGCCGCTTTTCATCGCCCGGACGCCGTGCCAAGCTGCCCGCATGACAGACCTGATGACACTGGACGGCACCCCCGTCTCCCGCCTGACCTTCGGCACGATGCAATTCGGCGGCAAGGCCGACGAAGCCGAAAGTGCGGCCATGTATGACGCCGCGCGCGGCGTTGGCATCAATCATTTCGACACGGCGGTCCGCTATACCGAGGGGGCCGCCGAAACCATCCTTGGCCAGTTGATCAAGAATGAACGGGACAAGATCTATCTGGCGACCAAAGTCGGCTATACCGGCGGATCAGGGCGCGCCAATATCCTTGCGCAATTCGACATCTGCCGCAGCCAGTTGCAGCAGGATCAGATCGATCTGCTCTATCTGCACCGCTTCGACGACGCTACGCCGCTGGAAGAAACCTTTGCCACGATGGCAGAGCTGCAATCGCAGGGGCTGATCCGGCAGATCGGCGTGTCCAACTATGCCGCGTGGCAGGTAATGAAAGCGCAGGCTGTGGCGCGCAGCTTTGGCACGCGGATCGACGTCATGCAGCCGATGTATTCCTTGGTCAAACGGCAGGCCGAGGTCGAGATTTTTCCCATGGCGCAGGATCAAGGCATCGCGCTGGTACCCTATTCGCCCTTGGGCGGCGGGCTGCTGACGGGCAAATATGCCAGCGGTGGCACGGGGCGGCTGACCGATGATCCGCGCTATGCCGTGCGCTACGGGCAGGGCTGGATGCATGACACCGCCGACCGCCTGACCGCTGTGGCGCGTGACGTGGGGACCGACCCCGCCACGCTTGCCGTGGCATGGGTCATGTCCCATGCGACAAGGCCATCGCCCATCATCTCGGCGCGGTCACTTGCGCAATTGCGGCCATCGCTCGCGGCGGCGGATTTCACGATGTCGCCAGCACTTTATGACGAGATCACCGCACTCAGCCCCGCGCCGCCGCCAGCCACCGACCGGCTGGAAGAGGCGTGATCGACTTTCTGATCATCGGCGGCGGTGTCGCAGGCCTTTCCGCCGCAGCACGGCTGTCGACCTTGGGCAGCGTCACCGTGCTCGAACGCGAGGATGCGCTGGCCTATCACGCCTCCGGCCGCTCTGCCGCCTTGTTCGAGGAACATTACGGCAAGCCGTCGACCGTCGCGCTGAACCGCGCCAGCCTTGATTTTCACCGCAGCGCCGACGTGCTGTCGCCGCGCGGCCTGATGCTGATCGGCAGCGCGGCCGAAGCCGATCTTTTCGCAGCCGACGTGCAGGCCATGCGGATGACCGAGATCACGATGGATGAGGCCCTGGCCCTGATCCCGGTGCTGAACCCCGACCATGTGGACCGCGCGGCCTATGATCCCGGTGCATGGGACATCGACACCGACAGGCTGATCCAGACATTCGCAAAAACCGCGCGCGGCAATGGCGCGCAGATCGTGACCAAGGCTGAGGTCACGGGGATTAGCCGCACCGCGCAAGGCTGGGCCGTGAGCACAAAGGGGGGCGAATTTGAGGCGCGCCAGCTCGTCAACGCCGCGGGCGCATGGGTCGATGTCATCGCCGCGATGGCGGGGGTGGCCCCTTTGGGGTTCCAGCCCTTGCGCCGGTCAATGGCGCGGATTCCGGCGCCTGACGGGCATGATGTCCGCGCCTGGCCGATGGTCTTTGGCGCGGGCGAAGGCTGGTATGCCAAACCCGATGCCGGCGCGTTGATCGTATCCCCCGCCGAGGAAGACCCCACAGACCCCCATGACGCCTATGCCGACGACATGGTGCTGGCCGAGGGTCTTGCGCGCTACGAGGCAAACGTGACCACGCCCGTCACCCGTCTGCTCGCGTCATGGGCGGGGCTGCGGACCTTTGCGCCGGACAGGACACTTGTGCTGGGGCCGGACCCCGCCCATCCCGGTTTCATCTGGTGCGCGGGCCAAGGCGGTTACGGGATGCAATCCTCGCCCGGGGCAAGCCAACTTTTGGCCGATCTCATCAGCGGAAACACGCCCGCGATCAGCCCGGATATGGTGGCGGCACTGGCGCCCGACAGGCTGCGCTGAATTATTCAACGCCGCGTGCCTGCGCGCCCTTTCAAACAGCGCAGCACTGACATATCTGCATCCGATGAACCGCGACAGCGACCGTAACCGAGCCAGATTTGACCGACAATATCGCAAGATAGCGCCGCTGGTGCCGGGTATGGCAAGCCTGCGCAAACCCGGCTGGATGATCGCGCGGGTTCTGGTCGCCGTCGTCTTCATTCTGGGCGGGTTTCTGGCGATCCTGCCGATTTTCGGGCTCTGGATGATCCCTGTGGGCCTTTTGTTGCTGGCCATCGACTTGCCCGCCCTGCAAGGCCCCGTATCGCGCCTGCTGATACGGGGGCGCAGGTGGATCGCGCTGCGGCGCAGGCGCTAGCCGTCGATCCGGATCTTGGCGTTCTGCGGATCGTATGGGCTGTCTTCGACGATCACGGCGGGCCAGAGCTTGTCCAGCATCTTGACCTGCAACTGCGTGCCGACAACCGCCAGTTCCGGTTTGACATAGCCCATCCCGATGGATTTGCCAAAAGCCACCGAATAGCCACCCGAGGTCAGACGCCCGACGCGCGTGTCGCCATGATAAAGCGCCTCGCGTCCCCATGGGTCGGCGTCATCGGGTCCGTCGATCAGCAGGGTCACGCATGTGCTGCGGATCCCCTTGGCCAGCATCGCATCCTTGCCGTGGAAATCCTTGGACAGGTCCACAAAGCGCGGCAGATCAGCCTCCAGCGGTGTCGCGTCGCGGCCCAATTCGTTGCCGAAAGCGCGGTATGATTTTTCCTGCCGCAGCCAGTTTTGCGCGCGTGCGCCGACCAGCTTCATGCCATGTGCAGCACCCGCCTTTTCCAGCAGATCGAACAGGTAGTTCTGCATCTCGATCGGGTGGTGCAATTCCCAGCCAAGCTCGCCGGTATAGGCCACGCGGATCGCGTTGACAGGGCACATGCCCAGTTCGATCTTTTGCGCGGATAGCCACGGAAAACGCTTGTTCGACAGGGCGGTCGCGGGGTCGGCGTCTTTGATCACGGCGGCCAGCACGTCGCGGGATTTGGGGCCAGCGATGGCGAAAACGCCCCATTGCGTGGTCACATCCTGCGCGTTGATACGGCCGAAGGTGGGTTCCATGTCTTCAATCGCCTTGATCAGGTAATCCTGATCGTAAGCGGTCCATGCGCCCGCAGAGACAAGGTAATAATCATTCTCGCCATTGCGGACGATGGTGTATTCGGTGCGCGTCGTGCCATGGGCGGTCAGCGCATAGGTCAGGTTGATCCGGCCAATTCGCGGCAGTTTGTTGGTGGTGAACCAGTCCAGAAACGCCGTGGCCCCCGCGCCCGTGATCCGGTGCTTGGTAAAGGCGGTGGCGTCGATCAGGCCAACGCCTTCGCGGATCGCTTTGGCTTCCTCCACCGCATATTGCCACCAGCCGCCGCGCCGGAAAGACCGGCTGTCATGGTCGTTGAACCCTGCGGGGGCATAGTAATTGGGCCGTTCCCAGCCGTTCACAAAGCCGAATTGCGCGCCGCGAGCGGCCTGGCGGTCATAGGCGGGCGATGTGCGCAGGGGGCGGCAGGCGGGGCGTTCCTCATCCGGATGGTGCAGGATATAGACGTGGTCGTAACATTCCTCGTTCTTGCGCGCGGCGAATTCGGTGGTCATCCAGTTGCCGTAACGCTTGGGGTCGAGGCTGGCCATGTCGATCTCGGCCTCGCCATCGACCATCATCTGCGCAAGATAATAGCCGGTCCCGCCAGCGGCGGTGATGCCGAAACTAAACCCTTCCGCCAGCCACATATTGCGCAACCCCGGCGCCGGGCCGACCAGCGGGTTCCCGTCGGGCGTGTAACAGATCGGGCCGTTGAAATCGTCCTTCAGGCCAGAGTTTTCGCAGGACGGAATCCGGTGGATCATCGCCATATATTGGTCTTCGATCCGTTCCAGATCGAGCGGGAACAGATCGGCGCGGAAGCTGTCCGGCACGCCGTATTCGAAACAGGCGGGCGCGTTCTTTTCGTAGACGCCCAGAATCCAGCCGCCCCGTTCCTCGCGCACATAGGATTGCGCGTCCGCGTCACGGATGACGGGATGTTCGACGTGGCCGTCGGCACGGAACTGCACCAGCGCGGGGTCCTGATCCATCACGATGAACTGATGTTCGACAGGGATCGCTGGAATCTTGATGCCAAGCTTTTTCGCGGTGGTCTGGGCATGGTTGCCGCTGGCGGTCACGACATGTTCAGCGGTGATGACGATCTGTTCCTCGGACGGCACAAGGTTGCCGCCCTTTTCCACCATGCGGGTCGCGGTCACGTCCCAATGGGTGCCGTTCCAGTGGAACGCATCGGCCTGCCATTTGCGCACAATCTCGACCCCGCGCTGGCGCGCACCTTTGGCCATCGCCTGCGTCACGTCGGCGGGGTTAATGTAGCCGTCGGTGTGGTGATAAAGTGCGCCTTTCAGATCATCCGTGTTGATCAGCGGCCATTTCGCCCTGATCTGATCGGGGGTCATCCAGACATAGGGCACATCGCAGGTTTCCGCCGTTGACGCATAGAGCATGAATTCATCCATGCGGTCCTGCGTCTGGGCCATCCGCAAATTGCCGACGACGGCAAAGCCTGCGTTCAGGCCGGTTTCAGCCTCCAGCGATTTGTAGAAATCGACGGAATACTTGTGGATATGGGTTGTGGCAAAGGACATGTTGAAGAGCGGCAGCAGGCCCGCCGCGTGCCATGTGGAGCCCGACGTCAGCTCGTCGCGTTCCAGCAGCATGACATCGTCCCATCCGGCCTTGGCCAGATGATACGCGATGGACGTTCCCACAGCACCGCCACCGACGACCAATGCTTTGACTTGCGTTTTCATGCTGACGATTCCCTCGGCGCTGCGTTGGGTGCAATCTGCTTGAAAGACGCAAGGCGCGACAGAACCAGCCGACGCCTTGTCGCACAATTGCGACAGCGGGCACCGGAACCGGAAAGCGTTGCAGGTCTAGTTGCTGCCGACGACGCAGCGGCGCACGCCGTTTTGCAACGTACAGGACTGCCCGCTGAACCCGCCTTGCACTGCGGGTCGTGTCGTCCCTTCATCAGAAGCGATCGCGACGCCGGTTTCAGGCAGCCGCGCGACAAGGGCCAGAACCTCCGGCGCGATATCGTAATCATTCGACAGATAATCCGCGAGGCTTTGCTGCGACGTCCCCGGTTTGCCGACTTCTGACAAGACGTAATATTCGTGGTTGTTCCACGCCCGCCCGCTGTTCGCCATCAACCGCGCATAGGTGCGCGCCGTGTTTTCCGCGCTGCCGTCTTCAAGCAGTTGCAAAACGTCGCCTCTGATAACCTCGAGGCTGGGATAATTCAGCAAAAGACCTGTCATGTCGGTGATCTCGAACGTCGCGATCTGGGTAACAAGCCGCTGGTTGAGCGTGTCCAGCGCCTTGCCTTCATTCAGCATCGCCATCGCGCGGTAGGCGGGTGTCGGGCGCGGCGGCAGGTCCGACAACGGGTCGGCGTCGCGCGGAACAAACCCAAGACCCGCCAGGACATCGCCCGATCGGGTGGGCAACCTGTCATTGACCGCGGCAAGGTCCAATCCGCCCAGCAACGCGGCAAGCGCAGCGTCGCTGCTGTTTGTCAGGATGGAAATCTCGACCGTTTCGGCGACCTCGGGATCACCGACCGTGGCGGACAGATAGCGGTAATTCACCGGGACAGGCACCTCGTTGCCGTCGATGACGGAATGACGCGGGTTCATGTAGAACGGCACCGCCTCAAGCGATCCGAAGACATCGCGCTCGGGTTCTTCCTCGACCGCGGCCGGACCATACCCAAGCCGTTCGGCAAAGCTAGCGCGGCGCTGCACGAAAGGCGCGGTCTGCATACGCAGCGCGATCATTTCCTCGCCAGAAGAGAATGTCAGCGCGACCCCGTCCTCGTTGCCGAGCCGTGCGCTTTCGAATGCGAACAGGATATCGTTCGTCGTGGTCGCGGCCGTTGGTGCCGGGTCGAAAAGCGCGCCGGTGATGGTTTCACCATCCGCTGTCTGGTAGGGTGCCGTGGTCCAGCCCGCCGGCGGCGTGATCGTCACCGATTGCAGGCTTCTGGCCAAGGTGTAGCTGTCCAATCCCTGCTTGAAAAAGAACAGGATCGCCGCCGCAAAAACGACCAGACCGACACCAAGAACAGGAAGAAGGATGCGCATGACGCTGGACCCCTTTGATGATACGTTTCACGATGAAAAACAAAGCAAACGCCGCATCCGGGATTTTCCGAAGTCGGGCAGAACTGGTTGTGATATCAGTGTAGCGTCATAACATGCTTGGCACAACCAGATCTGGCGGCCGATGCCCATCGGAAAAGGTCTTGATGTTAACAATTACTTTCTCGCCCATCTCGATCCGGCCTTCCAGCGTGGCCGACCCCATATGGGGCAGCAGGATCGCGTTGGGCAATTCCTTCAGACGGGGGTTGATCAGGTGGCCGCGCTCGAACACATCAAGGCCCGCGCCTGCGATTTCACCGGCACGCAGCATCCGCGTCAGCGCGTTTTCGTCGATCACCTCGCCGCGGGACGTGTTCACGATCACGGCGCTGGGTTTCATCAGTTTCAACCGGCGTGCGTTCATCAAATGGAAGGTCGACGGCGTATGCGGGCAGTTGATCGACAGGATGTCCATCCGCGCGACCATCTGGTCGAGACTTTCCCAATAGGTGGCATCCAGCGCCTCTTCCACCTCTGGGCGCAGACGGCGACGGTTGTGGTAATGGACCTGCAGACCAAAGGCAGCAGCGCGTTTGGCGACCGCCTGCCCGATCCGGCCCATGCCAAGGATGCCAAGACGCCGCCCCTTGATCCGGCCCCCCATCATCGCGGTGGGCGTCCAGCCCTGCCATGTGTCCGATTGCGCGAGTTTGATCCCCTCGCCCATCCGGCGCGTCACGCCAAGGATCAGCGCCATCACCATATCGGCGGTGTCATCGGTCATCACGCCCGGCGTGTTGGACACATGGATGCCGCGCTGGCGCGCGGTCGCCACATCGATATGGTCGACACCCGCGCC
This sequence comes from Yoonia vestfoldensis DSM 16212, assembly GCF_000382265.1. Lineage (GTDB taxonomy): Bacteria > Pseudomonadota > Alphaproteobacteria > Rhodobacterales > Rhodobacteraceae > Yoonia > Yoonia vestfoldensis. The sequence continues at coordinate 153,540 of NZ_KB907977.1, forward strand.
GTAATTGGCAATGAGCTTGAGCTTGTCACCCGCACGCCCCAAGATTTTCGCGTCGATCTGGTCGGTGATCGTGGGCACCAGTACATCGGCGGATTGCATCGCATCGACCAGTTCGTCCGGCGTCATCGGCGCGTCGGTATCGCGCAACTGCACGTCGAACAATTCCTTCAGCCGGGTTTCGACCTGCTCTGGCAATTGTCGCGTCACGACAACAGTAAGATGCTTTCCTGGCATGGTTCGTCCCTCTTGGCTTTTCAAATCCGGTCCTGCGTGGCAGGTTGCGCCAAAGGGACGCGCAGCACAAGAACGGCGCGCCCGAAACGGGCAGTAAAAGGTAGAAAATGAACAGTTTCGTTCGGTGGCCCCGCGTTGCGCGCATGGCCGTTTGCGCCGTGCTGCTGGCCAGTGCCGCCGCCGTTGCGCAAGAGGCCAGCGACGGCCCCGCAATCGGGCCTGAAACCAACCTGCCAGTGCCCCGTTTCGTGTCGCTGAACGCGGGCGAGGCCAATGTGCGGCGCGGCCCGTCGCTGTCGCACCGGATCGACTGGGTGTTCAAACGCCGCAATATGCCGCTGCAACTGGTCGCGGAATACGGCCAGTGGCGGCGCGTGATCGACCGCGACGGGCAAGGCGGATGGATTCACTACACGCTGCTGTCGGGCGCCCGCACGGTCCTTGTCAACGAAGAGCGCACCACGCTGCGCGCGCGCCCCGACCCGGATGCGACCGAGAACGCGATCCTCGAACAGGGTGTCATCGCGCGGCTGGGCGAATGCGAGCCGGACTGGTGCCAGCTCAACGCGGGCGGCTATCGGGGCTGGGTGCCGAAATCGGACATCTGGGGTGTCACCCCCGAAGAACTGCGCGAATAGCACCCGCGCATTGTCAGCGGCAGCGTGATTGCCTAAGCACCGGGGATGAGCACACAACATGACACCCGCCTGAACCTGTCCGCCGGGCTTTTGTCCGTTACGGTCGCCGCCGTGCTGGTCGCGGCCAAGCTGTGGGCACTGGCGGAAACGGGGTCGCTGGCAGTGGCCGCAACGCTGGCGGACAGCGCGCTGGACCTGATGATGTCGCTGGGCGGTCTGGCCGCCATCGCCTATGCCGCCAAACCCGCCGATGACGACCATAATTTCGGACATACCTCGGCCGAGGATCTGGCGGCGCTCGGCCAATCGTTGTTCATCCTTGTCTCGGCGGGGGTGATCGCAATCGCGGCCGTGCTACGGCTGCTCGACGACACCACGGCCATGCCGCAGGCCGAAGGGTTCGGGATGGCGGTCATGGTGTTTTCCATCATCGTCACGCTGGGGCTGGTGACCTGGCAGCGCCATGTCGCGCGGCGCACCGGCAACAAGGTCGTGCTGGCCGACAGCCTGCATTACATGGGCGATCTGATCCCAAATATCGGGGCGATTGTCGCGCTCTGGGCCTCGGCCCGGTTCGGGCTGTTCGAGATCGACAGCGTCGTGGCGCTGGGGGCTGCGGCCTTTCTGGCGGTCGGCGCGCTGCGGATCGGCAAGGGTGCCTGGGACGCGCTGATGGACCGGCAGGCTGATCCTGCGATGATCGCAGGCATCCGGCAGATCGTGGAAGGTTGCGACGGCGTGCGCGGGCATCATGACCTGAAAACCCGCGTCGCGGGCAGCCGTGTGTTTGTGAACCTGCATATCGAGCTTGATGGCGCGCAATCGCTGGACGCCGCCCATGCCATCGGGGCGCGCCTGCGCCGCGCGATCACCGCAGCCTACCCCAGCGCTGACGTGCTGATCCACAAGGACCCGGTGGGCGTGGAACGGCATCCCGACGACCCGCGCCGCTGATGGTGCAGGGGGCGCTGCCCCCGCCCCTGCGGGGCTCCCCCGGGATATTTAGGCTCGGAAGATGGTCAGGCGGCCAGACCGCGGCCTTTCAGCAAGGCATCCACCCCCGGCATCCGACCCCGGAAGGCGGTGTAAAGATCGGCGGCATCCACCGACCCGCCCGAGGACAGCACGGTTTGTTCCAGTTTGGCGGCGGTGGCGGGATCGAACGGATCGCCTGCTTCCGCGAAGGCAGCGAAGGCGTCGGCATCCATCACCTCGGACCACATATAGCTGTAATAGCCGCTGGAATAGCCGTCACCGGCGAAAACATGCGCGAAATGCGGGGTCGCGTGGCGCATGCCGATGGCGCGCGGCATTCGAATCTGTTCGAGGATCTCCGCCTGCCGCTGAATCGGATCGGCGGGGGCAGGCCCGTCGTGGAACCCCAGATCAACAAGGGCCGAAGCCACATATTCCACCGTCTGGAACCCCATGTCGTAATTTGCGGCCCCCAGCATTCGTTGCAGCAAATCGTCGGGCATCGCAGCCCCTGTCTCGGCATGGGTCGCAAATTCGGACAGGACGGCGGGAACCTCCAGCCAGTGTTCGTAAAGCTGGCTTGGCAATTCCACGAAATCGCGCGCGACAGAGGTGCCGCTGATGCTTTCATAGGTCACATCCGACAGCATCTGGTGCAGCGCATGGCCGAATTCGTGAAACAGCGTGCGCGCGTCGTCATAAGACAAGAGCGCGGGTTTGCCCGCTTCCGGTTTGGCGAAGTTGCAGACGTTGATGACATGCGGGCGGACATCGCCGCCCAGCCGTTTTTGCGACCGCATCGCCGAACACCACGCCCCCGACCGTTTTGATCCGCGCGCGAAGTAATCGCCGATAAACACAGCGACATGCTGGCCATCGCGCGTGACCTCCCACATCCGCACATCCGCGTGGTAGACGGGGCCGTCGATGGGGGTGAAATCCAGCCCGAAGAGCCTGTGCGCACAGGCGAAGGCCGCGTCGATCATCCGGTCGAGTTGCAGATAGGGTTTGAGTTCGGCCTCGTCCAGATCATGTAACGCGCGGCGGCGTTTTTCGGCGTAGTAGCGCCAGTCCCAGGGTTCCAGCGGGCCTGTGTGGCCGTCCGCCTGCAGCATGTCCGCCAGCACGGAGGCATCCGCTTCGGCGGCGGCTTTGGCGGGGTGCCAGACCTGCATCAAAAGATCGCGCACCGCAGCCGGATTGCCCGCCATTTCGGTTTCCAGCTTGAAATCGGCAAAGCTCGCGTAGCCCAACAGCGCCGCGCGTTCCTGCCGCAGGGCCAGCGTTTCGGCTGCGATCGCGCGGTTGTCGGTCGCCCCGCCATTGGCCCCGCGCGCACCCCAGGCCTGATAGGCCTTTTGCCGCAAATCACGCCGGTCTGAGAATTGCAGGAACGGCACGATCAGGGACCGCGACAGGGTGACGACCGGACCGTCCACGCCTTTTTCAGCCCCTGCAGCCCGCGCTGTCGCCCGCACGAAATCGGGCAGACCGTCCAGATCATCGGGGCCGAGCGGCATGAACCAGTCGCGTTCATCGGCCAGCAGGTTCTGCACGAATTGCGTCCCCAGCACCGACAGACGCGATTTCACGGCGCGCAGGCGGGCGGCTGCTTCGCCTTCCAACAAAGCGCCCGACCGCACGAATCCGCGTCGTGTCAGCATCAAGACGCGCTGTTTTTCGGCGGTCAGATCAAGCGTGTCGCGGGCAGACCAGAGCGCCTCGATCCGGGCGAAAAGCGCCTTGTTTTCGGAAATCTCGGAGGAATAGGCGCTGAGCAACGGCGCAAAATCGCGCTGCAACGCTTCGCGCGCGGGATTGCTGTCAGCGCCTGCGAGGCTGTAGAACGCCCCCAGCACACGGTTCAGCGTCGCGTCGGCCTGTTCCAGCGCCTCGATCGTATTGGCGAAATCGGGCGCTTCGGGATTGTCCGCAATGGCGGCGATATTCGCGCGGGAAGTGGCCAATGCGTTAGCCACCGCAGGCGCGAAGTCGTCGTCAGTGATCGCGGCGAATGGTGGCAGGCCAAAAGGCGTGTCCCAATCGGTCAAGAGCGGGTTGGTCATGGCAATTCTCCTTTGGATGGCGTCAGGCCCTTGCCCGCGCAGACCGCGCAATCTGGCCGCGGTGTGATCGTGATGGTCCGGGTCTGGGCATAAAGCGCGTCGTAGATCAGCAAACGCCCCGACAGCGTGTCACCCGCCTGCGTGATCGCCTTGATCGCCTCGACCGCCATCATCGCGCCGATCACACCGGGCAGCGGACCAAGCACGCCCGCCTCGGCGCAGCTGGGGACCAGCGCCGGATCGGGGGCCTGCGGGAACACGCAGGCATAGCAGGGGGTGCCATGGGCGGGGTCGTAAAGGCTGATCTGCCCTTCCCATTGCGTCAGGGCGGCGGCGATCAGCGGGATGCCCCGCGCCACGGCGGTGTCGTTGACCAGATAGCGGGTCGCGAAATTGTCGCTGCCATCCAGCACCAGATCGTAATCGGCGAAAAGATCGGCGGCGATATCCGGCGTCAGGCGGCGGTGATAGGGGCGCACGGTCACAAACGGGTTCTGCGCCACCATCGCCGCGGCGGCGGAATGCACCTTGGGCATCCCGATGTTCTTGTCCATATGGATCACCTGCCGTTGCAGGTTCGCGTTCTCGACACTGTCGTCGTCAATCACCCCGATGGTGCCGATCCCGGCAGCAGCCAGATATTGCAGCGCGGGCGCGCCAAGCCCCCCTGCCCCCACGACCAGCACCTTTGCGTCGCGCAGCGCCTTCTGCCCCGGTCCGCCGATTTCGCGCAGAACGATGTGGCGGGCATAGCGGTTCAGTTCGGTCTCAGAAAAGCTGCCGGGTTTGGTGACGGGCGCTGTCACCGGCGTGACGCGCGCGCGCAACCGGCCAAGACCCTTGCGATATGCCGCCACAATAAAGCCGAAGGCGATCAGCAGGCCCCAGAGCCGCGCATCGCCGCCTGTCGCCATGCGCAAAGGATGACCGGCGGGCAGGATCACATGCAGCATCATCACGCCCACCAGCAGGATCGCCAGCATCGTCCATCGCGCGTGATAGGGCGCTTTCATCGCGATGCCGATCCCCCATAGGGCGGCGGCCATGGCGCCCACCATGATCATGTGCCGGTGGACCCGAAACCGCCGGCGCCGCGCGCCGTCTCCGACAGACCGTCCACGAGCGCAAAACTCGCTTGCACGACGGGGGCCACGACCATCTGCGCGATGCGCATGCCGTGCGTGATGGTCACATCGTCTGTGCCGTGGTTGATAAGGATCACGCCGACTGGCCCGCGATAATCGCTGTCGATGGTGCCGGGGCTGTTGAGCAAGGTCAGCCCATGGCGCAGCGCCAGACCGGAACGGGGCCTGATCTGCACCTCGAATCCCGCAGGGATGTCCATGCGCAGGCCGGTGGGCACCAGCATCCGCGCGCCGGGGGCCAGATCGCGCGCCTGTCTGTCAGAGAAGTTGGCGCAAAGGTCGGCACCGGCGGCACCCTCCGTCGCGTAGAGTGGCGGGCCGAGCGTGGTATCAGCGCCTTCATCCCAGACGATCCGTATCTGCGGTGTCATGTGATCGCCTGCGCGATGCGTTGGGCCAGTTGGGCGGCGACCGCATCCTTGGTCATGCGGGGCCAGCTTTCGGCACCTTGATCGGTAATCAGCGTCACCGCATTCTCGGACCCGCCCATGATGCCTGTCGCGGGGGATACGTCATTCGCCACGATCCAGTCGCAGCCTTTGCGCAGCCGTTTGGCCGTGGCGTGGGCAATGACATCGTCGGTTTCAGCGGCAAAGCCCACGACCAGTGCCGGACGCCCTGCCCCCATCTGCGACACCGTCGCCAGAATGTCGGTGTTTTCGGCGAATTCCAGATGCGGCAGGCCGGTGGCGGTTTTCTTGATCTTGCTCTGGCCTGCATTGGCGACCCGCCAATCCGCGACGGCGGCGGCAAAGACAGCCGCGGCGGCGGGCTTTGCCGCCTGCACCGCCGCCAGCATGTCTGCTGCTGTCTGCACGTGCACGACATGCACGCCGTCGGGCGGCGGCACATCGGCGGGGCCGGTGATGAATGTCACCTCGGCCCCAAGTCCCGCCAGCGCGCGGGCAATCGCCGTGCCTTGTGCGCCCGATGACCGGTTCGCGATATAGCGCACGGGATCAATCGGCTCATGCGTCGGGCCGGATGTGACAAGGATATGCTTGCCTTTCAGCGGACCGTCGGACAGGGCGGCCCCGATGGCGGCGATGATCTGCGGCACTTCGGCCATCCGGCCGGGGCCGAATTCGCCGCAGGCCATGACACCTTCATCGGGGCCGGTCACCAGCACGCCGTCGCCGTTCAAGGTCGCCAGATTGCGCTGCGTCGCGGGGTGGTTCCACATCCGCACATTCATCGCGGGCACGATCAGCACGCGCTTGTCGGTGGCCAAAAGCAGGGTCGAGGCCAGATCATTCGCCAGCCCGCCGGCCATTTTTGCCACCAGATCGGCGGTGGCCGGGGCCACGACGACCAGATCGGCAGCGCGGGACAGTTCGATATGGCCCATTTCGGCCTCATCCGTCAGGTCGAACAGGTCTTGATAAACCTTCGATCCCGCCAGCGCCGACAGGCTGAGCGGTGTCACGAATTCCGCCCCCGCCTTGGTCAGAACAGGCGTCACGTGCGCGCCCTGATCGCGCAGTCGGCGCAGCAGGTCGAGCGATTTGAAAGCGGCGATGCCGCCGCCCACAATCAGCAGAATATGTCGCCCCGCCAGCATGGTCTTTCTCCGGTCAATTCCAGTCGGACCTTAGGGCGGAACCGACCGGAAAGACAATGTGGCGTCTCAGGCGAAGAAGGATTGCACTTCGTTGCTTTGCGCCTCGAGGCTTTTGCGCATCTTGCCAAAGGCCGCCGCCTCCAGCTGGCGGACGCGTTCCTTGGACAGGCCAAGCTCGGACCCGAGGCTTTCCAGCGTGCGAGGCGCGTCGCGCAATTTGCGTTCGCGCACGATGAATTGCTCGCGGTCGTTCAACGCGGACAGCGCCGTGACCAGCCACTGGCGCAGCGTGTCCGTGTCATGCGAATTCTCGACCTTTTCGGCGGCTTGCGGCGCGTTATCTTCGAGCGCGTCAATCCATTCGCGGCCTTCGTCATCGACCGATTGCGTGGCGTTAAGCGAAAAGTCGGACCCCGACAACCGACCGTCCATCATCTGCACGTCGTGCAATGGCACGCCGACCTCGACGGCAATCAGCGCGTGCAGTTCGTGCGTTTCGATGCTGCGCCCTTCGGCAGCGGCTTCGCGTTCCAGACGGGCCTGCACGCGGCGCATGTTGAAGAACAGCGATTTCTGCGATGATGTCGACCCGGTCCGCACCATCGACCAGTTGCGCATCACGTAATCCTGAATGGATGCCTTGATCCACCAGACCGCATAGGTCGAAAACCGCACGCCGCGGTCGGGGTCGAATTTGTCGGCGGCTTTCATCAGCCCGACGGATGCTTCCTGGATCAGGTCATTCATCGGCGCGCCGTATCGCTTGAATTTCGACGCCATCGAGATCGCGAGCCGCATATAGGCGGTGATCAGGCGGTGCAGTGCTTCTTCGTCGCGCTGGTCGCGCCAGGCGTAGGCCAGACGCAGTTCTGTTTCGGCATCCAGCAATTCTGCACGCATCGCGGTCCGTGACAGTGTTTGATCAGAGAAACCACTTACGGCCATTATTCTTCTCCCAGATTGTCGAGCGATGGATTAACTTTTCTTTATGACTTTGTTACGAAGCGGATCTGAAACCGGATCACTTAAACCGCCATGACATCATTGCCCAAACTGACGCTTGTGCTAGGAGGCGCTGCCTCTGGAAAATCGGCCTACGCCGAGGGGCTGGTTGCGGGCAGTGGCCTGCAAAAGGTCTATATTGCAACGGCCCAAGTGTTCGACGACGAGATGGTGGCCAAGGTCGCCCGCCACCGCGACATGCGCGGCACCGGCTGGACCACGGTCGAAGAACCGCTGGACGTGGGTGCCATCTTGTCGCAGCGCGGACCGGGCAGCGCGGTGCTGGTCGATTGCGCGACGCTGTGGCTGACCAACGTGATGCTGGCCGACCATGAAGTGCCTGCCGCCTCGGCCGCTTTCGTGCAGGCGCTTGCGGATTGCGCCGCCCCTGTCGTTGTTGTGTCGAACGAGGTGGGACAGGGCATTGTGCCCGACAACGCGCTGGCGCGGCGGTTCCGCAATGCGCAAGGCGCGCTCAACCAAGCCATCGCATCACAGGCCGACCGTGTGGTCGTCGTGATGGCGGGCTTGCCGCTGGTCCTGAAATGACGCGGTTTTGGTGGGTACGGCATGCGCCGACGCATGAGAAATCCTTTGTCGGCTGGCGTGATGTGCCTGCCGACTTGTCGGACACGGCCCTGATCGGGCGCGTCGCGGACCATCTGCCCAGCGATGCGGTGATCGTGGCATCCGACCTGCAACGGGCCTCGGCCACGGCGGATGCGATCGGGCGCGGGCGCCATCGCCTGCCCGATTTGCCCGCCCTGCGCGAGATGGATTTCGGCGTCTGGGACGGGATGGACTGGCGCGCCGTCGCCGCCCGCGACCCGGACCTCAGCCGCGATTTCTGGGAACAGCCGGGCGATCTGCGCGCCCCTGACGGCGAAAGCTGGAACGATGTCAGCACCCGTGTCGCCCGCGTGGTCGATGACCTCACCACGCGTTTTACGGGGCGCGACATCGTGCTGGTGGCGCATATGGGTGTCATCATGACGCAAATCCAGCGCGCCTCGGGCAGTACGGCCTATCAGGCGCTGGGCCACCAGATCGACAATCTGTCGGTGACACAGATGGCGCGTGACGGGGCGGGCTGGACCTTGGGCGCGGTCAATCATCTGCCGTGATGGGGCGGATCACGCGATGTGGCTTTGCCGCGCCAGCATTGGCGGCTAACCTTTGCCCATGACATATACAGTTTACATCGGTGACCGGACATTCAGCAGCTGGTCCTTGCGCGGCTGGCTGATGCTGGAAAAGTTCGGCTTGCCCTATCAGACGCGGATGGTCGGGCTTTATTCAGGCACGATGACGGCCGAGCTTGCCCGGATACCGCCCGCGCGTACCGTGCCTGCGATGACGACGCCGGAAGGCTTCGTTTTGACCGACAGCCTTGCCATGGCCGAAACTTTGGTCGAACGCCATCCGGACATCGCGCTTTATCCCACTGACCCCGCCGCACGCGCGCTGGCCCGGTCGATCTGCGCGGAAATGCATAGCGGTTTCGGCGCGTTGCGCGGCGACTGCCCGAACATCATCAGCCATGTCTGGGACGGTTTCACGCCGTCCGCCCCCGTGCTGGCCGATCTGGCCCGGATCGAGTCTCTCTGGTCGCTGGCGCGCGCGCGTCACGGGACCGACAGCCCCTGGCTGTTCGGGGACTATACGCTGGCGGATGTATTCTATGCGCCCGTCGCGATGCGGATCACGACATATGGTCTGCCCGTGAGTGCCGCCGCGCAGGCCTATGTCGATTCCCATCTGCGCGACCCGGCCTTTCTGGAGTGGCGCAAGGCGGCGATGACAGAGGTCCACGACCCTTGGCCTTACCCCATGGATCTGCCGCGCAAGGCCTGGCCCGTTAACCATTCGTAAACCGGCACCAGCTACCCGTTAACCAACAAGCGGGAGCAGCGCATGGTCGCCATCGCCTATACAGTGGCCTTCGAGGGGATCGAGGCCCGATTGGTCGAGGTGCAATGCGCCGTGACGCCGGGCGTGCCCGCGTTCAATATCGTGGGCCTGCCGGACAAGGCCGTCTCCGAGGCCCGCGAAAGAGTGCGCGCGGCGCTGACCGCGATGGCCATCGCGCTGCCGTCCAAGCGGATCACGATCAACCTCTCGCCCGCCGACCTACCCAAAGAGGGGTCGCATTTCGACCTGCCTATCGCGCTGGCGCTGCTTGCGGCACTCGACATCATTCCGCGCGACGAGGCGGCACAGACCGTGGCCTTGGGGGAATTGTCGCTCGACGGCACCCTGGTGCCCGTGGTCGGCGCCTTGCCCGCCGCGATGACGGCGGCCAGCGAAGGGCGGATGCTGCTATGTCCCGCTGCCTGCGGGGCAGAGGCCGCGTGGGTCGGGGTGGCCAATGTGATTGCACCGAAAAGCCTGGCCGCGATGGTCCGCCATTTCACTGGCCAAAGCGTGATCGCGCCATCGGTGCCAGGCGAGGCGCAAACCCTGACACGCAGCCGCGATTTCGCCGAAGTCAAAGGCCAGGAACGGGCCAAGCGCGCGCTGGAAATCGCCGCCGCCGGACGGCATCACCTGCTGCTGGTCGGCGCGCCGGGGTCTGGCAAATCCATGCTGGCCGCGCGGATCGCGGGTATCCTGCCGCCCTTGTCCCCCGCCGAGGCGCTGGAAACCTCGATGATCCATTCGCTCGCGGGATTGCTGGACGATGGCGGGATCAACCGCGAACGCCCGTTCCGCGAACCGCATCATACGGCGTCGATGGCGGCGATCGTCGGCGGCGGGCGCGGGGCGAAACCGGGCGAGATTTCGCTCGCGCATAACGGCGTGCTGTTCATGGACGAATTCCCCGAATTCCCGCGCACCGTGCTTGAAACCCTGCGCCAGCCGATCGAAACCGGCGAGGTCGTGGTCGCCCGCGCCAATGCGCATGTGCGCTATCCCTGCCGGTTCATGCTGGTCGCCGCCGCCAACCCCTGCAAATGCGGCTATCTGACGGACCCCGCGCGCGCCTGCACCCGCGCGCCCATCTGTGGCGAGGATTACATGGGCCGCATTTCCGGCCCCCTGATGGACCGCTTCGATCTGCGGGTCGAGGTGCCGCCGGTCGCCTTTCAGGACCTCGATCTGCCGCAATCGGGCGAAAGCTCTGTGGTGATCGCGGCGCGGATCGCGGCGGCGCGGGCGCGGCAGACGGCCCGGTTCGCAGGGCACACCGAGGCGCGGGTCAATGCCGATGCCGAAGGCCACCTGCTTGAACAGATCGCCACACCGGACGCCGAAGGGCGCGCGCTGTTGCTGCGCGTGGCCGAGAAATTCGGCCTGTCGGCGCGCGGTTATCACCGGATTTTGCGCGTGGCGCGGACGATCGCCGACCTGGACGGGTCGGACGAGGTTCACCGCAACCACGTGGCCGAGGCTGTGGGCTATCGGCTGGCCATGGCGAAAGAGGTCTAGTTTCGGCTTCCGTTGGGCTCCGAAACGCCGTGCGGAGATTACGTCAAATCGCGCGCGCGCCGGCTTTCGATCGCCTGCCAGATCTTTTCGGCGATGTTGACGCCGTCGAATCTTTCGAGTTCCTGAATACCCGTGGGCGAGGTCACGTTGATTTCCGTCAGCCAGTCACCGATCACGTCGATCCCCACGAAAACCTGGCCCTTTTCACGCAGAAGCGGCCCGATCCGGGCGCAGATTTCATGGTCGCGGTCGGTCAGCGCCACCTTTTCGGGGCGGCCGCCGACGTGCATGTTGGACCGCGTTTCGCCGGTTGCAGGGACACGGTTGATCGCGCCGACAGGCTCGCCATCGACAAGGATGATGCGCTTGTCGCCCTTGGACACCGCCGGCAGGAATTGCTGCATGATCAGCGGTTCGCGGTTGATGCCCGAAAACAATTCATGCAGCGACGCAAGGTTCGCATCACCCCCCGCCAGTTTGAACACACCCGCACCGCCGTTGCCGTAAAGCGGCTTGAGGATCACGTCACCATATTCCTCGCGGAACGCGCGCAGGGTCGGCAGGTCGCGTGCGATCATCGTCGGCGGTGTCAGGTCAGGGAAGTTCAGGACCAGCAGCTTTTCCGGGTAGTTGCGCACCCAGAACGGATCGTTGACCACCAGTGTTTCGGGGTGGATCATGTCAAGGATATGCGTCGTCGTGATGTAACCCATGTCGAACGGCGGGTCCTGACGCAGCCAGACCACATCCATGTCGCGCAAGTCGGTCTCGGTCGCCTCGCCCAGCCGGAAATGGTCGCCTCTGATGCGCTGAACATGCAAGGGCCAGCCGCGGGCGATCACGCGTCCCCGGTCATAGGCGAGCTTGTCGGGGGTATAATAGAACAATTCATGGCCCCGCGCCTGAGCCTCTTCTGCGATGCGGAACGTGCTGTCGGCATCGATGTTGATCGGCCCGATCGGGTCCATCTGAAACGCAACTTTCAACGCCATGGTGCAACCTTTGTCAGCGGGTGATACCGCTACATGCCGCAGCGCGCGGCCCGGCGCAATGGTGCGTTCAGGCTTCCATGAAGGCGTTTTCGATCACGTTGACCGCCCCGCGCCTGTCAACAAGCGCCAGATCGAATCGCATGTCGGTCAATTGTCCCATTGGCTCGCCTGCGAGATACTCCGACGCGCTGGCGCAAAGCCGGTCCATCTGCCGTCGCCCCAGACGCAGGGCAGCCTGCGCGAAGTTGGTGCTTTTCTTGACCTCGACGAAAACCAGCGTGTCACCGTCCCGCATGATCAGATCGATTTCGCCAGATTTGCCGCGCCAGCGCCGTGCCGCGACCTGATGGGCGCGCCCAGTGTAGTCGCGCGCCACGATATCTTCGGCGGCAAGGCCCGCGTGATAGCTGGTATGACCTGTCATGACTGCTCTCCCAAACCTAGGGCGATCTGGTAGACCTGCCGTCGTGGCAGGCCCAGCGCCCCTGCCACAACCGTGGCTGCATCCTTTACACGCATCGTTTTCATCGCTTCCTTCAACGCCGCCGTCACATCGAGATCGGCCACATCGGTCGCCCCAGCACGCCCGACCAGCACGACCAGTTCGCCCTTGACGTTGCGGTCAGCATAAAGCCGCGCCACATCGTCCAGAGTTCCGCGGGTCGTTTCCTCGAATCGTTTCGTCAATTCCCGGCAGACGACTGCTTGCCGACCACCGCCCAGTATATCGCGCAAACTTGCTAACATTTCCCCAACGCGTTTTGGGCTTTCGTAAAAAACCAAGGTAAACGGCACATCGCGCAATGCGGCGATTTCGGTTTCGCGTTGCTGACGCGCGGCGGGCAGAAAACCCACAAAGGCAAACCTGTCCGTCGGCAGGCCCGATACCGTCAGCGCGGCAAGCACCGCAGAGGCACCTGGCGCGGTCGTGACGGCGACACCCGCCGCGATGGCGGCACGTCCCAATTCATAGCCCGGATCAGCGACCAACGGCGTTCCCGCCTCGGACACATAGGCCACAGATTTGCCTGCAGCCATGTCAGCGACCAGCCTGTCGACAGCCCCTTCACCGCTGTGATCGTGAAAGGCGACGACCTTGCGTCCGTTCAGTGGAACGCCATGGATCTCCATGAGTTTCCGCGCGGTACGGGTGTCTTCGGCCGCGATCAGATCCGCTGACGCAAGAATATCGAGCGCCCGCAACGTGACATCGCGCGCCGACCCGATAGGCGTTGCAACGAAGTACAAACCGGCAGAGAGTGGCTTGCTCAGATGATTCATGGCTGGACCCTTGCCCCCCCTGCTTTATGATGTCGCCCAAACAATGCGCGGCGCGCCGGGTCGGTGGACCTGCCGCCTTGTGCAGCAATCAGAAGGAATAGCACGATGTTCGCCCCTTTTCGTCAGGCCTGCAAGCCGGTAGCGCGCCTTTTTGCCCTTTTGTCGCTTGCATGGCTCGCGGCGTGCGACACGACCTTGCAGGACGGCGCCAATGTCGGGCCGACGGTGGACCCATCCCAGCCAGTGCAAGTGGCGCTGCTGGTGCCGGGTGGGTCGGGCGAAGGCAGCGACACGTTCCTTGCACAAAACCTCGAGAACGCGGCACGTTTGGCCATCGCAGACCTGAACGGGCCGCAGATCGCCTTGCGTGTCTACAATACCGGATCTGATCCGACACAGGCCGCCAGTGTCGCGCGGATGGCCGTCGAAGATGGTGCGCAGATCATTCTGGGGCCTCTGTTTGCCGAGGCAGCGAACGCGGCGGGCGTCGCGGTGGCCGGAAGCAACGTCAACGTGCTCGCGTTTTCCAACAATACCAGCATTGCGGGCGGGAACGTGTTTATCCTGGGGCAAACATTCGACAATACCGCGCGCAGGCTGGTGCAATACGCAAGCCGGCAGGGCGTCAACCGCTTCATGATCGCGCATGGTCAGGACATCGGCGGCGAAATGGGCCGGGACGCGATCAGCGCAGCGGTCCGTCAGAACGGGGCGCAGGTGGTCGCGATCGAATCCTATCCATTGTCGCAAGCCGGGATCTTCTCATCGACCCGCCGGATCGTCGGCACCGCGCGGTCCTCCGGGGCGCAGGCGATCTTTACCACGGCGGGGGCGAATGCCGATCTGCCGATCATCGCCACGGGCCTGCCCGAGGCTGGCCTTGCCGTCGCCGACACCCGGCTGATCGGGCTGACCCGCTGGGATACCGTGCCGCAGCTTTTGTCTATCCCCGGTGTCCAGGGCGGCTTGTTCGCCCTGCCCGATCAAGGCCCCGCGACATTGTTCCAGAACCGCTACAGCGCGATTTACGGATCGCAGCCGCACCCGCTGGCCGGGCTTGCCTATGACGGGATCGCCGCCGTCGGGGCGCTGATGGCCACAGGCGATGGCGCGCTGACCCGTTCCGCGCTGACCACACCCCAGGGGATCCGCGGCACTTCGGGCATGTTCCGGCTGCTGCCCAACGGACGGAATGAACGTGGCCTGGCCGTGGCCACCATCCAACAGAATCAGGTCGTGATCCTTGAACAAGCCCCTAGAAGCTTTGGCGCAGCCGGGTTCTGAACCCGTCCGCACCCGCCATGTCGAAGCGCCGGACGGATTGATCTGTCCGGCGTCCGTCATTTTTGACACGGTCGCCGTCACTGCGCGCATCAATGATGAAACCGCCGGCGTCACGTCCGAAAAAGAGGTGCGCGCCATCGTCGTGCGCATCCTGACCGAGGCGCGCCAGGCGGGTCTTGCCGAGATCAGTACCGCATTTGCGATGCAGCCTTTCGCGTCGCGCCCGACGACCCGGTCCTATTCATGGCTGACCGACCAGATTGTCACAATCATCCTCGATGTGGCCACACGCCGCCTGCATCCCGCTCCGAACCCGACAGACGCGGAAAAGCTGTCACTGATTGCCGTTGGCGGCTACGGGCGCGGCGAAATGGCCCCCTATTCGGACGTCGACCTGCTGTTTCTGACGCCCTACAAAATAACCCCCTGGGCCGAAAGCGTGATTGAATCCATGCTTTACATGCTCTGGGACCTGAAGCTGAAGATCGGCCATGCCAGCCGCACCGTAAAGGATTGCGTGCGCCTTGCGCGCGAGGATTACACCATCCGCACGTCGCTCGTTGAATATCGTTATCTGGCGGGCGATGCGGCACTGGCGCGATCACTGGGACAGCGGCTCTGGCAGGACCTGTTCCGCAATACCGCCAGTGATTTCATCGAAGCCAAGCTGGCCGAACGCACCGAACGCCACCGCAAGCAAGGCGGCCAACGGTATATGGTCGAACCCAACGTGAAGGAAGGCAAAGGCGGGCTGCGCGACCTGCAATCGCTGTTCTGGATGAGCAAATACGTCAATGGCGTGAAGGACGCGGCCGAACTGGTCGGACTTGGCGTTTTCACGCAGGACGAATTTGAAACTTTCGTGAAGGCCGAGGATTTTCTGTGGTCGGTGCGCTGCCATCTGCACCTGATCGCAAACCGGGCAATGGACCAGTTGACCTTCGACATGCAGGTCGAGGTGGCGTCCGCCATGGGCTATACCGATCATGGCGGCCGGCGTGCGGTCGAACATTTCATGCAGGCCTATTTCCGCGAGGCGACACGGGTCGGCGAATTGACCCGCATTTTCCTGACCGCGCTCGAAGCCACGCACACCAAGCCCGAACCGATGCTGATGCGTCTGCTGGCCCGCCGCAAGGCAGCCAAGCCACCCTACACGATCAAGCAGAACCGCCTGACCGTGGCCGACGAAAAGGCATTCTTTGCCGACAAGCTGAACATGCTGCGCATCTTCGAGGAAGCCTTGCGGACCGGCACATTGCTGCATCCCGATGCCATGCGCCTGATCGCGTCGCATCTGGATGTGATCGACGATGATTTGCGGCAGAACCGGGAAGCCAGCCGCATCTTTCTGGATATGATGCTGAAACACGGCAACCCCGAACGGGGCCTGCGGCGCATGAACGAACTGGGGATGCTGGGTGCCTTCATGCCCGAATTCGCGCCCATCGTCGCGATGATGCAGTTCAACATGTATCACCATTACACCGTCGACGAACATACGATCCAATGCATCAGCAACCTTGCCCAGATCGAACGGGGCGAGTTGATCGAGGAATTGCCCGTCGCCAGCGGGATTCTGAAGCGCGGGATCAACCGCAAGGTGCTTTATGTGGCGCTGCTCCTGCATGACATCGGCAAGGGCCGGACCGAGGATCACGCCATTCTGGGCGCACAGATCGCGCGCAGGGTCTGTCCGCGTCTCGGGCTCAACAAGAAGGAATGCGAAACCGTCGAATGGTTGATCCGCTATCACCTGCTGATGTCTGACGTGGCGCAGAAACGCGATATCGCCGAACCGCGCACGGTGCGCGGCTTTGCCAATGCGGTCAAATCAGTGGAACGGCTGGACCTTTTGACCGTGCTGACGGTCTGCGACATCCGCGGCGTCGGCCCCGGAACCTGGAATAACTGGAAAGCGGTGCTGATCCGCAATCTCTATAAGGCGACCAAGGCCGCGCTGGAAACCGGCCTCGAGGACCTCAACCGCGAAAGCCGCGAAACCGAAGCGAAACGCGCCCTGCGCGCCGCGCTGTCGGACTGGGACGCCAAGGCGCTGAAAACCGAGGTGGGCCGCCATTACGGCCCCTATTGGCAGGGCCTGCCCAATGCCGCACAGGTCATTTTCGCCAATCTCTTGCGCGAGATCGACGATAACCAGATCTGCATCGACCTGATGCTGGACGCCGACCGTGACGCGACCCGCGCCTGTTTTGCCATGGTGGACCATCCGGGCCTGTTCAGCCGGATGACCGGCGCGCTGGCGCTGGTCGGCGCGAATATCGTGGATGCACGCACCTATACGTCCAAGGACGGCTATGCCACGGCCGTATTCTGGGTGCAGGACGACGAAGGCAACCCCTACGAGGAAAGCCGCCTGCAACGCCTGCGCCAGATGATCGTGCGCACCCTGCGCGGCGAAGTGGTGGCGCGCGAAGCGCTCAAAGACAAGGACAAGATCAAGAAACGCGAACGCGCCTTCAAGGTCGATACCAAGATCACCTTCGACAACGAAGGGTCCGAAATCTACACCATCATCGAGGTGGATACCCGCGACCGCCCCGGCCTGCTCTATGATCTGACGCGGACCTTGGCCAACGCGCATGTCTACATTGCCTCCGCCGTGATTGCGACCTATGGCGAACAGGTGGTCGATACCTTCTACGTCAAGGATATGGTCGGGTTGAAATATTATTCCGAAGCCAAGCGCCAAAGCCTTGAACGCAAACTGCGCGAGGCGATCGCGCAAGGCGCACAGCGGGCGATATCGTGATATTGTCCCAATGGGTGCAGGCATGAAACAGGTTCGCCTGATGTCCGGTTTCTTCACGGTCGGGCTCTGGACCCTGCTCAGCCGCGTGGCGGGGTTTGTGCGCGACATTTTCATCGCGGCCTATCTCGGCACCGGTCCGGTCGCCGAGGCGTTTCTGGTCGCCTTCTCGCTGCCCAACCTCTTTCGCCGGTTCTTCGCCGAAGGCGCGTTCAACATGGCCTTCGTGCCGATGTTCGCCAAAAAGGTCGAGGCGGACGACGGCGCGCATCAATTCGCGCAGGATGCCTATCTTGCGATGTGGGTGATCCTGTCGGTTTTCACCGTGATCGGGATCGTGGCGATGCCGGCCCTTGTCACGGCCATGGCCAGCGGGTTCATCGGGTCGGAACGGTTCGATCTCGCAGTCTACTACGGGCGGATCGCCTTTCCCTATATTCTGTTCATCTCGTTGACGGCCCTTCTGTCGGGCGTGCTGAATGCGACAGGCCGTTTCACCGCCGCCGCCGCTGCCCCCGTGATCCTGAACGCGGGCTTCGTCGTCGCCTTGCTGATCGCGGCGGCAACGGGCAACGGCCCCGCGATGGACGATCCCGAACGGATGGGTCTCTGGCTGGCCTATGCGGTGCCGCTGGCAGGGATCGGGCAATTGACGATGGTCTGGTGGGCGGCCAAGCGCGCGGGCTTCGCGCTCCGGATCGGCAGACCGCGCTGGACGCCCGCGCTGAAACGGCTGGCGATCATCGCAGCCCCCGCGGCACTTGCAGGTGGCGTCGTGCAGATCAACCTGCTGGTAGGCCGTCAGGTCGCCAGCTATTTCGACGGGGCGGTGGCCTGGCTGAACTACGCGGATCGACTGTATCAACTACCGCTCGGCGTCGTCGGCATCGCCATCGGCGTCGTGCTGTTGCCGGACCTGTCACGCCGCCTGCGCGCGAATGACCTTGCAGGCGGCAAGGATGCGTTCAACCGCGCTTGCGAAGTTTCGCTCGCCCTGACGATCCCGGCGGCTGTGGCGCTGATGGTCATCGCCCTGCCCTTGGTCGGCGTGCTGTTCGAACGGGGTGCCTTTGACGCCGCCGACACCGCCACCACGGCGCTGGCGGTTGCGGTTTACGGCCTCGGCCTGCCCGCCTTCGTGATGCAGAAAACGCTGCAACCTTTGTTCTTCGCGCGCGAAGACACCAAGCGCCCGTTCTATTACGCCCTTGTGGCGCTGGTACTGAATGCCGCGCTTGCCATCGGGCTGTCGCCTGTTATCGGCTTCATCGCCGCCGCATGGGGCACCAGCCTGACGGGCTGGGCCATGGTCTGGCTTCTCTGGCGCGGCAGCCGCACCATGGGCGACGCCGCCGATTTCGACGCAAGGTTCAAATTGCGCTTGCCGCGGATCATCGCGGCCTCGGCTGTGATGGGTCTGGTGCTGGCCGCGCTCGCCGCCGTGATGGCGCCGTTCTTTGACATCCCGACATGGCGCTATCTGGCGCTGCTGGTCCTGATCATGGCAGGCATCGTGACCTATTTCGGCACAGGTCAGGTCATCGGCGCATTCAAACTCGCCGAATTCCGCCGCGCGATGAAACGCTGATCTTCGATCATCTTCCGAGCCCAAATATCCCCGCCGGAGGCCTAAAAGTCATTTACGACCGCTCCCGCATCCGCGCGAGCAGAATAGCCCAGCCACCCGGCGCCAAAGGAATGGCCAGCACGAAACCTGCCACGAATCCCGCCAGTTCCGCGATCCATGACTGGCCCGCGCCGAAGATCAGCCCGAACACAAGTTGCAGCGCCAGCAGGAAACCGATCAGCCGGAAGGCCATCAGCTGGTTCTGCCCCGCCTGCCCCAGCCGCAGCCAAAGCACATAGGTATAGGCCCCGATCAGGCCATAGACAGGCGTAAAGCCGCCCAGCAACGGCGCATTGCCGTCGACCAGCAGACCAAAGGCGACCGCGCCCACAATCGCGCAGGCCAGATAGATCACCAGCACCTTCAGCCCGCCGAAATATTCGGACGTGAACTTGCCCAAGGCCAGCGTCAGTGCGGCACAAAACGCCATCTGCACGATTTCGCCGTTGATGAAAGGATAGGTCACAAACCGCATCAGGATATCGGGCGACCAATCGCCCTGCACCAGCACGCGGTCCAGCACGGCGGGGGAAAACCCGAACCGGCCCACCGCCTCCATCCGCCAGCCAAGGCCGCGCGGCCCGCCGATCAGCCCCGCATTCGCCAGCTGGAACACCACCTCGGCCCCCACGATCAGCAGCGCAAGCCCGATGACGACGGGCGACAGGTCATTGATCGGTTTTTCGGACATCAGTGTGCGGCCTTTGCGGGCAGTTGAAGTTGACGGGTCTGTCTGGCATGGGTATGCGACGCTTGCCCCGAAATCCAGCCCGGACGTTGCCCCATGACACAGCCGACCTTCACCCCGCGCGTCTTTTCCGGGATCAAACCCTCGGGCGGCCTGCAACTGGGCAATTATCTGGGGGCGATCAAGCGCTTTGTCGGCATGCAGGGCACGATGGAAACGATCTATTGCGTCGTCGATCTGCACGCGATCACCGTCTGGCAGGACCCCAAGGATCTGGCGCACGGCACGCGCGAGGTTGCGGCGGGCTATCTGGCGGCTGGCCTCGACCCTGCGAAATCCATCCTGTTCAACCAAAGCCGCGTGTCGGGCCATGCAGAGCTTGGCTGGATCTTCAACTGCGTCGCGCGCGTGGGCTGGATGAACCGCATGACCCAGTTCAAGGACAAGGCGGGGTCGAATGCGGAAAAGGTCTCGCTCGGGCTCTATGCCTATCCGTCGCTGATGGCCGCCGACATCCTGCTCTATCATGCGACCCATGTGCCCGTAGGCGAGGACCAGAAACAGCATGTGGAACTGACGCGCGACATCGCCGCCAAGTTCAACCACGATTACGGCGTCGATTTCTTTCCGCTGACCGAACCTGTCATCGACGGGCCGGCCACCCGCGTGATGAACCTGCGCGACGGCACCAAGAAGATGTCGAAATCCGGCGAAAGCGACATGGAACGCATCAACATGCTTGATGATGCCGACACGATCGCCAAGAAGTTCAAGAAAGCAAAGACAGACCCCGCCCCCCTGCCCGAAACCGTCGAAGGGCTGAAAACCCGCCCCGAGGCGCGCAATCTGGTCGAAATCTACGCAGCCCTCGACGACACCACGCCAGAGGCTGTGATCGCGCAATATCCCGGTGCCGGCTGGGGCACGTTCAAGCCTGCGCTGGCAGATCTGGCGGTGGCGAAACTGGCCCCGATTTCGCAAGACATGGCGCGGTTCATGGACGACCCCGCCGAGATCGACCGCATCCTTGCGCAAGGGGCCGACAAGGCGCGCGCCATCGCGGAACCTGTGTTGCAGCGGACCTATGACATCGTGGGCCTGCTGCGCGGCTGATCTGCAAAGGCGCACAGGGGGCCTGTTTGTATGCCCGATGACGAAAGGGCGGAACATGCCTATCCTGATAGCATAGCTGAAAGGATCGCCGCCATGTCCGCCCCCGCCACCACCCGTATCGGTCACGTGCATCTGCGCGTCGCTGACCTTGACCGCGCAATTGCCTTTTACGGCGATGTTCTGGGATTTCACGTGACGCAGCGCTATGGCGCAGGTGCGGCCTTTCTGGCGGCGGGCGATTATCACCACCATATCGGGCTGAACACATGGGAAAGCCTTGGCGCCACGCCCCCACCCGCGGGACATACGGGCCTTTATCACACCGCGATCCTGTACCCTGACCGTGCGTCGTTGGGGGCCGCCATCGCGCGGGTTCTGGCGGCAGGGATCCCGCTGGACGGTGCCGCTGATCACGGTGTGAGCGAAGCGGTCTATCTGCGTGATCCGGACAAGAACGGTGTCGAGCTTTACGTCGACAAGCCGCAGGCGGACTGGCCGCGCGATGCGACAGGCGCGCTGCGTATGGTCAATGACAGGCTGGACGTGCAGGCCTTGATCGCTCTCGCGCCAAAGCTGTCACAAAATTGAATCGGGCCGATGGGACCTTGCTATTGCGCGGCATGGATTCGCTCTGCTCTGCCCCGGCTCGGTGTCATCCCGCCCCTTTGGCGCCCCGGTCTTGCAGGCACCCGGTGTTTCCCCGGCACCGGGTGCCGACGCAGCCGCCCGTTGCCAGTGCCATTGTCCTGCTGCACTATGCCCCCGAACAGGAGAATGAACATGCGCAAGTTTCTGGTGGTGCTGGATGACAGCCGCGAATGTCTGAACGCGATGCGGTTCGCCGCGATGCGCGCTGCACGGTCGGGCGGCGGTGTGACCATTCTGTCGGTGATCCCGCCCGATGAATTCAACCACTGGATCGGCGTCGGAGAAATCATGCGCGCCGAAGCCCGCGAACGGATTGAGGTGCATTACGAGGTTTTCGCGAAATGGATGCGCGACAAGCAGAACGTCCACCCCGAACTGATCATCCGCGAAGGCGAACCGCTGGACGAGATCATCGCCCAGATCACCGAAGACCCCGAAATCGGCGTGCTGGTGCTCGGCGCGGGCAGCGACAACAAGGGCCCCGGCCCGCTGGTCACGCAACTCAGCCGTCAGGCAGGCAGCCTGCCGGTGCCGATCACCATCGTGCCGGGCGATCTGTCCAAGGAACGGCTCGAATCGATCACGTGACGGCAGAGCAATTTAGAATCATTCCAAATCCTTGACAGATCGCGCCCCGATGCGCATATTCGTAGCCTGACACAGAAGGTCCGCACCATGTTTATCCAGACCGAATCGACCCCTAATCCCGCGACGCTGAAATTCTTGCCGGGCCAAAATGTGCTCGAAGTCGGCACCGCCGATTTCCCGAGCGTGGAAGCCGCACAGAATTCGCCCCTCGCCCAGCGCATCTTTGCGACCGGCGGCGTGTCGGGTGTGTTCTTCGGGATCGACTTCGTGACCGTGACGAAAAGCGATGACGTGGAATGGGACCATATCAAGCCAGGCATCCTTGGCGCGATCATGGAACATTACCAGTCGGGCCAATCAGTCATGGCCGCCGACCATAAACCCGTCAGCGGCCATGCAGACCACAGCGGCGAAGATGCCGAGATCGTCACCCAGATCAAGGAATTGCTGGACACCCGCGTCCGCCCTGCGGTGGCGCAGGACGGCGGCGACATCACCTTCCACGGCTTTGACCGTGGCATCGTCTATCTGCATATGCAGGGCGCCTGCGCCGGTTGCCCGTCCTCTACGCTGACGCTGAAGATGGGCATCGAGAACCTGCTGCGCCACTACATCCCCGAGGTGATCGAGGTGCGGCCAGTTGCCGCCTGACACCAGACTGATCGCATTCGACACATCGGCGGCGCATTGCGCCGCCGCTTTGCTGTTGGGCGACCGTATCGTCACCCGCGTCGATGACATGGCCAAGGGACAGGCCGAACATCTGATGCCGATGCTGGAGGAAATGCTCGCCGCCGAAGGGCTGGGATGGCGCGATCTGGATGGAATCGGCGTCGGCACCGGGCCGGGCAATTTTACGGGTATCCGCATTTCGGTCAGCGCGGCGCGTGGTCTGGCCTTGGGGCTGGGCAAGCCTGCGGTGGGTGTGTCGGTGTTCGACACGACACGGCAGCTGTCCGGTTGGGCGCAGGTCGCAGTGCCTGCGCCGCGCGATCAGGCTTATCTGATGGATTTCGACCGCGCGGCCACGCCGGTCCTCGTCGCTTCGGCGGCCTTGGGCGCCGTGGCGCTGTCGACCGAACACAGCCCCGAAGCGCATATCGGTTGCATGGCACAGATCGCGGCAGGCCGGATCGGCGGGGACAATCCCCGCCCTACCCCGCTTTATGTCCGCCCCGCCGATGCCGCCCCCGCGCGGGATGCAGCACCTGTGATCCTGCCATGACGCCAGAGGCGCTGGCCAAGCTCCACGCCGCGGCTTTTTCGAGCATGCGCACATGGTCAGCGACGGAATTCCGCGACCTTCTGAACCAGCCGGGTGCGATCCTTGCGGGTGATGACCGCGCCTTTGCCCTGCTGCGCGTGACGCTGGACGAGGCCGAGGTGCTGACTGTCGCCACCGCCCCCGCGTATCGCCGCAAAGGGCTGGCGCGCTCCACACTGGCGCAGGCCGAACAGGCGGCAAAGGCGGCGGGCGCAAACGTGGTCTTTCTAGAGGTCGCCGAGGACAACCAGGCCGCGCGCGCCCTTTATGCGCAGGCGGGCTATGCCCAGATCGGCCGACGGCCGGGATATTATCTGCCCAAAGATGCAGCACCGGTCGCGGCACTTGTGCTACGCAAGGCGCTGAGCGCGCCATAACGCCGCGTCAGGCACAAAACGCGCGATCAATCCTGTGACAGATGCCCGTTTTCGCACAAAAACCAGTTGATCTTCGCCGCGCGGCCATGCCTTATCTTGCGATGGCCCGACACTGATCGGCTCGGTAATCAACAGAAGGCGCGGGCTGACAGCCGGTTGGACTTCGCAAACGACTTGGGAGACTACAATGACCATGATGCATAAATTTCTTGGCGCTTCGGCGGCGCTGGCGCTGACGGCGGGTGCCGCGATGGCCGATCCTGCGATCCTGTTCGATCTGGGTGGCAAGTTCGACAAATCCTTCAACGAAAGCGCCTATAACGGGGCCGAGCGTTGGGCGACAGAAACCGGCGGCGCCTATGCCGAGGTCGAAATCCAGTCCGATGCGCAGCGCGAACAGGCAATCCGCCGCTTTGCCGAGGCAGGCGCCAACCCGATCGTCATGGCCGGTTTCGCTTGGGCCAGCGCGCTGGAACGGATCGCACCTGATTATCCAGACACCCGCTTTACGATCATCGACATGGTCGTGGACGCACCGAACGTCCGGTCCGTCGTGTTCAACGAACATGAAGGGTCCTATCTGGTCGGCATGCTGGCCGCGATGGCATCCGAGACCGGCACCGTGTCCTTTATCGGCGGTATGGACATCCCGCTGATCCGCAAGTTCGGCTGCGGCTATGCCCAGGGCGTCAAGGCCGTGAACCCCGATGCGACCGTCATCGCCAACATGACCGGCACGACACCCGCCGCATGGAACGATCCGGTCCGCGGGTCGGAACTGACGCTGGCGCAGATCAGCCAAGGGTCTGACGTTGTATTCGCTGCCGCTGGCGGCACCGGGGTGGGCGTTCTGCAAACCGCAGCCGACAGCGACATCCTGTCGATCGGCGTCGATGCCAACCAGAACTTCCTGCACCCCGGCGAAGTCCTGACCTCGATGCTCAAGCGCGTGGACAATGCTGTTTATGAGGCGTTCACCCAGGGCGAAGCGCTGGAAACAGGCTTCAACGTCATGGGGATCGCGAACGAAGGTGTGGGTTATGCGCTGGATGAATTCAACGCCGACCTGATCACAGCCGACATGCAGGCCGCCGTGGATGCCGCCGCCGCCGAAATCGCGGCCGGAACCTTGATGGTCCATGATTACACATCCGACGAAAGCTGCCCTGCCCTGACGTTCTAAGACGCCCCTCAGGCCACAACAGACAGGGCCGCGCTGATATTCATCCGCGCGGCCTTTTTGCATAAAAACAGGTGCCGCATGACCGCCACAGCCCCCGCCATCGAACTCAAAGGCATCTCCAAGGCTTTCGGCCCGGTGCAGGCCAACAAGGATATTTCCATCCGCGTCATGCCCGGCACGATCCACGGGATCATCGGCGAAAATGGCGCGGGCAAATCGACGCTGATGTCGATCCTCTACGGCTTCTACAAGGCCGACAAAGGCGAGATTTTCATCGCCGGCAAAAAGACCAATATCACCGACAGCCAGGCCGCGATTGCCGCAGGCATCGGCATGGTGTTCCAGCATTTCAAGCTGGTCGAGAATTTCACCGTCCTTGAAAACATCATCCTCGGGGCCGAGGACAGCGGGTTGCTGCGCCCCTCTCTGGCGCGCGCGCGGCGCGAATTGAAGGCGCTGGCGGAGGAATACGAACTCAACGTCGATCCCGATGCGGTGATCGAGGATGTGGGCGTCGGCATGCAGCAGCGTGTCGAGATCCTCAAAGCCTTGTACCGGCAGGCCGACATCCTGATTCTGGACGAACCCACCGGCGTGCTGACCCCCGCCGAGGCGGACCATCTGTTCCGCATCCTTGAAAACCTGCGCCGCGAAGGCAAGACGATCATCCTGATCACGCATAAGCTGCGCGAAATCATGGATATCACCGACACCGTCAGCGTGATGCGCCGGGGCGAGATGACGGCGACCGTCAAGACATCCGAAACCAGCCCCGCGGAACTGGCCGAACTGATGGTCGGGCGCAAGGTGCTGTTGCGTGTGGACAAGACACCGCCGGTAATCGGGCGCAAGATATTGGAAGTGCGCGACCTGAACGTCACCGACGCCAAGGGCGTCCACCGCGTCAAAGGCGTCAGTTTCGATGTGCATGCGGGCGAGATTCTGGGCATCGCCGGGGTCGCAGGCAATGGGCAATCCGAATTGCTGGAGGTGCTGGGCGGCTATGAAAAGGCCACCGGCAGCGTGCGGATGAACGGCGAGGACATTGACCTGACCGGCGCGCGGTCTGACGGGCAAAGCAGGCGCGCGCGCGGCATCGCCCATGTCCCCGAGGACCGCCAGCGCGAAGGGCTGATCATGGATTTCCACGCTTGGGAAAACACCGCTTTTGGCTATCACAATGACGCGCGCTATCAACGCTCGAAGCTGTTTATGGACAACCAGGCGATCCTGAAGGACACCGAGGACAAGATGGCCCGTTTCGACGTGCGCCCGCCTGATCCGAAACTAGCGGCGAAAAACTTTTCCGGCGGCAACCAGCAGAAAATCGTCCTTGCCCGCGAGATCGAGCGCAACCCCGACCTGCTGTTGATCGGCCAGCCCACACGCGGCGTCGATATCGGCGCGATCGAGTTCATCCACCAGCAGATTGTTGCACTAAGGGATCAGGGCAAGGCAATCTTGCTGGTTTCGGTCGAGTTGGAGGAAATTTTGTCCCTTTCGGACCGGATCGCCGTTATGTTCGACGGAAAAATGATGGGCGAGCGGATGCCACAAGAAACGAACGAGAAAGAACTGGGTCTGCTAATGGCTGGCATGACGACCGAGCCTGCAGGTGGTCCATTTCAGGCGGTTGCCGACAACCTTGCCTATGCCGGCGGCGACACCGGCAAGGGGGCCTGAGCATGGACGTGATGCCGAAATGGGCCGATGTGATCCTGATCCCGCTGATCTCGATCCTGCTGGCGGCGGTGCTGTCGGCGCTGGTGATCCTTGCTATCGGTGAAAACCCGTGGGCCGCGCTCAAGCTGATGGTCGAGGGTGCGCTGGGGTCCACCTATGGCTGGGGCTACACGCTGTATTACGCCACCAACTTCATCTTTACGGGCCTTGCCGTGTCCATCGCCTTCCATGCGCGGCTGTTCAACATCGGCGGCGAAGGTCAGGCCGTGCTGGGTGGCTTGGGCGTGGCGCTGGCCTGTCTTTACATCCCTTGGCCGCATTGGACGGTCGCGCTGCTGGGTGCCAGCCTGATGGCGGCGGCATTCGGTGCGGCATGGGCGGCGATCCCCGCCTTTTTGCAAGCGAAACGCGGCAGCCATATCGTGATCACCACGATCATGTTCAACTTCATCGCGGCGGCGCTGCTCAACTACCTGCTGATCGGCGCGCTGAAGGTGCCGGGGTCGATGGAACCGGCCACCGCGACTTTCCCGCCCGCAACGCACCTGCCGTCATTTCAGGACATGTTCAATTTCGGCGAAACGACGTTTTTCCGTGGCGCACCGGCCAATGTCACCTTTTTCGTGGCGGTCGGCGCCTGTATCGCGCTTTGGGCGCTGATCTGGCGCACCCGGCTGGGGTATGAACTGCGGTCTTTCGGTCATTCGGAATCAGCCGCGAAATATGCGGGCATCAGCCCGACCAAGATTATCATGGTCACCATGCTCATTTCCGGCGGCTTGGCCGGCATGATGGCCATCAACAACGTGCAGGGCGAGGCCGAACGGCTGGTCCTGAACGCAGTGGAGGGGGCGGGCTTTATCGGCATCGCCGTCGCACTGATGGGGCGCAGCCATCCTTTCGGGGTATTGCTGGCGGCCCTTCTTTTCGGCTTCCTGTATCAAGGCGGCGCAGAACTCGCCCTATGGACGTCGATACCACGTGAACTGATCATCGTTATACAGGCTTTGGTGATCCTGTTCACGGGCGCACTGGACAATATGGTGCGCATGCCGCTCGAGCGGCTGTTCCTGACAATGAGGAGAGCAAAACAATGATGGCAGGACCTTTCAAGATCGGTGTCGAGGATGACACCGGCGCGGACCTCGGCTTTGTGCTGAGTTGTCTGGCGCTTGGCATGATCACGATGGACGAATTGCACCAGTGGATTCACCATGTGATCGCGCAAACCCCCGGTGGCGACGTGCCGCCGCATCTGGTGGCGTTGCTCGCGGTCAAGAACCGCGCCAACGTGTTCCGCCCGAACGAGGCCGTGATGCGCCGCATCCCGCATGATCCGTTCATCACCGATGACCGGTTCGACGCGATGCTGGGCTTGCAGTTCTTCATGCGCCGCGACAAGCCGCAGGTGAACGACATCACCCAGGCCGAGGCCGAGGCCGCCCTGCGCCGCAACCCCGAAGTCGCCGACCGCTTCTTCGCGCTGTTTCCTTTCCTGATGGAGGCTGTTGCCTAAATGGACTTCGCTACCCTTCTGCAAATGCTGGACGCAACACTGCGTCTGGCAACACCGCTTTTGCTGGCCTGTCTGGCCGGTTTGTTTTCAGAGCGGGCCGGTATCTTTGATATCGGGCTGGAAGGGAAAATGCTGGCGGCAGCTTTCATGTCGGCGGCGATCGCGGCGGTCACGGGCGATGTCTGGCTGGGGCTGCTTGCGGGGATCGGCGCGTCGCTGGTCCTGTCGGGCATCCACGGGCTCGCGTCGATCACGTTCCGGGGCAATCAGCTGATTTCAGGGGTGGCGATCAACTTTCTTGCTGCGGGTCTGACTGTCGTCGTCGCGCAAAGCTGGTTCCGGCAAGGCGGGCGCACCCCGCAACTGTCCGGCGACGGGCGGTTCAACCCGATCACCCTGCCTTTTGCGGAAACGCTCCGCGATGTGCCCGTGATTGGGCCGATTTATTATGAGCTGATTTCGGGGCACACGATCCTTGTCTATGTCGCGCTTTTGGCGGTTCCGGTGACATGGTGGTTGCTTTATCGCACGCGGTTCGGCCTGCGCCTACGCGCCGTGGGTGAAAACCCTGCCGCTGTCGACACTGCTGGCGTGTCGGTGGTGGGGTTGCGTTTTGCCGCTGTCGGCATCTGCGGCGTGCTCTGCGGCATCGCGGGGGCCTATCTGGCGACGGCATTGCAGGCCGGTTTCGTCAAGGACATGAGCGCGGGGCGCGGCTATATCGCGCTGGCGGCGCTGATCTTTGCCAAGTGGCGGCCGTGGTATGCGCTTTATGCCTGTCTGCTGTTCGGCTTCCTGCAGGCCTTGTCGTTGCGCCCCGATATCATCACAGGCGTGATCGGCTTCCGCGTCAACGGCCAGTTCCTCGACGTGCTGCCCTATATCCTGACCGTGATCATTCTGGCCGGTTTCGTCGGCAAGGCGATCCCCCCCCGTGCAGGAGGCGCGCCCTATGTCAAAGAACGCTGAAGCGCTTGCCGCGCAGATCAGGGCGATCGCGGGCGCTGCGCCGGTGCGGCTCGGCCTGATCCTCGGCTCCGGCCTAGGCCATATCGCCGAGGCCGTGGACGGCGTGGCAATCACCTATGACGATCTGCCGGGCTTTCCCCATGCGGGCGTGTCGGGCCACAACCCCAAGCTGGTGATCGGCGATCTGGAAGGCGTGCGTGTCGCCGTTTTCGGCGGTCGCGCGCATTACTATGAAAAGGGCGTACCCGACGTCATGCGCTTGCCGCTGGAGGTGCTGCGCGCCCTTGGCGGGCAGGCGGTGATCGCGACCAATGCCGCAGGGTCGATGCAGGCGGATATGCCCACAGGGTCGATCATGTGCATCAACGATCACATCAATTTCTCGGGCCTGAACCCGCTGATCGGGGAACCCACCGATGCGCGCTTTGTCCCGATGAAGGACGCCTATGACCCCGCGATCCGCACCGCCCTGCGCGCGGCGGCGGATAGCACGGGCACCGAGATGGCCGACGGGATTTACGCCTGGTATTCCGGCCCGTCGTTCGAAACCCCTGCCGAAATCCGCGCGATCGCGATGCTGGGGGCCGATGCCGTGGGCATGTCCACCGTGCCAGAGGTGATCCTTGCCCGTTTCCTTGGTCTGAAATCCGCCGCGATTTCCACCATCACCAATATGGCAGCGGGATTAAGCGACGAAGCAATCAGCCACGAACACACCAAGGCGATGGCCCCCATCGGTGCCGCCAAGCTGGAAACGGTGCTGCGCGCCTATCTGCGCGGACTGGCCACAGTGTGAGATCTCGGCAGGTTGTTCATCTGGTGCGGAGTTAAGCTGCGTGCGCCGGGCTTCAGCCGAGGATTCCGACGGATGAACACCCCAGATCAGAACGCCCGGACCACGTTTTATGGCCGAAACCTGACCGTTGTGCGCTTTCGGGGAAGCTGGCGCCTTTCACGCGCAAGGCAGCCGATCTTCTGGAGCAGCTTTGCCATGTCATCCTTCTGGGCCCTTCGCGTCCCTGACGCGAGGAGGTCTGACGTAGTGGCAAACCACACTTTCAAATGTCTCAATCAGGCAAGCAAGAGCGTTGCCAGAACCAAACCGATCGGAGACCGGACAAATGCCTGAACAAGCTATGTGGGTAAGCCGCGCTTTGAATGATATGTCGTTGATCAAGATGTTTACTTCCAACTTGTTTGAGACAAATAAAGATATCGCAATCGACGGGATCGATGCAAATTGGCGAGGAGAGTCACGGCTAGCCGGAAGCTTCCCGACGGAATTATATGGAAAGTTTCACGACCAACGCTTTGGAAAGTTGCCTGATTTCTTTACGGCAGGTAGCCATTGGGTCATGTCGTCGACCATGCGAGAGGTCTTCAATCGCTTCAACTTGGGTCAGACCGCCTTCTATCCGACGCGATTGTTCCAGCACGACCGCAAAACATTGATTGAAGGCGACTATTGCTGCGTGAGCTTCGGCGAAGCCCACCGCGTTTTCGTTCCTGAGGAATCGCCAAAGTTGCCTCGTTTTGGGACCCACCGGTGGAAACTCGGGGGCGGGGAGATTGATGGCGATGTTGCTGTGCGACGGTCCGCCATCCCCGATGTTGACGTGTTCCTCGACCCTCAAATGTGGGAGGTCCTGTTTCTGAGCGACAGGATTGTTCAGTCGCTGAAGGCAGCGAAGCTCACGCGGCGATTGGGGCTGCGAAAGTGCCGCATCGTCCAGAGTTAGGTCTCACCGCCAAAAGGCGGCGGTTGCGATGGCGAAGCAAAAGGCGGCAGAGCACCGTCCTTCTCCGGTTGCGCAGCGTCGCCAATCATCTACGCGAGGCTTGCCATCGGGCTTCAGGAACAGGGGCTCCGGGCGCGCAATCTGCACTTTGGTCAGCCAGAAGCGATCAGACAGTTCGCACCGCACAATTCTAGGCATGAATTATGCAAAAGACCTGAAATCAATGGGTCCTGTTTTCGGAGCGACACCGCCCCACGTGACGGAAATGCTGCGAACGCAGCTTAATCCGTGTGTGAGCATTTGACACAGGTCTCTGAAACGTCTTTGTTGCGCGCAGCGGCACAAGCCCCTGGAACAGCCCATGCTCATTTACCTTCCTATCGCCGAGGTTTCGGTGAATGCCTTTCTGTTACTCGGGTTGGGCGGTGCTGTGGGTGTGCTGTCGGGGATGTTCGGCGTCGGCGGCGGCTTCCTTATCACGCCCTTGCTGTTCTTTATCGGCATTCCGCCCGCAGTGGCCGTGGCCACCAGCACCAACCAGATCGTCGCCTCGTCGATTTCCGGCGTGCTTGCGCATTTCAAGCGCAAGACCGTCGATCTGCCCATGGGCATGGTGCTGCTGGTCGGCGGGTTGATCGGGTCGGCCATCGGCATCGTGATCTTCAACTACCTGCGGGCGCTGGGGCAGGTCGATCTGCTGGTGCAGCTTTGCTATGTCGTCTTTCTGGGCGCCATCGGGATGCTGATGTTCGTCGAAAGCCTGCGCGCGATCAGACGGGCCCGCAAGCCCGGCGCGCTGCCACAACGGCGCAAGCATAACTGGGTCCATAACCTGCCGTTCAAGATGAAATTCCGGGTGTCGGGCCTTTATATTTCGGTCATTCCGCCGATCCTGGTCGGGATGCTGGTCGGTATCCTCGCCGCGATCATGGGGGTCGGCGGCGGGTTCATCATGGTGCCTGCGATGATCTATCTGCTGGGCATGCCGACCAAGGTCGTGATCGGCACGTCCTTGTTGCAGATCATCTTTGTCGCCGCTTTCACCACGATGCTGCATGCAACGACGAACCAGACGGTGGACGTGCTGCTGGCGTTGCTGTTGCTGATCGGCGGCGTGATCGGCGCCCAGATCGGCACACGGATCGGGGTCAGGATGAAGGCCGAACAATTGCGCATCCTGCTGGCGATCATGGTGCTGGTCGTCTGCGGCAAGCTCGCCTTCGATCTGCTGGTGATGCCGTCCGAGCTTTATTCGCTTGGCCCCGAGGGACGGTCATGATCCGCCTGCTTGCCCTTTTCATGCTGCTGGCGCTGCCTGCAAAGGCCGAAGAAATCGTGCTGGGCCTCAGCCGTGACGAAGTCGCGATCACCGTCACCTTTCAAGGGTCCGAAATCGTCGTCTTTGGTGCGGTCAACAGGACGGCCCCGCCACCGCAGGACAGCAACCTTGGCGTTGTTGTCACCATTGCGGGCCCGCGTGAACCCGTCACCGTGCGGCGCAAGGCGCGGCGGATGGGCATCTGGGTCAACACGGATGCGGTTTTTGTGAATTCCGCCCCGTCCTTCTATGCGGTCGCCACCAGCGCCCCGATCGCCGAGATCCTGCGCGAGATCGAAGACCTGCGCTACCGGATCACGATCCCCCGCGCGATCCGGTCGGCGGGGGCGGTCGTCGAAGACAGCGTCGCCTTCACCGAGGCGCTGATCCGTATCAAGACAGATCAGGACCTCTATCAGATGCTCGAAGGGGCCGTGACGCTGGACCAGGACACGCTGTTCCGCAGCGCGATTTCCATGCCCGCCAACCTGATCGAAGGCAATTACGACGTCCGCATCTACCTGACCCGCAACGGTGCCGTGATCGACGATTACACAACCACCATTCCCGTCAACAAGGTCGGGCTGGAACGCTGGCTTTACAATCTCGCGCATGAACAGGCGTTCATCTATGGACTGCTGTCGCTGGCGATCGCGGTCGGTGCTGGCTGGCTTGCCTCAGCCGTGTTTTCTCTGCTGCGGCGCTAACCGCGCCCGATATGCGGCATCTTGGATGCCATGACCATCATGGTCTGCACATTCGCCTCTGGCGGCAATGACGCCATGTGGAACACCGCGCGGGCCACATCCTCGACCGCCATCGTTGGCAGAGGCGGCAGCCCTTCGGCGGCGCGCTTGACCTCCAGCCCCTGCACAAGTTCGGTGCGGGCATTGCCGATGTCGATCTGCCCGCAGGCGATATCGAACGCGCGGCCATCCAGCGTCAGCGTCTTGGTCAGGCCCGACACGCCGTGCTTGCTGGTGGTGTAACACACCGACCCTTCGCGCGGGGTATGGGCCGAAATCGACCCGTTGTTGATGATCCGCCCGCCTTGCGGTGTCTGGTGGCGCATCTGGCGGAACGCAGCGCGCGCGCACAGGAACATCCCAGTCAGGTTCACATCCAGCACCGCGCGCCAGTCATCCAACGCAATCTCGTCGATCGTGGTCTGCGGGCCGAACATCCCTGCATTGTTGAACAGGACATCCAGATGGCCGAAGGCGGTGAAAGCCGCATCGACAGCCCCTTCGTCCGTCACATCGCAAGGCAGAGGGACCGCATTGGGATGCGCCATTTCGGCCAGCGCCTCGGGCCTGCGCGCGATCAGGCCGACGCGCCAGCCCTGATCCAGAAAATGCAGCGCCGTGGCGCGACCGATCCCGGCGCTGGCGCCCGTGATGATGATGGTTTTCATGAATCCTCGCTTTGCAGTTCGAGTGTGGTGGCAGGCACGTCCAGATCATCCACGCCCAGCGCCAGTTCGGGCCGCGCCAGCCGGTTGCGCACGACCCAGCGCAATTGCGTTTCCGCCCGCGTGATCGCGACATAGGCAAGACGTTTCCACAAAGGCTGGCCCGCTTCCATCCGGCCCATGCGGCTTGCCACCTCGATATCGGGGGCGAAAACCTGCACCGTGTCCCATTGCGACCCTTGCGCTTTGTGGATCGTCACAGCCGCGCCATGCAGAAAGGTCGCGCCCATCCGCGCCGCAAAGGGGATGAAGGGTTCGGCGTCGCCTTCCAGCTCGATCTTGACGATGCTGGCGGCTGAAATGCGCGGGTCTTCGGCTCCCATCACGTGCAGGCGCGAAAAACCGGGCTTCTTGCCGGGGCCAAGATAGATGACCTGCGCGCCTTTGATCAGCCCGCGCGCCTCCAGATCCAAACGTTTCTTGCGGTGCTTGAGCGGCAGTTCGATCCCGTCGCAGATCAGGGGTTCCCCCGGCAGCAAGGCGTCGGGCGGCGCGTTGAACGCAGCGCGGAACGCATGGATCAGCTTGATCCGCGTCGCATTGCGCCAGACCAGACAGGGCGACCGCGCCATCAGATCGGCCTCGACCCGCTGGGCCATGACGACGCGCTCGTCGCGGGCGGCGGCCTCGGCCACCATCCGCTCAAAGGCGTAGAAATCCAGCATCGGATCAGCCAGGGCATGGGCCAGATCAAGGATCGGGTTGTCGGCATCCTGCCGGTGGATACGGCTGAGCGTCAGCACGCGGGATTTGGGCAGGGTTTCGAACACCATGCCGCCACTGGATTGCACGGGCGGCAATTGGGCAGGATCACCGAAGAGCAGCAGGGTCGGGAAAATTTCTTTCAGGTCCTCAAACTGCTTGGCATCCAGCATCGAGCTTTCGTCCACAAATCCGATGTCCAGCGGCTCCTCGCGCCGTTTCCAGCCTGTGATGAAATCGCTGCCGCGCAGACCCGCCGCCGCCAAGGCCGCAGGCACCGAGGTATTGACCTGATAAGACGCCCAAGCGCGGTCGAGGCCCACATCGCTCAGCCCTTCGATGGTCGGGCGCTCGCCCTGCCCCGCCAGCCATTCGGCGATCTTTTCATATTCGGGGTCATAAACGGGGGTGTAAAGAATGCGGTGGATCGTCGTCGCGGGCACGCCGCGGTTGCGCAAAACGCTGGCCGCCTTGTTGGTGGGGGCAAGGATGGCCAGCGTGCGGCGGTCCTTGCGCTTGCGCCCTTCCCAGTCGCCGGAAATCACATCGACGCCCGCCTCGGCCAAAGCTTTGTAAAGCTGGGCCAGCAGCATCGTCTTGCCCGACCCCGCCTTGCCGATCACGGCCAGAACCGAGGATTTATCGCTTTGCGGCGGTTGCAGCAGGTGATCATCCAGATCGACGCCCGCTTGGCGCAGCGCGATGGCGACATTGTCCCAGGCTTCGGCCTGGTCTTCGGAAAAGGTGATCACGGGGGCGTTCATGGCGGCGACATTAGCCGCGCCAGCCACCCGTCACCACCGCCTTCCGCATCTTCCGAGCATAAATATCCCCGCGCGGAGCGCATCCTGCCCTTTGCGCGCCACCACCCGGTGGTGATGACGCGCGGGGGTGATCTCAGCGCCCCTCCCGTGACGCTTCGATCGTGTCGGCGAAGGTCCGCAGACCCATCACCGGTGCCTGCACCAGCACGGCCATATTGCCGGGTTTGTGTTCATTGCGGCGCATCTTGGTATGAGCAAGCGGAATTTCGTTCCACACGAAACACTCCGACATACACGGATCAAGACGACGTTCCACCATCAGGTTGTTGGCGGCACTCGCTTGTTTGAGATGCGCGAAGTGGCTTCCCTGCAGGCGTTTCTGGTGCATCCACATGTAACGGACGTCAAAAGTACAGTTGAACCCCGTGGTGCCTGCGCAGATCACGACCATGCCGCCTTTCTTGCAAACCAGCGACGAGACGGGGAACGTGGCCTCGCCCGGATGTTCGAACACCATATCGACGTTCTTGCCCTTGCCGGTGATGTCCCAGATCGCCTTGCCGAACCGGCGCGCCTCTTTCAGCCAGACGTCGTAGGCGGCGGTGTTGACGGTGGGCAATTGCCCCCAGCAGGAAAAATCGTTGCGGTTGATGACACCTTTTGCGCCCAGCGACATCACGAAATCACGCTTGCTTTCGTCGCTGATCACGCCGATCGCATTGGCCCCTGCCGTATTGATCAACTGGATCGCATAGGACCCCAGCCCGCCAGAGGCACCCCAGACCAGCACGTTCTGCCCGGGTTTCAGGTCATGCGGTTCATGGCCGAACAGCATCCGGTAAGCGGTGGCTAGCGTCAGCGTATAACAGGCGCTTTCTTCCCAAGTCAGGTGCTGCGGGCGCGGCATCAACTGCTGAGATTGCACGCGGGTGAATTGCGCAAATGATCCGTCGGCGGTTTCATAGCCCCAGATCCGCTGGCTGGGCGAATACATCGGGTCGCCGCCGTTGCAATCCTCGTCGTCGCCGTCATCCTGATTGCAATGCACCACGACTTCATCGCCGACCTTCCAGCGCTTGACCTTGTCGCCCACCGCCCAGACGATGCCCGCCGCGTCGGACCCAAGGATCGCATAGGGTGCCTTGTGAACATCGAAGGTCGACACGGGCTGCCCGAGGCAGGCCCACACGCCATTGTAATTGACGCCCGCCGCCATGACGAGAATGATCACTTCGTTGCTGTCAGGCTTGGGGCAATCGACGATTTCCAACTGCAAGGCGGTTTCGGGTTCGCCATGCCGTTCGCGGCGCAGCACCCAGGCATGCATCTGCGCAGGCAGATGGCCCAAGGGGGGCATTTCGCCCATGGCATAAAGGTCTTTGCGTTCGGCCGCATAAGCCGCTTCGCCAGAGGTCAGATCAAGGGCCATTTCCATCTCCATCGCGATCTATCCGTTGCGCCGCAGTGCAGAATCACGCGGGCTTGCTGGATAAATACGAAGCGTCGCGCAAGATTGCAACACTGGAAGATGTTATTTTGTAATTTTATGTCTGCCGCGTCGCAGAAACAGGCAGGGATTCACGGACCGCGTCAAAATGATGCGCGATGGAATTCGCGTAATAGGTCAGGATCGGCGCACCAAGATCGGTGATGCTGATCACATCACCGTCGCGCCGGATCAGGCGGCGTGCTTCCAGCCTGTTCAATGCGTCCGTGACGACGTCGTCGGCAGGACGGCGCGGACGCGGCACACGCTTTGCCTGCAACAATTTCAGCGTCTCTGTCACATCCTGCACCAACTGGCCGGTGCCAATCGGCGCATTGGCCAGCAGATGCCGGGCGACCAGCGGAACGCCCGGCACCGGCGTCACGTCCGCGATCCGCTGCATCAAGGTTTCAGCCAGCACCTGCGTCAGGTCGCCATCAGCGGTCGCCGCGAATGCCGAGAGTTCCAGAGGTTCGCCGAAACTGACCGATGCAGTGCCGAAATTATGGAACCGACCTGTGATCCGTTGCCAGAAATGCCGCCCGACGCGCCGCAATACATTCACCAGCGGCGGCCGGAACCGGCGCGTGCCGGCATTATGCGCCGCGATGAGGATCGTGTCCTCCAGCACACGGTCATAATTCAGCGCAACGGGAATAAAGATGACTTCGCGCCGCGCTGGATCGAAATCCTCGACGATATAGTTCAGCAGACCCGTGCGCGGCGGCGCGAGTTTGCCGTCAAGCGTCAGACCGCCTTCGGGAAACACCGCCTGACTGACGCCTGCGCGCGTCGCCATCTGCACATAGCGGGCCAATACCTTTCGATAGAGCGCACCGCGCGAATTGCGCCTGATGAAATAGGCCCCCATCGCGCGGATGATCGGCGACAAAGGCCAGACCCGCGCCCATTCGCCCACGGCATAGGACAGCGCGCCCGCATTGGCGGCCAGATAGGTGACAAGCACGTAATCCATGTTGCTGCGATGGTTGATGACGAAAACCACGGCTGCATTGGGGTCGATCTCGGCCATGCGCCTGCGATCAAGGGTGCCAAGCTGAATCCGGTACAGCGATTTCGACAGCCACCGCGCAAACCTGATCCCGATGCTGAAATAGGCAGTCGCGGAAAACGACGGTACGATCTCGCGGGCGTAGCTGCGGGCCTTCTCGAAGGCGACATTCTCGGGGACTCCGTTTTCGCGGGCGTGATCGACGACGGCCTGTGTCACCTCGGGGTCATAGATCAGGCGCTGGATCATGTCATAGCGGCGCGCCAGCTTGAACGGCTCGATCGGACGTTGCAGATTCTTGTTGACCCGCGCGATGACCCGCTCGGCGCGTTTGCGAAAAAACCAGCGGACGGACGGAAACAGGAAATGCGACGCGAACGTGACCCCGGCGAACAGAATGATCAGGACAAACGCCCAGACCGGGATGGAGATTGTTTGCGTCATCAGCAGAAAGTGACAGGGTTCCGCAACAAGGTAAATCCCGTCATGCCGCAACGCAGCGAATTGACAGCGCCACAAAATGACCGATAAAGGGTTAAACGCGTAATTAAATTACGCCAAGTGATTCAGGAGTTGCCCCGATGTCGCAGACGCAAAAAGACCGCCCCTGGCTGTTTCGCACCTATGCGGGCCATTCAACCGCTGCGGCGTCGAACGCGCTCTATCGTGGCAACCTTGCGAAAGGGCAGACCGGCCTGTCGGTGGCCTTCGATCTGCCGACGCAGACAGGCTATGACAGCGATCACGTGCTGGCAAAAGGCGAGGTCGGCAAGGTCGGTGTGCCGGTTGCGCATCTGGGCGACATGCGCACTTTGTTCGCCGATATCCCGCTGGACCAGATGAACACCTCGATGACGATCAACGCGACGGCCCCGTGGTTGCTCGCACTCTATATCGCCGTGGCCGAGGAACAGGGTGCCGATATCAGCGCCCTGCAAGGCACGGTGCAGAACGACATCATCAAGGAATACCTGTCGCGCGGCACCTATATCTGCCCGCCGGAACCGTCCTTGCGAATGATCACCGATGTCGCGGCCTATACCCGCGAACATCTGCCCAAATGGAACCCGATGAACGTGTGTTCCTATCACCTGCAAGAAGCAGGGGCCACGCCCGAGGAAGAACTGGCCTTTGCGCTGGCCACCGCCACGGCCGTGCTGGACGATCTGCGCGGCAAGGTGCCTGCGGAACATTTCCCCGAAATGGTCGGGCGCATTTCGTTTTTCGTGAATGCCGGTATCCGTTTCGTGACCGAATTGTGCAAGATGCGTGCCTTCGTCGAATTATGGGATGAAATCTGCGCGGTGCGCTATGGCGTGGAAGACGCGAAATACCGCCGTTTCCGCTATGGTGTGCAGGTGAACTCTTTGGGGCTGACCGAGCAGCAACCCGAAAACAACGTCTATCGCATTCTGCTGGAAACTCTCGCGGTGACCCTGTCGAAAAACGCCCGCGCCCGTGCCGTGCAATTGCCGGCATGGAACGAGGCCTTGGGCCT
This sequence comes from Yoonia vestfoldensis DSM 16212, assembly GCF_000382265.1. Classification (GTDB taxonomy): domain Bacteria; phylum Pseudomonadota; class Alphaproteobacteria; order Rhodobacterales; family Rhodobacteraceae; genus Yoonia; species Yoonia vestfoldensis. Next base: position 192,563 of record NZ_KB907977.1, read on the forward strand.
GCCCCGCCCGTGGGATCAACAATGGTCTTTGCGAATGCAGCAAATTCTGGCCTATGAAACCGATCTTCTGGAATTCGACGATCTGTTTGATGGCAATCCGGCAATCGACCGCAAGGTCAACGAATTGAAAGAAGGCGCGCGCGCCGAATTGGCGCAGATCGACGGCATGGGCGGGGCCGTGAACGCCATCGGCTATATGAAATCGCGTCTGGTCGAAAGCAATGCCGCCCGTATTGCCGGGATCGAGAGCGGCAGCACCACTGTCGTTGGCGTGAACAAATGGCAAGCCGGCGAACCGTCGCCCCTGACAGCGGGCGACGACGCAATCATGGTGGCCGATCCTGAGGCCGAGGCCGACCAGTTGAAACGTCTTGCCGCTTGGAAGGCCGACCGCGACGCGGGGCAGGTGCACGCGGCGCTCTCCGCGCTGCACGACGCTGCGCGCAGTCAGACCAATATCATGATCCCCTCGATCGCCTGTGCACGTGCGGGCGTGACGACCGGCGAATGGGCCGATGTGGTCCGCGCCGTGTTCGGCCAGTACCGCGCCCCCACAGGGGTCAGCGCCAACCCGTCCAACCGGACAGAAGGGCTGGACGACCTGCGCGAACAGGTCAATCAGGTCAGCACGGCGCTGGGACGCAGGCTGAAATTCCTGGTGGGCAAGCCGGGGCTGGATGGCCATTCCAACGGGGCTGAACAGATCGCCGCCCGCGCGCGCGATTGCGGGATGGACATCGCCTATGAAGGTATCCGCCTAACCCCCGACGAAATCATCGCCTCCGCCCGAGAGACTGGCGCCCATGTCATCGGCCTGTCGATCCTGTCGGGATCGCATGTGCCGCTGGTGCGCGATGTCATGGCGAAACTGCAGGCCGCCGGATTGGCATCGATTCCGGTTGTCGCGGGCGGCATCATTCCTGAGGAAGACGCAATTGCGCTGCGCGCCATGGGTGTTGCGAAAGTCTATACGCCGAAAGATTTTGAACTGAACAAGATCATGGCCGATATCGTCACGCTGGTCGATCCACGATCAAAAGCGGCGGAATAATACCATATCCTTTTGGACATGCAGAACCTGTTTCCATTTCCATTTCATTACAGTATCGGTATGTGACATGCGTCTAAACCCAAAACGGATTACACCAATGAATAAAGACCTTTCATCCATGACACGGGCAGAGCTGGAAAAGCTCAAGGTCCAGGTCGAAAAAGCATTAGTCGAAGTCGCAGAAAAAGACAAAAAAGCGGCCCTTGCCGCGGCTGAAAAAGCTGCCGCGGAACACGGTTTCTCTCTGGCGGAAATCACCGGCGGTGCTGCGCGCAAAGGCAAAGGCGCGCCGAAATCCTCTGCGCCCGCGAAATACCGCAACCCTGCAGACGCCACCCAGACCTGGACCGGCAAAGGTCGTCAGCCAACCTGGTTCAAGGCAGCCCTTGCCAATGGCACCTCGCCAGAAGCCATGGAATTCTAAGCAAAGGCGCGGGAAAGGGTTTTGCCCTCTCCCGCTCGCCTGCACGGCAGGCTAGCATCCTTGCAATGACAGGAGATGCAGATGACAATCCATATTGGTGCCGCAAAAGACGATATCGCGCCGACCGTGCTGATGCCGGGCGACCCCTACCGCGCGAAATGGGCGGCTGAGACCTTTCTCGACGATGCGCGCTGCGTCAATCAGGTGCGCGGTATGCTGGGCTTTACCGGCACATGGCGCGGGCATCCGGTCACGATCCAGGGGTCCGGCATGGGCATGCCGTCTCTGTCGATCTATGCCAACGAACTGATCCGCGACTACGACGCTCAGACCCTGATTCGCATCGGGTCCTGCGGCGGTATGCAGGACCATGTCGGCATCCGCGACGTGATTCTCGCGATGACCGCGACCACGCTGTCCACACCGTCGCGCGGCATGTTCAAAGAGCTGAATTTCGCCCCCTGCGCCGATTTCGGGCTTTTGACGGCCGCGCATCAGGCGGCATTGGCCAAAGGCACGACAACCCATGTCGGCGGGATCTATTCGTCGGATGTGTTTTATGACGAACGCCCCGACCTGAACGAACAGATGATGCGCCACGGCGTGCTTGGTGTCGAGATGGAGGCTGCCGAACTCTACATCCTCGCTGCCCGCTATAAACGCCGCGCATTGGCCGTGCTGACCGTGAGCGACCACCTGATAACCCACGAGGCCCTGCCCGCCGAGGACCGCGAACGCAGCTTCGGCGACATGGTAGAGATCGCGCTACAGGCGGCTTTTGCCTGACGCTGGGTGAAGCACCGAAAAGAGCCGCTGCATCGTGGTTTCTGGTAAACAGCCCAGATCGTGCCACATTTGCCTGTTCAAAACACACGCATGCATATCTTGAACAGGACGAACTAAACTCATGCGCGTAAACTTGGCTATCGCTGCAATAGCGCTTTCAGCAGGCTGCACCGACCAGATCATCGACAACAACACCGGATCACGCTTTGTGACACCTTCTGCCACCGGCGCGATCAGCGATCCGGCGGCGGGAAACGAGAGAATCGTCAACATATCTGGGAACGGGTATGCCTATGAAGCTGGAAACGCGCGCAACGGCGATATAGTGGCAGTGGCCGGGATCATTCCCGGAACAAGCGCGTCGCCAACCCCCGGACCCGATCATGGCAGCACAACCTATTCCGGCCGCTATGAAATGGTGACGGTCGGAGGGTTTTTCCTGAATGATGGAAAAGTCGTTGGGTTTTCCCGTCCCGAAGCAGGTGACATCGCGCTGAGCGTGGATTTCGCCGCACGGACGATCCGTGGCACCGCAGACGACCTGACGGTCAACGGCGAATTCAACGGCAATGTCCTGAGCGGCAACGTCCGGTACGATGGCATTTCCGGCGATCTGCGCGGTGTGATGGGCGGCGACAAGGCGGTCGGCGCCTTCCACGGTGAATCGTCGGAACGGATTTTCGCCGGCGGTTTCTACGTGACGCCCGACTAAGATCCCCGGTCTTGCCGTTGTCGTGGGCGGCAAGACCAATCCCGCCTAACGCCCATGCGTCCCGTCATAAGCATTGACCGTAGGCGATACCCATCCGGCGAGGTCGGCCGCCTGCGGCGTGCGGACCTCCATCAGCAGCGGATAACAGACCGCCGTATCGGAGGAATGTTCGGCACTGCAATCACCGCCGGGGCAGGCGCTCAGCACCGCGAGCAAGTCGATCTCAGCAAAAAGATCAAGGTAGTCGCCGGGGCGCACCGGGCTTGCCTTCATGAAATACTGGCCGGTGTCGCGGGTAAAGCCCGTGCACATGAAAACGTTGAGAACGTCATGCACATGCCGCTCTGCCTGCGCCAAAGACAACTCTGCCGCATCGGCCAAGGCGCGGGTCAGGTTGGAATGGCAGCAATGGTGGTAATCCATGCCCGACAACAGCCGCCCCGTGTAGGGATCGCAGCGTGTGCCGATCACGTCATGAACCGACCCGCCGAAATCGTCGATTCCGTACCAGCCCAGCGTATCCGCCACGATGGTCGCCATCGGGCGCAGATGAGGAAACGATGACCAGAGCCTGTCGCCGGTCGTGACATGCGTGCCGTGCAGCGCGCGGGTCTTGCCGGAATAGAACCGCTCGTCGAGGTTATCCGCTGCAAAGAGGTTCAGATCGCCGACCTGCGGCCCATCCACCGACGAAATCCGCAACACAGACCCCGCAGGCACGCGGATCGCGGCCGCATCGCGCGGCGGAACGATCACACGCGCAGCGGCCTGCGCCCCTGCCGCCGCCCGCTGCAACAGCGGCAGATCGGGTTGCGGCAAAGTATCGGTGGGATAGCAGATCACCGGTTTGACGGCGCGCCGCGCATCGGCATCATCGGGGATATTCATCATCGTTCGAGCCCAAATATCCCCGCCGGAGGCATGAAAGTTTTTAGACCACCCGCTCCACCATCATGCCCTTGATGCTGGCGATGGCCTTGGCGGGGTTCAACCCCTTGGGGCAGGTCTTGGCGCAGTTCATGATCGTATGGCAGCGATAAAGCTTGAACGGATCTTCCAATTCGTCCATCCGCTCACCCGTGGCCTCGTCACGGCTGTCCACGATCCAGCGATAGGCATGCAACAGGGCGGCTGGCCCCAGATAGCGGTCACCGTTCCACCAATAGGACGGGCAGGATGTCGAACAGCAGGCACACATGACACATTCGTAAAGGCCATCCAGCTTCTTGCGGTCATCGATCGACTGCTTCCATTCCTTGGCGGGTGTGTTCGACTTGGTCTCGAGCCAAGGCATGATGCTGGCATGCTGCGCATAGAAATGCGTCAGATCAGGGATCAGGTCCTTGATCACGGGCATATGCGGCAGGGGGTAGATCTTAATGTCGCCCTTGATCTCGTCCATGCCATAGATACAGGCCAGCGTGTTGATCCCGTCGATATTCATCGCGCAGGACCCGCAAATTCCTTCGCGGCAGGACCGGCGGAAGGTCAGCGTCGGATCAATCTCGTTCTTGATCTTGATGAGCGCGTCCAGAACCATCGGCCCGCAGGTATCCATATCGACGAAATAGGTATCAAGCTGCGGGTTCTTCCCGTCCTCGGGGTTCCAGCGATAGATCTGCACCTTTCGCAGATTTTTGGCCCCCTCGGGCTTCGGCCAGGTCTTGCCTGTCGTCATCCGGGAATTCTTGGGAAGTGTCAGTTGTACCATGTGTCAGACCTTTATACGCGTCTTCGCCGTCAATTGCTGGTGTCTTCTTGGATATATAGCCTTTCCAGCAGGATCAAAAGTGCTCTATTCAAAGTGACGGGCAACAACAGGACGGAAGTCAAAGCGAGGTTGACACCAGACCCATCAGGTATCAGCCAAGCCGCGCGATGTATCTAGGATTTTATTATACTTATCAACATCTTGAATATACCATACGCGAAGGGCAATCCGTATCACGAACTTCTCTACGGGACATCGGGTCCCTACGCGCCGCTTGGCGGGGCAAGGGATCTGAGCCAACTTGCGCAATATGCCGCAGGGCGAGACAGCCCCGTTCTGCATCTGCATTGGGATGACCGGATGTTCGGGCGTTCAGATGACGGCGCGCTGAACCAGACGACCGGCGAAACACTGGTGCAGCGCCTTGTGGCCTTCAAAGCGGCCGGCGGACGAATTGTGTGGACAATCCACAACCGTCGCGCCCATTTCGAGCGGGACGCAGCAAGTTTTGCGTGGGGTCGGGCACAGCTTTGCGACCTGGCAGATCTGGTGCATGTCCATGCGCTCCATGCGGCACGGCACATGATTGATGATTGGGGCGTCGCTCCCGAAAAAATAAGGATCATTCGTCACCCCAGCTATCTGGGTGCTTATGAGCCCGCCGATGTCACGCTGCAACGGCCCCTGCCGGAATCGGTGAACCGTCGTTTTTTGTTCTTCGGTGCGATGCGGGGAAACAAAGGGATATCGCTCTTGCCGGAAGCCATCAAGCGGCTGGCGCAGCATCGGCCTGATTTCGAGCTATTGATCGCAGGCAAGACATTGCGCCGCGCCATGCGGCGTATGCAGCCGGTCCTTGATCTGCCACAGGTCAGCGTCAGAGACGGGTTCATCCCCGATGGCGACGTTGCCGACATCTTTGGCGCGGGGCAGGTTTTTCTTGCGCCGTTCGGTGATTTCTTTACATCGGGCAGCGTGATGCTGGCCCAAACCTTCGGCCTGCCGGTAATCGGGCCCGACCGCGAAGAAATGCGCGCCATTACCCCGCTTGGCAATCACGATCTGCTTTATGGAGGCCAACGGCCCAGGCCGCTGGTCCAGATGATGAAGCGACTGATCGACATGCCTAATGATGAATTGCAGGAACGGCGCGAGATCTGTTTGCAGTTTGCTGTCCAGACCTGCAGCGAAAGGATATGCGAAGCCTTCACTCAAGCGATGCGATCGCTCCAAAGTTAGAAAGAAAGTTCTCATGAGCCGTGCAGATCCATTTGCCTTTTTTCGCGCCTTGAAGGCGCTTGGCATAGAATTTGCTACGACGGATCCGGCGAAGGCAAAGAATCTGCATCAAAGGCCGCGACCGCTGCTGCGCCAGTTGGAGCGCCAAGGTTTTAGTGTCGAGACGACAAAGCCATCAGCGCAAGCCTTGAAACGGTTTGGTTTTCAAGTCACGACCGTCTTTGACGTCGGTGTCGATGCAGGTACGCCGCTGATCTATGACGCCTTTCCCGATGTAAAGTTTGTCCTGATTGATCCAGTCCCAGAATCGCGCGACCGCGTCTCTCCTTGGAAAGAAAAGATCGACTTCGACTTTTTCGTTTGCGGGGTCGGGGCGGCGGCTGGGCGCATGCAGATCAATATTCCGATGCGCCCCGGAAAGACGAATTTGGCCCGGGCTTCGCTGGTCACATTCGCTGATGCAAACGCGTCCATGTTTACACAGTTCGAGCAAAGAGACGTCGAAATCCGAACGCTCGACAGCATTGCGAAGGACTACGAAGGCCCGTTCGGTCTTAAGATCGACACTGAAGGATTTGAGATCGAAGTCATCAAGGGTGCGCGCGAGATGCTGACGAAATGTGAATTCGTCATAGCGGAAGTTTCGGTCAAGCGCAGATTTGCCAATGGGTACCGCTTCAGCCAGTTCATCGCCGAGATGGGTGAAAACGGCTTTGAAGCGATAGACTTCATGCGTCCCTTACGGCCCGACGCAGTCGATTGTGACGTTCTTTTTGCTCGATACGATAGTCATCGCTTCGATTTCTGATCGCAGATCAAAGACGGATGAATAGGCCCCATCACCGCAACCGCACCGGCCTGATCGGCATCTCGCCTGTCAGGCCGAAGACGCAGCTTTCGTATACTTCCAGCGGATCGCGCCCGCGGATCGCATCGGAGGTGATCGCGATACTCCCGCTGGCGACGGGACCGCTTTTGCTGTTCGCCCCAAGGCTCAGCCCGATCTGCGGCCCCTGTGCCGCTCGGGCGCGCTCTTCGCAGCGCTCGGCGGCGCGTTCCGGCGAAACAGGGCCGCAAGCCGCCAAACCCAGCAAAAGAACCGCCGCCCAGCGCATCAGAACGTCCGCACTTTCGGCTTGATCCGCTCTTGCGAAATCCCGCCTTCGGCCTCGGAGGTCAGCGGCGCCGTAATCACTGGACGATAGCTCAGCGTCGCTTTCGCTCCTTGGACATGCGCCAGCGTGTGGACCCGCCATTTCGCGTCGTCGCGGTCGGGGTAATCCTCGTGCGCATGTGCGCCACGGCTTTCCTTGCGCGCCTCGGCGCCCACGATGGTCGCCAGCGCGTTGGGCATCAGGTTGTCCAGTTCCAGCGTTTCCATCAGGTCGCTGTTCCAGACCAGCGACCTGTCAGTGACCTTCAGATCGTCCATCTTGCCTGCAATCGCGGTCATCTTGGCGACACCTTCGGCTAGCGTCTTGTCGGTACGGAAAACGGCCGCGTCTTCCTGCATCGCGCGCTGCATCTCGAGCCGCAATTCGGCGGTGCCGACATTGCCCTTGGCATGGCGCACGCGGTCGAAGCGGTCAAAGCTCGCGTCCACAGACGCCTTGTTCAGCGTCGGGTTTGGCGCCTTGCGGTCGACCACATGGCCAGCCCGGATCGCGGCGGCACGGCCAAAGACCACAAGGTCAATGAGGCTGTTCGACCCAAGCCGGTTCGCGCCATGCACAGAGGCACAGCCCGCCTCGCCGACAGCCATGAGGCCAGGCACGATCGCGGTGGGATCATCCTTGGTCGGGTTCAGCACCTCGCCATGATAATTCGTGGGGATACCGCCCATGTTGTAATGCACGGTCGGCAGGACGGGGATCGGTTCCTTGGTCACATCGACGCCGGCAAAAATCTTGGCGCTTTCCGAAATACCTGGCAGACGTTCGGCTAGCGCCTCTTTTGGCAGATGGTTCAGGTTCAGGTGGATATGGTCGCCATTCGCGCCCACACCGCGGCCTTCGCGGATTTCCATCGTCATGCAGCGGCTGACGTAATCGCGCGGTGCCAGATCCTTGTAGTTCGGGGCATAGCGTTCCATGAACCGCTCGCCTTCGGAATTGGTGAGATAGCCGCCCTCGCCCCGCGCGCCTTCGGTGATCAGGCAGCCCGCGCCGTAAATGCCGGTCGGATGGAACTGCACGAATTCCATATCCTGCAACGGCAGACCCTGCCGCGCGACCATGCCGCCACCGTCACCGGTACAGGTATGGGCTGATGTCGCGCTGAAATAGGCACGGCCATAGCCGCCGGTGGCCAGCACCACGACCTTGGCGTTGAACACATGCATGGTGCCATCGTCGAGCTTCCATGCAATCACGCCCTGACACACGCCGTCATCGGACATGATCAGGTCAAGCGCGAAATATTCGATATAGAACTCGGCTTTCTGTTTGAGCGACTGACCATAAAGCGTATGCAGGATCGCGTGGCCCGTCCGGTCGGCCGCAGCACAGGTGCGCTGGACGGCGGGGCCTTCACCGAATTCAGTCGTATGCCCGCCAAAGGGGCGCTGATAGATCTTGCCTTCTTCGGTGCGCGAAAACGGCACGCCGTAATGTTCCAGCTCGTAAACGGCCTTGGGTGCTTCACGGGCAAGATATTCCATCGCATCGGTATCACCCAGCCAGTCGGACCCCTTGACGGTATCGTACATGTGCCATTGCCAGCTGTCCGGGCCCATATTTCCAAGGCTGGCGGCAATCCCGCCTTGCGCTGCAACGGTATGCGACCGGGTCGGGAACACCTTGGTGATGCAGGCAGTCCGCAGTCCCTGTTCCGCAAGGCCCAAGGTCGCGCGCAGACCCGCGCCTCCCGCCCCTACGACGATCGCGTCATAGGTATGTGTCTCATAATCATAAGCGGCCATTTGGTCGTGCTCCGAAAATTACAATGCGATGCGGATGATCGCGAAAACCGCAAACCCCGCCGCGGCATAAGACAGGCAGATCATCCCGATGATCGCCGCCTTGCGTGCGAAACCATGAACATAATCCTCGATCAGCGTTTGGACACCCAGACGGAAGTGGAAAAACCCCACCAGCATCGTCAGGATGGCCACGATCGCCGGAAACGGCCGCTGATAATAGGCGATGACTTCGGCGTAAGGCGCGCCAAGGATCATGCCAAAGGTGAAAACGAACAACGGGACCAACACCAGAAGGGCGACCGACGTAACCATCATCTGCCAATGGTGATGCGTGCCCGCCTTGGCTGACCCCATGCCCACCGCGCGTTTGCGATCTGTCAGAAATGCCATATCGGTTGATCCTTACAAAATAATGACGGTGAGGATGGTCAGCACGACCGACAGGGCGACCATCGCCTGCCCCGCGCGTTCCGAACTGGCCACGTCCAGCATCCGCCCGCTGTCCCAGACCAGATGCCGCAACCCGCCAAGGCTATGATACCACAGCGCCCAGATCGACCCGAGCATCACCAGCTTGCCGAACCAGCTGGTCAGCATGCCGTTCGCCAGCGCAAAAGCCTCGGGGCCGGTTGCGGCTGCGACGAACCACCACACGATCAGCAGACCCGCGACAAGCAGGGCATTGCCCGTGATCCGCACAAGGATCGAGGTGATCGAGGTCCATTGCGGGCGATAAATCGTCAGATGCGGTGAAAGCGGGCGATTGCCCCGGTTCACATCGGCCATGGTCGTTCCCTTCAGTGGCGCGCGCTGTCCGGCTCGACAGCGCCTTGGCTTCCTACTTGCACCATTCCATTGCCAGAGTCACGCGCAGCACAAGGCTTTTTCGGGGGCCAAATGCCGCGATCCGGCACTTTTTTCACTTTGTGATCACGAATTTTTCGCGTGTGATCACACCCTCCCCATCTTCCGAGCCGAAATATCCCCGCCGGAGGCTTGGCATCGCGCCAGCGATGTCAAACCGGCATCAAGGCCCAGTAATCAAGGTCCAGCAGCACATGCGCGTCATATTTGCCATCCGCACCACGCAGCACGCCAGCCGCCCCTTTGGTCGCCACCAGCCGCAGCCTGATCGCGCCCACACCAGCGGCAGATGTATCAGCTATATCAAGCACTTCCGACCATGCGCGCACGGTATCGCCCGCAAAACAGGGGTTCGCATGCGCGCCGCCGTTCAGCGCCACCATGATCTGCGCATTGGCCAGCCCATTGAACGACAAGGCCCGCGCCAGCGACATCACATGCCCGCCATAGATCAGCCTTTTGCCATCGGCGCGGTTGGTCGCGTCGAAATGCACCTTGGCAGTGTTCTGCCACAGCCGCGTGGCCAGCATATGCTCGGCCTCCTCGATCGTGACACCATCGACATGGTCGATCACCTCGCCAACGGCATAGTCGCGCAAGCGGTGCGGCTCTCCTGCCAGCGTGAAATCGTAGCGGGTAAAATCCAGCCCTGCGGGGATCACCAGATCGGACGGCGCGACCACAGGTGCAAGCTCCGGCACCACCGCCTGTGGCGCAGGTCCTGACCCGCGCTTGCGCACCATGACCCAGCGCACATAGGTCAACAGCACCTCGCCATGCTGGTTGCGCCCCGTCGTACGGACCCAGACCACCCCCGAGGTTCCGTTCGAATTTTCCTTGATCCCGATCACCTCGGATGTCGCCGTGATCGTATCGCCGGGCCAGAGCGGGGTGATCCAGCGCCCTTCGGCATAGCCCAGATTGGCGACCGCGTTCAGCGAGATATCCGGCACGGTCTTGCCGAACACGGTGTGGAACGTCACCAGATCATCCAGCGGGCTGAACGGGAGACCGCAGGATTGCGCGAACATATCCGAGGAATGCAGCGCATGCCGCGCAGGGTAAAGCGCGTGATAGAGCGCCCTTTCCCCCATCTTGATCGTTCGCGGCACGGCATGTGTGATCACATCGCCGACGGCATAATCCTCGAAAAACCGGCCCGCGTTGGTCTTGGTCATTGCTGGCCCAGTTTCATGTCAGGGGAATAGGGCGTGTCGATGTCTTTTGTGACGGCCTGCCCGCAGCGCATGACGCCATTGGCCTGATCGAACGCATAGGTCGGGCTGCCGTAAAGCTCCCAGCCCTTGGACAGGGCCTCGGACACCTTGTGGCAGAAGGCAGAAGTGTCGTCTTCGGTCAGCAAGCGATAGATTTTCATGGGTTCATCCAAACGGGTTGTAGCCAAGCCATGCATGGATCGCCGCGACGACACCATAGACGACGATGGCCGCGACAACGGCGGTGATTTCCTTTTTCACGGGAACCACAGGTGGCGGCGTCCAGTCGCGGTTGGCGCGGTTGATCAGGATCACCTCGACCACCGCCCAGGCCAGCAGGCCACCGAACAGCACAAAAGACGGCACGTCGCCGTTGACCAGCAAATGCGCCAGCGCCCAGACCTTGACGGCTGTCAGTTGCGGATGCCGGATCGTCCGGGTGATCCGCGTTTTGGCCCCGCTTGCGGCATAAAGATAGAAGGCGAACAGCATCAGCAGGTTGTTGATGCCCGTCATGGCGGGCGAGCGCCCCCAATAGACCGCACCATCGGCCATCCGGTATCCGATCACCATCAGCACAACGCCAAGGATCGCACCCACAGCAACGATTCCCTTGCCCTTGTCGCCCATGCTGGCGCGGCTGGCCGGGGCAAGACGTTTCCAGAAATGCGCGCCCGACCACAGGATCAGGCCCAGAATCAACAATGTCATGCGCTCTCCAATGCGGCGATGGCTTCTGCTTTGGCCAAGGTCGCCTTTGCCGTGACGATATGCAAGTTCTCGACGATTTTGCCATCGACGACGGCGACGCCCTGCCCGTTCGCCTCGGCTTCGGTAAAGGCCGCGATCTGGCGGTGGGCCAGCGCGATTTCATCCTCGGTCGGGCCGAAGGCCGCATTGGCGATGGCGATCTGCGCGGGATGGATCAGCGTCTTGCCGTCAAAGCCCATGTCACGCCCCTCGGCACATTCGGCGCGCAACCCGTCTTCATCCTGAAACGCGTTATAGACACCATCGAGCGCGACAATCCCCGCCGCCTTGGCCGCGAGCAGGCACATCTGCAAGGCCGTCATCAAGGCAGGCCGCCCGCGCGACCCCATATCCTTGGCCAGATCATTGGTGCCCATGACGAACCCTGCGATCCGTGGATGGGCGGCAATGCTCGCGGCGTTCAGCACACCTAGCGGGGTTTCCATCATCGCCCAGAACGGCACGTCCGGGACCAGCGCAGCAAGCGCATCGACGTCCGCCGTGCTGTTCACCTTGGGCAACAGGATCGCATCACAGTCCATCGCGGCGACCGCAGCAGCATCGGCGCGGCCCCACTCTGTATCAAGCGCGTTGATCCGCACGATCCGCTGGCGGGGGCCGTAGCCACTGGCGAGTGCCGCAAACAGCGTGTCGCGCGCGGCGATCTTGGCGTCAGGGGCGACCGCATCCTCCAGATCGAAGAGGATCACGTCGACGGGCAGGCTGCGTGCCTTTTCCAAGGCGCGGTCCTTTGACCCCGGAATATAGAGCGCGGACCGTGTGGGGCGGGTGTGCATCGAATCCTCCTCGCAAGATTATTGCGCGAACATGGCCAGAACCGTGCCGATGATTCAACCCCGATCTTGCCGCGATGCAGCACAGGGGCCGGTTACCGGATGTTAACCCCTTTCCTCTATGTCAGAGCGTGAGACCTGCACGGACAGGTCATCCGGCAGAAGGCGGGCATCATTTTGCGGTACTTGTATTACGTCTGTTTCGGTTGCCTCTCGGCCTTTGTCGGGGCAACGCAGGCGCAGGCCTTGACCTGTGCGGACAATGCCGTCGTCGCGCAGCGTCTTGCGCAGGTCTATGGCGAACGGCGGCAGTTCATGGCACCCGGCCCCGACGGTGCGATGACCGAGGTGTTTGCCGCCACCGATACCGGCAGCTGGACCATCGCGATCACCCTGCCGGATGGCTTGACCTGCCTTGTCGCCTCGGGCGCGGCGTTTGACTGGCAGGATATTCTGTTCAGCCTCGGGCGTCACAGCTGATCAGGCCAGCGCCACCCAGATCAGCCGCAGGCCCGTCGCCACCAGCAGCACATAGGTCAGCGCAAAGAATGCGCGTTCCGGCACCAGCCGGTGCGCCCTGATCCCGATCCATGCGCCGATCAGCGCGAAGGGGGCCAGCACCACGCTGGCCTTCAGCGTCTCAAGCGAGAAAATGCCCAAATAGGCGTAAGGGACGACCTTCATCCAGTTGATCGCCCAGAACGACACAACTGTCGTCGCCTGAAACGCGGTCTTGCTCAGCCCTTGCGACAACAGGAAAATCGCCGTGGGCGGGCCGCCTGCGTGACTGACAAAACTGGTGAACCCGCCGACAAGACCCGCCGCCCAGGCGAAAGGCCGCGAAAACGGCATGTGCCGGACGGTCAGCCAGCCCAGCGACCGTGCCAGTTGGAACGCGACGAAAGCCAGACAGATCACCCCGATCAGCAGGAGGAACACATCGGCATCGACCAGCGCGTAAAGCACAGCACCGATGATGCAGCCCGGCACAGCCCCCTGCATGATCCCCTTGGCCGAGGGCCAGTGCCATTGCCCCCAATAGGGCCGCAAGGTCGCGGCATCGACCAGCATGAACAAAGGCAGGATGATCCCCAGCGCCAGCCCCGGCGGCACCACGAGCGCCAGAATCGCCCCCGCGACAAAGGCCGCACCAGAGCCGAAACCGCCCTTGGATATGCCACCAAAGATGATCGCGGGGACACCCACCGCGAAGAAAACCCAATCGAATGCGATCACGCGACGGCCCCAAATGCCTGTTGTTTGATCTGATTAGCGGCTTTGCCGGACCGTGACCATGACCCCGCTTGTGATGCCGCAATGCAGCACACTTGCCAGAGCGGCTGCAAAGGCTTACCCAATGCGCCAAATCCAAACCACCAAAGGATCCATTCCCATGGCCAGACCCAAGATCGCCCTTATCGGCGCCGGACAGATCGGCGGCACGCTCGCGCACCTCGCGGCTGTCAAAGAACTCGGCGATGTCGTGCTGTTCGACATTTCCGAAGGCATCCCGCAAGGCAAGGCGCTTGATATCGCCGAATCCGGCCCTGCCGCGAAATTCGACGGCAGCTTCAAGGGCACCAACGATTACGCCGATATCGCAGGCGCCGACGTCTGCATCGTGACCGCCGGGGTGCCGCGCAAGCCGGGCATGTCGCGCGACGATCTGTTGGGGATCAACCTCAAGGTCATGAAATCTGTGGGCGAAGGCATTGCCGCACACGCGCCGAACGCCTTCGTGATCTGCATCACCAACCCGCTGGACGCGATGGTCTGGGCGCTGCGCGAATTCTCGGGCCTGCCGCACCACATGGTCTGCGGCATGGCCGGCGTGCTGGACTCGGCGCGCTTCCGCCATTTCCTTGCCGAGGAATTCAACGTGTCGATGCGCGATGTCACCGCCTTCGTTCTGGGCGGCCATGGCGACACCATGGTGCCGCTGACGCGCTATTCCACCGTTGCGGGCATCCCCCTGCCCGATCTGGTCGAGCTGGGCTGGACCACGCAGGACAAGCTGGACGCGATCGTGCAGCGCACCCGTGACGGTGGCGCGGAAATCGTCGGCCTGCTGAAAACCGGATCGGCCTTCTATGCGCCCGCGACATCCGCGATTGAGATGGCCGAGGCGTTCCTAAAAGACCAGAAACGCGTGCTGCCCTGTGCTGCTCATGTTGACGGGGCCTACGGGCTGAACGGGTTCTATGTCGGCGTGCCGACGATCATCGGGGCTGGTGGCATCGAACGTGTCGTCGAGATCAAGATGAACAAGGACGAACAGGCGATGTTCGACAAATCGGTCAATGCTGTCAAAGGCTTGGTCGAGGCGTGCAAGGGCATCGACGCGACGCTTGCTTAACAAGTGCTGCCAATGATGAACGGGGGTCGCCAATGGCGGCCCCATTTTGTTGCGCCGGTCGGGTGGCGCGAATCTTTCGAAATTGTCCAAAATCTGCGGAAACGACGTGGGCGCAGATTTTGTGATCACACTTTTCAAACAAGTGATCACAAATGTCGGATTATCCGGACTGTCCCCGCTTTTCAGTTAGAAAAGCGATTTTTTATGTGATTTAGGGTGTGGCAACCGAAGTCAAATTGGACATGCCCCATGAATATCCACGAATATCAGGCCAAAGCCCTGCTGCGCAGCTACGGCGCGCCCGTATCCGACGGCCGCCCCGTGATCCGCGCCGAAGACGCGAAAACCGCCGCGGGCGAGCTTGACGGTCCGCTGTGGGTGGTCAAGGCCCAGATCCACGCAGGTGGCCGTGGCAAAGGCAAATTCAAGGAAGCCGATGCCGGTGACAAAGGCGGCGTGCGCCTGTGCCGGTCCGTGGAAGAGGCCGCTCAGGAAGCGAAAAAGATGCTGGGCCGTACGCTGGTCACGCATCAGACCGGCCCCGCAGGCAAGCAGGTCAACCGCATATATATCGAGGATGGCTCCGGCATCGAGACCGAAATGTACCTCGCCCTGCTGGTGGACCGCCAGACAAGCCGGATCAGTTTCGTCGTCTCGACCGAAGGCGGCATGGACATCGAGGAAGTCGCCGCAGCGACCCCTGAAAAGATCCTGTCGTTCAGCGTCGACCCCGCCACAGGCTATCAGGCGTTCCACGGCCGCCGCGTCGCGTTCACGCTGGGGCTGACCGGCAACCAGATCAAACAATGCGTCACGCTGATGGGCCAACTGTATAAGGCCTTCACCGAAAAAGACATGGAGATGCTGGAAATCAACCCGCTGATCGTGACCGACAAGGGCGACCTGAAGGTGCTGGATGCCAAGGTGTCGTTCGACGGCAACGCAATGTATCGCCATTCCGACATCGCCAGCCTGCGCGACGAGACCGAGGAAGATTCCAAGGAACTCGCCGCCAGCAAATACGACCTGAACTATATCGCGCTCGACGGTGAAATCGGCTGCATGGTGAACGGTGCGGGCCTTGCCATGGCGACGATGGACATCATCAAGCTTTACGGGGCCGAACCCGCCAACTTCCTCGACGTGGGCGGCGGTGCGACCAAGGAAAAGGTGACCGAGGCGTTCAAGATCATCACGTCCGACCCCAACGTCAAAGGCATCCTCGTCAACATCTTCGGCGGCATCATGCGCTGCGACGTCATCGCCGAAGGCGTGATCGCCGCGGTGAAGGAAGTCGGGCTGAAAGTGCCGCTGGTCGTCCGTCTGGAAGGCACAAACGTCGAGAAAGGCAAGGAAATCATCCGCAATTCCGGCCTTGATGTGATCGCCGCCGACGACCTGAAAGACGGCGCGCAGAAGATCGTAAAGGCGGTGAAGGGGTGATGGAGGCTGTCGTTAGGACACTGTCCTTCGTATTCATTTGCACGTCAGCGGCTTGTTCCACTCCGATTCAGACCGGGAGCAGCGGTCAGGTTTCTTCCACCTTTTCGCAAGCTGAACTTGTGTCTGCGGCTTCAAGAGCCGGGCTAGCTTGCGACAGTTTGCTTCAAAGCGACTGGGACGGAGCTGCGTCGTCACTAACTGGCTACACTGGTAGAGAGGCTTTCGGTTATGATCGAGACTTTCAATACGGAACCATCCGCCTTGCAGGGCGCGGTTCAAACTATTGTGGTTTCACAATTCGGGGAGACGCTGAAACTGCCCGACTGGCAAACGAAGCATTCCAAAGCGCCTTTATGTCTCGCGGTTACGAGATGGAAGAGAGAATTGACATGCATGGGAGAAACACCGAGCGCGCAGTCAAATCCGGTGTTGAATTTGTTGCTTACTCAAGTAGGCGCGACTCTACAAACGGCGTGACTACGGTTAGGTCCGCATACTTTAGAATGTGAAAGTACATGCCTAAAGTAAGATAAACAACGAAACGCCTATCTATTTCGACGATGTCGAAAAATAGCCGACTTGCAAAGGAGCCACCAACATGGCCATTCTCGTCAACGAAAACACCCGCGTGATCTGTCAGGGCCTGACCGGCTCTCAGGGCACGTTCCACACCGAACAGGCGATTGCCTATGGCACCAAGATGGTCGGCGGTGTCACCCCCGGCAAAGGCGGCAGCACCCATCTGGACCTGCCCGTCTTCAACTCGGTCCACGAAGCCAAACACGTGACCGAAGCCAATGCGAGCGTGATTTATGTGCCGCCGCCATTCGCCGCCGACTCGATCCTCGAGGCGATCGACGCCGAGATGGAGCTGATCATCTGCATCACCGAAGGCATTCCCGTGCTGGACATGATGAAGGTCAAGCGCGCGCTGGAAGGGTCGAAATCCCGCCTGATCGGGCCGAACTGCCCCGGTGTCATCACGCCCGACGCCTGCAAGATCGGCATCATGCCGGGCCACATCCACCGGCGCGGGTCGGTCGGGGTTGTGTCGCGGTCGGGCACACTGACCTATGAGGCCGTGAAGCAAACGTCCGACTCCGGCCTTGGCCAATCGACGGCTGTCGGTATCGGCGGCGATCCGATCAAAGGGTCCGAACATATCGACATCCTCGAGATGTTCCTGGCCGATGAAGAAACACATTCGATCATCATGATCGGCGAAATCGGCGGGTCCGCCGAAGAAGACGCCGCGCAGTTCCTTGCCGACGAGCGCAAGAAAGGCCGTTGGAAACCGACAGCCGGTTTCATCGCAGGCCGCACCGCCCCTCCGGGCCGCCGCATGGGCCATGCCGGTGCGATCGTTGCTGGCGGCAAAGGCGACGCCGAAAGCAAGATCGAGGCGATGAAATCCGCAGGGATCATCGTGGCCGACAGCCCCGCCACGCTGGGCGAGGCCGTGCTGAAAGCGATCGGGTAAATCGGGGTTCGCCCGACGCCCACTTTACGGCGGGGGCCAGCCCCCGCCGGACGACATTCAACAAAGGTCCCCTGTCATGAACGACCACTCTCCCAACGACCTGTTCCACGCTTCCAGCTTTTTGCAGGGGCATAACGCGGGTTATGTCGAACAGCTTTACGCGCGCTACGCGGACAATCCGGGGGCGGTCGATGAAAGCTGGCAGGCATTTTTCCGCAGCCTTGGTGATGCGCCCGCCGATGCGCAGGCCGAGGCCGCAGGGCCAAGCTGGGCGCGCCGCGACTGGCCGCCGGTGCCCAATGACGACCTGACCGCCGCATTGGATGGCCAGTGGCCTGCGGAACCTGCCGCTGCCGCCGAAAAGATAAAGGCGAAGGCGGCCGAAAAAGGCGTGAGCCTAGACGCCAATCAGGTCCGCAATGCGGTGCTCGACAGCATCCGCGCGCTGATGATCATCCGCGCCTACCGCATTCGTGGCCATCTGATCGCCGATCTTGACCCGCTGGGCATGCGCGAAACCGTGCCGCACCCCGAACTCGACCCTGCGAATTACGGCTTTACCGCCAAGGACATGGACCGTCCGATTTTCATCGACAACGTGCTTGGGCTGGAAGTCGCGACGATGGCCGAGATCATGGCCATCGTGCAGCGCACCTATTGCGGCACCTTCGCGCTGCAATACATGCACATCTCCAACCCCGAAGAAGCGGGTTGGCTGAAGGAACGCATCGAAGGTTACGGCAAGGAAATCTCGTTTACCCAAACGGGGCGCAAGGCGATCCTGAACAGCCTTGTGCAGGCCGAAGGGTTCGAAAAATTCCTGCATGTCAAATATATGGGGACCAAGCGTTTCGGCCTTGATGGTGGCGAAAGCCTGATCCCTGCGATGGAACAGATCATCAAGCGCGGCGGGCAGTTGGGCCTTGAGGATATCGTCATCGGCATGCCGCACCGTGGACGTTTGTCGGTGCTGGCGAACGTGATGCAGAAACCTTACCGCGCGATCTTCAACGAATTTCAGGGCGGGTCGTTCAAGCCTGAAGAAGTCGACGGGTCTGGCGATGTGAAATATCACCTTGGTGCCTCGAACGACCGCAGTTTCGATGACAACACCGTCCACCTGTCGCTGACAGCCAACCCCAGCCACCTCGAGGCAGTGAACCCCGTCGTGCTCGGCAAGGTCCGCGCCAAGCAGGACCAGAAGAACGACACGGCCAAGACCAAGGTCATGGCGATCCTGCTGCACGGCGATGCGGCATTCGCGGGCCAAGGCGTTGTCGCCGAAGGGTTCGGCCTGTCCGGCCTGCGCGGGCACCGCACAGGTGGGACGATGCATATCGTCGTCAACAATCAGATCGGTTTCACCACCGCCCCGCATTTCAGCCGCTCCAGCCCTTATCCCACCGATATCGCGCTGATGGTCGAAGCCCCGATTTTCCACGTCAACGGGGATGATCCAGAGGCTGTGGTGCACGCTGCCCGTGTGGCGACCGAATTCCGCCAGAAGTTCCACAAGGATGTGGTTCTGGACATCATCTGCTACCGCCGCTTTGGTCACAACGAAGGCGACGAGCCGATGTTCACGAACCCGGTGATGTACACAAAGATCAAGAAACAAAAGACTACGCTGACGCTTTATACCGAACGGCTGGTCAAGGACGGCCTGATCCCCGAAGGCGAGATCGAGGATATGAAAGCCGCGTTTCAGGCCCATCTGAACGAGGAATTCGAGGCCGGCAAAAACTATAAACCCAACAAGGCCGACTGGCTGGACGGGCGCTGGTCGCATCTCGACCGGATGAAGGAGAAGAAATACCAGCGCGGCAAGACCGCCATTTCCGACGACACTTTTGCCGCCGTCGGCAAGGCGCTGACGACCGTGCCGGACAATTTCCCGACGCACAAGACCATCGACCGCCTGCGCGACGCCAAGGCGCAGATGTTCGACAGCGGCAGCGGCATCGACTGGGCCACTGGCGAGGCGCTGGCGTTTGGGTCGCTCCTGCTCGAAGGGTTCCCCGTCCGTCTGTCCGGTCAGGACAGCACGCGCGGCACGTTCAGCCAGCGGCATTCCGCCTTTATCAATCAGGAAAACGAAGACCGCTATTACCCGCTGAACAACATCCGCGAAGGACAGGCACGCTATGAGGTCATCGATTCGATGCTGTCCGAATATGCGGTCCTCGGCTTTGAATACGGCTATTCGCTCGCCGAACCCAACGCCCTGACCATCTGGGAAGCCCAATTCGGCGATTTCGCCAACGGCGCGCAGATCATGTTCGACCAGTTCATCAGTTCCGGTGAAAGCAAGTGGTTGCGCATGTCGGGCCTCGTCTGTCTGCTGCCGCATGGCTATGAAGGGCAAGGGCCGGAACATTCCAGCGCGCGTCTGGAACGGTTCCTGACCATGTGCGGCGGCGACAACTGGATCGTGGCCAATTGCACGACGCCGGCCAATTATTTCCACCTGCTGCGCCGCCAGCTGCACCGCACCTATCGCAAGCCGCTGATCCTGATGACGCCGAAATCCTTGCTGCGGCACAAACTGGCCGTGTCCAAGAAAGAGGAATTCACGACAGGATCCAGTTTCCACCGCGTTCTGTGGGACGATGCACAATACGGCAATTCCGAAACCAAGCTGGCTGCGGATGACAAGATCAAGCGCGTGGTGATGTGTTCGGGCAAGGTCTATTACGACCTGCTGGAAGAACGCGATGCGCGCGGGATCGACGACGTCTATATCCTGCGGTTCGAACAATTCTATCCCTTCCCCGCCCAGTCCGCGATGAAGGAACTGCAACGGTTCCAGAACGCGGAAATGGTCTGGTGTCAGGAAGAACCCAAAAATCAGGGGGCATGGACCTTTATGGAACCCAACCTTGAATGGGTGCTGACCCGCATCAAGGCAAAACATACCCGCCCCGTCTATGCCGGTCGCGCCGCCGCCGCGAGCCCTGCAACCGGTCTCGCGAGCAAGCACAAAGCAGAACAAGAAGCGCTGGTTGACGATGCGCTGACCATCAAAGGAACAAAATAATGAGCACCGAAGTCCGCGTCCCCACGCTTGGTGAATCCGTGACCGAGGCCACCGTCGCCACATGGTTCAAGAAACCCGGCGATGCCGTTGCCGTCGACGAAATGCTGTGCGAACTGGAAACCGACAAGGTCACGGTCGAGGTGCCAAGCCCCGTCGCCGGCACCCTGTCCGAAATCGTCGCCGCCGAAGGTGAAACCGTCGGCGTCGATGCGCTGCTGGCGCAGATCGCTGAAGGTGCCGCAGCCGCAGCCCCTGCGAAAGAGGCTCCGAAAGTCGCACCCGCGCCGGAAGCTGC
Organism: Yoonia vestfoldensis DSM 16212; assembly: GCF_000382265.1. Taxonomy (GTDB): domain Bacteria; phylum Pseudomonadota; class Alphaproteobacteria; order Rhodobacterales; family Rhodobacteraceae; genus Yoonia; species Yoonia vestfoldensis. Next base: position 213,642 of record NZ_KB907977.1, read on the forward strand.
CGCCACCCAGACCGATGCTGGCCCCGAGGATACCAAGCTGCGCGATCCCGAAGACGCGCCATCCGCCAAGAAACTGATGGCTGACAACGGTCTTTCGGATGTCAAAGGCAGCGGCAAGGACGGCCGCGTGATGAAAGAGGACGTGCTGAAAGCGCTGACCGCGAAATCCGACGCCCCCGCCTCTGCCTCGGCCCCCCGCGCGCCTGTGGCCGCCAGCGACGAGGCCCGCGAAGAGCGCGTCAAGATGACCCGTCTGCGCCAGACCATCGCCAAGCGGCTGAAAGACAGCCAGAACACCGCCGCGATGCTGACCACCTATAACGAGGTCGACATGACCGAGGTGATGGCGCTGCGCGACGCCTACAAGGACCTGTTCTTTAAGAAACACGGCGTGAAACTGGGCTTCATGTCCTTCTTCACCAAGGCCTGTATCCACGCCCTGAACGAAGTCCCCGAAGTGAACGCCGAAATCGACGGCAATGATGTGGTCTACAAGAACTACGTCCACATGGGAATCGCCGCAGGCACGCCCACGGGTCTTGTGGTGCCGGTGATCCGCGACGCCGACCAGATGTCATTCGCCGCCATCGAAAAGGCAATCGCCGAAATGGGCGCCAAGGCCCGCGACGGCAAACTGTCGATGGCCGAAATGCAGGGCGGCACCTTCACCATCTCCAACGGTGGGGTTTACGGCTCGCTGATGTCCTCGCCCATCCTGAACCCCCCGCAGTCGGGTATCCTTGGCATGCACAAGATCCAGGACCGCCCGATGGCGATCAACGGTCAGGTGGTGATCCGGCCGATGATGTATCTGGCGCTGTCCTATGACCACCGGATCGTGGACGGCAAAGGAGCCGTGACCTTCCTTGTGCGTGTGAAAGAAGCGCTGGAAGATCCGCGCCGGCTGTTGATGGATTTGTGAGCTGGCGGCTGTCGGGAATGGTAAAATGACAAATGTCGATACCGCCAAAGTCTTCTTTGGAGTTGTATTGAAGCAACTTCAGGCCTCATTCCCGGCAGCGTATCATATCACATACCTTGATATCTGGCCTGAATTTGAAAGTCTCGCCAAGGACGGAGTCTTAGCGCTCAAGTACAACCGGCGGCACCGCGTTCTTACGGTCACTGAAGCGTCGGAGAACGAAGAATTGAGGAAGCTGTATACTAAGCAAATGCTGCTATGGATGGTTGATGAGGACTACATCAGGCCAGATCCAACCAGCGGTTATAAGCTGGATTACGTTTTGTCTTCTAAGTCGTTAGCAGTATTAAACTTGAATCTTTCCGACAAAGAGGACACCATCGGTAACACTCTAAAACGCCTTGTTTCAAGCGCGGGTGACAAGGCTACGGGAGAAGTCATTTCCTTGCTTATCGGTAAAGCATTTGCAGCAACACAGGGAATGGCTCAATGACCCCCGAACTGACCGTCCTCGCGCTCGCCGGCCTGCTGCAAGGGGTGCAATTCGTCCTGATGTCGGTGCCTGCCAATCTCGAGCTTGGGCCCGGCAAGACGGCCGGGCCGCGTGACCCCGGCCGCCTTGGCAAGCCCCTGATCGAACAGGTCAGCCCCAAGACGGGCCGTCTGTTCCGGGCGCTGAATAACCATTTTGAAGGTTTGATCCTGTTCACACTGGCCGTTGTCGTCGTTACGCTGGGCGACAAGGCGACGGGTCTGTCTGCGGTCTGCGCCTGGGTCTACCTTGGCGCGCGGGTCCTTTATGTGCCTGCATATTATTTCGGCCTGACGCCCTGGCGTTCGGTGATCTGGCTGGTCGGCTTTCTGGCCACCATGCTGATGATCGTCTCGGCCCTTATCTAAATCTGAAGGAGTTTCCATGTCCAGCTATGATGTCATCTTTATCGGGTCCGGCCCCGGCGGCTATGTCGGCGCGATCCGCGCGGCACAACTGGGCCTCAAGGTCGCCTGCGTCGAAGGGCGCGCCACCTTGGGCGGCACCTGCCTGAACGTCGGCTGCATCCCGTCCAAGGCGCTGCTGCACGCCACGCATATGCTGCACGAGGCGGAACACAATTTCGCGGGCATGGGGCTGAAGGCCAAGGCACCCACGGTCGACTGGAAACAGATGCTGACCTACAAGGACGAAACCATCGCCCAGAACACCGGCGGCATCGAATTCCTGTTCAAGAAAAACAAGGTCGACTGGATCAAGGGCTGGGCCACCATCCCCGAAGCGGGCAAGGTCAAGGTCGGCGACGACGTGCATGACGCCAAGCATGTCGTGATCGCGACCGGGTCGCAGGCGGCCAGCCTGCCGGGTATCGAGGTGGACGAAAAGATCGTCGTCACATCGACCGGCGCGCTGGAGCTTGGCAAGATCCCCAAGACGATGGTCGTGATCGGTGCCGGTGTCATCGGGCTGGAACTCGGGTCGGTCTTTGCCCGCCTTGGCGCGGAGGTGAACGTGATCGAATATCTCGATGCGATCACGCCCGGCATGGATGCCGAAGTCGCGCGCCAGTTCCAGAAGGTGCTGACCAAACAGGGGCTGAAATTCACCCTTGGCGCCGCCGTGCAGGGCGTCAGCGTCAAAGGCGGCAAGGCGACCGTGACGTTCAAGCTGCGCAAGGACGACAGCGAACATGAAATGACCGCCGACACCGTGCTGGTGGCAACGGGCCGCAAGCCATACACCGACGGTCTGGGGCTGGCCGATTTGGGTGTGGAGCTGACCGAGCGTGGCCAGATCAAGACGAACGGCAGCTTTGCGACCAATGTCGCGGGCATCTACGCCATCGGTGACACGATCACCGGCCCGATGTTGGCCCACAAGGCCGAAGACGAAGGCATGGCTGTCGCCGAAATCCTTGCAGGCCAGCATGGCCATGTGAATTACGGCGTGATCCCCGGCGTGATCTACACCCACCCCGAGGTCGCCAATGTCGGCGAAACCGAAGAATCGCTGAAAGCGGCGGGGCGCGCCTACAAGGTCGGCAAATTCCCCTTCATGGGCAATGCGCGGGCCAAGGCGAACCATGCCGCCGAAGGCTTCGTCAAGATCCTTGCCGACAAGGAAACCGACCGCATCCTCGGGGCGCATATCATCGGCCCGATGGCGGGTGACCTGATCCACGAAATCTGCGTCGCGATGGAATTCGGTGCCGCGGCCGAGGATCTGGCCCGCACCTGCCACGCCCATCCGACCTATTCCGAGGCCGTGCGCGAAGCGGCACTTGCCTGCGGCGACGGCGCGATCCACGCCTGATTGTTGCGCTGCGGCGATGATTTAACCATCATCGCCGCAGCCTGCGCGGCGCAAATGCCGCTTTCGTGGACCCAATCCACCACATCCGCGCCACAATCGTTTCGTTAAGTCTGTCTTCATTTATTGTGATGAAACGCGGGTCAACGATGCAGAAGATCTGTCTTGCGGTATTGATATGGGTTGGCCTGACAGCCCCTGCGCAAGCATTTATCGGCGATTCCGGCTATTTCGATGGGCTGGAATATGTGGCCGAAACCCGTATTCCCGGCCCTGCCGAAACGCCGTTGTCGCTGTGCCATACGACCTATGATTTTCGGGTGCTGGGTGTCACACTGTCCCGCCGGATCACGGGCTATGCGCTATCATCGGATGGCTGCACGACGGTGCCGGACAGATTGTTCACGGCCGAACAAATGGCGACCGCGCAATCCCTTGGGCTGGTCGCTGACGACATTCCGCCGCTTGACGCCAACGACCTCCAACGCAGCCTGCGCAATTACGGGCTTTGGGCTGCAATCGGTCTGGCGCTGGTGGCGGTCATGATCCGGCGTGTCAAATCGCTGCTGGGCTTCGATCCGACTGCCCCGATGCGCAAGAAGGCAGCGACACGTATCCTGTCAGCGATGTGCCATGTGGGCAAATGCGACGGGATCGTCGCCTCGGCCGAAGTGGCGCTGATCGGCGATACGATTCAGCGCCTGACCAGACGCAGCTTTGCCGCCTCCGAGATCATGCGCTTGGTCGACCACATCGACATGACCCTGCAACCCCAGGATTACATCGCCTTTGGCAAGGGCCTGCGCGATCACGAAAAGGACGTGATGATGCGCGGCGTTCTGTCGATCGCGATCGCAAGCGGCCGCATCTTTCCGGCAGAATATGAATTCGCCACAAACCTTGCCCATGGCCTCGGGATGCCGGGCGAGGATTTCCGCCGCGTGCTGGATCTGGCCATCGCGGATATGAACGCGCGCGGCACCTAGCCTTTGAGCATCCGCAAGCCCTGCGTCACATCCGTGCGGATCGCCAGACGCAGGCCCGGTTCATCACCGGCCTTCAACGCCCCAAGGATCAGCTTGTGATGATAGGGCGGTTCCTTGCGGTTCAGCCGCCCGTAAAGCGCCCGCATGGTCGGGCCCAGTTGCAACCAGACCGTTTCGGTCATCGCCAGCATCGCAGGGGCCTGCGCGCGCAGGTACAGCATCCGGTGAAATTCAAGGTTCATGCGGATATAGCCCGTCGCGTCATGCCGCGCGACCATCTGGCTGACGCCTTGGTTGATCGTCTCCAACCTCTCGATCAACGCGAAATGCGCGCGCGGCAGGGCGCGCGAGGCCAGTTCCGGTTCCAGCATGGCGCGCAGGGTCGCCAGCTCCTCGATCCGTTCGTTGGACAGGGCGGGTGTGGACACACGCCCGGATGACGACAGGAACAAGGCCCCTTCCGCGACCAGCCTGCGCACTGCTTCGCGCGCGGGGGTCATGGACACGCCGTAGGTCTTGCCGATGCCGCGCAGGGTCAGTGCCGCACCGGGCGCCAGTTCGCCATGCATGATCTGCGTGCGCAAGGCGCGGTAAACCCGTTCATGCGCAGAGGTGTTTGAATCGACCGGACGGGGCTGGATCAGCATGGGAATATGTGATCACAAAAATCTGCCGCGTCAATCGTCGAAACGCAGGCGGTGCAGGCTTTCGCCATGATCGCGCAGCCATTGCCGGTGCCGGGCATGATCAGGGCAAAGCCGCGCCACCACGGCCCAGAATGCGGGCGCATGGTTCATCTCTTGCAAATGGGCGACCTCGTGCGCGGCCACATAATCCAGCACGGCAGGCGGCGCCATGATCAGCCGCCATGAATACATCAGCACGCCTTTGCTGGAACAGGACCCCCAGCGCGACCGTGTGTCCCGGATCGCCAGCGTGGTGTAACTGACCCCCAGCACTGCGGCATGCCGGTCCGATGCCTCGGCCAGCGCATCACGCGCAATCGCACGCAGCCGCGCACGGATTGGCGCCGCTGCGGGGCGGTGCGGCGGCACTTCGATCCGGTCATCCAGAAACCGGACCCGCGCGCCCGCCACCACCGGCAGCCCCCTGCCCTGCACCGGCACGACCGATCCGATGCCGACCGCTTCTGCCGGACCGATCCGGTCCAGATGCCCGCGCAGCCAGGTTTCCTTGTCGCGCAGAAAGGCGATCCCTTCACGATCCGGCAGGCCGGACGGCATCGTCAGCGTCACCCGCCCATCCAGGCGCGACACCCGCAACGACAGCCGCCGCGCCTGTGCCGATTTGCGCAGTGTCACGTCAATCGGGGGGTTGCCATGCAACGTGTGACGGCCCATATCCAGCTTTCTGTAATCGCCCGCGCCAAAGCCTTTGACACCTGTCAATGCTTATGGCAGTTGGCAGCGATCCCCCGCAAGGGGCGACCAAGTTTTTGAAGGGATAGCCTATGCCTAAGGAAGAATGGGGCACAAAGCGCCTTTGCCCCGAAACCGGCAAACGCTTTTACGACCTGAACGCGACACCGATCATCAGCCCCTACACGGGCAAAGAGGTGGCGATCGACACATCCAAGACCCGCACCATGGTGGCGGATGCCGAGGATCTGCAATCCAAGAAAGCGCGCGACGTCGATGACGAAGACGATCTGATCCTCGACGACGAAGAGGAAGACGATGTCGATCTGGGCGATGACGTGCTCGAAGATGACGACGACGAAGACACTGTGTCCTTCGACGATCTGGGCGATGTCGCAGCCAAACCCGACGACGATTAAAAGCTGATCCCCGGGCGCGATTTGCACTTGATCTCGCCCGGTCTGCTGCCTAAACAGCGGCACGCAACGCCGGTTGCACAGGGGGCCATAGCTCAGATGGGAGAGCGCTTGCATGGCATGCAAGAGGTCAGGGGTTCGATTCCCCTTGGCTCCACCACTTCACCAGAACATGATGTGATCTCGTCGAAGGCCGAAGACCGGGTCCGCCCGCGTCTTCATGTTTCGAGTCCAAGTATCCCCGCCGGAGGCATCAAACCTTTTTTGACGCCGCCCTCACAACAACCCGTTGGGCAGCGGCTGTTCGGCCGCCGTGTTGATCCGCCGGAACCAGAGCGTCAGCGCCGCCGACGTCATCACGATGAACAGTGAATAAAGCGCGGGAACAGCCATGATCGCCTGCGCCTCGGTCCCGGCAAAGGTGAAGGCGATGATCGCGATGGCCAACGGGCCGTTCTGAATCCCCGTCTCCAGCGCCACAGTCCGGGCGTTGCGTGGATGCAGTTTCAGCAGCTTGGCAAAACCGTAGCCGATGGCAAACCCGAACACGCCCAGCATGATCGACGCAAAATAGGTGCCCCAGGTGGTCGCAAGCAGGAATTCCCAGTTGCGCGGAATCCACGACACGATCAGGAACAGGATAAACACAAGCGCAAGAAGCGAGCCGAAAAACTCGGTCACGGCCCCCACATTTGCGCTGAACTTGCGCAAGACCATCCCGATGGCGACGGGTACCAGCAGCAGGATCAGCGTCACGATGATATTCTCGCGCGGGATATCAAGATCCAGCGCACCGGCATAAACAACCAGCACGATGGGGATCAGGATCACCCCGAAGACCGTCGATGTCACGGTCATCAGCACCGAGAGCGCCAGATTCCCCTTCGAGAAATAGGCGAAGATATTCGACGTGGTCCCGCCCGGCATACAGGCCATGATCAGGATGCCGATCTTGATCGGGTCCGACACCGGCAGGGTCGTGGCCAGCACGAAACCGATCAGCGGCATGAACCCAAATTGCGAGATTACCCCGACGCCGAGACCATAAGGCCGCTTGAGCGCAAGCGCAAAATCACGCGGGGTCAAAGACGCACCCATCCCCAGCATGATCACGAAAATCATCAGCGCCAGAACGGCCTGTTCGAGTGGGCCGACCATGTTACACGATCCCTTTCAAAAACACCCGCATCACGCCGCCTGCGCCTTTTCCTGCGCGCGCAGATCCTTGCGCAGTATTTTTCCGACGTTGGATTTCGGCAATTCGTCACGGAATTCCACGAATTTGGGCACCTTGTAGCCAGTCAGGTGGTCCTTGCAGTAGGCGCGCAGGTCGTCCTTGCTCAGGCCCTCGTTGCGACTGACGACATAGGCCTTCACCGCCTCGCCCGCCGCACCGTCCGGTACGCCGATCACGGCGACCTCGACCACATCGGGGTGGGCGGCGATGATATCCTCGATCTCGTTGGGATAGACGTTGAAGCCCGACACAAGGATCATGTCCTTCTTGCGGTCCACGATGCGGAAATAGCCATCCGCATCCATGATCCCGATATCTCCGGTCAAAAGCCAGCCGTTCTGGACTGTCTTGGCCGTCTCTTCGGGTTTTCGCCAATAGCCGAGCATGATCTGCGGCCCCTTGGCGATAAGCTCGCCGGGTTCGCCCTGCGGCACGTCGGCCCCGTCTTCATCGACGCAGCGCAGATCCGTGGAAGGGATCGGCACGCCGATACTGCCGTGCCGGACCTGCCTGAACGGGTTGAAGGTCAGCACAGGCGAGGATTCGGTTAGCCCGTAGCCTTCGAGCACGGGTTTGCCTGTCACCTGTTCCCAGCGTTCGGCCACGGATTTCTGCAAGGCCATCCCGCCGGCCGAGGCGAATTTCAGGTGCTTGGGTGGCGTGTCGAGAAACCAGACCTCGTTGTTGAGCCCGTTGAAGAGCGTGTTCACCCCGCTGATCCATGTGATCTTGTAATTCTCGAAGGCACGCTTGAGGTTCGACAAAGGGCGCGGGTTCGGGATCAGGATGTTGCGCGCGCCGATGGAATAAAACCCGAGGAAATTCACCGTAAAGGCAAAGATGTGATAAAGCGGCAGCGCGGTCAGCGCCACTTCCTTGCCCTTGTCCAGATTGGTGATCAACGACATGGTCTGCACCATGTTCATCAGGATATTGGCGTGTGACAGCATCGCGCCCTTGGACACCCCCGTCGTGCCGCCGGTATATTGCAGGCAGGCCACGTCATCGGGGCTGATTGCGCTGCGGTAAGCCTCGATTGCGTTGTGCAGGCTGTCGTGTTTCGCGCGCCCCGCCGCGATCGCATCGGGCAGGCGGATATGGGGGATGCTGATCGGCAGCACGGATTTGTCCCAGTGTTTCTGCACCAGCCCCACGATCATCTTGGGCAGGCGCGGCAGGTATTCGGCGACGCGCGTGACGATGACGGTCTTGATCGGATAGGTCTTGACCGCCTCGGCCAGTTTGTCGGCGAACATGTCCACCACGATAACGGCGGCGGGTTCGGCGTCGATGAACTGCTTGGCCATTTCCTCGGCGGTGTAAAGCGGGTTGACGTTGACCAGCACGCAGCCCGCCTTGAACACCGCCATCGCCGCGACCGGATAGGACAGGCAATTGGGCACCTGCACCGCCACACGGTCGCCTGCCTGCAACCCTGCAACGTCGCGCAGATAGACGGCAAGCGCATCAGACATTTCATCGGCCTGCCGGAACGTCAGCGTGCCATTCATGCCGTTGGGCAAAACAGTCGTAAAGGCGGGCAAGTCGCCATAGACAGCAGCGGTCGAGGTGATGAAATCGCCAAGGCTCCGGTATGGCATGTCGTCGATCGAGCTTGGAACGGACGGGCCGTAAAAGGCCGTCCACGGACGGTCATTCCCCAAAGTGCTTCCTCCCAAAAGCGTTTCAATGAGCGTAGCGAGATTATTTTCTTTGTGAAGCCGATGATTTATCATGGACGTTACGTCGCGACACGCGGCCACCCGCCTTGGGCTGGACGGGGCAGGTTAATCCGCGTGACTCTTGCCGACGGATATGGGACGCAATAACCATGACCTATACGACACCGATCCTGCTGACGGGCGACCAGATCGCTTCGGTCGCTGGACAGCCGACGAACCCGCCTGGTATCAACCCCGGCAATCCGAATTTCGGTATGGTCATGAACGGTGTCACCGCGCTGGGTGGACCGGACGACATCTACAGGCTTGTCTGGTTCCAGAACACCAATACCAACGACACGTTTTTCAGAAATGGCCAAGGCTGGCGGCTGGAGCGTTACACAGGCACCAACGACCCCGCGACAGACACCGGCAACTGGTCCAATGTCCCGGGAATCGGCAATCTCGGGCTGTTGATTGTCACTGAGAACTGACCCGGCATTTTCATCGAGATCTGACCCACCCAGTCGTTATGATCTGCGTATTATGATGGCGTCAATGGTGGTGTCTCCTTTCGCTTTTTCTTGGCTGTTTCGGAGCTGGCCTTGAAGCGGTAGCTGTCATTGCCGGTTTCGAGGATGTGG